>NZ_JBICXC010000012.1:0-254235 GCF_043200075.1 Streptomyces sp. NPDC048481
CGTCGTCTGCTGCAGAAGTACGGCAAGGCGACTCCTGAGGCGCTGGTGGAGTCGGCGCTGTGGGAGGCGTCGCTGTTCGAGGAGCACGACTTCCGCGACATCAAGATCTCGGTCAAGCACAACGACCCGGTCGTGATGATCGAGGCCTACCGTCAGCTCGCCGCGCAGTGCGACTACCCCCTGCACCTCGGGGTGACGGAGGCGGGTCCGGCGTTCCAGGGCACGATCAAGTCGGCGGTCGCCTTCGGCGCGCTGCTCTCGCAGGGCATCGGCGACACCATCCGGGTCTCGTTGTCGGCTCCGCCGGTGGAGGAGGTCAAGGTCGGCAACCAGATCCTGGAGTCGCTCAACCTCAAGCAGCGCGGCTTGGAGATCGTCTCGTGCCCGTCCTGCGGCCGCGCGCAGGTCGACGTGTACAAGCTGGCGGAAGAGGTCACGGCCGGTCTGACCGGTATGGAGGTCCCGCTGCGGGTCGCGGTGATGGGCTGCGTCGTCAACGGTCCCGGCGAGGCCCGCGAGGCCGACCTCGGCGTCGCCTCCGGCAACGGCAAGGGCCAGATCTTCGTCAAGGGCGAGGTCGTCAAGACCGTCCCCGAGTCGAAGATCGTGGAGACCCTCATCGAAGAGGCCATGAAGCTGGCCGAGCAGATGGAACGCGAAGGCGTCGCTTCCGGCGTCCCCGCCGGCACGGGAAAACCGGCCGTGACGGTGAGTTGAGGCAAGGCACGGACCGAGAGGGGGCCCGACGTGACGATCCTGGAGACCATCCGGCAACCACGCGACCTGAAGGCGCTGTCCGAGGCGGAACTCGGTGAACTGTCCGAAGAGATCAGGGAGTTCCTGGTGCAGGCGGTCGCCAGGACCGGCGGCCACCTCGGACCCAACCTGGGCGTGGTGGAGCTGACCATCGCCCTGCACCGGGTCTTCGAGTCGCCGGCCGACCGCATCCTGTGGGACACCGGACACCAGAGCTATGTGCACAAGCTGCTGACAGGGCGTCAGGACTTCTCCAAGCTGCGCGGCAAGGGCGGCCTGTCCGGCTACCCCTCCCGCGAGGAGTCCGAGCACGACGTCATCGAGAACAGCCACGCCTCCACCGCGCTCGGCTGGGCCGACGGCCTCGCCAAGGCCCGCCAGGTGCAGGGAGGGACGGGGCACGTGGTCGCGGTCATCGGCGACGGCGCGCTCACCGGCGGCATGGCCTGGGAGGCGCTCAACAACATCGCGGCGGCCAAGGACCGGCCGCTCATCATCGTCGTCAACGACAACGAGCGCTCGTACGCGCCGACCATCGGCGGACTCGCCGACCACCTCGCCACCCTGCGCACCACCGACGGCTACGAGAAGGTGCTGGCCTGGGGGAAGGACGTGCTGCTGCGCACCCCGGTCGTCGGGAACACGGTCTACGAGTCGCTGCACGGCGCGAAGAAGGGCTTCAAGGACGCCTTCGCGCCACAGGGCATGTTCGAGGACCTCGGCCTGAAGTACGTCGGCCCGATCGACGGCCACGACCTGGGGGCCGTCGAGTCCGCGCTGCGGCGGGCCAAGCGCTTCCACGGCCCGGTGCTGGTGCACTGCCTGACCGAGAAGGGGCGCGGTTTCGAGCCGGCCCTCGCGCACGAGGAGGACCGCTTCCACACCGTCGGCGTGATGGACCCCCTCACCTGCGCCCCGCTCGCGCCGGCCGGCGGGCCGTCGTGGACGTCCGTCTTCGGCGACGAGATCGTGGCGATCGGCGAGGAGCGCGACGACGTCGTGGCGATCACCGCGGCGATGCTGCACCCGGTGGGCCTCGGCAGGTTCGCCGAACGCTTCCCCGACCGGGTCTGGGACGTCGGCATAGCCGAGCAGCACGCGACCGTCAGCGCCGCGGGCCTGGCGACGGGCGGGCTGCACCCGGTCGTCGCCGTCTACGCCACCTTCCTCAACCGGGCCTTCGACCAGCTGCTGATGGACGTGGCCCTGCACCGCTGCGGCGTCACGTTCGTCCTGGACCGCGCCGGGGTGACCGGCGTCGACGGGGCGTCCCACAACGGCATGTGGGACATGTCCGTGCTCCAGGTCGTGCCGGGACTGCGCATCGCGGCCCCCCGCGACGCACGTCAGCTGCGCGCGCAGCTGCGCGAGGCGGTGGCGGTGGACGACGCGCCGACGCTGGTCCGCTTCCCCAAGGAGTCGGTCGGACCGGACGTGCCGGCCGTCGGCCGGGTGGGCGGCATGGACGTGCTGCACCGCGGCGAGCGGGCGGACGTGCTGCTGGTGGCCGTCGGCGTGATGGCGCCGGTGTGCCTCCAGGCCGCCGAGCTGCTCGCGGTCCGCGGCGTCGGCTGCACGGTGGTGGACCCCCGCTGGGTCAAGCCCGTCGACCCGGCCCTGCCCGGGCTCGCCGCCGGACACCGACTGGTGGCCGTCGTCGAGGACAACAGCCGGGCCGCCGGCGTCGGATCGGCGGTGGCGCTGGCCCTGGGCGACGCCGAGGTCGACGTGCCCGTGCGCAGGTTCGGGATCCCGGAGCAGTTCCTCGCGCACGCCAAACGCGGCGAGGTGCTCGCCGACATCGGGCTCACGCCCGTCGAGATCGCCGGCCGGATCGGCGCGAGCCTGGCCGGCGGGGACGCAGGCTCCGTCGCCGGGGCCGCGGCCGGCCCGGCCGGGGAGCCAGTCAAGGAGAAGGCGGAATGACCACGGAGTTCGACCTCGGCGCCCTGCTGGCCGAGCGCGGAGCCGAGCGCTACGAGCTGCACGGCAAGTACCTCAACCACCAGCTGCCGCGCATGCTGCACACCATCGGCTTCGACAAGGTCTACGAGCGCGGCGAGGGCGCGTACTTCTGGGACACGGACGGCAACGACTACCTCGACATGCTCGCCGGGTTCGGGGTGATGGGCCTGGGCCGCCACCACCCCGTCGTTCGCAAGGCGCTGCACGACGTCCTCGACGCCCGGCTCGCCGACCTCACCCGCTTCGACTGCCAGCCGCTGCCCGGCCTGCTGGCCGAGAAGCTGCTCGCGCACAGCCCGCACCTGGACCGCGTGTTCTTCGGCAACAGCGGCACCGAGGCGGTGGAGACCGCGCTGAAGTTCGCCCGCTACGCCACGGGCCGGCCCAGGGTCCTGTACTGCGACCATGCCTTCCACGGGCTCACGACGGGCTCGCTGTCGGTGAACGGCGAGTCGGGCTTCCGGGACGGGTTCGCGCCCCTGCTGCCCGACACGGCCGTCCCGCTCGGCGATCTCGACGCGCTGGCCGCGGAGCTGGCGAAGGGGGACGTCGCCGCCCTGATCGTCGAGCCGATCCAGGGCAAGGGGGTGCACGAGGCGCCGCCCGGCTATCTGCGCGCCGCCCAGGAACTGCTGCACCGGCACAAGGCGCTGCTCGTCGTGGACGAGGTGCAGACCGGACTCGGCCGGACCGGCGACTTCTACGCGTACCAGCACGAGGACGGCGTCGAACCGGACCTGGTGTGCGTGGCCAAGGCACTGTCCGGCGGGTACGTCCCGGTGGGCGCGACGCTGGGCCGGGACTGGATCTTCAAGAAGGTCTACTCGTCGATGGACCGGGTGCTGGTGCACTCGGCGAGCTTCGGCTCCAACGCCCAGGCCATGGCGGCGGGGCTGGCCGTGCTGGCCGTCATGGAGAACGAGCAGACCGTCGCGAACGCCCGGCTGACAGGTGACCTCCTGAAGTCCCGGCTCGCGGCGCTGACCGACCGCTACGAGCTGCTGGCCGACGTCCGGGGCCGCGGGCTGATGATCGGCATCGAGTTCGGCAGGCCCCGCTCGCTGAAGCTGCGCAGCCGCTGGACCGTGCTCCAGGCGGCGCGCAAGGGGCTGTTCGCGCAGATGGTGGTGGTGCCGCTGCTCCAGCGCCACCGGATCCTCACCCAGGTCTCCGGCGACCACCTGGAGGTGATCAAGCTGATCCCGCCGCTGGTCATCGGCGAGGCGGAGGTGGACCGGTTCGTCGACGCCTTCACCGCCGTGATGGACGAGGCGCACAGCGGCGGCGGGCTGATGTGGGACTTCAGCAAGACGCTGGTGAAGCAGGCGGTCGCCAACCGCTGACCGCGGGGACGCTCCGTCCCCTCGGCCGCGGGATCCGGCGGTTTGCCTCTGAGGCAAGGGATTTGCCGCAGAGGCAAATCCAGCCTCCAATGGAGTCATGAACCCACCCGAGCCGGAGCCCTCGGTCCAGCAGGCCGAGGCCGCTCTGCCCGCCGTCGCCCCCCAGCTGCGCGCCCTGCGCCGCCGGGCCGCCCTCACCCTGGAGACCGCGGCCCGCGCCGCCGGGCTGTCGCCCGCGCACCTCTCCCGTCTGGAGACCGGACAGCGCCAGCCGTCGCTGCCGATGCTGCTCACGCTCGCGCGGGTCTATGGTACGACCGTCTCGGATCTGCTCGGGGAGACGGTCGCCGACCGTGACGCCGTCGTCCGCGCCGCCGCCATGGAGCCGACCCGCGCCGGCGGCTGGACCTACTGGCAGGCCGGCGCCTCCGGCCGCGGGATGCAGGCCCTGCGCGTGCAGGTCCCGCACGGCTCCCAGGGCGACATCGTGCGCGTGCACCCGGGGGAGGAGTGGCTGTACGTCCTGAAGGGCCGGCTGCGACTGCGCCTCGGCGACACCACGGACCTGCTGGGCCCCGGGGACAGCGCGCACTTCGACTCGCTGACCCCGCACCGTATCGCCGCCCAGGACCCCGACGGCGTCGAGCTCCTCTTCGTCCACACCTTGTTGCAGAGCCCTGCCGCCACGCTGTGCCTGGGGCCGAACCCGTCCGAGAACGGAGCCACGTCATGAGCGACTACGAGGAGAAGTTCCCCCGCACGCTCTGGATCCGGCTGATCATCTACATCGCCGTCGGACACCTCTTCGCCGCGTTCCTGTGGCTGCTGTTCGAGGTGGGCACCAGCCAGTAGCGGGGTGCGGCGCCCGCGGCCGCCGTCAGTCGAGGAGGCGGTCGCGCAGCCGCTCGCGGGTCTCGGGGGAGAGCCCGAGACCCTGCTCCAGATAGGCGTCGGACCCGCCCCAGATCTCCTCCACGGTCTCGAACGCCGCCGCCAGGTACTCCTCGCGTGCGTCGAAGAGAGGGCTCAGCAGCTCCATGATCTCGGGGGAGTAGGCCTCGCCCGAGGCCGAACTGCGGCGCACCTTGTAGCGGCGGTGCAGGGCGTTGGATTCCAGGTAGTCCCCGAGGATCGCGTCCCGCTCCACGCCCACGGCCAGCAGCGTCACCGCCACCGACAGGCCCGCGCGGTCCTTGCCCGCCGCGCAGTGCATCAGGGCCGGGAGGCTGTCCTCGGCCAGCGCGTGCAGCACCCGCGCGTGCTCGGCCGTCCGCTCCCTGACCATCGAGCGGTAGGAGGCGGTCATCCGGTTCGCGGCCTTGCCGTCGCCGAGGATCCCGCGCAGCTGGTCGACGTCGCCGTCACGGACCATCTGCCAGAACTCGGCGCCGTCCGCCGGGTCCGACAGGGGCAGGTTGACGTTGCGCACGCCCGGCAGTTCGACGTCCGGGCCCTCCAGCTTCTGGTCCGCGGCGTTGCGGAAGTCGAAGATCGTGTGCAGGCCGAGGCCGGACAGGAACGCGGCGTCCTCGTCGGTCGCGTGCGCGAGGTGACCGCTGCGGAAGAGCACGCCGTGACGCACGCGCCGGCCGTCCACGGTCGGCAGCCCGCCCACGTCCCGGAAGTTGCGCACGCCGGCCAGCTCGGGCTCGGTCGACGGGATCTGCTGCGTCACTGGGGCTCCCTCCCTGTCGGTCACCGTCGGCGCGGCTCCTGTGGCCGACGGGACATCTCCCCGACCATACGACATGGGTACCCGGGGCAACGGGTTGTCCACAGGACGTCCGCCCAGGTGGGAGTCGGGTCGCCGAGGGTTGCCCGACGGGCCGACCGCACTCGATGATGTCGGTGTTTGATCGCACCTGTTCGAAAGTGGGGGCTTGATGCCCGAGATCGCCGACAATGGCCGTACGTGGCTCCTTTCGGGGCCCACGAGCAGCTATGCCCTCCATCTCACCGAGGCCGCCGAGCTGGTCCATCTGCACTGGGGCCCGCGCATCGCGCTCGCGGACGCCGAGGCGCTCGCCGCGCTCGCGCCGCAGGAGCGCGGCGCCTCCTTCGAGGCCCCGCTCGACGGGCACGAGGAGTACCCGGTCGAGGGCGGCCCCCGCTTCGTGCGGCCCGCCCTGTCCGTGCGCACCGAGCAGCGGCGCGGCACCGAGTGGGCCTTCGAGGCCCACGAGAGCGACGGCGACGAGCTGCGGCTGCGCTTTCGCGACGCCGGCCTCGCGCTCACCCTGCACTACCGGATGCGCGGCGACGTCGTCGAGCGGTGGGCCACCGTGCGCAACGAGGGCACACAGCCCCTGGAGCTGCTGCGCGCCGACTCGGCCACCTGGACCCTGCCGCTGCGCGACGCCTGGCGGCTGTCCCAGCTGCACGGCCGCTGGGCCGCCGAGTCGCGGCTGACGCGGTCCCCGCTCACCTACGGCGAGAAGGTCATCGGCAGCCGCCGCGGCCACACCGGACACCAGCACCTGCCCTGGGTCGCCCTCGACACCGACGCCACCGAGGAGCGCGGCGAGGTCTACGGCTGCGCGCTGGCCTGGTCCGGCTCCTGGCGGATCGCCGTCGCCCAACTCCCCGACGCGCGCGTGCAGATCACCGGCGGCGCCGGATACGACGACTCGGGCCTGCTGCGCCTCACCGCGGGCGAGGCCTTCACCACGCCCGTCTTCGCCGGGCTGTGGAGCGACGCCGGCTTCGGCGGGGCGAGCCGCGCCTGGCACGCCTACCAGCGCGCGCACGTCATCCCGGACGCCGAGCAGGACCGGCCGGTGCTGTTCAACTCCTGGGAGGCGACCTACTTCGACATCTCCGAGGAGCAGCAGGCGGCCCTCGCCCGGCGGGCCGCGGCGATCGGCGTCGAGCTCTTCGTCGTCGACGACGGCTGGTTCGGGGCGCGCACCGGCGACCACGCCGGACTGGGCGACTGGCACGCCAACCCCGACCGCTTCCCCCACGGGCTCAAGCCCCTCGCGGACCAGGTGCACGCCCTCGGCATGCGGTTCGGCATCTGGGTCGAGCCCGAGATGGTCAACCCCGACAGCGACCTCTACCGGGCGCACCCCGACTGGGTGCAGTTCCAACCGGGACGAAAGCGTACGGAGTTCCGCAATCAGCTCATGCTGAACCTCGCGCGGGAGGACGTCCAGGAGTACCTCTGGGAGCAGCTCCACGGGCTGCTCTCCAGCGCCCCGATCGACTACGTCAAGTGGGACTTCAACCGGTGCTTCACCGACGCCGGCTGGCCGGACGACGCCTATCCGCAGCGCCTGTGGGTCGACCACGTGCGGGCCCTGTACCGCCTGCTGGACCGGCTGCGGGAGGCCCACCCCGGCGTCGCCTTCGAGTCCTGCTCGGGCGGCGGCGGGCGCGTCGACCTCGGCATCATGAGCCGCACCGACCAGGTGTGGACCTCCGACAACACCGACCCGCTCGACCGGCTCGACATCCAGCACGGCTTCAGTCAGATCCATCCCGCGCGCGTCATGGCCGCATGGGTCACCGACAGCCCCAACGCCCAGCTCAACGGCAGGGTGAGCTCGCTGCGCTTCCGGTTCGTCAGCGCCATGGCGGGGGTCCTCGGCGTCGGCGGCGACCTCTCCGAGTGGAGCGAGGACGAACTCGCCGAAGCGCGTCGCTGGGTGGATCTCTACAAGGACATCCGGCCGCTCGTGCAGCAGGGCGACCTCTACCGGCTGCGCCCTCCGGCGGGCGGGCTGAGCGCCGTGCAGTACGTGCGCGGCGACGAGAGCGTCGTCCTCGCCTGGCTGCAGGCCCAGCGGTACGGCGAGCCCGTCCCCGCCCTGCGGCTGCGCGGACTCGACCCGACGGCGTCGTACGAATGCCGTGAAACGGGCGAAGTGCACCGGGGTGCGGTGCTGCTGCATCACGGACTGCGGACCGGGCTGCGCGGCGACCTCGATGCGACGGTTATCCGCCTGCGTCGCATCTGAGCTTTCTGTCCGAATTGAAGCCTTAGTTCCAACTCGCCGGGAAGTAAGGGAACCTGGAGCACCGTCACGTGAGCAGCGTCATATCGGTGACCGTACGTCGTGCGTCATGTTCACGTAATTCGCAGGGTTCTCCTGTGCCTTGAGGGGGAGAGAGGCACTTGTTTCACGCAGGGTGACGGGGGATGCCCGGCGGGGATCAAGAGAAACGCGTGAACCGTGCAACCTTCGCTTGTCTCCGTGCGTCCGGGTCGCTTACGTTCCACCCCAATCCGGACGGACGCCGAATCCTGCCACCGCCCGGATCCCGCACACTCACCCGTGCATGGCAGGAGCGGGGGACCCACAGGCACAACCGCCTGTTCCGGTTCCCGGAACAGGCTAGGGGTCAAGTCGCGCCTCGGCGCGGCCGGGCATCTCCAGCCCGCACCCGACAGCTCACCTCGCAGGCGCCGGAGAGGAATCCGTCATGCCCGCGAAGGGTAAGCACCGCCGTCCCAAGGCCCAGCGTCTCACCCGCTCCATAGCCGTCGCCGGAACGGGCGGAGCCGCACTCGCCCTGCCGCTGATGGGCGCCTCCGGCGCTCACGCCGCCACCCCCGGGTCGGTTGCGCAGACGTCCGCGCAGTCCGTCGCGCAGACGGCCCCGGAAAAGGCCGTCCAGGCCGCCGGGACGACCCGCAAGACCGCCACCGCGAAGACGTACACCGTGCGGTCCGGCGACTACCTCTCGAAGATCGCGGACGAGCAGAACGTCAGCGGCGGCTGGCAGCGGCTCTACCGCGACAACCGCGCGGTCGTCGGCGACGACCCGTCGCTGATCCACCCCGGCCTCCGGCTGTCGATCGGCAAGAAGGCCGCCTCCGGCGCCCACCAGCCGTCCGGCTCGTCGTCCTCCCGGTCCGCGGCCCCCAAGTCGCAGTCCGCCACGGGTTCGTCGAAGGCTTCGCAGTCCTCCGCGTCGAAGGCGCCGGCCTCCTCCTCGAAGACGACCCAGGCCGCCGAGAGCAACGCCGGCGGTTACGTCCTGCCGGTGTCCGGGGCCGTCGTCGGCACCCCGTACCACCAGTCGGGCAGCATGTGGTCCAGCGGCTATCACACGGGCACGGACTTCGTCGTCCCCACCGGCACCACCCTGAAGGCCGTGGGCGCGGGCACCGTCGTGTCCGCGGGCTGGGGCGGCGCGTACGGCAACCAGGTCGTCATCAGGCTCGCCGACGGCTACTACGCCCAGTACGCCCACCTCTCCCAGCTCTCGGTCTCGGCCGGCCAGACCGTGACCGCGGGCCAGCAGGTCGGCCTCTCCGGGGCGACCGGCAACGTCACCGGTCCGCACCTGCACTTCGAGATCCGCACCACGCCGGACTACGGCTCCGACGTGGACCCGATCGCCTACCTGCGCGCGCACGGCGTCTCCGTCGGCTGACCCCCCGGCAACCCCGCCTGACACGCAGCCGAAGGCCGGGCCCCACCGATCGAAGTATCCGGGGCCCGGCCTTCGTGCTGTCCGCACGCCACCGGTCCCGCACCGCGCGGAGCCGTCGCGGACCGACGGCGTCCCGGCGCGATCGCCTATTCCCTGGTTGGCAAATTCTTTAGGAGTGGCTTATCTCACCGACCGTCAACACCTGCCTACGGTCGCGTAAGTCACATTCGAAGGTGAATCATGAACTGCTGTGGCAGACGATTCGAAGAGTGACAACAGATCAGTGATCGGGTCGTACGTGGCGGTGGGGGACAGCTTCACCGAGGGCGTAGGCGACCCCGGCCCGGACGGGGCCTTCGTCGGCTGGGCGGACCGGTTCGCGGTCCTCCTCGCCGACCGGCGGCCCGAAGGCGACTTCGACTACACCAACCTCGCGGTCCGCGGAAAGCTGCTCGACCAGATCATGGAGGACCAGCTCCCCAGGGCCGTGGAACTCGCCCCGGACCTGGTCTCCTTCTGCGCGGGCGGCAACGACATCCTCCGTCCCGGCACCGACCCGGACGAGGTCGCCGAGCGCTTCGAGCGCGCGATCTCGGCCCTGAGCGCCGTCGCCGGCACCGTCATGGTGACCACCGGCTTCGACACCCGTGGCGTCCCCGTGCTCAAGCACCTGCGCGGCAAGATCGCCACGTACAACGGACATGTGCGCGCCGTCGCCGACCGCTACGGCTGTCCGGTGCTCGACCTGTGGTCCCTGAAGTCCGTCCAGGACCGCAGGGCCTGGGACGGCGACCGGCTGCACCTCTCCCCGGAGGGGCACACGCGCGTGGCGCTGCGCGCCGGCCAGGTCCTGGGCCTGGAGGTGCCGGCCGACCCGGAGCAGCCCTGGCCGGTGCTCCCGCCGCGCGGCACCCTCGAGGTGCGGCGCGACGACGTGCACTGGGCGCGCGAGTACCTCGTGCCGTGGATCGGCCGCCGGCTGCGCGGGGAGTCCTCCGGCGACCACGTGGTCGCCAAGGGCACGCTGAAGCCGGACGACATCAGGATGCGGATCTCCGCCGTCGCCTGACGGGCGCGACCGGCCGTCGGTCCCGGGCGGCCGGCCGCTCCACCAGTGAGGTGACCGGACGGGAGTGGCGTCCCCGCGCGCGCAGGGGCGGGTGCTGGGATGACCGCACCCGCCCCCCCCCGCTGACGTCCGACACCCCGAGGACCGGTCCCGCATGCCTCTTCCCCGTCGCTCCGTCGCCGCGGCCGTCGTCTGTCTGCTCGCCCTCGGCGTCCCGGTGCTCGGCGCGGCCCCGGCGCTCGCGCTCGCCGCCCGCCCGGCGGCCGCACCGCGGCCCGCGCACGCCGAGCCCACGCCCGTCCCGGGGGCCGCTCCCGTTCCCGAGTCCACTCCCGTTCCCGCGCCGGATCCCGCTCCCTCCGCGCCCGTGCCCGGGCCGGCGACCGCGCCCGCGACCGCGCCCGCGACCGTGACGGTGACCGGGGAGGGCAGTGCGAGCGCGCCACCCGACCTCGCGGTGGTCGGCGCCGGGGTCGAGACCTCCGCCAAGACCTCGCAGTCCGCCCTGGACGCGCAGAACCAGGCCGCCGCCGCGCTGCTGGCCGCCGTCCGGGCCCAGGGCGTCGCCGAAAGGGACATCCACACGCGGAGCGTCACCCTCACCCCCCTGCACGACTACACGGACGGCGCCCCCCGGTTGACGGGCTATCAGGCGGCCCAGTCCTTCACGGTGACGGTCCGCGAGGTGGCGAGGACCGGCGCGGTCCTTCAGGCGGTGACCGACGCGGCCGGCGCCGCGGCCCGCGTCGACTCCGTCGTCTTCGACGTCTCCGACCCCGCTCCGCTCCAGGCCCGCGCCCGTGCGGCAGCGCACGCCGACGCCCACGCCAAGGCGGAGCAGTACGCCCGCCTCAGCGGCCGCCGGCTGGGCGCGCTGGTCTCCCTCAGCGAGGACGCCTCGACCTACCCGCGCCCCGTGCCGCCGCCCGGGGAGACCTCAGGCGCGAGCACCGGCGCCGTTCCGGTCGCCCCGGGTGAGATCCGGGCCGGGGCGACGGTGACGGCGGTCTACGCACTCGACTGACCGGCCGCTCAGCGCGTCGAGGCGTCCGGCGCTCCCGGGGACAGGCCCAGTTCACGGTCGAGCGCCTCGTCGACCCACTCCTGCGCCCGCGCGCGGGACAGCGCGCCGTCGTAGGACGTCACCTGCACGGCGAGCCCGTCCAGCAGGGCCGTCAGACGCAGGGCCGAGCCGGCCGGGTCCGGGCACGGGAACTCGCCCGCCGCAACGCCCTCGGCGATGACCTCGACGAGGGCGGCCTTCCACTCCTGGTCCAGCCCCCGGGCCACCTCCCGCAACGCCGGTTCGCGCAGAGACACGGCCCAGCCCTCGATCCACAGCCGCCAGCCCTTGGCCTGCCCCGTGGGCGCGTACCAGCGCACGGCCGCGCGCAGCCGGCGCAGCGCCGTCGTCCGCCGGCCGACCAGCTTGCGCAGATGCGCCAGGTCGTCCTGGGCGGCATGGGCGAACGCCTCGGCGACGAGCCGCTCCTTGGTCGAGAAGTGGTAGAGCACCAGGGCGTTGCTCACGCCGAGCGCCGCGGCGACGTCGGCGATCCTGACCGCCGCCACGCCCCGCGCCTCGATCTGCTCGATGGCCGCCCGCAGCAGCTCCTCGCGCCGCTCGGCCACACTCAACCGGACCCTCGCCACGCGGACACCCTAGTCCGTGGCCTCGGACGAGAGGGAGGCGGCTTCGTGGCACGGCGACCCCGCAGCCGCACGCCGGATGCCGCACGCCGAATGCCGCACGCCGAATGCCGCACGCCGAATGCCGAACGCCGAACGCCGAACGCGAAATCCTCACGCCCGGCGCGGTGTCCCGGAGTCGTACGTCCCGGAGCCGTACGTGCCGAAGCGGTGTGTGATCACCGGCAGACGTTGTTCGGCGATCGCGTGCGCGGCGGCGCGTGGCGTCGTCCCGTCGGCCTCCGCGCGCGTGAGCACGAGTTCGACCAGGGCGCGCATGGACCGGCGGGTGTGCGCGAAGGCCTCCCGCGCGTCCGCGCCGATGTCGCCGAAGAGCGTCCACCACCACCAGGCGTTGGTGCCGGAGTTGA
The DNA here is from genome assembly GCF_043200075.1 of Streptomyces sp. NPDC048481. NCBI lineage: Bacteria > Bacillati > Actinomycetota > Actinomycetes > Kitasatosporales > Streptomycetaceae > Streptomyces > Streptomyces sp. NPDC048481. The sequence goes on from NZ_JBICXC010000012.1 coordinate 12,576, forward strand.
CGACGACGTCCGGCAGCACGCTCACCCCGCGCGCGTGCAGCAGCGTCTCCGCCTGCGGTGTGACGGGCATGTTGGCCGCCTCGGCTATCCACCGCACGCAAGCGCCGATCCGCTCCTGCTCCTCGACCCCGATCGCGTACGACACGGCGGCCGGGACGAGCACCTCCGCCTCCACCGACAGCCAGGCGTCGTCCGGCAGCTCGCGGTCGCCGGGCCGCAGAGCGCCCCGGTCCACGGCGCCGTGGGCGTCCCGAGCGGCGAGCAGCGCCTCGACGTCGAGCCCCGCCGGATTGGCCACGGTGCCCTTGACGTCGGCGACGGCCACCACGGTCAGGCCCGCGCGCGTGAGGAAGCGGGCGGTGGCGCCGCCCATGGTGCCGAAGCCCTGGAGCGCGACGCGGGCGCCGGTGTGCGCCGCCCCGGCCCGGTCCAGGGCGGTCAGCACGGACTCGGCGACCCCGCAGCCGCCGACCAGCTCGTCCAGGCCGATGCCGCCGACCTCGACGGTGAAGGCGGCCGCCAGCCGGGCCCGGGCGGCCGCCTCGTCGTCGAGCAGCGGGTGCACCGCCTGCACGCAGGACACCAGCCCCACCTCCGCGACGGCACGGTCCACCAGGTCCTGGGTCAGTCCCAGGTCCTCGCCGGTGGTCCAGCAGCTCTCCACGTACGGGCGCATCGCCCGCAGGTAGCGCACCAGGAGCCCGTAGGCCTCCGGGTCGCGGGGGTCGCAGTCGATGCCGCCCTTGGCGCCGCCCAGCGGGACGTAGCGCGCCGCGGGGTCGTAGTGCAGGGCCTCCTTGAGGCTCATGCCGCGGGCGAGTCCGGCGACCTCGTCCAGGGTGCAGCCCGCCCGCATGCGCAGGCCGCCGCTGCAGACGCCGCGCACGAGCCGGTCGACGACCAGGAAGCCCCGGCGGCCGGTGAGGTGGTCGGTCCAGGTGAGGGACAGGAAGGGTGAGGTCACTCGGGCTCCTCGACCGGGGGTGGCAACTGAACGGTGGGTCAGTATCGGGAGCGGCGGCGGGGCCTGTCAACGCGTTGTCGCGGGCGGCGACCATAATGGAATGCCTCAGCGACTCCACCTGGAGGTACCGTGTCCGGTTTCCGTTCCCTGAGCTCCGGGCTCCGCGCTCTGCAGCCCGAGGCCTTCGGTGCGGATCCCCGCGGTGAGCGCCTCGCGCGCATCCGCAGATCGCCGCACTACAAGGACGGGGTCTTCGTGAACCCCGGCGGCCCGGCGCGGACCCGCCCCTCGGGCTCGGCCCTCGACTTCGCCAAGGTCTTCTTCGACAAGGAGCAGCGCCCCCGCCGCTCCCCGGCGGGCACCGTGCCCGTGCACGCCACGACCCTGGCCGACCTCGCCGAGCCGCCCGCCAGCGGGCTCAGGGTGACCTGGATGGGCCACTCCAGCGTGCTCGCGGAGATCGACGGGCAGCGCGTGCTGTTCGACCCGGTCTGGGGAGAGCGCTGCTCGCCGTTCCCGTTCGCCGGTCCCAGGCGCCTGCACCCGGCCCCGCTTCCGCTCGCGGCGCTGGGCCCGGTCGACGTCGTCGTCATCTCGCACGACCACTACGACCATCTGGACCTGCCCACGATCAAGGCGCTGGCCGGCACGGACACCCTGTTCGCCGTGCCGCTGGGCGTCGGCGCCCATCTGGAGCACTGGGGCGTGTCCGCCGACCGGCTGCGTGAGCTGGACTGGCACGAGGAGACCAAGGTCGGCGGTCTCACCCTCACGGCCACCCCGGCCCGCCACTTCTGCGGACGCGGCCTGCGCAACACCCAGCACACCCTGTGGGCGTCCTGGGTCGTCGCGGGCGAGGAGCACCGGGTCTTCCACAGCGGCGACACCGGCTACTTCGACGGCTTCCGGGAGATCGGGGCCGCCCACGGCCCCTTCGACGCGACGATGATCCAGATCGGGGCGTACTCGGACTTCTGGCCCGACATCCACATGACGCCCGAAGAGGGCATGCGGGCCCATCTCGATCTGCAGGGCGGGCCCGGCGGGGTGATGCTGCCCATCCACTGGGCCACCTTCAATCTCGCCACCCACGCGTGGACCGACCCGGGGGAGGGCACGCTGGCCGCCGGCCGGGCCGTGGGGGCGAGGGTCGCGCTGCCGCGCCCGGGCGAGCCGTTCGAACCCGGCGGCGAGACCGTTCCGGGCGAGCCCTGGTGGCGTGGCGCCGCCCGTGCCCCGGTCGGTGGCTGGCAGCCGCTGGACGAGACGACGGTCGAGGCCAAAGCCGATACCGACAGTGACGAACCGAAGGGCGCCGCCGAGGGCGGTGAAGCGCCGGAGGCGGTCCCGGCCGGCTGAGCCGGGACGGGCAGACGTCCGGCACCGGAAACCGTGCGGGCCGGGGAGCGAGCAGCTCCCCGGCCCGCACGGTCATTTGTGACAGTCCCTGACCAGCCCTGATCGGATTCGTTCCTCGTTGTGTCCCTGGTCCCGCGGGCTTATCGGTCTGCCGTGCGAAGCCTCATACCAGAGCGGGACGCTGTGTGCGGGACTTTGTCAACTGCCCACCGCACATGATGGGTTGCCAACTACTGTGAGTCGCCGTCGCACATACCGGGCCGTATTCCCCGGCGCTCGCGACCGACGGCTCTTCCGACCGACGACCCGGCTCGACGGACCAGTACGAGGACACCGATGTCTCACCTCCGCGCACCCGCCGCACGAGCAGACCGCCGTGAGGGCGGGCGGCACGGGCGGCCGGCCCCCCGCACCGCACCGGCGCCGGCCGAGACACCCATACGGCCCCAGCTGCTGCGGCTCGCCGTGCTCCCCCCGACCGCGGTCGCCCTCAGCGCCTGCGCGGTCGTCCTCTTCACCGTGCGCTCCTCCGGCGTCCGGCCCGGACCGGTCCTGTGGGCGGTCCTCGCCGGCGGAGTCGCGGTGACCGGCGTCGGTCTCGTGATCGCCGCCGTTGCCGCGGACCGCGCCGCCCGCTCCGTCGCCGACCGTGTCGCGGCGCTGCGCCGCAGCAGCGCGCGCGGCGAGGCAGAACTGCTCGGCGTCGTCGAAACGCTGCGCCGCGGCGAGGCCCCGCCGCCGCGCAGGACCCGCGGCGGACCGCCCGGCGACGCCGACGACTTCGAGCTGCTCGCCGCCGATCTGTCCCGCGCCCACGACGGGGCCGTCGCCGCCGTCGTGCAGGCCGCCCAGCTGTCCAGCCAGACCGGCAGCGAACAGAAACTGGAGGTGTTCGTCAACCTCGCGCGACGCCTGCAGTCCCTGGTGCACCGCGAGATCTCGATCCTCGACGAGCTGGAGAACGAGATCGAGGACCCCGACCTGCTCAAGGGCCTCTTCCACGTCGACCATCTCGCCACCCGGATCCGCCGCCACGCGGAGAACCTCGCCGTCCTCGGCGGGGCCGTCTCGCGCCGGCAGTGGAGCCACCCGGTCTCGATGACGGAGGTGCTGCGCTCCGCGATCGCCGAGGTCGAGCAGTACTCGCGGGTCAAGCTCGTGCCCCCCGTCGACGGCGAGCTGCGCGGCCACGCCGTCGCCGACGTCATCCACCTGCTCGCCGAACTCGTCGAGAACGCCACGGTGTTCTCCGCCCCGCACACCCAGGTGCTGCTGCGGGCCAACCTCGTCACCTCGGGGCTGGCCGTCGAGGTCGAGGACCGCGGCCTCGGCATGCCCGCCGAGGAGGCGAGCCGGATGAACGCCCTGCTCGCCGACCCCGACCAGGTCAACGTCGGCCGCCTGCTCGCCGACGGCCGGATCGGGCTGTTCGTCGTCTCCCAGCTCGCCCGGCGGCACGGCATCCGGGTCCGGTTGCAGTGCAACATCTACGGCGGCGTCCAGGCCGTCCTCGTCGTCCCGCAGGCGCTGCTGGGCTCCGGGCCGGGCCTCCCCGGCTCCGTCTCCCGGGGCCCGGACAGCGACGGCGCCGGCCGGCCCCTCGTGCCCGCCCCGAGCCCCCTCGCCGCCGCCCCCGGCCGGCCCACCCTGCCGCCGGCCCCGCGCCACTCGGCGTCCGGCGCCGGGTCGCCCGTGACGGTCGGCGGAGCCCGCACCCCCGACCCGGCGCGCCCCTCCCTCCCGCGGCACGCCGGCGCGGGCCGCCACGAGGCCCCGGCACACCGGGCCCCTGGCGACCTGCCCGCACCGGTCGCCCGCCTGCGGACCGGGGACGCCGACGGCGCGGGCCCGGCCCGGGCCACGACGAGCGCGGAGACGACGCCGGCGCGCACCCGGGACCACAGCGACGGCGCCGGCCGCCCGGACGCCGCCGGGCCGCCGCCCACCCGGGACGCCGTCGGCCCCCGCCCCTCGTCCGCCTCCCACGCGGCCTCCGCGTCCGCGTCCGCGTCGTCGCCGGCTTCCTCCGGCGGAGCGCCGCCGCCCCCGCCCTCGCGGACGCAGGGCGGTCCCGGCCCCGCCGAGCCCGGCGGCCGGCCCGCGCCGCTGCCGGTGCGCGGCGCGCGCGGGACCCGGCCCAACCCGGCCGAGGCCGCCCCCGGCATCCGCCAGGACGACCGTGCCGTCGTCGAGGAGCACGCGGGTCTCGCGCCCACCCCGCGCGTGGGCCCGGTGCGCGGCACCATGGGCAAGCCCCAGCTGCCCCGCCGCCGGGCCCAGGAACACCTCGTGCCCCAGCTGCGCGGCGGCCCCGTCCCGCGCCCGGACACCGAACAGCCCGCCGGTCACGACCCGGGCCTGATGGCGGCCTTCCAGCGGGGCTTCGGCCTGGCCGAGGCCCAGCAGAGTCTGGAGGCGGACGTCGCGGAGGCGTCCCCGCACCCCGTCACCGACGACCCCCAGGACCCCGTGCGACCGCCTTCCCCCGCGTTCCGGTCCCCGGCCCCCGCCCCGGCCTCGTTCTCGCAGTCGCAGTCGCAGTCGCAGTCGCCGTCGTCCTCGTGGTCCCACCCGGGGCCCTTCTTCCCGGCGGAGCCGTCGGCACCGTCAGGTCCGTCGCAGCCCGGCCCCGCGGGCGGGGACGACACCGTCGCGGCCGTTCCGGAGGGCGCACGGCCGCTGCCGCCCCTGCCGCCGCTGCGCCCGCTGCCGACCCGGGCCGACGCCGGGCCGCCGTCGCACCCGGCCGGGATATCCGCCCCACACCCCGCGCACCCGGCCGCGCCGTCCGAGGCGTACGGCCCCCGTGAGGCACCGGAGCGGCCCGGCCCCGGCCGGACCACCGCCCGGCACGACGGGAGCGCACCCGCCGGATGACCACCGCGAGCGCCACCACCCCCACGACCACTCTCACGACCGCCCCCATCCACACCCCCACTCCCAGCGCTCCCGCAGACCTTCGTACCCCAAGGAGTCGATCCACCATGGCGAGCGATGCGCCGACCGGCCAGGTATCCGATCTCGACTGGCTGATGAGCGGCCTCGTGCAGCGCGTACCGCACACCTCGAGCGCGGTGCTGCTCTCCTGCGACGGACTCGTGAAGTCGGTCCACGGCCTGGACCCCGACAGCGCCGACCACATGGCCGCGCTGGCCTCCGGCCTGTACTCCCTCGGCCGCAGCGCCGGCGTCCGGTTCGGCGACGGCGGGGACGTGCGGCAGGTCGTCGTCGAACTGGACTCGACGCTGCTGTTCGTCACCACCGCCGGGTCCGGCACGTGCCTCGCGGTGCTCGCCGGGCGCGAGGCCGACGCCGCCGTGCTCGGCTACGAGATGTCGATGCTGGTCAAGAGCGTCCGGCCGTATCTGATGACCGCACCCCGGCAGCACGCCGAACCGTCGGTGATGGGACCTTGAGCATGGCGGCGGCCGGCGACGGGCCCTGGCTCGACGACGCGGCCGGACGGCTGGTGCGCCCGTTCACGGTCAGCAACGGCCGGACCAGGCCCAGCGTCGCCCTCGATCTCATGTCGCAGGTGAGGGCCACAGGGGCGACCCCCCTCGGCTATCTCGGCCCCGAGCACGCGCAGGCGCTCGACCTGACCCGCGCGCCCGTGTCGGTCGCCGAGATCGCGGCCCATCTGAGGCTGCCGGCGGCGGTCACCAAGGTGCTGCTGTCCGACCTCCTCGACTGCGGGGCGCTGACCACCAAGCCCCCCGAGTACCACCACACACCCACCGACCGGGCCCTACTGGAGGCAGTGCTCGATGGACTACGACGACAGCTCTGACCGCGACGCATACGACAGGTACGGCGACAGCCGCGCCTACGGAGGCCCCGACGACACCGGACCCGACCCGTTCCCCACCGCCCTGAAGATCCTGGTCGCGGGCGGCTTCGGGGTGGGTAAGACGACCTTCGTCGGGGCCGTGAGCGAGATCGCGCCGCTCAGCACGGAGGAGCTGCTCACCACCGTCAGCGCCGCCACCGACAACCTCGACGGCATCGAGAACAAGGTCGAGACGACCGTCGCCATGGACTTCGGCCGCATCACCCTCGACCCCCGGCACGTCCTCTACCTGTTCGGCACCCCCGGCCAGGAACGGTTCTGGTTCATGTGGGACGAACTGTCCGAGGGCGCGCTCGGCGCGGTCATCCTCGCGGACACCCGCCGGCTGGAGGAGTGCTTCGCCGCCGTCGACTTCTTCGAGGAGCGCGGACTCGCCTTCATCATCGCCGTCAACGAGTTCGACGGATCCCACCGCTACGACCCCGAGGAGGTGCGCGCCGCCATCGACCTGGACCCCTCCGTCCCCGTCGTGCGCTGCGACGCGCGGATCTCCGCCTCGGGCGTCCAGACCCTGCTCACCCTCGTCAAGCACCTCATCGCCCACGCACCGGCCGCACCCCAGCCGAGCCGCGGCGCCCACATGTGACGCCCGCACCCCCATGCCCCCGGAGCCGCAAATGACGTACGTCCACAGCGACGGAGCCCGGCCATGAGCTACGACCCGCCGCGCCCGGCCGGTCGTCTGCTGCTCACGCCGGAGGACAAGGAGGCTCCCGCCCGGGCGCGCCGGCTGCGCCGGCTCGGCCTCGGGGAATGGCCGGAGGCCGCCCTGGACGCCTTCGCCGACCGTCTCGCCGAGGTGACCTCAGCGCCGTACGCCATGGTCAACTTCCTCGACGAGGAGCGGCAGTTCTTCGCCGGGCTGCACACCCCGCTGGGCGGCCGGTCCGCCCGTGGCGGCAAGCCCGAGATGGGCCGCCGGCTGCCCCGCGAATACGGCTACTGCCCGCATGTCGTGGTGCGGCGCAAGGCGCTGGTCCTGGAGGACGTGGCCGACTACCCGCGCTTCGCGGGCAACCCGGTCGTCGACGAGTACGGCATCCGCAGCTACCTGGGCGCCCCGCTGATCGACTCGACCGGCATGGCGCTGGGCACGGTGTGCGTCGCCGATCTCACGCCCCGGCCCTGGGGCCGGGCGGGCCTGGAGACCATCAAGGCGACCGCCGCCGATCTCGCGGGACAGCTGCAGCGCCGGGAGCGCGAGAGAGCCGCGCCGTGAGGCCGCGCGAGCGGACCGGGAGGCGTCAGAGGGCCTGCCACATGTTGTCGAAGCCCGCGTCCTCGACGGAGCGCCGCTGCCGTACGGCCTGGAGCTCGGCCAGCGCGTCGCCGGTGGACGCCAGCACGGTCACGACCGCCTCCTCCAGCGGCCCCGGGAACCCTTCGGCGGGCTCCGCGCGCAGACCGACGGCCGTGGTCAGCGTGGCGAGGACCGGCTCGTCCGACGCCAGGCGCGCGTTCGCGCGCCGCCGCGCCGCAGAGTCGACCGGCAGCGGCGCGGACCGGGCGGCGAGCAGCCGGCCGCGCTTGCGGGCGACGAGTCCGTCCGCCGCCAGCCGGGCGGCGTAGGCGGCCGCCAGGTCGCGGCCCCGGCGCCACAGCCAGTCCTCCAGCGACTCGTAGGGTTCCGTCCGCACGAACGAGGCCTCGGCGGCGGCCAGGAGCGGGTCCTGCGGCGCCGTCGGCGGGCCGGGCACGACGAGGTCGCCGTCGAGGACGAACGACCCCGCCCGGACCAGGTCGACGGCCTCCGCGCCCGCGAGGGCGAGCGACAGGTCGCCCTGCCCGACGTCGCGCACGGGCGGCACGTCCAACGCGACGATCATCAGATCCCGTGCTGTCGTCATCGGGGGCTCCCCATCGGTCGGCCGCAGGTCGCAGCGAGGTCGCTCCGGCGGGCCCGGCGCTCAGCCGGTCGGCCCGGTGCGGGTTGCGGTCAAGGGTGGCACGGCCCACCGTGGTGTGCGAGAAGTCCGTCCGGCCGGCGGGGCCGCCCGTGTGAAGCAGAGCTGTGGCGGCGCTTAAGAAAAGCTCGATGGACCCGGCCGGGCCGAGTGCGGCAGATTGCTCGGCGAATCCACCCGTCCTCCCGGATGCGGGGCCCTTCGGCCTGCTCGCGCCCGGGCCCTCACCACTGGAGCCGTTGCGTTGAAGGCGCTCGTCAAGGAGAAGGCGGAGCCCGGGCTGTGGCTCGCGGACGTCCCGGAGCCCGCCGTCGGCCCCGGCGACGTGCTGATCAGGGTGCTGCGCACCGGCATCTGCGGCACCGACCTGCACATCCGGTCCTGGGACGGCTGGGCGCGCCAGACCATCAGCACGCCGCTGGTACTCGGCCACGAGTTCGTCGGCGAGGTCGTCGGCACCGGCCGGGACGTCGCGGACATCGCCGTGGGGGACCGGGTCAGCGGCGAGGGGCACCTCGTGTGCGGCAAGTGCCGCAACTGTCTCGCCGGGCGCCGCCACCTGTGCCGCGCCACCGTCGGCCTCGGCGTCGGACGCGACGGCGCGTTCGCCGAGTACGTCGCCCTGCCCGCGTCCAACGTGTGGGTGCACCGGGTGCCGGTGGACCTCGACGTGGCGGCGATCTTCGACCCGTTCGGCAACGCCGTGCACACCGCGCTGTCCTTCCCGCTGGTCGGCGAGGACGTCCTGATCACCGGCGCGGGACCGATCGGCCTGATGGCGGCCGCCGTGGCCCGGCACGCCGGCGCCCGCAACGTCATGGTCACCGACGTCAGCGAGGAGCGCCTGGAACTGGCCCGCAAGATCGGCGCGAGCCTCGCGCTGAACGTCTCGCAGGCGTCCATCGCCGACGGGCAGCGGGAGCTGGGGCTGCGCGAGGGCTTCGACATCGGCCTGGAGATGTCCGGCAGGCCGGAGGCGATGCGCGACATGATCGCCAACATGACGCACGGCGGCCGGATCGCCATGCTGGGACTGCCCGCCGAGGAGTTCCCCGTCGACTGGTCCCGGATCGTCACCTCGATGATCACGATCAAGGGCATCTACGGCCGGGAGATGTTCGAGACCTGGTACGCGATGTCGGTGCTGCTGGAGGGCGGCCTCGACCTCGCCCCCGTGATCACCGGCCGCTACGGCTACCGCGACTTCGAGGCGGCCTTCGCCGACGCGGCGAGCGGCCGCGGCGGCAAGGTCATCCTCGACTGGACCGCGTAAGCACCCGCATTCCCTAGGAGCCTCCTGATGTTCGACTCCGTGCGCGACGACCTGCGCACCACCCTCGACGAGATCCGCGCCGCCGGCCTGCACAAGCTCGAGCGCGTCATCGGCAGCCCGCAGTCGGCCACCGTCGCCGTCACCGCCGGCGGCCGGCCGGGCGAGGTGCTCAACTTCTGCGCCAACAACTACCTCGGCCTCGCCGACCACCCCGAGGTCGTGGCCGCGGCCCACGAGGCCCTGCACCGCTGGGGCTACGGCATGGCGTCGGTGCGCTTCATCTGCGGGACGCAGGAGGTGCACAAGGAGCTGGAGGCGCGGCTGTCGGCGTTCCTCGGCCAGGAGGACACGATCCTGTACTCCTCCTGTTTCGACGCCAACGGAGGCGTCTTCGAGACCCTCCTCGGCCCCGAGGACGCGGTCATCTCCGACGCCCTCAACCACGCCTCCATCATCGACGGCATCCGGCTGTCCAAGGCTCGCCGTTTCCGCTACGCCAACCGTGATCTGGCCGACCTGGAACGGCAGTTGAAGGACGCGTCCGACGCGCGCCGCCGACTCGTCGTCACCGACGGCGTGTTCTCCATGGACGGCTATGTGGCGCCCCTCGCCGAGATCTGCGACCTCGCCGAGCGCTACGACGCGATGGTCATGGTCGACGACTCGCACGCGGTCGGCTTCGTCGGCCCCGGCGGCCGCGGCACGCCCGAGCTGCACGGCGTGATGGACCGCGTCGACATCATCACCGGCACCCTGGGCAAGGCGCTCGGCGGCGCGTCCGGCGGCTACGTCGCCGCGCGCGCGGAGATCGTCGCCCTGCTGCGCCAGCGTTCGCGCCCGTACCTGTTCTCCAACACCCTCGCCCCGGTCATCGCGGCCGCCTCGCTCAAGGTCCTCGACCTGCTGGAGTCGGCCGACGACCTGCGCGTGCGGCTCGCGGAGAACACCGCCCTGTTCCGCCGCCGGATGACCGACGAGGGCTTCGACGTCCTGCCCGGCGACCACGCCATCGCCCCCGTGATGATCGGCGACGCGGCGCAGGCGGGCCGGATGGCCGAGCTGCTGCTGGAGCGCGGTGTGTACGTGATCGGGTTCTCGTACCCGGTCGTCCCGCAGGGGCAGGCCCGCATCCGCGTCCAGCTGTCCGCCGCGCACTCCACGGACGACGTGAACCGGGCCGTGGACGCCTTCGTCGCGGCCCGCGCGGAGCTGGCCGGGACCGAGGCCGCCGCGGTCTGAACCGCGGCGGTCCGAGCGGCCCGGACATATTGCGATAATCGGTCGCATGATCGAAGCGCGGCGGCTCCACATCCTGCGTGCGGTGGCCGACCACCGCACCGTGACGGCGGCTGCCGCCGCGCTGTACCTCACGCCGTCCGCGGTCTCCCAGCAGCTGACGGCGCTGGAGCAGGAGACCGGCCACCGGCTCGTCGAGCGCGGCGCCAAGGGGGTACGGCTCACCCCGGCCGGGGAGATCCTGCTCGCGCACACCCACGCCGTCCTCGCCCAGCTGGAGCGGGCCGAGGCCGAGCTGGCCGCCTACAGCTCGGGCGCGGCCGGCACGGTCACGGTGGCCGCCTTCGCGACGGGCATCGCCCTGGTCGTGGCGCCCGCGGTGGCCCGCCTCGCCCGCACCGCCCCGGGGATAAGGATCCGCGTCCAGGACGCCGAGGGCGACGCCAGCCTGCCGATGGTGCTCGACCGGCAGGTCGACGTCGCCGTGGCGGTCGAATACCGCGGCGCCCCGGCCGCCGACGACCCGCGCCTCGCGCACGTCCCGCTGTACGCCGAGCCCTTCGACGCCGTGGTGCCCGTCACGCACCGGCTCGCCGACGCCCCGGAGGTCCCCCTGGCCGAGCTGGCCAAGGACAGCTGGATCGGCCCCTACCCCGGCAACCCCTGCCACGACGTGGTCGTCCTGGCCTGCGAGTCCGCCGGTTTCCAGCCCCGGCTGGAGCACTCCTCCGACGACTTCCGCGCGGTCGTCGCCCTCGCCTCGGCGGACGCGGGCGTGGCGCTCGTGCCGCGTTCCGCGCTGCGCGGCATGGATCTCACGGGCGTCGTGGTGCGCCCCGTCGACGGCGTGGCGCCCACCCGGCGCGTCTTCGCCGCCGTCCGCCGGGGCGCGGAGGAGCATCCGCTGATCCGGCCGGTGCTCCGGGCGCTCGGCGAGGCCGCCCGGGTGTGAGGCTCCCGTAACCGCGCCGTCTCATATCCGGGATATCCTCCCGGATATGAGACGCACTTCGGGGCCGGCCGCGCCGCCGGACGACGTCGACGTACGGCTGGCCGCCCGCCTCGCCGACCTTCGGGCCCGACACGGCTGGTCGCTGGGGGAGTTGGCGGATCGCACGGGGATCAGCCGGTCCACCCTGTCCCGTGCCGAGCGCGCGGAGATCAGCCCCACGGCCTCCCTCCTCAACCGCCTGTGCCACGCCTACGGGCGCACCATGTCCCGGCTGCTCAGCGAGGTCGAGGCGGAGCCCGCGCCGCTGGTGCGCGCCGCCGAGCAGACCGTCTGGCGGGACCGCGACTCCGGGTTCGTCCGCCGCTCGGTGTCGCCCCCGCACCCCGCGCTGCGCGGCGAACTGGTCGAAGGGCGCCTCGCCGTGGGCGCCGACATCGCCTACGACCGGCCGCCCGTGGCCGGCCTGGAACAGCACGTCTGGGTGCTGGAGGGCGCCCTCGACGTGACGGCCGACGACGTCGGGCGACGCCTCGAAGCGGGGGACTGCCTGCGGCTGCGCGTCTGGGGGCCGACCCGGTTCCGCTGCGCGGGCGACGTGCCGGCGCGGTACGTGCTGGCGGTGGTGCTGCCGTGACGACGATCCGCCTGGACGCCCCCGGACTGCTCGCCCACGCCGAGGAGTTGGCCGACCTGCTGCTCGACACGGTGCACGGCGGCGCGTCGGTCGGCTTCCTCGCGCCGCTCGGCCGGGCCGAGGCCCTCGCCTGGTGGCGCGGACGCGCCGCGGAGGTGGCCGCCGGACAGCGCGCCGTCTGGGCGGCCCGGGACGGCCACCGGGTCGTGGGCAGCGTCGCCCTGGCCTTCCCCGACAAGCCCAACAGCCGCCACCGCGCCGAACTCGTCAAGCTGATGGTCCACCGGGACGCCCGCGGACGGGGCCTCGGCCGCGCCCTGCTCACCACGGCCGAGCGGGCCGCCGCGGCCGGGGGCGTCACCCTGCTGCACCTGGACACCGAGACCGGCAGCCCCGCCGAGCACCTCTACCGCACCGCCGGCTGGACCCGGGCCGGTGTGATCCCCGACTACGCGGCCGACCCGGCCGGCACGCTCCGCCCGACCACCCTCTACTACCGGCGTCTCGCCGCAGGGTGACTGTCACCGGCAGCCGCTACCGTGCGGAGCATGCCGGACGCCGAAGACGTACGCCGTATCGCCCTGTCCCTGCCGGACACGACGGAGAAGACCGCCTGGAGCATGCCCACCTTCCGGGTCGCGGGGAAGATGTTCGCCACCCTGCCCGAGGAGGAGACCTCCCTGGCCGTGCGCTGCCCCAAGGAGGAACGCGACGAACTGGCGCTCGCCGAGCCCGGCAAGTTCTGGATCGCCGGCCACGAGGCCCAGTTCGCCTGGGTGCGGGCCCGGCTCTCCGCCCTGGAGGACGAGGACGAACTGCGCGACATCCTGGCCGACTCCTGGCGGCAGGCGGCCCCGCCGCACCTGCTGGAGGCCTACCCGGAACTGGGGCGGCCCCCGGGGGAGTGAGGCATCCCGGCGGACGCCGTCGGGAGGAAACGGGTGCGCGACCACCGACCCGAGTGCGGTATGGTTTCCCTGCGCGTTCGGCCAGGGGAAACCCCAGGTCAGGCGGGCACCGGGACGTGGCGCAGCTTGGTAGCGCACTTGACTGGGGGTCAAGGGGTCGCAGGTTCAAATCCTGTCGTCCCGACCAGCTTCATCGCAGGTCGGAGGGCCGTTTCCACAGCAATGGGGAAACGGCCTTCGTCGTGTTCGCGGTCCGTCGCGTCCGGTGATCCTGGCGATCCCGCCAGGCACACGACGGTGAGCCCCCCTCGCACACGTGGCACAGGCGCGCGAGCCCTGGGGGGGGCCGGTCAGCGCAGCCTGCGCAGCTCGCGCAGTTCTCCCACCTTCGCCAGCCGTGCCACGGCGACGTAGACCCCGCACAGGGTGAGCACGCCGGCGGTGAGCGCCACGGCGTTCGGCAGCGTACCGTTCCCGACCCACGCGGCACAGGCCCGGTCGGCCGCCCAGCCGGCGGCGGCGGCCAGACCCCCCGCCGCCAGCAGCCTGCCGTACGTGCGGCGCAGCGCGCCCGCGTCCAGCGGGCCCCCGGTCCGCCTGCGCAGCACCCGGGCGGTGAGAGCGAGGCCCGCCAGGTAGGACACGGTGTAGGCCCCTGCCATGCCGGTCACCGACCAGCGGGCGGGCAGCAGCAGGTGGCACGCGGTGGCCAGGGCGATGTTCACCGCCGCGATCCAGACCGCCATGAGGAACGGCGTGCGGGTGTCCTCGAAGGCGTAGAAGCCGCGCAGCAGCAGGTACTGCGCGGAGAACGGGATCAGGCCGAGCCCGAACGCCTGGAGCATGTGCCCGGCCGGCTGCGCAGAGGCCGCGTCGGCCGCGCCGTGCGCGAAGAGCAGGACGGCGATGCGCGGGCCGAGGGCGAGGAAGAGGAACGCGGCCGGGACGATGACGACCCCGCTCACGCGCAGGCCGCGCGACAGGTCGGCCCGCACCTCGGCGATCCTTCCCTGTGCCACGGCCCGGCTCATCCTCGGCAGCAGCGCGGTCACCAGCGACACCGTGACGACCGACTGCGGCAGCATCCAGATGGTCTGCGCGTAGGTGTACGCCGTGTAGCCCGCGCCGGCGTGCGGCAGCCTCTGGTCGACCGCGTTGGCGTAGTTGGTGACCACCGTGAGCGAGACGAGGTTGGTCAGCACCAGCAGCAGGGTCCACTTGGCCGCGTGGACGCCGGATCCCAGGCCGGAGCCGCGCCAGTCGAAGCGCGGCCGCAGCCGGAAACCGGCGGCCCGCGCGAACGGGACCAGCGCGAGGGCCTGCACCGCGATGCCGGCCGTCGTGGCGACGCCCAGCAGCCTGACCTGGGCGGCGGTGATGTCCTGCACCGTCTCCGGCACGGTCGTCAGCGCCAGGTACGCGCCGAACATGCCCAGCAGGACGACGTTGTTGAGGACCGGCGTCCACATCATCGCGCCGAACCGCTCACGGGCGTTGAGCACTTGGCCGTAGATGTTGAACAGGCCGTAGAAGAAGATCTGCGGGAGCAGGAACCGGGCGAAGACCACGGTCAGCCGGAACGCCTCGTGGGTCTGCGGGGTGTCGCGCATGTACAGCGAGACGATCAGCGGGGCCGCCCACACCGCCAGCGCGGTCCCCACGGCGAGGACGGACACGACGAGGGTCACGAGCCGCTGCTCGTACGCCCGGCCGCCGTCGGGGTGCGAGGTCCTGGCCCGCACCAGCTGCGGTACGAGGACGGCGTTGAGCGCGCCGCCGATCAGCAGCGTGTACAGGCTGGTGGGCACGGTGTTGGCCGTGTTGTACGTACTGGCCAGCAGGCCGGTGCCGAGGGCGGCTGCCTGGAGCACCTGGCGTATCAGCCCGGTCGCCCGGGACGCCACCGTGCCCAGCGCCATCAGCGCCGAGGAACGGGCCGCCCCGCCCTTGCGCGCCGTGCGTTCCCCGGTCTGCGGTCGTGTCGTGGCCCCCATCCGGCCAACCTATGCCATGAAGATCGGATCACCGAACTCCGGTGCGAGCACCTCCGGTTGACCGGCGGGCACTCGCGGGCGTCGCGCGGCAGCGGCCCCGGCACACGGCCGGCGTGCACGGCCGGCGGGCGGCCGCGCCGATCGCCGCGCGCCCGCCCGCCGTGCGCTGCGACGGCAGCGCGCGCGTTCGTCACGCCGGCCGGTCCGCCGGCAACCCGGGCCGGTCAGGAGGCCGAGAGGCCCACATGGGCCAGGGCCTGGCGCAGCAGGAAGCCGTGCCCGCCGGGCATCTCGCTCTGCACCGCGAGCGACGCGGCCTCCTGCGGGCTGAACCACACCAGGTCCAGCGCGTCCTGCCGGGGCCGGCAGTCGCCCGTCACCGGCACGATGTAGGCCAGCGACACGGCGTGCTGGCGGGGGTCGTGGTACGGCGTGATGCCCTGCGTGGGGAAGTACTCGGCCACCGTGAACGGCTGAAGCGAGGTCGGCACGCGGGGCAGGGCCACCGGTCCGAGGTCCTTCTCCAGGTGGCGCAGCAGGGCGTCCCGGACGCGTTCGTGGTGCAGGACCCGGCCGGAGACGAGGGTCCGGTTGACGTTGCCGTCCGGGCCGATCCGCAGCAGCAGGCCGACGCTGGTGACTTCGCCGCTGTCGTCGACGCGCACGGGCACGGCCTCGACGTAGAGGATCGGCATACGGGCGCGCGCCATCTCCAGCTCGTCGGCGCTCAGCCAGCCCGGAGTGGTTTCGGTCAAGTCAGACATTGTTCGATCATACTTTCAGTGTCCGTCGGGAAGCCGGTAGACCCGGCGGGCGTTGTCGGCCGCGGCCCAGCGTGCCAGGCGCAGCGCGTCGGTCGGGCTCAGCTCGTCGCCGTCCACGCGGTCCTGGAGCAGCTCGCCCAGTCCCCTGCGGAAGGCCAGCGCGCCGAGGGAGTAGAACTCGGCCAGACCGCAGGCGTCGGAGCTGTACAGCAGCTTGCGGAACGGTGTGATCTCCAGCGCCTCCTCCAGGACCGCCCGCGCTCGCACGGGACCGACGTGGTGCAGGGTCAGCCCCACGTCCAGGTACACCTGCTCGAACACCGCGGCCAGGAAACCGGCCTGCCGCTGGTAGGGCCAGCAGTGCAGGAGCAGCACCGGGATCGTGCCCGCCGTGAGGTGCAGCCAGTCCGTGAGATGCGTGGGATCCACCCGGTGCAGGCGGACGTCGGAGTCGCCGAAGCCGGTGTGCAGCTGCAGCGGCAGACCCAGGTCGACGGCGGTCCACAGCAGGTGCCGGACCAGCACCGGCTCGTCCAGCCGTCCGCCGCGCGCCAGCCAGCGCCGCGCGCCCCGGGCGACCTCCTCGTCCGGGGGGCGGGCCGGGTCGAGCGCGAAGCCCGTGCGGTAGGCGGCCACCGACTTGACCGCGACGACCCCCGGCCGCCTGACCGCGGCCAGCGCGGCCGACCGGAACGCGTCGGCGTAGCCGCCCGCGTCGACGCCCCGGGCGGCCACGGCCTCGGCGACCGCTTCGAGCCGGACGACCTCGTGGGCGACGGCCCCGCCCGCGGCCTCGGCCAGTTCGGCCGCCGTGGTGGCGCGGGGCGGCGCGAACCCGGTGTCGACGCAGAACACGCCGGTGCGGGCGTCCGTCAGGAAACGCCGGTTCACCTCCGCGGGGCCCAGCTCGGCGCGGCGCGCCAGATAGACGTCGGCGGGCGCGTGCCGCTCCAGATCGAGCAGCGGCGCGCAGTGCCGGCGCACGGCCACGCCCACCGGGGTGTCGAACGCCGAGATGCCGGGCAGGCGTCCGCCCTCGGTGAGCAGGGCCTCGAACCCGGGCCGGTCCAGGGGGCCGGCGACGACGCCGTGGCAGTGGTGGTCCACCAGGTCCAGCCCGGCCAGCTCCTCGTGGACCGCTCCGCCTGCCATGTCAGTACGTCCAGCGGTAGGCGGCCGCCACCTGCTCGTCGTCCAGGCCGTCGACGGCGTCGATCTCGCCCTGCCGCACGGCGGCCACCGCGTCGGCGAGGACCGGGCCGAGCGCGGTCCGCAGCACCTCGTCCGCGCGGAAGGCGGCGACCGCCTCGGCGAGCGACGTCGGCAGCCGCCGTACGCCCCGGGCGGCGGCCGTCCCGGCGTCCAGCCGCACCGGGTCCCCCCGCGTCTCCTCCGGCAGGACGGCGCCCGTGGCGATCCCGGCCAGCCCCGCGGAGATGAGGCAGCCGAGGGCGAGATAGGGGTTGGCGGCCAGGTCGACCGGTTTGACCTCCAGGTTCGCCTGCTCGGCGCGCCGGCCCGCCGTGCCCCGCACCAGGCGCAGCGCGCACTCGCGGGTCTCCAGCCCCCAGGCGGTGAACACCCCGGCCCACTGGGACGGCTTGAGGCGCAGATGGCTCGCCGGGCTGGGCGCGGTCACCGCGGTGAGCGCCGGCAGCCGGGCCAGGACGCCCGCCGTGAAGGCCTCCGCGTCGGCGGTCATGCCGTGCCGCCGCCCGCCGCCCGCGTGCAGGTTCACGCCCTCGCGCCAGGCCGACAGATGGACGTGTCCGCCGTTGCCGACGCCCCGCGCGAGGACCGCGGGGGAGAAGGACACCCGCAGACCGTGCCGCCGGGCCACCGCGCGGATCGTGTGGCGGACGAGCACGCTGCGGTCGGCCGCCGCCACCGGGTCCAGGGCGCCCACCGAGATCTCGAACTGGCCGGGCGCGTACTCGGGGTGGATCTGGTCGACGTCGACGCCCTGCGCCGCGCACGCGGCCAGCAGCTCGGCGGTGAAGGCGCTCAGCTCGATCTGCCGGGTCGCGCCGTACGCGGGTCCCGTGGTCGCCGGGACGAACTCCCCGGCGGGCGCGGAGTCCAGGCCGACCGACCACTCGATCTCGATGGCCGCCTTGAAGCCGAGCCCGTGCTCGCGCGCCGCGTCCGCGACGACGCGCCGCAGGAAGGTGCGCGAGCATCCGGGATGCCGTCCGCCGTCCTGGGCGATCCGGTCGATCGGCGCCCACGCCCAGCCCGGCTGGCCCGCCAGGACGACGAGCCGGTCCAGGTCGGGGTAGAGACGCAGGTCCCCGTCCGGGGAGCCCAGCACGTCCGTGGCGACGACGCCGTCGTGCGCGAGGAACGTGTCGAACACCGGCGACATGCCGACGCCCTACGCCGCCGCCGAGGAGAGGGCCGCCGTCGGGACCGCCTTCACCCTGCCGACGCCCGCAGTGTCGACGTAGGCCAGGACGATCCCGTGGACGCCTCTGCCGCTCAGCTCCCCGGACAGCGCGCCCGCCCGCTCGACGTCTCCGGGACGCCCGCCCGGGACGGGATCGGCGAGGGTGGTCATACGTCCTCCACAGCGGTGCGATCGGAGCGCCCCGGGACCGGCCGGGCCGGAGCGCCGCGGACCGGGCGGGGCGCGTGCCGGACGATCCTCAGGGTTTCACGGCGACCGCGCCGTACTGCGGCACCACCGCGAGGGAGTCGGCCTCCCCGCGCCAGCGCGAACACGACACCAGGCCCGGCTCCAGCAGCTCCAGGCCGTCGAAGAACGCGGCGATCTCCGCGCCGCTGCGGGCGGTGATCGGCGGCTTGGCGTTCTCGTTCCAGAACTTCATGGCCGGGATCTGTCCCTCGCCGCCCACCTCGCTGTCGTGGGTGGGGTGCGTCAGGACCAGGAAGCTCCCCGAGGGGAGGTCGGCCATGACCTCGCGGACGATGCCCCGCGCCGCCTGCGCGTCCAGGACGAAGTTCAGGATGCCCAGCATCATCACCGCGACCGGGCGCGTGAAGTCCAGGGTGTCCGCGGCCCGTTCGAGGATGGCGGCCGGATCGTGCACGTCGGCGTCGATGTAGTCGGTCACGCCCTCGGCGGTGCCGGTCAGCAGGGTGCGGGCGTGCGCCAGCACGATCGGGTCGTTGTCGACGTACACGATCCGCGCGTCGGGCGCGACGCGCTGCGCGATCTCGTGGGTGTTGTCGGCCGTCGGCAGCCCGGTGCCGATGTCCAGGAACTGCCGCACCCCGCGCTCCTCGGCGAGGTGGCGGACCGCCTGCCCGAGAAACCAGCGGTCGGCGCGGGCGATCTCCCGGATGAGCGGGAACATCCCGGCGACGTGCTCGCCGACCCCGCGGTCGACCTCGTAGTTGTCCTTGCCGCCGATCCAGTAGTTCCACACCCGCGCGTTGTGCGCGACGCTGGTGTCCAGCCGTGCCGGCCCGCTCACGTGACCGCCCCTTCCCGCGTCCCGGCCCGTGTCGAGGGCCCCAGGCCGTCATTGTGCCGCCGGATGATCACCGCTGTCCCCGGTAGGGTGAAAAACCGCCGATCCCGCACAGGAAGCACGACATGCCCTACACCCACGCCCCCGGTCCGGCCGCCCCCGAGCCGTCGGCCGGTCCCGCCGACATACGCCTGGTCGTCACCGACATGGACGGCACCCTGCTCGACGACGACAAGCGGATCCCTGCGGGACTGTGGGAGGTGCTGGAGCGGCTGCGCGAGCGCGGGGTGCTGTTCAGCCCGGCCAGCGGACGCCAGTACGCGTCCCTGGCCCGCGAGTTCGCCGGCGTGGCCGACGGCATGGTGTTCATCGCGGAGAACGGCGCCTACGTGGTGCGCGACGGCGAGGAGGTCAGCTCCGACCCCCTGGACCCGGACGTCGTCGCACGGGTCGTGGCGGCCGCGCGGCGCCTCGCGGCCGACGGCGTCGACATGGGCGTCGTCGTCTGCGGGAAGCGGTCCGCCTACCTCGAACGGTCCGACGAACCCTTCCTGGCGGAGGCGGCCAGGTACTACGTCCGCCACCAGGTCGTCGAGGACGTCACCGCCGTCGACGACGAGATCGTCAAGGTCGCCCTGTTCGACTTCGGCTCCGCCGAGGAGAGCACCGCCCCGGCCCTGGCGGCCTTCACCGAGACCCATCAGGTCGTGGTCTCCGGCGAGCACTGGGTCGACGTGATGAACCCCACCGCCCACAAGGGCGCGGCCCTGCGCCGGCTCCAGCGGGAGCTGGGCATCACCCCCGCGCAGACCATGGTCTTCGGCGACTACCTCAACGACCTGGAGATGCTGGACGCCGCCGAGTGGTCCTTCGCCATGACGGGCGCCCACCCAGAGGTCGTCCGCCGGGCCCGCCACCTCGCCCCCTCCAACAACGACAACGGCGTCCTGCGCACCGTCGTCCGCCTGCTCGACCTGCCGGTGTCCGGCCTGTGACCCCGGACGGCCGCCGCCCCGTCCCGCCGCGCGCCCCCGCCGACCGACCGGCCTAGGCTTTCAGTCAGGACGGGGGCGTGAGAGGGGTGCGCCATGCGTGAAGCGGCCGTCGTCGCCCGGCTGACCCGGGAGATCACCCCAGGGCTCGGCCCCGGGCACGTGCCCGGGAGCCTGGCGGACTTCTACCGGGACCTGCACCGCCGCCCGGAGCTGTCCTTCGAGGAGCACCGCACCGCCGCGAAGCTCGCGGGGCGGCTGCGCGCGGCCGGCTACGAGGTGACCGACGGCGTGGCGCGGACCGGTGTCGTCGGGGTCCTCGTGAACGGAGAGGGTCCCGTGGTGTGGCTGCGCGGCGACATGGACGCGCTGCCGGTGCACGAGGCGACCGGTCTGCCGTACGCCTCCGAGGTGGACGGGGTGATGCACGCCTGCGGCCACGATCTGCACGTGACCTGGCTGGCGGCCGCCGCCGAGGCGCTCGCCGCCGCCCGCGAGGCGTGGTCCGGGACGCTCGTCGTGGTCGGTCAGCCCGCCGAGGAGGCCGGGGGCGGGGCCGCGGCGATGGTCGCGGACGGGATCCACGACCGGTTCCCCCGCCCCGACGTGCTGTTCGGGCAGCACGTGACGCCGGGGCTCGCCGGGTGCTGTCCGCACACCCCCGGACTGACCCTGTCCGCCTCCGACGACGTCGACGTCGTCGTGCACGGGGTGGGCGGGCACGGCTCGCGGCCCGAGTCGACCGTGGACCCGGTCGTGACGGCCGCGTACGCCGTGACCCGGCTCCAGTCCGTCGTCTCGCGCGAGATCGCGGCGAACGAGGCCGTGGTGCTCACCGTGGGGCGCTTCCACGCCGGGACGACGTCCAACGTCATCCCGGCGCAGGCCCGCCTGGGAGTGAATGTGCGCACCCGGGACTCCCGGGTGCGCGAGCGCGTCCTCGCCGCGATCCGGCGGGTGGTGGAGGCGGAGTGCGCAGCCGCCGGCTGCCCCCTCCCGCCGGACGTCACCGTGCTGCCGGGCTGCCCCACCACCGTCAACGACGCCTGCCTGGACGGGGAGATCGCCGCCGTGCACGGTGAACTCCTCGGCGCGGAGACGGTGTTCGACTCCGGCCTGGCGCTGGGCAGCGAGGACTTCTCCCTGCTCGCTCCGCGGGGAGTGCCGTACGACTACTGGTACCTCACCGCGACCCCGGCGGCCGTCTGGGAGGCGGCGCCGGGGGAGGGGATGACGGAGAAGACGGCAGCGGTGCCCGGGAACCACAGCCCTCTGTTCGCGCCGGACCTGTCGGTGCTGGCGCCGGGCGTGCGAACACTGGTGTCGGCCGCGCTGTCCCGCCTGGCCGACCAGTCGGGTCCGGTCTGTGGATCACCGCGCGGACGGACGCGAGGGCGACAAGCTCCGCCGATGCCCGGCACGCCGGCCTGAACGACGGACCCGGGCCCCGGAGCGGCCTGACCGCCCTCCGGGAGCCCGGGTGCAGAGCCGGGGGCCACCGCCCGCCGGTACCTGACCCGCCGCCGGGTCACGGCCTGAGCGGGTCGTGGCCGATCGTCATCAGGCGGTGGCGCCGGCGCGTCTCGTCCGCCTCGGGCCCGTTTCCGGGGTCCGCCTGCTCGGCGACGGCGTCCACGACCCGGTACATGACCTCGACGTCGTCGTCGGTCAGGTCGGTGCGACGTTTCTGCAGGATCGCGAGGACATCGTGCCCGGTCGGGCTCCCCGCCTGCTCGGGCAGCGGCTCCGCGTTCTCGTCGGCGTCGCGCACCCGCAGCCAGGCGGCCAGTTCCTGCGAGGTCATGTTCACGGCGCGGTGGAAGTCCTCCCACAGCGCGTCCATCTCCAGGGCGTCGGTCATGCGGGCCTCCCTCCCGGTCGGTGCGTCCGCGTCACTTGTCCTGCGGCCAGTTCTCCGCCTCGAACATCCAGCGCTGCTTCTCCAGCTCGGCGGTGACGGCGATCAGCAGGTCCTGCGTGACCGGGTCGGCCTCGTCGGTCGCCGCGATGCGTTCGCGCAGTCGCGCGATGGCCGCGCCCAGGGTCTCGGCGATCACCGTGACGACGTCCTCGTCGCGCAGCCAGCCGTCCTTGGGGGAGGGCAGGGTGAACGCCGAGGCGATCGTCTCGGGGCGGCCGTCCGGAGGCAGTCCCAGCGCGGCGGCGCGCTCGGCCACCGTATCGGCGAAGCCGCGGGCCGTGGTGACGACCTCGTCCAGCTGGAGGTGGATCGAGCGGAAGCGCGGGCCCACGATGTTCCAGTGCGCCTGCTTCCCGATCAGGGACAGGCCCAGAAGGTCCACGAGGGTGTTCTGCAACGCGTCGAAGGTGACCTGGCGGGCGGGTTCGGGCAGCGGGCTCTTCACGACAGTCATACGGGAGTCCTCCTCTTCGCGTCATTCCTGGCTGCTCGGAGCAGTTCCGCGCGCTCGGCCTCGTCCGCGCCGCCCCACACCCCCGACGTCTGTGCGGTGTCCAGGGCGTAGGACAGGCAGTCGGGGCCGACCGGGCACCGGGCGCACACGCGTTTGGCCTCGGCGGCCTCCCGCAGCGCCGGCCCGGTCGTGCCCACGGGGAAGAACAACTCCGGGTCCTCGCCCACACAGGCGGCAGCGCGCAACCACTCCATGGGGGCGCGGGTGCCCCGGGCGCACCGCCGCAAACAGGACGTCCGCCGGTCGCCCGAGGTCAGCCCCGGTCGGCGGCCGTCCCGCGCGGACCCGCCCGGCGTGCGCCCGTGGTCCGGCTCGGGACGGGCGGTCCGCCTCAGGACGGGACGACGCCGTCCAGGAACCCCGTCACGTCCGCGAACACCTCCGCCCGGTTGGTCTCCTGGAAGACCTCGTGCCGCGCGCCCGGGTAGATCCGCTCGGTGTGCGTGCCCGCGGTCAGCCGCAGCACTCCGACGCGGCTGCCGGCCTGCGGGACCAGCCGGTCGTCGTCGCCGTGCAGCCACAGCACGGGCAGCGGGCGGACGTCGCCGCCCTCGGCGACGGTCTCCAGGGTCCGCGCGAAGGCCTCCAGCGTCGGCCGTTTCATCGGTCCGTGCCACACCAGCGGGTCCGCCGCGTAGTCCGCGCAGACCGCCGGGTCGCGGGAGAGGGCGGCGGGGCTTACGGGGACGTCGGGGATCTCGTCGTGCGCGAGCAGCCGGCCGGGCAGCTCCCAGGCGCCGATCACCGGGCCGGACAGCACGAGCGCGGCGAGCCGGTCGCCGTGGCGCTGGGCGTACCGGGCCGCGATCAGGCCGCCCATCGAGTGCCCGACGACGACGAGGGGCAGGCCGGGCCGGGCGCGGCGGGCCAGTTCGGCGACGCGGTGCAGGTCGTCGACGACGTCCTCGAAGTCCTCGACGAGCACGCGTTCTCCCTCCGACCGGCCGTGTCCGGCGTGGTCGGGGGCGTACACGGCCGCGCCGTGCGCGGCGAGGACGCCGGCGGTTTCGGCGTAGCGGCCGCCGTGCTCGCCGTAGCCGTGCGCCAGGAGGGCCGTGTACCGGGGGTGCGGGCCGGACCGCTCCAGCACGGCGATCGCGCCGCGGGTCCCGGCGAGGACGTGTCGGGGCATCGTGTCTCCAGCGGTGTCGGCGAACTGTGCGGGGATCTTCCCAGGGGGTCGGGGCGGGGTCTATAGTCGAAAACTAGCAGTGCTAATCAAGGAGTCCGCTCGTGCGTCCCGTCCACTTCGCGGCCGCCCGCCGCACCCCCGTCGGAAGACTGCGCGGGGCCCTGTCCTCCGTCAGGCCCGACGACCTCGCCGCCACCGTCATCCGCGGTCTGGTCGCCGACGTGCCCGCCCTCGACCCGGCCCGCGTCGACGACGTCTACTGGGGCGCCGCCAACCAGGCGGGCGAGGACAACCGCAACGTCGCCCGCATGGCCGCCCTGCTCGCCGGGCTGCCCGAGACCGTTCCCGGCGCCACGGTGAACCGGCTGTGCGCCTCGGGTCTGGAGGCCGTCACGACCGCGGCCCGCGCCATCGCCGCGGGCGAGGCCGACATCGTGCTCGCGGGCGGCTCCGAGTCGATGAGCCGCGCCCCCTTCGTGCTGGCCCGCCCGGACGAGGCGCTCCCGCACCGCGTGGAGACCGTCGACACCCGGCTCGGCTGGCGGCTGGTCAACCCCGCGATGAAGGACCTGCACGGGCTGCTCGCGATGGGGGAGACGGCCGAGGAGGTCGCCGCCCGGTACGGCATCACGCGCGAACGCCAGGACGCGTTCGCGCTGCGCAGCCACCGGCTGGCCGCGCTGGCCCGCAAGGAGGGCCACTTCGACGACGAACTGCTGCCCGTGACGCGTGCGGACGGCGTCGTCGTCGACGCCGACGAGTGCATCCGCGAGGACACCTCCCCCGAGAAGCTCGCCGGGCTCAGGCCCGTCTTCCGGGAGGGCGGCACCGTCACCGCGGGCAACGCCTCCCCGATGAACGACGGCGCCGCGGGCCTTCTCCTCGTCAGCGAGGAGGCGCTCAACGAGCTGGGGCTGGAATCCCTCGGCCGCTATGTCGCAGGCGCCTCCGCCGGCGTGCACCCCGACGTGATGGGCATCGGCCCCGTCCCGGCCACCCGCAAGGCGCTGGCCCGCGCCGAGTGGAGCGTCGACGACGTCCAGGAGGCCGAGTTCAACGAGGCGTTCGCCGCGCAGGCGCTCGCCTGCGTCGACCAGCTCGGCATCGACGCCGACCGGATCAACCCCAGCGGCGGCGCGATCGCCCTGGGCCATCCGCTCGGCTGCTCGGGCGCCCGCATCCTCACCACCCTGCTGCACCGCATGCGCCGCACCGGGGCGGAGCGCGGACTCGCCACCATGTGCGTGGGTGTCGGCCAGGGCAGCGCGGTCCTGGTCGAACGACACTGACGGAGCCGGTACCCCCGGCCCGGCCGGTCACCAGGCGAGACGGGCAGGGGGCGCGGAGCCGATGTGCGTAGCATCGACCTCCGCATGAACATGATGACGTTGTGGCACATCACCGGCTGGGAGTTCGCCGCGCTCGCCCTGGCGGCCCTGATGGTCGGCTTCTCCAAGACGGCCGTCAGCGGCGCCAACACGGTCAGCCTCGCGATCTTCGCGGCCGTCCTGCCCGCCAGGGCCTCCACCGGCGTCCTGCTGCCGCTCCTGATCGCGGGCGACGTCCTGGCCGTCCTCACCTACCGGCGCCACGCCCACTGGCCCACGCTGTGGCGGCTCTTCCCGGCGGTCGCGGCCGGCCTCGTCCTCGGCACGCTGTTCCTGCTGTGGGCCGGCGACGGCGTCGTGCGCACGTCCATCGGCGCGATCCTGCTGCTGATGGCGGGCGTCACGATGTGGCGGCGCCGCACGACCGCGACGGCGGACGAACCCGAGGCCGTCGCCACCCGCTCGGGCCGCCTCAAGGCCCGCTCCTACGGCGTCCTCGGCGGCTTCACCACGATGGTCGCCAACGCGGGCGGCCCGGTGATGTCGCTGTACCTGCTCTCGGCCGGCTTCCGCAAACTCGGCTTCCTCGGCACCTCCGCCTTCTTCTATCTGATCGTGAACCTGGTCAAGGTGCCGTTCAGCGCGGGCCTCGGCCTGATCGACGGCCACTCGCTGCTCCTGGACCTCGCACTCGTCGCGTTCGTCGTCCCGGGCGCGCTGCTCGGCAAGTGGGCGGTGCACCGCATCGACCAGCGGCTGTTCGAGCAGCTGGTGATCGCGGCCACGATCGTGGGCGGCGTCCAGCTGCTGCTGACCTAGGTCTGTCGCCCCGAGAGGCAGAGGGCGCCGGACGCTACTCCCGCTCCGGGGCGCGGCGCAGCAGATAGGTGTCCATGATCCAGCCCTTGCGCTCGCGGGCCTCGGCGCGCAGCCGCTCGATGCGGGGCCCGGCCTCGGCGATCGGGCCCGCGACGAGGATCTCGTCCGGGGTGCCGATGTAGGCCCCCCAGTAGATGTCGACGTCGTCCCCGGCGTACTGCCGGAAGGCCTGGTGGGCGTCGAGCATCACCACGACGTCGTCGACCCCCTCGGGGAAGCCCTCGGCGAGCCGCCGGCCGGTCGTGATCTGCACCGGCCGCCCGACCCGGTTCAGCCCCGTGCGGTGCCGGGCGACGAGCGCCGAGACACTGCTGATGCCGGGCACCACGTCGTACGCGAAGTCCACCGAGCCCCTCGCCAGGACCTCCTGGAGGACGGCAAGCGTGCTGTCGTACAGCGCGGGATCGCCCCACACCAGGAACGCGCCGCGCTCGTCCTCGCCCAGCTCCTCGGCGATCAGCCGCTCGTAGATGTCGGCGCGGGCGCTGCGCCAGTCGCCGACGGCGGGGGAGTAGTCCGCTCCGCCGGCCCGGCGGTCGCGCTCCGGGTCCCGTGCCTTGACGACCCGGTAGCCGCCCTCGGGCAGATGGGCGTCGAGCATGTCGTGACGCAGCCGCGTCAGGTCGTTCTTCACCTCGCCCTTGTCCAGGACGAAGAACACGTCCGTGTCGCGCATCGCCCGCACGGCCTGCAGGGTCAGCTGGCCGGGGTCGCCCGCGCCGATGCCGATGACATGAATGCTTCGCACGCGACGAGTCTGCCGTACCCCTCTCGCGGCGGAGGGGCCGGGTCAGCGCAGCCGCGGCGCCACGGCCGCCGCGTCCACGGCCGCGCCGGTGCGTTCCACCGTCTCCGCCAGCTCCCGCGCCCAGCGGGCCAGCCCGGCGATGTCCACCCCGTACGGCCGGTCCTCGCCCCTGCCCTCGGCCCACTCCGACACGGCCGCCGCGCCGCGCCGCAGCAGTCGCGCCCCGCCCGCGAGGTTGCCGCGGGCGGCGTGCGTGAGACCCACCGCGAGCTGGGCGAGGCCGCGCCACAGGGCGCGCTCGCCGTCGGGGCCCGACTTCCAGGCGTCCTCGAAGACCTCGTGCGCGTGGAAGGGTTTCCCGGCGTCCAGCAGGGCCTGGGCCTCGGCGACCGTGTCCGCAGGGGTGCGCACGACGCCCTCGGGCTGCCGCTCCACCCCGTTCGCGCCGTACGGCAGGGGCCGCCCGAGCCCGTCCCGCGGCCGGGCGTTGCGCGCCCGCCCCTGGCCGTCCCGGTCCCGCCCGGCGGCGTCCCGGCCGTCGCTCGTGCCTCCTGTGCCGACCCTGTGTTCCATACGGCGATTGTCCCGCGCCCGGGCCGCTTTCGGCGCAGCGCCCGGCGTGGGGTAAAGTGCTGTTCGCGCGATCAACACGGCGAACAGCCGTGCAGAGCGCACCGGGACGTGGCGCAGCTTGGTAGCGCACTTGACTGGGGGTCAAGGGGTCGCAGGTTCAAATCCTGTCGTCCCGACCAGCTTCACGGCAGGTCGGAAGCCGCTTTCTCACACAGAGAAGGCGGCTTCGGTGCGTCCGGGCCCGTTCGCGGCCGTGGCCGTGCTCCCGCCGGCTCCGCCAGGACCCTTGCGCGCAGGCGCACTTCGAGGCGGCATCGACGCGGCGGCCGGCCAAGACCCCGGACGCCGCGCACCGGGTCCGGGGGGTGACCGGGCGGTAACCGGGGAGGCTACGCTGGGATCATGCCGTCCCCCCGTCGTACCGCCCGACAGTCCGAGCTGCTGGAACGACTTGTCGCGCTGCTGACGGCGGAGGGGTTCTCGGACTTCACCCTGGACGACCTCGCCGAGCGGCTGCGCTGCTCGAAGACGACCCTCTACCAGTTGGCCCGCAGCAAGCAGGGGCTCGTCGTGGAGGCCGTCAAGCACTACTTCCGCGGGGCCACCGAGGCCGTCGAGAAGCGGGTGGGGCAGACCGTGGACCCCTCGGACCGGGTCCGCGTCTACCTGAGCGCCGTCGCCGAGCAGCTGCGCCCGCTCTCGCGCCGGTTCCTCCAGGACGTCGCGGACTTCCCGCCCGCACGCGAGGTGTACGAGGCCAACACCCGGATGGCCGCGGAGCGGGTGCGCCGGCTGATCGCCGAGGGCGTCTCGGACGGCGCCTTCCGCGAGGTGCACACCGCGTTCGTCGGCGAGGTCGCGGCCGCGACCATGCGCCAGATCCAGCAGGGCGAGCTGAAGGCGCGCACCGGGCTCACCGACGCCGAGGCCTATGAGCAGCTCGCCTCGCTGATCGTGCACGCCGTCTCGTCCTGAGCGTGTACGAGGGCCCTTCCTGACGCCCGGCGTCCCGTCCGCCTCCCTCTTCCCTGTCGTAGCCGCGGCATCTCCCTGATTTCCCTGGTCGACGCCCGATGCGGGGTGCCGTGGAGCACTCGGGTGGAGTACCGTGGATGATACGTTCGTACACACGCCAGTATCATTCTCGGTACTGACAGCACTTCTACGTGGAGGTCACCATGCCTGCCACTCGCGCCCTGCCGACCGAGGAGGCCGTCGAGCTCATCCAGCTCACGCGCACCCTCGCCGCCAAGGAACTCGCACCCCGGGTCGCCGACGCGGAGGCCGACGGGTCGTTCCCGCGAGACGTGTTCCGCACCCTCGGGCGCAGCGGCCTGCTCGGGCTGCCCTTCCCCGAGGAGTTCGGCGGGGCGGAGCAGCCCTACGAGGTCTACCTCCAGGTGCTGGAGGAGGTGGCCGCCGTCTGGTCGAGCGTCGCCGTGGGCATCTCCGTGCACGCCCTGTCCTGCTTCCCGCTGGCCCGCTTCGGCACCGACGAGCAGCGGCGCAGGTGGCTGCCGGACATGCTGGGCGGCGAGCTGCTCGGCGCGTACTGCCTGTCCGAGCCGCACGCCGGCTCCGACCCGGCGGCCATGCTCACCCGCGCGGTCCGCGACGGCGACTCCTACGTGCTGAACGGCTCCAAGGCCTGGACCACGCACGGCGGTTACGCCGACTTCTACACCGTGATGGCCCGCACCTCCGACGACCGCACCCACGGCATCTCCTGCTTCCTGGTCCCGGCCGACGCCCCCGGGCTGAGCGCCGACCCGCCCGAGCGCAAGATGGGCCTGACGGGTTCGGCGACCGCCACCATGCGGCTCGACGACGTCCGGGTGCCCGTGGAGCGCCGGATCGGCGAGGAGGGCCAGGGCCTGAAGATCGCGCTCGCCTCCCTCGACTGCGGCCGGCTCGGCATCTCGGCCGTCGCCACCGGCCTCGCCCAGGGCGCCCTGGACCACGCGGTGCGCTACGCCCGCGAGCGGGAGACGTTCGGCAAGCCGATCATCGAGCACCAGGGCCTGGCGTTCGTCCTCGCCGACATGAGCGCCGCGATCGAGTCGGCGCGGGCCGCCGCGCTGTCCGCCGCCCGCCTGAAGGACATCGGCGTGCCCTTCACACGGGAGGCGTCCATCGCCAAACTCGTGGCCACGGACAATGCCATGAAGGTGACCACGGACGCCGTGCAGGTGCTCGGGGGATACGGATACACCCGTGACTTCCCGGTGGAGCGCTTCATGCGCGAGGCCAAGGTCATGCAGATCTTCGAAGGAACCAACCAGATCCAGCGCATGATCATCTCCCGTGCGCTGGACCGCGACGAGGGCGGTGTGCTCACCGTCCTCGGCAAGGAGTGATGATGCAGCTCGAGAACACCGCCGCCCTCGTCACCGGCGGTGCGTCCGGCCTCGGCGCGGCCACCGCGAAGGCCCTCGCCGGCCGGGGCGCCCGGGTCTTCGCCCTCGACCTCAAGGACGGCGTCGACAAGGCGCCCGAGGTCGACGGCGTCACCTACGTCCCCGCCGACGTCACCGACCCCGAGCAGGTGCGCGCCGCCGTGGAGACCGCGGCCGGCTCCGGCGTCCCGCTGCGGACGGTGGTCAACTGCGCGGGCATCGGCCCGTCGGCGCGGATCCTCGGCAAGAAGGGCCTGCACGACCTGGGCCTGTACGCCAAGGTGATCCAGATCAACCTGGTCGGCACGTTCAACGTGCTCGCCCTCGCCTCCGAGGCCATCGCCGCGACCGAGGCGGACGGGGACGGCCAGCGGGGCGTCATCGTCAACACCGCGTCCATCGCCGCGTACGACGGCCAGATCGGCCAGGCGGCCTACGCGTCCTCCAAGGGCGGGGTCGTCGGCCTGACCCTGCCCGCCGCGCGCGACCTCGCGCAGTACGGCATTCGGGTGTGCACCATCGCCCCGGGCATCGTGGAGACGCCGATGCTGGCGACGGTGTCGGAGGAGTTCCGGGCCGGACTCGCGGCCGGGGTGCCCTTCCCGCGCCGGCTGGCCCGCCCCGAGGAGTACGCGCAGCTCGCCCTGTCGATCGTCGACCACGACTACCTCAACGGCGAGACCATCCGGATGGACGGCGCCCTGCGGATGGCCCCCAGGTAGCTCTCGCGTAGCTCGAGAGTGGCACCCCCGGGCCTCCGGCCCGGTACACCTAGGTTCTGACCAGTAGCTGGAAGTCGAAGGAGTACCGGGACGCGCGGTAGATGTGCGTCCCGTACTCCACCGGCCGGCCGGTGTCGTCGTACGCCGTGCGCCGCATGGTCAGCAGGGCCGCTCCCTCGCGTTCCGCGAGCAGGGCGGCCTCTTGCGCGGTGGCCGAGCGGGCCCCCACGCTCTGGTGCGCGCTGTGCAGGGTGATGCCCGCCGAGCGCAGCAGCCGGTACAGGCCGGTCGCCTCCAGGCGTCCGGTGCCGAGGTCCGCCACCGCCGATGGCAGGTAGTTGCGCAGGAACGCCACCGGCTGGCCGTGCGTGGCGCGCAGCCGCTCCAGCAGGGTCACCTCGTCGCCCTCCCCGATGCCCAGCGCGGCCGCCACCTCGGCGCTCGCCGGCACGCGTTCGTTGCGCAGGACGGCGGTGGTGGGGCCCTGCCCGGCCGCCTCCAGATCGTCGTAGAGGCTGCTCAGTTCCAGCGGCCGTCTGACCTGGCTGTGCACCACCTGCGTGCCCACTCCGCGGCGGCGCACCAGCAGGCCCTTGTCGACGAGCGACTGGATCGCCTGGCGGACGGTCGGGCGGGACAGGCCGAGGCGGGTCGACAGATCGATCTCGTTGCCCAGCAGGTTGCCGGGGGCCAGGGCCCCGTTCTCGATCGCCGCCTCCAGCTGCTGGGCGAGCTGGTGGTAGAGCGGCACCGGGCTGGAGCGGTCCAGCGCGAAGTGCAGCGCGTCGAGCGCGGAGCCGGACACCGCACGGACGCGTTCGCCGGTCTTCGCCATCGGAGCGCCTCCTCGGTTCGGTGGGCGCGCGCCGTCCGAGGGGTACGCGCCCGCGCCGGGGGTAGGGATCGATCTTGATGCGCCCCCTCGTGATCGAACGCCGTGGCCGGACAGGTACGGTCGTACGACCCGATTCCACGGTGGCCGGGGGCCCGGTGTCCCCCAGGTGTAGGTCCGTGGGACCCCCGGTGTCAATAGTTTGTTCTAACATTCGGACCTGATCGTGAAATGATGTCTTAACAAAGTATTGACAGGCGGCCCGGCACGGGATTGGATCCCGTCCCAGCAGCGCACGGGCCGGGTCCGGGACACCTGAACAGTCGCGGACTCGGCCCCATGGCCCCAATCTGAGGAGAAACGGGCCCCCTGATCCTCGCGATCGACCTCCCCCCTTCCTCGTCGTTTTCCCCGTAGCACAGTGAGGTGCAGGAAAGATGGACAGCTCTTCTCCCTCCCGCTCGCGCAGAATCGCCCCGGTCGTGGCCATGGCCGCGGCGGTGGCCCTGACCCTCGCGGGCTGCTCCAGCAGCTCCGGCGGAAAGAAGTCCGAGGAGAGCGCGGACGGCGCTTCCGCGGGCAAGGCGAGCACTCCGCAGATGACGGTCGCCCTGGTGACCCACCAGTCGCCCGGCGACACCTTCTGGGACATCGTCCGCAAGGGCGCCCAGGCCGCCGCCGACAAGGACAACGTCAAGCTGGTGTACTCCGCCGACCCGAGCGCGGGCGGACAGGCCAACCTGATCCAGAACGCGATCGACCAGAAGGTCGACGGCATCGCGGTCACCCTCGCCAAGCCCGACGCCCTCAAGGCCGTCATCGCCAAGGCGACCGCCGCGAAGATACCCGTGGTGGGCCTCAACTCCGGCGTCAGCGAGTGGAAGAAGCTCGGCCTGCTGGAGTTCTTCGGCCAGGACGAGACGGTCGCCGGCGAGG
Organism: Streptomyces sp. NPDC048481; assembly: GCF_043200075.1. Lineage (NCBI taxonomy): Bacteria > Bacillati > Actinomycetota > Actinomycetes > Kitasatosporales > Streptomycetaceae > Streptomyces > Streptomyces sp. NPDC048481. The sequence continues at coordinate 44,821 of NZ_JBICXC010000012.1, forward strand.
CCCTCGGCAACAAGCTGAACTCGCTGGGCTCCAAGAAGGTCGTCTGCGTCATCCAGGAGCAGGGCAACATCGGCCTGACCCAGCGCTGCGACGGCGTGAAGAAGACGTTCTCCGGATCCGTGGAGAACCTCTACGTCAACGGCACCGACATGCCGTCCGTGAAGTCGACGATCACCGCCAAGCTCAGCCAGGACAAGGGCGTCGACCACGTCGTCACCCTCGGCGCCCCCATCGCGCTGACCGCGGCGCAGTCCGTCTCCGACGCCGGCAGCAAGGCCAAGATCGCCACCTTCGACCTCAACAAGGACCTGACCGGGGCCATCAGCAAGGGCACCGTCGAGCTGGCGGTCGACCAGCAGCCCTACCTCCAGGGCTACCTGGCCATCGACTCGCTGTGGCTCTACAAGAACAACGGCAACTACATGGGCGGCGGGGAGCAGCCGGTGCTGACCGGGCCCGCCTTCGTGGACAAGTCCAACGTCGACGCGGTGGCCGCCTACGCCGCGAAGGGCACCCGGTGATGAGCATGACTCGGCACGCCGAGCCGGCGGTGGGAACACCGCCGGCCCCCGGCCGCAAGGAGAGTGACGGCCGGACCGCGCAACGCCCCCTGGCGCTGCGCCTGCTGGCCCGCCCCGAGGTGGGAGTCTTCCTCGGCGCGGTCGCGGTGTACGTCTTCTTCCTGATCTCGGCGCCGCCGGTGCGCGAGGGCAGCGCGATGGCGAACATCCTCTACCAGTCGTCGACCATCGGGATCATGGCGCTGCCCGTCGCGCTGCTGATGATCGGCGGCGAGTTCGACCTGTCGGCCGGCGTCGCGGTGATCACCTCGGCGCTCACCGCGAGCATGCTCAGTTACCAGCTCACCATGAACGCCTGGGTGGGCGTGGTCGTCGCGCTTCTGGTCTCCCTGGGCATCGGCTTCTTCAACGGCTGGATGGTCGTCCGCACCGGCCTGCCCAGCTTCCTGATCACGCTGGGCACGTTCCTGATCCTCCAGGGCGTGAACCTGGCCGTCACCAAGCTGGTCACCGGCAACGTGGCCACCGACGACATCAGCGACATGGACGGCTTCGACCAGGCGAAGAAGGTCTTCGCCTCGTCGTTCGAGGTCGGCGGCGTCCAGGTGAAGATCACGATCGTGTACTGGCTGGTGTTCGCGGCCCTGGCCACCTGGGTGCTGCTGCGCACCCGGTACGGCAACTGGATCTTCGCGGTCGGCGGCAACAAGGAGTCGGCGCGCGCGGTCGGCGTGCCGGTGACCTTCACCAAGATCTCGCTGTTCATGCTGGTCGGCCTCGGCGCCTGGTTCGTCGGCATGCACCAGCTGTTCACCTTCAACACCGTGCAGTCCGGCGAGGGCGTCGGCCAGGAGCTGATCTACATCTCCGCGGCCGTGATCGGCGGCTGTCTGCTGACCGGCGGCGCCGGCTCGGCGATCGGCCCGGTCTTCGGCGCGTTCATGTTCGGCATGGTCCAGCAGGGCATCGTCTACGCGGGCTGGAACCCCGACTGGTTCAAGGCCTTCCTCGGCGTGATGCTCCTCGGCGCCGTCCTGATCAATCTGTGGGTCAGCCGCACGGCGACCCGGAGGTGACCCCCATGACATCCAGCAACCACGACGGCGCCCACGGGGCCGTCATCGCGGACGCCGCCGCCGAGGGCGCCGAGGGGGCGATCGTCGAGCTGCGGAACGCGGGCAAGTCCTACGGCAACATCCGGGCCCTGCACGGCGTCAGCCTGACCGTCCACCCCGGCCGGGTGACCTGCGTCCTGGGCGACAACGGCGCCGGCAAGTCCACCCTCATCAAGATCGTCTCCGGGCTGCACCAGCACACCGAGGGCGAGTTCCTGGTCGACGGCGCCCCCGTGCGCTTCAGCACCCCGCGCGAGGCCCTCGACCGCGGCATCGCCACCGTCTACCAGGACCTGGCCACCGTGCCGCTGATGCCGGTGTGGCGGAACTTCTTCCTCGGCTCGGAGATGACCAAGGGCTCCGGGCCGCTGCGCCGCCTGGACATCGCCAGCATGAAGAGGACCGCCGACGAGGAACTGCGCAACATGGGCATCGTCCTGGACGACCTGGAGCAGCCCATCGGCACGCTCTCCGGCGGCCAGCGCCAGTGCGTGGCGATCGCCCGCGCCGTCTACTTCGGCGCCCGCGTCCTCATCCTGGACGAGCCCACCGCCGCCCTCGGCGTCAAGCAGTCCGGCGTCGTGCTGAAGTACATCGCCGCCGCCCGCGACCGCGGCCTCGGCGTCATCTTCATCACCCACAACCCGCACCACGCCTACATGGTCGGCGACCACTTCAGCGTCCTGCGCCTGGGCACCATGGAGCTCACCGCCTCCCGCGACCAGGTCAGCCTGGAGGAACTCACCAACCACATGGCCGGCGGCGCCGAACTCGCGGCCCTGAAGCACGAGCTGTCCCAGGTGCGCGGGGTCGACGTGGACCGTCTTCCGGAGGAGAAGGACCTCACCGCCCCGGTGGTGGCCGCCCCGGCCGAGGAGAGGTCCTGACACGGCCCTGAGCCCCGCGCCGCGGCCGGCGAACCATGAGCGCGGCACCCCGTGGGTGCCGCGCTCATGGCGTCCTTCGCCCGGATTCCCGGCCTGCGGCGGAACACACGGCGAGAGCGGGACGTTGGAAGGGGTGCGGGGTGTCGGACGTCCGCGGGTGCGGGGTGTCCGACGGTCCGGGGCGAGTCGGTCCGTGCACGGGGAGGGTGAGATGCGCAAGCAGGAGCGGGAAGCCGCCGCGGTGGAGGGTCGTGTCGCGGAGGACGGCGTGCCGCCGGAGGGCGCTGCCGAGAAAAGCGTTGTGGAGGATGGCGCAGGGGCGGACGGCGCCGCGGTGGAGGGCCGTCGGGCCCGGTTCGGCGCGCTGCCCGAGCGGGTGCGCCCGCAGGACATGGTGGAGGAGCGCCCGGCGACGCCGAGAGACCCGGCGCGCGACGCCTACGACCCGGACGAGTTCGCGGTCCGGTACGGCCTGTGAGACGGCGGGGGCGGCCGGGGAAGCACTTCTCCCCGGCCGCCCCCGCCGGGCGGGTCCGTCGGCTCAGGCGGACCGCACCTCGTCGATCGTCACCGGCCGGTGCTCGTGCAGGGACAGCGTGCACGCCTCCGCGATCCAGCCCGCCTCCAGGGCGTCCTCGATCGTGCAGGGCGAGGGCCGGGAGCCCGCCACGACTTCGGTGAACGCGGTCAGTTCGGCGCGGTAGGCGGCGGTGAAGCGGTCCATGAAGAAGTCGTGCGGGACACCGGCGGGGAAGGTGACGCCGGGCTCCACCGAGCGCAGCGGCAGCTTGTCCTCCAGACCGACCGCGATGGAGTCGGTGAAGCCGTGCAGCTCCATGCGGACGTCGTAACCCCTGGCGTTGTGGCGGGAGTTGGAGACCACGGCGATCGTGCCGTCGTCGAGGGTGAGGACCGCCCCGGTGGTGTCGGCGTCGCCCGCCTCCCGGATGTAGTCCGCGCCCCGGTTGCCGCCGACGGCGTACACCTCCGTCACCTCGCGGCCCGTCACCCAGCGGATGATGTCGAAGTCGTGCACGGAGCAGTCCCGGAAGATGCCGCCGGACGCGGCGACGTAGGCGGCCGGCGGCGGGGCCGGGTCCAGGGTCGTCGAGCGGACGGTGTGCAGCGTGCCCAGCTCGCCCGCCCGCACGGCCGCACGCGCGGCGGCGAAGCCGGCGTCGAAGCGGCGGTTGTAGCCGATCTGGATGGGCACGGCGCTGCCCCGCACGGCGTCGAGCACCGCGACGCCCTCGGTCATCGTCCTGGCGACGGGCTTCTCGCAGAAGACGGGGACGCCCGCCTCGACGGCGGAGAGGATCAGCCCCGGATGGGCGTCGGTCGCCGCCGCGATGACGACGCCGTCCACCCCGGCGGCCAGCACGGCCTCGGGGGAGTCCGCGACGTCGGCGCCGAACCGTTCGGCGGCGGTCTTGGCGGCCTCCGCGTACGGGTCGGCCACGACGAGCGACTCGACGGCGTCGAGTCCGAAGAGGGTCTCGGCGTGGAAGGCGCCGATGCGGCCGAGGCCGAGGATTCCGATGCGCATGGGACGTGCAGCTCCTTGAGGGTCTTACGGGAGGGGGACGGGCGTCAGAGCGGCGGGCCGGAGAAGGACCGGCCGGAGGGGGACGGGCGGAAGGGAGGAACGTGGGGGCGCGGGAGCGCAGGCGTGGGGCCGGTGGTGACGGCCCGGCCGGCCCGGGACCTCCGGGACCGCGCGCCGGCGACAATGGCCCGGCCGCACCGGGCCGCCGCGTCGGCTGCCGTGGCCGGCGCGGACGTCGTCGTGGGGAAGTCCCATGCCCGCCCCTTCCCTCAGCTGGTGCGGCGCCGGGCGGCCGTCCGCAGCGCGTCCCGCAGGGTGCGCGGAGTCCACTCCTCGTGCAGCGCGCGGCGCACGAGGTCGGCCTGCGAGGGCGGTGCGAGACCGTCGAGGGGCGGGTCGGCGTCGAGGTTGGTGGGGAAGGGGTAGCCCTCCGCGCTCGCGGCGACGACCCGCTCCAGCCAGTCCTCGTCCGCGCCCTGCGCCCGGCGTCGCAGCAGTACGGGGAAGACCGCGCCCGCCACCGCCTCCCGGTCCACCGTCTCCATCGCCCGCCCGAAGGCGGAGGAGACCTGGAGCAGGTTGGCCGTGCGGCGCACGTCGGTGGTGCGGTTGCGGCCCGCCGCGTGCAGCACGGCCGGGTTGAAGAAGACGGCGTCGCCCTTGGCCAGCGGGATCTGCACGCGCTGGGCGGCGAAGTAGGCCTGGAACTCCGGCAGCCGCCAGGCCAGATAGCCCGGCTCGTAGGTCTGCGAGTACGGCAGGTACAGGGTGGGGCCGGTCTCCACCGGCATGTCGCAGTGCGCGACCGCGCCCTGGAGCGTGAGCACGGGGGAGAGCCGGTGGACGTGCGCCGGATAGGCGGCGGCCGTCTCCTCGGAGAGGAACCCCAGGTGGTAGTCGCGGTGGGCGCGCTGGGCCGCACCGCCGGGGTTGACCACGTTGACCTGCGCGGTCACCTGGTAGCCCGGGCCCAGCCAGGCCCGCGAGGCGAGCGCGAGGACGTCGTTGGCGTAGTAGTCCGCGAACGTCTCCGGGTCGTACAGGGCGGTCTTCTCCAGGGCGTTCCAGACCCGGTCGTTGGCGCCGGGCGCGGCGAAGTGGTCGCCGGCGGCCGCACCCGAGGCGCGCTGCTCGGCGATCAGCGCCTCGAAGACGGCGGTGGCGCGGTCGACGACCGCCGGGTCGAAGGCGCCCCGGAAGAGCACCACGCCGGGGCCGTCGGAGAAGGCGCGCACCAGCTCGGCGCGGAGGGCCCGGACCGTTCCGGCGTCCGCCGCCCGCAGCCGCTCGCTGTCGTAGACGAGGACGCCGCCCTCGACGGAGGCGGCGTGCGGGTAGTCCGCGAGGTCGGTGCCGCGCTCGACGAGGGCGCGCAGGTCGTCGACGTCGCAGTGCCGGCCGGCCGGCCAGGCACGGTCGCGGGTGGAGGTGAAGGACATCGTCGTCCCTTCGATGACGGCTCGGTGACAGCGGCGGCTCGGTGCTGTCATTCTTGTCAGTACAAACCCGTCGAACAACCAGCACGCGGCCGTCAAAAACCCCTCAAGCCGACCTTCCAGGAGCCTTCCGTGGGCCACCCCTTCCCGCTGCGGGAGATCGCACGTCAGGCCGGACTCAGCGAGGCGACGGTGGACCGGGTCCTCAACGGCAGGGGCGGGGTGCGGGACTCCACCGCGCAGGAGGTGCGCCGGGCCATCGCGGACCTCGACCGGCAGCGCACCCAGGTCAGACTGGTCGGCCGCACCTTCATGGTCGACATCGTGATGCAGGCGCCGGAACGGTTCACCACGGCCGTCCGGTCCGCGCTGGAGGCGGAGCTGCCGTCGCTGCACCCGGCGGTGCTGCGCTCCCGCTTCCACTTCCGCGAGACCGGGCCGGTGCGGGAGCTGGTGGAGATCCTGGACCGGACGGCCCGGCGGGGCTCGCAGGGCGTCATCCTCAAGGCGCCGGACGTCCCCGAGGTCACGGCCGCCGTGGGCCGGCTGGTGGCCGCCGGCATCCCGGTCGTCACCCTGGTCACGGACCTGCCCGCGAGCGCCCGCCTCGCCTATGTCGGCATCGACGACCGGGCCGCCGGGGCCACCGCCGCCTACCTCATGGGCCAGTGGCTCGGCGACCGCCCAGGGAACGTGCTCACCAGCCTGAGCAGCGGCTCCTTCCGCAACGAGGAGGAGCGCGAGATGGGGTTCCGCAGCCTGATGCGGGCCCGCCATCCGCGGCGCGCGCTCGTCGAGATCGCCGGGGGACAGGGCCTGGACGCCACCCAGTACGACCTGGTGCGGGCCGCGCTGGAACGCGATCCGGCGATCCGCGCCGTGTACTCGATCGGCGGCGGCAACATCGCCACCCTGCGGGCCTTCGCCGACCTCGGCCGCGCGTGCGACGTGTTCGTGGCCCACGACCTCGACCAGGACAACACCGGGCTGCTGCGCGAGCACCGGCTGTCCGCCGTCCTCCACCACGACCTGCGGCACGACGTGCGCGAGGCCTGCCACACCGTGATGCGGGCGCACGGCGCGCTGCCCCCGGCCGGCCCCCGGCTGCCGTCCGCGATCCAGGTGGTCACCCCGTACAACATGCCGCCGCGGGCGGCGGCCGGCTGACGCGGCCGCCCCCCGCGGCGGGGGCTCTCGGTACGGCGTCCGGTCCCGGCGCCGGGTGGACGGGCGGGGCTCGGCTCCTCAGTGGTGCAGCGCGGGCGAGGCGGCCGGCGGGGCGGCGACCCGGGCCGAGCGGCGGACCGCCGCGACGCCCACGGCCAGCAGCCAGTAGCTGAGGAGCGCCCCCATCATCGCCGTCGTGGCCCAGCCGTTCGCCGCGTAGAAGAACGCCGGGTCGTTGCCGAAGAACAGCGACGGCACGAACAGCAGGCTGACGGCCGCCAGGACGTAGGCGCAGCGGCCGGTCCAGCGGGGCAGCACTCCGCTGCGGGCGACCGCGTGGCCGAACGCCGCCAGCCACAGGCCCGTCATGAGGCGGGAGATCGTCCCGTACAGGATGTAGGTGCCGCTGACGTCGATGGTCGGGTCGATCGGGTGGTCCACGGCGATGACCGCGCCGGCCTCCAGCCCCATCGAGACCAGGGTGACGGTGGCGTGGACCAGGCCGGTGGAGAGGACCATCGAGCCGAGCCACCCGTGTTCCGGGGCGGCCCGGGCGACGAGTTCGCGGAACGCGGTCAAGAACACGACCAGGCCGGCCAGCGCGACGATCCCCAGCAGCAGCCGGGACAGGACGTTCGCGTCCGGCGGCGGGCCGGAGTAGACGAAGTAGAGCGGCACCTCCACGATCAGGGCGATCGCGGCGACGAGGGCCGCGAGGCCGGTCGTGCGGCGGGCGAGTGCTTCGGTCATGGAATTCCCCCGAGGTCTCGGTGTGGCGGTTCCGGCGCCGGCGTCCGTGTGCTCGCCGGCCCCTGAAGCGTGCCGTTCCGCGGGGTCCGCCGTCCCTGGGCCTGGGGACCGGATCGGGGGTGGTGCTACGGACACCACCCCCCGGGGTGCACGTCCGCCCAGCCGCCGCTGTGCGCGGACCGCGTCATCGCGTCCAGCACGCGCGCGCTGTGCACGGCGTCGGCGAGCGTCGTCCCGTGCGGGACGCCCTCGGCGACCGAGCGCAGGAACCGGTACGCCTCGACGACCTTGAGGTCGTCGTAGCCCATGGCGTTCGCGGCACCCGGCTGGAACGCCCCGAACTCGCCGTCGCCCGGGCCGACGTACACCGTGCTGACGGGCTGGTCCTGGTAGGACGTGCCGCGGCTGACGCCCAGCTCGTTCATCCGCCGGAAGTCCCAGAACACCGCGCCCTTCGTGCCGTGCACCTCGAAGCCGTAGTTGTTCTGCTCGCCGACGGAGACCCGGCACGCCTCCAGCACGCCCCGCGCGCCGGACGCGAAGCGCAGCAGGCAGCTGACGTAGTCCTCGTTCTCGACCGGGCCGAGCGCGCCGCCGAAGGCCCGGGCGTGGCCCGCCGTCGCGCCCGTGGGGCGGGCCCGCTCGGGCACGAACACCGCCGTGTCGGCCGTCAGCGCGGTGATCTCGCCGAGCAGGAAGCGGGCCAGGTCCGCGCCGTGCGAGGCCAGGTCGCCCAGCACCCCGCTGCCGCCCCGCTCGCGTTCGTACCGCCAGGTCAGAGCGCCGTCCGGATGGGCCGCGTAGTCGCTGAGGAGCCGGACGCGGACATGGGTGATCGCGCCAAGCTCGCCGGACGCGATCAGGTCGCGGGCCGCCTCGACGGCCGGGGCGTTGCGGTAGTTGAAGCCGACCGCGCCCTGCACGCCCGCCGCGGCGACCGCGTCGGCCACCGCGCGGGCGTCTTCGACCGTGAGGCCCACGGGCTTCTCGATCCAGATGTGCTTGCCTGCCCCGGCCATCGCGACGCCGATCTCACGGTGCAGGAAGTTCGGCGCGGTGATGCTGACGGCTCCCACGCGCGGATCGGCGGCCACCTCCCGCCAGTTGCGGGTGGTGGCGGTGAAGCCGAACCGTTCGGCCGCCTCCTCGGCCCGGCCGGGCACCTCCTCGGCGACGACGACCAGCTCCGGACGCAGGGTCAGCTCCGGGTAGTGGTGCCGGACCCGGGCATAGGCCTGGGTGTGCACCCGGCCCATCCAGCCGAACCCGACGACGGCGACACCGAGCGCGTCCACCATGACGGCTCCTCTCAGCCCGGAGCGGCATATTAGACCGGTCCACATTCTGTCCATGCTATTTCCATGTCCTGACATCCCTACCCTGAAGCCGCTCCGAGCAGGGTGTCAAGGGCCGTAACCCCGTTTGACAACCGGTCAACCACATGGAACGGTCCATGTCATGAGACCACCGACCATCCGTGACGTCGCCGAACGCGCGGGCGTGTCCAAGTCACTGGTCTCCCTCGTGCTGCGCGGCTCCGGGCAGGTGCGCGCGGAGAAGCGGGAGGCCGTGCTGCGCGCCGTGCGGGAACTCGGCTACCGTCCCAACGCGGCGGCGCGCGCCCTCAGCGAGACACGCGCCCCCGCCGAAGTCCGCACCGTGGCCGAGAGCCGCGACCTCCCCTCCGCCCGTCCGCGTCCCGGCGCCCGGACGGGGACGCCCCTGGTCGGCGTCCTCCTGCACGACCTGCGCAACCCCTGGTACGTCGACCTCGTGGACGGCCTCAACTCCCTGCTCCACGCGAGCGGCCTGCACATGCTGCTCGCCGACGCCCGCCTGAACCGCCGCGTCGGCCAGGACCCGGCCGGCTCCTTCCTGGACCTGGGGGCCGACGGGCTGGTGGTCGTCGGCACCCTGCCCGACCCGGCGGCGCTGGACGCGGTCGCCGCCCGGATCCCGGTCGTCGTCGCGGGCGCCCGCGAACCCGTCCCGCCGGGCGTCGACGTCGTCGCCGGGGACGACGAACAGGGCGCGCGGCTGGCCACCGAGCACCTTCTCGCGCTCGGCCACCGCCGGATCGCCCACATCGCGGGCTACGGCGCGGTCGGCGAGCTGCGCCGGCGCAGTTTCGAGGCGGTCATGCGGGCCCACGGGGCGGAGGCGGCCGTCGAGCCCAGCGACATGACCGAGGAGGGCGGGCACCGCGCCGCCGTGCGGCTGCTGGCCCGCGCGGACCGGCCGACCGCCGTGTTCGCCGTCAACGACATCGCCTGCGTGGGCGCGCTGTCGGCGGCCGGGGACCTGGGCCTGAGCGTGCCCGGCGACCTCTCCGTCGTCGGCTACGACAACACGAGCACGTCGCGGCTGCGCCACCTGTGGCTGACCACCGTGGACAACGCCGGTCACGAGGTGGGACGGCGCGCGGCCCGCTGTCTCCTCGACCGGATCGAGGGGGGCGCGGGCGCGGGGCGGGTCCGACTGGCCGCCCCGCAGCTGGAGATCCGCGGGACGACGGCCCCGGCGGCCGCGCCGCTCACCGGTTGATCGCGTAGACCTTGCGCAGCGTCTCGTGGACCGTCCACGTCGTGCGGTCGCCCTCGCGCAGCACGGCCATGTCACCGGGGCCCACCGTCAGCACGGGCCCGCCCTCGACCTCGACCGTCGCCGACCCGCTGATCACGACGAACAACTCGTCCGCCTCGGTGTCGGTGACCACGCCGGGAGTGATCTGCCAGATCCCCCGGAGCCGCCGCCCGTCCTCGGACTCCCACACCACCTTCCCGCTGACCTCGGGGGCGCCGGAGACGATCTGCCCCGGGTCGAGCGGCTCGGGTTCGAGGTCGGCGTCGGGGACGTGCAGAGCGAAGCTGTGAGTCATGCGGCGACCCTAACGACCGGCCCCGCCCCGGCGGAGTGGACACCGTGTGTGGTCCGGACGCCCCGAGGACGGCAGTCCGTCGCCCGCAGGTGGCCCGCACCCGCCCCTCACTCGCGCCGGGCCACGAGCCGGTACGCGTTCGACACCCCCAGCCGCCGGGACAGCGGCCGTACCGCGAACCGGTCGAGCAGGGTGCCCGCCACCAGCGCCGGGACGCCCGCGAGCAGCAGCGCCGCGCGCAGCGCGCGCCGTGCCGCGCTCGGCGGGGCGGGCAGCCAGGGCGCGTCGTCGCGCGGGGCCGCGTGGTCCAGCGCCAGCCAGACGGCGGCCAGCAGGTCCACCGGGTCGTGCGGCTCGGCGTGCTGCTCGGCCACCACCGTGAAGCCCAGCTCCCGCAGCCGTGCGCGCAGGTTGGCCACCGGCACGAAGTGCAGATGCTGCGGTTGCAGCCAGGGCAGCCACCAGCGGCCCAGCAGGCGCGCGTAACGGCTCTCGGGGTCGGGCACCTCGATGAGCAGGTGCCCGCCGGGCCGTACCGCCGTGTGCGCGGCGCGCAGCTCGCGGTCGGGGTCGGTGCTGTGCTCCAGGTAGTGGAACATGCTCACCACGTCGTAGCGGCCCGCGAGTTCGGGCGCGAGGCCGGGGAAGTCGCCCCGGTAGCCGCGCTCCACGCGGCCCTCCCGCTCGGCGAGTTCGACCCCGTCGGTGAAGTCGAGCCCGTCGAAGGCGGTGTGGGGCAGCACCTCGCGCGCGGCCGCGCAGAAGTGGCCGTGCCCGGTGCCGACGTCCAGCCATGTCTTCGGCGCGGGGTCGTGCGGCAGCATCGACTCCGCCCGCCCCCGGTACATCGCCGTGCGGCCCCCGAAGGTGTCGCCGAGCTTCTTCTCGCCCAGCCCGTCGTAGAAGTCCCGGTAGTAGAACTCCAGGCCTTGTTCGTTCAGCCGCGGGTTCTGGAAGGTGTGCCCGCAGTCCCCGCAGCGGTCGAGGACGAACCGGCCCGGTTTGTGCTGGAGCAGGTCGGTGGTGCGCAGCCGGGTGGCCAGCTCCGGTGAGCCGCACCAGGGGCAGTCGGTGCGGCGGGGCTCGAAGAAGCGTTCCGGCCCGGCGGCGAGGTCCGCCTGGTAGGCGGGCCGCAGTGCGGCGATCCGCGCGGTGCGCTCGCTCTTGTCGCTCATCGGGACTCCCTGGCCAGTTCGTCGAGTCGGGCCGCGGCGGCCGGGGCGCCGCCCGCGGCGCGGAAGGCCGTGCCGATCCTGCCGGCCGCGGCGCGGTGCGCGGGGTCGTCGAGGACGGCGTCGAGCGCCGTGCCGAGCTGCCGGGGCGCGACCCGGCCGAACCGCACCCGCACCCCGGCCCCCGCGGCCACGACCTGCCCGGCCACGACCGGCTGGTCGTCCCGGATGGGGGCAACCACCAGCGGTGTCGCATGCCACAGGGCCTCGCACACGCTGTTGTGCCCGCCGTGGCACACCAGCGCGTCGACCCCCCGCTCCAGCAGGGCGAGCTGCGGCACGGACGGGACGATCAGCACGTCCTTGTCGCCCTGTGTCCCGCCCTGTGCCCCGCCGGGCGACGCCAGAGTGCCGCCGGGGTCGACGATCACCGTCTGCACCCGGTCGGCCCGTTCCCGCGAGGCGGTGCGGCACACGTCGAGGAACCGGCCGCCGACGTCGGCGTTCGCGGTGCCCAGGGTGACCAGGACGGTGCCGCGGCCGGGGTCGAGCCACTCCCAGGGGAAGCCCGCCGCGGCCGGCCGGGACGTGATCGACGGCCCCACCCAGCAGACCCCGTCACGCGCGCCGCCCGCCAGCTCCGGGGTGCTGAAGGCGAGGACGAGGTGTGGGGAGAAACGCGGGTCGGTGCGCGCGGCCGGATCGCCGACCGACTCGCGCAGCGTGGCCAGCCGCTCCCGCAGCCACGCGGCCACCTTGGGCAGTCCGGCGAGCGGGTCGGTGAACTCCGCCGACGTGGTCGCCGAGGTCGCCCACGGCAGGCCCAGCCGCTCGGCGACCAGCGCGCCGGCGAAGGCCTGCTGGTCGGCGACGACGACGTCCGGCCGGAACGCCTCCACCGCGGCCCGGACCCCCGGGGCCATCGCCTCGGCCAGCGGCAGCAGGTACCACTCCCACAGGAACTTCAGCGCCTCCGGCCCGCGCAGTTCGGCCGGCCGCTCGCCCCGCGGCGCTCCGGCGCAGGCCATGACCTCTCCGGCCGCCGGGCCCGCCAGCCGGGCTACCAGCGCCGGATCGGGGCAGGCCCACGCCACCCGGTGGCCGCGCGCGGCGAGTTCGGCGGCGACGCCGACGGCCGGGTTGATGTGTCCCGTCAACGGCGGCACCACGAACAGGAAGCGGCTCATCCGGTCGCCTCCGCCGCCACCCGCCCGGACGGGCGCCCGGCCTCCTCGACGAGTGCGAGGACGTGCCCGCCGACCGTCCCGGACGCCTCCACCAGGACCGAATGCTCGTGGCCCGGGATCACCACGGTCCGGCAGTCGGGCAGCGCCGCCTCCAGCTCGGGCGCCAGGGCGGCGAGGTCGGAGTCGCCGCCGTACACCCCGAGCACCGGGCAGCGCACCGCCGCGATCTGCTCCCGTGTCAGCACCCGGCTCGCGGGGATGTCCCGGCCGAGGCTGGTGTCCCGGGCCAGCCGGGCCGCGCCCTTGGCCAGCCGGGCGGTGTTGTGCCCGCGGTGGGCGGAGATCCAGCGGATCGCGTCGGGCTCGTTGTGGGCGAGCTGGGTGACGATCCGGTCCAGGATGCCGCCGAGTTTCACGGCCCAGGCCGCGGTGGCCGGTTCCGACTCGATGAGGCTGACGCTCGCCGCCCGCTCCGGCCGCCGGGCCGCGAAACCGAACGCGATCGTGCCGCCGTAGGAGTTGCCGACCAGATGCACGCGGCCGGTCACCGCCAGCCGGTCCAGCAGGGCCTCCAGGTCGTCGATGTTGTCGTCCAGCGTGTACCCCCGCGCCGGGCGTTCGCTGCGTCCGTGCCCGCGCAGGTCGTACATGACGACGTCGAGCCCGGCGGCGGCGAACGCCGGCGCGACGGTGAAGTAGTAGCTCGCCAGGCTGTCGGTGAGCAGACCGTGCACCAGCACCACGGTGGCGGTGGCCGGCCGGCCCGCCCGGGGGCCGATCCGCTGGACGTGCAACCGGACGGCGCCGGTGTCGACCATCGCCATGGCTCAGCTCGCCTCCGTGGCCTTCAGGCTGGTCACGACGTACTCGACCAGCCGTCCGACGGTCAGCTCGATGATCTCGTCGAACTCCATGTCCGCCAGGAACTCGGCGAAGTTGACGCGCTCGCCGTAGCGCTCCTGGAGCAGTCCGGCAAGGGTGACCAGGTCGATGCTCTCCAGCTCCAGGTCGCGGTTGAAGGTCGTCGCCATGCCGATCTCGACGTCGTCGAGGCCGTACTCGTCCTCCAGGAGCCGCGCCAGCATGGCGGTGAGGTCGGCGAGGACGGACGCCTCGTCGGGGGTGACGGGGGTGCGGGGGGCGGGGGTTGTCATCGGGCGTCGTACTCCTCAGCGGTCGGTTGTCCCGTCGTCCATGCCACGGCGTAGGCGCGCTCCGGCAGCCGGGGCGGGTTGGCGGCCGGAGCGCAGTGCACCGTGCAGGCGCGTGCGAGGCGGCCCGCGACGGTCAGCCGGTCGCCGGCCGGTGTCGCGTCGAGCACGGCGAAGTCCCGCGGCCGGCCGCCGAATCCGGAGCCCTCGGACTTGGCGACGGCCTCCTTCGCCGCCCAGAACCGGGTGAACCACAGGGCCTCGCCGTCGCCCGTCTGCTCCGAAAGGCGGCGCAGCAGCCGCAGTTCGCCGGCGCCGAGGGCGGCCGCCATGGCCTGCGGGGCGCGCTCGACGACCTCCTCGACGTCGATCCCCGGTCCGGGGCCGGGCCGGTGCGGCCGCACGATCGCCACGGCCGCCTCCGCGCAGTGGGCCAGCGAGACGTCCAGCGGGGGCAGGAGCCGGCCGTGCACCCCGGTGACGTACGGGCGGCCCGCGTCGTCGTTGTGCACCCGCAGCTCCGCCGGGAACACCGGGCCCTCGCCCTGGTCCCACAGCCACCGGCGCACCGCGTCCTTGGCGGCGATCCGGCCCAGCAGCCACTGCCGGCGGCCGCGCGGAGCGTGCCGGGCGTACTCGGCGCGCTCCGCGCCGCCCAGGGAGTTGCGCATGATCAGCTCGCGGGACGCCAGGTCCGGCCACCGCTCGTGCAGCAGCATCCAGCCGCCCGGCCGGGCCTCGGACAGGGTGTGGCGCTCCGGGAACCGCTCGACGGGCCGGGTCTGCGGGTCGTTGTCGAAGCGGCGGTCCTGCCAGCCGTACAGCTCCGCCCACACCGTCCCCCCGGCCGTCAGCTGGACGTCGGCCTCCAGGAGCGTGTCGGTGAGCGAGGCGATCCGCACCAGGCAGTCCACCTCCGTGCCCGGCGCCGGATGCGGCCCGTAGAAGCGCATCTCGCGCATCCCCACCGGGAACACCACGGTCCGCTCGGCCCGGGTCGCCATGATCCAGTAGCCGAGGATCTGGCCGACGTTGTCCAGCAGGGCGCCCGGAGCGGCCGGGGTGCGCAGACGTCCGCGCACATGGCGTTCGCCGATCGCGGTCAGCTCGGCGACCCCCTGGAACGCCGGTCCGTGGAACATCCAGCGTTCGGCGTAGAGCTGGGCGGCGGTGTGGTCGGGGGTGCGCTCGTCGCGCGGGTCGACCGGCCAGAGGGCGGGCGGCGGCGCGGGATGGGCGGCGGCGAGTTCCACGGTGGCGCGGGCGCGCGGACCGAAGGAGACGGCGAGGCGGCCCGGCTCCTCGGGCGTCACGGTGACGGGCACGTCGACGGCCGGGGTGGCGGTGAGCCACTCCTCGAAGCGCGCGCCGTGCACGGCGGCCGCCACCGTGCCGGGGGCCGTCTCCAGGGCCGCGTCCACGATGTGCTGCACGATCGTCGTCGCCGGGACGACGGGCCAGCGGTCGGCCGTCTCGGGCCAGCCGGGCCGCTGGGGGAAGAAGCAGTGGTCCAGCAGGTACGGCATCGTGTCGGGGGAGACGCGGACGGTCGTGCGCCGCGGCCCCCACGCCGCGGAGGCGGCGGACGCCGCCGTCCCCGCCGTCCCGGCCGTCCGTGCGGACATCAGGGCGGCGGCCGTGTCCGCGGTCTCGCGCAGCAGGGCGCTCAGTTCGGCGGCCATCGGGGAGCCGCCCGCGAGCGCGTCCAGCGGCGACGGGCCGCCCGGACCCGGCGCGGGGGCGGACGCACCCGGATCCCGGTGGGACTCGCCGCGCGGTCCGCCGTGCAGCCCCCCGCGCAGTTCGGCCCGCAGTCCGGCGAGCCGTCCGGGGGCCAGGGACACCAGGGCGCCGCCCAGGTCCAGCCGCACCGGCGGGCGCCGGCCCCCGGCCGCCGTACCGGCGCGGCGCAGGGACGGCGACACCGCCGCGCCCGCCGTCCACAGCGCGGTGGCCACCCGGCGCAACTGCGCGAGTCCGCCGCGGTGGGGCGAGTTCGCGGCGACCACCAGATGGTCGCGAGCGCCCAGCGTGTCCCCCACGAGGGAACCGAGCTGACCCGGCCCGACCTGCACGAACACCCGGTGGCCCGCGGTGTGCAGGGCCTCGGTCAGCTGCCGGAACCGCACCGGCTCCAGCAGGTGCCGCACGAACAGGGCCCGCACGCCCGCCTCGTCGGCGGGGAACGGCGCGGCGGTCGTGCCCGACCAGAGCGGGGTGTGCGGCGGATGCAGCCGGAACCGGCGGGCGGCCTCCTCGATGGGCGCCAGATGGGGGCGCAGCATCGGGGTGTGGAAGCCCGACCGGAACGGCAGCACCTGGCTGAGGACGCCCTGGGCGCGCCGCGCCCGCACGAACTCCTCCACCGCGGCCTGCGGACCGCACACCATCGACTGGCCGGGCGCGTTGTCGTGGGACAGGACCAGGCCCGCCCGGTCCCCGCCCTCGTCGCGCAGGGCGGCCAGGACGCTCTCGGCCGACGCCCCGATCGCCCCGAAGGCGAGGCCGGGCACCGCCACCGAGTCCGGGTCGAAGGCGCTCATGAACGCGTCGACCTCGTCCCCCGAGTACAGCCCGGCCGCGGTCATCGCCGTCCACTCGCCGACGCTGTGCCCGGCGACCGCGCCCGGCACGATCCCGGCGCGGCGCAGCGCCGCGTCGAGGAGGCGGCCGACGGCGACGACGCCGAACCCGTGCCGGCCCACGTCGCCCGTCCGGCCCGCGTCGAGTGTGACGGCGGGCAGGCCGAAGTGGGCGGCCACGTCGTCGATCCGCGGGGTGAAGTCGCCCTCCAGGCCGGGAAAGAGGAACGCCGGCCCGCCGTGCCCGGCGCCCAGCAGGGGGCCGGGCCGGAACCAGACGTCGCTTCGGCCGTGCCAGGGCCGCTCGCGGGTCACCGCGCGACGGGCCAGGGCGAGCCGTTTGGCGGTCGGGTCGACGACGCCGAGCCGGGCGGGCCCCGCCTGCGGGTGCGGCCGGTCCGCGTCGAGTCCGGCGGCCCGTACGGCGGCGTCGTCGCCGTCGAGGAGGGCGGCCAGGCGGGCCGGTGAGCCGGCGGCCAGCAGCAGCACCCGTTCGGGCTCGGCGACCCGAAGGGCCGGGTGGGCCTGCACGTCCGTACGTGTCGCGCGGGCGCCCGGCGCCTCCTCCAGTACGACGTGCGCGTTGATCCCGCCGAACCCGAACGCGTTGACGGCGGCCCGGCGCACGGGCCGGAGCCCGCTGGTCTCCCAGTCGGCCGCCTTCTCCAGGGTGCGGAACCGGGTGCGGGCCAGGGCGGGGTGCGGGTCGTCGCAGTGCAGGGTGGGCAGGAGCGTGCGGTGGTGGACGGCGAGCGCGGCCTTGACCAGCCCGGCGACCCCTGCGGCCGGCATCGCGTGCCCGATCATCGACTTCACCGACCCCAGCACGGCGTCCGCGTCACCGGGGCCGAACACGTCGGCCAGCGTGGTGAGTTCGGCGCCGTCACCGGCCGGGGTCGCGGTGCCGTGCGCCTCCAGCAGGCCGATCGAGCCGGGTGCGGCGGGGTCGAGTCCGGCCGCCCGCCAGGCCTGCCGCACCGCCTGCGCCTGGCCGGCCGGATCGGGGTTCATGAGTCCGGCCGCCCGGCCGTCGCCGGCCACGCCGGTGCCCCGGATCACGGCGTAGATCCGGTCGCCGGCCCGCTCGGCGTCGGCCAGCCTCTTGAGGACGACGACACCCGTTCCCTCGCCGATGAGGATGCCGTCGGCGTCCCGGTGGAAGGGGCGGATGCGCTGGCTGGGGGAGAGGGCGCGCAGCTGGGAGAAGACGCTCCACAGGGTGATGTCGTGGCAGTGGTGGACGCCCCCTGCGAGCATCATGTCGCAGCGCCCGGAGGCGAGTTCGCCCACCGCCTGGTCCACGGCGATCAGCGACGAGGCGCAGGCGGCGTCCACCGTGTAGGCGGGTCCGCGCAGGTCGAGCCGGTTGGCGACCCGGGAGGCGGCGAGGTTGGGCACCAGGCCGATCGCCGACTCGGGGCTGTCCGGGCCGAGCCGCTCGGTGAAAGCGGCACGTACCAGGTCGAGTTGGCCGTCCGTCAGGTCGGGCAGCAACTCGCCCAGGGTGCGCACCAGTTGGCCGGCGGTGCGCACCCGCTGGTCGAGCCTGACCAGGCCGGGCGTGAGATAGCCGCCCCGGCCGAGGATCACGCCGACCCGCCCCCGGTCGGGGAGGCGGTCCGTGCCGCCGGCGTCGTCGAGGGCGGCCGAGGCCACGTGCAGCGCGATCAGCTGGTCGGGCTCGGTCCCGGCGACCGAGTTCGGCATGATCCCGAACCGGGTGACCTCCACCTGCGCGAGCCCGTCCACGAATCCGCCCCGGCGGGCGTAGACCCGGTCCGCGACGGCCGGGGCGGAGGCCGTGCCCGGCCGGTAGAACCCGGCGTCCCAGCGCCCCTCGGGCGCCTCGGCGATCGCGTCCACGCCGTCGCGCAGGTTGCGCCAGTAGGCGTCCAGGTCGGGGGCACCCGGCAGCAGCACGGACATCCCGACGATGGCGACCGGCACCTGACGCGTCGTCACAGCCGTGCCGTCGTCGCCCCTCCCGGGCGCTCCCACCCGGCCGGTCACCAGCCCGAGGCGGTGTAGACGACGGCGGTCGCGGACTCCTCGCCCCAGGCGAGCTCCCGCAGCAGCGCGGCCGTCCCCTCCTCGGGGTCGATCAGCCGGATGCCGCGCCGTGCGTACTCGCGGGCCAGTTCCGCCCCGACCATGCCCGCGTGCCCGGCCGAAGGCGCCCAGGGTCCCCAGTGCACGGTCACCGCACGCCGGCCGGTGCGGGCGGCGAAGGCCGCTCCGAGGGTCTCCAGCGCGTCGTTGGCGGCCGCGTAGTCGACCTGGCCGCGGTTGCCCAGCACGGCCGATATCGACCCGAACAGCACGGTGAACGCGGGCGCCGCGGGCAGCTCCTCCAGCGCGGTGAGCAGGGCGCGGGCGCCGGTCGCCTTGGTGCCGTACACACGGCGGAAGGACTCGGGGCTCTTCTCCGCGAGGAGCCGGTCCTCGATCACGCCGGCCGCGTGCACCACGCCGTCGAGCCGGCCGTGCTCGGCGTGGATCTCCTTGACCGCCTGGAGCACCGCCTCCGGTTCGCGGAAGTCGACCGAGCGGTAGCGGGCCCGGCTGCCCAGGGCGGTGAGTTCGGCGAGGGTGGCCGCGATCTCCCGCTGGGCCAGCAGCAGTTCGGCGGCCCGGTTGATCTCGGCCGGCCGCAGACCGCCGCGTGCGGCGAGCGCCGCCCGCAGGGCCGCGGGGGTGCGGGCGGACGCGGTGTCCGCGGCCTCCGGGCCGTCGGGGGCGGGGGTGCGGCCGAGCAGTTCCAGCCGGCAGCGGGCGGCGCGGGCGAGCGCGGCGGCGAACTGCGCGGTGATGCCGCGCGCCCCGCCCGCGAGCAGCACCACCGAGTCCCGGTCCAGGCCGAGTGCGGCCGCCTCCGCGGCGCCCTCCCCGGCCGGTCCCGCGCCCGTGGCGCCGAGCGTGCCGAGCGGCGCCGCCACCAGTGCGAACCCGTGCCTCCCGGCCGCCGTCCGCAGTACGACGGGCGTCCGGTCCGGCGCGACGGCCTCGGCGACGACGGCGTCCGCGACGGCCGGCGGGGAGTCGTCGGCGAGTTCGACGAGCCGGGCCAGGGTCTGCGGATACTCCCGCGCCACTGTCCGGAACAGTCCGCGCAGCCCCGCGGTGCGGGGGTCGGGGCTCTCGTCGTCGGCGCGGCGGAGGGCCAGCAGCACGCGCGGTCCGTGCGCGAGGGCGGCCTTCAGCACGGGGAACATGTCGGGCAGCACGGGGGAGTCGTCGGCGTCCGCGAGTGCCCCGAGCCACAGCACGCCGTCCAGCGGCCCGTCCGCCTCCGTCAGGACGTGGTCGTGGGCGCGTACGACGACGTCGGCGCCGTGGGACGCCAGCCGGGCGACGGTCTCGGGGGCGTCGCCGAGGACGGTCCAGCGCGTGCCGGCGAGTGCGGCCGCCGGGGCGGCGGCGGCGTCGGGCCGCTCGTCGAGCAGGACCGGGCGCAGGAGCCGCCGTCCGGGAGCCTCCCCGGTGACGGCGTCCGGCCCGTGCTCCGGCCTGAGATCCGGTTCGTGCTCCGGCCCGGGACCCGCCGCGGGCTCCGCGTCCGGTTCCTCGGCGGCGTCCACCGCCGTGTCCGCGGCCGGGTCGCCCAGCCGGGCGGTCAGCCAGGCGGTCACCGCGGCGGCGGTCCGCGCCTTGGCCAGCTCCTCCAGCGCGTCGTCGTCCAGGGCCGCGACGTCGGCCCCCGCGCCCAGACGCCGGGCCAGTTCGCCCGCGATCTCGGCCCGCTTGATGGAGTCGATGCTGAGGTCCGCCTCCAGATCGAGGTCGGGCTCGATCATGTCGACGGGGTAGCCGGTGCGCTCGCTGATGATCTCCAGCACGAGCCGCTGCACGTCGACCGCCCCCGCACTCTCCCCGGCGGGCTCCACCGCGGCCGGCTCCCCGACGACCACGGCCGGGGCCGCGGCTGCCGACTGCGGTCCCGACGACGCGAGTTCACCGACAGCCGGGATCACCTGCGGAGCCGGGACCGGGGCAGAAGCCGGAGCGGCGGGCGGGGCGAGCCGTGCGGCGGGGTCCGCGCCCAGGTAGGTCATCAGCACGTCGCGCTGGGCGGCGATCATCTCGCGGCTGGTGCGCAGGAACTCGGAGACGAGCGCGTCCCGGTCGGAGGGGACGCCGTGCGGGGGGTTCGTCGTCACAGTCGTCGCTGTCCTCTCGGCGGGGTAGGTGAGGCCGGTGGGGCCGGTGGGGGCCTCGACGCGTCGGGCCGGCGCGAGCGCACCGGGGAGGAGGGCGCCGTCGGCGGTGCGCACCAGCTGGCCGTCGACCGTCCAGCCGGGGCGTTTCGGCTCCGGTGCGCGCAGCGCGTCCACCGCGTCACGGCCGCGCAGCAGCCATCCGGCGCGCACCGGCAGGCCCGCGACGGCGAGCCGCGCCAGCGCGTCGAGCCAGCCGCGCAGTCCGCTGCCGGGCCGGGGCTCGCAGGCCACCGCGGTGTGCGGCCGGTCGCCGAGGATCCGGCCGGTCAGCCCGGTCAGCACCGAGCCCGGACCGGCCTCGACGAAGACGCGCGCCCCCGCCTCGTACATGGCCTCGATCTGCTCCACGAAGGCGACCGGGGCGCCGATCTGGGCGGCGAGCCCGGCGCGCACGGCGTCGCCGTCGGCCGGGTAGGGGGCGGCCGTGCGGTTGGACCACACCGGGAACTCGGGCGCGTGCACCGGGCGGGCCGCGAGCGCCTCGGCGAACGCGTCGCCCGCGGCGGCCACCATCGGGCTGTGGAACGCGCACGCGACGGGGATGCGCTTGGCCGCGTGCCCCGCCGCGCGCAGCAGCCGGACGGCCTCGGCGACGGCGTCCGTGGGGCCCGAGATCACCGTCTGGCCGGGCGCGTTGCGGTTGGCGACGACGACGCCGTCCGGCGCGCCCGGCGCACGGAGCGCCCGGGTCACCTCCTCGGCGCCGGCCGACACCGCCGCCATGGTCCCGGGGTCGGCCCCGCCGCTTTGGTCGCCGTTCGCGGCCCCGGCGGACTCCGCCGCCCGCAGGATCGCCGCCGCTCGCTCCGCGCTGAGTTCCAGCAGTGTCTCGGGGGTGAGCGCGCCCGCCGCGCACAGGGCCACCAGCTCGCCGTAGCTGTGCCCGGCGGCCATGTCCGGCTGCACGCCGGCCGCGGTGAGCACGGCGTGCGCGGCGAGCCCGGCGACGCCGAGCGCGGGCTGAGCCACGCGGGTGTCGGTCAGCGCGGCCTTCTGCCTCTCGCGCGAGACGTCGTCGAACGCGGCCGGCGGATACAGGGCGTCCACGTGGGCGCGGCCCAGCTCCAGGTAGGGGCGCAGCTCGGGGAAGGCGACGAACAGGTCGGCGAGCATGCCGGTGCGCTGGCTGCCCTGGCCGGGGAAGAGGAAGGCGACCTTGGCGTCGTGCGGGACGTCGACCCCGTCCCCGTCCCTGTTCCCGTCCGTGGCGGCGGGCCGGGCGCGATGGACGCCGTCCGTCGCGGCGCGCCCGCCGGGGCCCGCCTGCTCGCCGGGAGCCGAGGGATCCGCGGTGGCCCGGAGCAGCTTGTCCACCAGGTCGTCGACGTCCGTCGCCACGAGGGCGATCCGGGCCGGGTCGCTGCTCGCGTCCGACCGCCGGGCCGCGCCCAGCGCGAGGTCGCGAAGCCGCCACGGCCGGCCCGGCGCCCGGGCGGCCTTCAGCAGCTCCTCCATCGACCGGCGGACCGAGGCCTCGTCGCGCCCGCGGAAGACGAACAGCTCGCCCGGCCACGCGTCGAGCCCCCGCACCGGCGGCACACCGCCCGCGTGAGCGGCCAGCACCACATGGAAGTTGGTGCCGCCGAAGCCGAATGCGCTGACCCCGGCGATCCGTTCGGGCGCGGGCGCCGCCCACGGGCGGGCCTCGGCGTGGAACGCGAAGGGGCTGGTGTCCGCGTCCCAGGCCGGGTTGGGCGACTCGACGTGCAGGGTGGGCGGCCGGACGCCGGTGTGCAGGGCCAGCAGCGTCTTGATGAGCCCGGCGAGTCCGGCGGCGCACTTGGTGTGCCCGATCTGCGACTTCACCGAGCCGAGCGCGCAGCCGCCCGGTCTGGCCCCCGCCTCGGCGAACACCTCGCCGAGGACGCGCAGTTCGGTGCGGTCGCCGACGACGGTGCCCGTGCCGTGCGCCTCGACCAGCCCGACGTCGGCCGGGGAGACGCCCGCGTTGCGGTAGGCGCGTTCCAGGGCCGAGCGCTGGCCCTCGGGCCGGGGCGCGGTCAGTCCGAGGGAGCGGCCGTCGCTGGACGCGCCGAGTCCCTTGATGACCCCGTAGACGCGGTCGCCGTCCCGTTCGGCGTCCGCGAGCCGCTTCAGGACCAGGCAGGCGACGCCCTCGCCGAGCGCGATGCCGTCCGCCGAGCCGTCGAAGGCGCGGGAACGGCCGGTCGGGGAGAGGGCGTGCACCGAGGAGAACAGGACGTAGTCGTTGATGCCGTTGTGCAGGTCGGCGCCGCCGCAAAGGACCACGTCGGACGTGCCGCCGGCCAGTTCCTTGCACGCGACGTCCACGGCGGCCAGCGAGGAGGCGCAGGCCGCGTCGACGGTGTAGTTGGCGCCGCCCAGGTCGAGCCGGTTGGCGACGCGGCCCGAGATGACGTTGGCGAGCATGCCGGGGAAGGAGTCCTCGGTCAGCCGCGGGAGCTGCTCGTCCAGGCCCTCGGGAACGCGGCCGTAGTACGAGGGCAGCACCGCCCGCAGCGTGGCCGCGTTCGACAGGTCGCTGCCCGCCTCCGCGCCGAACACCACAGAGGTGCGGGAGCGGTCGAAGTCCCGCCCGCCGTCGCCGTATCCGGCGTCCTCCAGGGAGCGCCGGGCGGCCTCCAGGGACAGCAGCTGCACCGGTTCGACGTGGCCGAGGGAGGCCGGCGGGATGCCGTAGCGCAGCGGGTCGAAGGGGATGCGGGGGAGGAATCCGCCCCACTTGGAGGGGGTGGACGCGCCGTGGTGGACGGCCGGGTCCCAGCGATCGGCGGGCACCTCGCCCACCGCGTCCACACCGCCGACGACGTTCGCCCAGAACGCGGGCAGGTCGGGGGCCCCGGGGAACATGCACGCCATGCCGACGACGGCGATGTCGAGCGGAGCGGGCGCGGCGGGCGCGGGCGTGTCCTCGGCGGGGGCCGCCCGCGCCGCCCGGCGGGCGAGATACCCGGCCGCGCCCGTGGTCACCGACTCGTGCAGGGCGGCGAGCGTCGTGGCGGCCGAGCGCAGCACGGCCACCTCGCCCGCCATGAACATCCCCTCGGCGAGCTGGCGCGGTTCGTCGACGGGGACGAGCGCGCCGTCGCCGTCACGGGTCACGCCCTTGCTGGCCAGGCGCAGCCGGCCGACGTTGAGCCGCTCCAGTTCCTCCCAGATCCGCCGGTCGGGCACGCCCTCGGCGCGCAGCCGTGCCTCCTGGTCGCGGAAGTCCGCGGCGAACGGGCTGGGCACGCACCGCGTCGCATGCCCCGGCGCGGACTCCAGCAGCGTGGTGGCCTCCGCCTCCATGACCTGCCGCCGGAACAGCGGCCGGATCGCCCCGCAGGACACGGCCTCGTCGGTGAACAGGTAGGCGGTGCCCATCAGCAGGCCGACGGCCGCACCGCGCGCGGTCAGCGGCGCGGCGAGCGCGGCGACCATCGCCGCCGACCGCTCGTCGTGCACCCCGCCGGCGAAGAACACTTCGACGCCGTCCGCCGGACGGCCCTCGAAGTAGTCTTCCAGCACCGCGAGTTGGGCCTCCCAGAGCGCGAAGCTGCCACGCGGGCCGACGTGCCCGCCGCACTCCGAGCCCTCGAACACGAACCGGCGCGTCCCGGCCTCCAGGAACTGCCTGAGCAACCCAGGCGAGGGCACGTGCAGAAAGGTGCGGACGCCGTCCTGCTCCAGGGCCCGCGCCTGCGACGGGCGTCCGCCCGCGATGATCGCGTGCGTCGGCCGCAGCTCCCGTACGGCCTCCAGCTGGGCCGCGCGCACGTGCTCCGGCGCGAAGCCGAGGACGCCCACGCCCCAGGGCCGGCCGGCCACCGCGTCGCGCGTCTCGGCCAGCATCGTCCGGGTCCGTGCGCCGTCCGCCAGCGCCAGGGCCAGGAAGGGCAGCGCCCCGTCCGCCGCCACCGCCGCGGCGAACGCGGGGCCGTCGCTCACCCTGGTCATCGGCCCCTGTGCGACGGGGAGCCGGGTGCCGAGCGCCCGGCTCATCGGGGAGCCGGGCCGCAGCGCCCGCGCGGCCGAGTCGTCGTGGACGGCGTCCAGCATCGCCTCCCGCAGCGCGCGGACCGTGCGCCGGGCGTCGCCCCACCGCTCGGCGAACCGGGCGGCGAGGAAGCCGTCCTGGCCCACCGGGAGCAGCTGGGTGCGCGGGTCCCGCGCACCGAGCAGTGCCGCCGCCTCCCGCGGTCCGGCGTCCTCGGCGAGCCGCGGGGCGTCCGGGCCGCGCCGCAGCAGGACCCGGTGACCGGCCAGCACGACGGTCTCCGAGCCGTCCAGGGTGCGCAGCGCGGCGGCGGCCTGCTCGGGCAGCGACGACTCGGCGAGCAGGGCGAGCTGGCCGTCCAGGACGACCCCGGCCGCGCCGCCCGCCGTCGCGGCGGCGGCTGTCCGGGGGCCGATGCCGCCGCACGCCCACACCGGCACGGTCACCTCGGGCGCCGCGAGGAGCTGCTGGAGCAGGACGAAGGAGTTCAGGGCGCCGACGCGGCCGCCGCACTCGGCGCCGCGGGCGATCAGACCGTGCGCTCCGGCGCGGACCGCGTCCCGTGCGCCCGCCAGGTCGGTGACCTCGACGAGCACCCGCACACGCGGCGCGAGCACGTCGACCGGCCAGGCGCTCCCGGCCGCCGCGCCGACGGCCAGGATCACGGTGTGGGGGCCGTCCGGATCGAGGTCGGCGGGGGTGAGCCGGCAGTGCGCGTCGACGCGGACGCCGAACCCGCCCGGACAGGCGTGCCGCAGCCGTGCCAGGGCCTCGCGCGATCTTCGGTCACCGGGTCCGAGGTCCAGCACTCCCAGACCGCCGGACCGGCCGACCGCCAGGGCGAGCCCGGCGTCGGGCTCGCCGAACGGAGTGATGCCGATGATCATGTCCTCGGAACGCACAGCGGACGTCATGATTCTCCGAATCAAGGTGAGACTGCACGGTGGGGGGGTTCGGGACAGCAAAGGCGGCTCACCGCGTTCCGGCGGGGAGAGGTTCACCCGGAACGCCGTTCTGTAGCGCGTGCTCGAAACGCGTTGAAAGGTAGTGGTCTTGTTACTCACTGGTCAACGTTCGAACCATCGGCCGGTGACCGGCCGTAGTGATTCGGTCAGGCGAGCGTGAACGGCCGGCAGGGAGGAAAACGGATCAATTCCCGTCACCCGCAGGCGTGTTCACTCCCGGCTCATCCCAGCGAAACGTGAGTGACCGTCAGATTTGGGTTCCTTTGGACCGCATGTCCCCGAACGGACGCCCGCCGCCGGCGTCGATCCGGTGGCCGGGAAAAATCCGTGTGACGTCCCGGAGTGACCGGAAGGGCCCCTACGGAGTGACCGGAAGAGCCCCCTGCTCGCCGGTCGCCGGCCGCCCACCCACCGGGACGGGTCTTGACGCCGGCCGGGCGGCGGCCAAGACTGCGATGACTGCGCGGTCAGGCCGGTCCTCGGGAGGTCGTCGACCGGTTTGACCGCGCGGCAGCGACGCGGCCCCTCGCTGCGGGGACGGCGGCACTCCTCCGTACGGGTTCTGTCCGGGCCCCGGGCCCCCGGTGTCCGAGTGTCAGCGCTCCTACCGTTGTGAAGATCAGCCCATAGTGCGCGTATGACGCGTACTCGTACGGCGCTGCTGTGCGCCGCCGCCCTCCTCGCCTCGACCCTCCAGACGGCGGTCGCCGCCGCCGGGCCCGGCCACCCCGACCGGGCCTGCGCCGCCACCCGCAGCCCCGACGCCCAGGCGCGCAAGGTCCTCGACGTCGTCCGCCGGGCCAAGAAGGAGCTCGGCCTCAAGGCCGCCCTCGTCAGGGTCACCGTCGACGGCCGCGAACTGGTGACGGCGGCCGTCGGCGAGTCCATGACGGGCGTACCCGCCACCCCCGCCATGCACTTCCGCACCGGCTCGGTCGGCATCGCCTTCATGGGCACCGTGCTGCTCCAGCTCGTCGAGGAGCGCAAGGTGGACCTCGACGCCCCGGTCTCGCGCTGGCTGCCCGATCTGCCGCACGGCGACGAGATCACCCTGCGCATGCTCGGCGACTCCACCTCGGGCCTGCACGACTACGTCACCGACCCGGCCTTCCTGAAGAAGCTGTACGCGGACCCCTGGCAGCACTGGACCCCGAAGGAGCTCGTCGGGTTCTCCCTGCGCCACCCCCTCTGGTACCGGCCCGGCACCAACTGGAGCTACTCGCACGCCAACTTCGTCCTCCTGGGCCAGGTCCTGGAGAAGATCTCCGGCACCCCGCTCGCCCGCCTGCTGAGGCAGCGCGTCCTGCGCCCCCTGGACCTGCGCAACACCCGCAGCGAGGACACGGCGCAAATCCCCCAGCCGGTGCTGCACGCCTACGACGAGGAACGCGGCTTCTACGAGGAGTCCACGTACTTCAACCCCTCCTGGACCACCGCCCCGGGAGCCGTCATCACCCAGGACGTCTGCGACCTGGCCCGCTCCGGCCAGGGCGTCGGCTCGGGCGAACTGCTCTCGAAGAGCGCCTTCCGCACGCAGCTGAACCCGGGCACGGTCGGTCTCGGCCACGCCACCGCCGCCTGCCCCGCGACGGTGTGCCTGCCCATGACGAAGAAGTTCCACTTCGGCGTGGGCGTCCTCGTCAAGAACAGCTGGGTGCTGCAGAACCCGTCCTTCTTCGGCTACGCGGCCGTCATGGCGTACGAGCCGCACAAGCGGCTGTCCATCGCGGTGTCCACGACGGTCGGCCCGAACGCGCCCGGCGGCAACAACTCGCAGGTGATCACCGAGCGGATCGCCGCGCTGCTGGACCCGCAGCACCCGCTCGCCGGCTGACCGGGGCCCGCCCGGCGCGCACCCCGTCCGGGGACAGCCCCGGACGTCGTCGCGCCGGGCGCCGACCGCGAAGGAGAGCGCCCTCGGCGACCGCCCGCGGGCGTCACCGGAACTCGTGGACGACCTCGATCTCGCCCACGATGTGCGCGTTGAACTCGGGCAACTCCTCGGCGGGCACCCACAGCTCCAGGATCGTGCGGCCGCCCGCCCGCCGCACGGGGTATCTGCGCAGGAACGCCGAGTCGACCTCGAACCGGGTCACGTAGCCCGCGCCGTCGTGCTTGACGTTCCAGTCCCGGGCGATCCTGACGGCGTAGTCCTCGTTGAGCACCGGATAGAAGATCGGCTGCTCCGGGAGGCGCGCAGGCCAGGCGCGCCAGGCCAGATCGCGCACCAGGTCCAGCTCCACCGGACCGGTCGGGCGCCACAGGGTGGTCGTGGGGCGGGGCTGCGGAGTGGTCACGGTGGTCGCCTTCCGGGTGCGGCGGCCGGCGATGCGGTCCGCCCGGGGAGCGACCGTATCCACCGGACCGGCGCGGCGGCGAGCGACTTTCGCCCGGTCCGGCGCCGACGGCCCTCGCCCGCCTACCGGGGCTCGTACCGGGTCACGACGTCGGCGAGGTAGCCGCGCAGCATCGTCTTGGCCTCGTCGAGCAGTTCGCCGTCGCCCTCGGGAGTGCGGCGGAAGGCCTCCTGCGCGAGCGCGTCGGCGGCGAGGATCGCTGCATGGCACGCCGTCGCCAGTCTCTCGTCGTCGCGAGCCACGCCCAGGGCGAGCAGCACCCGGCGCACGCCGTCGGCCATCCGCCGCTTGTGCTCGCGATCGGCGGCCCGGGTCCGCTCCGTCAGCCCGCTGCCGAACCACAGGGCGCGGAAGCCGTGTTCGGTGCGGTAGACGCCCGCGCAGGTGTCGACGAGCACGCCCACCGGGTCGTCCCAGCGCCCGGTGACCGCGGCACGGGCCAGGTCGTCCATGACGCCTTCGAGGCGGGCGAAGTAGCCCGAGGCCAGGGCGTCGATGATCGCGCCGCGGTCGGGGAGGTACTGGTACAGGGACCCGACCGACACCTTCGCCTCGGCCGCCACCCGTGTCGTGGTGAGCGCCTCCACGCCCTCGTCGACCAGGATGCGTTCGGCGGCCCGGAGCAGCAGCGCCAGACGTGCCTTGCTGCGGGCCTGCCGGGGGGTGCGGCGCAGGGGTGTGCCGCCGTCGGGGCCGGCGGTCGGCTGGACCAAGGAACTGCCTCCAAACCTGAACGTGACTTTGTTTCACGTTTACGCTACCTTCGCGCCCATGACCGCCTCAAGCGCGACGGGTCGGGAGCGGGCCGCCGTGGCGGACGCGTGCCGACGGCTGGGGGCCGAAGGCCTCCTCATCGGCACGGCCGGGAACGTGAGCGTACGCGTCGACGACCGGGTCGCGATCACCGCGACCGGAGCGGTCCTCGCCGGCCTCACCCCGGAACAGGTGACCGTCGTCGACCTCGACGGCAACGTCGTCGACGGAGACCTGCGGCCGACCTCGGAACTGGACCTGCACATCGGCGTCTACCGCCGCTACGGCGTCGGCGCGGTCGTCCACACCCACGCCCCGATGGCCACCGCCGCCTCCTGCGTGCTCGACGAACTCCCCTGCGTGCACTACCAGATGCTGGCCCTCGGCGGCAGCGTCCGGGTCGCGCCGTACGCCACCTTCGGCACGCCCGAGCTGGCCGCGTCGGTGCTCGCCGCGCTCGACGGTCGCAGCGCCGCCCTGATGGCCAACCACGGCGCGGTCACCCACGGGACGACCCTCGACGGCGCGGTCGAGAACGCGCTGCTCCTCGAATGGGCCTGCGGCGTCTACCGGGACGCGGCCGCCATGGGCCGGCCGCGCGTCCTCGACGAGCAGCAGCAACTCGCCGTGATCGAGGCGGCCCTGGCCCGCGACTACGGCACCACCCACCGCGTCTCGCCCGCACCGGGCGCAGCGCCGGCGCCGGACGCGTCACCCGCACCGCCGGAATCACCCGCGGCATCCGCGACGCCCGCGGCATCCGCACGGCAGCAAGAGCCGACGAAGGGGGAGAACCGATGAAGGTCTTCACGATGGGCGTGCACGTTCTGGACGTCCTGGTCCGGCCCGTGCAGGAGATACCCGAGGGCCAGGGCGCGACGCTGGTCGAGGACATCCGGATGACCGCCGCCGGAACCGCGGGCGGCACCGCCCTCACCCTGGCCAAACTGGGCGCCCGGGTGCGCAGCGCGGGCGCCGTCGGCTCGGACCCGACCGGGGACATGCTGCTGCGGCTCCTCCAACAGGCGGGCGTCGACACCGAGTTCCTCGTCCGGCGCTCCGACACCGCCACCTCGGCGAGCGTCCTGCCGATCCGGCCCAACGGCGACCGGCCCTCCCTGCACCTGCTCGGCGCCAACATCACCTACGGCCTCGACGACGTCCCCTGGGACGCTCTCGCCGAGGCCACCCATCTGCACCTCGGCGGACCGGAGCTGATCGGCGTCGACGTCGCCGCCCGCATCCTGTCCTTCGCCAAGGAGCACGGCGTCGTCACCTCCGTGGACCTGCTCGCCCCCGGCGTCCTCGGCGGCTTCGAGCAGATCGAGGCGGCCCTGCCCCACATCGATCACCTGCTGCCCAACGAGGACCAGGCCCTCGGCTTCACCGGCGAGAGCGACCTGCTGACCGCGGCGCGCAGACTCCTCGGCGCGGGTGCGGGCGCCGTCGCCGTCACCCGCGGCGGGGACGGGGCGCTGGTGGTGACCGCCGACGGCGCGGAACCGGTCCCCGCCTTCGTCGTCGACGTCGTCGACACCACCGGCTGCGGCGACGCCTTCTCGGCCGGCTATCTGCGGGGTGTGAGCCTCGGCCGCACCCCGGGCGACGCCGCGGTCCTCGGCAGCGCCTGCGCCGCGCTGGTGGCGCAGGGGCTCGGCAGCGACCACGGCGACTTCGACCTCGCGGCCGCCGACGAGTTCGCGGCCACCCACAAGCCCCGCCAGTGAACCGACGGCCGCCGCGCTGAGGGGGCGGGACGGGGAGAGACCGGGGGGCCGCCTGTGCCCTCCGCCCCTTCGCCCGCCCGCCCGATTCGCCGCGGTATCCCCCCGCGCTGCGCCGCGGCCCCCGCACTGCAACGCGGCCCCCGCATCGCACCGCGGCCTCCGCGCCGCGCCCCGCGGCCCCCGGACCGGCCCCTGCGCGCGGCACGCGCCGCGGCGGCGCCCGCCCGCCCGTATTCACCTGATGGACGCCCTCTTGACGGGTGGTCGGGGCGGCTCGACACTCGTTCCTGGGAATCCTAGTGAACGGGTAGGGAAACGGATGGGGCGACTGAAGCCGGTCCTCGGCCGGACGAGCCGCACGGCGTGCTCGTCGCCCCTGCTCACCTCCCGCCGCCACATCGACCTCCAGCGTGTCTGCAGCGCAATGGGGTCCCAGGGCTGAGCCGGGCCTCCTCCCCGCGCCCAGCCGCACCGGCGACGTCCCTCGGACGCGGCCGGGCCCGGCGCGCGTGACCAGGTCCGCCGCCTCGACGTCGCATCCGCCGCGCGCACGTCCTCAGTGCGCCCCGCCCCGGGGAGAGTCATGTCCGCCACACCGCTGACCGCCGCACCTCCGTCCGCACGTCCCACGCCCGCCTTCCGCGGCCGGATCGGCCGGGACGCCCGCAGCGGCCACTACGCCGTGCCGCGCCGCTACCGCCTCTACCTGGCGGCGGCCGACCCCGGCTGTCTGCGCGTCGCCGTCACGCACAGCCTCCTCGGCCTGGACGCGGTCTGCCCGGTCACCTTCCTGCCGGCCGTCCCGGACTGCCCCGACGGCGGTCACTCGGCGCTGCGCCCGCTGTACGAGGCGAGCGCGCACCACTACACCGGACCGGCCCTCGCCCCGCTGCTCGGCGACGACTGGTCGGGACGCATCGTCAGCAGCCACGGGCCCGACATCGCCCGCGACCTCGCCCGCAGGTTCGGCGGCGGACGGGCCGCGCTGTACCCGTGCGGGGCGGAGTCGCAGATCGAGGCCGTGGAGCGGATGTGCGCCCAGGGCATCGAGGCGGCCGCCCAGCGGGCCGGAGCGGCCGACGCCGACGACGACGAGCGCGCGGCCGCCCTCGGCACGCTGCTCGCCACACTCGGCGTGCTGGAGAGCGGAATGAACGCCCACGCCTACCTGATCAGCGATCAGATCACGGCAGCGGACATCGAGTTGTGGGTCGCCCTGGTCCAGCTCGACACCGTCCACCGCCACCACCTCGACGCGGAGACCGTGCGGCGCGTCGCCGGGCACCCCGCCCTGTGGTCCTACGCCCGCCGGCTGACCGCCCACCCCGCGTTCGGCGCGCACCTCGACCAGGCAGCGGGCGCCGCCGCCCCGGCCCTCGTCAGGGCGGACCCCGCGGCGGACGACATCGGCGCGCGGCCGCAGCCCACCCCCTGACGACGCCGGGCTCCACGGCGCTTGCCCGCGCCTCGGCGCGGGCGACCGCGCGCCCCTGCCGCGGCCGGCCGAGCAGTCCGGGGGCAACCCGCTCGCCCTGCGCGCCCGTTCAGGCCGCGCCGAACGCCGCGAACGCCCAGCCCGTCGCCTGGTGCAGGGCGTCCCCCGGCAGCGCGGCCCGCGCGTCGCGCAACGCCTCCGCCAGGGACAGGCCCGCGCTGACGCCCTTGTGCAGGGCCAGCATCAGCGGGACGACCGCCGCGTCGTTGACCGGCGCGCTGCTGGCCACCACGCCCGCCGTGCCCAGCGGCAGCAACGCCGTGACCAGGCCCAGGAGTTCGTCCGCACCGACCGAGGCGAGCCGGGCCGTGTCGCAGCTGGAGAGGATGATCCGGTACGGGCTGCGGGCCAGCCGCTCGAAGTCGTGCACGATGAGCGGGCCGTCCGCCATGCGCAGTGACGAGAACATCGGGCTGTCCGCGCGGAACGTCCCGTGCGCGGCGATGTGGGCCAGCGCGGCGCCGTCCAACTCCCGCAGCACACGCGGGACCCGGGCCTCCTCGTGCTCCAGCACGACAGGTGCGCCGTAACGGCCCGCGACCTCCGGCACCTCCGCCCCGCCGCCCGCGAGGCCCGGTCCGCGCACGAGGACCTGGCGCCCGCCGGGCGGCGGCCGCGTGTCCCGTGCGCGCAGCCAGCCGCTCGCCGACGGCGACACGCTGAGCACCCGTTCGCGCAGCGACGGCAGCAGCGCCCACGGCACCCGGTGCAGCCGGGCCGGCGGCACCACCACGACCGGGCCGGAGCCCAGCTGCGCGGCCGCCTCGCCCAGCAGCAGCTCCTCCAGCCGTCGCCCGGCCGCCTCCACCACCGGCAGCCTGCCCTCCGCGCCGGGATGCGCCAGCCGGCGCAGCCCCGCCTGGACGTGCTCGGCCTCCCGCTCCGCCTCGGCGAGCAGCCCGCCCGTGAACCGGCGCACCCGCCCCTCCCCGCACACCAGCACCTGGACCCGCCCGTCCGGCACGGCCAGTTCCACGAGCCGGCCCTCGCCGAGCCGCTCCAGCAACCGTCCCGCGTCGAACCGGTCCCCACCGAACCGGTCACCGCCCCAGGCGGTCCCGCCGCGGCTGTGCAGGGTCCTGGCCCGGATCTCGCGTTCCAGCCGCCGCTGTTCCCGCTCCAGGGCCGGCACCGGGCGCCCGTCCATACGCGCGGCCTCTGCCCGGGCGGCGATGACCCGGAAGGCGGTCAGCCCGCTCAGCAGCGCGGGATCGCCCGGCGGCCGGGTGGGCGGCGTGGACAGCGCCGTGGCCCGCCAGCGTTC
Organism: Streptomyces sp. NPDC048481; assembly: GCF_043200075.1. Lineage (NCBI taxonomy): Bacteria > Bacillati > Actinomycetota > Actinomycetes > Kitasatosporales > Streptomycetaceae > Streptomyces > Streptomyces sp. NPDC048481. The sequence continues at coordinate 77,952 of NZ_JBICXC010000012.1, forward strand.
GCTCCACGCCAGCAGCCGGCGCGGGCCGCCCCGCTCCAGACTCACCTCCTGCGCCAGCGCGGCCAGTTCGGCCCCCTGCGCGGTGGCGCGGGCCCGCAGCTCGGACGCGCCCAGCGTCATGCGGTGGGCGTCGAGGACGTCGAGCCCGCGCCGGCAGGCCTCCAGCACGCCGCGGTCCGAGCCCGTCGCCCGCGCCCACAGCGCCTGCGCCGCCCAGCCCGTCAGCCGGGCCAGCGGCGGACCGCTGCGCCGGCTGCGCGCCGCGATCTGCAGATGGCGTTCGGCGTCCGCGGTCCGGTTCAGGTCCAGTGCGATCCGGCCCGCCAGCAGCCAGGCCTCGGGCGCGGCGGGCGCCTGGAAGGCGGCCAGCCGCTCGGCCAGCCGCGCCGCGTCCGCGACCAGCCGGCCCGAGCCGCGGCCGGTGGCCGCCCGCGCCTCGATCAGCACCAGCCGGGCGTGGGCCTCCCACCAGGTGCGCCGCTGCCCGGCGAAGAGCCGCTCGGCCACGGCCGCGCGCGCGATCGCCGTGCCGGGATCACCCGCCAGCCGCGCCGCCTTCGCGGCGGCCAGCAACAGCTCCGCCTTGCGGGTGGACTGGCCGCCGATGCCGTCGAGGACGCCGATGGCCGCGTCCGCCTCGGCCAGCGCCTCGGGGGCCAGACCGGCCGCCATCAGGACCTCGCAGCGCCGGATGGCGAGCATGAAGGTGGGCGTGCCGAGTTTGGCGTAGCGCTCCTCCGCCTCGTCGAGGAGCCGCAGCGCGGCCGGGACGTCCCCGGAGCGGAACGCGGCCAGGCCGCGGCTCTCCACCGCGTCGGCCTTGTCGTGCTCCTGGCCTGTGGTGTCCCACAGCGTCTCGGCGGCCGTGAAGTCCGCCTCCGCGCGCTCCGCCGCGCCCAGGGCGAGATGCACGGTGGCGCGCAGGGTGAGGGCGCGGGCCGTCCAGATGACGTCGTCCGCCTGACGCAGCACGGGGATCGCGCGGCGCACGTCCTCCAGGGCCTCACGGTGGTGGCCGAGGACCCACCGGGAGTAGGCCCGCCGGTAGAGCACCCGCGCGCGTGTGTGGCCCGATCCGCGCTCGACGCCCCGCTCGAAGGCCTCCAGCCCCTGCCGGGTGCGGCCCGCGTGCACCAGAGCCACGCCGAGCGTGCCGAGGACGTCCGCCTCCCGCTCGGCCGAGTCCGCGCGCGCCGCGAGGTCGCGGGCCCGGCGCAGATGGCCGAGGGCGAGACGCATGTCGCCCCAGTCCCGCTGCCAGATGCCGATGACCTGGTGGGCGACGGAGGCGTGCAACGGCGTCGGATCGGTGCCGAGCACTCCCTCCGCCCGCGACAGCGCGTCGCCAGGGTCGGCGAACACCATCGGCAGCAGTTCGAGAACCGAGTCGTCTCCCGCTGTCACAGAACGGATGGTAGTGCTCCGGCCTGCGGGCCACACCGGTTCGGTGCAGTACCCACCGGTAACGATCGGACGTCGCGTCGACCGTTCCCGGCGACGCGGCCGGGTGCTTCGGAGTGGGACGAGAGGTGACGGGGCGTCGCAAAGGCGTGAGGTGTCGTGGGAGGAGCGCGAAGGGGTGCGAGGGGGCGGGCGGGGGCGGGAAGAGGAACGGCAGGCGTGGGGACGCAACCGCACGGCCCCCGTCCGCCGTCGCACCACCTGTATCAGACGGCCGTCCGGCGGGTCCTGCTGAGGACCACCGGCCGCAGGGGGAGGACACGCCATGGCGCCACAGCGATTCCACGAGCAGTTCGAGCAGATCCAGCGATCGCTGCCCGACGTCCCGTTGGCCATGGGACCGGACGACTCCGCCGAGTTCATCTACGAGAAGGGCGTCGTCCTCGCCCGCGACGGCGAGGAGGCCCGGGTCGTCGAGGACGCCGTCCGCTCGCACTTCACCGCGACCGAGGGCCTGGTCCCCGACCGGGTGCGCCGCGCCGGACCGGACACGAACCGCTCGGGCATCACCCGCATCCACGTCGGCGACCCCGGGGAGGGCGGCCGGGCCGGCGACCACGCCGTGGCCGGGGCGCTGCGCGCGCTGCGCGAGACCGAGGGCCGCGCGGGACGCCGTCTCGTCAGCCGCAACCACGTGGTGTCCATCGCCGTCAACGCCTGCCCCGGCGACGAGCCGGTGCCCGTCGCACGCACCGAACGGCCCAACCCCGCACCCGCGTTGCCGGACGAGGACCCCGGCAGCCGCGTCGGCGTGCTCGTCATCGACACCGGGCTGACCCACGACTACCGCTCCTACCCCCTGCTGGCCCGCACCCAGGGCGACGTCCAGGTCAGGGAGACCGACGAGGAGGGCATCCTCCAGCAGTACGTCGGCCACGGCACGTTCATCGCGGGACTCGTCGCGGCCGTCGCGCCGCACACCGACGTCACCGTTCGCGGCACCCTCAACGACGCCGGCGCCATCCTGGAGTCCGAGTTCGGCGAGCGCCTCTTCGACGCCGTCGAGGAGGGCTGGCCCGACATCATCAGCCTCTCCGCGGGCACCTCCAACGGCCGGCTCGACGGCCTGCTCGGGGTCGCCGCGTTCATGGAGGAACTCCGGTCCCACGACACCCTGTTGGTCGCCGCGGCCGGCAACAACGCCAGCGCCGCGCCCTTCTGGCCCGCGGCCTACGCCTCGCTGCCCGACCACGCCGACGCCGTGCTGTCGGTCGGCGCCCTGCGCGGCGACGGCGAGTTCGGCGCCTGCTTCAGCAACCACGGCCCCTGGGTGAAGGTGTACGCCCCTGGCGAGCGGCTGGTCAGCGCCCTCACCGGCTTCGACGCCCCCGTCCCCTACGTGTACCAGCACTCCACCTACGAGGCCTGCCGCTACGGCTTCGCCTACTCCTGCACCTGCCGCTCGCCGCGCCACACCGGCGTGTTGAGCGAGGCGCAGCAGACCGCGCCGGGCAAGCCCGACCAGGTCATGTTCGAGGGGCTGGCCTCCTGGAGCGGGACGTCCTTCGCGACGCCCGTGGCCGCCGGCCTCGTCGCCGCCCACATGACCGGGAGCGGGGTGGGCGACCCGCGGGCCGCCGCCCGCGAACTGCTCGCCCGCCACGCCGAGTTCGCGGAGGTGCGGGGAGCGCATGTGCCGGCCCTGCTTCCGCCCACCTGGCGTCCGGTCCCGGTCGGCCTGTCATGAGGCCGGCATGAGGTCCGGCCCGAGCCCCGCCACGGCGTACGATGACAGGCCGTACACGAGGGGTGGGACCGTGGACCGTAGTGATGTCGGCGCGCTCGTCCGGTCCGCCGTCGACGGTGACACGGCGGCCTGGAAAGCGCTGGTGGACGGGCTGAGCCCGCTGGTGTGGTCGGTGGTGCGCGCACACCGGCTCTCGGACGCCGACGGGCACGAGGTCTACCAGACCGTCTGGTTCCGGTTCGCCCAGCACCTGGGGCGGATCCGCGAGCCGCACAAGGCGGGTTCGTGGCTCGCCAGCACCGCGCGCAACGAGTGCCTGAAAGTGATCAAGGGCCTGAAGCGGCTGACGCCGACCGACGATCCCCAGCTGCTCGACCGGGCCAGCGAGGACCGCACGCCGGAGCAGTCGGTGCTGGACTCGGAGGAGGCTGCCGCGCAGAGCGAGCTGGTCCGCTTCCTCTGGCAGGAGTTCGAGGCGCTCGGCGAGCGCTGCCGCCAGCTGCTGCGCGTGCTGATCGCCTCGCCGCCGCCCAGCTACCAGGAGGTGTCGGCCGCCCTGGGCATCGCCGTCGGCAGCATCGGACCCATGCGCCAGCGATGCCTGCGCCGGCTGCGCGCCCGACTCGACGCACGGGGAGCACGGTGAACGACATGAACGACATGAACGACGCGAGCGACACGAACGACCCGCACGGCGTGCACGGCGCGGGACAGGACGATCTCTTCGGCGAAACTCCCTTCGTCGACGAGGAGTTGGACCATGACCGGCTGGAGGAGGAGCTGCGCGAGGCCGGCGCCATCCTGGACCCGGTCCCGGCCGAGCTGCGGCGCGCCGCCATCGAGGCCTACGCGCTGCACGACCTGGACGCCCGCATCGCCGAGCTGACGTTCGACTCGCTGGTCGACGCCCTCCCGGTGCGGGGCGAGGCCGACGTGCCGCGCATGCTGACCTTCCACTCCGGCGGGCTGACGGTGGACGTCGAGGTGAGCGGCGACGGACTGCTCGGGCAGCTGCTGCCGCCCCGGTCAGCGGCGATCGAGGTGCTGCACGGCCCCCGGGCGACCGCCGTCCTCACCGCGGACGACATGGGCCGCTTCTCCTGTGCCGCACCGCCCGCCGGCCCGTTCGCCCTGCGACTGCGCACCGGCGGCGAGGTCGTGGTGACGGAGTGGCTCCGCGCCTGAATCCGGGCGCGCCCGGAAGCACGGCGCCCCCGGAGCAGCTCCGGGGGCGCCGCGGAACCCCGTACGGGGAGTGCCGGGGCGCGGGTCAGGCGGTGGCCGCCGTCACCAGGGCCGCCAGGGCCGCGGCGAGCCGGGGGAGGCCCGGTCCGGCCGGGCCGCCCGGCTCGGTCATGTAGGTGTCCCGGCGGATCTCCACCATCAGCGCGCTCACCCGGGGGTCCTTGCCGTAGAACTCCAGGGGGACGTACGTGCCCGCGAAGGGGCTGTCCAGCCCGGTCTCGCCGAGGCCCGCGAAGGCCTCGCGTGCGGCGGCGAGCAGCTCCGGCGGGGTGTGGAAGGCGTCGGTGCCCAGGCACACCGGCGGCCGCGGGCCCCCGCCGTGCAGTTCGTAGGGCAGCGGCTCGGCCGGGTAGGAGTGCACGTCGATGACGACGGCCCGGCCGACGGCGGCCAGCCGGTCGGCCACGGCGTCGGTCATGGCCTGCGCGTACGGCCGGAAGTAGCGGGCGACGAGCGGTTCGGGATCGGTGCCGTCCGGCCGCAGCGGCTCACGGTGCGTGGTCTGCGTGTAGACGGCGCCCATGCCGACGGCCAGCATCTCCTCGCGGTCGTCCGGGAAGCGCTCCGGGTCCACGACCAGTCGCGACAGCCGGTTCTCGAACCGCCAGGGCGTCAGGGGTGCCGTCCGGGCCGCCTCCTGGGCGATCCGCGCCGTGTGCGAGTCGGTGATGTGGTCGAGCTCGCGCTCCAGGGCCTCGTCGTCCAGGACGATGCCCGCCCGCACGTCGGCGGGTATCTCCCGCGCCGAGTGCGGCACATGGAGGATCACGGGCGAGTCGGCGGCGCCCGCCAGGAACGCGAAGGACGGTGCGGCAGGGGTCATCGGACGGCTCCCGGAGCGTTGTCAGAGGTGTGGTGCATGATCGGAGACGCCATCACAGCACGACGGCGAACAGGGCGGGGAAGCGGCATGGCGGCGACGAACGAGCAGGTCACGGGACACGCGTTCCTGAAGGCGCTGTACCGGGACGGCTACTACCCGGATCACCTGGTGGACCGCGGCAGGGACATCCTGCTGCGTCTGTGCGAGCGGCTGGAGGCCGAGCGGCCCGACGGCCTCGACGCGCTGTACGCCCTGACCCAGGCCGCCACCGAGGAGTTCAACTCCTTGCAGGACGCCTTCTGGGAGGCGGACAGCGACATCGAGACCGTGGCCCGCGAGGAGATAGCCGAGGACTTCCACTTCGTCGCGCGGGCCTACGGCTTCGAGCACGCCGACGTGGAGGAGCTGATCGCCACCCGGGACTGGTGAGCGCCGCCGGTCGGGCCGCGCTGACACGGGCCGCGCCCCGGCCGGGCGGTGCCGGTCGGGGCGCGGTCGGTCGGGCGGCCGCTCGGGGCCGCTCGGTCAGCTCAGCGAGGCGAGGGCCTCGTTCCAGGTGGCCGACGGGCGCATGACCGCCGCCGCCTTGGCCGGGTCGGGCTGGTAGTAGCCGCCGATGTCGGCCGGCTCGCCCTGGGCGGCGATCAGCTCGCCGACGATGACCTGCTCGTTCGCGGCGAGCGTCTCGGCGAGCTGGGCGAAGGCCTTCGCCAGCTCGGCGTCGTCGGTCTGCCGGGCCAGCTCCTGCGCCCAGTACAGCGACAGGTAGAAGTGGCTGCCGCGGTTGTCGATGCCGCCGACGCGACGGGTCGGGGACTTGTCCTCGTCGAGGAAGGTCGCCGTGGCGCGGTCGAGGGTGTCGGCGAGCACCTTGGCACGGGTGTTGCCGGTGGCCTCGGCGAACTGCTCGAAGGACGGCACCAGGGCGAAGAACTCGCCCAGGGAGTCCCAGCGCAGGTAGTTCTCCTTGACCAGCTGCTGGACGTGCTTGGGGGCGGAGCCGCCCGCGCCCGTCTCGAACAGGCCGCCGCCCGCCATCAGCGGGACGACCGACAGCATCTTGGCGCTGGTGCCCAGCTCCAGGATGGGGAACAGGTCCGTGAGGTAGTCGCGCAGGACGTTGCCCGTGACCGAGATCGTGTTCTCGCCGCGGCGGATGCGCTCCACCGACAGCTTGGTGGCCTCGACCGGGGCCAGGATGCGGATGTCCAGGCCCTCGGTGTCGTGCTCCGGCAGGTAGGCGTTGACCTTGGTGATCAGCTGCGCGTCGTGCGCGCGCGTCTCGTCCAGCCAGAACACGGCCGGGTCGCCGGTGGCGCGGGCGCGGGTGACGGCCAGCTTGACCCAGTCGCGGATCGGCGCGTCCTTGGTCTGGCAGGCGCGGAAGATGTCGCCCTCGGCGACCTCCTGCTCGATGACCACGTTGCCGGCCTGGTCGACGAGGCGGACCGTGCCGGCGGCCTTGATCTCGAAGGTCTTGTCGTGGGAGCCGTACTCCTCGGCCTTCTGCGCCATCAGACCGACGTTGGGCACGGAGCCCATCGTCGAGGGGTCGTAGGCGCCGTTGGCGCGGCAGTCGTCGACCACGGCCTGGTAGACGCCCGAGTAGGACGAGTCCGGCAGGACCGCGAGGGTGTCGGCCTCCTGGCCGTCCGGACCCCACATGTGGCCGGAGGTGCGGATCATGGCGGGCATCGAGGCGTCCACGATGACGTCGGACGGCACGTGCAGGTTGGTGATGCCCTTGTCGGAGTCGACCATCGCCAGGGCCGGGCCCTCGGCCAGCTCCGCGTCGAACGACGCCTTGATGGCCTCACCCTCGGGCAGCGCCTCCAGGCCCTTGAAGATGCCGCCGAGGCCGTCGTTGGGGGACAGACCGGCCGCCGCCAGGGCCGCGCCGTGCTGCTCGAAGGTCTTCGGGAAGAACGCGCGGACCACGTGACCGAAGATGATCGGGTCGGAGACCTTCATCATCGTGGCCTTGAGGTGCACCGAGAACAGCACGCCCTCGGCCTTGGCGCGGGCGATCTGGGCGGTGAGGAACGTGCGCAGCGCCGCGACGTGCAGCACGGACGCGTCGACGACCTCGTCCTTCTGGACCGGCACGGACTCGCGCAGCACGGTCGTGGAGCCGTCGGCGGCGACCAGCTCGATGCGCAGCGAGCCCGCCTCGGAGATCACGGCGGACTTCTCGGTGGAGCGGAAGTCGTTCTCGCCCATCGTGGCGACGTTGGTCTTGGAGTCCGACGACCAGGCGCCCATGCGGTGCGGGTGGGTCTTGGCGTAGTTCTTGACCGACGCGGGGGCGCGGCGGTCGGAGTTGCCCTCGCGCAGGACCGGGTTGACCGCGGAGCCCTTGATCTTGTCGTAGCGGGCCTGGATCTCCCGCTCCTCGTCGGTCTTCGGGTCGTCCGGGTAGGCCGGCAGCGCGTAGCCCTGGGCCTGAAGCTCGGCGATCGCGGCCTTGAGCTGCGGGATCGACGCCGAGATGTTCGGCAGCTTGATGATGTTGGCCTCGGGCGTCTTGGCCAGCTCGCCCAGCTCGGTCAGCGCGTCCGGGATCCGCTGGTCCTCGGTCAGGTACTCCGGGAACACGGCGATGATGCGTCCGGCCAGCGAGATGTCCCGCGTCTCCACGGGAACACCCGCCTGCGAGGCGTACGCCTGGACCACCGGCAGGAAGGAATACGTCGCCAGGGCCGGGGCCTCGTCAGTGTGCGTATAGATGATGGTCGAGTCAGTCACCGGGTGCTCCGCTCCACGTCTGCAACATTGCTCGACATCAAGATATCTCGTGCCCGGGTCCGGCTCGACAGGGGTCTCCTCACAGCCGCATCGCCCGAGGGCTCCTCCGCGTGCAACCGAAGCGGCCGTTTTCGCGGTCAACGAGGTAGAGCCTCGACCTGACCGACGGCCGGACCGACCACCCGGCCGCCCGAGCGAAAGCGGACCATGAGATATCGCAGCAGAGTGACGGCCCCGGCGGCCGCCCTGATCGGCACGGCAGCAGTCCTGGCGGGGGGAAACACCGCCCACGCGGACGGGAGGACCGACGGCGCCCCGGCGCCCGAGACCCTCGGGGACCCCGTCTTCCCGAACCTGGGCAACGCGGGCTACCGCGTCGCCGCCTACCACCTCGACCTCTCCTACGACGCGACGAGCGCACTCGTCGACGCCACGGCGACCCTGGAACTGCGCACCACGCAGGCCCTCACCCGCCTCTCCCTCGACTCCCTCGGCCTCGACATACGCACGGTCCGCGTCGACGGCCGCACCGCCGCCTTCGAGCAGGCGGACGAGAAGCTGCGCATCACGCCCGCCCGCGCGCTGCGCGCACGCGAGCGCGTCACGGTCCGCGTCACGTACACGGCCGACCCACGGCGCCCCCTCGCGCACACCGCCTGGGTGCCCACGCCGGACGGGTTCGCCATATGCCCCCAGCCGGACTCGGCGCACACCGTGTTCCCCTGCAACGACCACCCGTCGGACAAGGCGCGCTTCTCGTTCCGCATCACCGTGCCCTCGGCCCTGCGCGCCGTCGCGAACGGCTCGCTGGTGTGCACGGAGAAACTGGCCGGCGACCGCACCGCCTACACCTACCGCTCCCGCTCGCCGATCGCCACCGAACTGGTGCAGATCACCGTCGGCGACTACGTCGTGAAGGAACGCCGCGGACCGCACGGGCTGCGCCTGCGCGACGTCGTCCCCTCCGCGCGGGCCGAGGCCCTGGAGCCCGCCCTCGCCCTCACCCCGGGCCACATCGAGTGGCTGGAGGCCCGGCTGGGCGCCTACCCCTTCGAGACGTACGGGCTGCTGCCCTGCAACTCCGACGACCCGAACGCCTTCGACTTCACCGGCCTGGAGACCCAGACCCTCACCCTCTACAAGCCGAACTTCCTGCTCCAGGCCGAGCCGAAGATCGGCTCGCACATGATGCACGAGCTGGTCCACTCCTACTTCGGCAACAGCGTCAGCCCCGCCACCTGGGCCGACCTGTGGATCAACGAGGGCCACGCCGACTTCTACGGGCTGCTCTACCGCTACGAGCGCGGCTGGGCGGACTCCCTGGGCCTGACCACCATGGAGGCCCGGATGAAGGACACCTACGCGCGCGGCGACCAGTGGCGCGCCACCTCCGGCCCGGTCGCCGCGCCGAACGCGGCCGACCTCTTCGACAGCCAGCGCTACCTCGGCGGCGTCCTCGTCCTGTACGCCCTGCGCCAGCTCATCGGGGAGGACGCCTTCCACACGGTCGAGCGGACCTTCCTGGCCCGCCACCGCGACTCCTCCGCCTCGACGCAGGACTACATCGCCGTCGCCTCGCACACCTGCGGTCAGGACGTCGCCGGCTTCCTGCGCGACTGGCTGTACGGCACGACGACACCGAGGATGCCCGGCCATCCGGACTGGACGGTCACCCCGGTGCCCCCGTCCCTCACCGCACCGCGCCGCCGCACGGACGCGCCCCGGCGCGACAACTCGGCCACGCTCTGACCCCGTACCGCCGCCGTCAGTCGTGCAGGGCGCTCCGCTCGCCCTGCACGACCCCGTCGCCCGTGCGCTGCTGCGGGATGACCACCGAACCCTGTTGCAGGGCCACGGTGCGGGCGGGCGCCGGGATCCGGATGCCCTCCTCGCGGTAGCGGCGGTGCAGGCGCTTGATGAACTCGTGCTTGATCCGGTACTGGTCGCTGAACTCGCCCACGCCGAGGATGACGGTGAAGCCGATGCGCGAGTCGCCGAACGTGTGGAAACGGATGGCGGGTTCGTGCTCCGGCACGGCGCCGTCCACGCTCGCCATGACCTCCGCGATCACCTCCGACGTCACCCGCTCCACATGCTCCAGATCGCTGTCGTAGGCGACGCCCACCTGCACCAGGACCGTCAACTGCTGCTCGGGACGCATGTAGTTGGTCATGTTCGACTTGGCGAGCTGGCCGTTGGGGATGACGACCAGATTGTTGGAGAGCGCGCGCACGGTCGTCTGACGCCAGTTGATGTCCTCGACGTAGCCCTCCTCGCCGCTGCTCAGCTTGATGTAGTCACCGGGCTGGACGGTCTTGGAGGCCAGGATGTGGATGCCCGCGAAGAGGTTCGCGAGGGTGTCCTGCAAGGCCAGCGCCACGGCCAGACCGCCGACGCCCAGGGCGGTGAGCAGCGGCGCTATGGAGATCCCCAGCGTCTGCAGCACCACCAGGAAGCCGATCGCCAGGACCAGGATCCGGGTGATGTTGACGAAGATCGTGGCCGATCCCGCGACCCCGGAACGCGAGGACGTCACCGACCGCACCAGTCCGGCGACGACCCGCGCCGCCGACACGGTCACCACGAAGATCAGCAGCACGGTCAGGGACTGGTTGACCGTGTGCTGGACGGCCTTCTCCAACGGCAGCACCGCCGCCGCCGACGCCGCGCCGCCCGCGATCGCCGCCCACGGCACCACGGTGCGCAGCGCGTCCACCATCACGTCGTCGCCGCTCCACCGGGTGCGCTTGGCGTGCTTCGCCAGCCAGCGCAGCAGCGTCCGGGACAGGAACGCGGCCAACAGGCCGGTGGCCACGGCGATTCCGGCCACGACGCTGTCGTCGAGAGTCAGGGTGCGGTTCACCGGTCTCCTCCGGGAAGTCGCCGCGTGGACGCGGGGGCCGTCGACAGCCGGATGGGGGGTCTCGTCACGATGTCACCTGTTCGGTTCCGGGATGTGCGGTCGCCCCTCCGGCTCGCTCGCAAAGGGGCGCGACCGCTCATCCTGCCGTATCCGGCAGGGGAGTTCGTACCCGAGGAGCCGGCCGCGGTGGCGCGGTCGCACAGCTCGTGGACGTGCTGACGTTCCGCCGTCCGGGCCGGCTCAGATGATCTTCATGCGCACGAGTGCCGCCAGCGTCAGCGCGCCCGGCGCCAGCGGCAGCCACACGGTGATGATGCGGTAGCCGAGGGCCACGGCCGTGGCGGCCGCCACCGGGGCGCCCGCGGCCACCAGCGCCACCACCAGCGCGGCCTCCACCGAACCGATCCCGCCCGGCGTCGGCACCAGCGCCACCGCCGCCGTCGCCGCGAGATACACCACCGCCATGTGCGCCGCCGGCACCGGCAGCCCCAGGGCCCGTCCCACCGCCGCGAAACCGGCCGCCTGCAACAGCGGGAACGCCAGGGCGCCGCCCCACAGCGCCAGCACCCGGGCCGGACGGCTGTGCACCGAGCGCGCCTCGGCCAGCGCGGTGCGCAGGAAGGAGGCCGCCGCCGACCGCAGCCGCCCCACCAGGGCGAGCACGCACACGGCCGCCGCCGCCAGCACGCCCAGGGCGGCGAGCAGCGGGCCCAGCGTCCCGTCCGGCAGCAGCGAGCCGAGCCGCAGCGCGTCCGGGAAGACCAGCAGCAGCACCGCCAGCACGCCCGCCCGGGCGACGCCCTCGGCCAGCAGATACAGCGCGAGCGCCGCCGACGAGCGGGCCAGCGGCACCCCGCACACCGTCATGAACCGCAGGTTGACCGCGCCGGCGCCCAGCCCCGTGGGCAGCAGATGGTTGGCCGCGCCCGCCGCGAACTGAGCGGCCAGCAGCCGCCGTCCGGGCAGCCGTTCCACGACCGCGCCCTGCCGGGTCACCGCCGCCGCCACCCAGGTGAGGCAGGTCGCCCCGACCGCCGCCAGCAGCCAGGGCCACTCGGCCCGCCGCAACTGCGCGAACCCCTCGACGAGGACGGACCGGTGCCGCACCGCCACCACGACGACGAGCACCAGGGGCACCAGACACAGCACCTGGCGCACCGGCAGCCGCCGGGCCGGCCTCAGCGGCGGGAGCGCGACCGCCGCCGCACCCGGGGACGGTCTCCGCGTGGCGCCGACGCCGGGTCGCGGAAGCGGGGAGGTAACAGCAAGCGGGGACAGAGCATTACGTACTGTCATCGGGTCCTTCGTGTTCGAGACCGTCGTGTCAGGCGTGGGGACCGGTGCGGGGACCGGCGGAGAAGCCGGCGGGGGAACCGGCGTGGGGAAAACCTTGACCTCAACGAAGCTCGAGGTTCTACGGTCGCTTCCATGAGCATGGACGCCACGGCCATGACGCAGTTGTACAGCGTCATGCACGCCCAGCAGGAACACCGACCCTTCGACCGGGCCACACTTCGCCGCATCGGCGCCTTCGCGCGCCCCCACCGCCGCCGCATCGCACTGTTCGTGGTGCTGGGGATGCTGACCGCGCTGCTCGCCGTCGCCACCCCCGTCCTCGCCGGACGGGTCGTCGACGCGATCGTGTCGCACGGCGACGCGGACACCGTCGTCCGGCTGGCGCTGCTCATCGCGGGCATCGCGGTACTGGAGGCGGGCCTCGGCATCCTGGGCAGGAGGCTCTCGGCGACGCTCGGGGAGGGACTCATCCTCGATCTGCGCACAGCCGTGTTCGATCATGTGCAGCGGATGCCGGTCGCGTTCTTCACACGTACCCGTACGGGAGCGCTGGTCTCCCGACTCAACAACGACGTGATCGGCGCCCAGCGCGCCTTCAGCAACACCCTCTCCGGAGTGGTGTCCAACCTGGTCACGCTGATCCTCACCCTCGCCGTCATGCTCACCCTGTCCTGGCAGGTCACGCTCCTCGCGCTCGCCCTGCTGCCGGTGTTCGTGATCCCGGCGCGGCGCATGGGCCGCCGGATGGCCGGGATGCAGCGGGAGGCCGCCGCGCTGAACGCGGCGATGGGCACGCGCATGACCGAGCGGTTCTCCGCGCCCGGCGCCACCCTGGTCAAGCTGTTCGGCCGTCCCGATGCGGAGTCGGCCGAGTTCGCGGCCCGAGCGGCCCGCGTCCGCGACATCGGGGTCCGCACGGCCACCGCCCAGTCCGTCTTCCTCACCGCCCTGACCCTCGTCTCCGCCCTGGCCCTCGCCCTCGTCTACGGACTCGGCGGACGGCTCGCCCTGAACGGTTCCCTGGAACCGGGCGCCGTCGTCGCCCTCGCCCTGCTCCTGACCCGCCTGTACGCCCCGCTCACCGCACTCGCCGGGGCCCGAGTGGAGGTGATGAGCGCCCTGGTCAGCTTCGAGCGGGTCTTCGAGGTGCTCGACCTGAAGCCGCTCATCGAGGAGAAGCCGGACGCCCGCCAGGTCCCCGAAGGCCCGGTCTCCGTCGAGTTCGACGGCGTCCGCTTCGCCTACCCGTCCGCCGACAAGGTCTCGCTCGCCTCCCTGGAGGAGGTCGCGGTTCTCGACACGCGCGGCGGCGAGGAGGTCCTGCACGGTCTCTCCTTCCGCGCCGATCCCGGGCAGACCGTCGCGCTCGTCGGCTCCTCCGGCGCCGGCAAGTCGACCATCGCCCAGCTCCTGCCCCGGCTGTACGACGTCGACGAGGGCGCCGTCCGCATCGGCGGGGTCGACGTCCGGGACCTGAGCGCGGCCTCCCTGCGGGCCACGCTCGGCATGGTCACCCAGGACGGCCACCTCTTCCACGACACCGTCCGCGCCAACCTCCTGCTCGCCCGGCCCGGAGCCGACGACGACGAGCTGTGGGACGCCCTGCGCCGCTCCCGCCTCGACGACCTCGTCCGTTCCCTGCCCGACGGCCTCGACACCGTCGTCGGCGAGCGCGGCTACCGGCTCTCCGGCGGCGAACGCCAGCGCATGACCATCGCCCGCCTGCTGCTGGCCGGCCAGCGCGTCGTCATCCTCGACGAGGCCACCGCGCACCTCGACAACACCTCCGAGGCCGCCGTCCAGGAAGCCCTCGCCGAGGCCCTCGTGGACCGCACCGCGCTCGTCATCGCCCACCGTCTGTCGACCGTGCGCGCCGCCGACCTCATCCTCGTCGTGGAGGCCGGACGGATCGTCGAACGCGGCACGCACGAGGAACTCCTCGCGGACGGCGGACGGTACGCGCAGCTGTACCGCACGCAGTTCGCGCAGCCGGGAACGGCAGAGGCCGCGGAACCCGCCACCGAGGCCGCCGCTCTCTGAGCGCGGCACCACCGCCCGCCCCGCCGGACGGCCGCAAGGCCACGGGCATGGGGGGCGGGCGGGTGCGGGACGGGCGCAGGGCGGCCGTCCGGTGCGCGAGCGGCCGGGTGCGCGCCCCCTGGCCTGTGTCCTACCGGGTCGGCCGGCTCGCTGCCGCGGGACCGTCGGGCGGTCGGGCCAGTGCGTCGACGCCCGCGCGGAACAGCCACGGCAGCCGCTGCGCCACCGGTACCAGCGCCGCGCGGGCCGTCGGCGTCCGCGTCGCGCCCAGCAGGGCGCGGGTCAGCCAGCGACAGCGGCGGGTGAGCCGCCGCCACTCCCGTTCGTAGGCCGCGAGGTCGCCGCCGGCGACGGCCCGGACGGCGGCCGCCGCCTGGGCGAGAGCCAGCGCGACGCCCTCGCCGGTCAGCGCGTCGACATAGCCGGCCGCGTCGCCGACCAGCAGCACGCGGCCGGCGGTGCGCGCCCACGTCTCCTGCCGCAGCGGGCCCGCCCCGCGCACCGGCCCGGCGGGACCGGCCCCGGCGAGCCGCTCCCGCAGCCCGGGGAAGGCGGCCAGGTGGCCGTCGAAGGAGCCGCGGCCGGCGCTGAGCACCGCGACGCCCACGAGACCGTCGGCCACCGGCGTCACATACGCCTCCGCGTCACGGGCCCAGTGCACCTCGACGTGATCGCTCCAGGGGGCGATGGCGTAGTGGCGCCGCAGCCCGTACCGAGGGCGGCCCCGGTGCGGCCGGTCGAGCCCCAGGGCCCGGCGGAGCGGCGAGTGCAGCCCGTCGGCGGCGACGAGATGACCGGCGCGGACCCCGTCGACCCGCACCCCGTCACCGTCCTGCTCGACCCGGCGCGCCGTGCGCCGCTCGACCGCGACGCCCGCGGCCAGCACCGCCTCGCGCAACGCGGCGTGCAGCGCCGTACGCCGGACCCCGCGGCCCGGACCCGCCCGGAAACCGGCGTCGACGTGGCGCGCCCCGGCGACGTATCGGACGCCGTGCAGGTCGCGTCCCGGCGGGTGCACGCCGAGCGCGGCCAGCGCGGCCACTGCGCCCGGCATCAGCCCCTCGCCGCACGCCTTGTCGACGACTCCGTCCCGCCGCTCCCACACGGTGACGCCGAGCCCGGCCCGGGCGGCGTGCAACGCCGTCGCCAGGCCGGCCGGTCCCGCCCCCACGACGAGCAGGTCCATGTGCGCTCCTCAGGCCAGCCGGGTCAGGGCCGCGTCCTCGGTGCGGATGCGGGCGGTGAGCAGGAACCCGTTCAGGGCGGTGAAGACGACCGCCGTCACCCACGCCGAGTGCACCAGCGGGAGCGCGATCCCCTCCACGACGACGGCGACGTAGTTGGGGTGCGGGAGCAGCCGGTAGGGGCCGCCCGTCACGCGCGCGGCGCCCGGCACGACGATCACGCGGGTGTTCCACTGCCGTCCCAGGGTCGCGATGCACCACCAGCGCAGCGCCTGCGCGGCCACGACGAGCGCGAACATGGCCCAGGCGAGGACCGCCCCCGGATCCGGGCGCCGTGTCCACGCCTCCACCAGGGCGCCGGCCAGCAGTCCCGTGTGCAGGACCACCATGAACGGGTAGTGCCCCCGCCCGCACTCCTCGCCGCCCCGCGCCAGGCTGAACGCGGCGTTGCGGCGGGAGACGACGAGTTCGGCGACCCGTTCCAGGGCGACGGCCGCCACCAGGACGGTGAACGCGGCCGGCCCGTTCACCGCTCACCGCCCGGTGCGCGCAGGAGCACCAGCTCGGAGCAGAACCCCGGTCCCATGGCGAGCAGGAGACCGTACGAGCCGGGCGGCGGCGGCCGCTCGGCGAGGGTGTCCGCCAGCACGTGCAGCACCGACGCGGAGGACAGGTTGCCGATCCGCCGCAGCGAGTCCCAGGTCAGCCGCAGGGCGTCCCGGTCCACCGCCAGGGCCTCCTGCAACGCCTCCAGCACCCGGGGGCCGCCGGGATGGGCCACGTACCAGCGCACGTCGTCGCGGGTCAGCCCGTGGTCGGCGAGGAAGCCGCGGACGTCGTCGCCGAGATGACGGCGCACCAGGTCGGGGACGGAGGCGTCCAGCACGATCCGCAGCCCGCCGGAGCCGACGTCCCAGCCCATCATGCGCTCCGAGTCGGGATACAGACGGCTGCGCGACGCGAGCACCTCCGGCCTGGCCGGGTCGTCGGACTGCGCGAGGGGGTGCCCGGAGCCGACGGCGACCACCGCCGCGGCGCCGTCCCCGAACAGGCCGGCGGCCACGAGGTTGGCGACCGACGCGTCGTCACGCTGGAGGGTCAGCGAGCACAGCTCGACCGACATCAGCACCGCGACCCCGTCCGGCCGTCCGCGCAGCAGATCGTCGAGCCGGGCCACGCCCGCCGCTCCCGCCACGCACCCGAGGCCGACGAGGGGCAGCCGCACCACGTCGGGCCGCAGCCCGATCTCCGCCGCGACGCGGGCCTCCAGCGAGGGCACGGCGAGCCCGGTCACCGTGCAGGACACGATGTAGTCGACGTCGGCCGGGGTGAGGCCGACGTCCTTGAGCGCGTCGACCACCGCACGGGCCCCCAGCTCCACACCGGCCCGGATGAAGGCGTCGTTGGCCCGGCCGAAGTCACCGGGCCGGGCGTACTCGTGCAGCGGCAGCACGGTGTGCCGGGTCTCGACGCACACGTTGCGGTGGAACCGTTCCACGACCGCGCGGTCGACGCCGTCGCCCAGCGCGGCGGTGAAGGACGCGGTGATCTCCTCCTGACGGTGTGGGTGCCCGGGCAGGGCGCCGCGGACGCTGAGGACGCGCGTGGTCATGCTGGCTCCGGTGGTCGGCGGGGCGGCGGGGCGGCTGGGACGGCGGGGGAGGCGGGGGTGACACCCTTACCGGGCCCGGCGCGGGTGGTGACGTCGAGGCGGCGCGGGACGGTCGCGGGGAGGCCGGCGCGACGGGCCGGGGGAGCCATCAGCCCGCCGCCACGAGCAGCGCGACGTCGGCCAGGGCGATGGCCGTCGCGGCCCGGAAGGGCGTACGGCCGCGGGCGACCAGCGTGAGCACGGCCAGGACGACCACCAGCGCGAGGACCGCCCAGGCCCACGCCGGCGGCCTCCCCGCCGGGCCGAGCACGGTGAGCAGCGAGGCGGCGGGCAGCAGCACCGCGGCCAGGACGCGCGAGCGCCGCTCGCCGAGCCGGTGCGGGAGACCGCGGACGCCGGTGCGCTCGTCGTCGGCGAGGTCGGGCAGCGCGTTCAGCAGATGCGCGCCCACGCCGAGCAGGGCGCCGGCGCCCGCCGTCCACAGCGGCGCCCAGCACCGCTCGGGGCCGGTGAGCGTGACGAGGGAGGGCAGCGCGCCGAAGGCGCAGGCGTACGGCGCCCAGGACCAGGCGGTCGCCTTGAGCCCGAGGTTGTAGGCGTGGCCCGCGCCGGTGGCGAGGGTGGCGTTGACCAGCGCGGTGCGCCAGCCGGCCAGTGCCGACAGCACGAGACAGGCCGCCGCGGCCGCCGCCAGGGCCCGCGCGGCCCGGCCCGACGGAAGGCTGCCGACGGCCAGTGGTTTGTCCAGGCGGCCGACCGCGCGGTCACGGCCCCGGTCCAGCAGGTCGTTGCCCCAGCCGATGGTGAGCTGGCCGGTGAACACGGCCGCGGTGACGACGACCGCGTCGAGCGGACGCAGCCCTCCGCGCACCGCGAGCAGACCCGTGACCGCGGTGACCGCGAGGGCCGGTCCGCCGTGGGCGGCGGCGAGCAGCGCGGACCGGGCGGACCGGGCGGACGGTCCGGGCCGGTCCGGCAGCGCACGCGTGACCATGAGGGGCATGCAGCATCGCTGCCACGCCGCCCGCCCGCTCACACGAGCCACTCCGGCATCCGGCGGACGCCGTCCGCCCCCGCCGGGCGCGTCGTCGGCCCCGAGCCGTGGGCGATGCGGGGCGTGGGTCCGGGCGCAGGACTTGAGGCGCGGGGCTGGGGCCCGGTGATCGGAGGCGCAGGTTCCACTGCTTCACCGGGCCCCAGCTATGACCCCTGGTGCCCGGGAAGGTGGTCGTTACACCGTTTGTCCCGGGGAGCGCACCCGCCCGGAACACGACTGTGGGCCCCGGGAGATCCCGGGGCCCACAGAACGGTTGTCGTGCGCTGCGTCACCAGCGGTACCAGCGGCCCTTGCGGCCGCCGGAATCCACACTGCGCATGACGAAGCCGAGCAGCCAGACGACCAGCACGATGACGGCGATCCACCAGAGTGCCTTCAGCGCGAAGCCCGCGCCGAAGAGGATCAGGGCCAGAAGAAGAACGAGAAGCAGGGGAACCATAGTTATCAACCTCCGACGCTCCTCGTGCCCCGTGATGCGAGGAACATACGGTCGATTTCCCTGGTTTCTTCACCGCTTCCACGGGAACCGGACCCGGTTCCGCCACGTTCTCCGCCCGCACCCCGGGCGTGTCACGGGGTGCGGGCGGCAGCCCGGGAACGGCGGTCCACCGGCCCCCCTGCGGCCGGCGGGCCGCCGTCGTCACCAGCCGATCGGGAGACCGGCGACGAACGACGTGAGCCGGTCGGCGACGACCCGGTCGTCGTGGGCCGAGTAGTGCCAGTGGCAGCCCGTGAAGTCGAGCCCCGAGTCGTCGAGGAACCAGTACCGCACCCGGCCGTCGCCCGCGTCGGCGCGGGCCTTGACGACCTGCTGGACCTGACCGGCGAACGAGCCCGCCCCGACGGCCACGATCGTCGTCCCGGCCCCGTAACGCGTGCGCAGCTTCCTGAGGAAGTCGCCGTACGCCGTGCGGTAGGCGGCCGCGAGGCTCTCGGGCGTCCAGGGTTCACCGGGGTTGACGGCCGTCGAGAAGTCGTTGGTGCCGAGGTGGACCACGACGAGCCGGGGCCGCCAGGTGCCGGGGTTGCGCCAGACGTCGCCGGCCACATCGAGCAGCGCGCGGTCGTAGAAGGTCCGGTACGTGACGTCGGGTGAGCCCCCGTTGTAGTTGCGCACCATGCCGAGCCCCGAGTAGGCGTTGAGCTGGTAGTCGGCGCCCAGCCGGCGGGCGGTGAGCGCGCCGTAGCTCACGTCGGCGTCGGTGGTCCGGCCGACCTGGTCCGAGGTGCAGTCGCGGGAGGTCGAGAGGTTGCCGTAGCCCACGGTCAGGGAGTCGCCGATGAACTCGATCTGACGGCCGCGGGCCGCCGGCCTGCTCAGCACGGCGCCCCCCGGCGCGGCGAGGAAGCCGCCGAACGTGCTGGTCGCCCAGGGGGTGTCGTTGCGCTTGACCAGCCGGACGGTGTGCGTGCGGTCCGCCAGACCGTCGACCCAGTGCGTGGTTCGGCCGGGCATGACGAGCGTGGCGACCGTGACCCCGTCCACCTGCACGTCGTAGTCGGCGGCCGGGTCGTCGAGCACCACGCCGACGCCGGTGCCCCGGACCCGGCCCTCGAAGTACACGCCCGGCCAGCTGTACTGCACGGTGCTGCCGGCGTCCTTGACCCGCCCCGCGGTGTGCACCCCCGCCAACACGCCCTTCGCGCGCACCGGTTGCCGCTGATGACCCTGCCGGGCGGGGGCATCCGCACGCGTCGTCGGCGCCGCCTGTGCCGGCCCGGCGGCGCCCGCGCCGCTCAGGAGCGTCGCCACCAGGGCGGCGGCCAGTGCCGTGAACACCGCCGTGCGCCTGTGCCGCGTCCGCCGGGCTCCGTGGGCTGTGCGCGTCCCGCTCATCCGCCGTGTCTCCTTCACTGGTTCGGTGGCTCGTCCGCCGGAGCGAGAGACGGCGGCCCGCTGCCGGGCCGCCGGCCATGGATCAGTAGCCGTAGATCATCTTGTAGGCGACCTCGGGGAGGAACTGGCCCGCCGAAGAGCCGCCCCCGACGCCGCAGTTGCCGTCGGACTCGCCCGGCGTCTTGATCCACAGCAGCATCTCGGCGCCGCCCCCGGTCCGGGTGGGAGTGCCGATGCGACGGCCTGCGGGGTTGCACCACTGGCCGTTGGACCCGTTGCCGTTGCGGCTGCTGTCCACGACGAACGGCTTGGTGTAGCCGTAGCGGGCGCTCAGCTCCCTGTTGACGGCGTTGCCGTAGGCGGTGTTCTCGGCGGTGGTGAAGTAGTTGGAGATGTTGAGGGAGAACCCGTGGGCCTGCCGCAGACCGGCGTCGTTGAGACGCTGGGCCATGGTGGCCGCTCCGGCCCACCCGGGATTGCCGGCGTCGAGGTAGACCCACGTGTTGGGGGCCTGCCGGTTGAACTGTGCGAGAGCGCCGCTCAACATGCCCTGACGCTCGTTGATCTGGGCCTGCGACATGCACCCGTAGTCCCCGAGGGAGTCCGGTTCGAGGAGGACGACGGCCGGACGCCCGGCGATCCCGCCGGCGAACTGCGCGATCCAGTTCGCGTAGGCGGACGGTGAGCCGGCTCCGCCCGCGGAGTGCCCGCCGCAGTAGTCGCGGTTGTAGATGTTGTACGCGACGAGGATCGGCAGCTTGTCCCGGCTGTCCGCGGCGCCCGCGTACGCGCCCGTCGCGGTGCCTATGGTGCCGCTCCAGGAGCCGAACCAACGAGCCGCCGGGGTGTTGGCCAGGGAGGCGTTGATCGCGGCGGCCCGGCCGTCGCCGGGGTTGGCGGCGACCCACCGTTTCGCGCTGGAGTCGGGATCCACGTAGAACCCGCTGGTCATGGTCGTCGGGTCGGCGGCATGGGCGGACGGCGCGGCGGCGAGCGCCAGCGGGAGGGCGAAGAACGCTGTCACGAGGGCGCGGAGTCTGCGGCGCATGACTGAACCTCGGTTTCCTGGCGGGGATGCGCCGCACACGATCGTCCCGAGCGTGCGACGCGCTGAGGAGGTGCGACCCCTGGGAGCGCTCCCACTGGAAGCGTTTCCAGCGGCACGGGGAGCCAAGGGGTGTGGTCGGTATCGTGTGGCGGGGTGTGGGAACTGTCAAGGACCCCTGCGGAAAACGCTGTTGACCCGCCTGCGGGACGCCAGGCGAAGAGCGCCAGGGCTTCACAGGGCGGGAACGAGGCTCTACAGTCCCCGAATTGGAAGCGCTTCCAGTTCCCGGCCGCCAGGATCAGGGGGCAAGGGGCACGGGTTCCGCACGTCGGGCTCTCTGCGCCTCGGGGCTTTCGTGGCTCGGGTCCTTCGTGCGCGAGGGCTTCCGCGACCGGAGCCCCTGTGCCTCCGGACCGCCGTGCCTCAGGGCCCGGGGTGCTTCGTCCGGCCGCGACGGAAAGGCCCATCACCCATGACTACGACCGCGCCCCGTCCGCAGCCGACGCTCGACGAGGTGGCCGGGCTCGCGGGCGTCTCCCGATCCGTGGCCTCCCGTGTCCTCAACAACGCCCCCCACGTCAGCCGCGTCAAGCGCGAGGCGGTCGAGCGGGCCGTCCGGCAGCTCGGTTACGTCCCCAACCCGCGCGCCCGTGCACTGGCCACCCGGCAGACGGGAGCGGCCGCCCTGGTCATCTCGGGGGAGGACCCGTCGATCTTCGCGGATCCGTTCTTCGCCCAGGTGATCGTGGGGGCGTCGGAGGCTCTGGAGGAGGCCGACCTGCACCTCATGCTCTGCCTGGCCGCCTCCGACCGGGGGCGCGCGCGGGTGGCGGAGCTGCTGCGGTCCAGGGGCGCCGACGGCGTCATGCTGATGGCGCTGCGCGAGGACGATCCGCTGGTCCGGACGGCCCGGGAGGCGGAGATGCCCGTCGTGTTCGGCGGACGCCCCGTCGGTCCGGCTCCGCGCTGGTACGTGGACGTCGACAACGTCGGCGGGGCGCGCGAGGCCACCGAGCATCTGCTCGCGCGCGGCCGCACACGCGTCGCCGCGATCTGCGGGCGCATGGACACCGAGGCCGGGCGCGCTCGGTACCGCGGCTACCGCGACGCCGTGCTGGCGGCCGGACTCGATCCGTTCCCGCCGCGGGAGGGCGACTTCACCGAACCCAGCGGAGCCGCCGTCATGGCCGCTCTGCTGGCCGAACACCCTGATGTCGACGGGGTGTTCGCCGCCAACGACAACATGGCCGCGGGTGCGCTGCGTGCCTTGCGCGAGGCCGGCCGGCTGGTCCCCGCCGACGTCGCCGTGGTCGGTTTCGACGACCTGGAGATCGCCCGGATCGCCGACCCGCCGCTCACCACCGTCCATCAGCCCGTCACGGCCCTCGGACGGGAGACGGCGCGCACGCTGGCCGCGCTGGTCAACGGCCAGGACCCCACCCCGCTGATCCTGCCCACCCGACTGGTCATCCGCTCCAGCGCCTGACGCGCCGGCGCCTGCCTTTCGGGAACTTGCGCCGCGAGGCAGGAGGCGGAACCGAAGCGGGTCCGAGGCCCCGGATCCGAGGCTGGTGCCCGCGGGTCGGAACGCCGGACGGTGGCCCGGGCGACGGCCGCCGGGGCACGGCACGACCGCTGGCGCGCGGACGCCCTCGGCGATGGTGTGCCCCTCCGCAGCGCCGCAGGGGTGGTCACACGGTCGAGGTCAGCAGGCCGGCCAGTACGTCGGGCCGTTCCAGGGCGATGAAGTGGCCGGCCTGGGAGATCTGGGTGAACCCCGCGGCGGGCAGCAGCTTCCGGTTGGCCTCCCGGTCCGAGGCCCGGGACCAGTCCTGCTCGCCGTAGACGAGGTGGACGGGGGCCCGGACCTCGGGGTAGCGGGAGCGGGCCGCGACGAGGCTGGGCAGGGCCTGGTACACCGCCCGGGCCACGGCCGGGTAACCGGGGCGGCTCCCCACCCGGAGGAGTTCGTCCACGTAGTCCTCCCGAAGGGCGGTCCGGTCCACGACGCCGCCTCGCAGGATCCTGCGCAGGGCGGCCCTGGGCTCCACCCCGGCGATGACCGGTCCCACGCCCGGCGCGAGGACCGCGCCGACCACCACGCGGGCCAGAAGGCCCGAGCGGGCGATTCCGCCGGGGAAGTCGTACGCGTTCACGGCGACGACGCGCCGGACGCGTTCCGGCAGATCGGCCGCGCTGGTCAGTGCCAGCACCGCCCCCATGGACTCCCCGGCCAACGTGACGTCGTGCAGGTCGAGTTCGGTCAGGAGCCGTTCGACGCCCGCACGCATGGCCGGTTCGTCGTAGGAGGCGCCGGGCACGATCTCGGAGTACCCCATCCCCGGCAGGTCGAGGGCGTACACGGTGTAGTGGTCCGCGACCTGCGGGACGAGGAGACGGAAGTGCTCGGCCTGCGTGCGCACGGTGTGCAGCAGGACCAGCGGGGCGCCGGCGCCCGCCTTGAGATAGCGCAGCGCCCCCTCGTGGCCGGGACGGTCGTCGTGGCCGCCGCGGCCACGGGGGCGGGGTGCGAGGGTGTGAGCGGTGGCCCCCGGGACGTGCAGCGAGGGACGTGACGCGTGGTCGGGCATCTCGTCGGCTCCCTGTCCGGCGCTCTACTGGGCCAGTTGCGGGTACAGGGCGGCGAGGTCCCCGGCGAGACCTGCCTTGACCTGCCGGGAGACGTCGTCGGCGAGCACCTCGTACGCTCCGCTCTCGACGCCGTCGAGGGCCAGCGCGGCGACCTCGCGGGGGTCGGACTTGGGTGCGTCGACGCCGGCCGCGAGATCCGTGTCCACGTAGCCCACGTGCAGCCCGGTGACCGAGATGCCACGCGGCAGCAGCTCCAGGCGCAGGGAGTTGGTCTGCGACCACAGTGCGGCCTTGGAGGCGCTGTAGGAGCCGCCGAGGGCGATCCACGAGAGCACGGAGTGCACGTTGAGGAGGTGGCCGCCGCCGTTGCGCTCGATGACCGGCACGAACGCCCGGGCGAGGAGCAGCGGGCCGTAGAAGTTGGTCTCGAACTCCCGGCGCACGTCGTCGACGGGGGAGCCGAGGAAGGACGCGCCCACCGAGGCGCCCGCGTTGTTGACCAGCACGGTGACGTCCCCGGCCCGCGCCGCGGCGGCCGCCACGGACGCGGGGTCGGTGACCTCCAGGGCCACCGGGACGGCGTCGGGGTGCGTCACGGCGCGCGGGTCGCGGGCCGTGGCGTACACCTTGCCGGCGCCGCGTGCGTAGAGCTCCTCCACCAGTGCCTTGCCGATGCCCCGGCTGCCACCGGTGACGAAGACGTTCGCGCCCTTCAGAGCGGTCATGACTGCCTCCACGGGAATGTGGGAAACCGATCGGTTTCCCTTCGATGCCCTTACGGTAAACCGATCGGTTTACCGACGCAAGCGCCGAGACGGCCGGCCGTCTCGGCGCCCGGCCGTCGGAAGGGGTGCCCGATCGGCGCGACGCCGCCGGCCGGGTGGCGCGGAGTGCCCTGGCGACACGGAAAACCGATCGGTTTTCAATCGGCCGGAATCGGGTTAACCTCGCGATATGACCACCGACGCGAAGCCGAGCCCCCGCGAGCGCCTGCTGGAGGCGGCGGCCACGCTCACCTACCGGGACGGAGTCGGCATCGGCGTCGACGCGCTGTGCAAGGCGGCGGGGGTGTCGAAGCGTTCCATGTACCAGTTGTTCGAGAGCAAGGACGAACTGCTGGCGGCGAGCCTGGAGGAACGTGCGGCCGCCTACGCGGCGACGCTCCTGCCCCCGGCGGACGACGGACGCCCGCCTCGCGAGCGGATCATGCACGTCTTCGACCAGCTGGTGACACAGGCGGGCGAACCCGGTTTCCAGGGCTGCCGGTACCTGGCCGTGCAGGTCGAGCTGAAGGACCAAAACCACCCGGCGAGCCGGGTCGCCCACCGGGTCAAGGAGAGCCTGACCGCCTTCTTCCGCGGCGAGGCCGAACGCGGCGGTGCCGGTGACCCGGACCTGCTGGCCCGGCAGCTGATCCTTGTCTTCGACGGCGCCAGCGCCCGCGCGGGAATCAGGGCCGACACACCGGAAGGACTCATCGCCCCCACCGTGACCGTCCTGCTCGACGCGGCGGACTTGCGCTGACGCGAGGGTGCCGGTGCCCCTGTCACCGGAGAGCCTGTGAGACCCGGGTCGAGGGCGTCGCCCGGCGGAAGGTCCGGGCAGCCGCTTCCGCCCGTTTCTGCCCGCGTACCTTCGTCCGTCCGTGCCCGCGCGAGCCGTCCCGCGTCGTCGTGCGCCGTCAGGCAAGGGGCGGTGCGCTGCGGGGCAAGTCGGGGCCGGGCGTGCGCCCTAGCGTGAGTGGTGTTCCGTGCCGCGCGTCCGGGATTCCCCCTACGCGTGCGGCATGGCGCATTCCCGTATTCCGTTGTTCCGTATTCCCGGATCATTTTCAGAACGAGGTAGCCGCTCATGCCGTACATCTCCGTGGGCCAGGAGAACTCCACCGCCGTCGACCTCTATTACGAGGACCACGGGACCGGGCAGCCGGTCGTCCTCATCCACGGCTTCCCGCTCGACGGCCACTCCTGGGAGCGGCAGAGCGCCGCGCTGCTCGACGCCGGCTACCGCGTGATCACCTACGACCGCCGGGGTTTCGGGCAGTCGAGCCAGCCGACCACCGGATACGACTACGACACCTTCGCCGCCGACCTGAACACCGTCCTGGAGACCCTCGACCTGACGGACGCCGTCCTGGTCGGGTTCTCCATGGGCACCGGTGAGGTCGCCCGCTACGTGGCCCGCTACGGTTCGGCCCGCGTCGCCAAGGTCGCCTTCCTCGCCTCGCTGGAGCCCTGCCTGCTCAAGAGCGACGACAACCCGGACGGGGTCGCCCCGAAGGAGTTCTTCGACGGTGTCGTCGCGGCCGTGAAGGCGGACCGGTACGCCTACTTCACCGCCTTCTACCAGGACTTCTACAACCTCGACGAGAACCTCGGCGTCAGGATCAGCGAGGAGGCCGTGCGCAACAGCTGGAACGTCGCCGCGGGCAGCGGCTTCTTCGCCTCCGCCGCCGCGCCGTCGACCTGGTACACCGACTTCCGCTCCGACATCCCCGCCATCGACGTGCCGGCCCTGATCCTGCACGGCACCGGTGACCGCATCCTGCCCGTCGAGGGCACCGCGCGGCCCTTCCACAAGGCGCTTCCGTCCGCCGACTACGTGGAGATCGAGGGCGCCCCGCACGGTCTGCTGTGGACGCACGCGGAGGAGGTCAACGCGGCGCTTCTCGCCTTCCTGGCGAAGTGATTAGGACGGGAGCCGATCGTCCGCTGCGGGACGACCCGGCTCCCGCACGTCCCCATGGCCGGCCCTCGGCGGCCGGTCACGCCCGCCGGGGCGATCTCACGGATTCACGCGATGCGCCCGCTCACGCTCCTTGGCACGGTGTCGGGAAAGCACACCTGCCGAGGAGCCGCAACGATGTCGCCGGATTCATCGACACCGGAACCCGGGACGCAGTTCCCGGGCACTTTCTACGCCACGGACTCGGTTCCCGTCCTGCAAAGACGGACCTACTGGCGCGAAGCGCTGTCCAGGACCTTCGCCGCCGTGGACATCGCCGTCCCGGACGAGGCCTGTTCGGGAACCATCCGGACGTCCCCGCTGGGACGCCTGCGGCTCGCCACGGCGGACGGCGGCCCGCTGCGGGCGTGGCGGAGTCCGCGGCTGATCGCTCAGGGCGACGGCGAGGAGCACGTGGTCGTCAGTCTCGTGACCCGGGGCGTCGTCGGAATCGAGCAGGACGGCCGTGAAGTCCGCGTGCTTCCGGGGGAGTTCGCCTTCTGCGACATGGCGCGTCCGCTCCGGATGGAGTTCCCCGAGCCGTACCGGACGAAGTCCCTCGTCCTGCCGCGGCGCCTGCTGGGCGTCGGCGAGGACGCGCTGCGACGGCTCACGGGGACGAGCACCGGACCCGACACCGTGCTGGGCTCGCTGCTGTCGCCGTTCCTGTCCAGGCTCGTGGACACGGCCGCGCGGTGTCCGCCGCAGACCGGCGACGCCCTGGCCCGCCACGTCGTCGACCTGCTCGGCGTCCTGGCGGAGGAACGACTCCGGGGGGCGCCGGGCGACCCGGAGAGCGCCGCCCGTGTGCTGGTCCTGAGGATCAAGGCCTTCGTCGACCGGCGCCTCGCCGATCCGGACCTGACGCCCGAGGCCATCGCCCGCGCCCACCACATCTCCGTGCGGTACCTGCACCGGCTCTTCCAGTCGGAGGACGACACCGTCGGACGGTGGATCCAGCGCCGGCGGCTTCAGGAGTGCCGGCGTGAGCTGGCGGGCCGTGGGGCGGCCGGCCGGACCATAGCCGCGGTGGCCCACCAGTGGGGTTTCGTCAGCGCGGCGCATTTCAGCCGAGTGTTCCGGGCCGCCTACGGAATGTCCCCCGCGCAGTGGCGGGAGACGGCGGTGCGCGCGCCCCTGGTGCTCTCGGCGCGCGGCGGCCGCTCCCCGGCACGACACCCTGCACCGGCCGCAGCCCGGTAGACCCCCCTGGCGGCCCCGCCGTCCCTGCCGAGCCGCGTCGCCGGGCAAAACGTCCTGCCGAACCGCGTCATGCCGACCGGCCGTACGCCGTCCCGCGGCGCCGCTCCCGGTCGTGAGTCGCCGCTCGCCGACGTCGTACGCCCGGCGCCCGTGCCCGCGCCACGTGGTCGGCGTCACTCGCCCCGCGTACTCGTGCGCACGTGCGCCTTGCGATAGTGGAGGCAGGGTGTGCGGCAGGAGGGGCGTGAGTGGCGGGGTCAGGCGGTTCGCTGTCCCGGAGCGGTCTGCGCGGCCGGGAGGCCGAGCTGGAACGACTGGGGGAGCTGATCGCCTCGGTGGCCCGCACCGGGAGCGGTGCGCTGGTCCTCATCCACGGCGAGGCCGGGATCGGCAAGACCGCGCTGCTCACCGAGGCCGTCGCCAGGGCACGTGCGGCGGGCTGCTCCGTCGGCACGGGCAAGGCCGACGAACTGCACCACATCGTGCCGCTCTCGTCGCTGGCGGCCTCCCTGCACGGCGACCGGCCGCTGCTGTCCGGTGACGTCTTCGCCGGTCTCGTCGGCGGCCACGATCAGCGGATCAGGCTGGTGGAGAGCCTGGCGGAGGCGATCGAAACGGCGGCCGGGAGGCAGCCGGTGCTGATCGCCCTGGACGACGTGCAGTGGGCCGACCCGCTGAGCAGGTTCGTCCTGAAGCAGCTTCCGAGGCGACTGCGCACCTCGCCGGTCCTGTGGCTGCTGACCCGGCGGCAGGGCCCCGCCGAAGCGGACGACGAGATCCTCGTCGCGGCACGGGACGAACTCCCGGCCGTCACCGTACCGTTGAGCCCGCTGTCCGGCGCGGCCATCGGGCAGCTGGCCGGCGACGCCCTGGGCGAGGGCGTCGACGAGCGGGTACGGAACCTGCTCGGCGGAGCCGGCGGCAACCCCTTCCTGGCGGTGGAGATGCTGGCGGGACTGCGCACCGCCGACGCCTGCGGGGACCCCGTGCCCCCCGGCCTGG
This sequence comes from Streptomyces sp. NPDC048481, assembly GCF_043200075.1. Taxonomy (NCBI): domain Bacteria; kingdom Bacillati; phylum Actinomycetota; class Actinomycetes; order Kitasatosporales; family Streptomycetaceae; genus Streptomyces; species Streptomyces sp. NPDC048481. Next base: position 106,371 of record NZ_JBICXC010000012.1, read on the forward strand.
TGACGGGCGTACGCGGCAGGCTCGGCTCCCTGCGCCCCGGCACCCTCCGCTTCCTCCGGATGGGAGCGGTCCTGGGGCGCAGGTTCCGTTTCCACGACGCCGCCGCCCTCTGCGGACTGGCGCCCTCCGCGTTGGTCCCGGAGCTGGACGAGGCCGTGCGCGCCGGACTCCTGGACGACGACGGCGACCGGCTGGCCTTCCGGCACGACCTGCTGCGCCAGGCCGTATACGCCGACATCCCGCCGTCGGCCCGGAAGGCTCTGCACCGGGAGGCCGCCACCCATCTCGTCCTGGCCGGGCACCGGCCGATCGACGCGGTGTCGCACGTCCTCGAGGGCGCCCTGCCCGGGGACGAGGAAGCGGTGGCCCTCCTCGGCCGGGCCGCCGACGACGTCCTCCCGGTGACGCCGGGCCTGGCGGCCGACCTGATGACGCGCGCCCTGGAACTGGCGCCGCCGGCGAGGCCGTCGTGGTTCGCGGTGGGCGAGCGGGCGATCGTCCACCTGACCCGGGCCGGCCGCAACCGTGAGGCGCTGCTGACCGGGGACCGTCTTCTCGCCGCCCGGCCGCCCCTGGCGGCGCTCAGCCGGCTGCAGACCGCCCTCGGCGGGACGCTGTGGAACATGGACCTCGCCGACGAGTTGCTCCGCCGCGCCGAAACGGCCCTCGCGCTCGGCGGCGCCGCCCCCGAGGTCGAGGCCAGACTGACCGCGCTGCGCGCACTCGCCCTCTCCCGGGGGCACGATCTCGACGCGGCCCGCGAGACGGGCGAGCACGCGCTGCGCGCCGCCCTTTCGGCCGGCGACCGGGAGGCGCACGTGCTGGCCCTGTCCGCGCTCGGCGAGATCGCGCTCAACGCGGGGGAGAACACCGTCGCGCTGCGGCACTTCACCGCGCTCAGCGCCGTCGATCCCGCCTTCCTGCCCGAAGAGATCGTCGCCTGCACGCACATGGACGACTTCGCCTCCGGTGAGCGGCTGCTCGCCCGGGCGGCGGCGGGCCCCGACGGGCCGCCCCGGCAGGCGATGCTGCTGTGGGCACAGGGCCACCGGCATCTGGGGCTCGGCAGGCTGGACGACGCCGAAGCCGATCTCATGACCATGGAGCGCCTCGAGGACGACGTACAGGTACCGGTCCAACAGGTGAACGCCCGCGTGATCCGCTCCCGGATCGCCCTGCTGCGAGGCGACCGGGAAGCGGCCCGGCAGCACCTGGCCGCGGCGCGGGAGAGACTGGCGGCCAAGCCGAACCCGGGCAACACGGCCGCGGTGCGCTTCCTGGAGGCCCTCCACGCCGAGGCCGACGGGGACGTCCGGCTCGCTCTCGACAGGATCCGGCAGGTGCAGCAGGAAGGCCCTTTCATGCGCTGGCGGCTGCTGCGCACCTGGGTCGACTGCGCCGTACGCGCAGCCTTGCACGGCGCGGACCGTGCGCTCGCCGAGGACCTCGCCGCGCAGGCCGTGGCCCACGCCGAACGCAACCCCGGCGTGCCCACCGCCGCCGGCGTCGCGGCGCAGGCCGCCGGCCTCGTCGCGGACGATCCCGCCCTGCTGGAACGCGCCGTCGAACTCCTCGGGGAGAGCCCTCGGCCGCTGGTGCGGGCCGCGGCCCGCGCGGACCTGGGGCGGGCCCTGCTGGCAGCCGGCCGCATACCCCGGGCAAGGGCCGTCCTCTCCGACGCCCACGCCATGTTCGCCGAGGCGGGCGCCCACGCGGCCGCGGCGCGTGTGCGGCGCGGCACCGCCGCTGCGGGGCCCGGTGACCGTGCCGGACGGGGCGGTCGCGGGGCGGTGGCCGTGCGGCGCCCCGTCGAGGGCTGGGAGGCGCTCACGGTGTCGGAGAAGAAGGTGGCTCGCCTCATCGCCGAGGGCCACACCAACCGGTCGGCCGCCGACCTGCTGGTCGTCTCGCCGCACACCGTCAACACCCACCTGACCTCCGCCTTCCGCAAGCTGTCCGTGAACTCCCGGGTACAACTCGCCCACCTGGTCATGGGGTTGCGGGGCGGCTGACGACACGCCGACACGTCCAGGCGATGCCCGCCGCGGGACCGACGCGGACGCGACGACCGCTCCCGCGCCGCATACCCTCACGAGGCCGCCACGGGGCCTCCGCCCACCGCCCGGCTCTCCGGGACCGACACTCCGGCCACAGACGTCACTGGAAAAGGCACCACCACCATGATCACACCGAGAAGACCAGGACGACCGGAAGGGCCGGGACGACCCGTAAGCATGAGGATCTCGAACGCCCCGGACAACCGGAGAAGTCGGACCGGCCCGGGAGTCCGGAGAGGCCCGAGCCGCACGGGCCGGCGACGGGGAGGCGGACCGGTGGGGCGGCGGACGGCGGCTCTCCTGGGGGCCGTCGCCCTGGTGCTCGCGGTCGCCGGCTGCGGCGCCGGCGACGCATCCGGTGACAGGGTCACCTCCCTCACCGCGCTCGACTACTACTCCGACGCGGCGGAGCACGCCGACTGGGGCGAGCGGCTCTCCGCCTGCGGGCGGACGGTCGGTGTGAGGGTCGAGCACACGAGTGTTCCGGGGGCGTCACTGATCCCCAAGGTGCTTCAGCGGGCGTCGTCGCGGACGCTTCCGGACCTGCTGATGCTGGACAACCCCGACCTGCAGCAGATCGCCGCGACGGGCGCGCTCACACCGCTGGACCGCTACGGCATCGACACCCGCGGCTTCGCCCAGGGCATCCTGTCGGCGGGCACCTACCGGGGGAAGGTGTACGGACTGGCGCCCACCGTCAGCACGGTCGCCCTCGTCTACAACAAGGAGATGCTCGCCGAGGCCGGCGTCGCCGTGCCGAGGACCTGGGACGAGTTGAAGGCGGCCGCCGCCGAACTGACCCGCCCGGGGCGTTACGGGATGGCGGTCGACGCCGACGCCTCGTTCGAGGGGACCTGGCAGTTCCTGCCGTTCCTGTGGTCCAACGGCGGGGACGAGAGGCGGCTGGACAGCCCGCAGGCCGCGCAGGCGCTCCGGCTCTGGGCCGACCTGGTCCGCAGCGGATCCATGTCGAGGTCCGTGCTGAACTGGACCCAGGCCGACGTCCACGACCAGTTCGTCGCGGGCCGGACGGCCATGATGGTCAACGGTCCCTGGCGGATCTCCGCCCTGAACAAGGCCGGGAACCTGCACTGGGGTGTGGCTCCCCTCCCCGTGCGCCGGGCGGGGCAGACCCTCGTCACCCCGCTGGGCGGCGAGGTGTGGACGGTGCCGCGGAGCCCGTCCACGGCCCGGCAGAAGAAGGCCGCACAGGTACTGGCCTGCCTGAACGACCCCGCCCGCACGCTCGCGCTGGCCGAGCGGAACTTCACCGTGCCCTCACGTCCCGCGGTGGCCGCCAGGTACGCGCGGCGGACCCCGTCCATGGCGGTCTTCGTCGAGAGCGTCGCACGGGCCCGGGCCCGTACCGCGGAGCTGGGCGTGCGATGGCCCGCGGCCGCGACCGCCGTCTACACCGCGATCCAGTCCGCGCTGACGGGCGAACAGACACCTGAGGAAGCGCTCGGACATGCGCAGCAGACGGCGACCAGCCCCTGACGAGAACCGGCGCGCGGCCCGGACGCGCCTGCCGGAGCCGGTCGCCCGCTGGATGTTCGTCGCGCCCGCCGGGGTGTACCTCGCGCTGTTCCTCGGATACCCCGTCGTCAAGAACGTCGTGATGAGTTTTCAGCAGTACTCGATCGCCACGTTCTACACCGGTGAGGCGCCGTTCGTGGGACTGCGCAACTACGCGCAGGTCCTGTCGTCGGACCTGTTCTCCGAGGCCCTGCTGACGACGGCCCTGTTCACCGCGGGCTCGCTGGCCGGGCAGTTCGCGCTGGGGCTGGCCCTCGCCCTGTTCTTCCGGCGGCGCTTCCCGCTCGGCGGGGTGCTGCGGTCGCTCCTGCTGCTGCCGTGGCTGCTGCCGCTGGTCGCCTCCGGGGCCACGTGGAGGCGGATGCTCGACACCGACACGGGCGTCGTCAACGACGCGCTGCGCGGCCTGCACCTCGTGTCGTCCGGCGTGCCCTGGCTGACCGGCACCTCGGAGGCGCTGGTATCCGTGATCGTCGTCAACATCTGGGTGGGCGTGCCCTTCAACACCGCGATCCTGTACGCCGGGTTGCAGGACATCCCGACGCCGCTGTACGAGGCGGCGAGGATCGACGGAGCCGGTCCCGTGGCCACGTTCCGCCATGTCACCTGGCCCCTGCTGCGGCCCGTGGCCGGCGTCGTGCTGGTGCTGGGCGTGATGTACACGCTCAAGGCGCTGGACGTCGTCCTCGTCGTGACGGGCGGCGGCCCGGCCGGCGCCACCGAGACCCTCGCGACCCGGTCCTACGAACTGTCCTTCCGGCAGTTCGCGTTCGGGCGCGGCGCCGCCATGGGAAACCTGCTCATCGTCGTCTCGCTCGCCTGCGCCTTCCTCTACCTGCGCGCCAACCGGCGGGCCCAGCACGGCCGGGAGGCGATCCGGTGAGCCGCGCACCCGGACGCGGCCTGCTGTCCACCGTCATCGGGATCGTCCTGCTCGCGGTACTCCTCTTCCCGGTCTACTGGATGGTGAACGCCTCTCTCCAGCCGGCGGGCGGCGCCCTGCTGCGGACGGGATGGTTCCCCTCCCACCCGGACTTCAGCGGTTACGCCACCGCGTTGCGCGACCAAGGACGCAACCTCGTCACCAGCCTCGTCGTCGCCCTGGGCAGCATCGTGTTCAGCCTCGCGCTCGCCGCGCCGGCGGCCTACGCGCTCGCCTGGCTGCCCCTCCGGGGCGCGGGCGTGGTGCTCTTCGGTGTCCTGGTGACGCAGATGGTGCCGGGCATCGCGGTGGCCAACGCCCTGTACGGCGCCTACGAGGACCTGGGTCTCCTCGACTCCTACCCGGGCCTGATCCTCGCCGAGTCCACCGCCGGAGTGCCCTTCGCGATCATCGTTCTGCGCACGTCCATGCGGGGCATCCCCCGGGAGGTCGTCGAGGCGGCGCGCGTGGACGGCGCCGGGAGGTGGCGCACCTTCCGCTCCGTGGTGCTCCCGATGAGCGCGAACGCGCTGATCACCGCCGCCGTCTTCACCTTCCTCCTCGCCTGGAGCGACTTCCTCTTCGCGCTCACGCTGACCACCACGGAGACCGTCCGGCCGGTCACACTGGGGATCTACGACTACCTGGGCGCGCACACGAACCGGTGGAACGCCGTCATGGCCACCGCGGTCCTTGCCTCCGTACCGGCGGCCGTACTGCTCGTGCTCGCCCAGCGCCGCATCGCCGCCGGCGCCGCCGACGGAGCCGTCAGATGAGCCCGCACGGCCGGCAACCGGACCGCCCCGGCGTCCACTTCCGCACCGGCAAGGGCCACACGCGGCCGAGCACGACCCCGACCCCGACCCCGACCCTGAGCCGACCCCGGAGCCGGTGGCAGCCGGAAGAGGGTCAGGTGGTCGGTCCGCCTGTCGCGAGTCGGTCGCGCATGTCCTTCGCCAGCCCCTCGCCCGCCGTGCCGGCCGCGGTGAGCAGTGCCTCGAAGGCGCGCAGCCGGCGGAAGGTCTCGGCGTGGGCGCTCTGCTGCTCCAGGGGAAGCCGGAGGACCTGGAGACGCCGGATGTCGACCCTGGACGAGCTGGAGGCGTGGGTGCCGGCCTGACGCCCGTTGGCCGGCGCGCTCAGGCACCCGGCGAGGAAGTGGGGCTCCAGTTTTCCCGCGTCCACACGCAGGACGTGGAGCTGGGGGCCGAGGGCCACGGGCGGTCCCTCGTGGACCCATGCCCGGAACGCCCGCGCCACCCCGGCGACCACGACGTCGCCCTCCTCGGCGACGGTCTGGGCCGACCCGATGGGGACCGTCGCGCCGGGTGCGCCGTCGTTCAGGAGATCGGCGACGGTGAGGAGCGGAACGGCCGCACCGCCGGCCGGTGCCGTCGGCTCCGACGGCTGCCGGCCGGTGCGCAGTGTCAGCGCTCCCGCTGTGACGAGGTCGCCCACCGTGGTGGCCGTCCGCGCGTCCCCGGCCTCTGACGCGAGGGCGGACAGCAGCCGCGTGTGCTCGGCCAGATCGGTGAGCAGGGTCTCGAACTCGTTCCACCCGACGGTCAGTTCCTCACGGGACGGCCCGGCCGCCGCCGCGGTGTAGCGGCCCGGCGTGACGTCCACCTCGTCGTCGAGAAGGTCGAGCAGGGGCACTCGGGCCGCGCCCTGCGGCGGTTCCCGGTCCGGCCGGTCGAGGGTCGCCAGCGCGGCCAGCAAGAACGAACCGAGGCCGTCCCAGTCGGGGCTGGGTTCGCGCGCCCCCTCCGAGGCGAACCGGGTGGCGTCCACCAGGAGGGCTTCCTGGCTCGGGGGAGCGGCCGCCGGGCCGTCCGGGGTGGCCCGGAGGATCCACAACTGGAGTGACACGCTGTGCGGTTGGGCGCTGCCGGGGGGCAGGGAGACGACGGCGCGCAGCGCGCCCGTGCGCAGCAGGGAGCCGCGGACACGGCGGCCCGCCTTGCGTGCGGCGACGGCCGGCGGGAGGACGACCACGGCCGCCCCGCCCGGCTTCAGGTGGGCCAGCACATGCTGTACCCAGGCCAGTTCGGGCTCGGTGCGCGGCGGCAGGCCGTGCGTCCAGCGCCGGTCGGCGGCCAGCTCCGCGTAGCCCCAGTCGCGTCCGTTGAACGGAGGGTGGCACAGTGCGATGTCGGCCTTCGTTCCGGCGAAGGGGTCGTCCCGCAGCGAGTCGGCGCAGACGATCTGCGTCCGGATGTCGCGGTCCTCCGCGAGGAATTCGAGCCGGCCGGCCGTCAGCGCGGCCGGTGCCAGGTCCTTCTCGCACGCGAGCACCTCCAGCCCGGAGCCGCCGTACTCCCGCACGACCGCGGCGGCCAGGTGTCCGGTGCCGCACGCGGGATCGAGGAGGGTCAGTCCGTCCGTCGCCGGGCCGAGGCGCACGGCGAGGGCGATCCGGGCCATCAGCGCGGCGAGTTGCGGCGGCGTGGTGCCGAGCTGTCGGACGTGGGTCTCCAGCCATCGTCGCAGCAGGAACTCGAAGGTCTCCCGCGGCCCTTCCCTCCGTCCCACCTTCGCGGCGTCGGCCACCACATCACGTGCTCGCGCGGAGAGTTCGGGCGGCATGGTGCGCGTCCTGGGAAAGCGCATCCGGCGGCCCGCCGCGGCGACGGCCAGCCCCGACTCCGTGCGGCCGCCGAGCGCCTCGAACCGCGGCCACAGCAGCTCGCGTCCACCGACGTCCCTGTTTCTGCCGTTGTCGCGCAGCCATTGCTCGACCTCCGGCAGCGAGAACTGCGGGCTGACGTCGGTGCCCCCGATGCGGGCGGGGAAGGAATCGTGACGGCGGCGCCAGTTGCTCACGGCGGCCCGGCCGACGCCGGCGATCCGGGCGATCTCGGCCAGGCTGACGGGGACGGCTTCGTGGGCACTCATGGTTCAGGCTCCGAGGTCCTGGGCGGCCGGGCCGGTCGGCGTTCCCAGCGGCCGTTCATGCGGGAAGGCTACTACCCCTATTGACTCTGTTCACAGCGTGGAGGTTCCGACACTCCTGACTGAGCGCCACCGCAGGACCGGGACGCCCGCATTCACGCATCCCCTCTGCGGAACTCTTGTGAACTAAGTGCATGGAGCAGATACTGATGGCGTCCGGGATCCGGAGCCGGGAGCGGCATCGGTCCGACGAGGGCGAGGGGCGACGGACGCACTTTCGCGGGAGACGTGAGGGTGCGTGACGATGGCCTCGGCCGTGACCGAAGAGGACAACCGCAAGGTACAGACCGCCGTCCTGGGCGGATCCCAAGGCCATCGGCCCGTCTTCCTCCCCTACGAGAAGGAAGCCGCGCAACACCTGCGCAACCTGCGCGGCGCAGACGCGTTCAGCTGCGGCGTCCTCCTCGGAGGCTGCGGACAGGTGCTGACCCTGCGCGCCTGCGGCGACAGGAAATCCCACTTCGCCCACCGCCCGCCCGTGCGGTGCCGCCGCACAGCCGTCGGGGAGAGCAGCGCGGACCACCTGTACATCGGCGAGGCCCTCCTCGACTGGCTGCGCGGGCAGGGCCGTCCGAACGTCACGGTCGCCTACGTCCAGCAGACCCACGCCCGCAGCGACTCGCTCGAGATCCGCTTCGGCGCGAAAGGACGGCGCCGCCTCCTGCACGTACAGATGGTCCGCCGTTCGTTCTCCCAGTGGAAGGACGACGGAAGGAGGCTCGAAGCAGCGCCCGGCAAGAGCCGGATGATCCGCGCCTACGGGCCGGAGAGCGAACTCGCCCCCTACGAGGTGCAGGCCACCGGCCACGCGCTGCGCTTCCGCTGCGAGACGCGCGACGGCACACGAGTGGTGTCGATCGGTACGCAGTCGCCCGATCACGACGTTCGGTGGACGACCCTCGACCGGTGCCGCCTCAGCGACCTCGGACTGGTGACGCCGTTCCTCGAACCGGCCCCGGCCGGCGACGCCCTGCGTCTCAAGAGCACGCCGGGAGCCGCGGCGCCGGCGCCGCGGCCTCCCCGGCAGGCGACCGCACGGAACGCGGGACGAGGCCGGCGGCAGCAGCCGGCCGATGCGCCCTCGCCGACAGGACCGCCCGGGTCCGCGCAGGAAGGTCCCGTCGATCCCCGGGCGACGGCCGCACGGGCGGCGCTCCCGCCGCTCGTCGACGACCTCCTGCACCGCTTCACCTCCGCCGGGCTCACGCTCAGCCTGGTCGGGGAGTCCGTGCGCCAGGCCCTGGTGGGCGCCGTCGGAAGGGAACTCGACTTCGTCACGGACTCCGACGCGGGGCGGATACGGCAGATCGTCGACGGCTGGGCACACGAACTCCCCGCCAGCGAAGACGACGCACACCGCCTTGTCACCTTGCGCAAGCAGTCGGACGGCGCCGACCACACCCTGCGGATCCACCCGCGCCCGGAGCGCTCGCACGACCGGTCCTGGACCGCACGGCGCGCCGAGCACCGCAAGGCGCTGGAGAAGTACCTGCGCCGCAGCGACTTCACCGTGGACGCCATGGCGCTCGGACTGTCGCACGTGACCCTGACGGACCCCTTCGGCGGCCTCGAGGACCTGGAGCGCCGCGTCCTGCGCACACCACGGGAGCCCAGGGCGGCGACCGTCAACGACCCGGCGCTGATGCTCCGCGTGGTCCGTCGCGCCGCCCGGCTCGGCTTCGAACCGGTCCCGGAACTGAAGGACGCGATGCGCGCGGCGGCGAGCCGGGTCACCGAGGTCCCCGCCGAACAGGTGCGGGACGACCTCACCGCCACCCTGCTCGCACCCCGTCCCGGCACCGGACTGCGCCTGCTGGTCGACACCGGACTCGCCGGGCACGTCCTGCCGGAGCTGCCCGCACTGCGGTTCGAGAGCGCGGGGCATCACCGCCACAAGGACATCTACGAACACACGCTGACCGTCCTGGACCAGGCCGTCGCCCTCGAAACGGAAGGGCCCGACCTGACGCTGCGCTGGGCCGCGCTGCTCCACGACATCGGCACGCCACGCACCCGCCGGACCGGACGCAACGGCCGGGTCACCTTCCACCACCACGAGGCGGTGGGCGCCAAGATGGCACGCAGGCGACTGCGGATCCTGCGCTGCCCGGACCAGCTCATCGCGGACGTCGCCCGCCTGGTGGAACTGCACGTCCGGTTCCACGGCTATCTCGACGACGAGTGGACCGACCCCGCGGTGCGCCGCTACGTCCGCGACGCCGGCCCGCTCCTCGACCGGCTGCACAGACTCACCCGCGCCGACTGCACCACCCGTGACCATCGCAAGGCCCGTGCGCTCGCCCGTGCCTACGACTCCCTGGAGGAACGCATCGAGCGCCTTGCCGCCGAGGACGCACGGCAGGCCGCCCGACCGGACCTCAACGGCCACCAGATCATGGATATCCTCGGCATGCGTCCCGGGCCCGAACTCGGACGCGCCTGTGCCTATCTGCGGGACCTCCGCATCGAGAAGGGCCCGATGGACTTCGAGACGGCCAGGGACGCGCTGCTGGAATGGCGAGCCCGAGGCGACAGCTGACGCTAGCCGCCCGGCCGGCCGGCACACCCCCCTCCGCCCGGCCCCGCCGATCGCTGACCTCCGACCGCTCACGGAGTTGCTTCGTGCCCCGACCCCGCCGTGCCGCGGGCGCCGCCCTGCTCGCCGCCGCCGTGCTCGCCGTCGGCGGCTGCGGCAGCGACACCGAACCTTCAAAGGACGCCGAGCCGTGGGCGTCCGCCGTCTACTACTCGGAAGGAGCGACCGAGGACGGAGCCGTGGGCGACTACACGGGAAAGGTCAGACAGATCTCGCTCTCCACCGGCGCCGACGACCCCGGCGCGTCAGGCCAACTGACCTGCTGACACCGACCCGTCGGACCGAAATCCCGTCGAGTTCCGCCGGTACGGCGCCTACCCTGCTGACATGTCCCACGGGAAGACCTCGTACGTCTGCCTGCCCTGCCGGGCCAGGTACAAGCAGCCCCACGACAGCGCCAGAGAGCGGACCTGCCCCCGCTGCGCGCGGCCGCTGATCCACGTGGGCTCCGCCTTCGCCGCACCCCGCCGCCGGGACACCGCGGCCTGGCGAACGCTCTCCGTGCTCCTGCACGCCGGCATCCGCTTCCACAAGAGCTGCTGCGGCGGCCCCGGTCACCGCCCCCGCACACCGAGGGAGGTCCGCGAACGGATGACCTACGCCCGGCGCAGCGGCGAACCCTTCGCCAGGTCACTGGTCCGGTACGAGGTACCGCCCGCGCCACCCCTGAGGTGACGGCGCGCGCCGTGCACCAGGTCCGTGTCGGCGCCGGACCAGGCGGCCAGCACGAGCCGGATGTCGGCCAGCGGCATGCTCGCCCGGCGCAGCCGGGCCGGCAACCGGGCCTCCTTCAACTGGCCCGGTTCGTACCAGCGGTAGCCGCTGACCGGGTCCACCCAGGCGGGGACCAGCACACCGGCCCGGTCGTAGAACCGCAACGCGCTCACGCTCAGTCCGCCGTCCCGGGCCAGCTCCCCGATGCTGTGCATGTCGTTCTCCACACCCGGAACTCTGAGCCCTCGACAAGGTAGAGGGTCAAGCCGGGCCGGTCCGGGCGGTGATCCGGCCCGCTTCCTGACCCGCGCCCACCGTAGGCCGCTCCCGTCGCCGGGGCTCCGGTGCCGCTATGCGCCCGGGGTGAGGGCCGGGGCCGCGGTACGGCCGGAGACGCCGCTCATGATGGCGTCGATGACGCCCTGCTGCGTCACCTTCAGGGAGCGCCGGTCGAACAGCCCGAACCCGTAGCGGTCCGTCGCGCCGTTGTCCCAGTAGACGGGGGCCGCGCCGTATTTCCTGGCCGTGGCCGTGACGGCCCGTGCGAAGTCCGCACGATACCTGTTGTTCGAGGAATCGAAGGACGACTTGTCGATGGCGCCGAACTCACCGACGACCACCGGGTACCCCTTCGTGACGAACGCGTCGTGCATCGCCTTCAACTGCGCGTCCAGATAATCTTCCTGCCCCCAGGTCGATTTCTTCGACGGATCGGTGGCCGCCCGTCCCCATTGGGTGGTGTTGCCGCTTTCTTCCCCGGCGAAGTCCCAAGGGGCGTAATGGTGGACGGAGATCATGATGCGCCGCTCGCCGGCGGGGACGGTCGATGCGCGGTACCGGTCGGACGGGAGCGTGAAGCCGTAGTTTCCGGCCGTGTAGTCGATGTTCGTGTTCCAGCCGGCGACGAGCAGCCACCTCGACGCGTTGTTGCCGCCCGTTTTCCGCACGGTGTCCACGAAGATCTGGTTGTAGCCGTTGATGTTGGAGTAACACGGTTGGGTGGGGTTGCCGTACTGTCCGTCGAACTCCTCGTTCATGGACTCCAGGATCAGCCGGTCGTCGTAGTTCCTGAACTTGTTCGCGATCTGCTGCCAAGCTTTCTGGTATTTGGCCTTGATCGTCGTCTGGGAGGAGGAATCACAGATCAGCCAGGAGCCGTTGACGCTTTTGTAGCCGTCGCCGTGCATATTGATCAGCACATGCAGGCCCCTGTTGTAGGCGTAGTCGACGACCTGCTGGACCCTGGTCAGCCAGGAGGGATTGATCGTGTAGTCCGGGCCGGCTCCGATGGATCCCAGGTACGAGACCGGGATTCTGATCGTCCTGAACCCTGCCGCCCTGACCTTGTCGATGAGGGCCTGCGTCACGGCCGGCTGCCCCCAAGCCGTCTCGTTGGGATAACCGTTGACGGTGGCTTCGAGTTGGTTCCCCAGATTCCATCCCGCACCCATGTCGGCCACGATCTGCGAGGCGCTCGACCGTGCCGTGGAATGGGCCGACGCCTGTTGTGCCGCGCCGTACGCCGACGCGGTCAGTGCCAACAGGACGGCAAGGAACGCGGATCTGGTCTTCCCCGCTGGTGAAACCATGTGCCTTCCTTTCGTTTTTCCAGCCCGGCCCCATCGGATCAGCCTGTGGCGGTCCGGGCGGTCCGGGCGGTCCGGGCGGTCCGGGCGGTCCGAAGAGTTCCTCAGCCGAGTGCGGCTTCCCAGGTGGTGGTGCTGGAGCTGGCGTCGGTGCGGAGGCGGTCGCGGGCGGTGGTGTCGCCGTACAGGCTGAAGCGCATCCAGTCCACGATGGTGGCGACCGTCCGGGAGTCGCCGAAGTAGTTGCTGTGGCCCGCGCCCTTGAAGGTGAGGAAGGCCTTGGGGGTGGGCAGTTCGCGGTAGGCCTGGCGGGCCGAGGAGAGGGGGCAGGTGGTGTCCCGGTCGCCGTGCGTGAAGAGGACCTTGGCGTGCACCGAAGGGCTCGGATCGCCCATGTCCACGCAGGACATGGGGACGGCGGCGGTGATCCGCGCGTCCGGCCAGGCGGTCAGCAGGCCGTGTGTGGTCATGCCGCCCATCGAGTGGCCGGAGACGCCGACGCCGACCGCCGTGTCGAGGTGGCCCGCGAGCGGGTCGGCGGCGGTGTTCAGGGCGAGGGTGCGGGTGACGACCTCGGAGACGTCCTTGGACTGGTTGCCGTTGTAGACGTCCTGGCCGCTGAGGTTGGCGAAGTAGGGGGCCGGCACGACGAACCCCGCCTCGGCCAGCGGACGGATGACGGCCAGGGACTTCTGCGGGCTGCTGCTGAAGCCGTGCATGAACTCGCAGACCGGGAAGACGCCTTGCGCGACGGGGGCGTTGGTGACCGGTGAGCCGCCGGGAGTGCCGGTGGCGGGGTAGTAGACGTAGGTGGTCCACCGGCGGCTGCCGCGTTTCCAGGTGTACGGGCGGACACCGACCGCGAACCGCCGCGTCGGAGCCGGGGCGCGCACGCCGGCGTGTGCCGGGCCTGCGCCGAGCAGGGACATGCCTGCACCCGCGGCGCCTGACGCGCTCAGGGCCAGGAAGCTGCGCCGTTGCATGGACATCGGGACTCCAGGTGTGGGGGTGGGGGAGCCGTGGAGGGATGGCCGAGTCGGCCTGTCGCACCGGGGGAGGGCGCTGCGACCCTGCCCGGTGGTGGCGACTGGCTGATGCTGTGGGCTGCTGCACTGCTGTGCATTGCACTGCGTTGAGTTGCACTGCGTTGCGCGAGCCGGGAGAAGGCGGGACGGCATGCCCGTCACCGTCGGCCGACCGTGAACTCCGCACGGAATACGCTCTTCACGTCCGTCCGACGGCCTGTCTGGGGGCCTCGCTGACGGAGTGCAGGGAAATTCCGCAGAAGCGTGGCAGAGGTGTGGTTGCCATTCCTTTCATTCAACCGGGCGCGGATGCCTAACCTCTGGGAGCGTTCCCACGCGACGTGCAACAGTCAGATTCCCGATCGAGTGCCGGTCTGTCAATCATTGGCGCTCAACTCGGTTGTCTTCGACACGTATTCGACGAATCACGTGCGGGCGAGGGCGTTATGGGGTCGCCGACGGGTCCTTCAGGAGTTCCCGGACGCGTGTCGCGTAGGCCCGCGGGTGGCTGGTGTTCCCGTTGTGGCCGCCGGGCAGTTCCTGAAGTTCGCGGCCGAGTCGTGCCGCGAGGGCGGTTGCGCAGTGGTAGTCGAAGACGGTGCGCGGTGTGGTGCGTCCGGCCGCCGGGATGATGTGCGTGCCGGTGCTTCGCAGGGCGGCGACGTCGAGCGTGTCGTGGACGACCGCCGTGAAGTCGTGCCGGATGAAGAAGTCGAAATTGGCCGTGCGCCGGGCGTTCATGGGCTGGGGTGTCAGGTCCGGCTCGGCGTCCCCGTTCCTCGGATCGATGCCCAGGGTCCGGGCGATCTCCGGGAGGGCGGCGCCGAGGCCCTTGCGGAGATAGAGAGCCCGCAGGGCGCCGAGTTCGTGCTCGTGGCGGGCGCGTTCGGCGTCGGGCAGCAGGCGCGGCGCGACGGGTTCGTGGGCGATGAGGACGCCGATCTGTCCGGGGTGCCGCGTGACCGCATGCAGGCCGATGACGGCGCCGAGGCTGCAGCCGAGCATCAGCGCCGGACTGTCCGTGAGCGAGGCCAGGAGGTGGTGGACGTCATCGGCGTGCTCGGTGAGCGTCACTCCCCGCTCGGGGTCGTCGAGTCGGCTGCGCGAGAGCCCGCGTCGGTCGTAGGTGACCACCGTGTAGGAGTCGGCGAGGCGGGCGACGAGGTCGGTGCTGCGGTCGGCGTCGCCTTCGCCGCTCTGCGAGATCAGCAGCAGGGGGCCGGTGCCCCGCACCTGGAAGTGAAGCTTCGCGCCGGGAACGGCGAGCGAGCCGGTGGTCGCGGTCGTGGACATGGTGATCCCCCTCGTGGGCGACGGTCCATCCGTCGGCTCCTGCGTCGAACGTAGTCCATCTATCCAGATGTATCAATACAGATGCATCAGGATAGATGGATCGAGGGAGATTGATTGAGGTCGATGGATCCGTTTCGATGTAGCTTGGGAGTGTGGACGGAGTCGAGCTGTTCCTGCTGGGACGCACCCTGATGAAGATCGGTGAAGAGGCCCTGCCCGAGCCTCCGGACGGGGCCGGGCGGTACGCGGGCAGCGCTCGCACGGTGCTCATCGTGGCCAGTGACATCGCCGTCGGACAGGACACCACCGTCGGCGAGATCGCCGCTCGCACCGGTCTGCCGCAGAGCCAGGTGTCCACGGCCGTGGCCCGGCTCAAGGAAGCGGGCTCCGTGCAGACGTCCCCCGACCCGGCCGACCGGCGCCGCATGCTGGTGCGCCCGAACCCCGAGGTCTCCCCGCGCGTGGCGCAGGTCCGCGCCGTCGACGCCGGCGATGCCGTAGCCGCGGCCCTGGGGTCGGACGATCCCGGGCGGCTGGCCGAGGTCATGGCGGCGCTGGACGTCCTGGTCCGCAACCTCTCACCTCGGCCGGGGGCCTCGCGGGAGCGGACGGCCCGGCGACGTCAGACGCCGTGAACCGTCACGGTGTGGAGAACAGGCCCGGCGCCGACGGTCCGGAGCCGTCGGCGGGGACGCCGTACGTGACCCGCAGGAACTCCAGCTTCTCGGCGTCGGGGGAACCCGCGGCCACCGTGTAGACGACGAGGCGGATGTCGCAGCCCGGCACCGTGAGGACGTCGCAGTCACAGGTGATCTCGCCGACCTGGGGATGCACGACGGTCTTGCGGGCCGATACGTGCGGGCCGACCGCGCCCTCGTCCCACAGTCGGGCGAACTGCTCGCTGGTCGAGCGCAGTTCCGCGATCAGGTCGGTCAGGGCGCGGTCGCGGGGGTGGTCGAGGAGCGCCGTGCGCAGGTCGGCGACGAGGGCGGGGCTCAGGGTGTCGCAGTCCTGGAGCACGGGCCAGGCCGAGAGCCCTTGAGGCTGGGAGCGTCCCGACGGCTCCGAGGGCTCCGACGGCTGCGCGGGCCCCCGGGGTCCCGAGGCGAAGACCGCCCGGACCAGGTTCCGCTCGGCGTGCGGCCGTGCGCCGGGATCGCCCAGCAGGACGGCCCAGGCGGGGGTCCAGGACAGCAGGGTCCAGTCGGCGCTGAACACGCCCACGGGGAAGTCCCCGAGGCGGGCCAGCATGCGCTGGACCCCGGCCGGCACGTGCGTGGAGACGGTCCCTTCCTGGGGAGGGAGGAGGCCGGCCAGCCGGTAGGCGTAGTCGCGTTCCGCGGGCTGCAACTGGAGCGCGCGGGCCAGGCTCGCGACGACCTGCGCCGACGGGCTCGTGGCGCGTCCCTGCTCCAGTCGCACCACGTAGTCGACCGACAGCCCGGCGAGTTCGGCCAGTTCCTCGCGGCGCAGACCCACCGCGCGTCGGCCGGGGCGCGCGGCCCGCCCCACGTCGAGGGGGGAAAGCCGGTCGCGCCAGCGACGCAGTGCCGTGCCCAGAGTCTCGTCCACCCGGCCATTGTGTCCGCAGGGCCGTCGTCGTGCCTGGTACCGGCAGTCCTACCGTCGCAGGGGGCACTGGTTGTCGTCCAGGCGCGGGCCGAGAGTGAACGCATGACGACAACATTCATCACAGGAGCGAACAAGTCCCTCGGCTACGAGACCGCCCGCCGGTTGATCGACGCCGGCCACACCGTCATCGTCGGGGCCCGCGATCCGGAGCGCGGACAGGCCGCCGCCGACGCACTCGGCGCCCGTTTCGTCCGGATCGACGTGACGGACGACGCGTCGGTGGCCGCGGCCGCGGAGGATGTCAGGGCGCACGAGGGCGGCATCGACGTCCTGGTCAACAACGCCGGCGTCCTCGGGACGCACAACCCCGCCGACGAGATCACGGCCGACGACGCGGCCGCGGTGTTCGACGTCAACGTGGTCGGGATCGTCCGGGTGACGCACGCGTTCCTGCCCCTGCTGCGCACCTCGTCGAACCCGGTCGTCGTCAACGTGTCCAGCGGTATGGGATCGTTCGCGGCGACGCACGACCCCGCGCGCGTCGAGAGCCGGTTCGCCGCACCGCTCTACACGGCGTCGAAGGCCGCGGTGACGATGCTGACGACGCAGTACGCGAAGTCCTGGCCGGACGTGAAGGTGAACGCGGCCGACCCGGGCTACACCGCGACCGACTTCAACGGGCACAGCGGCACGCAGACCGTGACGGAGGGGACCGACGCGATCGTCGAACTCGCCACCCTCGGGGCGGACGGCCCGACCGGCGTCTTCCGCGACCGCCACGGCGAGTTGGCCTGGTGACCCTCCTCCGGACCCGCCGCACCGGAGTGCGCGGGACGCCGACGGCTATGGGCGCGGGGGTGCATGAGGGGTCCGGGGTCGGTGCGGGTCAGGCCGTAGGTCCGCGTCGCGGTGGCGGTGAAGACCCGGTGGCGTTCCGCGGGGGTGAGCGGGGCCGTCAACTCGCTTGCTACGCCGAGCACTCGGCCGTAGGGGGCGGCGAGGCGGCAGACGGGCCAGTCGGAGCCGAACATCAGCCGGCCGGGGCCGAAGGCCTCCAGGACGGTGTCGGCGTACGGTCCGAGATCCGCCGGACGTCCTCGGCCCAGGGGTGGAGGACGCGGGACGCGACGGGCGGTTTGCCGAGGTGGTCGAGGGTGAACGTGAGTTCGGGCAGGCGTGCGGCGGCTTCGGCGGCGGCGTCGAGCTGATGGGGTTTCACCACGAGGTCGTGGACGAGACCCGGCGCGGCGACCGCGGTCAGGCCGCGCAGCACGTCGGGGCAGACCAGCCGGCGGGGGTCCGGTTCGCCCTGTACCTGGTGGCGGATGCCCGCGAGGTACTCGCCTCCCGGGCTCGCGCGCAGCCGCGCGAGGCGGTCGGCGACGTCGGGCGCGGTCAGGTCGACCCCGCCCGCGACCAGCTCGCTGCCCGCGGCGAGCTCCAGGAGTTCCGGGGTCTCCCCCGGCACGGTGATCGTCTGCACCAGCACGGTGGCGGCGACCCCGGCCGCGAGGGCCTCCGGCTCCAGGTCGGCGAGGGTGGAGTCGCGGCGCAGCGGGGCCAGTTCCGGGCCGCTGATCCAGTCCTGGTCGTGGACGGACAGGTCCCACACGTGATGGTGCGCGTCGACGACGCCGGCTTCGTTCTCCTCGGCGCTCACAACCGCCACACCACCGGCGGCGAGGCGTCCGAGGCCTGGGCGGAGCAGTCGTGGACGACGTCGAGCAGCTCGGCCATCCGGACCTGCCAGGCGATGTCGACCGGCAGCCTGTCGAGTTCGGCGATCATGGCGGCGGTCAGCTCCTCGGGCACCTCGCGGTGTGCCGCCTCGTACGCGGCGACGCGGTCGGCGCGGATCCTGGTGTGCGGGGCGATCCTCATGACGGTTCATTCGACGGCGTGTCGACGGGGACGGGGGCGCCCGGGTCCAGCAGCCCCTCGGCGCGCAGGTCGTCCCACAGCGCGGCCGGGACGGGGCGGCGCAGTTGCTCGACGGTGTCGCGTACCTCGCCGGGGGAGCGGGCGCCCGTCAGGACGCTCGCGACCGCGCGATGGCCGAACGGGAAGTGCAGGGCGGCGGCGCGCAGCGGCACGCCGTGCCGTTCGGTCACCTCCCGCAGGCGCAGCGCTCGGTCGAGCACGGGCCGGGGCGCGGGCGCGTAGTCGTAGGTGGCGCCGGGCCGCGGGGCGGTGAGCAGCCCGGAGTTGAAGACCCCGCCGATGATCACGCTGCGGCCGCGTGCGGCGGCCTGCGGCAGCACCTCGGCGAGGCCGTCCTGGTCCAGGAGGGTGTAGCGGCCGGCGAGCAGCACGACGTCGATGTCGGTCTCGCGCAGGAAGCGGGCGGGCAGCGCGCACTCGTTCATGCCGACGCCGACGGCCCCGACCACGCCCTCGGCGCGCAGTCGCTCCAGTGCCGGGTAGGCCTCGCGCAGGGCCTGCTCGGCGTGCCGGTCCGGGTCGTGCAGCAGGACGGAGTCGACCCGGTCCAGGCCGAGGCGGTCCAGGCTCTCCTCCAGCGAGCGCCGCACCCCGTCGGCGGTGAAGTCCCAGACGCGGCGGTGGGTGGCGGGGACGGCGAAGCCGTCGGCGAGGTCGTCACCGGGGTCCGCCGTCGTGTCGGGCACGAGCAGCCGGCCCACTTTGGTGGAGACGGTGCAGGCGTCCCGGGGGCGGCCGCGCAGTGCCTCGCCGAGCCGTCGTTCCGACAGGCCGAGCCCGTAGTGGGGTGCGGTGTCGAAGGTGCGCACTCCGGCGTCCCAGGCGGCGTCCACGGTGGCGAGGGCGGCCTCGTCGGTGACGGCCCGGTAGAGGTTGCCGATGCCCGCGCAGCCGAGCGCGAGCGGTGTGACGCGGACCGCGCTGCCGCCCAGCGCGGTGGTCGTCATGACCGCTCCGCCGGGCGCGGCCGCAGCCCCTGCATGCCGCCGTCCACCGCGAGCGCGGTGCCGGTGACGGAGGCCGCGGCGGGACTCGCGAGGTAGACGATGGCGGCCGCCACCTCGTCGGCGGTGACCAGCCGGCCCATGGGCTGGCGGGCGGCGAGCGCGGCCCGCTCCGCCTCCGGGTCGTCGGCGGCGTCCAGCAGCCGGCCCACCCAGGGAGTGTCGGCGGTGCCGGGGTTGACGCAGTTGACGCGGATGCCCTCACGGACGTGGTCGGCGGCCATGGCGAGGGTCAGCGACAGGACCGCTCCCTTGCTGGCGCTGTACAGGGCGCGCTGCGGGAGGCCCGCCGTGGCGGCGATCGAGCAGGTGTTGACGACCGCCGCGTGTGCCGAACGCCGCAGATGGGGCAGGGCGGCGCGGGTGGTGCGGACCATGCCGAGGACGTTGACGTCCAGGACGCGGAGCCACTGCTCGTCGGGATTGTCCTCGACGGTGCCGACGGCGCCGATGCCCGCGTTGTTTACGAGGATGTCGATGCCGCCCAGCCCGGTGGCGGCGGCCTCGACGGCGGCGCGTACCGAGGCGTCGTCGCTCACGTCGGCCGTGAGGCCGAGCAAGGGCCGCGGCAGGCCGGCGGCTTCGAGATCGAGTACCGCGACCGCGGCGCCCTGCGCGGCCAGCGCGCGCGCCGTGGCGAGCCCGATGCCGGACGCTCCGCCGGTGACGACCGCGGTCAGACCCGACAGACCGGTCATGCCCCGTCCCCCCGTCCCGCGCGGTCGGCCACCCAGAACGCGCCGTCCGGGAAACGGTACTCGGCGATCGACTCCGGCCGCATGGTGGCGGAGAAGCCGGGGGTGAGCGGCGCGGTGTAGTGGCCGTCGCGGATCACGACGGGCGCGGTGAAGTGCTCGTGGAGGTGGTCGACGAACTCGATGACGCGGTTCTCGGTCGTGCCGGTCAGCGCAAGCCAGTCGAACATCGACAGGTGCTGCACCAGCTCGCACAGGCCGACGCCGCCGGCGTGCGGGCACACCGGCACCCCGAACGCGGCCGCCAGCAGCAGGATCGCCAGGTTCTCGTTGACGCCGCCGACCCGGGCCGCGTCGATCTGAAGGACGTCGACGGCTCCGGCCTGGAGCAGCTGTTTGAAGACGATGCGGTTCTGCACGTGCTCGCCGGTCGCCACCTTCACCGGTCCGACGGCCTTGCGCACGGCGGCGTGTCCGAGCACGTCGTCGGGGCTGGTCGGCTCCTCGATCCAGTACGGGTCGAAGGCGGCGAGCGCGTTGGTCCACTCGATCGCCTCGCCGACGTTCCAGCGCTGGTTGGCGTCGACGGCGATGCGGATGCCGTCGCCGACCGCCGCGCGGGCGGTGCGCAGCCGCCGGACGTCGTCCTCCAGGTCGGCGCCGACCTTCAGCTTGATCTGGGTGAACCCGTCGGCGACCGCCTGCTCGGCCAGCCGGGTGAGCTTGTCGTCGGAGTAGCCGAGCCAGCCGGGGGAGGTGGTGTACCCGGGATAGCCGTGCCGCAGCAGGGCCGCCTCGCGCTCGGCGAGCCCGGTCCGGCCCTCGCGCAGCAGCCGCAGGGCGTCCTCGGGGGTGAGGGCGTCGGCGATGTAGCGGAAGTCGATCTGGGAGACCAGCCACTCGGGGTCGGCGTGGGCGAGCAGGCGCCACAGCGGTTGTCCGGCCCGCTTGGCGGCCAGGTCCCACACGGCGTTGAGCACCGCGCCGATCGCCATGTGCATCACGCCCTTCTCCGGGCCCAGCCAGCGCAGCTGGCTGTCGCCGATCAGGTCGCGGCTGAGGGCCCCGGGGTCGGCGCACAGTTCGTCGACGTCGCGGCCCACGACATGGAACCGCAGGGCGTCGATGGCGGCCACCTGGACGTCGTTGCCGCGGCCGATGGTGAAGGTGAAGCCGTGGCCCTCGTGCCCGTCGGCCGCGTCGGTGCGCAGGACGACGTAGGCGGCGGAGTAGTCGGGGTCCGGGTTCATCGCGTCCGAGCCGTCCAGCTCCCGCGAGGTGGGGAAACGGACGTCGTACGTGTCGACGGCCGTGATCCGGCCGGAGGTCGCAGTCACGGGAGTGCCTTTCACGCCTGGCCGAAGGTCTGACGTCGCCCGTCGAGCCCGTCCGGTTCTGCCAGCGCGCCCGCGACGACCGAGGCACGGGCCCGCTCGACACCGCCGCCGGCGAGGAAGGCGCCGCCGATGTCGGAGGCCATGGGGGACAGGTCCAGTGTCACTGGGCAACTCCCTTGTCGTCGGTGGTTCGTCGTCGGTGGTTCGTGAGGGGGCGAGGTGGCCGTGCGGGCCCCGCCGTCGTCGTGTCAGCGGGACCCGCGGACGATCCGACGTTCTCCTCTGCGCAGTCATCGGAGGAATGGCGGCAAGGTGACTGTAAACGGAGAGGGAGCCGCAGGCCAAGGAAACCTCGGATGTATTTCAGGGTCATGCGCGGCCGCGCCCATGCTGCTTGCTCTCTTCGGCCTCCGCGGGACGATGTCCGCAGATGTGCTGCCGCGCGCTCTTGTCAACGTCGGCAATGCCGTCGTTACGTCCTTGACGTCCCGCAATACATCGGCAGAATGGACCGCACGTTCCGACGTCTGACCGCCTCCGCCGCCACGGGGACGACCGCAACACTTCGGCCCGGCGCCCCGATCGAGGGGTGCCGGGCCGGGGTCGTGCTCACGGAGCGCCGGCTCAACCGGCCGTCGTCGCCCCAGGGTTGCCGTAGTAGGCGTCGGGGCCGTGTTTGCGGGTGTAGTGGCGGTCCAGCAGGTGCTGCGGCGGAGGACCGGCCGGATTCAGAGCGAGGGTGCGCAGGGCGATCTCGGCGACGGCCTCGCAGATGATGGCGTGTTCGAGGGACGCCCGGGCGTTCGCACCCCAGGTGAAGGGGCCGTGCCCGGCGACGAGGGCGCCCGGGACCTCAACGGCCCGCCGGTCGTCCCGCTCCAGCAGATCCACGATGACCTGGCCGGTGTTGTACTCGTAGTCCTTCGCGCACTGCTCGGGGGTGAGGTCCGGCGTGCAGGGGACGGGGCCGTTGAACGTGTCGGCGTGGGTGGTGCCGAGGACGGGGATGTCGCGGTGGGCCTGGGCGAAGGCGACGGCGTGGGTGGAGTGGGTGTGGGTGACGCCGCCTATGGAGGGGAACGCCAGGTAGAGGCAGCGGTGGGTCTCGGTGTCGGTGGAGGGGCGCAGGTCGCCCCCGACGACGGCGCCGTCGTCGAGCCGGACGGTGACCAGGTGGTCGACCGTCAGGTCCGCATAGGGCACGCCGGAGGGCTTGATGACGAAGACCCCGGCCTCCCGGTCCACTCCGCTGACGTTGCCCCAGGTCAGGGTCGCGAGTCCGACCTCGGGGATGGTGAGGTTGGCGTCCAGGACCTCTTGCCGCAGGCCGTCACGGACCTTGGTCATGTTCGTGTCCTTCCCGTGGCGTCTCAGAGGGACTGGGCGAGTCGGTGGTAGGCGGCGTTCCAGCGGATCTCCTTGGCGAACTGGCCGGACGTGGTGTTCTCGTCGATGGTCAGCAGCTCGACACCGGTCATGGCGGCGAAGTCGGCCAGCGTCTCGGCGTCGACGGCCGAGGTGAGCACGGTGTGATGGGGGGCGCCGGCCAGCAGCCAGCTCTCCGCCGACTCCGCCAGCGACGGACGCGGCTGCCAGACGGCACGGGCCACGGGCAGGCGGGGGAGGGGCTGGCTGGGGGGTATGACGTCGACGGCGTTGGCGGTCAGCCGGAACCGGTCGCCCAGATCGGCCAGGCCGACGACCATGGCCGGGCCGGGGGCGGCGTCGAAGACGAGACGGACGGGGTCCTCGCGGCCGCCGATGGACAGGGGGTGGATCTCGCAGCTGGGGCGGCCGGCCGCGATCGACGGGCAGACCTCCAGCATGTGGGCGCCGAGGATGCGGGGGGTGCCCGGGCCGAGGTGGTAGGTGTAGTCCTCCATGAAGGACGTGCCTCCCGGAGCCCCCTGCCCCATGACCTTCACCGTGCGCAGCAGGGCGGACGTCTTCCAGTCGCCCTCCCCGCCGAAGCCGTAGCCGTCGGCCATGAGCCGCTGGACGGCCAGGCCGGGCAGCTGACGCAGTCCGCCCAGGTCCTCGAAGTTGGTGGTGAAGGCGGTGAATCCGCCCGCGCTGAGGAAGGTGCGCAGGCCGATCTCCTGGCGCGCGGCGTAGACCAGTGAGTCGTGGCGGATGCCGTCCGGACGCAGCGAGGGCACCATGTCGTACAGGTCGCAGTACTCCTCGGCGAGTTCGGCGGCCGCCTTGTCCTCGACGGCGTCCACCACGGCGACCAGGTCGTTCACACCGTAGGTGTTGACGGAGTATCCGAAGCGCATCTGTGCTTCGACCTTGTCGCCCTCGGTGACGGCGACATCGCGCATGTTGTCGCCGAAACGGGCCAGGCGCAGGGTGCGGGCGGCGTGCCGGCCGGCGGCGGCCCGCGCCCAGGTGGCGATGCGTCCGACGACCCGCGCATCCGTCGCGTGCCCGGCGACGATCTTGCGGCTGACGCCGATGCGGGACTCGATGTGCGCGAACTCGCGGTCGCCGTGGGCGGCCTGGTTGAGGTTCATGAAGTCCATGTCGATGCTCGGCCAGGGCAGCGACAGGTTGTACTGGGTGTGCAGATGCAGCACCGGGCGGTCCAGCGCGCTGAGTCCCGCGATCCACATCTTCGCCGGGGAGAAGGTGTGCATCCACACGACCACCCCCACGCAGGCGTCCGACGCCGTGGCCTCCAGGCACAGACGGCGGATCGACTCCGCGTCGGTGAGCACCGGCTTCCACACCAGGGAGATCGGGATGTCGGAGGCGGCGTCCAGGCGCTCGGCGATCTGCCGGGACTGGAAGGCGACCTGCTGGAGAGTCTCTTCGCCGTACAGGCTCTGGCTTCCGGTGAGGAACCAGATCTCCTGGCCGTCGAAGGGCGATTCGGAAGTCGTCATGACAGGGGTGTCCTTTCACATCGCGTCATCGGGAGGAAGGGGGTCAGGAGGCGGCCTGTGCGCGCAGCCGGCGCAGGCGGTGCATGACCTCGTTGGCGCCGCGGCCGAAGTAGTCGTGCAGCAGCCGGTACTCGGCGTACAGAGCGTCGTAGGCCGCGGCCCGCTCCGGGTCGGGCTGGTAGACGCCGCGCTGGACCTTGCCCATGGCGTGGGCGGCGTCCCGGATGTCGTCGTACGCCCCGGCGGCGACGGCGGCATGCATGGCCGAACCGAGGGCGGGGCCCTGGGCGGACCCGATGACGCCGAGCGGACGGCGGGTGACATCGGCGTAGATCTGCATCAGCAGGGCGTTCTTCGTCAGCCCGCCCGCGATGATCAGCTCCTCCACCGGCACGGCGGCGGCCTCGAAGGCGTCGACGATGGTGCGGGTGCCGAAGGCGGTGGCCTCCAGCAGGGCCCGGTAGACGTCTTCGGGGCGCGTGGACAGCGTCTGCCCCACGAGGACGCCGCTGAGGTCGTGGTCGACCAGGACGGAGCGGTTGCCGCTGTGCCAGTCCAGTGCGATCAGCCCGTGCTCGCCGACCTTCTGCCCGGCCGCCAGCGAGGTCAGGTACTCGTGCGCGCCCATGCCGAGGGCCGCGGCCTTCTCGGCGTACTCGGCCGGCAGGTGGGTGCGGATGTACCAGGCGAAGATGTCGCCGACTCCGCTCTGCCCGGCCTCGTAACCCCACAGCCCGGGCAGGATGCCGCCGTCGACGACCCCGCACATGCCGGGCACCACGCCCTGCTGGTCGGAGCTCATCACATGGCAGGTGGAGGTGCCCATGATGGCGACCATCCGGCCCGGTTCCACCGCCACCGCGGCCGGGGCGGTGACATGGGCGTCGACGTTGCCGACGCAGACCGCGATGCCCTCGGGCAGCCCCGTCCAGGCCGCCGCCTCGGCGGTCAGCCCTCCGGCCCGGTCGCCGAGTCGGCCGATCGGATGGTCCAGCTTGTCGGCCACGAAGCCGGCGAAGTCCGGGTTCAGGGCGGCGAGGTAGTCGCGGCTCGGATAGGCGCCGTCCTGGTACTGGCCCTTGTAGCCGGCGGTGCAGGCGTTGCGCACATAGGAGCCGCTCAGCCGCCACACGATCCAGTCCGCCGCCTCCACCCACCGCTCGGTGCGGCCGTAGACCTCCGGGTCCTCCTCCAGAAGCTGCAGAGCCTTGGCGAACTCCCACTCGGAGGAGATCTTCCCGCCGTACCGCGCCAGCCACGGCTCCTTCCGCTCCTCGGCCAGCGCGTTGATGCGGTCCGCCTGGCCCTGGGCCGCGTGGTGGCGCCACAGCTTGACGTACGCGTGCGGACGGGAGACGTAGTCGGGGAGCTCGCACAGCGGTGTGCCGTCCGCCAGCACCGGCAGCATCGTGCACGCGGTGAAGTCCGTCCCGACGCCGATCACCTGCTCCGGGCGTACGCCCGAGCGGGTCAGCGCCTCGGGCACGGCGTGCCGCAGCACGTCGATGTAGTCGGCGGGCACCTGAAGCGCCCAGTCCGGCGGCAGACGCGTTCCGTCCGGCAGCTCGCGGTCCAGTACCGCGTGCGGGTAGGCGAACTCGGCCGTCCCCAACTCCGCGCCGTCACGGACCCGGACCACCACGGCCCGCCCCGACAGGGTTCCGAAGTCGATCCCCACCACGCAGGCCTCGTCCTGTCCTGCCGGTGCCTCGATCTCTGCGCCCGCCATTGGCTGTCCTCTCAGTGGCCGCTCTGCCGACGGCCACGCTGTGTGTTCGATATATCGAATGACGTTCGAAATTGTGGACCTGTGACGGCCCTGGACGGTCGGGGACATTTGATCGCTCAGGGGTGCTGCAACGCTAGATCGTTGTTCTGTGATCTAGGGGACAGCTGTGTGAGAAAAGGTTTTTTCACAGAGCGAAAGACCATTCTGGCGTGTGGATGCCCATGGGGTAAACCCCTCGATCGCATGTTTCCGTGAACGGGATGCCCGACGCCGTCCCGCAGCTTGTGCGACCGATTTCGGCGTGGGAGGGTTGTGAACGGTCACATCGGTGCTCCGGCGCCTGGGCCGTCGGCTGCCGCGCAGGTGAGAGCTCCGGACACCTCATGCCAGTCGCCCAGGCCGGGGCGGCGGCGACCCACGAGGGGCCCCGAGGCGATCAGTCACCCGTCGAGCGTCCGCCGGAGCCGAGGCGATCACCGCCCGCCGAAGGGAAAGCGCGTTGGCAGCCGCCGCCGAAACCGCCCAGGAGTCCTCACCGTGGAGCGATGAAGCCCTCGGGCTGCGTGCCCTGGTGGATCCCGCCGGGTCGGTGAGACTCACCGGCGCGGGCCGGATCCGGGACCGCCTGGTCCCCCTCGTCGAGGCCGTCGTCACGGGCCACGGGCGCATGTGGTCGGGGGAACGGTTCATCGACACCGCCGTCGGCAGCCGTCTGGTGCTCCGCGGCCATGAGACCGAGACGGACGGAGCGTGGCGGCGCACCACGATCCGGCTGGCCGACCCCGGGACCGGCCTCGCCGCCCACGTCACCCTGAGCACCGTGCCGGGCTCGCGATTCCTGCGCTCACAGGTGCGACTGGTCAACGAGGGCCAGGCGCCACTGCACCTGGAGAGCGTGTCCAGCCTCACCCTCGGCGGCGTCACCGACGGGGCGGGCGGCCTGGACGGCCTGACCCTGCACTGGGCGGACAACGACTGGCTCGCCGAGTGCCGTTGGAGCCGTGCCGCGTTCCGGGACCTGGTCGTCCCGCTGAACAGGGCCGCGCACGGCCACGAGGGCCGCGGCTGCTTCGAACGCTACTCGCAGGGCTCCTGGTCGACCGGCCGGCACCTGCCGGTCGCCGCCGTCACGGACGGCCGCGGCGGCGCCTGGCTGTGGCAGATCGAGTCCAGCGCGGGCTGGCGCTACGAGATAGGCGAGCGCGAGGGCGCCGCCTACCTCGCGCTGTTCGGACCCGACGACGCGCACCACCAGTGGCGGCAGACACTCGCCCCCGGCGAGGAGTTCACCACGGTGCCCGCCGCCCTCGTCAGGGTCGGGGCCGGGTCGGAGGCCGGAGGCGGGGCCGGGATCGGGCCGGAGGCCGGTGCCGGGGTCATGGTCGGGGCCGATGCTCAGGCCGGGGCCGGGGCCGGAATCGGGGCCGGAGTTGGTGGCCTGGACGCGGCGTTCGGCGAACTCACCGCCTACCGCCGACTCATCCGCCGCGACCACTCCGACCACCGGAACCTGCCGGTGATCTACAACGACTACATGAACACCCTCATGGGCGACCCGACCACCGACAAGCTCCTGCCGCTCGTCGAGGCGGCCGGCGCCGTCGGCGCGGAGGTCTTCGTCATCGACGCCGGCTGGTACGACGACGCCGCCGAGGGCTGGTGGGACGCCGTGGGCGCCTGGGAACCCGCCGCACGCCGCTTCCCCGGCGGCATCCAGGAAGTGCTGGACGCCATCGGACGGCACGGCATGACCCCCGGTCTGTGGCTGGAGCCCGAAGTCGTCGGCGTACGCAGCCCGCTGGCCGGCGCCCTGCCGCCCGAGGCCTTCTTCCGCCGGGGCGGCGTACGGCTGACCGAGCACGGCCGGCACCACCTGGACCTGCGCCATCCGGCGGCCCGCGCCCATCTCGACCGTGTCGTCGACCGGATCGTGGGCGAGTGGGGAGTGGGCTATCTCAAGCTCGACTACAACGTCAACATCGGCCCCGGGACCGAGAACGGCGCCGAGAGCGCCGGGGCGGGCCTGCTCGGACACCACCGTGCCCATCTGGACTGGCTCGCCTCCCTCCTCGACCGCCACCCCGGCCTGGTCCTGGAGAACTGCGGATCGGGCGGGCTGCGCATGGACTACGCGCAACTGGCGGTGGCCCAGGTGCAGTCCACCAGCGACCAGCAGGACCCCCGGCGCTGTCCGCCCATCGCCGTCGCGGCGGCCACGGCGGTCGCGCCGGAACAGGCCGCCGTGTGGGCCTGCCCGCAGCCGGACTTCGGCCCCGACGAGATCGCGTTCACGATGACCACCGCCCTGCTGGGCCGCGTTCACCTCTCCGGCTTCCTCGACCGCATGAACGAGGAGCAGTCGGCACGCGTCCGCTCCGCCATCGACGTCTACAAGCGCATCCGGCCCGAGATCCGCGACGCCCTTCCGGTCTGGCCGCTCGGCCTTCCCGCGTGGGAGGACACCTGGCCGGCCCACGGGCTGCGCGGGGCGTCCGCGACGTACCTCGCCCTGTGGCGGCGGAATCCGGCCGCGACCGGCCGGGCCGAAACCAGCGACCGGCGCGCCCCGGTGGACGCCGGCGACGACAGCCGCACACTCCGCTTGCCCCACCTGCTCGGCGCCCGCCCGCACATCGAGTCGCTGTACCCGGCCGATTCCGACGCCACAGCCGACTGGAACGCGGCCGACGCGACCCTGACCGTGTCCCTGCCCCGCGCTGACACGGCCCTCCTGCTGCGGCTCGGGACCACACCGCGGGAGTGACCTCCGAGCGACCGGAGTGATCGGTCACGAGGACGTGCGGCCGTCATCCCCCCGGAGCGGCGCGCACGGCGAACCGCGAGCGCGTCACCAGGGCACCTCCCCCTCGTCGTCGAAGAAGCGGCCCGTCGGTCCGTCGGCCGGTACGGTGGCCAGCCGGATCGCGGCGGCCGCGCCCTGCTGCGGGGTGCGCACGCCCCGGAACCCATTGAGGTCGGTCGCCGTGAAGCCGGGGCAGACGGCGTTGATCAGGACGGGGGTCTCGGCCAGTTCCTTGGCGTACTGCACGGTGACGGCGTTGAGGAACGTCTTCGACGGAGCGTAGGCGACGGAGATGGGACCCGTCCCGGCGCCGGGGGTGGTCTGGCGTGTCAGGGAGCCGACGCTGCTGGACACGTTCACGATCCGCGGCGACGGCGAGCGGCGCAGCAGAGGCAGCATGGCGTTGGTGACGCGGATGACGCCGATCACGTTGGTCTCCACGGCCGCCCGAACCCGGTTCACGTCGACCGTGGTGGGCTCCTGAGGTCCGCCGCCGGTGATGCCCGCGTTGTTGACGAGCGCGTCGAGCCGCCCGGTCCGCTCCTCGATCAGCCGAGCCGCCGCTGTCACGCCGGCGTCGTCGGTCACGTCCAGCGGCACGCCGAACGCGTCGACGCCGGCCGCGCGCAGCTTGTCCACGGCGGCCTCGCGCCGCTCCGCGTTCCGCGCGCCGATGCCGACGGACCAGCCGAGGGCGCCGAGCCCGGCGGCGATCTCGTACCCGATGCCCTTGTTGGCCCCGGTCACCAGCGCGACCTTGTGATGGTTCACGGTGTTCGTCTCACTCATGACGTCGATACTTCACCGCCGTCGGGCAGGGCGTCCAAGACCGACCGGGTGGCCGGCGATACCGCCCGGGTATCGCTGCCGGCCGGGCCGGTTAGGCTGGCGGGGTGGAGACACGTGAGCTGCGGTACTTCGTCGCGGTCGCCGAAGAGCTGCACTTCGGGCGGGCCGCGCAGCGGCTCGGGATCGCCCAGCCCCCGCTGTCGCGGGCGATCGGCGGGCTCGAACGGCGGCTGGGGACCCTCCTGCTGGAGCGCGGCAGCCGGGGTGTCGCCCTGACGGAGCCGGGGGCGGTGCTGCTGCGGGAGGCGCGCGCGGCGCTGGACGCCGTCGAGGCGGCCGAACGGCGCACCCGCCGGGCCGCCCTCGCGGCGACCGGCCGCCCCGCCGTGGTCCTGGCCGCGAAGGCGGGCGCCTCCGGTGAACTGCTGGCGAAGCTCCTCGACGCCTGTGCCGCCGAGCCCGGCGCCCTCGCCGTGGACGTCGTGCTGTGCGGGCCGGGTGAGCAGACACGGTTGCTGCACGACGGCCGGGCCGACGTGGCGCTGCTGCACCGGCCGTTCGACGACACGGCCGGCTTCGACACCGAGGACCTGCACTCCGAGGGCCAGGTCGCGATCCTCCCGAAGGGCCACCCTCTCTGCGCCCGCCCTCACGTGCTGCTCGCCGAGGTCACCGGCCTTCCCGACCTGCCCCTGCCCCGCTGGCCCCGCGCGGACGGCACCTTTCCCGACGGCCCCGGACCGCAGGTGCGCGACCACACGCAACTCACCCAGCTCATCGCCCTCGGCCGCGCCTGCGCGGTCGTGCCGGAGTCGGGCCGCACCGGCCTGCGCGAAGACCTCACCGCCGTACCGGTCCGCGACGCCCCGCACGTCACCACGGTCATCGCCTGGCCCCCGCACAGCCGCTCCACGGCGGTCGCGGGCCTGGTCCGCGCCGCCACCGCCCTGTGACCGACGGCGTCCAACGCCAGGACGGCGTGCGGGACTTCGGGGACGCCGCCCGGTCAGCCGCCCTCGCTCACACGGCCCGCCCCAGGACGATTCAGCGCCCCCACTGGGGGTTGCTCCACCCGGTCACGCCGGAATACGCGTCCAGCAGGTCCACCACGAAGACCAGGGTCGAACCCGGCGGGATCAACGGCGAGGGCGACTGATCGCCGTATCCGAGACGCGGAGGAACGATGATCTCGCGCCGGCCGCCGACCTTCATCCCCCTCACTCCCCGGTCCCAGCCCTTGATGACCTTGCCACCGCCCAGGGCGAACTTGAACGGCAGGCCCCGGTCCCAGGAGGCGTCGAACTCCTTCCCGGACTCGAAGGTCACCCCCACGTAGTGGACCCTGACCACCATCCCCGGCTTCACCTCGACCCCGTCGCCCACGACCAGGTCCCGGACGGTCAGCTCGGAAGGGGCGTCCCCCTCCGGAACCCCGACCTCGGGTTTCGTCAGTTCACTCATCGCAGCCTCGCCACTCTCCGTCGACAGCCGTGGACCGGCGGCCGGGCACATGACCGCCCGGCGGTAGACGGTCACGCTACCGGGAGGGCGCGGGAGGCATGGGCCGCCGAGTTCGCGCCGGACGGGACACGTCCGGAGGCCCGGGTCCAACGCGTGATCGGCACGCGTGATCGACACGAATGATCGGCAACGTGTCGCTTCTGCTGTTAGCGTGCAACTGCATATTGTTCGCAATAACGTGGAGGACGTTGGACATGGCGGTTTACACGCTCCCGGAGCTTCCCTACGACTACGCGGCGCTTGCCCCGGTGATCAGTCCGGAGATCATCGAGCTGCACCACGACAAGCACCACGCGGCGTACGTCAAGGGCGCGAACGACACCCTGGAGCAGCTGGCGGAGGCGCGGGACAAGGAGTCCTGGGGCTCGATCAACGGGCTGGAGAAGAACCTGGCGTTCCACCTCTCCGGGCACATCCTGCACTCCATCTACTGGCACAACATGACCGGTGACGGCGGCGGCGAGCCGCTGGAGAAGGACGGCACCGGCGAACTCGCGGACGCCATCGCCGAATCCTTCGGCTCCTTCCGGAACTTCAAGGCCCAGCTGACCAAGGCGTCGGCGACCACCCAGGGTTCGGGCTGGGGCGTCCTCGCCTACGAGCCGCTGTCCGGTCGTCTCATCGTCGAGCAGGTCTACGACCACCAGGGCAACGTGGGCCAGGGCTCCACCCCGATCCTGGTCTTCGACGCCTGGGAGCACGCCTTCTACCTGCAGTACAGGAACCAGAAGGTCGACTTCATCGACGCCATGTGGGCGGTCGTCGACTGGCAGGACGTGGCCAGGCGTCACGCCGCCGCCAAAAAGCGCGGCGACAGCCTGCTCCTCGCGCCCTGAGCGCATGCGAACGTCCAGCCCGTGATCGTCTTCTCAACCTCGGCACGGGGGACGGGAATGCCCCCGCGAGCACCCGGCTTGCGGGGGCATTCCGTTGAACGCGCCGGTGGACGACACCCGTGGCCCACCACACGATTTGACCCGGCGATGGCCTTGATAGCCTCGACGGGCCAGTCGAGCCACACCTGAGGCCAGGGAATCCGGTGCGAATCCGGAGCTGACGCGCAGCGGTGAGGGGGACGGGCGGGGCACGACGCCACTGGGAGACCGGGAAGGCGTCCCGTCCGGACGAACCCGAGTCCGAAGACCTGCTGGCACCTCCGCGCCCCGGCGCGGGGGACGTCCGTAGGCCAGGCTCCGCGTACGAGCCCCGACCCCGAAGGCATACCCGTGCTCCGCACCCCCGCTCTTCTGCGCGCTCCGGCGCTTTTCCTCGCCTCCGCCCTGCTGCTCACGGCCTGCGCCTCCGCCGGCGGCGATGACGCGACATCGGCGCAGACCTCCGCCGCCGGCCGTCCGGTCACGATCGCCAACTGCGGCCACGAGGTCACCCTGAAGTCCGCCCCCGAACGGGCCGTCTCCCTCAACCAGGGCACCACGGAGATCCTGCTCTCCCTCGGCCTCGCCGACCGCATGGCCGGTACGGCGACCTGGACCGACCCGGTGATGAAGGGCGTGGAGAAGGCCAACGCGTCCGTGCCGCGCCTCGCCGACAACATGCCCTCCTTCGAGAAGGTCCTGGACGCCGAACCCGACTTCGTCACCGCCTCGTTCGTCTCCACCCTGGGCAAGGGCGGGGTCGCCACCCGCGAGCAGTTCGAGAAGCTCGGCGTGCCCACGTACGTCTCACCGTCCGACTGCTCGGGCAAGGACAACGACAGCGGCGGCGACGGATCGCGCGGAAAGCCGCTCACCCTCGACGCCGTGTACGGCGAAATCCGCGACCTGGCCCGCTCGTTCGGCGTCGAGGAGCGCGGAGAGAAGCTCGTCACACAGCTGAGGCAGCGGGTGCGCACCGCCACCGCCGCGCTGGACGCCCCCGACGTCTCCCTCATGTACTGGTTCGCCAACTCCCAGTCGCCCTACCTGGCCGGCTGCTGCGGCGCGCCCGGCGTCATCACCCGCGCCGTCGGAGCGAGGAACGCCTTCTCCGACACCCACGACGAATGGCCCCAGATCAACTGGGAGACCGTCGCCGACCGTGACCCGGACGTCATCGTGATCGGCGACCTGACCCGCAAGCAGCAGACCGCCGAGACCGCCGCCGCCAAGATCCGCTTCCTCGAGACCAACCCCGCCACGCGCAAACTGAGCGCCGTGCGGAAGAAGCGGTACGTCCTCCTGAGCGGCCAGGCGATGAACCCGTCCATCCGCACGATCGAGGGGATCGAGAAGGTCGCGGCCGGTCTGCGCGACTTCGGACTCACCAAGTGAGAGTCCGCACAGTCGTGTTGTCGGGTGGCGGACTGACCGCGCTGCTGGCCTCCATAGCCGTGGCTGTGACGATCGGACCGGCCGACATCTCGACGGGGGACGTCTGGACGGCCGTCGCGGCCCATCTCGGCCTCGGGGAGAGCACGTTGGCCCCGCTGCGCGACGGCATCGTGTGGAATCTGCGGATGCCGCGCACGCTGCTCGCCGCGGTGTGCGGGGCGGGGCTCGCCGTGTGCGGGACGGTCATGCAGTCACTGCTGCGCAATCCGCTGGCCGATCCGTTCGTGCTCGGCGTGTCGTCCGGTGCGTCCACGGGGGCGGTCGCGGTGGTCGTGCTCGGGGTGGGCGGGGGAGCGGTTTCCCTGTCGGCGGGCGCCTTCCTCGGGGCGCTGCTCTCCTTCGCCCTGGTGCTGCTGCTCAGCCACACCCTCGGGGGAAGCACCGACCGAGTCGTCCTGTCCGGGGTGGCCGCCATGCAGCTGTTCTCCGCTCTGACCTCCTTCATCGTCCTCACCTCGGCCGACGCCGAGACCACCCGGGGCGTGCTGTTCTGGCTCCTGGGCTCGCTCACCGGCGCCGACTGGGGACAGGTGCTGCTGTGCGCCGGCGTACTCGCCGTCGTCCTGGCCGTCTGCCTCGGGCACGCCCGCACCCTGGACGCCTTCGCCTTCGGCGACGAAGCCGCCGCCGGACTCGGCGTCCGCGTCGCCCGCACCCGCCTGGTCCTGCTCTGCGCCACCGCGCTGCTCACCGCGGCACTGGTGAGCTGCGCCGGTGCCATCGGCTTCGTCGGCCTGGTCCTCCCGCACGCCACCCGCGCTCTCACCGGCTCCGGCCATGCCCGCCTCCTGCCGGTCACGGCATTGACCGGAGCCGTCTTCCTGGTGTGGGTGGACACCCTCGCCCGTACCGTCCTCGACCCCCAGGAGGTCCCGGTGGGCGTGGTGACGTCCCTCATCGGCGTCCCGGCGTTCGTGGTCGTGCTCCACCGCGGACGGAGAAGGGCATGAGCAGCCTGCACGCGGACCGCGTCGTGAGGCGCCTCGCCGACAAGGTCGTCGTCGACGGCGTCACTTTCGTCCTGCGCCCCGGCGAGACCGTCGGCCTGCTCGGTCCCAACGGCTCGGGGAAGTCGACGCTGCTGAGACTCCTCGCGGGGATCCTCGAACCCACCGCCGGAGTCGTCACCCTGGACGGGCGCCCGCTGCCCGAGACCGGGCGCAGGGCCACCGCCCGGCGGATCGCCACCGTGGAGCAGCACGCCCACACCCAGACCGAACTGACCGTCCGCGACGTCGTCTCGCTCGGCCGCATTCCGCACCGCCGCGCCTGGACGCCCCCCACGGCGGCCGACACACGGGCCGTCGCGAAGGCCCTGACGCGCACCGGCCTGACCGACCGGGCCGAGCAGTCTTGGCACACCCTCTCCGGCGGCGAACGCCAGCGCACCCAGATCGCCCGCGCCCTCGCCCAGGAACCCCGCGAACTCCTCCTCGACGAACCCACCAACCACCTCGACATCCAGCACCAGCTCGACCTGCTGGACCTCGTCGCGAGCCTGCCGGTCACCACCGTGATCGCCCTGCACGACCTCAACCTCGCCGCGATGTACTGCGACCGCCTGCTCGTCCTGCGCAACGGCCGCGCCGTCGCGGAAGGCACCCCGGCCGAGGTCCTCACCACCACCCTCATCGAGCAGGTCTACGGCGTCCGCGCCGCGGTCACCCACGACCCCGGTCATCCGGTGATCCGCTTCCTGCGCCCGGCGGCCCACGACGATTCCCCCCACACTGAGAGGAGCTGGGACGAGTGACGTCTCGACAGAGAGCTGAAGAGGGGCGCACGGAGCACACCCCGGCCCCGCCGGCACCGTGCCGCATCGTCGTCTGCCGGGACTGCTGCTGCGGAACCCCCAAGGTGACCGGAGTCGATCACGACCGCCAGATCGCGCGCCTGGCCGAGAGCGCCCCCGTACGCATCTCGGCCTGCCTCGACGTGTGCGAACACGCCAATGTGATCGTCGTCCAGCCCTCCGCCGCCGCCCGCGCCGCCGGAGCCCGCCCGGTCTGGCTCGGCCTCGTCAACGACCCCGACGCCACCGACGACATCGCCGCCTGGGTCCAGGCCGGCGGCCCCGGCACAGCCCCCTGCCCCGACATCCTCGACCTCTACACCTTCACCCCGCCCCGAAGGGCGCGATGAGCACGCACGCCGGCGGCCGCTGTCCTGGCGGCCGCTGTTCGGCGCGGTCGCAACGGCCTGGTTCGTGCCGAAGTGCACGTGAAATGCGTTCTCTTCAGAACCAAGCGAAGTTCCTCACAATCACCGACTCCGACGCGTGCCGGCGGTACAGTGAAGACCGCCCTTGACCTGCACAAAGCAGGCAGGGAGCCGTCTTCCAGGAGTTCGACACGCTGCGCACCATGTTCAAGTCCAAGATCTAGCATCTGAGCATTCGCACAGGTCAGAGGCATGATCGCGCCGCTCGAGTCAGGAAAACGGTCAGCATCGGGTACGGAACCGTCCAGGCTTGCTGACCTGGTGACCGCCGCGCCGGGGGCCCCGGCGCAGATGCCTGGCTCCCGCTCGGAAGGCTCGATACATCAGCGACTCCCCTCTCGATGCTCACTGTGTGTGGCGTCGGTAGGAGGGCCCTTCGGCACGGCGGCACCTGGACCCTTACGGGTCCGCCGACCGATTCCCGGTAGGGCGTCGCTGTAGCGGAACGCCCCGATCCTTTCGTCATGCTGTGCGTTGAGCCGGTGGATCAAAATCATTCCCGCGATGATCACGAGAATGATCACGACGACGGTGAAGGCGGTCTCCACGTCCTCACCTCCTCACTTCCTCGGGGCGGAACTCGAGATCCCGATCGCGGCTCCGTCAGCCGAAGCGGCTCCGCCGTCGGTCTCCCAGTCCTCTTCCCGGCTATGAGCCTCCGCCGCGTCCTGGCTGATGGCCTGGTCGGCCATCAGACCGCCGGCGGTGCGGATGCCTCCCGGAGAGGTTGCAGCTGTCATGAGCCGGGCTACGGCGGCGGGGTCCGCCTCCGGAGGGATCACCAACAGGTCCAGGCGGCCCACCGTGTAGGAGAGGAGGATCACTTTGTTCGGGTCCTGCTCGGCGGCGAACCAGCCGACATGCACCGTGTGACCCGTGACGGGGACCTTACGTGGGATGACGGGCCAGTGGGTCGGGTTCACGGTGACGTGGGTGATCCGGCCCCAGCACGCGTCCAGTGCGTCTGTCAGAGTGGGGATCTCGCGGAGGAGATCACGGGAGCGGGGCCACCAGGCGCCGTCCAGGAGACCCGGAGCCGAACCGGCCGGGGTCAGGGACAGCCGGGCCGACGCCGAAGGCGGGAGTTCTTCGATGATCGTGGGTTCGATGGTCGCGGTCATGACGCGGACCTGTCCCCGGGCCTCCTCTCGGAGGCCGGTGTTGTTGCTCGCCGGGAACGGCACCGACATGGCGGCCGGTGTGCGAAGTACTCCCGGTCCTTTCACTCTACGCCGCTGCGCAGGTCCCGGGACGTGTGCGTGAGCAGGCAGTCCACCGATAGGCAACGAGGGCCGGCCGTCGGCGCAGCTGCTGCGGCGGGGCACGGCTTACGGTGAGAGGACGAGGTCCCGCGTTCGGCGGCGGCACCGCTTCCCGCAGACAGGCGGACACACCATGACCGAATCCGACATCCCTCGCGCTCCCCGTCTTCTGCCGGACGCGATCCATCGGGCCGCGAAACCCGGGACGGTCCTTCTGCGGCTGGAGACGACACGGTCCCGGGAAGGCAACTTCGACGGTGCGTGGTGGCCGCGTTCCCGCGACATCGGTGCTGAGCTGCCCGACCTCGTCCACGCGCTGACCGGGCACCTCGGCTCCATCACCCGCGTCGGTCTGGACGCCACCTCTTGGGATGAACTTCCCCCGCGCCTGGTGATCGACGACCAGGTCGTCCGTATCGACTCCTTTCCGGTGGGTGACGACACCGTCCTGATCACTCGCGGCGACCAGGACCACTTCTCCCTTCTCGTGGTCCCGCCGCACGCGACAGTCGAGGCCGCCCGTGCCGCGATGGCCAGGGCTGTCCGGGCCGACAACGTCACCGATGCCGCACAGATCCTCATCGACACCGGCACCCGCCAGGCATACGCGGCCCCCGTGGAGGGCCTTCGGAGTGGCGAGGAACGCCACGAGCCCGAGGAATGACTTCCGGAGCTTTCGGAGCCCGTAGGGCTGCATGCGCTGGGCAGTGTCTTCCAGGAGGTCGAGGCGGTGCCCCGTCGGAGTGGATGCCCGGTCGTGGTGTGCGCCGAAGCTCCGCCGGTGCCGTTAGGGTGCGCGACGTGGCCCGTACCCGGCTGTACCGCGACGGCTCCCTGGCCGAGGAGGACTTCCCGGTCCGGGACATCTCCCGGCATCTGGAGGACCCGTCCACCACCGTGTGGTTGGACTTGTACCGCCCGGACCGCGCCGAGTTCACGGCCGTCGGCGAGGAACTCGGTCTGCACGAACTGGCTCTCGAGGGCGCGCTGCACGAGGGGCAGCGGGCGAAACTCGACAGCTACCGCACCCATCACTTCCTCAGTGTCTACGCGGTCGCCGTCGACCCGGAGGGCGCGGGACTGACGATGAGCGAGCTCGCGGTCATCCTCACGCCGCAGGCGCTGATCACGGTCCGCAAGGACGCCGCGTTCGCCCTCGACGAGCTGGTCGCCCGCTGGGACCGCACCCCGGCTCTGGCAGTGCACGGGGTCGCCTTTCTCCTCCACGGTCTGCTCGACCATGTC
The DNA here is from genome assembly GCF_043200075.1 of Streptomyces sp. NPDC048481. Classification (NCBI taxonomy): domain Bacteria; kingdom Bacillati; phylum Actinomycetota; class Actinomycetes; order Kitasatosporales; family Streptomycetaceae; genus Streptomyces; species Streptomyces sp. NPDC048481. The sequence goes on from NZ_JBICXC010000012.1 coordinate 144,388, forward strand.
GTCGACGGGCACTTCGCCGCGGTACGGCAGCTCGACGAACGTATCGAGGAACTGGACGCTCTGCTCTTCGCCGAAGGCGGCCGGCAGATCCAGACCGTACAGCGCCAGTGCTACGCCCTGCGGAAATCACTGGTCCGGCTCCGCCGCGTGGTCCTGCCCATGCGGGAGGTCGTCAACGCCCTCATGCGCCCCGACCTCGACGTCGTCGACGGGCCCTTGCTGCCGTACTACCGAGACGTGTACGACCACGTTCTGCGTGCCGGCGAGTGGACGGAGTCGCTGCGCGACCTGGTGGCCTCGGTGATGGAGACGAACCTGTCGGTGCAGGCGAACCGGATGAACCTCATCATGAAGAAGGTGACGAGCTGGGCCGCGATCATCGCCGTGCCCACGGCGATCACCGGCTTCTACGGACAGAACCTTCCCTACCCCGGCTTCGCACACCAGTCGGGGTTCATCGTTTCCAGCGCCGTCATCGTCGTTGCCTCTCTGACGCTGTACCTCGCTTTCAAGCACGGGGACTGGCTCTGATCGTGTCGACGTGCAAGGCGCCACCATGCCGGCCCAGCTTCTCGGAGCGCCCAACGGGCAGCGGCTACGGCCCCGTCGCTCTCTTCGTCGTTCACGCGCAGTGGCCGACCGTCGTGAAGTAGGCGTTCATGGCGGCCGTCTCACCCGCCGATGATCAGGCGGCTGACGTCACCGGCCTTTGCCGATACCGCTGGCGGCGTCACGCAGGTACCGCCCTCGTACTCCCAAGCCTCGGCCGGATCGAGTGGCCGGTCGTCCGTGGAGGCTGCGCGCCCGGCTCGGTCCGCGGCGATGAGCGCGCTTGCGGTCAGCGGCGGGCCGTCGTAGTCGGATGCGGCCGCCAGCAGGCGGGCCGCCGACCGCGCCCCGGTCTCGGGTGGGATGACGAGCAGATCCCAGCGCCCGGTGCCGTAGGAGAGCAGCAGCAGCTTGTGCGGGTCGATCTCCGACGTGAACCAGCCGACCTTCACGACATGGCCGTTGACGGGCACCTTGCGCGGGATGACCGGCCAGTGCTCGGGGTTGACGGCGATACGGGTGATACGGCCCCAGACGGGATCCAGCGCGTCGGTCAGTGGGGGCAGTTCGCGCAGCAGGTCGCGCGAGCGAGGCCACCAGGCGCCGTCGAGGAGTCCACGGGAGGGGCCGTCCGTCTTCAGTACGAGGCGGGCGGCAGGGGCTGCGACGGGTGCGGGCCGCGGCAGGGCTGCTTCGAAGGTCGCGGTCATGATGCGGACCCGTCTCCGGGCCGCCCCTGGGGTTACGGCCCGGGTTTCATCTCTCGCCGAGAACGACCCGGCGTGGAAGCCGGTGTGCGAAATGCCCTCGGTCTCTCAAGCCTACTCCTTCCGCCTCCCACCTCTGTCCGTCTCCCACCACTGTCGTCGCAGCCGGCCGGCCAGCGGGGCTCCCGGGCTGCCACCCGACAGACGGCCAACGGTGTGCCCGGCGTCGGAGTCCCGTCGTCGTCCCGGAGCTGTTCTTGATCGACCGACCCGGCATCACGTCATCGGGCGCCGGCCGGTGGCTTCGGCGGTCACCGCACCACGTCAGAAGTGCCGGCGGCTGTCCCTGGCAGGAGTAGGCTGAAAGGGCGAGGGCACGTCGTACGCCGGTGTCCGAACCGGTCTCGCTCTCGTCGCAAGAGATATGCGGACCGCTCAGGTCCGGGCCAGGTTCCGCCCTATGACATCCGAAGCCCCGCACCGCCCACCGCGTCCCGAGGCCGAATACGAGCCGAGCGGACAGGGTCGGGTGGAAGTCCGCCTGGCCTCTGCGGATCCCGAAGCGGCCCGACGCGTCGCGGACGCGCTCCGCATCCTGTTCGCCGGCGATGAACAACGCAGCTATCCCGGCGCCTCGGGAACGGGGACGCGGCTGCACCTCACGGTGGACGCCTCGCGTGCCGCCGATCCGCTCGCCTCCTGGCTCGACTCAAGCAGATCGGCCGCCGATCGCACCCACCAGGGCGAGACCGCCTGACGGGTCCGCCGCCCACCGCCACGTCCCCACCAGCCCAACTGGCTCCCGTGGCCACCGTCCGTGCGACTCGCATTCGCTCTCGGCGATGCCGTTGCACGCCCATGTCGAAGAGGCGCAGCCCAAGACCCCGGCCGCACTGTCGTCACCGAGGTCGAGGACCGCGCATGTCTCTCCACATCCACCAGTTCCCGCCAGCCGTCCCGCCGTCCCCCACTCTCCAATCGCTACGGCACGTCTGTGTGCGGCCAGTTGCGGGGACTGGTGGATTCTCACGTCGGCTGGTTGTTCCGCAACGGCCCCAGGTCGGCGGCCCCCCCCACGCTCGGCTTCGCTCGCGCGCGGGGACTCCCATCGTTCCCGACCTGCTGGCCGACCGTGGCATCCGGGCCGTGTGCAAGGGCTTCCCGGCCCTTTGTGCTCGCCCTCGCCCTCTCCTTCGCCGTTGGGCGCCTGATCGGCGGCAGCTCGGTGTCCGCCCTGACCGTCCTGCTGTGGGCGGGACTTGTCCGCATCGTCTTGCTCCATCACGTCACGTGGAGCGTGAACTCCCTCTGCCATGTGATCGGGCAGCGCCCGTTCCGCACCTGTCGCCACCACCGCGCCACCGACCTGTGGCCTCTGGCCCCGCTCTCGTCCGGCGAGAGATGGCCCAACCTCTACCGCGCCGATCCCACCTGCGCCCGGCACGGCGTCGACAGCGGCCGGCTCGACCCGTCCGCCGCCGTGATCCGCCTGTCCGGACGCCTAGGCCGGGTCAGGGACGTGTGCCGGCCCACCCCGGACCGTATCGCTCGCTGCCCGCCGCTTGTGAACCCGAGCGACCGTATCCCCTGCAGGAGTTCCCATGACACTCGCCCCACCGCCCCCGCTCTCCTCGACGTCCGTCCTCCGCCTTCGCCTGGTGTCCCGGCCGGCGCTGGGCCACATGGCCGTGCGTATCGACGGTGCCTGGTGGCCCCACTCGCCCGATCTGGCGTCAGAACTGCCCAGGTTGCTGGGCGGCCTGCCGCACGCCTGGGGACAGGTCACCAGCGTCCTCGTGGATGAGGCAGTGTGGTCCCCGTTCCCGGGCCGGCTGCTCGTCGCCAACCAGGTCGTACGCCTACGCCGGACGACCGCCCAGCGCTCCCCGACCACCGTGTGCCTGCTGGCGCCCGGCCGCGGCCGGTGGGACCTGCTGGTGGTGCCGCCCGCCGCCACGGACGCGGAGGCCGGGCGGCTCATCCGGAGTATGGCCACGGTTGTGAAGGACATCGTGGGCTCGGGAGTCGCAGTCCGTTGACGGTGGCCTCGGACCAGAACCCCAGGGGCCGCACGCCTGGTGCGGGCCCAGGGGTGTTGTCACCGGACCGGCTGGGGAGGCTCCACGTTGCCCGGTCCTGGACCGGCCGCGCTAGCCGACGGGGAGTCCGCTCGGGTCGTCAACGGAGTACTCTGGTGTTACCGAGGGTACTTCGTGCATCGGCTTCCAGTCGTTGTCACTTTCGGCGATTTGAGCACGCCGGGCCGGTTCCGGTCGGCCCGGAGCAGGGTTCGCGTCATGACTGCGACCGTTCGCCCCACGCCGACCCCCGGACGTACTACCTCCTCCACGTCACTCCGGATCCCTTCCGCTCTCCTCGGTTTTTCGTCAGCGGACGTGCCCGACCCGCTGGCGGGGCTGATCAGCCGGGGCCTGCTGAACCGCGCGTACTGGCCGACCGCACCGAGTGCTGGGCCCTGCCGCTCCGCCGACGGCGAAGTGAGGATCGTGCGCACTCCAGCGGCCACCGGAGCCACAGTCGGCGGTGCGCGGACCGGTGTACCGCAGAGTTCTCCTGGCTGAGCCGGACCGCCCCACCAGAGCCTCATCAGCAGCCCGAGACCCCGGCCGCCCCTCAGACAACAGGCCGGGGCCCTCTCTGTGCCATGTGCTTCCCGGACCGCTCGGGCCCGGGACCGTCATCGACGTAAGGAAAGTGAGAACCATGGGTGTTCTGATCACCGTGCTGGCGGTGTGCGCCGTGGCCGGGCTGGTCCTGCTCGCCCTGAGCGTGCGCAACGTCCAGCAGTACGAGAAGGGCGTGGTGTTCCGCTTCGGACGGCTGCTGCCGGACATACGCGGGCCTGGCCTGCGCGTCATCCGGCCGATCGGGGACCGGATGCGGAAGGTGTCCGTCCAGACCGAGGTCCTCGGCATCCCGCCACAGGGGTCCATCACCGCCGACAATGTGACGCTCACCGTCGACGCGGTCGTCTACTTCAAGGTCATCGACCCCGTCAAGGCCCTGGTGAACGTGCGCAACTATCCTGCAGCCGTCTCCCAGATCGCGCAGACGTCGCTCCGCTCGGTCATCGGAAGGGCCGACCTGGACACGCTGCTCTCCGACCGTGACCACATCAACGCGGAACTCAAGAAGGTGATGGACGCCCCGACCGAGGAGCCCTGGGGGCTACGCATCGAACGCGTCGAGATCAAGGACATCGCCCTTCCGGAGTCCATGATGCGCTCCATGTCCAAGCAGGCCGAAGCCGAGCGGGAACGCCGCGCGCGGGTCATCGCGGCCGACGGTGAGTTCCAGGCGTCCCAGCGGCTGACCGACGCCGCCGCGACGATGGCCGACACCCCCGGAGCACTTCAACTGCGGCTGCTGCAGACCGTGGTGGACGTCTCCGCCGAGAAGAACAGCACACTCGTGATGCCGTTCCCCGTGGAGATGCTCCGCTTCTTCGAGCACCAGAGCAGGGAGACCGGCGACGAGTCCGCCGGCCGGCGCGTGCACCGGACCGCCAGGCGCCCCGCGCTGTCCACCAGCGCCGTGATCCCCGAGCCCGCCACCCCCGCTCCCGCCCTCACACCGTCGGGCTCCCCGCCCGGGGAGCGGCCCGGCAGCCGTGCTGAGCTGGCCCGGGAGCGGCGGGACAACTGGCCGACGCGGCGGGACGCCGAGGAAGCCTTGAGCGGTTGACCGTTCCACGCCGTTCGAGGCGACGCGATCGTCTCGGTGCGGCGTGGCGCCGCTGACGGTCCCGGTGACAGCGTGTCACCGGCGCCGCAGCGGTCCGGGGTGGCTGAAGCGGCCGGCCCGCTGTTGGATGCGGTGCCGGCGGGTGCGGTGGCGTACCGGCGGATGTGCGGCTCGCGCGTCGGCGCGGGCGTAGAAGACGTGTTTCGCGCCCTCGATCAGCACCAGGTAGAGCACGGCCATCAGGGCCAGAGTGAGGAGGAGTCCGAGCGGCGGGGACTGGAAACCGAGCGGCTCCGCGAGCGGGGACATCGGCAGCGCGACGGCGACGGTGACGACACCGATGGCGCTGAACAGCAGGGGGCGGCTGGGCCGGCTGCGGTAGAACGGCACCCGGCGGGTGCGGATGGCGAAGACGACCAGCGCCTGCGTGGCGAGGGACTCCACGAACCAGCCGGAACGGAACAGTTCGGCGCCGGTGTGGAAGATCTGGATCATGATCGCGAAGGTGAGGAGGTCGAAGAGGGAGCTGACGGGCCCGAAGAAGAGCATGAAGCGACGGATGAAGGCGATGTCCCAGTGCGAGGGGGCGCGCAGTTGCTCCGGGTCGACGTGGTCGGTGGGGATGGTCAACTGCCCGCCGTCGTAAAGGAGGTTGTTGAGCAGGATCTGCGAGGGCAGCATGGGCAGGAACGGCAGCACCAGGGAGGCTCCGGCCGCGCTGAACATGTTGCCGAAGTTGCTGGAGGTGCCCATCAGGACGTACTTGATGGTGTTGGCGAAGATCCGGCGGCCCTCGGCGACCCCGTCGGCGAGAACCCCGAGGTCCTTCTCCAGGAGGAGGACGTCGGCCGCGTCCTTGGCCACGTCGGTCGCGGTGTCCACGGACAGCCCCACGTCGGCGGCGTGCAGGGCCAGCGCGTCGTTCACGCCGTCGCCCAGGAACCCGATGTCGCGGCCCCGGCGCCGCAGCACCCGTACGACCCGTGCCTTGCCCTGGGGCGAGACGCGGGCGAAGACGGTGGTGGTGTCGGCCGCCCTGGTCAGCTGGTCGTCGTTCAGTTCCCCGATGTCCTTGCCGGTCAGGGCCCTGCCGGGCGGCAGACCGAGGTCGGCGCAGACCTTCTGGGCGACGAGCGCGTTGTCGCCCGTACAGATCTTGACGGTGATGCCGAGACCGGCGAGGCGGCGCAGCGAGGCGGCGGCACCGGCCTTGGGCGGGTCGAGGAAGACGAGGAAGCCGGCGAGGCACAGCCGGTATTCGTCGGCGGCCGTGAGGGACACCTGCCCGTCCGCGTCACGGGTGGCCACGGCGACCACCCGGCTGCCCGCCGCGAAGTGCTCCTGGAGCACCGCTGCCGCCTTGCCCGGTACGTCACCACAGCGGGCCAGGACCGCCTCGGGCGCGCCCTTGGTGACGAGCAGGCGGCTGCCGTCCGGGCGTTCGACGAGCGCCGAGCCCAGCTGCCGGTCGTGGTCGAAGGGCAGCAGCGCGAGCCGGTGGTGTCCGGCCGGGGGCGTGTCCGTGGCCTGCCACATCGCGACGTCCAGCGCGTTCCCGCCCACCTGGTCCAGGTCACCCTCGGTGGCCAGCAGGCCCAGCTTCAGCACCGTGTCGGAGGGTGTGCCGGCCGGGTCGAGGGCCGCCTCGAAACGGATGCGGCCCTCGGTGAGCGTGCCGGTCTTGTCGGTGACCAGGACGTCCATGTCGCCCAGGTCCTCGATGCATACAAGCCGCTTGACGAGGACCTTGCGCCGCGCCAGCTGCCGTGAGCCGGTGGCCAGGCTCGTGCTCACCACGGCGGGCAGCAGCTGCGGGGTGATGCCCACCGCGATGGCCAGCGAGAAGAGCAGCGCGTCGAGCAGCGGGCGGTGGAGCAGGAGGTTGATGACGAAGATCCCGGTCGTGAGGACAGCGGCGACTTCGAGGAGCAGCACGGAGAAGCGGCGCAGCCCCGCCTGGAAGTCGGTCTCCGGCTGCCGTTCGCCCAGCCCCAGCGCGATCCGCCCGAACTCGGCACGGCCCCCCGTGGCGACGACCACTCCGGTCGCGCTGCCCTCGAGCACCACCGTCCCCATCAGCGCGCAGGAGGTCAGCTCGGCCGGCGCCGCTCCCGCGGCGACCGGCTCCGCGTCCTTGCCGGCCGGGCGGACTCCCCGGTGAGGACGCTCTCGTCGCAGGCGAACGTCGTGCACTCCAGCAGGCGCAGGTCCGCGGGCACCAGTTGCCCCAGCGTCAGACGTACGACATCGCCCGGCACCAGCTCGGTCACATCGACCTCGGCAGCCGCGCCGTCCCGGACCACGACGGCCGTGTGCCGCACCCGCGAGTGCAGGGCCTGAGCCGCCTTCTCCGCCCGGTACTCGTTGACGAAACCCAGAGCTACGCTCAGGACCAGGATCCCCGCGATGATGACCGCGCCGGTCCGCTCGCCGAAAAAGTACGAGATCCCGGCCGTCACCGCCAGCAGGATCAGCAGGGCGCTGCGCAACTGCCGTCCGAGGACCGCCAGGAGGCGTACGTGGTGCGTGCGTACGGCGTTCGGCCCCGACGGCCGCGAGCCGCTCGGCCGCCTCACCTGTCGCACCCCCCGACAGGCCGTCGAGGCTGCTCGCGAGCGCGTCCAGCACGGCCTGCGCTTCTTCCGCGGCGGCCTCCCCCACCCGCAGCTTCTCCACGCGGGTGGTCACTGACTCCAGGTCCATTCGGCTACCTCGGGCAGGTCAGCCCCATGGGCGCGGATCCAGTCGTGATGGCGGTAACGGACATCGACCATCCGCTGCCGCAGCGCCGCCGCGCGGACGGCGAGACCGGGCACCCGGTCGATGACGTCCATGACCAGCCGGTACCGATCGAGGTCGTTGCGGACGACCATGTCGAACGGTGTCGTGGTGGTGCCCTCCTCCTTGTAGCCGCGCACGTGCAGGTGCGGGTGGTTGACGCGGCGGTAGGCGAGCCGGTGGATCAGCCACGGATAGCCGTGGTAGGCGAAGACGACGGGCTTGTCAGGGGTGAACAGCGCGTCGTACTCGCTGTCGGGCATGCCGTGCGGGTGTTCCTCCGCGGGCAACAGCCGCGCGATGTCGACGACGTTGACCACCCGTACCGCGAGTTCGGGCAGGTGGTGGCGGAGCAGCGAGGCCGCCGCCAGCACTTCGAGCGTGGGTACGTCGCCCGCGCAGGCGAGCACCACGTCGGGCTCGCCGGGCTCGGACTCGGTGCCGGCCCAGTCCCAGATTCCGGCGCCGCGGGCGCAGTGCGCGCGGGCGGTGCCGAGGTCGAGCCAGTCGAAGCACGGCTGCTTGCCCGCGACGACGACGTTGACGTAGTCGCGGCTGCGCAGCACGTGATCCGCCACGCAGAGCAGGGTGTTGGCGTCCGGCGGATAGTAGACCCGCACGACTTCCGGCGACTTGTTGAGCACGTGGTCGACGAAACCGGGATCCTGGTGGGAGAAGCCGTTGTTGTCCTGGCGCCACACGTGTGAGGTGAGCAGGTAGTTGAGGGAGGCGACGGGGCGGCGCCAGGGGAGCCGGCGGGCGACGCGCAGCCACTTGATGTGCTGGTTCGCCATGGAGTCGACGATGTGGACGAATGCCTCGTAGCAGGAGAACAGGCCATGCCGGCCGGTGAGGAGGTAGCCCTCCAGCCAGCCCTGGCAGGTGTGTTCGGAGAGGATCTCCATCACCCGGCCGCCGCGCTCCAGGTGCTCGTCGGTGTCCAGCACTTGGGCCTCCCACGCCTTGCCGCTCGCCTCGTAGACGGCTTGGAGCCGGTTGGAGGCCGTCTCGTCCGGGCCGACCAGCCGGAAGTCGCGCCGTGTTCCGGTGTCGGCCATCACCTGTGCCAGCAGGTCGCCGAGGACGCGGGTCGGTTCGTGCGCCGTCGCACCGGGCTTGTCGACCGGGATGGCGAACCGCTCCAGGGACGGCACGGGCAGGTCGCGCAGCAGCAGGCCGCCGTTGGCGTGCGGGCTGGCGCCCAGGCGTTGCGCTCCGTCGGGAACGCAGGCCAGGACCTGTTCGCGGGGGCGTCCATGCTCGTCGAAGAGTTCCTCGGGCCGGTAGGAGCGTAGCCATCGCTCCAACTGCCGCAGATGGTGCGGGTTTTCGCGTACGCCCGGCAGTGGCACCTGATGTGCTCGCCAAGTGCCCTCCACCGGGACGCCGTCGACCTCGGCGGGGCCGGTCCAGCCCTTGGGCGTGCGCAGCACGATCACCGGCCAGCGCGGACGCTCGGCGGTGCCCTCCGTGCGGGCGGCGTGCTGGAAGGCGGCGATACGGTTCAGGGCCTCGTCCATGGCGTAAGCCATCGCCTGGTGGACGGCGCGGGGGTCGTCCCCCGTGACATGGAGGGGCTCGTGGCCGTATCCCCTGAGCAGGGCGTCGAGCTCGGGCTCCGGTATCCGCGCCAGGACCGTCGGATTGGCGATCTTGTAGCCGTTGAGGTGCAGGATCGGCAGGACGGCGCCGTCCCGTACCGGGTCGAGGAACTTGTTCGAGTGCCAGGAGGCGGCCAGCGGACCCGTCTCGGCCTCACCGTCCCCGATCACGCAGGCCACCAGGAGCCCCGGATTGTCGAACGCGGCCCCGTAGGCGTGTGCGAGCGAGTAGCCCAGCTCGCCGCCCTCGTGGATCGATCCGGGGGTCTCGGGTGCGACGTGACTGGGGATGCCGCCCGGGAAGGAGAACTGCCGGAAGAGTCGGGCCATCCCGGCCGCGTCCCGCGTGATGTCCGGGTACGTCTCGGTGTAGCTGCCCTCCAGCCAGGAGTTCGCCACCACGGCCGGCCCGCCGTGACCGGGCCCCCAGACGCAGATCGCGTCCAGGTTCCTTGCCTTGACGACCCTGTTTAGGTGGGTGTGGACCAGGTTCAGGCCCGGTGAGGTGCCCCAGTGCCCCAGCAGTCGCGGCTTGACGTGCTCAGGTGCCAACGGCTCGGTCAGCAGAGGGTTGGCCATGAGGTAGATCTGCCCGACGGCCAGGTAGTTCGCCGCTCGCCAATGGGCGTCCAGGGCGCTCAGCTCCTCCTCGTCGCTGTCGGCGATACCGGCCGGGGTGCCGAGGGAGGTCTCGGTAGTGGGACCGAGTGGCATGATGAACCCTTCTCGAGGCGCTGGATCAGGAATTTCCGCGACTGAGACTGAGACCGGGGAGGTGTTCGGTCTCGTCGATGAAGGCGCGCGCGACGTCCGCCAGGCGGCGGTTGTGGGCGCGGGCGTAGGCACGCAGCGTCGTGAAGGCCCGCTCCATGTCCGTGTTGCGGCGTTCGGCGAGCTTTCCCTTGGCCTGTTCGATCAGGACGCGGCTGTTGAGAGCGGTCTGCAGCTGCTCGTTGAGCAGCGTGCTGCGCTCGCTGGTGCGCTGTTGCAGCAGGCTGATGGTGGCGACGTCGGCGAGGGCCTGTGCGAAGGGGGTGGCGGCGGGGCTGAGGGGCGTTGGGGTGTTGTGGAAGAGGTTGAGGGCGCCGACCACCTCGTCGCGCAGGCGCATGGGCAGCGCCTGGACGGAGGTGAAGCCGATGCGCTGGGCCTGGGCGGTGAACAGGGGCCAACGCGCGGCTTCGTCGCGCAGGTCGGGAACGGAGACGGTGATCCCGGTGTGGAAGCAGTCCAGGCAGGGGCCTTCGTGGTTCTGGAGCTGGAAGAGTTCGAGGAGACGCACGCGTTCGTCGGAGGCGGCCATGACACGCAGCACGCCGTCGCGGTCGGCGAGCAGGACGCCCGCCGCACTCGCGTCGAGCAGGTCGACGCAGCGGTCGGTGAGCAGGCGCAGGAAGTCCATGAGGTCGAAGTCGGCGACGAGACTGTCCGCCAGCTCGACGAACGTCCGGGCCATCAACTGTTCCTTCATCGTGCACACCTCTGTGTGTGGGGCGTGAGCATCAGGTCTCCTCGTCGGGTGGTCGCGCGTCCGACGGTTGTGTGTCGGAGGGACGCGCGTCCGGCGGTCTCAGGTCGGACGGTGTGTCGTTTCCTTGGGGAGGCGGAGCCGGTGGGCGACCACGTCGGCGGCGACCATCGAGATCCGTGTCCCCCGGGCGTACGCGTGGGCGCGCAGCCGGATGAATGCTTCCTCGACGCCGATGCCGAGCTGGACCGCGAGGATGCCGGTGGCCTGGTCGATCTGGGCCCGGTAACCGCCCAGGTCATCGAAGGACGCGGCGTCCGGCGGGTCCGTGTCGGCCCCGTCGGTACCGGATGGGGCGGTGTCAGGCGGGACACCCGTCTCGCTGATCCCGGCGTCGAGCAGAAGCAACGTGGCAACGTCGGCGAAGGCCATCGCGTCGGCCACCTCGTCCGCGTCCAGCACGACAGAACTCCTGGAGTACAGGTCGAGTACGCCGGGACTGATGGCCCCGATCTGCAGGGGGAAGGCGAAGACCGCCCTGGCTCCGGCTTCCAGGGCCGCGTCGGCGAACACTGTCCAATGCCGCTGGAGTTCAGCGGCCAACAAGTCGGTGCAGAGGACCGAGGAGCCGAGGACAAAGGCATCCACGCACGGCCCCTCACCCAGGGTGAGCTGGAGTTCTTCCAGCTGCTGACTGACGGAGTCGGTGCTGCACAGCGGATGACTCGCCCGGCCGCGGAACATCGCGGACACCCCGGCCCCACCGACCGGCAGCGCCGTCACCGCCGCCGTACACACGTCCAGAAGGCCGACCCGGGCATCGCGCAGTGCCGCCTGCTCGGCCACGAGAGCCTGGATCCGCGCCGACCGGCTGCCGGGGATCACGGTGACGACCGGATCAAGGGGGGAGCCGGCGCCGGGAACACGACACCGCCGGCACGCCTGCGGATGTTTCCGACGCCTTTCCTGCGCCAGGAGCGGAGAGAGGCCACGATCGGCTCGTCGCTCCGGTCCGCCAAGGCGACACCGACTGACGCCTGACGCCCGGAGGAGAAGAGTTCCTGCGACCGTCGGCCCACATCCCGGTGCCGCTCGTCCGGGTGAACCAGGAGCCTGGAGAAGACGAAGCCGACGCAGGTGATCCGGCCGACGGCGGGCGGGAGCGCTCCGTCGAATCCCGGCCACCCGAAGTCGTCATCGCCTACGACACGGGGCGCTGGGGCCGCGTAGGGGAGCCGTCCGTGCCGCCACCCCGGGGAAGCTCCGAACCCGCAGCCCTTCAGGGCGGCAGTCGCCCCGATCACCATGGCGAATCCGGGCTGCCGTACGGCGACCGCGAGACGTCCTGGACGGACTTCCGGGCTCGGCTCGCGCGCATCTTCGCCGGATGCCGCTGCGCGGGACTCACCGACGGACCCGTGAGATCCCTGCGAGAACAGACGGCCTGTCGGCGGGTCGGGCCGGCCCGGGCACATCGCTTCGAGGGCGGGCTGCTCGCAACGGCCTCCGCTCCACGGCTGACCGCGGGCCGGAGGGGTGATCACGGCGCGCCCGCCCGCTGGAGGGGACGGGTGCGGCGCGAGCGGGCGCGAGCCCTCCGGCGGACGGACAGCCGCAGAGTAAGGCATGGCACCTCGGTTTCAGCCGTTCAGGTGTCCTCGGGACCGCCACCGGGCACCGAACGCGAGGCGCCGGGCTTCGTGCGCGGCGGGGTGCGACCGAGGTCGGGGCGTGCGAGGACGTGAGTGGGTCACCAGGTCGGGATTTCGCGCTCAGAGCTCGGCGCCCGACAGGGATCTCCTCGAAGATGCGACGGGTCCGGACGAGAATCCGCTCCCGTGGCATCGTGGTCAGCAGGCCGTGCGTCCACCGGGGTCCTGGGCGTCCGCTCACCAGCATAGTCCCCGGCCCTCCGCCGCGGTGGGTCCGAACGGGCCGGAATCCGCCACCGGCCGCTGCGGAAAAGCGTGGGAGAAATCCGAGGCGAGCCGAAAGTGAGTGAGCGGGTGGACCAGCAGCGGGAAGTCGACGAGCAGGGCGATGGCCAGGTCGGCGAAGAACAGGTGTCGAGCAGGCAGGAGGCGGGTGACGACGTCGTTGCGGTTTCCGCCGGTCAGCGACACCGCGAGCGGGATGCCCTGGCCGTCGCTGAGGACGTGGTGCTTGCTGCCCGGACATGCGCGGTCGACCGGACTGGGACCGCGTCGGGCCGTGCCGAGCCGCCCGCACGCGGGAGGAGTCGATCACCACACGCTGCCAGTCGAGCTTCTTCGCCGCCCGCCGTTTCCTCAGCAGCACCAGGTGCCGGGTGTCCCACACCCCGGCCCGGTTCCACACGATATCGGTCGTGAGCATCGGTCGTGAGCGCGATGACCGCTCATGTCAGGGGAGACGCCGAGTATGGGGTGAGCCGTTCGTAGGCGCGCGCGTGTCCGCGGGCTGACGATCTTGAGGATGCGGTCGAAGAACAGGACGCCCTTCGCCGCGTCGCGGTCGGTCACGCCGGCCGGGGTGACCATGACGAACAGCGGAGGCTTTGGCCTTTTTGAGTTCACCGATTCAGCTCCGCGACACCTGGCGTCTTGATCTGCCGTGACCGCTCACCGATTGACGCTCACCGTGGAGGTTCCCAAGCTGGAGGAGGGGCTTGTGGAAGGGGCCACGGCCGTGAGTAGTGGACAGATCGATCTTCCCTGGCTGCTGACGGCCGCGGAGACGGCGGCACCGGTGGGCGCCGTCGATGTGGTCGCCGAGCACCTGCGGCGGCGTTTCGAGGCCACGAAGGTCTCTTTTCTCATCGTCGACCTGACGGGAAGGACGGTAGTGCGGCTGTCCACCGCCGGGGCGGTCGAGGGCGGGCGGGAAGCGGAGCGGATTCCCATGTTCGGCAGCGCCTATGAGCAGGTGGTCTGTACCCAGCGGCTTTACCAGGAGGCGAGCAGCCAGGGACAGCGGGTGATCGTGCCGGTCACCAACCGGGGGGACGCGATCGGGCTGCTGGAGGTGCTTCTGCCGGCCGCCGCCGGTGAGGACGTTCTCGAAAGGGTCAAGGAAGCAGCCCACGCTCTGGCCTACATAGTGATCGCCAACGGACGCTTCACCGACCTGTACACCTGGGGCAAACGCTCCCGACCCCCCACCCTGGCAGCGGAAATCCAGTACCAGCTGCTGCCCCAGTCACTGTCGTGCGAGGCCGCGCAGTTCACCCTGTGCGGGAGCATGGAGCCCTCCGAAGACCTCAGCGGCGACACCTTCGACTACACCCTGGACCGCGACACCCTGCACGTGTCGGTGACCGACCCCATGGGCCACGACATCGACGCCGCGCTGGCTGCCACGGTCCTGGTGGCCGCCCTGCGCGGCGCCCGTCGCACGGGAGTCGGCCTGGCCGAACAGGCCCACCGGGCCGACCAGGCCCTGGCCGACCACGGCCAGGGGCACGCCACCGGGCAGCTGCTGCGCGTCAACCTCACCACCGGGCGGGCCCAGCTGGTCAACGCCGGCCATCCCTGGCCACTGCGCGTGCGTGAGGGGGCTGCGGAGGAGATCATCTGTCTGGTGGACCAACCCTTCGGGTTGTCCGAGTCCGCGCGCCACTCCTACCGTGTTCAGGACGTCGACCTGCGCCCCGGTGACCGTCTGCTCATGCTCACCGACGGCATGCTCGAACGTCATGGGGGGACGATCGACCTGCCTGCCCTGCTGGAGCACACCCGGGACCTGCACCCGCGGGAGACGGCGCTGACGTTGACGTCCGCCGTCCGTGAGGCTGCCGGCGGCCGGCTCGAAGACGATGCCACCGTGGTGTGCCTGGACTGGCATGGCCCTCAGGAGACCGAGCGTCACGTGAACTCCGGCGCGGACACCCGGCAGGCTTCGTCCGGCCGTACGAAGCCGTGGCCATGAGCCGTCGGTCAGGCGGCTCCGGTATGGGTGCTGCTCATGGCGCGCAGGAAATTCCCGGACCGTACGAGGCGGTTGTTTTCGCGGGCCGACGCGACCTGGGCTTGGCGACGCCGTCCTTGAAGCCGGGCGGGTTGGCTGGGCGCGGGTGGGGTGGGTCCCTTGCTGGAAGCCGTCGATGCGCCACTCGATCTGCGTGGCGTTACGCGATGTGGTCGCCCATCAGCCGGTAGTGCTGCGCGATTGTGCTTGGTGTGGCCGGTCAACCGTGGGTGCGGGAGGCGAGCCGTGCCGCGGTTGACGCCCCTGGTTGGTGCCAGGGTGGGATCTCGTCGTGGTTCGGTTCTCCGCTGGGCAGGGACAGCAGCAGTCCAAGGGGATAGAGGCGGCTGAGGCGTATGGCGGCTGCCGCGGCGCCGGAGAGTACGAAGACGGCAATCAGGTGCCAGGCGATTCCGAGCGCGATGCAGGCGAAGGCGAGGCCCACGACGCCGGCCAGCAGGAGGACCAGACCGCAGGTGGTGATCAGCAGCCTTCGGAGGCGTTTCTTACGGCCGTGGGTTTGTTCCCAGGTGGCGTCGGTGCGGGTCAGGACATCGATGAGGGCCTTGGCGTAGACCACGTTGAGGAACTGGTCGAAGAGCACTTCCGGCACGATCGCGGCGGCGAGCAGCAGCGCCTTCCATCCGCCGCGTTTGGCTGCCCAGACGCGTTCGAAGGCCGCGATGCCGGTGACCGAGGCCCAGAACCACGGCACTCCGGGGAAACCCTTGGTCACCGTGTAATACCCCAGGACGGTGAGGAAGAAGGGGACGAAGGCCACGCTCAGATAGGTGAGCGCCTGTCGGCACATGTAGGGCAGCGTGACGCGGGTGAGGCCGTAGGCCCTGAGGTTGTCCAGGGCTCCGCGTTGCCACCGTAGACGCTGGTAGTAGAGCCGGGACCAGGTTGGCATGAGTTCGGTGCCGACAATGCAGGCGCATGGGGAGACACAGCGGTATCCGAGGTGTTTGAGCGCGAGGGTCAGTTCGTTGTCCTCGGTCAGCGACTGCACGTCGTAGACGTCGTCTCCCCGGGGCAGGGTGTTGTCCGCGCGGGCCCGGTGGACGTGGCGCAGGCCCTGGGCCGGATATAGGGAGGCTGTCCCGGTCAGAACGTCAGCGCGACCCCGGCGGCGGTGCAGTTCGCGGGCGTAGCGCACGTACTCGTTGTCTTGGAGGTGGCAGACCAGACCGCGCAGGGGGTAGCCGAAGAAGATGGCGCCCACGCCTCCTATGGGTGCGAGGCCGGGTTCTTGTTCGTGCAGGCGGCGGGCCGCCCTGGCGATGAACTCGGGGGACAGCGAAGTGTCGGAGTCCATGATCATGACGGCGTCGTCGTCGGAGAGCCGCGGCAGCAGCTCGTCCAGAACCTGGTTGAGCGCACCTGCCTTGGCCTGTGTGTTCGCGACCGATTCGACGACCTTCGCGCCGTGAGCCGTGCTGATGTGAGCGGTGCGGTCGGTGCATCGGTCGGCGACGACGACGACCTCGTCCGCGGGTCTGGTCTGGGCCGCGAGCGACTGGAGGGTTTCGCCGATGAGGGCTTCTTCGTCGTGTGCGGGCACCAGTGCGACGATCCGTCCAGGACCGGAGAGGCGGAGGTCGGGTGTGTGCCCGGGCAGGGTCAGTCCCTCGTGGGTCAGGTCTCTGCTCTGGCGTACGAACGCGGGCCCCCAGGCTTCTTTTCTGGTCTCCCCCCGCGTTGGCCGGCCCACCAATGACACCTCAGCTTCCGTTGGCACCCATCGATCGGGACGGAATCCCGCCATACCACCCGGGGGAGAGTGATCGATTTCCTGCCCCTGACGGCGCCTGTGTGAGCGATGGTGAGAACGCGGACGAAAGTCCCGGCGTCGATGATGAGGCTGTCCTCGTCGCGCGCGCCGCAGCCGCTGCGGCTCCGGAGCTCCCGGGCCTCATTCCGCCCGGTGCCCGGCTCTGCTCGCCGGGAACGAGGGTGGTACTTACAGCTGATTCTCGCAGACCAGGGCCGCCGGGCAAGTGGATCACCGCGGTGAGGCCCTGCCCCGGCCGGTGGTCAGAATCCCTTGACGAAGTCGAGTACGTACCATTTGTTCGTGGTGGCGTTGTAGATCGCGGTAAGGAAGTCCCGTTTGTTGGCCGTGGTCGTGAGGGTGACGCTGGGGATGGTGGTGCCCCGGACGAAGGCCGAACTGAGGGTGAGCGTGCGGTTTCCGGTGGCGTCCTGGATGAGTTCCCAGGTGGCGCGTTGGCCGTTGGTGGGGTTGGTCGGTGTTCCCAGGGTCCTGTTGCCCTGCAGGGTGACGCGGAAGAGGTCGCCGAGGGCCGCGTTGGTGGCGATGGTGGGGGCGTCGGTGAGGGTGACGGGGGCGGGGTTGACCTTTGCGTCGACGTAGTCCTTGCGCGTCAGATGCTCGGCCGAGGCCGGCGCGGTGCCGGAGGAGACGCTGCCTTCGTAGTAGGCGGAGTTCGCGCCGTAGACGAATCCGGCGGCGACGGTGCCGCCGGCGGTGTCGTTGATGATGTTGGTGCTGCCCGCCAGCGACAGGGGTTCCACGTTGCTGCAGTCGCCGAGGGTGGCTGAGCAGCCGGAGTCGACTTTGATCGAGTTGACCGCGGTGCCGGTGGGTGTGTTCTCGGCGAATCCGAGGATGCTGACCGCTCGGGCGCCGCCGGTTACCCAGATGCTGACGTTGGGACTGTTGTAGGTGAACGGGTTGAACAGGCCCACGCCGATCGCCGCGTTGATCTTCCAGCTGTAGCCGTTGTATCCGGTGCCGCGGTTGACCGCGGATTCGGCTCCGCATCCGGTGAAACTGATGCCCTGGCTTCCGATGCCGGTCACCTCGTAGCCGATGCCGCAGTGGTCCGCGGCGCATCCGACGAAGGAGCAATAGGCCATCGTGTCAAGGCGGAAACCGGCGTTGGTGACGATGTCGGCGTAGCAGGAGATGAACGAGCAACTTGTGCCTGCCGCGCCTCCGGAGACACCGTGGATGTCCCAGCCGTGGTTGCCGTTGTTGGCCGATGTCACCCCGGTGAACGTGGACACGATCGGGTTGGACAGCTCGATGCCGGTGTTGCCGAAGAACTTCACCGTCATCCGCGAAAACGTCAGCGAGACGGTCGCGGGGTTCGCCGACCGCGTCAGCAGAATCCCCTTACCGCTGCCGCTGCCCGGCCCCTGGACGGTGAGATCCTGGATGGTGAGCCTCGTGATGTCCGAGCCGGTCAGGCCGTTGGCCGTCGTGCTGCTCTGCGCGATCACCGACGAGCCGTCGCTGACACCCTGGAGAACCACGTTGGAGCGGGCCACCAGAGCGGAGGAGATTTTGTAGGTGCCCGCCGGGAAAATGACTGTTCCACCGGAGGAGGGCACCGCGTTGATCGCGGACTGGATTGCGGTGGTGTCGTCGGTGACGCCGTTGGCTGTCGCGCCGTAGTCCAGGACGTTGAACCAGTAGCTGGTGGCCATGATGGTCTCCGTCGCTTGCCTCGTCGAAGCGGGATGCCGAGCCGGGAGCAGCGGAAGACCGGATGCGTGGGCCGGGCCTGAGAAGAGACGATCAGAACGATCGCGATCTAGGTTCAAGGAGGTCGGCCCGGGCGGAGCAGCTCGTTCTCGGGAAAACCGGCTCCGCGACCGGCCGCTCAGGGACGGGCGAGGGCGCGGTTGTCGACCCGCCGTCCGATTGCGCTACAGATGTAACCGATTACCCAATGTCAGCATAATGGCCCCGGGGCGACTCGTGAAGGACTCGCATGCCCGCATATACGTCCTTCGATCTGATGATCGACGACGCGGCGTCGCATTCGCCGCGTCCCTGCGGCCGGACCGAACATCCTGGCCCGCGACGCAGTCGGAGACGTCACGTCCTCGGCCCGACGTGCTGCTTGGCTTCGAGCCGTTCCGGAGCCAGGGTTGTTGCATGACGGCGACGGGACTGGCGACCGGACCGGGTGGCCCGCAGTGATCAGGGGCCGCCGTAGGCAGTACCTCAGTGGCAGTAACCCGCAGGTGCAGTACCGCAGTAACCAGCAGTGAAGTCAGCGAGCAGTGCCTCGGCGAAGGCGTCGGCTGCGGGCGCGCACCGGGAAGTTCGGCAGTGGGGTTCCAAGCCAGAGCAGAAGCAGGACGGGCGACGGGCTGGCTGCCGAAGGGTGGTGCTGTTCGAGGCCACCAGCAGTTCGCAGTTCCATCGGGTCTGGGGAAACAGAGGGCCGGTGCAGTATCCGCATCGGCAGATGGTGTAGCAGTTCCTTCGGGGCTCTGGCGGCAGTACGGCGCCAGAGCCCCGCCATGCGTTGCCTAGACCACACCTCAGGTGTGGGCGTTTTGGTGTGCTGTGCCGCAGGGACCAGGCGATCACCTCTGCCTTCCCCATGGAGTGGGAGGCGTTCATCGACTGGGAGGCGCGCGTTCAGCTCCTGGCCCACCGGATCCGGCAGCGGCCGGCCCAGCGCCCAGGTGATGACGGCCTCCGCGATCGTGTGCAGTTTGACATTGGTGTGCTGGGAGGGTGCAGCGGCGGCACTCGCCTCACCGGGACGCCACCGACGGATCGGAGTAGGACGGTCAGGCTTTCAGGGCCTGTTCGACGTCGGGGTGGCAGGGAATGAGCTCCTCGATACCGACCATGTGCAGCAGACCCATGACGGGCTCCTGGGGTGCCGGCGATGCGCAGCCACCCCTGAGCACCGCTCACTCGCTGGTGGGCGGCGACGAAGACGTTGGTGCCACTGGAGTCCATAAGTGACCCCGCCGAGATCCACCACGATGCGCGGCGGCGCCGTACCGTCCTGCGGCAGGAGTGCTTCGCGGAGGACATCCTTGACGTCGTGGTCCATCCCGCCGTTCGCGGTCACGACGAGGACACCGTCGACCATTCCCGCCTGGACCGAGAGCCGGTCTGACCGGCCTTTCCTGTGGATGTCGCTCACGTCTCCTCGACTGCGCCCGGTTTGCCCCTCAGGTGTGCCGGGACGCTTCTGCCCCACCCCCGCTGGCGGCACGCGCCCGGACAGCCGTGCCGGCCCTGGTGACATGCCTGACGCTGCCGCGGGTACTTGCCGCACCCAAAAGCTAAGCGCGAGACACATGGAATCCCATGGCGACGGCGACAGCCTTACGGGCACGGACGAGTACCTGTTGCGAGCCGGCTACGCCTTGGCAGGAGAGGACGTCTGCATCGCTGACGCCCGCCACCACGCTGTCGCCTTCCTCGACGAAGCCCGCACTGTCCGTCACTTGCACGTGTCTGAGCGCGCCATGGACCTCACCCAGCTGGTGGTCAGCGAGCTGGTCACCAACGCGCTCAAGTACGTCCCAGGCCCGGTTCTGATGGAACTGCGCATCACCGCTCACATGGTGGACGTCCTCGTGTGGGACAGCGACCCCACCGTTCCCGCGGCCCGACCGGCCGATCCCGACCGGGTCGGCCAGCATGGCCTGGAGATCGTCAAAGGCGTCACCCATGACCTTTCCACCGAGCAGGAGCCGGTCGGCAAGCGCATCACGGCCCGTATCGCCCTGTGCGACACGCTCAGCGGGGACACCGTCCGTCGCTGAGCTCAGGAGTCGTGCCCGGACAGCAGCTCGCCAGATCGCCCGCTTGGAGCCGACGAGTCTCTGGAGAGCGCCGGGGGGATTATTCCGGACTCAACCGGCCCCCTGGGGCAGGACTGATGTGGTGTGTGAACTGCTCGCGGGGCGCGCTCGCCCGGCCTCGTCCCTGGAGCTCGGGCCGGTCGGTTCACGCCACGTTCTGGTCAGCGGGCTGGTCGACTGGGCGAGCCGGGCCGGGCGAGGAGCAGGGCGCGGTCGTCGGGGTAGTCGGCGCCGGGCTGGTGGTCGAGGAACAGCTCGCACAGATCGTGGACGTTCATGCCTGCGCCCCGAAGGGCCGTTTCGGTGAGCCGGTCCAGGCCGGTGTCCAGGGGTTCCCTGCGGCGTTCGATGAGGCCGTCGGTGTAGAGCAGGACTGACTCGCCTTCGGCCAGGGTCGTCTGGCCTTGGTGGTAGCGGGCGCCGGGGACGGGTCCCACCGGCGGGCAGATCGGGCCGTCGAGGTAGCGGCTTGAGCCGTCGGGGCGTACGACGAGCGGCGGGGGGTGTCCGGCCTTGACGTAGGTCAGGGTGCGGGTGGGCCGGTCGTAGAGCAGGTAGACGGCGGTGGCCATCTGGCCGCGGTGGTACAGGTGCAGGTACTCGTTCAGTTCGGTGAGCACCGCTTGGGGGCGGGTGCCGCAGCGCAGAACGATACCGCGCAGGGCGGCGATTATCTGGGCCATGACGGCCGCCTGGGGCAGGCCGTGGCCGGCGACGTCACCGATCGACAGGCCGATGTGGTCCTCGTCGAGGTTGTACAGGTCGTACCAGTCGCCGCCGACCATGACCATGTCGCTGCCGGGCGCGTAGCAGGTCGCCACTTCCAGGCCGGCCACCTCGGGGAGTTGGGGCAGGAGGCTGAGCTGGAGGCGTTCGGCGACGCGGTGCTCGTGTTCGTACAGCCCGGCTCGGCGTACCGCCTGGGCGATCTGCTGGCCCACCGCAGTCAGGTGCTCGGCGTCGGGCACACCGCGGGCCCCGGGATGCACGGTCAGGGTGCCCAGGACCACATCGTCGGCTTCCAGCGCGATGCCTACCGCTCCTACAGGCGTCGTAGGCGCGCTTTCGTGGGGGCGGTCGAGGTCATGCCAGGCGGTTTCTTCCAGGCCATGCAAATCCTCTCCTGGTTCCAGGGTGGGTACCAGGCGCTGGGAATGCAGCTCCAGACTCACGTCATCGACGTCCAGCACCCGTGCGGCGGTGACAGCCACGGCCTCGGCGACCTGCGCGAGGGTGGCGGAGGAGGCCAGCGCCGCGGTCAGCTGATACAGGCGTTGCAGACGGGCGCGGGCGGCCTGCTCGGCGAGCAGCAGTTCCTCACGCTGGGCCTCCGCGGTGCGGCGGATGGCGATCTCCCGGTTCAGTGCGCCGACCTGCTGGCTGAGGACGGCGAACCGGTCGGCGTGATCCACACGGCGCAGGTTCAGCTGCACGACCGGCGCGGGGCCCTGCCACCAGGTGGCGCGCACACCCTGGCAGCGAAAGCGCACCAAGCTGCCGTCGCCGTCCTTGAGGACGAGCGCGCCCGGCAGCGGGCTGCCGCTGCGCAGCCAGTTGCCCAGATGCCTGCGCAGGACACTGGCGTCGTCGCGGTTGAGGGCATACAGGCTCGCGCCCGTGCACAGCTGAGGGATCGAGGCGCGGGCGGCCGGATTGGCCGCCAGGATCGTGCCGTCTCCCGCGCACAGGACGACGGGATCGGGCAGGGTTTTGACGACGGCCTCGAACAGGCCAAGGCTCACGCAGGTACCGTACCGGCGCCAGGGCCGCTGGTGGGCAGCTCCACGTCGGCGAAGTACTCACGGCCGTTCGTCGGACCGGTGCCGGGGACCAGGTGCACGACCACGCGGCAGCCGGCGTCACCGCGGGCAATGGTCTCCTGCAGCTCGACGCTGGCGTAACCGAGGTTGCGGGCAGCGATGGTCCCGAAGACGTTCGACGTCATCATGCACATCGACTCACGGCCCAGCACCTTCTCCGCGAACGGACAGGCCCGGTTGCCCAGCACGATCTTCGTGTCGTCCTGCTCGATGACGTAGAAGTCGCCCTTGATCCGTCGCTTGAGATCAACCAGGGCCTCCGCGACCTGCTCGGGGGACAGTCGGTCTACGCCGAGCGCCTTGAGGTACATCTCGTCGATCTGGGTGCCCACCGCCTGACCCACCAGACTGATGTAGCCGGATGCCTCCTCCAGGCCGATCACCGACTCCAGCGACGTGGCCAGCTCCCGCACCAACGTCCGCAAGAACACGTCGCGGTCCAGGCCGATCTCCACATCTACCGGGTGCCCCATAGCGCCTCGCCTCCTCGTACTTCCGTCTCTCGTGAACCGCGCGAGCGCCCGGCACACCACCAGGCCCAGGTTGTGCAAGCCGCAGGTCTTTGAACTCTCGCACCCTCCCACAGGCAGGTCCAGACGCGGCCGGACCCGGGTCCGTCACTGACACCGGAGCAGACCGCGGACGTCGTCTTCGCCATGCTGTCGACGCCTGCCTTTCGCCGGTAGGGGATACTGGGGAGCCGGACAGCGGGCAGCCCAGAGGTGACGGCGTGGACAGTGCAGGACAGGCGGAGGCGCCGTCGGCATCGCCGACCCCGCCCGCGGGCACTCTGCGCGTGCGTCCGCTGACGGGCCGGCCGGGCTGGCAGGCGGTCGGCGAGATCAGTCTGACCACCCGCCCGGCCTGGGAACAGACGCTGCACCACCTTGCCCTGAGCGACGAAGAGGCGTGCCACTTGGAACTTTCCGCGGTCACCTTCGTCGACGTCGCCGGCGTCTCGGCTCTGGCGGTGACCGCCCAGGGTCTTACACAGGGGCGGCGCATCGTGCTCGAGCAGCCGCCTGCCACCCTGCGGCGCGTGCTGGACATGTTCTGGCCGGACCTGCCCACCGTCGAGGTGATGGCGCGATGACGGCCCCGACCCTCGAACCGTTCGTCCACCCCGCCTTGTTCTACCAAGGCGAGAAGGAGTACCTGCGCGGCACGGTGCCCTTCATCCGCGACGGCCTGAAGGCCGGGGAGCCGGTGGCAGTTGCCGTGCCCGGGCCCAACCTCGCCCTCCTCAAGACGGCCCTGGGCGAGGACGCCGCACGCGTGAAGTTCCTCGACATGACCGACGCGGGGCGCAACCCCGGACGGATCATCCCCAAGGTGCTGCGCGCCTTCGCGGACGCCCACCGCCAGACACACGTGCGGATAATCGGAGAGCCGATCTGGGCCGGCCGCAGCAGCGTGGAGTACCCGGCATGCGCCCAACACGAGGCACTGATCAACCCGGCATTCCAAGGCAGGAACGTCACCATCCTGTGCCCCTACGACGCCGACCGCCTCGACGAACACGTCCTCACCGACGCGTACGCGACCCATCCCCTCGTCATCTCCGGCGGCAAAGAACGACTCAGCACCGCCTACGCCCCCGAACGCGTGGTCGCACGCTACAACCAGCCCCTGGAGCAGCCGGCCGCAGCCGACGAACTCTCCTTCCGCGCCGACCAACTGCCGAACGCCCGGCACTTCGCCGTCGGACACGCCGCACGGCTCGGCCTCTCCGGTATCCGCCTGGAAGACCTCACTCTGATCGTGGCCGAACTGACCACCAACAGCGTCGTACACGGCGGAGGCTCCGGCACCCTGCGGGTGTGGGCCGAGGACAGCCAGGTGGTCTGCGAGGTGCGCGACCAGGGGCAGCTGAACGATCCGCTCGCCGGCCGTCGTCCACCCGCGCGAGACCAGCTCGGCGGCCGCGGTCTGCTGCTCGTGCACTCCCTCGCCGACCTCGTACGCATCCACACCCGCCCTGACGGTACGGCCATCCGTTGCTACGTCACTCGTTACTGATCCTGCCTCAACAAGTCGGGGACTTCCCTGACAACTGAGCGGGGCGGGGACGTCGAGCATGTCGCGGACTTCTTGGCGATCGAGTGACGGCTATAGAGGGCCGAATTTGATCCAGGGCGGTGAGGTGCGGGTCAGGCTGCTTGCGTGACCTCGGGCCGCGAAGTCGACACCCGTGCGCCTCCAGAACGCGGGGCAGTGCCCGCCGGCGGGCGGGAAGTGGACGATCCGTGTCCCGGAGTCTCGTGCGGGCCGTGCTCAACGGCCGAGCCCGGGCGCGGGCGAAATCCGGCGACGGTCCTGTGCGCGGCGCTCGGGGAGTCGTCGTGCTCCTCATGTGCCTGACGTGTTGTGAGATATGTCAGCAATTGGTCAGCACCAATCCTGACGCACTCCGGGACGGCTGCCTGAACCCAGGCGCGTTGAGTGCCGTCACAACGGCTTGGTCCCCGCAGAAGTACAAGCAGGGAGCCTTTGTCTCAGAGGGAAACGATGTTCCTCGCAATCTTCGAGTCCAACGCGGGCCGGTGTACAGTGAAGACCGCCCTTGACCTGCACAAAGCAGGCAGGGAGCCGTCTTCCGGGAGTTCGACATGCTGCGCACCATGTTCAAGTCCAAGATCCATCGCGCCACCGTCACCCAGGCCGACCTGCACTATGTGGGATCCGTGACGATCGACGCCGAGCTGCTGGACGCCGCCGATCTGCTGCCCGGTGAGCTCGTGCACATCGTCGACATCACCAACGGGGCGCGGCTGGAGACCTACGTCATCGAGGGCGAGCGCGGGTCGGGTGTCGTCGGCATCAACGGCGCCGCCGCCCACCTCGTGCACCCCGGCGATCTGGTGATCATCATCAGTTACGCTCAGGTGACCGACGCCGAGGCGCGGGCGCTGGAGCCGCGGGTCGTGCACGTGGACCGCGACAACCGGATCGTGGCCCTGGGGGCCGACCCTTCGGCGCCTGTGCCGGGCTCCGACCAGGAACGCAGTCCGCACGCGGTGTCCGTCTGACCGACGGACCGACGCGGCCCCGCGTCGCCTCCGCACCCATCGCACCAGGAGTGCCCATGAGCGACATCGAGATCCGCGACGACCGTGCGGCCGGCCGCCTCGAAGCCCTCGGCGACGGTGGTGAAGTCGTGGGCCGCGTCGAGTACTTCGTCCTGGATTCGCCCGCGCCCGCGCTGGTTCCGGTGCACACCGTCGTCGACCCGGCGCACGAGGGCAAGGGCATCGCCGGGTCGCTGGCGCGCGAGCTGTACGCGCTCTCCGCGCGCGAGGGCGTGCCGGTCGCGCCGCTGTGCCCCTACGTCGTGAAGTGGGCCGAGCGTCACCCCGACGAGGCTCCGCCGGCCGACCCCGCCCTGCTGAGCGCCGCCAAGGACTGGCTGCGGGCGCACCCGGGGCGTTTCTGACGTCCCGCCTGCCGGTCCGGCCGTACGGGTGAGTGCGTGGGGCGGCCCCGGGTACGCGGGGGAGTAGATCAGAGTCATGCCCCGCAAGCGGCCGGAGGACACGATGACCGACCCGTACCCCGCCCCTGTCCCGCCCGGACCCACGCCCGGTCCGGACCCGGTACCGCCGGACCCGTTCCCCGTTCCGCCCACGCCCGAGCCGCAGCCGCCCGGCCCTCAGCCGCCCGGGCCGGGTCCGACGCCGCCGCAGCCGGTGCCCGCGCCGGACCCGTCGCCGTCGCCGATCCCTCCGGGTCCCGAGCCGGTTCCCAGTCCGGAGCCGGGCCCGCCTCTGAGCTGAGGTCGTGGCCCGAGGGGCTGCATGGCCCGGCGCGAGCGGGCGGCGGCAGGTGGCTTGGTGCCGTCCGCCGCCGCCCGCTCGGCGGTGACATGTCCGTCCGGAGCCGTGCCCGTCCCGGATGCCGCGTCGCGCCCGGACCGCGCATCCTGCGCGGACTGTGCGCCCGCGGACGGCGGGGGAGACGTCCTCCGCCGTCCGCGCGCCGCGCGTGGTCCGTTACGCGTCCACCTCCGAGCGGTCGCCGCCCCACAGGGTGTGGAACGCGCCCTCGCGGTCGACCCGGCGGTAGGTGTGGGCGCCGAAGTAGTCCCGCTGGCCCTGCGTGAGCGCCGCGGGCAGGCGTTCCGCGCGCAGGGCGTCGTAGTAGGCGAGCGCGGCGGCGAAGCCCGGCGTGGGGACTCCCTGGAGTGTCGCGGAGACCAGCACCTCGCGCCAGGCGTCCTGGGCGGCGGCGATCTCCGAGGCGAACGTCGCGTCGGAGAGCAGGCTCGGCAGGTCGGCGCGGGCGTCGTACGCGGCGCGGATCCGGTCGAGGAAGGCGGCGCGGATGATGCAGCCGCCACGCCAGATCGACGACACGGCTCCGAGGTCGATGTCCCAGCCGTACTCCTCGCTGCCCGCGGCGATCTCGTGGAAGCCCTGGGTGTACGACACGATCTTCGAGGCGTACAGCGCCTGCTCCACCCGGTCGGCGAAGGCCTGCGCCTCCGCCTCGCCCAGCGCGGACGCCTTCGGGCCCGCCAGGTCGCGGGACGCCTCGCGCAGCGCCGCGTGACCGGACAGCGAACGGGCGAAGACGGCCTCGGCGATTCCGGACACCGGGACCCCGAGGTCCAGCGCGATCTGGACGGTCCAGCGGCCGGTGCCCTTCTGCTCCGCCTGGTCGACGACGACGTCCACGAAGGGCCGGCCCGTCGCCGCGTCCACGTGGGACAGCACCTCGGCCGTGATCTCGATCAGGTACGAGTCGAGGCGGCCGGTGTTCCAGGTGCGGAAGATGTCCGCGATCTGGGCGGGCTCGTACCCGGCGACGTCGCGCAGCAACTGGTAGGCCTCGCCGATGAGTTGCATGTCGGCGTACTCGATGCCGTTGTGCACCATCTTCACGAAGTGGCCGGCGCCGTCCGGGCCGACGTGCGTGACGCAGGGGGAACCGTCCGCCGCCTTCGCGGAGATCTTCTCCAGCATCGGGCCCAGGGACTCGTACGACTCCGGCGAGCCGCCCGGCATGATGCTCGGGCCGTGCAGCGCGCCCTCCTCGCCGCCGGAGATGCCCGCGCCGACGAAGTGCAGCCCCTGTTCGCGCAGCTCGCGCTCGCGGCGGCGGGTGTCGGCGAAGTGCGCGTTGCCGCCGTCGATGATCATGTCGCCGGGTTCGAGCAGCGGGGCGAACTCCCGGATCACGGCGTCGGTGGGCTCACCGGCCTTCACCATGACGACCAGCCGGCGGGGCCGCTCCAGCGCCGCGACGAACTCCTTGGCGGTCTCGGCCGCGATGAACTCGCCCTCGCCGCCGAACTCCTCGACCAGGGCGCGGGTACGGGCCGCCGTCCGGTTGTGCAGCGCGACCGTGTAGCCGTTGCGCGCGAAGTTGCGGGCGAGGTTGCGCCCCATCACCGCGAGACCCGTGACGCCGATCTGGGCTGAAGTGCTCATACGGTTGGCTCCTTGGAGAGGTGTGCCCGTCAGTATCGTCCTCGGTCCATCCTGACGGGTCGCGGGTCCGGTTTCCCGCCGGGTTCCCGTCGTGCCGCCGGCCGGACGTGAGCGGCCGGTTGTCGCCTTGTCATGGCCTGTTCGGGGCCCTTACTTTTGCCGCTCCTGACGCATGTCGAGGGGGATCTCCATGGCCGTACGCGGCCGGCACCGCCGGTATCAGCCGAACAGGATCAACCGAGCCTCGCTCACCGTCACGGCGGGCGGCGCCGGCATGGCGATACCGCTCATCGGCGCGGGAGCCGCCCAGGCGGCCGACGTGGACACCTGGAACAAGGTCGCCGCCTGCGAGTCCAGCGGCGACTGGAGCATCAACAGCGGCAACGGCTTCTACGGCGGACTGCAGTTCACCCAGTCCACCTGGGAGGCGTACGGCGGCGCCCGGTTCGCGGCCCGCGCGGATCTGGCCACCCGCGACCAGCAGATCGCCGTCGCCGAGAAGGTCCTGGACGGCCAGGGTCCCGGCGCGTGGCCGGTGTGCTCGGGCAAGGCCGGGCTGAGCCGGGGCGGACACGCGCCCGACGTCCACCCGGACGGCGCGCGCGCCAAGTCGGCCGGCTCGTCCACCGGGGCCTCGAAGGGGCATTCGCAGTCCCAGCAGTCTCGGCAGGCGCCGCAGTCCAAGCATGCCGAGCAGGCCAAGCAGCCCAGGACGTCTCTCGACGACGTGCGGGCGCACAGCACCCCGCAGTCCCGTGCGGGCACGGCGCGGATGTACACGGTCGTGCGCGGCGACACGCTCTCGGGCATCGCGGACGCCGAGGAGGTCAGGGGCGGCTGGCGCGGGCTCTACGCCGCGAACCGGACGACCGTCGGCGCCGACCCCGACCTCATCCTGCCCGGTCAGCGGCTCAGCCTGGACGGCCGGACGGCCGCCCCGCGGACGCCGAACGGGGCCGGGCACCACCCGCACAAGCCGAAGACCTCTCCGGAGGCCGAGGCCGGTAAGCACAAACCGGCCAAGAGCGCCAAGGACAAGGGCGCCAAGGAGACGGGCTCTCACGGCAGGGCGAGGACCGGCCACGCCTTCGTCGCGCCGGTCGGCGCGGCGACCGGGACGCCGTACCACGCGAGCGGTTCCTCCTGGTCGAAGGGCTACCACACGGGCGTCGACTTCCCCGTGCCCACCGGGACGTCCGTGAAGGCGGTGGCGTCGGGCGAGGTGGTGAGCGCGGGCTGGGGCGGCTCGTTCGGCTACCAGGTGGTCATCCGGCACGCCGACGGCCGCTACACCCAGTACGCCCACCTGTCCGCGATCTCGGTCCGGGACGGGCAGTCGGTGAGCGGCGGTCAGCGCATCGGCCGCTCCGGCTCCACGGGCAACAGCACGGGCCCGCATCTGCACTTCGAGGTGCGGACCGGGCCCGGCTTCGGGACGGACATCGACCCGCTGTCCTATCTGCGGGCCGGTGGCGTCAGGATTTGACCCGCTCCCGATGCCGGTCCACGACCGGCATCGGGACGAACAGACCTCCGTACAGCGGGGTGTAGAACGACGGGGGCACGTCCGGGACGGACGGCTCCTCCTCGAAGGGGACGCCCTCGGCGGCGCGCGCGGGGGCCGGCACGGACGCGGGCGGCACGGGTGCGGACGACGGCCTTTCGTCGCCGCCCTGCGCCGGCAGCTCGCGGAGCCGCAGGACCTTCGGCCCCACCTCGTCCGGCCGCACGTCCTGTCGTCGTGCGTCTTCGCGCCCGGCGGCTTCCGGTCTCGGGCCTTCCAGCCTCAGACCGTCCAGCCGCAGGTCTTCCAGCCTCACGTCGTCCGGCCACGCGTCGTTGAGCCGTGCGTTCTCCAGGCGCGCGTCGCCCAGCGCGGGGGCGCGGTTCAGGAGGCTGTTCCCGAGCGGTGTCGCCGCCGCCGATCGCCGGGGCAGCCGGAGCACCGGCCCCAGCGGGGGCGCCGTGGCGCTCCGCGCGGCCGGGTTCGCGGCATGCACGGCCGGGGTCGCCGGGATCGTGATCTTCACGGCGGGGCCCGCGGCCCGCACGGCCGGGGCCGCGTTCTCAGCCGTCGTCGGGGCGGGCACGGCGCCGGGCGTGCCGGGCGTGCTGTCGGCCGGGGTCGTGGTCGCGGGGGGCGGGCCCGTGACGGCGGCCGGTGCCGGCGTCGCCGTTCGCTCCTGGCTCGTCTGGAGTCGCTCCGTCGTCAGCAGGATCAGGCCGCCCGCCGCGACCACACCGCAGCCCAGGGCGAGCACGGTGCCGGTGGTGCCGTAGCGGAAGGTCTCGCCGAACATCGTGATGCCGACGGCCGCCGCCACCACCGGGTTGACCACGGTCAGCGTGGCCAGCGGAGCCGCGAGGCCGGCGCCCCGGTAGGACGCCTGCGACAGCAGCATGCCGGACGTGGCCAGCACGCCGATCACGGCCAGCGAGGGGACGTCGGCGGCCGTGACGCCGTCGGTCCAGTCGACGGCGACGGTCTTGGTGAACACCGACGACATGCCGAACGCGATGCCGGACGCGGTCGCCAGCAGCATGCTGCGGACCGCGGGGTGCCGGTGCGCGGCCCGGCCGGCGATCATCAGGGTCACGACCGCGCCCGCGGTGACCACGGCGACGGCCACGCGCTGCGCGGTGCTCAGCGACTGCGCGTCGGACGCGCCGACGAGGGAGAGCAGGCCCGCGAGACCGACCGTCGCCATGACCGCGCCCCGCCAGGCCGTCGCCCCGGCCCTGCGGCCGACGAACAGGGCCGCCATGGGCAGGGCGAACACGATGGTCAGCGCACCGAGCGGCTGGACCAGGCTGAGCGGACCGTAGGCCAGCGCCACCACGTGCAGAAGTCCGCCGAGACCGTTCAGCGCCACAGCGGCCCACCAGCCCGGACGGCGCAGCGGGGCGTACTCCTCGTCGGGCGAGGACACCGCGACCTGCTCCTGCACGATCGCCCCGGCCGCGTACGCGACAGCGGAGACGAGCGACAGGACCACGGAGAACGCGAGGGCGCTCATGAGCTGCTCCTCTGCGTGAGGCGGGGGCACCGGGCCCGACGCGGCGAACGGTCGTCATCCATGACCAACACGATGCCCTGTGGATCTGTTCCCGTCGTCGTCCCTGAGCACCCAATGAGTCCTACTACCGATGGAGTACGACGGGCCCGCCGTCCTCCCCCAGGCGGGTGACGGACCGGGGATCCCCCTGACCCACGCCCCTGACGGCCCTTGGTACTACTGGACTTCGTGACTCTCGACCCCGGTCTCGGCCTGCTCCGTCCGCTCGGCGGCTTCTTCGCCCTGCACACCCCCGCCGACGGCTCGGCGGGCCCGGCCCCCGGACTGCCGACCCTCGCCCGGGCCTACGGCGACCCCGCCGACGGCGCGGCGCCGGGGCCCTTCGGGGATCCGCTGACGTTCCGGGTCCGCAAGGTGGTCCGGGCCCTGCGCGCCCCGGAGGAGCGGATCGGCGCCTCCGTCGCCCAGCAGGGGCTCGCGGCCCGGCTGTGGTCCGTCACGCTGGGCTGCGCGGTGCTGTACGGGCGCGTCCCCGACCTCGCCCCGGAGCTGCTGCGCTGGGACCCGGACGGGGCCGCCCCGGACGACCTGTGGCTGACGCGGGTGCGGTCCCGGCCGGCGGACGCGGCGACGGTCGCCGAGGTCGTCGTCGACGGCCATCTGGAACCTCTCGGCGCGGCTCTGCGGGCCCGCCACCCGGTCGCGGGGGGCCTGCTGCGGGGGAACGCCGGATCGGCCCTGGCCGCGACGGCCCGGCTGCTGGAGCAGTGGGCCCGCGGGCACGGCAGGCCCGACGTCGCCGCACACGCGCGTGCCCTCACCGCCGACCTGCTCGCCCACCCCCGGCTGGCGGGCGCCGGCGTCCTCACCGGCGACGTCTTCCGCCGCCGCAGCTGCTGCCTGTACTACCGGGCGCCCGGCGGGGGCCTGTGCGGCGACTGTTGCTTCACACGACCCCCGCGCTCTTCCCCACGCGCCCCGTCTGAGTGACCATGAAAGGGAACCGGTCGCAAAGATGGGGGTTACGGGTGCGAGTGGGACTGCTGACCCGGGAGTTTCCCCCGGACGTGTACGGCGGCGCCGGCGTCCACGTCGAGTTCCTGGCCCGCGAGCTGCGGCGGCTGGTCGACGTCGACGTGCACTGCTGGGGCGAGGGCGCCTCGGACGGCGTACGGCGCCACCGCCCCTGGTCCGCGCTCGACGGGGCCAACGACGCGCTGCGCACGTTCTCCGTGGACCTCGCCATGGCGGCCGCCCTCGAAGGCCGCGAGCTGGTCCACTCACACACCTGGTACGCCAATCTCGCCGGGCATCTCGCCCAGCAGCTGTACGGCGTCCCGCACGTGGTGACCGCGCACTCGCTGGAGCCGCTGCGGCCCTGGAAGGCCGAGCAGCTGGGCGGCGGCTACGCCCTGTCGAGCTGGGCCGAGCGGACCGCGCTGGAGGCCGCGGACGCGGTGATCGCCGTCTCCGGCGCCATGCGCGACGACGTCCTCGCCTGCTACCCCGCGCTCGACGCGGACCGGGTGCACGTCGTGCACAACGGGATCGACACCTCGCTCTACCGTCCCGACCACGGCACGGACGCCCTCGCCCGGATCGGTCTCGACCCGGACCGCCCTTTCGTGCTGTTCGTCGGGCGGATCACCCGCCAGAAGGGCGTGCCGCACCTGCTGCGCGCCGTCCGGGACATCGACCCGGCAGCGCAGGTCGTGCTGTGCGCGGGCGCGCCCGACAAGCCCGAGATCGACCAGGAGTTCCGGGACCTCTTCGGCCGGCTGAGCGGAGCCCGCGACGGCGTCCACTGGATCCCGGGGATGCTGCCGCGTCCCGAGGTGATCCAGCTCCTCACGCACGCGGCCGTGTTCGTGTGCCCGTCGGTGTACGAGCCCCTCGGCATCGTCAACCTGGAGGCGATGGCGTGCGGCACGCCCGTCGTGGCCTCCCGGGTGGGCGGGATCCCCGAGGTCGTCGAGCACGGCGTGACCGGCACGCTCGTCCCCCTGGACGACGAGGGCGAGGCCTTCGAGGCGGGTCTCGGCCGCGCGATCGACGAGATCCTCGGCGATCCGGCCGCGGCGCGCCGCATGGGCGAGGCGGGCCGGGTCCGCGCCGTCGGCGAGTTCGGCTGGGACGCGGTGGCACGCCGTACGGTCGGACTGTACGAGGAGATCCTCAAACAGGCGTAGAGAGCCCCGCGCCGGGGCAGCCATGGGTATCAACCAGGGTGAGGGGAGCGACCAATGCGTCGTGGCGGGCCTTCGGTGCTCGGGATCGTACTGGCGGGCGGTGAGGGCAAACGGCTGATGCCGCTGACCGCGGACCGCGCCAAACCGGCGGTCACCTTCGGCGGCACGTACCGCCTCGTGGACTTCGTGCTGTCCAACCTCGTCAACGCGGACGTCCTGCGCATCTGCGTGCTGACGCAGTACAAGTCGCACTCGCTGGACCGCCACATCACCACCACCTGGCGGATGTCGAGCCTGCTCGGCAACTACGTCACCCCGGTCCCGGCGCAGCAGCGGCTCGGCCCGCGCTGGTACCTCGGCAGCGCCGACGCCATTCTGCAGTCGCTGAACCTGATCTACGACGAGCGGCCCGAGTACGTGGCGGTCTTCGGCGCGGACCACGTCTACCGCATGGACCCGCGCCAGATGCTGGAGCGGCACATCGACAGCGGCGCGGGCGTGACCGTGGCGGGCATCCGGGTGCCGCGCGGCGAGTCCTCGTCGTTCGGGGTGATCACTCCGGGCTCGGACGGCCAGACGGTCGAGCGGTTCCTGGAGAAGCCCGCCGACCCGCCGGGGCTGGCGGACGACCCGGAGTCGGTGTTCGCGTCGATGGGCAACTACATCTTCACGACGAAGGCCCTCATCGAGGCCCTCCAGCGCGACTCCGAGGACGAGCGGTCCGTGCACGACATGGGCGGCTCGATCCTGCCCCAGCTCACCGAGCGCGGCGAGGCCGCGCTGTACGACTTCCAGGACAACCACGTTCCGGGGGAGACCACCCGCGACCAGGGCTACTGGCGTGACGTCGGCACGCTCGACGCCTACTACGACGCCCACATGGACCTGATCGCCGAGCGGCCGGCCTTCAACCTGTACAACCGCAACTGGCCGATCTACACCCACTCGGGCCAGTTGTCCCCGGCGCGTTTCAACG
Organism: Streptomyces sp. NPDC048481; assembly: GCF_043200075.1. Taxonomy (NCBI): domain Bacteria; kingdom Bacillati; phylum Actinomycetota; class Actinomycetes; order Kitasatosporales; family Streptomycetaceae; genus Streptomyces; species Streptomyces sp. NPDC048481. The sequence goes on from NZ_JBICXC010000012.1 coordinate 178,161, forward strand.
CGGGCGGCATCGCCGGCGAGTCGATCATCAGTGCGGGCTGCCTGATCCGCGGACAGGTCACCCGCTCGGTGCTCTCACCGGGCGTCGTCGTCGACCCCGGCGCGGTGGTGCAGGGCTCGATCCTGCACGACAACGTGCACATCGGGCGGGGGGCGGTCGTGCGCGGGGCGGTCCTGGACAAGAACGTCGAGGTCCCTCCGGGGGCGACCATCGGGGTGAACCCGGAGCGCGACGCCGATCTCTACACCGTCTCGCAGGGCGGCGTGATCGCCCTGGGCAAGGGCCAGCTGGTCACGTAGACGCCGGGCCCGGTCATGGGACGCCGTGCAACGCGAACGTCATCCGATGTTGACTGTGCGTAGCACGATCGTACTTGACCGTAATCGGTGGTGAGAGGTTGACTGCCTCCTCACCCCATCGTGACGCGAGGCGAGCCCTTGACTGCTGAAGATCTGCTGGCACCGCTGGACCTGGCGTTCTGGAACATCGAGTCCGCCGACCACCCCATGCACCTCGGCGCGCTCGGGGTCTTCTCGGCCGCGTCGCCCGCTGCGGCCGCCCACGCCGCCGATCTGCTCGCCGGCCGGGCGGCCGCCGTGCCCGGACTGCGCATGCGGATCCGGGACGTGTGGCAGCCCCTCGCCTTCGGCGGCGCGGTCCGCGAGCCCGACCCGGACTTCGACCCCCTGCACCACGTCCGGCTGCACGAGCGCGCCGCCGACTTCCAGGCCGAGGCGGGCCGGCTCATGGAACGGCCGCTGGAGCGCGGCCGCCCGCCCTGGGAGGCGCACGTGCTGCCCGGCGCGGACGGCGACTCCTTCGCGGTCCTCTTCAAGTTCCACCACGCCCTCGCCGACGGACTGCGCGCGCTGACCCTGGCCGCCGCCGTCCTGGACCCCATGGACATGCCCGCACCGCGCCCCCGGCCGGCCCCGCCCCCCGCGCCGCTGCTCCCGGACGTGCGCAGACTCCCCGACCTGCTGCGCGGGGCGGTCTTCGAAGTCGGCCGCGCCCTCGACATCGGCGCGTCGGTCGCCGTGTCGGGCCTGGGCGTGCGCTCCAGCGCCGCGCTCACCGCCGAGTCCACCGGGACCCGCCGCACCGCCGGCGTGGTCATCGACCTCGACGACGTGCACCGGGTCCGCAAGGTCGCGGGCGGCACCGTCAACGACGTGCTGATCGCGGTCGTGGCGGGGGCCCTGCGCCGCTGGCTCGACGAGCGCGGCGACGGCAGCGCCGGGGTGCGGCCCCGTGCCCTGATCCCCGTCTCCCAGCGGCGCCCGCGTACCGCGCATCCGCAGGGCAACCGGCTGTCCGGATACGTGCTGCGGCTCCCGGTCGACGACCCCGACCCGCTCGGCCGGCTCGCCCACTGCCGGACCGCGATGGACCGCAACAAGGACGCGGGTCCCGGCCGGGGCGCCGGGGCCGTCGCCCTGCTCGCCGACCACGTCCCGGCGCTCGGCCACCGGCTGGGCGGGCCCGTGGTCGGTCAGGCGGCCCGGCTCTGGTTCGACATCCTCGTCACCAGCGTCCCGCTGCCCGGCTTCGGCCTCAGACTCGGCGGGAACCCCCTCGCCGAGGTCTTCCCCTACGCCCCCCTCGCCCGCGGGCAGGCCCTCGCGGTCGCCGTCTCGACGTATCGCGGCCAGGTCCACTACGGGCTGGTCGCCGACGCCGAGGCGGTCCCCGACCTCGACCGGTTCGCGGGCGCGCTGACCGCCGAGGTGGAGACGCTCATCACGGCCTGCGGCTCTTGACGGGAACGGGTTTGGAGGAGCGGCCCGGCGCTCCGTAAAATTCCCCGTTCGTAGGGCGGGCGCGGTCGGAGCGCCGCACACGTGAGCAGGGAAAGCGGCAGCGCGATGACGGTGACAGAGGACGGCTCGGCGGCGATCGCGGACGACGTCGTGGACGAGGTCGTGTACGGGCCCGGCATCGATCCGGAGCGGCTGGCGGTGTGCCTCGCCGTGCTGGACGAGCTCGACAGGCTGGACGTCGACCACCCCGACGCGATCGCCGTGCGCCGGGCCACCGCCGGCGTCTACCGCACGGTCAAGCAGCGCCGCAGGCAGGAGCGCAGGGCCGCCAAGACCGCCCACGACAAGGCCGTCACCGAGGCCACCGCCACCGGCTCCGCCCAGCGCATCGACGACGAGACCGAGGGCATCCTGCCGTCGTCCGTCACCGAGGAGGGCAGGATCGCGGGGATACTCCAGCGGCCCCGCTCCTGCTACACCTGCAAGACGCGGTACGTCGAGGTCGACTACTTCTACCACCAGCTCTGTCCGGCCTGCGCCGAGCTGAACCGCTCCCGCCGCGACGCCCGCGCCGACCTCACCGGCAAGCGCGCGCTGCTCACCGGCGGCCGCGCCAAGATCGGCATGTACATCGCGCTGCGGCTGCTGCGCGACGGCGCCCACACGACGATCACCACGCGTTTCCCCAAGGACGCCATCCGCCGCTTCAAGGCCATGGACGACTCGGCCGACTGGCTCCACCGGCTGGAGGTCGTCGGCATCGACCTGCGCGACCCGGCGCAGGCCGTGGCGCTCGCGGACCGGGTCGCCGAGGCGGGCCCGCTCGACATCCTCGTCAACAACGCGACGCAGACCGTGCGCCGGCTGCCCTCCGCCTACGCGGCGCTGGTCGACGGCGAGGGCGCCCCGCTGCCCGCCGGCGAGCTGCCCGCCCACCACGTCATCGGCGCGTTCGGCTCGGGCGCGGTGGACGGCCTGGCCGCCCTGCCCGTCGGCATCAGCGGCCTGGACGCCCAGCAGGTCGCCGACCTCGCGCTGGTCGCCGGCAACGCCAGCGTCGCCCGGCACCTCGACGGGACCGCGATCGACGCGGGCGGGCTCGTCCCCGACGTCGTCGACAGCAACACCTGGGTGCAGACCATCGAGCAGATCTCCCCGGTGGAGCTGCTGGAGACCCAGCTGTGCAACTACACGGCGCCGTTCATCCTGATCAGCAAGCTCCGCCCGGCCATGGCCGACGCCGCGCGGAAGGCGTCGAGCGGACGCGCCTACGTCGTCAACGTCTCGGCGATGGAGGGCGTGTTCGGCCGCGGCTACAAGGGCGCGGGCCACCCGAACACCAACGCCGCCAAGGCCGCGATGAACATGGTGACGCGAACCAGCGCCCAGGAGATGTTCCAGACCGACGGCATCCTGATGACCTCGGTCGACACCGGCTGGATCACCGACGAGCGCCCGCACTTCGACAAGCTGCGGCTCGCGGAGGAGGGCTTCCACGCCCCCCTCGACCTCGTCGACGGCGCGGCCCGGGTCTACGACCCGGTCGTGCGCGGCGAGGCGGGCGAGGACGTCTACGGGGTCTTCCTGAAGGACTACGCGCCCGGCAAGTGGTAGGCCCGCCGGACGCGCGGTGAGGGGCGCGGGCGGGGGCCGTGCGGCCCGGCACGGGCGGGTCACCCCGGCCGTCCGCCCCTCCGCGGCCGTCAGGGCGTGCCGCGGGCCCTTCGCACCCGTGTTCCGCCGTCCACCAGCAGGTCCGCGCCCGTGATCCACTCCGCCGCGTCCGACGCCAGCCACAGCACCGCCCGCGCCACGTCCTCGGGCTCCCCGATGCGGGCCAGCGGCAGGGCGGCCGCGGTCTCCCGCTCTCCCGGCTCCCACACGAACCGCGCCATCTCGGTGCGGACGAGACCGGGGGAGACCGAGTTGACCCGGACGCCCGGGCCCAGCTCTCCGGCCAGCTGCCGGGTCAGGTGCAGCAGGGCCGCCTTGCTGGTGCCGTACGCGCCCACTCCGGGGCCGGGGTGCGTGGCGCCCTCGGTGCAGATGTTGACCACCGTCCCGCCGTGCTCGCGCATCCAGCCCCGCCACGCGCACTGCACCAGCCGCAGCGGCGCCTCGACGTTGACGGCGAACGCCTCCCGCCAGAGCGCGGGGTCGGCGTCCATCAGGGGCCCCAGCGGCTGGTTCGTCGCCGCGTTGTTGACCAGGACGTCCAGCCGGCCGAACGCGCGCAGGCACAGACCGGTCAGCGCCTCGGGGTGACCGGGGTCCCCGACGCTTCCGGCCAGGCCCACCCCGTCCAGTTCGGCGGCCGCGCGCCGCACGTCGTCCGGGTCGCGCGCGCTCACGCACACCCGCGCCCCGGCGTCGGCAAGCGCGCGGGCCACGGCCCGGCCGATGCCCCGGGTGGCCCCGGTGACCACCGCGGCCCTTCCCCGCAGAACGTACCGTCCGTGCGACGACGTCATCGGCGTACCGTCTCACGACGGCCTGTCAATCGACAGTCCTCATACGGGAGTTGTGCACCGAGACCAGCTCCAGCACGGTGCGCCAGTCCTCCAGGACGCCCGCGTCGAAGACGCTCGTCAGAGCGTCCTCGTCGGCCTGGCGCAGGCTGAGCAGATCGCCGTCGGCCGGGACGCCGCGCCGGGGATGCAGCCGTACCAGACCGGCGACCCTGGGCCCGAGCAGCGGCCGCACCGCGTCGGCGGCCCGCCCCGCCCGGCCGGCCGGGTCGGCGGGACTCAGCAGCCGCCCCACGGGACGGACCAGCCCGGCGAGCTGGAGCTCCTTGTCCGCGGGCCGGGCGCGGCGCAGCAGCGCGGCCGTGCGCAGCGCGTGGTCGTGGAGGTCCACCGACGGGGCCGGGCGGCGCGTGGCGTCCCGTACGCCGCGGCACGCGTACAGCAGGTCCATCAGCTCCTCGACGCTGCGCAGCTCCATGCGTCGGTCCTCCCGGGAGTCGGCCGTTCTGCACATCAGCAGATCATGGCCCGCTTGCGATCCGGCGAACGGCGCCTGAACGACGCGCCCGGATCGGCAGAGGTGTTCACCGTTGTACGCCGGTCGAGTGAACACGACGGGTATATAAGGGTGTATAAGGGTTCAATTCACCTGCGGAGACGTTCGGGTCACACGCCACGGTTGTCCCAAATCTTCTGGCGCTATCGAGCGGCACCCCGCTCATCTGGTTACGCTGTCACCGACGGACAGCAGGACGGAGTGCCACCCACACCCACCGTCCGTCTGGGACAAGCCGGTTCACCACGGCCAGCTCTCCTGGGAGTCACCGGCGCAACCGTGTCGCCACCGACTCCAGCCCGACCCGAGGGAGCGTCCAGCGCCGGACCGCAGAGTGGCCGGCACGCCCCGAGGGTGATCCGACACATAAGGAGTGCGCGGTGACACCGGAGAAGACGAATCGCGAACAACGCCCCAAGGAACGCACCGAGCGCGCCGGCCGACGGCCCGGCGAGCTCGGCAGCCTCGACGTGTGGGCCCGCTCCGCCCCGATCCGCCTGGCGGGCTACGAGGACGACCTCGCCGAGCCCCACATCCTGCCCAGCGTGGACTGACACCGCCCGCGGGAACCCTCGCGATCGCCGACCGCATGGGCGTGCGCCGCACAGCCCGCGCCCATGCGAACCACCGACCCTCCCGATCCCGCGCACCGGTCCCCACCCCTGTGCCGGCCTTGCCCGCCCGCCCCGCGTGCGTCTGCGCCCGTCCCCGGCCCCCAGGGCTCGCGCTCAGTCCAGCGGGGCAGTCCGCCGCCACGGCCGCAGGGACTCCAACTGTTCGGCCAGGCGCAGGAGTTCGCTCTCCGTCCCCGGCCGGCCCACCAGCTGCACGGCCGTGGGGGCGCCGGACGGCAGCGTCCCGAAGGGGACGGACATCGCCGGCCAGCCCGTCAGGTTCCACGGCGGGGTCAGCGGCGAGTAGTTCGTGTTCACCGCGATGTTGCGCAGCCAGCCCCGCTCGTGCCACGGCTCCGACCTGGGCGACCGCCGCGCCAGCGCCGGAGTGAGCAGCACGTCGTACCGCGTGAAGAACGGCTCCAGCCGCCGGCGCAGCTCCTCCCGTGCCGCACCCCCGCGGACCCGGTTCACGAAGCGCCGGCCGACGGCCGCGTGCACCCGGGTGCGCCGGGCCAGCAGCCGGGCGTCCAGACCCCCGGCGTCCACCGCGGTGCCCGCCGTCCAGTGCGCGAGCGAGGTGACGCCGAGCGACAGCGGGTACGGCGGCTCCGCCCGCTCCACGTGATGGCCGGCCCGCACGAGCACCCCGGCCGCCTCCCGGGCCGCGTCCGTGTACGGCCGGCTCACGGTGACCCCGGCCAGCGGACTGCGCACCGAGACGGCGACTTTCAGCGCGCCGGGCTCCACGGGTCCCGCGAACTCGGAGCCGGCCAGGACCGACAGCATCAGCCGCACGTCCCGCACGGTCGTCGCCAGCGGACCGTTCTCCGACATCCCGAACCAGTCGCCGTCGCCGATCCCGGCCGGCACCACCCCGTGACCCGGCTTGATCGTCACCAGCCCGCAGTTGGCGGCCGGGATGCGCAGGGAGCCCATGCCGTCGTTGCCGAGGGCGATCGGCGTCATCCCGGCGGCGACCGCGGCCGCACTGCCGCCGGAGGAGCCGCCCGCCGTGCGGGAGACGTCCCAGGGATTGCGGGCCGTGCCGTGGACGCCCTCCGTCGTGCCGAAGACGCACAGCTCCGGCACGTTGGTCAGGCCGACGACGACCGCCCCGGCGGCCCGCAGCCGGGCCACGGTCACGTGGTCGGCTTCGGCCGGCGCGTCCGGCGTCGCGGCCGAGCCGACGCGGGTCGACTCGCCCCGCACCCCGAGATTGTCCTTGACCGCCAACGGCACGCCGGCCAGCGGGAGTCCGGCCAGGTCGGCGCGGGCGGCCACCTCGTCCGCCTCGGCGAGGGCGGCCGCGGCGCGCACCGTGCGGAACGCCCCGATGCGCCCGTCCAGCCGCTCGATGCGCGCCAGGTGCTCGGCCAGCACCTCGCGGGGCGTGACCTCCTTCGCGCGCACGGCGGCGGCGATCTCGACGGCGGTCCGGCCGGTCCAGACGGTCACGGCAGCTCCTCGGGGCTCGGTCACTACTCATGAGTACACGCAGGTGCGCGGGAGAACTCTGCCCCGCCGAGCCGCTCCCGTCGACCTCGCACACGATGCGCCGCCCCCGGCCGGCCGGCGGTGCGGCCCCTCCGGGCGCCGCGCCACGCCCCGACCGAGCGACTCCGCGGGGCTGACGGTCCTGGTGACGGGGGCGTCACGGCCTGCGTGCCGACTGCGCGAGCCGGGTCGGCGGCAGGTACTCGCGCACGTACGTCCGGTGCCACCATGCGCCCGTCTCCCGCAGTTCCCGCCGGGTCGTGCAGCGGTAGCGGAACAGGCGGGCGCGGACGTGCCGCGGCGGCCGGCCGGGCGGGAACGGGGAGCGGCGCAGCAGCCTCAGGGTGTCGCGGTCGTCCTCCAGCAGCCGTTCCACCAGGGCGGCGAACCACGCCCCGGCGTACGCGGGGGAGAGCGCCGCGAACCACATCATCCAGTCCAGGCGCAGATGGTAGGGGGCGAACTGGCGCGGGCGGCGGCGGGGATCGCCGGGCTTGCCCCGGAACTCGTACTCCCGCCAGTCGGAGTCCTCGCGCGGCACCTCGTCGAGCGTGCCCTCGACCACCACCTCGTAACGGATCCGGCTGACGCTGCCGAACGCGCCGTAGGTGTTGACCAGGTGCAGCGGATCGAAGGAGCGGTTCATCACCTGCCGCCGGGACAGCATGTTGACCACCGGGTGATAGCTCAGGAACAGCAGCAGGGCGGCCGTGGCCAGGACCACCACCTCGAACCACAGGGGTGCGGCGGGCGCCGTGCGGTGTCCGCCCGGCAGGGCGAGCGCGGACACGGCCAGCACGACCGTGATCCAGTTCAGCCAGGCGAAGTTGCCCGACAGCACCAGCCACAGCTGGGTGGCGGTCATCGCGGCCGCGGCCGCCGTCGCGACCGGCTGCGGGGCGAACAGCAGGAACGGCACGACGAGTTGGGTGACATGGTTGGCGGCCGCCTCGACACGGTGCAACGGCTTCGGCAGCCGGTGGAAGTACCAGCTCAGGGGGCCGGGCATCGGCTGAGTCTCGTGGTGGTGGTAGAGGCAGGTCAGCTTCCGCCAGCAGGCGTCGCCGCGCATCTTGATCAGGCCCGCGCCGAACTCGACCCGAAACAGGAGCCAGCGCAGCAGGAAGAGCACGACGACGGGCGGGGCCACCTCGTCGTTGCCGAGGAACACGGCGAGGAAGCCCGTCTCCAGCAGCAGTGACTCCCAGCCGAAGCCGTACCAGGTCTGCCCCACGTTCACGATCGACAGGTACAGCGCCCACGGCGCCAGCCACAGCGCCATCGCCGCCCACAACGGCACGAGGGAGTCCGCCCCCGCCAGCAGCGCCGCGGCCAGAGCGCAGCCCGTCCAGGCGCAGACGGCGAACAGCCGGTCGGAGTAGCGCAGGTGGAACAGGCTCGGCGCCCGCCGGAAGGGCACCCGCCGCACGAACAGCGGGATCGGCAGCATCCCGCGCTCGCCGAGCAGCGGGCGGAACTGCAGGGCCGCCGTCAGGAACGCGACCAGGTACACGGCGGCCAGGCCGCGCTGGAAGAGCAGCCGGCTCAGCCAGTACTCGGGTGCGTTGAACCAGTCCACGGCCGTGCGCTCCTCCCGTCCGCCGCCCCGTCACGGTGCGCGTCCGGATCCTCCGCTTGCGTGACCGGGGCGGGTGAAGCAGACAATAGTGGGCGAATCCCCGCAAGGGGGCGGACCGAGTCGATGCGGGAGAACGTGGTGCGACTACCCACTGCCACCGTCCTCACCGCCTGCGCGCTCTCGGCGGCGCTCCTCGTCGCCGGCCGCGCCGGTGACGGAGCGAAGTACACGATGCCGGGCCCGGACGCGGTCCTCCCGGCGGCGCAGGGCCGCGTCCTGTTCGCCGACCCCCTCACCGACCTCTCGGACACCGGCGCCGACCCGGAGTCCGCCGCGGACGCGGAGTCCGGCGCGGACCTCGACCGCGGCCTCGGCCCGGACGCCGTCGGACCCGAGACCGTCCCCGAGATCCCCGACCCGCCCGACGGCGGCGGGCTGGTCCCCGACGGGCCGGACGAGTCCGACGCGCTCGACCCGTCCGACCCCGTCTTCGGCAGCCCGGTCGACACCGTCCTCGGCTGACCGTGGCCGCAGGCCCCCGCTCCCCGGTCGAAGAATCGGGCAAACCCTGGCAAGGTGGCCCCATGGCTGATCGGGGAGCGAGTGCCCTGTCACTCCCGGACGACTGGCCCGCCCACCCGGATCCGATCCTGGCGCTCAACCGCATGGGCAGCTTCGACTGGGACCTGGACTCGGGGCTGTTCCACATGGACGCCCGGGCCCACGAGATCTTCGACATCCGCCCCGACGAGTACGACGGCGATCCGGCGTCCCTCGGTGTGCGGGTCCCGCCGAACGAGGCCATCCGCCTGGACGCGCTGGTCGCCCAGGCGATCAAGGACGGCAGCGAGAACTACGGCGCCTACTTCCGCCTGCGGATGCGCGGCGGTGACCTGCGCTGGACCCACACCCAGGGCTACATCCGGCGCGACTCCACCGGCCGCCCGCGCCGCATCGTCGGCATCGTCCGTGACGCGACCGACGAACTCGGCGACCTCGCCGCCCGCCGCGACGAGAACGCCCTCGACGACGCGCGCCGCGACCAGACCAACGTCGTCCAGCTCACCACGGCGGCCCTGGCGCACGCCCGCACCGTGCAGGACGTCATCGACGTCCTCAAGGACACCCAGGGCCTCACCCATCTGGGCGCCACCAGTCTCGTCATGGGCCTGGTCGAGGCCGGGCGCATCCGGCTGATCGCCGAGGGACCCGAGGGCAGCTTCGTGCCCGGCACCCTCGTCACCCGGATCGACGAGCCGTACCCGATGAGCGAGGTGGTGCGCACCCTGACCCCCCGCTTCATCGAGTCGCCGGACGAGTTCGCCCGCGGCTATCCCGTGCTGTGGCCGCACCTGACCGACCTGCGGATCACCTCGGCGGCCTATCTGCCGCTCATCGTGCAGGCCCGCCCGATCGGCGCCATGGGCCTGCTCTACAGCGACCGGCGCGGCTTCACCCCCGAGGAGCGCAACATCCTCGTCGCCCTGGGCAGCAGCATCGCCCAGAGCCTGCAACGGGCCATGTTCTACGAGCAGGAGAAGGACATCGCCCAGGGCCTCCAGCAGGCCATGCTGCCGCGCACCATCCCCAGCGTGCCCGGCGCCGACGTGGCCGTCCGCTACCGGGCCGCCACCATCGGCGGCTCGCTCGGCCGCGACATCGGCGGCGACTGGTACGACCTGATCCCGCTGCCCGGCGGCGCCCCCTCCGGGGGAGGCCGGGTCGGCGCCGTCATCGGCGACGTCCAGGGCCACGACACGCACGCGGCCGCCGTCATGGGCCAGCTGCGCATCGTGCTCAGGGCCTACGCGGCCGAGGGGCACACGCCGGCCACCGTCATGGCCCGCGCCTCCGTCTTCCTGCACGAACTGGACACCGACCGCTTCGCGACCTGCCTGTACGCGGAGGTCGACCTGTCCACGGGCGTCGTGCAGGTGGTGCGCGCCGGGCACATCGACCCCCTGCTGCGCGCCCCCGACGGCGCCTGCCGGCGCGTCCCGGTGCCCGGCGGGCTGCCGCTCGGGCTGTCCGCCGAGTTCGGCAGCCTGGAGTATCCGGTCGGCACCATCGAACTCGACCCCGGCCACACCCTGCTGCTGTGCACCGACGGGCTCGTCGAGCAGCCCGGCGCCGACCTCGACGACGGCATGCTCGCCCTCGCCGCGTCCATCTCCGCCGGCCCCGGCGACGTGCGCGCCCTCGCCGACCGGCTCATCGACGTCGCCGAGGAGCGCGGCGGGGACGACGACGTGGCCCTGCTCCTGCTGCGCCGGCGCGGGCCGGACGGCACGCAGACCGGCAACCGGCTCCAGCAGCACGTCGCGCCGGGCGATCCGGAGGCCCTCTCCGAGGCACGGCACATGATCCGCGCCGCCGTGCGCGCCTGGGGCGCCCGGGACCGCTCCGACGAGATCGAACTGGTCGCCGACGAGCTGATCACCAACGCGCTGATGCACACCGAGGGCGCGGCGATCGTCACCCTGCGGGCGCTCACCGGCGGCGAACGGCGGCTGCGCGTCGAGGTGGAGGACTCCTCCAGCGCGCTGCCGCGCCGCCGCGAGGCGGGCGAGTCGGGCGTCTCCGGGCGCGGTCTGATGCTGGTGGACCTGCTCGCCGACGGATGGGGCGTCGAGGCGCGCGGCGGCGGCAAGTGCGTGTGGTGCGAGTTCGCGGTGCCCCCGCGGTGACCGCCCGGCCCACGGCACGCCGCACCCGTCCCGCGAGGCGATGTCCGTCCCCGGTGGCACTCTGGACGTATGCCGGAACTTCCCGAGGTCGAAGCGCTCAAGGACTTCCTGGCCGAACAGGCCGTCGGCCACGAGATCGTGCGGGTGCTGCCCGTCGCGATCAGCGTGCTGAAGACGTACGACCCGCCCGTCACCGCCCTGGAGGGCCGGCCCGTGACCGCTGTGGCCCGGCACGGAAAGTTCCTCGACCTGGCGACCGGCGACGGCCCCCATCTGGTCGCCCACCTGGCCCGCGCCGGCTGGCTGCACTGGAAGGACCGCCTCCCCGACGGACCGCCCCGCCCCGGAAAGGGCCCGCTGGCCCTGAGGGTCGCCCTGGAGACGGGGGAGGGCTTCGACCTGACCGAGGCCGGCACCCAGAAGCGGCTCGCGGTGTACGTGGTGCACGACCCCCGGGAGGTCCCCGGCGTGGCCCGGCTCGGGCCCGACCCGCTCGCCGACGACTTCGACGAGGCCCGCTTCGCCGCGCTGCTCGCGGGTGAGCGCCGCCGGCTGAAGGGGGCTCTGCGCGACCAGAGCCTGATCGCGGGCGTCGGCAACGCCTACAGCGACGAGATCCTGCACGCGGCGAGGATGTCCCCGTTCAAACTGGCCTCGTCCCTGACCCCGGAGGAGACCCACACCCTCTACGAGGCGCTGCGCACCACGCTCACCGAGGCGGTCGAACGCTCGCGGGGACTGGCGGCGGGCCGGCTGAAGGCCGAGAAGAAGAGCGGCCTGCGCGTCCACGGCCGCACCGGCGAGCCCTGCCCGGTCTGCGGCGACACCGTCCGGGAGGTCTCGTTCAGCGATTCCTCGCTCCAGTACTGCCCCACCTGCCAGACGGGCGGCAAGCCGCTGGCGGACCGGAGGATGTCCCGGCTGCTGAAGTAGCGCGGCGGCCCGAGCGGAGCGCGGGCGACCGCCTCCCCGGGCTCGCGTCCGTCCGGGACGTCCGCCTCAGCGCGCGGCCGGCGTGTGCGCGTCCAGCGTCACCAGGTGCTCGCCGCCCGCCGTGCGCAGTTCGTAGGCGACGATCTCCTCGGGGTGCCAGGCGGCCGTGCCCTGCACGGTGTTGGGCCGGGCGTCGTGGCGGGGCACGGTCCAGCTGGTCACGGTCTGCTCGGAACCGTCGGCGCCGATGGCGATCAGACGGCAGGAGCGGGGGCCCGCCCCGTCCTTGACCTGGAGCTCCACATGGCTGCCCCACGCCTCGTCCTCGGTGGTCACCTGCGCCCACACGCCCGACTTCTCGTCCGTGGCGGTCAACCGCACGGCGTCCTCACCGCCGCTTGCGCTGCCCGCCGCCATGGCGAGCACGGGGGCCGCCAGGGCGACGACCACGGAGGCCGCCACCGCGTACAGCACCCGCCGGCGCACGGCCCGGCGCCGGGCCGCCACCTCGGCGAGCAGCCGCTCCAGCAGCTGCGGGCCGGGGCCGGCGAAGGGGTGCACGGTGCGCGGGGTCGCGCGCCGGTAGAGCATCATCTGACGTGCGGTGGGGCCGAACTCGGTGACCTGCGCCGCACACTGAGGACACTCCATGAGGTGGTCCTCGAAGCGGAAGGCTTCCGCTTCGTCCAGCACGCCGAGCGCGTACGCGCCGACGTCGCGATGCCTTTCCAGGGACCTCATGCCGAAACCTCGTGCCGTTGAGTGCCAGTGGGGTTACTCCTTGCTCCCACCGGTACGCACCAGGCCGCCGAATCACTCAAGCCGCGTACCGAATCGTGACCCACATATTCGGAGCGGCCGGCCCTGCGGATTGGTGTGAATCTAAAAAAGATGAATCGCCAGATGCCCGAGGGGCAGTCCGAGCTGCCAGGCGGGCGTCCAGACCTTCGGTCCCTCGTCCTCGCCGGCCCCGGTACCGCCGGGCACCGCGTTGAGATCCGGGGCGAGCAGCTCGGTCTCCTCCAGCCAGCGCCAGGCCGCGGCAGCCAGTTCGAGATCGGGAGCGGGGCCGTCCAACCGGGCCGCCTCCGCCCTCAGTTGAGACATACGTTCGTCGACCCAGTTCTGCCACGGCTGGTCGTACGCCGTGAGCGAAAGCCAGGTCTCCAGCTGAGTGACGACCCGGATCCCGGGCAGCTCCCCGTCGGTGTCGGACAGGAAGATCGTCAGCGCCAGGGCGTCGCGCCCGGCGCGGAACTCGAAGGACGTCGGCGGCATGAGATCGCCGGTCCGCAGCAGTTCGTCGGCGATGTACTCGGCGTACAACCAGGCCATGGGAACGGTGAGTTCACCGCCGCCGGTGCCGTCCGTGCTCTGGTGACCTCTGTGCAGCATCCCTTCCTGCCTTCCTCCGGTGCTTGCGCGTCGCCCGTTGCCGGGACCCCAGTCCGCAACACGGATAAGGACACCCGATTACCCGAAGGGGGTCCACGGCAAGGCGCTTTACGGAGGCTTGACCCGATCGCCGGTTTCAGTGCAGGTCGGCCGCGTATCCCGGAAGCACCCTGCGCAGGGCGCGCAGCGCATAGTAGGCGCGCGACTTCACCGTACCGGGCGGAATTCCGAGCGCCTCGGCGGCCTCCGCCACACTCGCCCCTCGGAAATACACCAGCACCAGGACTTCACGGTGTTCCGGAGTGAGTGTCTTCACAGCCTCGCGGACGTCGAGGGCGGCGGCCGCCCGCTCGGCGTGGTCGGCGCAGACGGGCGCGTTCTCCAGGACGGCGTCCCCGACCTCGGGCGGCCGGGCCTGCCGTGCCCGCCGCGCGTCGATGGCCAGCCGGCGGCCCACGGTGAGCAGCCAGGGCCGTACGGAGTCGAAGGCGTCGGCGCGCAGCGCCTCCGGGTGCTGCCAGGCGCGCACCAGCGTCTCCTGTACCAGGTCCTCGGCGCGCTGGCGGTCGCCGTCGCACAGGCGCAGCAGCAGGGCGAACAGGGGTCGGCCGTGTTCGCGCTGGAGCGCGGCGAGTTCGTGTTCGGCGGTCGTCGTCCTGGCGGTGAGGGCGGTTCCGGCGGTCATGGGCGTATGGCACCGCAAGGGGCGGGATCGGGACAGGGTGCGCACCGGGCTCTGCGGCGGACGGTCGATCGCGTCGACGAACGGTTCGACGAACGGTCCCGGCTACGCCGATCGCGGGCATCGGCCTGGACGAAGGGAGTGCCGGAGCCGTCCACCGACGTCGATGGATTAGTAGTGATACATGCGTAAATATGACAACCCATCCGAACCGGGGTGATCCGATGCTCGCCCGCAGACAGCAGGTGGCCCTGGCGCTGACGGCCCTGCTCACATCGGCCGCCGCCTGCCAGGCCCACGGTCACCGTCCGGCCGGCCCCGACCGCCCCTCGGCCGGCCGGGCCGGACACCCCGCCCCGGCCGCCGCCCGCGACTTCACCCTCGTGGCCTCGGGCGACATCCTCCCGCAGGCCACGGTCGTCGACCGCGCCCGCTTCGACGCGGGCGGCGCGGGCTACGACTTCCGCCCCCTGTTCGAGGACGCCAGGCCCGTCGTCTCCACCGCGGACCTGGCCCTGTGCCACCTCGACACCGTCCTCGGCGCCGAGGACGGCCTCACCGGCTCCCCGCCACCCGGCTCACCGGCGCCCGGTTCCCCGGCGCCGGCCTCACCCGCACCCGGCTCCCCGCCGGAGATCGCCGCCGCGCTCGCGGCCACCGGCTACGACAGCTGCTCCACCGCCTCGCCCCACAGCCTGGACGCCGGCGCCGACGGCGTACGGCGCACCCTCGACGCGCTGGACGCGGCCGGCGTGCGCCACGCGGGCACCGCGCGCACCGAGGCCGAGGGCAACGCGGTCACCCTGCTGCGCGCGGGCCCGGCGACCGTCGCCCACCTCGCCTACACCGGCGACACCGCGGGGCATCCGCCACCGCCGGGGCAGCCCTGGGCCGTCGGCCTCGCCGACCGGGACCGCATCCTCGCCGACGCCAGGGCCGCCCGGAAGGCGGGCGCCGACGTGGTCGTCGTCTCCCTGCACTGGGGCACCGCCTGGCAGGACGCCCCGGACGAGCGCCAGCTCGTCCTCGCCCGCGCCCTCACCGCCTCCCGCACCGGCGGCCGCCCCGACGTCGACCTGATCGTCGGCGCCGGCCCGCACGTCCCCCAGGCCTACGAGAAGGTCAACGGCACCTGGGTGGTCTACGGGCTGGGCGACCAGATCGCGGGGGAGATGTTCAACGGCCAGGGCCTCCAGGACGCCCGCGGCACCCAGTCCACCGTCGCCCGCTTCACCTTCACCCGGCCCGCCCGCCCCGGCGGACGCTGGCGGGTGCGCAGGGCGGAGTCCCTGCCCGGGATGTTCGACATCGACGCCGGCCGCGTGGTCGACCTCGACCGCGCCCTCGCCCGGGGCGCCGAGGTCGAGGGCGTACGCGACCGCATCAGGGCCGTCACCCTCAGCCGCGGCGCGGCCGCGGCCGGACTGGTGACGGACGGAAAATGACGTGAGGCGGGCGGCTGCCGTCACGGCACCACGGTCACCGGCCAGCGTCCCGCCTTCACCAGCCGCACCGCCACGGACCCCACGATCCGGTGCCCGGCCTGCTCGGAGGCGCCCACCACCACGGCGTCCGCCTTGAGCCGGTCCGCCGCCTTCACCAGACCGCCGTAGGGATCACCGCGGAACGTGTGGAACTCCCAGCGCACGTCGAATATCCCGCGGGTCCGCTCGGCGGCCTCCCGGATCTGCGCGACGAGGTCCTCGGCGATCGCGTCGCTCGTCTCCGCCACCGGCGCCCCGAGCGCCGCGCCCGCCGCCAGCACCGGCTGCACGTACACCACCGCGAGCAGGGCGTGCTGGCGCCGGGCCAGACCGCCCGCGTAGGCCGCGGCACGCAGCGAGGATTCGGAGCCGTCCACCCCGACGAGAACGACCTTGGGCCCGTCCGTGCCCCGCTCGAACTGGTGGGCCGGCTGCTGCGAGTGCTGTTCCGTCACGGCCAGAGGCTATCGGAAGCCCCTGATCCGGCCCCTGGCCGGGCCGCCGTCCGCTCCCCGTGCGGGACGCTCGACGGGCGGCCGGGCCCGGGTGTTCCTACAGTCGAGACATGAGTGCCCCCGCGGAGACCGCCACGACCGAGGGCGCTGCGGGCCCGCCCCGCCGGCCCGCGAGCCGCTTCCTCAACCGGGTGCCCGAAGCCTTCGCGACGTTCTTCGGCGCCCTCGCCCTGCTCTGCGTCCTGCTGGCGCTGATCCCGCCCCTGCGCCGCCTGCTGCGGCCGGTCGTGCGCTTCCTCGACCTGCTCATCGTCCCGGTCAGCGCCAACCTCGCCTACGCCGTCTTCCTGCTGCTGCTGGCCGCGGCCATCGCCGCCCGCAAGAAGGTGGCCTGGTGGCTGGTGGTCGTCTACCTCGGGCTCCTCGTGCTCACCGACGTCCTCGGCGTCGTCGTCGGCCTGTACGCGCAGTCGGTCCCGTCCCTCGTGGTCTGCGGGCTCGCGCTGGGCGTCCTGGTCGTCGCCCGGGGGGAGTTCTACGCCGCCTCGCGCCGCGCGGCCGTGCGGCGGGCGCTCGCCGTCCTCGTCGTCGGCCTCGTCCTGGCGATGCTCGCCGGCTGGGGCCTGGTCGCGCTGTTCCCCGGCACGCTCCCGGCCGGCCAGCATCTGGCCTGGGCCGCCAACCGCGTCCTGGGCGGCCTGGTCTCCGCGGGCTCCTTCGACGGCCGTCCGCCGCGCGCCCTGTACTTCCTGCTCGGCCTGTTCGGCGCCCTCGCCCTTCTCAACGCCGCCGCCGTCCTCTTCCGCTCCCAGCGCATGGAAGCGGCCCTGCACGGCGACGAGGAACCCCGTATCCGCGCCCTGCTGAAGGCCTACGGCGGGCAGGACTCACTCGGCTACTTCGCCACCCGGCGCGACAAGGCCGTCGTCTTCTCTCCCAGCGGCAAGGCCGCCGTCACCTACCGCGTCGAGGCGGGAGTCTGCCTGGCCAGCGGCGACCCCGTCGGCGACCGCGAGGCCTGGCCGCACGCCATCGCCGCCTGGCTGGACGCCGCCCGCCGCTACGCCTGGGCGCCCGCGGTGATGGGCGCCTCCGAGGACGGCGCCAAGGCCTTCGCCCGCGCCGGCCTGGGCGCCCTGCAACTCGGCGACGAGGCCATCGTGCACGTCGCCTCCTTCGACCTCGGCGGCCGCGAGATGCGGGTCACCCGGCAGGCCGTGAACCGGGTGCGCCGTACCGGAGCCACCTGCCGGGTCCGCCGCCACCGCGACCTCACCGAGCAGGAGATGGAGGAGATCGTCGGCCGCGCCGACGCCTGGCGCGACACCGAGACCGAACGCGGCTTCTCCATGGCCCTCGACCGCCTCGGCGACCCCGCCGACGGCGACTGCCTCCTCGTGGAGGCCCTCGACGACGACGGCCGCCTGCTCGCCCTGCTCTCCTTCGTCCCCTGGGGCGCCGACGGCGTCTCCCTGGACCTGATGCGCCGGGACCGCTCCGCCCCCAACGGCGTCATGGAGTTCATGGTCGCCGACCTGTGCGCCGCCGCCCCCAAACTCGGCGTGCGCCGCATCTCGCTGAACTTCGCCGTCTTCCGCTCGGTCTTCGAGGAGGGGGCCCGCATCGGCGCCGGACCCGTCCTGCGCCTGTGGCGGCGACTGCTGCTGTTCTTCTCCCGGTGGTGGCAGCTGGAGGCCCTCTACCGGTCCAACGCCAAGTACCGGCCGCAGTGGTACCCCCGCTTCCTCTGCTACGCCGACGCGGGCTCCCTGGCCCGGGTGGGGCTGGCCTCCGGCATCGCCGAGGGATTCGTCAAGGTGCCCTCCCTGCGCACCCTGTGGGGCCGACGGCGGTCCACCGGCGGGCCGCGCCCCGCCACCACCGAGGGGCTGCCGCCCACCGCGGCGCTCGGCCTCGACGCGCCGGACGGGGCGGCCGGACCCGCCGGGCCGGACGCCGGCCTGCCCGAACAGGTCCGCGTCCGGCACCGCACCCTCGACCGGCTGCGCGCCGCCGGCACCGACCCCTACCCGGTCGGCGTCCCGGCCCGCACCCACACCCTCGCCGAGGTGCGCGCGGGCGGGACGGTCACCGTCGCGGGCCGCGTCATGCGCGTCCGCGACTTCGGCGGCATCGTCTTCGTGACCCTGCGCGACTGGTCCGGCGACCACCAGCTCGCCCTCACCCGCGACACCCTCTCCCGCGAAGCCCTCGACACCTTCCGGGCCGACACCGACCTCGGCGACCAGCTCTGCGCCACCGGCACCGCGGGCGCCAGCGACAAGGGCGAACCCACCGTCTTCGTCGCCTCCTGGCAGCTCACCGCCAAATGCCTGCGCCCCCTGCCCGACAAGCGCCGCGGCCTCACCGACCCCGAGGCCAAGGTCCGCATGCGCTACCTCGACCTCGTCTCCAGCCCCGCCGCCCGCGACGTGATCCGGGCCCGCTCCGACGCCGTGCAGGCCCTGCGCCGGGGACTGCTGGAGCGCGGCTACCTCGAGGTCGAGACGCCGATGCTCCAGCAGATCCACGGCGGCGCCAACGCCCGCCCCTTCACCACCCACATCAACGCCTACGACCTCGACCTCTACCTGCGCATCGCGCCCGAGCTGTACCTCAAGCGGCTGTGCGTGGGCGGCATGGAGAAGGTCTTCGAGATGGGCCGTACCTTCCGCAACGAAGGCGTCTCCTACAAGCACAACCCCGAGTTCACGATGCTGGAGGCCTACCAGGCCTACGCCGACTACGACGAGATGCTCCACGTGGCCCGCGAGCTGATCCAGGGCGCGGCCACGGCCGCCTTCGGCTCACCGGTGGCCCGCAAGGACGGCCGGGAGTACGACATCTCCGGGCAGTGGCCGGTCAAGACCGTCTACGGCGCGATCTCCGAGGCGCTCGGCGAGGAGGTCGACGCCGACACCCACCTGACGGTCCTGCACCGGCACTGCGACCGGGCGGGCGTCCCCTACACCGCCGACGACGGGCGCGGCGACGTCGTCCTGGAGATGTACGAACGCCTCGTCGAGGAGAAGACCCGGCTCCCCACCTTCTACAAGGACTTCCCCACCGACGTCTCGCCGCTCACCCGGCAGCACCGCGTCGACCCGCGCCTCGCCGAACGCTGGGACCTGGTCGCCTTCGGCACCGAACTCGGCACCGCCTACTCCGAGCTGACCGACCCCGTCGAGCAGCGTCGCCGGCTGACTGAGCAGTCCCTGCTGGCCGCGGGCGGCGACCCCGAGGCGATGGAACTCGACGAGGACTTCCTCGACGCCCTGGAGTACGCGATGCCCCCGACCGGGGGCCTCGGCATCGGCGTCGACCGCCTGGTCATGTTCCTCACCGGCCTCACCATCCGCGAGACCTTGCCGTTCCCTCTGGTCCGCCGCCGCTGACCTGACACCCGCCCGCCGTCACCGGGGTGGCCCGCGGCTGCGCCGTGCGGGTGGAATCGTGCGGCTCAACCGGTGTCGCCGGGGTGGGTCGGCGGCCCGCCGGGCGACTGATGACTGCATGAAGAAGGAGCAGTTGTTCACGCGCCGCCGGGCGTTGCTCGCCGGCGCCGCCGCCGTCGCAGCGGCCGGCACGGTCAAAGTGTTCGGGTGGGGCGAGGACGGCGAGCCGGTCAGGGCCGCCGCACCCGCCGCGGGCGCCCCGGCCCGCAGCCTCCCGCTGAAACCCTCCGCCTACCGCCTCCAGCCCCTGGCCGGTTACGGCCCCCCGCCCACCGCCCCCGTCCGCACCCCGGTGCGCCACGAGCCGCTGACGAGCATGACCGGCCGCGGCCGCACCATGGTGCTCACCTTCGACGACGGCCCCGACCCGCGCTACACCCCCCAGATCCTCGACACCCTGGCCGAGTACGACGTGCGCGCCACGTTCTTCGTGTGCGGCGAGATGGCCGCCGACAACCAGGACCTGCTCGCGCGGATGGCCGACGAGGGCCACGTCGTCGGCAACCACACCTGGTCGCACCCCCTGCTGACACGCCTCACCCGCCGTCAGATCCACTCCGAGATGTCCCGCACCAGCGACGTCATCGAGACGGGCTACGGGGAGCGGCCGCGCTGGTTCCGGGCCCCCTACGGCGCCTGGAACCGCGCGGCCTTCCAGCTCGGCGCCGAGATGGGCATGGAGCCGCTCGCCTGGACGGTCGACACCCTCGACTGGACCACGCCGGGCGCCGGCGTCATCGCCGACCGGGTGCGCAAGGGCGCCGCCCCCGGCGTCGTGGTGCTCTCGCACGACGCCGGGGGCGACCGCTCGCAGAGCGTGCGGGCGCTGCGCACGTACCTGCCGCGCCTGCTGGACTCCGGCTACCACCTCACCGTGCCCCGGCGGCAGTACGCCTGACCCCGGCGCCCCGCCCGCCCGGTCCCGGCGCCGCTCAGCGGACCTCGGCCAGGCGGGCGAAGGCGACGACGTTGCCGTCGTAGCCGTTCGCCTTGGAGAACCCGCCGCCGCACGTGATGACGCGCAGTTCGGGGGCGCCCTTGGAGGCGTAGACGCGGTCGCCGGGGAAGTCGCTCTTCTCGAAGACCTCGATGCCGTAGATCTCGAACACCGCGGTCCTGCCGTCCCTGCGGGACACCTCGACGCGGTTGCCCTTCTTCAGCGCCCCGAGCCCGTAGAACACGGCGGGGCCGAGCTTGTTGTCGACATGGCCGACGAGGACCGCCGTGCCCTTCTCGCCGGGCGAGACGCCGCCGGTGAACCAGCCGGCCAGGTTGGGGTCCTCGGGCGGCGGCGCGCCGACCCAGCCGTCCGCGTCCAGGCCGACGGCCATGACCGGGGCGTCCACCCGGATGGCCGGGATCCGCACCCGGTCCGGTTCGGCGAACGCCAGCGGGGTCGGGGCCCGGCCGAGGACGCCGGCGGCGGTGCGGCCGTCCGCGGCCGCCGCGGCGGCCGGCTGGGGCGGGCCGACGTCGAACTCGCCCGACCCGTTGCGGATCAGCGCGAGCCCGGTCAGCAGAACAAGCGCTATCACGCCCCAGGGGGCGCGCTTCCTCTGCCGCTCCTCTTCTTCCGCGGCCTCGGACAGCTCGTACGCAGACATTCGCCATCCCCTTTCGACGCGGCCGTCGCCGCGTCCCTTCGCGCATACGAGAACGCTAAGCGCGACGACGCGAACCGGCGACGGGACGACGGCGAACGGGTGGCCCCCCTCCCGCGCGGTGCGCCATCCGAGTTGACGGCGAAAGGATTTTTCTGACGGTCCGTGACCTGCGGCTATATGCGATTGTGTGCATGGCGGGCGGCGTGTCCTCTCACCAGGACGGACCAGTCCCGAAATGCGGGCCCGCGCACGGCATCCGAGGGTCGTGCCGGGAGGCGCTTTCTCGCCGACATGCCGGGGACGGGCCCCGGGGCGCCTTCCGCGGAGGATCACATGCCCACCACTCGCGCCCTGGCCGCCTCGGCGGTCTCCGCCGCCGCGATCGCCGCCCTCGGACTCGCCGCCCCCGCCGCCGTCGCACGCGACGGCATGGGCGCCAACCCGAGGAACATCGTCGTCCTGCCCAGCGTCATCGCCCGCGGCGGCCAGCTCACCGTCACCGTCGACGGCTGCCCCGGCGGCGGATCCATGACCTCGCCCGCGTTCGCGCAGGCCCCCCTGACGCCGGTCAACGGCGTCAACCAGACCGCCAAGGGCACGGCCACCGTCAGCGCCAACGCCCGCCCCGGCGCCTACGACATCACCGTCAACTGCTCCGGCAGGACCCTGACCCGTCCCAACGCCTTCACCGTCATCGGCGGCGTCCGCGGCGGCCTCGGCGGCAGCGTCGGCACCGGCGCGTCCCCGACCGACATGGCCATCGGCGGTGGACTCGTCGCCGCGGCCGTGGTGGGCGGCGGGCTGTTCTGGATGCGCCGCCGCGCCGAGCGCCGCATCTGACGTCCGACGTCCGCCCTCGTCGAAGACCGCACGCGGCACAGGACTTCGCCCCGGTCCCCGAGGGGGACCGGGGCGAAGACCCGCGCACGGCGCGAACGCCGGCCGTCAGGCGCCGTCCTCCACGTCGCGCCGCCGCGCGAAGCGGTACGCGACCGCCGTCGCCCCCACGACGAGCGCGGCGCCGAGCCCGATCTCCCGCAGGTCGAATCCCGCGACGCTGCCGCCCTCGCCGGCGTGCACGCCCCGCGGGACGGGACGGGGCACCGGGGTGACGTCGGCCGGGCGGCCGCCCGAGATCGTCAGCTCCTTCACCGCGCTGACGCCGCCGCAGGTGAACGTCACCCGGTAGGAAGCGCCGGGTCGGGCGTCCCGGTCGACGGTGGCCACCGCCGACATCGCCCCCCTCGGCACGACGAGCGTGTCGAACACGCCCGAGGACACCGTCACGGCCTTCATGCAGCCGCTGACGTCGCGGTCCACCCGGACGGCGACCTCTCCGCCCGGCGCGACGGTCGAGGGCAGCAGGCTGTAGCCGTTCGACATGACGTAGTGGCCGTCGTCGTCGCTCGCCACGGCGGCCGATGCGGAGAAGGCCAGGGCGGCTGTGCCCAGGAAAGCGGCCGTGGCGACGCGTATCGCGCGCATGGTGGATCCTCCGGTCTCCGAGGAGCAGCTTGCGGACCTTTTCCGCATACGTCATCGATGCGCCTCGATGTCCGAAACGCTAGGAACATGTGTGCGCGTCCGCGATCGCAGTAGTGCGAACGGGGTATGCCTGTGGGCCGCCCGGGGGAAAACGCCGCCGCTCCCGGGGGACCGCGGCGGCGTGGCGGCCGCGGTCTCCCGGGAGCGGAGTGGCGCGAAGGGGCGGACGCCGGCGGCCGGGCTCAGCGCCCGGCGTCGGGGAACAGGTTGACGAACGGCTCCGCCGACGCGCTCACGCCCCGGCTGTAGGGGGCGTCGAAGTCCCAGATCAGGAAGAGCAGAAACGCGATGAGGGCGGAGAACAGCCCGGCCAGCACCAGTTCGCGGGGCGTGCGCCGGATCTGCAGCGCGAAGACCATGCCGATGGTGATGACGGCCCCCGTCAGCAGCCCGAACCACACCACCCCCGGCATGGTCGCCCCGGTCGAGTCGGCGCGGGCGTGACGGGCCTGGTCGGCGGTGGCCATCTGGTCCAGCAGCGGCTGGTAGGCCTGCGCCTCGAAGTCGGAGGCCGGCTGGTAGTCGGTGAGGTCCACCCGGATCCGCTGCAACAGCTCGTCGCCGCGCGGGGTCACCTCCCCGTCGTCGGCCATCTTCTTCCACTCGACGTCGACGACGTGTCCGACATAGGCGTTGACATCCGCCCGAATGCGGTCACGGACGGCGGGCGGATAGACCCGCGCCCGCTCTGAGATCTCGTGCAGGGCCTGGGCCTCCGTCTGGACCTGGTCCTGGGCGACGCTGCGTGCCTCCCAGACGCCCGCGATGGCCAGGCCCAGCACGATGGCGTACACGACGCCGATCCACATCGTCATGTACTCGATGACGTCGGGGGTCTCGGAGGGGTCCTCGTCCTCGGGCGCCCTGCGGTGCCGTACGAGGGTGACGATGACCACCACCGCACAGGCGGCGAGCATCGCGAGGGTGAGAACAAGCCATTCCGGCAAGAGAGGCCTCCTGGATCGGCGTTAGCGCGGCCGCAGCGCGGCGACGGCGATCAGCGCGGGGACGGTGATGAGCAGGACGTAGGTCACCGGCGACTGCCCGCCGCGGACCGACCGCCGGTGCGGCGCGGAGTGGTACGCCGGATAACTCACCGGACGCGCCGAGGGGCGCGGAGCCGGCCTGGGCTTCGGTGCGGGCGGTGGCGGTGGTGCCGGGACGGGGTCCGGGGCGGGTGGCGCCGGAGGCGGCGCGGGCCGGGGCGGAGCGGGCTCCGGGCGCGGCGCGGGGGGCGGCTTCGGAGCCGGCGGCCTGGGCTTCGGTGGCGGTTTCGGGACGGGGGCGGGGGTGGGGGTGGGCGTCGGTTTCGGGGGTGGTGGCTTCGGGGGCGGTGGCGTGGGAGTGGGCTTCGGCTCGGGCGTCGGCTCGGGCGGCGGGGTGGGCGTCGGCTTCTGGCACACCGGGGGCGTGGGCCACCCGTGGCCGCCCGCGACGGCCACCGCCTCGGTCCCGTCCGGGCCCGTCGAGGCGTACGCGCACGCGTCGGCCACGGCTGTGCCGGCCGGCGCGGCGGCGAGGATCCAGGCCACGGTCACCAGGGCCAACGCCCTGGTGAGAAGTGCGGATCGGATCGGTTCGGGTCCATGCACGACGGTGATCATCCGGCTTCGGGCACTGCCGTGCGTCCATGCCTGGCGGGGATTGCCCCGAACGGGGGAAGTTCCGGTTCGCGGGTTTGCCGCCCGGTGCGCTCGCGTTTGCGGCCCCTCGTGCGCGCGTGCGAGCGGGCCCGCCCGGCCCGCGCGACGCTCGCGCCGGCGCCCCTCGCACGCCTTCGGGGACGGCCCGTTCGGCCCCCCGGCACGAGCCGCGGAAAAGAATTTCGGGCCGTGTTTGAACACAACCGGTGCTCCGGTGCGTACTCAGGTCCGTGCGGCGGCGCAGCAGGGCGCTGCAACACCCTTGTGACGATCGGGGAGTTGTTGACGATGAAGACCACCTGGCGGAGCGCCTCACTCGCGGCGGGCACGGTGGCCGTGCTGGCGCTGACGGCGGCGTGCGGATCGGAGAGCGGCACGTCGGCGTCGAGCCAGAACGTCGGAGCAACGGCTCCGGCGGGTGGCATCGCGGGAGTCGGCAGCGGCTACGGCGCCGCCGGTGCGAGCCAGAGCCCCGCACCCGGCGGAGTCGGCGCGGGAACGGGGACGGGAGCCCAGACCGGCGGCGCCGGCGAGCTGGCCGTCTCCGCCAACGGCGACCTCGGCAAGATCCTCACCGACGGCGCGGGCAAGACCCTCTACCGTTTCGACGCGGACACCGCCGAACCGCCGAAGTCGAACTGCGACGGCGACTGCGCGACCACGTGGCCGCCGGTCTCCGCGGACGACGTCAGCGCCGGCGACGGCATCGACAAGTCGCTGCTCGGCGAGATCACCCGCTCCGACGGCTCCAAGCAGCTCACCGTGGGCGGCTGGCCCGCCTACTACTACGCCAAGGACGCCAACGCGGGCGACATCAGCGGCCAGGGCGTGGGCAACAAGTGGTTCGCGCTGACCCCCGAGGGCAAGAAGGCCAAGGCGGGCGGCGGCGCGTCCGACGCCGCTCTGGCGGGTCTGTCCGTGCGCAAGGACCCCAACCTCGGCGAGATCGTCGTGGACAAGAACGGCATGACGGTCTACCGCTTCCTCAAGGACAAGGCGTGGCCCAAGCCGGTCTCGAACTGCAACGGCGCCTGCCTTCAGAAGTGGCCGGTCGTCGCGCCGGTCGAGGCCAACGACACCAAGGGCGTGCAGAAGAAGGGCCTGATGAGCTTCACCCGCGGTGACGGCGTCAAGCAGCAGACCGTCAACTGCTCGCCGATCTACACCTTCGCCGGCGACAAGGCCCCCGGCGACATCAACGGCCAGGGCGTGGGCGGCACGTGGTACGCCGTCGCGCCCGACGGCAAGCTGGTCGGAGCGCCGGCGCAGTAGAGACCGCCTCCCCAGGGCCGGTCCCGCAGCTGCCCCACGCGCACGACCTCAGGTCCGCCCCCTCCGCGCCGCACGGAGGGGGCGGACCGCTGTGTTGTCCCGGCCGGGTGTCGTGTGCGTAGACTTTCGCCGCTCCGAGGGCCGCTGCGGGGACTCTCCGGAGCGCCTCGGGCACTTTCCGCAGCCCCGCGGGGCAGGGGCGTCGATTCGGCACGTGCCGCAGGCAGTGACCGGGAACGGACGGTCAATTTCCGTTTCCACTCGCCCGTTTGGCGGGCGATCAGTAGCCTCAGCTCGAACACCGGATCGCCTACGTCATGGAGAGACAGATGGAGCGTCCCGCCTGGGCCCCTCGGAGCATCGACATCTCGGTGCCGAGCGTCTCGCGGATCTACGACTACTACCTGGGCGGATCCCACAACTTCGAGGTGGACCGGGAAGCGGCCCGCAGGGCCATGGAGTTCCTGCCGGGACTGCCGAAGATCAGCCAGGCGAACCGGGCGTTCATGCGTCGTGCCGTGCGTCACGCGGTGGCCGAGGGCGTCACCCAGTTCCTCGACATCGGCTCGGGCATCCCCACGTTCGGCAGCGCGCACGAGGTCGCCCGCGCGGCGAGCCCCGGCGCGCGCGTCGTCTACGTCGACAACGACCCGGTGGCCGTGGCGCACAGCGAGGCCGTGCTGGCGGGCGACGACGACGCCGACGTCGTCGCCGCCGACCTGCGCAAGCCGCAGGAGATCCTGCGCAGCCCCCAGGTGGCGCGGCTGATCGACCCCGGCCGGCCGGTGGCGCTGCTGCTGGTCGCCGTCCTGCACTTCGTGGAGGACCAGGACGACCCGTACGCGGCGGTGGCCGAACTCGGCGCGGCGCTCGCGCCCGGCAGTCTCCTCGTGCTCACGCACGCCTCGTACGAGGGGATCCCGCTGCCGGCGGAGCGGGCCGAGGGTGCGGTCGACGTGTACAAGGACATCCGCAATCCGCTGATCATGCGCTCTCGGGACGAGATCGGGCGGTTCTTCGAGGGGTACGAGATGGTGGAACCGGGACTGGTGCCCATGCCGCGCTGGCGGCCGGACACCGCGCCGGAGGACGACGAGGACCCCTGGGCCCTCTCGGGTTTCGCCGGCGTGGGACGCAGGCCGTGACCGCGGAGCCGGACGGACCGGAGGACAGACTGCGGCGGTTCGCGACGATCTGGAGCCGGGCCGTGTTCCCGGTGACCGCGACGTCGTTGACCCGGCTCGAACTGGAGGAGCGGCTGCTGCCGCTGGCGCGGCGGCTGCGCGGGGCGCTGCTGGAGCGGGGCTTCGACGCCGAGGCCGGCAAGGACGTGGGCGCCGCCCTGGTCGACGCGCACTGCACGGATCCCGACGCGCTCAGCCACTCCCTCGACTGCGTCGACGCCTACCTGGTGCTGTACTGCGGCGAGGGCGGCCCCCAGGAGGACCTGCGCGTGCGTGCCTCGCGGCTCCAGCACGCCATGGCGGCCGGCTTCGCGCGGGCGCTGCGCGAGCGCACGCTCGCCGAGCAGGAGGCCATCGCCCAGGCCGCGTTGCGCGCCCAGGGCGTCGTCGCGCAGGCGCTGCACGCGAGCGAGGCCCGCTTCCGGGCGGTCTTCGAGGGCGCCGCGATAGGGATCGGCATCGCCGACCTCGACGGCAACGTCCTTCAGATCAACGGGGCGTTGCTGCGCATGTTCGGGGGCTCCGAGCACACCCTGCGCGGCCGCCGGGTGCAGGACCTCACCCATCCCGAGGACGCGCCCCAGACCTGGAAGCTCTACGACGAACTCGTGCGCGGCGAACGCGAGCACTACCACACGGAGAAGGCGTTCAGCCGTCCCGACGGGACGGTCCTGTGGACCAACCTGACGGTCTCCCTGCTGCGGGACGCCGACGGCGCGCCGCAGTACACGCTGGCCCTCATGGAGGACACCACCGAGCGCCGGCTGCTCAATCTGCGGCTGCGGTACGAGGCCACCCACGACGCGCTCACCGGCCTGCCCAACCGCACGCTGTTCTTCGAGCGTCTGGAGAAGGTGCTCGGCGCGGGCGAGGGCAAGCGTTTCGGGCTGTGCTACCTCGACCTGGACGGCTTCAAGACCATCAACGACAGTCTCGGTCACGCGGCCGGCGACCGGCTGCTCGTCGAGGTCGCCGACCGGCTCCAGTCCTGCGCGACCGCGCCCGGCGAGATGGTGGCCCGTCTCGGCGGCGACGAGTTCGTCGCGCTGACCACCGGGCCCGACACCCGCCACGAGGTCGACGAACTCGCCGCCCGCATCATGAACGTCCTGGTCGCGCCGGTGAGCATCGACGGCCGGGAGCTGACCGTGCGCGGCAGCATCGGCATCGTCGAGGGCCCGGCGGGGGAGCGCAGCGCGGCCGAGGTGCTGCGCAGCGCCGACATCACCATGTACCGGGCCAAGTCGGCGGGCGGCAACCGCTTCGAGCTGGCCGACCCGGAGGCGGACGCCCGGGCGATCACCCGGCACGGTCTGACCACGGCGCTTCCGGCGGCCCTGGAACGCGGTGAGTTCTTCATCGAGTACCAGCCGCTGGTGCATCTCGGCGACGGCAGCGTACGCGGCGCCGAGGCCCTGGTGCGCTGGCTGCACCCCCAGCACGGGGTGCTCGGCCCGGACCGGTTCATCCCGCTCGCCGAGCGGACGGGGCTGATCGTGCCGCTGGGCCGCTGGGTCCTGGAGCAGTCCGTCCGCCAGGCCGGCGAGTGGCGTGAGCGCACCGGCGGCACCGACCCGCTGCGCATCAACGTCAACCTCTCCCCGTGCCAGCTCACCCATCCCGGTCTGGTGCAGGACACGGTCGACATCCTCGAACGCGCCGGCGTGCGGCCCGAGGCCCTGTGCCTGGAGGTCACCGAGTCGGCGCTGATCGGCGCCGACGACGACCTGCTCAAGCCGTTGCGCCGGCTCGCCGAGATGGGCGTCGACATCGCGCTGGACGACTTCGGGACCGGCTACTCCAACCTGGCCAACCTGCGCCGGCTGCCGGTGAGCGTGCTCAAGCTGGACCGCTCGTTCACCCAGGGCATGCAGCAGTTCCCGGCGGACCCGGTCGACCTCAAGATCGTCGAGGGGATCGTCTCGCTCGCGCACAGCCTGGACCTGGCGGTGACGGTGGAGGGTGTGGAGACCGGGGCGCAGGCGGAGCAGCTGCGGATACTGGGCTGCGACACCGCGCAGGGCTGGTACTACGCCCGGCCGGGCCCGCCGGACCGGCTCCACGAGCTGGCCCTGGTGGACGCGACGGGCTGACCGCGCACGAGGGCGCGGGGGAGAGCGGGCCGCGTGCGAGGACCCGGGCCGCGGGGGCGCGCGGGCCGCACGCGAGGATGGTCGGGTGAACCACGCGGAAGACGACGTGAACGAGGCGATCGCCGGCGAACTGGCCCTGCTGGACCCGGCCGTGCGCGCCTGCCGTGCCCGCTTCGAGCCCCTGCTCGACCCCGAGTTCGTGGAGGTGGGCTCCTCGGGCCGCCGCTACACGTACGAGGACATGCTGGCCTGGCTGCCCGGCGACCCGGGCAGTTCGCGGGAGGGCCCGCGGTACGAGCCGCCGTCGATCCAGGGCGTCGTGCTGGCCCCCGGGCTCGTCCACCTCACCTACGAGACGGACTTCGACGGCCTGCGCGCCCGCCGCAGCTCGCTGTGGCGCAGGGGGAACGGGGAGGCGGGCTGGCGGCTGTACTACCACCAGGGGACCCCCGTGCCGCCCGGGATCCGGTAGGTCAGCCGGCCTCCCGCGCGCGGACGTCGTCGGCCACCGACACGGCGGCCCGCACGAACGCGGCGGTGGCCGTCGAGCGCGACTGCTGGGGCCAGGCGACGGCCATGACCGCGGCGGGCGCGTCCAGGACCGGCCGGTAGACGACCCCGGGCCGGGGGTAGCGGCCGGCGACGGAGGCGGGCAGCAGGGCGACCAGCTCGCCCAGGCCGACGAGCGTGAGGAGCTGGGCGAGGTCCTGGCCCCTGCCGCGGACCTCCTCGATGAAGCGGAGCGTCTCGTCCTCGCGCAGCCCCAGGTCGGCCAGGCGCAGCCCGGTCCGGGCGGCGAGGGGGTGAGTCGCGGCGAGGGCGGCGACCCGCGGCTCGGCGACGAGGTCCTCGGTGTCGAGGCCCTCCGGCTCGTACGGCTCGTACATCAGGGCGGCGTCGGCCTCGCCCCGGCGCAGCATCCGGGCCTGCTCCTGCCAGCCGGCCAGCCGTACCGTGACCGGCAGGGCCGCCGGGTCGGCCGCGTAGCGAGCGAGGATCGTCTCCAGCAGACCCGCGTCGCCGTCCGCCTTCACGGCCAGCACCAGCTCGGGGTCGGCGCCGGCCGCGCGGCGGGCCCGCCGGCCCGCGGCGTCCAGCGCGTCCAGGGCGAACCTGGCCTCGGCGAGCAGGACCGCGCCGGCCGGTGTCAGGGTCACGCTGTGGGTGGTCCGCTCGAAGAGGACGGCCCCCAGCTCGCTCTCCAGCGCGCGGATCGAGCGGGACAGCGGCGGCGGTGAGATGCCCAGCCGTTGCGCGGCGCGGGCGAAGTTGAGCTCCTCGGCGACGGCGACGAAGTAGCGCAGCGGACGGGACTCCATGGGCGGCCCTCCGTTCGGTATTGCCCTGAGGGTAACAAGCGCTCGCCGATCGGTCCTTCCGTCCGTCCGGGCCGGGCAGCAGGCTCGTGACCGTAGCGACCGCCACCGACCCTGGAGCAGTTCATGATCGTCGTCACCACCCCGACCGGCCAGATCGGCCGCGAGGTCCTGTCCCTGCTGCTGGACGCCGACCAGGACGGCGCGACCCCGGTCCGGGTCGTCGTCCGCGACCCCGCCCGGCTCGCCCCGCGGGACCGCGAACGCGTCGAGGTCGTCCGGGGTTCGCACGCGGACCCGGCCGTGCTGAAGGAGGCGTGCGAGGGCGCCGACCGGATCTTCTGGCTGGTGCCCCCGACACCCGGCGTCGAGGACGTCGACGGCCACTTCCGCGCCTTCACGCAACCGCTCCTGGAGGTGATCGACTCCCGGAGCGGGCCCGAACGCGTCGTGGCCGTCTCGACCCTTGGCCGGGGCGTCGCCCGCGACGCCGGGCCGATCTCCGCCTCCCTCGCCATGGACGAGGCGATCGCGGCGACGGGCGTGCACTACCGGGCGCTCTGTCCGCCGGCGCTGATGGAGAACCTGCTCCGGCAGGCGGCCCCGATCCGCGACGAGGGCGTGTGGACCGAGGCGCTGGCACCCGATCGCGTGCTGCGCACCTGCGCGGTCCGCGACATCGCCGCGCAGGCGGCCCGGCTGCTCCTCGACCCCTCCTGGACCGGTTACCGCGACGTCGCGCTGGCGGGGCCCGACGACCTGACGCCCGAGGACATGGCCCGTGTCGTCGCGGACGTGCTGGGGCGCCCCGTGCGGCTGCGCCGGATCACCTCGGCCGAACTGAAGGCGACGATGATCCGCCACGGCGCGACCGAGGCCTGGGCGCGGGCCATCGCCGACATGACGGACGCCCAGAACACCCAGGGCTTCTACGGCGCGTCCCAGCCCGCGACCCCCGGCCGCACGCCCACCGGCTTCCGTCAGTGGTGCGAGGAGGTGCTGGCGCCGGCCCTGCGCGGCTGACGCCGGCCGGGCGGCCGCCACTCACCGCTCCAGCAGCATCCGCTGCAGTTCCCGGGCCGCACGGGGCGGGGCCACGTCGCTGCGGTGGGCGAGGGCGATCGTGCGGTGCAGGCCGGGCCGCGCGAGCGGGGTCACGCGCAGTCCCTGTCCCGAGCGGGCGGCCACCATGCGGGGGACGACGGCCACCCCGAGACCGGCCCGCACGAACCCCAGCACCGCGTCCATCTCGCCGCCCTCGACCGCGAAGCCCGGCTCGAACCCCTCGGCCCGGCACGCCGCCACCGTGAGTTCCCGCAGGTCGTAGCCGTGCCGGAACATCACCAAAGGCTCGTGCTCCAGATCGGCGATCTGCACCGTGCGCCGCCCGTCCCCCGGCCTGGGGGCCTCCGGCGAGGACACCACCACCAGGTCCTCGCGCAGCACCTCCACCGCCGTCAGCGCCGGGGCCGGCGTCGGCAGGGGCAGCACGACCAGGGCGAGATCGAGGGCGCCGCGGGCCAGCTCCCGGACCAGGTCGTGCGAACCGCCCTCCTCGATCAGCAGCCGGACGCCCGGATAACGGTCGTGGAAGGCGCGCAGCACGTCCGGCAGCAGGCCCGTGCACAGACTCGGCGTGGCCCCCAGCCGCACCCGGCCGCCCCGCAGCTCCACCAGCTCCCGCACCTCGTACCGCGCGGTCTCGGCGTCGGCCAGGATCCGCCGGGCCAGCGGCAGCAGTGCCTCGCCCGCGTCGGTGAGCGTGATGTTGCCCCGCGCGCGCTGGAACAGATCCGCGCCCAACTCCCGCTCCAGCGCCCTGATCTGCTGGGACAGCGAAGGCTGCGCCACATGCACGAGCTCGGCGGCCCGGGTGAAGTGCCGGGTCTCGGCCACCGCCACGAAGTAGTGGAGCTGCTGGAACTGCATCAGGCCATCATAGGCGCAGGCTATGGAAACGAGCCGGACCATGTCTTGGACCGATGAGGGGCGGGGGCCCTAGCGTCAGAGGCATGGCTCTGGCAACGCGGACGGACCGACGGTCGTCCATGGCGCGCACCGTGTGGAACTCCACCGTCGGCAAGAAGACCGTGATGGCCGTCAGCGGCCTGATCATGCTGCTGTACCTCGTCGTCCACATGATCGGCAACCTGAAGATCTTCTTCGGGCCGGGCGAGTTCGACCACTACGCGCACTGGCTGCGCACCGTGGGCGAGCCGTTCATGCACTACGAGTGGACGCTCTGGCTGATCCGGGTCGTGCTGGTCGCCGCGGTCGTCGCGCACGCCGTCTGCGCCTACCAGCTCAGCCGCCGCGACCTCAGGGCCCGCCCCGACAGGTACGTGCACCGCAAGGCGCGCGCGAGCTACGCCACGCGCACCATGCGCTGGGGCGGCGTCATCCTCGCCCTGTTCATCGTCTGGCACATCCTCGACCTGACGACCGGCACCGTGCACAGCGGCGGCTTCCAGGAGGGCCACCCGTACCAGAACGTCGTGGACACCTTCTCCACCTGGTACGGCAACGTCGTCTACATCGTCGCGATGCTCGCCCTCGGCCTGCACGTCCGGCACGGCTTCTGGAGCGCCGCCCAGACCCTCGGCGCCGGCAGCCGCACCCGCGACCGCGCCCTGAAGGCCACGGCCGACGTCCTCGCCCTCCTGCTCACGGCCGGTTTCATCGCCGTCCCCGTGGCCGTCATGACCGAAGTGGTGAGCTGAATGACCGACTTCACCGACTACACCACCGGCGAACCCCTTGCCGACGCCAAGGCGCCCGACGGGCCGATCGCCGAACGCTGGGACCGGCGCCGCTTCGAGGCGAAGCTGGTCAACCCCGCCAACCGGCGCAAGCACACGGTGATCGTGGTGGGCACCGGCCTGGCCGGCGGATCCGCGGGCGCCACGCTCGCCGAACAGGGCTACCACGTCGTCCAGTTCTGCTACCAGGACTCCCCGCGCCGCGCCCACTCCATCGCCGCGCAGGGCGGCATCAACGCGGCCAAGAACTACCGCAACGACGGCGACTCCGTCCACCGTCTGTTCTACGACACCGTCAAGGGCGGCGACTTCCGGGCCCGGGAGTCGAACGTGCACCGCCTCGCGCAGATCTCCGTCGAGATCATCGACCAGTGCGTCGCCCAGGGCGTGCCGTTCGCCCGCGAGTACGGCGGGCTCCTCGACACCCGCTCCTTCGGCGGCGTGCAGGTCTCGCGCACCTTCTACGCCCGCGGCCAGACCGGCCAGCAACTGCTGCTCGGCGCCTATCAGGCCCTCAGCAGGCAGATCGCCGCCGGCAACGTGGAGATGCACCCGCGGACCGAGATGCTCGACCTGATCGTCGTCGACGGGCGGGCGCGCGGGATCGTGGCCCGCGACCTGATCACGGGGAGGATCGACACCTACTTCGCGGACGCCGTCGTCCTCGCCACCGGCGGCTACGGCAACGTCTTCCACCTGTCGACCAACGCGATGAACTCCAACGCCACCGCGATCTGGCGGGCGCACCGGCGCGGCGCGTACTTCGCGAACCCGTGCTTCACCCAGATCCACCCCACCTGCATCCCGCGCACCGGCGACCATCAGTCCAAGCTGACGCTGATGAGCGAGTCGCTGCGCAACGACGGCCGGATCTGGGTGCCGAAGACCAAGGGCGACGACCGGCCGCCGAACGACATCCCCGAGGACGAGCGCGACTACTACCTGGAGCGGATCTACCCCTCGTTCGGCAACCTCGTCCCCCGCGACATCGCCTCCCGCGCCGCGAAGAACGTCTGCGACGAGGGACGCGGGGTCGGCCCCGGCGGACAGGGCGTCTACCTCGACTTCGCCGACGCCGTCGAGCGGATGGGGCGCGAGGCGGTCGAGGCCAGGTACGGCAACCTCTTCGACATGTACCAGCGGATCACCGACGAGGATCCGTACGACGTCCCGATGCGGATCTACCCGGCCGTGCACTACACGATGGGCGGGCTGTGGGTCGACTACGACCTCCAGACCACCGTCCCCGGCCTGTTCGCGATCGGCGAGGCCAACTTCTCCGACCACGGCGCCAACCGGCTCGGGGCGAGCGCCCTGATGCAGGGCCTGGCCGACGGGTACTTCGTGCTGCCGGCCACCGTCAACGACTACCTCGCCCGCAACCCCGACCAGGGCGAGGTGAGTGCCGGGCATCCCGTCGTCCAGGAGGTGCTGGCCGACACCCAGGACCGGCTGCACCTGCTCCTGTCCGTCGACGGCGACCGGACCCCCGACTCCTTCCACCGCGAACTGGGCGAAGTGATGTGGGAGTTCTGCGGAATGGCCCGCACGGACGCCGGGCTGCGCAAGGCCCTGCGGCGCATCCCGCAGATCCGCGAGGAGTTCTGGCGGCGCATCAAGGTGCCCGGCACGGGCGAGGAGTTCAACCAGTCCCTGGAGAAGGCCAACCGCATCGTCGACTACCTCGAACTCGCCGAGCTGATGTGCCTCGACGCACTGCACCGCGCCGAGTCCTGCGGCGGCCACTTCCGCGAGGAGTCCCAGACCCCGGACGGCGAGGCGGCCCGCCGCGACGACGCCTTCGCCTACGCGGCCGCCTGGGAGTTCACCGGCGCCGGCGAGCCGCCCGTCCTGCACCGGGAAGACCTGGTGTTCGAGTACGTCCATCCCACTCAGCGGAGCTACGCATGAAGCTCACCCTGCGCGTGTGGCGGCAGCGCGCCGCCGACGCCGACGGCGCCATGGCCACCTACGAGGTGGACGGCATCTCGCCCGACATGTCCTTCCTGGAGATGCTCGACACCCTCAACGAGGACCTCATCCTGCGCGGTGAGGACCCGGTCGCCTTCGACCACGACTGCCGCGAGGGCATCTGCGGCGCGTGCTCGCTCGTCATCAACGGCGACGCCCACGGCCCCGAACGCACCACCGCCTGCCAACTGCACATGCGGTCCTTCCGCGACGGCGACACCGTCGACGTCGAACCGTGGCGGGCCGCCGCCTTCCCGGTCGTCAAGGACCTGGTGGTCGACCGGTCGGCGTTCGACCGCATCATCCAGGCCGGTGGCTACATCAGCGCCCCCACCGGCGCCGCCCCGGAGGCGCACGCAGCCCCCGTGCCCAAGCCCGACGCCGACCTCGCCTTCGAGCACGCCGAGTGCATCGGATGCGGGGCCTGCGTCGCCGCCTGCCCCAACGGCGCGGCGATGCTGTTCACCTCCGCCAAGATCAATCACCTCAACGTGCTGCCGCAGGGCGCGCCGGAACGGGAGACCCGGGTCCTGGACATGGTCGCGCAGATGGACGAGGAGGGATTCGGCGGCTGCACCCTCGCCGGGGAGTGCGCGACGGCCTGCCCCAAGGGCATCCCGCTGACGTCCATCACCGGCATGAACCGGGAGTGGCTGCGCGCCACGCGCAAGGCGGCCAAGCGGTAGGGCGGCCGAGAAGAACGTTCGCCGAACAGCGCGGACGGGCGGGACCGGGAGTGGTGCTCATCCCCGGTCCCGTCTGGCACACGGCGACGAGGGGGAGTCGGCCGCACCGGGTGGCATCATGACGCTTCCGAACTCCGAGGGGAGCGCGCGTGAACGCAAGCCCGGCCGGCCGGACGGTCCTGGTGACGGGAGGCAGCGGCTTCGTCGCCGCCCATCTCGTCCGGCGACTCCTGATACGCGGTCACCGCGTACACACCACCGTCCGACCCACGGCGAACCCGGCCAAACTCCGGCCGCTGCGCGCCCTCCAGGACGCCCACCCCGGCCGCCTCGGCCTGTACGAGGCCGACCTGCTGGCGGACGGCTCCTTCGACGAGGCGGCGAAGGGCTGCTCGGTGGTCTTCCACGTGGCGTCGCCGTTCCTGATGCCGGAGAAGATCAAGGACGGCCGGCGCGACGTCGTGGAACCGGCCCTGCGCGGGACCCGGCACGTGGTGGACGCCGTGAACCGCACCCCGACGGTCGAGCGCCTCGTCCTCACCTCCACCGTCGGCGCGATCTTCGGCGACTACGCCGACGTCCGCCAGATGGACGGACAGGTGCTGTCCGAGCGGTACTTCAACACCACCAGCACGGTGGAGAACAACCCCTACCACTACGCCAAGACGGTCGCCGAGAAGACGGCGTGGGAGGCCGAGGCGGCCCAGGACCGCTGGCGCATGGTCGCCGTCAACCCCGGACTCGTCCTCGGCCCCTCCCTCACCCCCGCCTCCGACTCGGGCAGCCTGTTCCTGCTCGACGAGCTGTTCAAGGGCTACTTCTTCTACGGCGCACCCGACTTCAGCTTCACCACGGCCGACGTGCGCGACGTCGCGGAGGCCCACATCGCGGCGGCGGAACGGCCCGAGGCGCACGGCCGCTACATCGTCGCCGCGCCGGAGATGACCTCCTTCCACGACATGGCGGCGATCCTGCGCAGGCACCACCCGGGCGACCGGCGGCTGCCGCGCACCGCGCTCCCGCACTGGCCCGTGCGCCTCCTCGGCCCCGCCTTCGGCCTCTCCCAGACCTACATCCGCAACCACCTGGGCATCCGCTTCCCGGTCGACAACCGCAGGAGCGTCGAGGAACTGGGCCTCGTCTACCGTCCGGTCGAGGAGACCCTCGTCGACCACTACCGGTCCTGGCGCGAGCAGCGCGCTCAGGGCCGCCGGGGAGCCGACGCGCGGGCCAGATAGGGCGCCGTCGCGCTGCCGGGCGCCCGCGCCGCCTCGGCCGGCGTCCCCGCCGCCACGACGCGCCCGCCCGCGTCGCCGCCGCCGGGACCGAGGTCGATCACCCAGTCCGCGCCCGCCACCACCGCCATGTCGTGCTCCACCACGACCACGGTGTTCCCGGCGTCCACCAGGGCGTGCAGCTCGCGCATCAGGACCTCGACGTCGGCCGGGTGCAGCCCCGTCGTCGGTTCGTCGAGCAGATAGAGGGTGTGACCGCGGCGGGCCCGCTGCAACTCGTTGGCCAGCTTGACGCGCTGCGCCTCGCCGCCGGACAGCTCCGTCGCCGGCTGGCCGAGACGCAGATACCCCAGACCGACGTCGAGCAGGGCGGCCAGGCTCCGGGAGACCGCCGGGGTGTCGGCGAAGAAGCCGGCCGCCGCCTCCACGGTCAGGTCCAGCACCTGGGCGATGTCACGGCCCCGGTACGTCACTTCCCGGGTCTGCGGGTTGTAGCGGGCCCCGCCGCAGTCCGGGCACGGCGCATACGTGCTGGGCAGGAAGAGCAGCTCGACGCTCACGAACCCCTCGCCCTGACAGGTCTCGCAGCGGCCGCCCGCCACGTTGAAGGAGAAACGGCCCGCGCCGAATCCCCGGGCGCGCGCCGCGTCCGTCCGCGCGAACACCTTGCGCACGACGTCGAACAGGCCCGTGTACGTGGCCAGGTTGGAACGCGGGGTGCGCCCGATCGGCTTCTGGTCGACCGAGACCAGCCGGCCCACGCCGGGCAGCCCCTCGGCGATCTCCCCGACGAGCGTGGACTTCCCCGACCCCGAGACGCCCGTCACCGCGGTGAACACGCCCAGCGGGAAACGGGCCGTCACCCCGCGCAGGTTGTGCCGGGTCACCGGGCCGACCTCCAGCCAGCCCCGGGCCGCGCGGACCTCGCGCGCCGGCGCCGGGGCGCGGCCGAAGAGGTGGCGTGCCGTCGCCGAGTCCTCCACCGACGCCAGGTCCGCCACCGGGCCGCTGTGCAGCACCCGCCCGCCGTGCTCGCCCGCCCTCGGACCCACGTCCACCAGCCAGTCGGCGGCACGCATCACGTCCAGCTGGTGCTCGACGACGAACACCGAGTTGCCCGCCGCCTTCAGCCGCCGCAACACCGTGAGCAGGGCGCGGGTGTCCGCCGGGTGCAGCCCCGCCGACGGCTCGTCGAGCACGTACACCACCCCGAACAGTCCGGAGCGCAGCTGGGTGGCGAGCCGCAGCCGCTGCAACTCGCCCGCGGAGAGCGTCGGCGCGGCGCGGTCCAGGGAGAGGTAGCCCAGGCCGAGTTCGACGACCGGGGCGACACGGGAGCGCAGATCCGCGGTCAGGACGCGTGCCGCCTCCGAACCGCCGTCGGGCAGCCGGGCCAGCTCGGCCAGCGGGAGGGCGGCCGTGTCCGCGATCGTCCGGCCCGCGAAGGTCACGGCGAGGGCCTCGGGCCGCAGCCGGGCGCCGCCGCAGGCCGGGCAGGGCGCGGAGGTCAGGAACCGCTCCGCCCTGGCCCGCAGGGCCGCGCTGCGGGAGTCGGCGAAGGTCTTCATCACATAGCGGTGGGCGCTCATGTACGTGCCCTGGTAGGGGCGTTGGATGCGGTCGGCGTCGCGCACCGGGTGGACCGTCACCACCGGCTGTTCGTCCGTGAACAGGATCCACTCGCGCTGCGCGGCCGGGAGCTCGCGCCAGGGCACGTCGACGTCGTGACCGAGCGCGTCGAGGATGTCCCGCAGGTTCTTGCCCTGCCAGGCGCCGGGCCAGGCGGCGATCGCGCCCTCGCGGATCGACAGCGACGGGTCCGGGACCAGCGACTCCTCGGTGGCCCGGTGGACCCGGCCGAGCCCGTGGCATTCGGGGCAGGCACCGACCGCCGTGTTGGGCGAGAAGGAGTCGGAGTCGAGGCGCTCCG
Organism: Streptomyces sp. NPDC048481; assembly: GCF_043200075.1. Lineage (NCBI taxonomy): Bacteria > Bacillati > Actinomycetota > Actinomycetes > Kitasatosporales > Streptomycetaceae > Streptomyces > Streptomyces sp. NPDC048481. Next base: position 216,964 of record NZ_JBICXC010000012.1, read on the forward strand.
CGCCCGGCGGGTAGTCGCCGGCCCGGGAGAACAGCATGCGCAGCGAGTTCGACAGGTTGGTGACCGTGCCCACCGACGACCGTGAGGTGGGCGCCGACCGGCGCTGCTGGAGGGAGACCGCCGGGGGCAGTCCGGTGATCTCGTCGACGTCGGGCGCGCCGACCTGGTGGATCAGCCGGCGCGCGTAGGGCGCGACCGACTCGAAGTACCGGCGCTGGGCCTCCGCGTAGATCGTCCCGAACGCGAGCGAGGACTTGCCCGAACCGGACATCCCGGTGAACACGGCCACCACGTCCCGCGGGACGTCGACGTCCACGTTCCGGAGATTGTGCTCGCGCGCGCCCCGCACGCAGACGTGCCCCGCCCGCACGGACGGGGCGGGGCCGGGCGGCTCGGAGGGGCTCGGCATGGGGAACTCCGGTGACGTCAGGGGCCGGTGGGGGCGGACAAACCCCGCAATCCTACGTTCGCCCTGGCGCGGCCCCCGGACCGACACCCGGCGCCCGCCGGCCGGCGGTCAGGCGTACGCGCCCGCGTCCGTGGCGGTGTCGGAGTCGCCGGGGGGAGGGGGTCCGGCGACGGAGCCGGCGGTGGCGGCCGGGGCGCCGGAGCGGGCCGCGTCCACGATCGCCGCGAGCCGCCGGTAGGAGTCCACCAGGGCCGCACGGTCGTAGGTGCTGGTGGTGACGAGGACCTCCTGCGCCCCCGTCTCGTTCAGCACCGTCTCCAGCTCGCGGGCGACCTGCTCCTCGGTGCCCGCGAGCTGCCCGGCGAGACCGGACTCGTAGAAGCCGCGTTCCCTCGCGGTCATGGTCCGGTTCGCGGCCTGCTCGGCGGGCGGCAGCGGCGGGAAGACGCCGTGGGTGCGCGAGTACGCCATCGACCAGGCCTCCGGCACCAGCAGCCGGTGCGCCGCCTCGGCCGTGGGCGCCACGGCGATCGTCCCGGAGACGACCACGTACGGTTCCGCCGCCCAGGCCGAGGGCCGGAAGCGGGCCCGGTAGCGGTCGACGCCGCGCCGCATCCGCTCCCGGTCGCGCAGGTCGCCGATGACCATCGGCAGTCCCGCTCGCGCGGCGATGTCCGCACCCTCGCCCATCGCCAGCACGAACGGCGGCACGCTCAGCCCCCGCGCCGGGTACGCGTGCGCTCCGGCGGGGGAGGGGCCCCGGAACCAGCCGAGAAGTTCCTCCAGCTGGGCGGCGAAGTCGTCGGCGTCGCCCTTGTCGTGGCCGAGCGCCCGGCGCACCCCGTCGGTGAAGCCCACCGAGCGGCCGAGGCCCATGTCGACGCGGCCGGGGAACAGCGACTCCAGGACGCCGAACTGCTCGGCCACGACCAGCGGCCGGTGGTTGGGCAGCATCACCCCGCCGGTGCCCACCCGGATCGTGCGCGTGGCCCCGGCCACGGCGGCGGCGAGCACGGTGGGCGCCGAGCCCGCCACCCCGGGCACGCCGTGGTGCTCGGAGACCCAGAACCGGTGGTAGCCGAGGCGCTCGGCCTCCCTCGCCAGCGCCACCGTGTCCCGCAGCGCCTCGGCGCCGGTGTGCCCCTCGCGCACGCGCGAGCGGTCGAGGACGGAGAAGCGGGCGGAGGCGATCGCGGAACTCATACCCTGTTCAACGCCTGCGGGCCGGGAGGATTCCTGGCCGCTTAGGGTGGGGCCGTGACCGACAGCAGCGGACGGCCCCTCGCCGTGTTCGACCTGGACAACACCCTCGCCGACACGGCCCACCGGCAGCGGTTCCTGGAGCGCAGGCCGCGCGACTGGGACGCGTTCTTCGCGGCCGCGCCGCAGGACCCGCCGATCCCGGAGGGCGTCGCGCTGGCCCTCGCGAGCGCGCGGGAGTGCGAGGTCGTCTACCTCACCGGCCGGCCCGAGCGCTGCCGTCGGGACACCGTGGAGTGGCTCGCCGCGCAGGGGCTCCCGGACGGGCGCCTGCACATGCGGCGCAACGACGACCGCAGGCCCGCGCGCCGCACCAAGCTGGAGGTCCTGCGCAGGCTCGCCCGCGACCGGGACGTCCAGGTCCTCGTGGACGACGACGAGCTGGTGTGCGACGACGCCGAACGCGCCGGGTTCACCGTCGTCAGGGCCCGCTGGACCGCCCCGTCGGGCGCGCTGCGGCAGGCCCAGGAGGGCGAAGGCCGCACGTGAGGCGGCCGGGCGCGAGCATTGCGCGCCCGGCGTCCGCGCCCGGCCGCCCGGCCGGTGTCCGGTCCGTCGTCCGGTCAGTCCGACTCGTCGAGACGGAAGCCCACCTTCAGGCCCACCTGCCAGTGCGCGATGTCGCCGTTCTCGATCTGGCCGCGCACCTGGGTGACCTCGAACCAGTCCAGGTTGCGCAGGGTCCGCGAGGCGCGGGCGAGGCCGTTGCGGACGGCCGCGTCGACGCCGTCGGGCGAGGTGCCGACGATCTCCGTGACCCGGTAGGTGTGGTTCGACATCAGGGTGCTCCTCTCGGCCGGGACGGCGTCGCATCGGCGTCGTCCCATGTGTCACGCGTCACTCCACCGTGCCCCAAGCTGCGGCGCTGCGCGAGACGTCGGACGCGCCGGCCCGATCCCCCGGGTGCCCTCTTGACCCCTCGCATTGGTCCATACCAAAATCCTGGACACCCGCACGAGCCCCGCGCTCGTCCCCCACGCCGGGCCCCTCGCCCTGTCCGTCAGACAGAACAGGACCCCCGTGAGACGTCGTCGCCTGCTCGCCCTGCTGTGCGTGTCCGCCTTCCTGCTGACCGGCTGCGGGGCGCTGCCCGGGACCGGGGGCGCCGACCGCAGCACGGTCACCGTGTGGCTGATGAAGGACAGCGCCTCACCGGAGTTCCTGGACCGCTTCACCGAGGACTTCGAGGACGCCCACCCCGACCTCGAACTCCGCATCCTCATCCAGGAATGGACCGGCATCGGCGCCAAGGTGCAGGCCGCCCTCAAGGCGGACGACCCCGGTTCGCCGGACGTCATCGAGGTCGGCAACACCCAGGTCCCGCAGTACGTCGAGGGACGCGGACTGCTCGACCTGACCCTGGAGTCCGCCACCAGGTGGGGGCGCGACGACTGGCTGCCCGGCCTCGCCGAGCCGGGCCGTGAGCGCTTCCACCAGTACGGCATCCCCTGGTACGCGGCCAACCGGGTGGTGATCTACCGCAAGGACCTCTTCGCACGGGCCGGCGTCACCGCACCGCCCCGCACCCGCGCCGAGTGGCTCGCCGCCACCGAGAAGCTGAACAAGGGCGGTGACCAGGGCATCTACCTGGCCGGGCAGGACTGGTACACGCTGGCCGGGTTCGTCTGGGACGAGGGCGGCGACCTCGCCACGGAGAGCGGCGGCCGCTGGGAGGGCGCCCTCGACACGCCCGCCGCCCTGCGCGGGATGGACTTCTACCGCCGGCTCCAGTCGCTCGGCGGCGGGCCCGTCGGGGCCGACGAGGAACATCCGCCGCAGGCAGGGGTGTTCGCGCGCGGAAAGGTCGCGCAGATCGTGGCCGTGCCCGGACTCGCCCGCACCGTGCTGGAGCAGAACCCCGCCCTGCGCGACCGGCTGGGCTTCTTCCCCGTTCCGGGCAGGACCGCGGGACGGCCGGGCGCCGTCTTCACCGGCGGCTCCGACCTCGTCGTCCCCCGCAACACCGACGTGCGCGAGGGCGCCGTCGCGGTGGTCTCCGCGCTGACCGGCGCCCGGTGGGACACCGAGCTGGCCCGCACCATGAACTACGTGCCGAACAAGGCGAAACTGGCGAAGGCCGTCGCCGGCGAGGAGGGGGTCGCGGCCATGGCGGCGGGTGCCGCACAGGGACGCGCGACCCCCAGCACGCCCGAATGGGCGGCCGTCGAGGCGGACAACCCCATCAAGGGCTACATGACGAAGGTCCTCACCGGCTCCGACCCGGCGACCGAGGCGCGCCGCGCCTCGCACCGCATCTCCGAGGCGCTGACGGTCACCTACTGACGGCACGCGGCAGGCGGTGCGCGAGTGGGCGCACCGCCTGCCGCACGATCACCGCACGGTGGACGACGACAGGGCGAAACGTCCCGCGCGATCGGTCCACCAGTGCGTCAGCTCCAGCCCCGCGGCGGCCAGTTCGGCGCGTACTCCCTCCTCCCGGAACTTCGCCGACACCTCGGTGCGCAGTTCCTCGCCGGCCGCGAAGTCGACCGCCAGATCGAGCGCGGGCACCTTCACGGTCTGCGCTGTCCGCGAGCGCAGCCGCATCTCGATCCATTCGTCGTGCGGATTCCACAGCGCGACGTGGTCGAAGGCCCCGGCGTCGAAGTCGGCCCCCAGCTCGCGGTTGACCACGGCCAGGACGTTCTTGTTGAACGCGGCGGTCACCCCGGCCGCGTCGTCGTACGCGGGGACCAGGATCCGCTCGTCCTTGACGAGGTCCGTGCCGAGCAGCAGCGTGTCGCCCGGCGCGAGCATCGCGCGCACCGAGGCCAGGAACACCGACCGCTCGGCGGGCAGCAGGTTGCCGATCGTGCCGCCGAGGAAGGCGAGCAGCCGGGGCCCCGGGGTGTCGGGCAGCGTCAGGCCCGCCGTGAAGTCGGCGATCAGCGCGTGCACGTTCAGCCCGGGCCGTTCGGCGGCCAGCGCCCGCCCGGCCTGGCTGAGCGCGCTCTCGCTGACGTCGACGGGCACATAGGTGTCCAGGCCGGTCAGGGCGTCGAGGAGATGGCGGGTCTTCTCCGAGGAGCCCGAGCCGAGTTCGACGAGGGTGCGGGCGCGGGCCGCCGCGGCGATCTCGCCGGAGCGGTCCACGAGGATCTCGCGCTCGGCGCGCGTCGGGTAGTACTCGGGCAGTTCGGTGATCCGCTCGAACAGGTCGCTGCCGTGCGCGTCGTAGAACCACTTGGGCGGCAGCGTCTTGGGGGTGGCGGTGAGGCCGCGCAGGACGTCGTCGCGCAGGGCGGCGTCCGTGGCGTCCACGGGGAGGGTACGGGTGATCTGGAACGGGCTCACGTGCCGGTCTCCTCGAGTGGTGCGGATGCCGCGTCCGGGCTCTGGTCCTTGAGCGGGGTGAGCAGGACGTCGGCGCGGCTCGCCACGAGCAGGGTGCGGTCCGGGACCTCCTGCCAGCGCGGATCGTCGTCGTACGGTTCGGAGGCCACGACCGTGCGCGGGCCGGGCCCCGTCAGGTACCACAGGGTGTCGCCCCAGGCGGTGGCGGCGATGGTGGCGCCGTCGGTGAGCAGCAGGTTCAGGCGTGATCCGGGAGCCGCCTCGGCGACCTCCAGGACCGTGTCCGCCAGCGCCTGGCCCTCGGTGTCGCCGGCGCGCAGCCGGGCCAGCACCAGCGCCCACACGAAGGCCGAGTCGTTGCGGGCCTCCATCGACAGCAGCGCCGAGGCGGGCAGCGTCCCGGCGAGCGGATCCAGCGAGCCCGGCCAGCCGGCCACCGCCCCGTTGTGGCTGAACAGCCGGCCGTCGGCCGCGTAGGGCGCAGCGGCGGCCTCGGCGTCGGCGCCGGCCAGGGTGGCGTCGCGTACGGCCGCCAGCAGCGCCCGGCTGCGCACCACGCGCGCCAGGTCGGCGAAGGACAGGTCCGCCCAGATGGGCCCGGCCCTGCGGTAGCGGGCCGGCTCCGGGTCGCCGTCGGCGTACCAGCCCACCCCGAAGCCGTCGGCGTTGACCGTTCCGTACCGCTGCCGCCGGGGCGCCCACGACTGGCGGTACAGGGCGTGTCCAGGCTCCGTCAGGAGCCGTCCCAGCGGCTCCTCGGGCCCCAGATAGGCCAGGTGGCGGCACATCAGACGGCCTCCGAGCGGGCCGTGCGGAACCCGGAGAAGATCTGCCGGCGGATCGGGTAGTCCCAGTTGCGGAAGGTGCCGCGGCAGGCCACCTGGTCGACGGCGAAGGAACCGCCGCGCAGCACCTTGTACCCGGGCCCGAAGAACACCTCCGAGTACTCCTTGTACGGGAACGCCCGGAAGCCCGGGTAGGGCAGGAAATCGCTGGAGGTCCACTCCCAGACGTCCCCGATCAGCTGCCGTACGCCGAGCGGCGACTCGCCGGCCGGGTAGCTGCCCGCGGGCGCCGGCCGCAGGTGGCGCTGTCCGAGGTTGGCGTGCTCGGGACCGGGATCGGCGTCGCCCCACGGATAGCGCCTGGAGCCGCCGGTCGCGGGGTCGAAGCGGGCCGCCTTCTCCCACTCGGCCTCGGTGGGCAGCCGCCGCCCGGCCCAGCGGGCGTAGGCGTCGGCCTCGTACCAGCACACGTGCAGCACCGGCTCCTCGGGCGGCACGGCCTCGGTGGTCCCGAAGCGGCGGCGCAGCCACTGCCCGCCGTCGCGCCGCCAGAACAGCGGGGCGTGGATGCCGTGGCCGCGGATGTGCGCCCAGCCCTCCTTCGTCCACCAGCGTTCCTGCTCGTAGCCGCCGTCCTCGATGAACGCCCGGTAGGCGCCGTTGGTGACCGGGGCGGTGTCGATGCGGAACGGCGCGACCTCGCGGCGGTGGGCGGGCCGTTCGTTGTCCAGCGCCCAGGGCTCGTCGGAGACGCCCATGGTGAACGGGCCGCCCGGCACGAGGACTTCGGCCGGCCCGGTGGACAGCGGGGCGGGATCCGGGTCGGGGGCGGTCAGCGCCGGCGGACCCGTGCGGAGCTGATGGGTGATCAGCATGGTCTCGTCGTGCTGCTGTTCGTGCTGCGCGATCATCCCGAAGGCGAAGCCGGCCTCCGTCAGGCGGGTGCCGTGGAAGTCGGCCGTCTCCAGGACGTCCAGCACCCGGCCGCGTACCTCAGCCGCGTAAGCCCGGGCCTCGGCGGGCGGCAGCAGTGGCAGGGTGGGCCGTTCGGCGCGGGAGTGCTCGAAGGCGTCGTAGAGACCGTCGATCTCGGGGCGCATCGGCTCACGGCCGGCCACCGCGCGCAGCAGCCACAGTTCCTCCTGGTTGCCGATGTGGGCGAGGTCCCACACCAGCGGCGACATCAGGGGGGAGTGCTGGGCGGTGAGGTCGGGCTCCTCGACGCAGTCCGTCAGCAGCGTGGTGCGTTCGCGGGCGGTGGTGAGCGAGGCGAGCACCCGGGTGCGCAGGGTCTCCGCGTCCGGGGCGGCCCCGGCGCCAGGCGCGGCCTCGCCGCCCGGCGCGGGCTCGGTGTCCGGCGCGGGCTCGGTGTCCAGGGCGGGCTCGGTCATGGGCGGGGATCCTTCCCGTGCGCGCGGGCGTCGGCGCCGCGCAGGCGGTCGAGCTGGTCGTCGGCCGGGGTGCGGCCCGGCCGGACGTAGCGGTCGAGGTAGTCCGCCACGGCCGCCACGATGTCGTCGTCGGCGCCGATGCGCGGCAGCGCCCGCAGCGCGGTGGCGAAGCAGGCGACGGCGGTCTCGTGCAGCTCGGGGTCGGCCAGCCCGTGGCGGGCGGCGGCGGTCCACAGCGGGTTGTGCGGGGCGGGCAGCGGCCGGGCCCGCTCGGCGAGCGGCTTCACCGCGCGGTAGGCGATCTCGGCGGCCTCCGGGTCCTCGAACAGCGCCGTCGTCACCGCGAGGGGGACGATCCAGCCGTCCTCGCCGGGCTGGGCGTCGATCATGCGCAGTTCCAGGTGGCCGCGGGGTCTGACCGGCGGGAACAGGGTGCTGATGTGGTAGTCGAGGTCCTCGCGGGTGGGGGCGCCCGTGCGGGTCCACTCCCGGAAGGTGAGGCGTTCGGGCACGTCCCAGGGGGCGTCCTCGCGCCGTACACACATCACGGGCGAGTCCAGCACGTGCCGGGCCCACGAGGTGCGGGGGTCTCCGTCCAGGACGGGGCCGCCCGCGCGGCCGGCGCCGATCTCCATCCACAGCAGCTGCCGGGTGGAGCGCCAGCCGGTGGGCGCGCCGCCGAGCAGCGGGGAGTTGGCGAAGGCCGCCACCAGCACCGCGCCCAGCGTATGGGACAGCCACCAGCGCCGCCCGAGTCCCAGCGGACCGGGTTCCTCGTGGCCGGCGTCGAGACAGACCTGCACGGAGGCCGAGGCGCACATCATGGCGCGGCCGGCCGGACCGGTGCGGTCCAGGCAGGTCTCCATGGCGTCGTAGCGGGGTTCGCGCAGGAAGCGGCGCGGTGTCCGCCAGGGATCCGTGCCGCTCCCGGCGAGGGCGAGGTCGTGCTCGTCCAGGACCGCGCGGACGGCGGCGAGGTCGGCGGAGACGGTGCGTACGCACTCCGTCAGGGAGGCGGCCGGCAGCGAGCTCAGCTCCAGCTGGCCGCCGGGTTCGACGGTGAGCGGTGAGCTCAGCGGCACGGTGCGCAGTGCGGCGTACGCGGCGTTGAGCCGTTCGGGTGTGACGGGGAGCCGCGGCGAGCGCAGCTCGTGGACGAGCCATTCCAGTTCCACCCCGACGGCGCGGGGCGGGCCGGTCTTGAAGCAGATGCCCTTGACCAGCGCCTCCACCTCGGCTTCGGTGAGGGCGGTGCGGGGCTGTGCGGCGTCGGTACAGTCGCCGACCGAGTCGGACATGTCGGGATCCTCCTGAGATTCCACCATGCCACCGGTCCGGCCCCGGTGCGGGCCCGACCGGTATGGCTCGTTCCACCCAAGACCCTCGACCCGATCCGCACAAGGGTGCAGAACAGGACTTTCCGGACCGCGGATCTCGAACGGGCTGTCGTTTCCTCGACGGTTCCCCGGGGGTTCGCCGACCGTTCCCCGACCGCTCGCGGCCGGTTCCGACCTGCTTCCCGCACGTTCCCGTCGCATGCCTCGGCATCTCCCGGCACCGGAAAATCCCGTTGCACGCGATGTCCAGGATCGCTCACGATGCGTGCGTGGGCACGACGGGAACGTCGGACGCCACGACGGGGGAGGCGGGCGCGGCGCGATCGTGCGCGCGCGGCACGCTCATGGCGTCCACGGGGGTGGCGCCATGGGCGCACGGCCGCGGGGGCCGCGGGGGTCGCGCCGGACCCGCCGGAGGTGGTCCCGGCGGGCCGCTGCAACGCCTCGGCGTGTGCCAGGCGGCTCTGACCGCGGGCGCGAGGCGGCTCTGACCGCGGCGATCGGATCGGGCGGGTCGGCCTAGTCGATCGGCACGCAGATCGGCACCGGCAGCCGGGGCGTCCACTTCTGGGTGGTCCAGTCGTAGGCGCGGGCGTAGCCGTTGGCGGTGCCCGGCGCGCACGGGGAGGCGACCGTGGTCTCGACGTACACGGCTCCGCCCGGCGTGATGGGATGCGTCCGGGCGTACACGTTCTTGGCCCAGAAGACCTTGCCGTTGTTGAACTTGACGGCGACGTAGACGCGGCCGCCCACGGTGAAATCGCCCCCGCCGATCTTCAGATGGTGGTTGAACGTGTAGCTGAAGATGAACGGCTGCTGCGGGGCGCGGGTGAGGGCGGCGGGCGCGGCCCGCGGTGCGAGCGGCGCGGCGGGTGCGGCCGCGGCGAGGGGGGCGGCCCCGATGGTCGCGGCGACCGCGGCGGTGATCGCGGTCAGGCCGGCGCGTCGCAGGGCGGGGCGGGGGGAACGGCGGAGCGTGCGCATGACTGCTCCAAGCGGGGGTGCGGCGTGGGGATGCGCAGGACCCGGGTGCGCGGCTGCCCCTCCAGGGGGCGGATTTTCCTGCTCCGTCTCCACCCTAGGCCCGCTGCCGGACCCCCTCAACTCGCGGGCCGGCGGGGGCCCGGCGGGTCCGGGCCGCCCCCGCGCGGCCCGGCCGACGGACCCTCAGGTCCAGCCGTAGCGCTCGTGCAGCCGCTGCCGCACCAGGTTGAACCGCATCCGGTCCAGGGCGCACGCCTCGCGGCGCATGCCGTCCTCGTGCAGTCGCAGGACCCGGTCGACGTCCACCCAGGAGTCCCGGCCGGTCCGGTCCCACGGGCCGCTGCCGATCGCCACCCACTCGCGGTCGCCGTCGTGGCGCTTGCTGGAGAGCTGCACGGCGAGGAAGGTCCCGGCCGCCTCGCGGGCGACGACGAGCACCGGGCGGTCCTTGCCCCGGCCGTCGTTCTCCTCATAGGGGACCCAGGTCCAGACGATCTCGCCGGGGTCCGGGTCGCCGTCGTGCGCGGGGGAGTACTCGGTGCGCACCCGGCCGACCTCGCGCGGGTCGGCCTCGGCGGTGGCGGTGGGGCCGGAGCGGCCCGGAACGTCTGCATCGGTAAACGCGGTCACGGGAGGCACCCTAAGGGCTGCCCCCGAAGCGCGCTCCACCGGTGTCGTCCGACGCTCCGTCACCTGTGGCGCGGCCGGGCGCCGTCTGCGTGCGACGCTCCCCGGCCGGCGGCTTCCGCGACGGACCGCCGGTCCCGCCCGCGCGCCACCGGCAGGCCGGCGTCTACGCGCCGCGGTCGCCACAGGCGGCGCACGGGCGTCATCCCTTTCCTGCGCAAAGGATTGACGGGCCCCCGGGACCCCCCTACTTTCTGATCGACTTTCCGAACTTCGTTCGGGATTTCGAACCTTGAGCCGTAGGAGAGCCGCACCATGACGACACCTCCCCCCACCCCGTCCCGTCGTTCCCTGCTGCGCGCGACGGCGGCCCTGCCCGTCGCCGCACTCGTGCTCGGCGAGGCTCCCGGACTGCTCGGCACGGCCCTGGCCGCCGCGCCCGCCGCCGGATCCGCCACCCGCTACACCATCGTCCCGTTCCTCGACAGCAACGACGGCACGGTGAACGTCTACCAGTCCGACGACGCGACGGACTTCCGGCTGGTGCGGTCCTCCGCCTACACCCCGCCCGCCAACCGCATCCGGGACGCGAGCGTCTTCAAGCACACCGACGGCTACTACTACCTCACCTACACCACCCACACCTGGCAGGACCCCAGCACCACCATCGGTTTCGCCCGCAGCTCCGACCGGGCCGACTGGAGGTTCCTGTACGACTACACGGTCCCGATCGCCAACCTGTCCCGCGCCTGGGCCCCGGAGTGGTTCGTCGACAGCGACGGCAGCGTCAACGTCATCGTCTCCTGCTCGGTCGCCGGCGACGAGTGGATCTTCACCCCGTACCTGCTGAGGGCCACCGACTCCGGCCTCACCGCCTGGACTTCGCCGGTCGCCCTGTCCGGCATCGGACCGAACCACATCGACACCTGCATCGTGAGGACCGGCTCGACCTACCACGCCTTCACCAAGAACGAGACGGCCAAGTACATCGAGTACGGCACGGCGTCCAAGCTCACCGGCCCCTACACCATCACCAGGACCGGGAACTGGGCCGGCTGGGGCAGCTACCGCGAGGGCCCCTCCGTCATCCAGCTCGACAACGGCGCCTGGCGGATCTTCTTCGACGGCTACGGCGACGGCAAGTACTACTACAGCGACAGCTACGACGCCTTCGCCACCTGGAGCGCGCCCAAGGCGCTGCCCGGCATCTCGGGCACGGCACGCCACTTCACCGTCGTCAAGGAGACCGTGACCGGCGGCCCGGCCCTGACCCGGAACACCACCCGCTCCCTGCGCTCCGCCAACTACACCACCCGGTACTGGCAGGAGCAGTCCGCCCTGCTCGACCTGCCCGTGGTGACCGCCTCCAGCGCCGCCGCCGAGAAGCAGGCGGCCACCTTCACCGTCGTCGCCGGCCTCGCCGACGCCAACGCCTTCTCCTTCCGCGACGCGGCCGGCCACTACCTGCGCCACTACTCCTTCCGCGGCCGCTTCGACGCGAACGACGGCACGTCCACCTTCGCCCGGGACGCCACCTTCATCGCCCGGACCGGGCCGACGAGCGGTTCGGTCCGCTTCGAGTCGTACAACTACCCCGGTCACTACCTGCGCCACTACGACTACCAGCTGCGCGTCGAACCGTCCGACGGCACCGACCTGTTCCGTCAGGACAGCGCGTTCGTGCCGACGGCCCCCTGGGCCTGACCGCCTGACCGCCTGACCGCCTGCCGACGACCCGACGGGCCTGGGCACGGCCGCCGCCCACCGCGGCGCGGCCGTGCCGGGGCCGGTCAGCGGCTCGGGGACCGGCGGACGGTCAGCACGGCGACGTCGTCGTGGCGGCGGCCGTCGCCGGTGAATTCCCGGGAGTCCTCGTGCAACGCCTTCGGCAGCTCGGTGGGCGACAGGTCCAGGTACTTCGCCAGGCGCTCGTCGAGCGGGTAGAACGTGCCGTCGCCGGCGCGGGTCTCGGTGAGGCCGTCGGTGGTCAGCACCAGCGTCGATCCGGCCGGGAAGGTGAACCAGTCCACGGTCGTCGGCTCGACGGCCAGTTCGGCGAGTCCCAGCGGGACGCCCGTGTCCACGACCGGCGTGGCCACAACACCCTCGTGCAGCAACCGGGGCGGCACATGACCGCAGTTGACGACCTGCGCCTCCGCGTCCGCGTCGATCCCGACCACGAGAGCGGTGACGAACCGGTCGTCGTCGCCGGTCTGCTCGGCATAGGAGTTGTGCCGGACGACCGCCCCGTCCAGCGCGTCGACGAGCGCGGTGAGCGTGGGCTCGCGGTGGGCCGCCTCCCGAAAGGCGCCGATCACGGCGAACGCCGCGCCCACGGCGGCCAGCCCCTTGCCCTGCACGTCACCGATCAGCACCCGGGTGCCCCAGGGCGACGCGACGACGTCGTAGATGTCGCCGCCGACCAGCCGGTCCTCCTGTACGGGCTCGTAGATCCCGTTGACCAGGACGTCGTCGGTGAGCAGCGGCAGCGGATGCAGGATGTGCCGCTGCATGGCGGCGGCGGTGGAGCGCAGCCGCAGCATCTCGTGCTCGCGGCCGATGCGCCGGTGGCAGGCGTAGACGGAGGCGGCCCCCAGTGCCAGGGTGAGCAGCACCAGCAGCGCCCGGTCGAGCCAGCGGTCCCCGGAGACGGCCCGCACCACCACGGTGAAGGTCACGAACAGCGTGGTCCAGGCGGCCACGAACTTCGTCTGCTGGACGGTGCACAGCGCCGACGCAGTTCCGGGCAGGAAGACCAGGAGTCCGAGGAGCCACACCTCGGACCCGGACAGCACACCCAGCACCTCCACCAGGACGGTCACCGACAGCACGCCGACGACGGTCTCGACGTTGCCCGGCGGCTCGATGGCGTCGATGGAGTCGAGGGCGTCGGCGGGTCTCTTCCGACGGATACCGGTCATGGGGGCTCCCGGGCAGGCGGTGATCCTCTCTTACCTTAGACAGCCCGCGGGCCCGGCGCGGCCGCGTAGCGGTGAGCGGTGAGCGGTGAGCGGTGAGCGGTGAGCGGTGAGCGGTGAACGACGCCCGTGCCGCGTCCGTACCTTCTGCCGTACGCCGTCCACCGGCGAGGACGACGAGACCGCCGGCAGCCTCATACGGAGGGACACGTGTTCCAGCAGCCCACGGCCCGCCTGGTGCGGGGCGCCGCACTGGCCGGGAGTCTGGCCCTGTTCCCCTTCACGGCCGCGTGCGGCGGCGGGGACCGCGCCGACGACGGGAGCGCGCCCGGGGCGGCCGCGGTGACCGCCGCCCCCGAGGCCGGGGTAGTGGCCCCGGCCAAGGTCGAGGTGATCGCCGGGCTGACCGGCTGCACCGCCGAGATCCGCATCGAGGCCGACGAACTGCGCCAGGGCGTCTGCCGCACGGAGGAGTCCGACTACCTCATCACCACGTTCCCCGAGGAACGGCACAAGGAGTCCTGGTTGGAGGCGGCCTCCGGCTACGGGGGCCAGTACCTCGTGGGCTCCCGCTGGGTGGTCGGCGGGCAGCCGGAGGCCCTGTCCCGCCTGCGGCCCCGGCTCGGCGGAATCATCCGGCAGCTGCCCGGCACGGGCCCGGCCGCCGCCCCGACGACGCGGTGACCCCTCGGCGGGCCGCCGCCGGTCCCGGTGATGAGATCATCCGCTCATGGACACGGGGGAGCGAGGCCTGACGATGATCGAGGTGCCGCCGGGCAGGGTCACCCTCTCGGACCGGCGCACGCGGCGCAGTTGGGCGGTCGACGTGGCGCCCCACCTGCTGGCCGCGCACCCGGTCACGCGCGAGCAGTACGCGCGCGTCGCCGGCCGGCCCGGACCCGGCGACGGGACGGACCGTCTGCCCGTCGAGAGCGTGTCCTGGTGGGACGCGGTCCGCCACTGCAACGCCCTGTCCGCACACGAGGGCCTCACGCCCGCCTACCGGGTGGACACCGGCGGCGACCTCGTCCACCTGGACGCGTCCGCCGACGGGTACCGGCTGCCCACCGAGGCGGAGTGGGAGCACGCCTGCCGCGCCGGGACCTCCGGTCCGCGCTACGGGCCGCTCGACGACATCGCCTGGCACCGGGGGAACTCCGGCGAACGCCTCCACGAGGTCGGCGGCCTGCTCCCCAACCCGTGGGGCCTGTACGACATGCTCGGCAACGTGTGGGAATGGTGCTGGGACGTCTACGACGCCGAGGTCTACGGCGCCTACCGGGTGCTGCGCGGCGGTGGCTGGTTCGACGAGCACTGGAGCTGCCGGGCCTCGGTGCGCCGCCGCAGCCACCCCACGTTCCGGGTGGACGACGTCGGGTTCCGCCTCGCGCGCACCACGCACTGACCGCCGTGCCCCCGCGCGGTGGCCGCTGGTCCTCCACCCGGTCCTGAGGAGGCCGGGACGCCCTAAGGGCGCGGCCAGGGGCGGCCGCCGAGGGCCTCGATGCCGTTGTTGAAGCGCCGCAGGTAGGCCGCGAACGCGGCCACGTCCTCGTCCGTCCAGTCGGCCATGACCATGCCCAGGGCGTCCACGATCCCGTCGCGTTCCGCGTCCAGCAGACGCGCGCCCTCGTCGGTGAGGCGGAACTTGCGGGCCATCCCGCCGTCGGGGTCCGGGATCCGTTCGATCAGCCCGGCCCGCATCGCCGAGGCGGTCTGCCGGTTCAGGGTGGAGGCGTCCAGGCCGAAGGCGTCGCTCAGCTCCCCGATCGACATGGGTCCCTGGACCCGGATCCGGCTCAGCATGATGTAGGCGCTGCGCTCCATGTGGCTGTCCTTGCGGCGGCCCCCGCGCTGGTTCAGGAACGAGTGGCGGCTGAGCAGCATCTGCTCGTACTCGACCTCGTGCGTCGGCGACTCCATGGCCCGGCCTCCGGTTTCCGTGCGGCACGACCATCCTGGCACATCGTGTGCATGCCCCATGCGATGTGGTGAATACACATCGCATGTACGATGCACATCGGCCGTACGGCTTCCCGACGGCGTCGTCCGACATCCCAGCCGAGGAGTCCCATGGGCGCCCCCGCTCCGCACCTCACAGCCCGCCCGGGCGCCGTGATCGCCACCCTGGCCTTCGCCGGCACCACGGCGGCGATCATGCAGACGCTCGTCACCCCCCTGATCGCCGAACTGCCGCAGATCCTGGACACCTCGTCCTCCAACGCGGCCTGGGTGATCACGGTCACCCTGCTGGTCGCCGCCGTGTGCGTGCCGGTCGTCGGCCGCCTCGGCGACCTGGTCGGCAAGCGCCGCATGCTGCTCGCCTGCTCGGCGCCGCTGATCGTAGGCTCGGTGGTGTGCGCCCTCGCCTCGGACGTCGTCACGATGATCGTGGGACGCGGGCTCCAGGGCATGGGCATGGGCATGGTGCCGCTGGGCATCGCCCTGCTCCGGGACGTCGTGCCGGCCGAGAAACTCAGCGGGTCCATCGCCCTGGTCAGCGCCTCCATGGGCATCGGCGGCGCCATCGGGCTCCCGCTGGCCGCGGCGGTTGCCCAGTACGCGAACTGGCGGGTGCTGTTCTGGGGATCCGCAGTGCTCGCGGCCGTCGTCGCCGTGCTGATCTTCCTGCTCGTCCCGGACGTCCCCGCGGGCGCCAAGGGCCAGCGCTTCGACCTGCCCGGCGCGATCGGCCTCGGCGTCGGCCTGGTCTCCCTGCTGCTCGCGGTCTCCAAGGGCGCCGACTGGGGCTGGGCCTCGGGCGCCACCCTCGGCCTGTTCGCCCTCGCCGTCGTGGCGCTGCTCGCCTGGGGCCTGTGGGAGGTGCGCACCACCGACCCGCTCGTCGACCTGCGCACCACGGCCCGCCCCCGGGTGCTCCTGACCAACGTCGCCTCGGTCTTCGTCGGCTTCGGCATGTACGCGAGCATGCTGGTGATGCCGCAGCTGCTCCAGTTCCCCGAGGCCACCGGCTACGGCCTCGGCCAGTCGATGCTCGCGGCCGGCCTGTGGATCGCGCCCGGCGGCCTGATGATGATGCTGGTCTCCCCGCTCGGCGGGAAGCTCACCAACGCCCGCGGTCCCAAGTTCACCCTGGTCTGCGGCGCCCTGGTGCTGGCCGCCGGGTACTTCGCCTCCATGGCGCTGATCGGCTCCGCCTGGGGCGTCATGCTGGTCACGGTCATCACCAGCAGCGGGGTCGGCCTCGCCTACGGCGCCATGCCCGCGCTGATCATGAGTTCGGTCCCGGTCACGGAGACCGCCGCCGCCAACGGCTTCAACACCCTCATGCGCTCGCTGGGCACCTCGATCGGCTCCGCCGTCATCGGCGTGATCCTCTCCCAGATGACCACGACCCTGGGCGGCCACACCCTCGCCTCGGAGTCCGGGTTCCGCACCGCCCTCCTCGTCGGAGGCGGGCTCGCCCTGGTCTCCGCGGCCATCGCCGCCGTCATCCCCGGCGCGCGCCCCACGGCGTCCGACGAGGACCGCGCCGACCTGGCGTCCGCCCCCGAGGAGACGACCGTCTGAGGCGACGCGGGTTCCGAGAGGCGGCGGGGGCGGGCCGCCCCCGCCGCCGGAGCCGGGCGGCGTCTGGTGCGTGCGATCGCAAGGCGGAGGGTCGCCCCGATACGGGGTCTCACCCGCGTCCCCGCGCCCCCGACCCGTACGGGACGGTCACTCGGCGAGCAGGCGGCGAAGCCAGTCCAGGTGGGCGGCACGGGCCGACTTCGACAGCGCGGCCTGCGGCGCGAAGCCGTCGAACCCGTGGAAGCCGCCCGGCCACACGTGCAGTTCGGCGATCCCGCCCGCCTGCCAGATCCGCGAGGCGTATGTGACGACCTCGTCCCGGAAGGTCTCCGCGGAGCCGACGTCGAGGAAGGCCGGGGGCAGCCCGGACAGGTCCTCGGCGCGGGCGGGCGCCGCGTACGGGGAGACGTCGGGCCCGCCGCGCCGGTCGCCGAGCAGGGCCGTCCACCCGGTCTCGTTGGCGGTGCGGTCCCAGGCGCCGACTCCCGCCATCTGGTGGCTGGAGGGTGTGTCGTTGCGGTCGTCGAGCATCGGGCACATCAGCAGCTGGCCGACGGGCCGCGGTCCGCCGCGGTCGCGCAGCATGAGGGCGAGGGCCGCGGTGAGGCCGCCGCCCGCGCTGGCGCCGGCGATGACGATCCGTTCAGGGTCCGCGCCCAGTTCCCTGGCGTTCTCCGCCGTCCACAGCAGGCCCGCGTAGACGTCCTCGGCCGGTGCGGGGTGCGGATGTTCGGGCGCCAGCCGGTACTCGACGGAGACCACGACCATGTCCAGTTCGCGCGCCCAGCCGAGGATCACGTCCACGCCGGCCCGCCGGTCGCCGAGGACCATTCCGCCGCCGTGCACGTGGTAGACGACCGGCCGGGGCCGGTCGGGGACCGGTCCGGCCGGACGGCAGATCAGCAGGGAGACGTCCGGGGCGCCCTCGGGTCCCGGCACCGTGCGGTCCTCGGCCTCGAAGGCCCCGCCGGCCGTCAGGTCGATCAGCGAGAGCAGTTCGACGCCCGGTCCTCGGCGGGCGGCTTCGACGTCCTCCATGGACAGCCCCGGCTGGATCATGTCCTTGACGGGTTCCAGGGCGGCGGCGAGTTCGGGGTCGAAGGGCGGCGGCTGGGACATCATGGGCTGCTCCTCACGCGGACGGCGGGTGCTCGGCGGCTCGTGCCGCTCATGGTCGGCCTGCCGGCCGCGTCACCGGGCACCGCCGTACGCGGAACGTGCCCGCCATCCGGCGGGTGACACCGGGCCCGGCCCCGAAGGCCGCCCGGAGACGGCGCGTCGCCGGCGCGTTGCGGCCCTACGACGTGGGCGCGGCGTCCGCGCGCATCAGCACGCAGTCGAACTCGATCACCCGTCCCGTCGTCGCCTCGCGCGTCACCGGGTACATGCCGGTGATGCCGAATCCGGCCGCCTCGTACGCCGCGACGGCCTCGCCCATGCCGGGGCTGCCCTCGTACAGCCTGAGCACCGCGACCTCGGACTGCATGCCCGTGAACTCCGCGATCCGCTCGCCGGCTCCGGCGAACACCTCCAGGTCGTAGCCCTGGGTGTCCATCTTGAGGAAGGGGCGGGGTTCGGCGAGCCCTTCCAGCGCCTCGTCCATGACGTCGGCGAGCCTGCGGACGCGGATCTCCTCGGTGGCGCCCTGGGCGAAGCGGCTGTAGCGGCCCTTGCCGTAGTCGCTCGCCGGGAGCAGGGAGTTCATCGTCTTCCAGCCGGTGTGGATCTGCGCCGTCGTCTCCTCGCGGCCCAGGCCGCACCGGTGCACCTGCCAGGCGGGATCGTCGGCGGCGGCCTTCTCCAGCCGGGCGAACGTCTGGGACGTGGGCTCGAAGGACACGATGCGGCCGGTGTAGCCGAGTCTGCGCAGCCGCTTGGCGTACTGGCCGGTGTTGGCTCCGACGTCGAAGACGCAGTTCACCCCGTACAGCTCCAGCATCGCGGTGACGTGCTGCGTGCACAGGTACTCGGCCGCCGCGAGCTGGAGCCTGCGTTCGTCGCGCCGCTGCGGGGCGTCCATGAGGAGGACGGCGCCGGTGTCGCCCAGCCGCACGGCCTCGCCGTCGTCGACGCCGGGGCGCTCGCCGTCCCTCGTACGCCGCAGCACCCAGGTGTCCCTGCCCGCGCCGATGGCCCGGTAGGGACGGCCGCGCCGGGCGACCACCGCCGTCCCCGGCCCGAGGTCGGTCACCTGGACGCCGATGCGGGGCATCAGGGCCAGCAGTCGTCGATAGAGGGTCTGCATCTTTCCAGCCCTATCAGACGGGGAGGCGCACGGTCTGCGGCTTCGACGACTTTTGCCCGGCTCTCCACCCGACGGCCGGGACGCCGACACGAAGGGGAACGGCCGGACGGGGCCCGGAAGGTGTCCGGGCCCCGTCCGGCCGTGATCAGCCGCCGGCGCTGCCGGTTTTGCCGGCTACCGGGTTCAGGCGGCCGCGGCCTCGCCCGCGTGGCCGTGCAGACGGGCGACGACCTCGGTCAGCTGCGCGGCGACCTCGGCGTCGTCCACCGGGTGGGTCTCGGCGAAGCGGGTGAGGGAGCCGGGGATGGAGAGCTTGAGGTCCTCGATCACACGGCCGCCGGCGATGCCGACGGCCTTGCGGGCCTCGTCCTGCGCCCACACGCCGCCGAACTGGCCGAACGCGGTGCCGACCACGGCGACGGGCTTGCCGCCGAAGGCGCCGGCGCCGTAGGGGCGGGACAGCCAGTCGATGGCGTTCTTCAGGACGGCCGGGATGGTGCCGTTGTACTCGGGGGAGAAGAGCAGGAAGGCGTCGGCGGCCTGGGCGGCGGCGCGCAGCTTCGCGGCGGCGGCCGGGACGCTGCCCTCCACGTCGAGGTCCTCGTTGTAGAAGGGGATTTCCGCCAGACCCTCGAAGAGGTCGACCTCTGCGCCCTCGGGAGCGACCTTGACGGCCGCCTCGGCGAGCTGGCGGTTGGTGGAACCGGCGCGAAGGCTGCCGACGAGCGCAAGGATGCGGACAGACATGGGTACTCCCAAAGGCTGTGAAGCGGGTACTGAGGCATGGTCGTCATGAATACGGACCGGGGTCCGCTTATTTTCTAGCACTCCAAACGGACCGCGGTCCAGTTTCATTCCCCGTGCTTTACGCTGAGTTCATGTCCGCCGTTCTGCCCCCCTGTCCGGAGCCCGAGGAGACCGTCGACGCGCCCGAGCTGCTGCACCTCGGACCGTTCGACGACGAGCCGTGCCTGCGTGCCGACGCGGCCCGCAACCGGGCCCGGCTCCTGGACGCCGCCGCCCGGCTGATCGCCGAGCACGGCGCGGCCGGGGTCACGATGGACGCCGTGGCGAACGCGGCCCAGGTCGGCAAGGGCACGGTGTTCCGCCGCTTCGGGGACCGCACCGGCCTGCTCACCGCGCTCCTGGACCACTCCGAGCGCAACTTCCAGGCCGCCTTCCTGAGCGGCCCTCCGCCGCTGGGGCCCGGCGCGCCCCCGGTGGAGAGGCTGCGGGCCTTCGGCGTCGCCATGCTCCGGCGTTCCGTCGACGAGCTGGACCTGCAACTGGCGGCCGAGCCGGTGGCCGAACGCCGGTACTCCGTGCCGCCGCGCCGCGTCCACCTCGCCCATCTGACGATGCTGCTGCGCGAGGCCCTGCCGGGCGCGGACGCCGAGCTGCTCGCCCACACGCTCATGGGGTTCCTCAGCCCCGTCCTGGTGCACCACCTCACCCGGCAGTCGGCGATGCCGCCGGCCCGGCTGGAGGCGGGCTGGAACGAGCTGGTCGACCGGGTGACGGGGGCCGTCGGGGGAGCGCCGGGGACGGGGTCGCCGGATCAGGGGTGAGCCGCGAAGAGGTCGACGACGGGCTGCGGGGCGTCCTTCGCGAACAGGGCCGTCGCGTTCGCCGCGGACTCGGCGGCCGCCGCCTCGCTGCGCGGGAACAGCTTCTCCTCGTAGCGGGTCAGCGCCGTCTCGTGGTCGCCGGGATGTTCCACGAGCGCCCGGCCCAGTTCGGCGCCGTCCAGCATCGCGAGGTTGGCGCCCTCGCCCGCGAACGGTGACATCAGGTGGGCGGCGTCGCCGAGCAGGGTGACGCCGGGCACGCGCTCCCAGCGGTGGCCGACCGGCAGGGCGTGGATCGTGCGGGGCGTCAGCGGGCCGGGAGCGTCGGCGATCAGCGCCCGCAGGCTCTTGTCCCAGTCCGCGAAGTGCTCCAGCACGCGGGCCTTCGCCGTGCCGAGGTCGGTGAAGTCCACGCCGTCCGCCCAGTCCTCGGCGACCCGCAGCGCGGCGTAGACGTGCAGGCCGCCGTCGGGCTCGCGGTGGGCGAGGAAGCCCTTGCCGTGGCCGAGCGCGAAGAGCAGCCCGCCGCCGACGACCTCGGCGCTCACCGGATGACGCGTGTCCGCGTCGGGCAGGTCCGCCTCGACGAAGGACACGCCCGAGTACACGGGCCGGGCGGCGGACAGCAGCGGCCGGATCCGCGACCAGGCGCCGTCGGCCCCGACCAGCAGGTCGGTGGTGAAGGCGGCGCCGTCGGCGAGGGAGACCTCGTGGCGGCCGCCGCCCAGGGGGCGCGCGCCGGTGACCTTGGCGCCCCAGCGGACCGTTCCCCCGGGCAGCGCGCCCAGCAGCAGGTCGCGCAGGACGCCGCGGTCGATCTCGGGACGGCCGCCGGCGCCGTCGTCGTGCTCGGCGTGCCGGACCACGGCGTCCTTGTCGAGGACCCGCACCGCCTCGCCGCCGGGCATGATCAGCTTCCGGAACTCCTCGTGCAGTCCGGCGGCCCGCAGGGCGAGCTGGCCGGACTCCTCGTGGATGTCCAGCATGCCGCCCTGGGTGCGGGCGGCGGGGGAGGCGTCGAGGTCGAGGACGGCCGCCTCGACGCCGTGCGCGTGGAGCACCGCAGCGAGGGTGAGCCCGCCGAGTCCGGCGCCGATGATCGCTATGGGGTGGTGGCTCACGGTGAGGTCTCCTTGGTCGGGGTGCCGGGTGCGGCGGTGCGCTCGATGCCGGCGATGAGGGTCCTGATGCCCCAGGACAGGCGGGCCCCGGGCGGGCCCGACAGCAGGGGTCCGGCGAGGGCGGCGATGCGCGGGTGGGTGTCCGGCGAGGCCTCGCGCACCGCGTGCCGCAGGGCGTCCCAGTCCTCCTCGGAGGCTTCGTCCGCGTGTTCGGCGGCCGTCGCGGTGGCGTGCTGGAGCAGCAGGTCCACGCCCCACGCGGCCTGCGCGGCGGGCGTCCCACCCTCTTCGAGCAGCCCCAGCAGGGTCTCGATCAGGTTCAGGTAGTGCGGTCCGCTGGGCCGGGCGGTGAGGGCGGAACGGGCGAGGTCCGGATGCTCCAGGAGCATCGCGGTGTAGCCGGTGAGGACCTGTTCCAGCCGCTCGTGCCAGGCGCCCTCGGCGGCGGCCGGGCCGATGGTGCCGAGGAGTTCGTCGAGCACGGCCGCGTGCAGCTCCGCGGTGTTGCGGACGTAGACGTAGAGCGAGGCCGGGCCGGTGTCCAGCTCCTCGGCAAGGCGACGCATGGTGACCTTGCGCAAGCCTTCGGCGCGCAGGACCGCGACGGCGGCGGCCACGATGCCCTCCCTGGTCAGGGCGGGCTTGGCCGGGCGCTCGCGACGGCTGCGCGGGGTGTCGGGGCGTGCTGTCATGCCCTCACGATAACGAACATGTTCGTTGCGAACAAGTACGTCACGAACATGTTCGTTGACGGTTCGTCGGACGGAGCGTCCCCCGCCCCGGACCCCCCGCACGGCTTCTGCCAAGATGCGGTACGTCATGGTGCAGATACCGAACACGCCCGCGCCGACGAAATCGCCGGCCCCGCGCCCCGTGCCCACGAGCGCCGACGTGGCCCGCCTGGCCGGCGTCTCGCGCGCGACCGTCTCCTACGTCCTGAACAACGCCGGCGCCGTACGCATCAGCGAGCCCACCCGCCGCCGGGTCCGCCAGGCGGCCGAGGACCTCGGGTACGTGCCCCACGCCGCCGCCCGCACCCTGCGCGCCGGACACAGCCGGGTGGTCCTGATGCCCACGCTGCCCGTCCCGGCGGGCGCGCTCTACAGCCGGTTCGTGCACGACTTCCAGGGGGCGCTCACCCGCCTCGACTACACCGTCGTCCAGTACGGCGCCCCCGGACTGCGCGGCGACGACGCGGCGCGGGCCTGGGCCGAACTGCGGCCCGTCGCCGTGCTGGTGCCCGTCCCCGGCATCGGGCCGGAGGGCGTCGCGGTCCTCAAGCGCTCCGGCGCGCGCGCCGTGGTGACCCTCGGTCCCGAGCCCGTCGACGGCGCCCACGCGCTGTGCCTGGACCATGCGGACGTCGGCCGCGGGGCCGTCGCCCACCTCTGTGCGCGCGGCCGCCGCCGGATCGGCGTGGTCGTCCCCGAGGAGCCGGGCATGGAGGTGTTCTCCGCGCCCCGCCTCCAGGGCGCCCGCGAGGCATCGGCCGGGACCGGGGCCACGGTGACCGAACTGCCTCTCGCCTACCGCGAGGAGTCGGCGGCCGCCCTCGCCGCTCGCTTGCCCGCACTGGGCCTGGACGCCGTGTTCGCCTACAACGACGAGTACGCCATGCTGCTGATGCGCGCCTTGCAGGAAGCGGGCGTGCGCGTTCCCGAGGACGTCGCCGTCATCGGCGCCGACGACCTCGTGCTGGGGCGGGTGCTGCGGCCCCGGCTCAGCACCGTGCGGATCGCGCTGCCCTCGGGCCGGTATCTCGCCTCGCTCGTGGACCGGGCCGTCCGCAGTCCCGCGGCCGCCCTCGAATCGCACGAGCCGTTCGCGGCGACGGTCGTGCACCGCGAATCCAGCTGATCCCGCGGCCCCGGCCCGCCCCACAGCCGCGCCCGGCCGGCTTTGCCAAGTACCCGCCTGAGCGGGGGAGTTGAACCGGAGGCCGGGGGGTGGCCCCTCCCGGCCCGGGGAGCGCGGCCCGGCCGCGCCGCGTACCGTGGGGACCCGGGCCGTACGCGTCGGGAGACCCCCGATTCCGCCGTGAAGCGACTAAGATGTTGCATGCTCAACCAGATGGGGATGCGTTCGCTCACGCATGCAGCCCGCCCGGCTGCGCAGGATCACCGCATCCCGCCATGCCGCCGCCGAACTGGCGGCCACCGCACAGGGCTTGCCCTCCGCGTCCTTCGCACGGGAGCGGGCGGGTCCCGCGGGTCACCGATCGGAGAGCCCTCCATGCCGTTGCTCGACCCCCAGAACTGGCAGCCCCGCACCCTCTCGGGCCCCCGGTACACCGTCACCGAGCCCGCGACCGGCGACTCGCTGGGCACGGTCGTCCTGGCGAGCGGCGCGGACGTCGGCCCGGCCGCCGAGGCAGCCCACGCCGCCCGGTCCGAATGGGCCCGCCTGCCGCACTTCGTGCGCGCCGGAGTGCTGCGCAGGGCCGGCGACCTGTTCGCCGCGCACACCGCGGAACTGCGCGACTGGATCGTCCGCGAGTCCGGCTCCATCCCCGGCAAGGCCGAGTTCGAGCTGCACGTCGCCGCCCAGGAGTGCTACGAGGCCGCCGCCCTCGCCTCCCGCCCGGCCGGCCAGGTCCTGCCCAGCGAGGCCCCCCGGCTCTCCTACACGCGGCGCGCGCCCGTCGGCGTGGTCGGCGTGATCTCCCCGTTCAACGCCCCGCTGATCCTGTCGATCCGCTCCGTGGCCCCCGCCCTCGCGCTCGGCAACGGCGTCGTCCTCAAGCCGGACCCGCGCACGGCCGTCTGCGGCGGGCTGGCCCTCGCCGCGGTCTTCGCCGAGGCGGGCCTGCCCGACGGCCTGCTGCACGTCCTGCCGGGCGGCGCCGAGACCGGCGCGGCCCTCGTCGCCGACCCGCGCGTGCCGGTGATCTCCTTCACCGGCTCCACCGCTGCCGGCCGCGCGGTCGGCGAGGCCGCCGGACGCCACCTCAAGCGAGCCCACCTGGAACTCGGCGGCAACTCCGCCCTGATCGTCCTTCAGGACGCCGACCTCGACGCCGTGATCTCCACGGCCGCCTGGGGCTCCTTCTTCCACCAGGGCCAGATCTGCATGACCACCGGCCGCCACCTGGTGCACGCCTCGCTCTACGAGGAGTACGTCGAACGCCTCGCGGCCAAGGCCGACGCCCTCGCCGTCGGCGACCCGCACCGCGCGCAGGTGCACCTCGGACCGCTCATCGACGACGCCCAACTCGCCAAGGTGCACGCCCTCGTGGAAGCCAGCACGGGCGGCGGCGCCAAGCTCGCCGCCGGCGGCACCCACGACAGCCTCTTCTACCGCCCGACGGTCCTCGCCGGCGTCGACGACGACACCCCCGCCTACGCGGAGGAGGTCTTCGGCCCCGTGGCGCCGGTACGCCCCTTCACCACCCCGGACGAGGCGGCCGCGCTGGCCGCGCGCAGCTCCTACGGCCTCTCGCTCGGCATCGTCACCCGCGACGCGGCCCGCGGCCTCGACCTGGCCGAGCGCATCCCGACCGGCATCGTCCACATCAACGACCAGACCGTGAACGACGAGGCCGTGGCGCCCTTCGGCGGGGTGGCAGCCTCCGGAACCGGCGCCCGCTTCGGCGGCGAGGCCAACCTGGAGGCCTTCACCGACGTGCGCTGGACGACCGTCCGCGGCGACGTGGCCCCCTACCCCTTCTAGAACACCCCGAGGGCCTCGGGCCCTCGCGGGCCCGCAGGCACGCTCCGGGGCTCACTCGCCCGGGGCGGCGGGGGAGCCGTCGGCCCCCTCCTTCGCCTGCTGCTCCTCGATCGACCGGCGGACCTCGTCCATGTCCAGCTCTCGGGCCTGCCCGATGACGTCCGTGAGGGCGGCCTCGGGCAGCGCGCCCGGCTGGGCGAACACGGCGACCCGGTCCCGCACGATCATCAGCGTCGGGATCGACTGGATGCCGAAGGCGGCGGCCAGCTCCGGCTGCGCCTCGGTGTCCACCTTCCCGAACACCAGGTCCGGGTTCTCCTCGGCGGCCTTGTCGTAGACCGGGGCGAACTGACGGCACGGCCCGCACCACGACGCCCAGAAGTCGATCAGGACGAACTCGTTCTCGGTGACCGTCCGGTCGAAGTTCTCCTTGGTCAGCTCCACGGTGCTGCTCATGACCTGAATCCTTCTTCCCGGTGCTTCCTGCCAGGCGCTCCCTGGCATGGGGTGAAGACCTCCGCGGCAACGCCGCCGGCCGCTCGCGTATTCCGCGCGCCTACCCGTGTGGCCACCCCGCACACCACCCACCAGACTGACCCCATGACGGAAACGGAAACCAACCTGTACGACGTGGTCGTGCTCGGGGCCGGACCCGTGGGGGAGAACGTCGCCGACCGCACCCGCGCGGCCGGCCTCACCACCGCGGTCGTGGAGAGCGAACTGGTCGGCGGCGAGTGCTCGTACTGGGCCTGCATGCCCAGCAAGGCCCTGCTGCGCCCGGTCATCGCCCGCGCCGACGCCCGCCGCCTGCCCGGCCTGCGCCAGGCAGTGCAGGGCCCCCTGGACACCGAGGCGGTCCTCGCCCGCCGCAACTGGTACACCGGCGACTGGACCGACGACGGCCAGGTCGACTGGCTCAGGAGCATCGGCGCCGACCTGCACCGCGGCCGGGGCAGACTGACCGGCCCGCGCACGGTGAGCGTGGGCGACCGGGTGCTCACGGCCCGGCACGCGGTCGTCGTCGCCACCGGCACCCGCGCCGCCCTGCCCGCCCTGCCCGGCCTCGCCGACGTCCGGCCCTGGACGAGCCGCGAGGCCACCAGCGCCCAGTCCGCGCCCGGCCGCCTCGTCGTGGTCGGCGGTGGAGTCGTCGCCACCGAGATGGCCACCGCCTGGCAGGCCCTCGGCTCGCAGGTCACCCTCCTCGTGCGCGGCAAGGGACTGCTCGACCGGATGGAGCCGTTCGCGGGCGAACTGGTCGCCGAGGCCCTCGCCGAGGCCGGCGCCGACGTCCGCACCGGCACCTCCGTGGCGTCCGTGACGCGCGCGGACGGCGTCGTCGTGGTCGTCACCGACACCGGCGAGCGCATCGAGGCCGACGAGATCCTCTTCGCCGTCGGCCGCGCCCCGCGCACCGACGACATCGGCCTGGAGACCGTCGGCCTGGAACCCGGCTCCTGGCTCGCCGTCGACGACAGCCTGCGCGTCGACGGCACCGACTGGCTGTACGCGGTCGGCGACGTCAACCACCGCGCCCTCCTCACCCACCAGGGCAAGTACCAGGCGCGGATCGCGGGAGCCGCCATCGCCGCCCGCGCCGCCGGAACGCCCCTGGACCGGGCCGACCCGTGGAGCGCGCACGCCGCCACGGCCGACCACGAGAGCGTCCCGCAGGTCGTCTTCACCGACCCGGAGGCCGCCTCCGTCGGCCTGTCCCTGGCCGAGGCGGAAGCCGCCGGGCACCGGGTGCGGGCCGTCGACGTCGACATGTCGTCGGTGGCGGGCGCCGGTCTGTACGCCGAGGGCTACAAGGGCCGTGCCCGGATGGTCGTCGACGTGGAGCGGGAGATCCTGCGCGGCGTCACCTTCGTCGGCCCCGGCGTCGGCGAACTCATCCACTCCGCGACCGTCGCCGTCGTGGGCCAGGTCCCGATCGCCCGCCTCTGGCACGCGGTTCCGTCCTATCCGACGATCAGCGAGGTGTGGCTGCGTCTCCTGGAGGCCTTCCGCGACAACTGACGCACAGCCGCCCGGAGTTCACCGACGGCCGGCGCGCGAGCCGTCGGCCCGCGCCGGCCGCGGGCGGGACGGGCGCGCCTACGGCAGCGGGAAGCCCAGCGCGGCGGCCGCCTCGGCGGGCGTGGGCCGGGCCCAGCGTTCCAGCACCGCCTGGTTCGACGACAGCGAGCGCAGTTCGGCCCGGTCGAGGTAGAGCAGGCCGTCGAGGTGGTCCGTCTCGTGCTGGACGATGCGGGCCGGCCATCCCGTGAACACCTCGTCCAGGGGCCGCCCGCGCTCGTCCTCGCCGGTCAGCCGGACCCCGGCGTGCCGGGCCACCACCGCCTGGTAGCCCGGCACGCTCAGGCAGCCCTCGAAGAAGGCCGCCCGGTCCGGACCGACCGGCTCGTACACCGGGTTGACCAGCACCCGGAACGGCTGGGGCACCCTGCCGCGGGCCCGCCGCACCTCGTCCGGCACCGGCGCGGGATCCTCGATCACCGCGATGCGCAGCTCCACCCCGACCTGCGGCGCGGCGAGGCCGACCCCGGGCGCCGCGTGCATGGTCACCCGCAACGCCTCGACGAACCGGGCCAGCAGGTCCGCGTCCAGCTCGCCGTCGTAACGCGCGACGCCCGCCCGCAGCACGGGGTCACCGGCCGCGACGATGGGCAACGGGACGCCCGGGGCGAGGAGTTGCTCGATCCGTTCGGCGAGGGGGGCGCGGGGAGGGGGAGTTGCCATACGGCCAGCATCCCAGATCCGGTGATGTGACGCGGGTCACTACGGGCGGCGGGAACTCGGGCCGGTCCCGCTCCGACTACTGGGACGTCACGGCCGAAGAACGCACCCGGAAGCCCTCACCGGACGGCTCCCGCCGGCTCTTCGCTCCCCCCGACCACGGAGAAGCCCGCCGATGTCCACCGTTCCCCCGACCTCACCCGCCCTCGACGCCGCCGGACCAGAAGGGCCGCCGCCGAGCGACGCGCCGCAGTCGGCGCAGACCACGCCGAGGTCTCGCGGCCCGTGGGCCCCGCTGCTCCCGCTGGTGCTGCGTCTGCACTTCTACGCCGGCGTGTGCGTCGCCCCCTTCCTGCTGGTCGCCGCGGTCACCGGGTTCCTCTACGCCGGCGCGTTCCAGGCCGAGCGACTCCTCTACGCCCACGAGATGACCGTGCCCGTCGGCGCCGCCGAACTCCCCGTCTCCGCGCAGGTGGAAGCGGCCCGCAAGGCCCACCCCGAGGGCACGGTCACGGCCGTCCGCCCCTCGCCCGAGGACGGCGCCACGACCAGGGTCATGCTCTCCGGCGTCGAGGGAGTCGGCGCCACCCACACCCTCGCCGTCTTCGTCGACCCGTACACCGGCCGGGTGCGCGGCGCGCTGGAGCAGTACGGCTCGACCGGCGCACTGCCCCTGCGCACCTGGATCGACGAGTTCCACCGCGACCTGCACCTCGGCGAGAGCGGCCGGCTGTACAGCGAGTTCGCCGCAAGCTGGCTGGGGGTGATCTCGGCCGGGGGCCTCGTGCTGTGGTTCTCCCGCCGCCGCGCCCTGCGCGCGGTGCGCGGCACGAGCGGCCGGCGTCGCGCGCTCGGCCTGCACGGCACGGTCGGCGCGTGGACCGCGGCCGGCTTCCTCTTCCTGTCCGCGACCGGGCTGACCTGGTCGGCCTACGCGGGCGCCAACGTCGACGAACTGCGCACCGCCCTCGGCCAGTCCACCCCGTCGGTCTCGGCGGCCGCGAGCGGCGGCGACCACGCGGGCCACGCCGGTGCGTCCGGCACGGGCGGCGACGCCGGGCACGGGGTGGGGCTCGACAGGATCCTCGCCGCCGCGCGAGCCGAGGGGCTGGGCGACCCGGTCGAGATCGTCCCGCCCGCGGACGCGTCCTCCGCCTACGTCGTCAAGCAGGTGCAGCGCAGCTGGCCCGAGAAGCAGGACGCCGTCGCGGTCGACCCGGCCACCGGCGAGGTCACCGACGTCTCCCGCTTCGCCGATTTCCCGCTGCTCGCCAAGCTGACCCGGTGGGGCATCGACCTGCACACCGGCGTCCTGTTCGGCCTGGTCAACCAGGTGGCGCTGATGCTCCTCGCGCTGGCACTGATCCTGCTGATCGTGCTGGGGTACGTCATGTGGTGGCGGCGCGGCCGCGGCTCCTCCTTCGGCCGGCCCGTCCCTCGCGGGGCCTGGGCCCAGGTCCCGCCGCACGTCCTCGTCCCGCTGATGGCGGGGGTCGCCGCCGTCGGCTACTTCGTCCCGCTGCTGGGCATCCCGCTCGTGGGCTTCGTCGTCGTGGACGTCGTCCTCGGGGAGATCGCGCACCGCCGCAGCAGCCGGACGGCCTGACCGTCGGCGCTCCGGGGCCCCGCCCGTCCGGGGCCCCGCCTCCGAGGCGCCCGCGGACCCCGTCACCGGCACCGCCCAGGTGCCCGCCGCGACGGCATGCCGTGCCGGCGGGCCCGTGCGCGGACGTCAGCCCTGCGCGAACTCCCCGGACAGGGCGGCGGCCAGCCGCAGGTGCGGCGCCGCCTCGTCGTGCCGCCCCTGCCGCTCCAGGGTGCGGCCCAGCATCAGCCGCGCGTAGTGCTCCACCGGGTCCCGTGCGACGATCGTCCGCAACTCGGCCTCCGCGCGCCGCAGTTGAGCCGAGTGGTAGTACGAGCGCGCCAGCAGCAGCCGCGGTCCGGTCTGCTCCGGCTCCTCCTCGACGAGCCCGGTGAGCACCCGCGCGGCGGCGGTGTACTCCTTCGCGTCGAAGAACAGCCGGGCCCGCTCCCACCGTTCGGCCTGTGTTCCGTGGGCGTAGTACGCGCTCGCGCCGGTCGTCGTCCCGTAGGTCGTGTCCACTGGTGACCTCCTTCGGGGCCGACAACCGGAACAGGTTGTTGAATATTCCAGCACCTCGCCGGGTGGCGCTGCCGGACCCCCTTGCCATGCTGGGGAGGTCGTGACACCACGAGGATGCGAGGGCCGACGCCATGGCCGGGAACCGGCAGATCCTGTTCGTCCAGGGCGGCGGAGCGGGCACGTACGACGCCTGGGACGACAAGCTGGTCGCGGCCCTTCGGCGAGCGCTCGGCGAAGGGTACGAGATCCGCTACCCGCGCATGCCCGACGAGGACGACCCCGGCCCCGCGCGGTGGGGGCCGGCCCTCCGGCGCGAGCTGGCGGACCTGGAGGACGGCGCGGTCGTGCTCGGGCATTCGGTGGGTGGCACGATCCTCGTCCACACGCTCGCGGAACGGCCGCCCGAGGCCCGGCTCGCCGTGGTCGTGCTGGTCGCCGCCCCGTTCGTCGGCCGGGACGGCTGGCCGGCCGACGGGTTCGGGCTGCCCGACGACCTCGGCGCACGTCTGCCGCCCGGCGTACGCGTGCACGTCTTCCACGGACTCGCGGACGAGACCGCCCCGCCGTCGCACGCCGGTCTCTACGCCCGCGCGATCCCGCGGGCCCGGGTGCACCGGCTGCCCGGACGCGACCACCAGCTGAACGACGATCTGCGCGAGGTGGCCGAAGCGATCCGCTCCGACGCCCCTCCACTCCCGGGCGGACGCTCGTGATCACCTGAGGCGGCCACGCACGGAGGCGGCGGCGAGGGGCTCGGGACGGTGTGTACCGGCGGATTTCGGTCCTCGGCGCAAAGGGCGCCGCATCACGGGGTAAACGGTTTCCGGAGGGGAACAGCTCCGCAGGACAGTTGCCGTTTGACAACTATAGCCGTGAGGCAAGAAAGTGGAGGCCGGACGTGCAGGGGGAGGGATCTGGATGCTGCGGTGGGCGGAGTACGCTCCGTTCGCCGGACGTCGGCGTCGAACGGCGGGCGACAGATGAGACGCCTCCGGTCGGCCGTGCATGCTGCGTGGGTTCCGGCGTCCCGGGCGTCGTCGCGCGTCCGCGTCGGCATCGCGTCGCCGAGCGGCGCGACTCCCCCCGCGCTCTCGCGGCGGGCACGTCGGCCGGCGGGGCGCGCACGGCCCCGGCCGCCCACGGAGCGACGCACCTCGCGCCGGTCCACGGCCGCGGCAACCGCCTCCCGCTGGACGGAACCGGCTCTCCGCAGCCGGTCGCACGGCCGGCCAGCCGACGGTGGCGTGGACGCGAGCGTCCCGGCGATCATGCGCAGACCGACGCCTTCGCGATGTCCGGGAAGCGGCGGCACACGCGGCCACGAAGCCGAGACGCGCGCCGCGGCGGATCGGAGCCTGCCCCTGGCACTGTGGGCCGCGATGCGCCCCGTGCCCGCGATCTGCGCGTGACCTGCGAACGTCCGACGAAAGATTGGGTGTATTGACAACCGTGAACAGATTTGTGACCGCCGAGCGTGCTCTGCGTACGGCGGCGCCCCATGAGTTGCCCGACGCGGCCCGCCGCGTGCTCCGCGAGGAGTACGCGGCGTCCTCGGTCGAGCTCTTCATGGCCGACTACGGTCTGACCGTGCTCCAGCCGGTGTCCGTGCTGCCGCACACCCTCGAACCGCTGTCGGTGCACAACAGCCCGGCGGGCCGTGCCTTCGGTGCCCAGCAGCCGTACCTCGAGGCCCTGCCGGACGGGCAGGTGCGCGTGCACCTGCCCGTGACCGTGCGCGGGGACCGGATGGGCGTCCTGTCGGTGACCGTGCCGGACGAGGAGCACGCACGGGAGTGCCTCACCGAACTGACCGAGATCGCCGACGTGCTCGCGCACGAGGTGGTCGTGGCCGAACGAGACACGGACCTCTATCTGCAGGCGCGGCGCAAGGACCGGCTGACCCTGGCCGCCGAGATGCAGTGGCACCTGCTGCCCGGCCGTTCCTGCAAGCGCCCGGAGTACGAGCTGGGGGCCCAGCTGGAGCCCGCGTACGCCATTTTCGGCGACAACTTCGACTGGTCGGCCACCGCCGACCGGCTGACGCTCTACGTGTCCAACGGCATGGGCGAAGGCATCGAGGCCTCCCTCCTGACGAACCTGGCGGTCAACGCCCTGCGCAACGCCCGGCGCGCGGGCATCTCCCTCGCCGACCAGGCGGCCCTCGCCGACCAGGCGATCTACGCCCACTACCGCGGCCGCTGCTACCTGTCGGTCCTGATGTTCGACTTCGACCTCGCCACCGGTCACGCCCGCGTGGTGGACGCCGGCTCGCCGCAGCTTCTGCGTCTGCGCGACGGAACGGTCGAACGGGTCGCGTTCGAGGCGCAGCTGCCGCTGGGAATGTTCGAGGAGACCGACTATCTGGCGCAGGACTTCCGGGTAGAGCCGGGCGACCGTCTCGTCTTCGTCAGCGACGGCGTGTACGAGGTCCCTTCCCCCGGAGGGGAGACGTACGGGGACACCGCCCTGGCCCGCGCGATCCTGTCGACGCGACTGCTTCCGGCCGCCGAGGTCCCCCGCGCCGTGCTTCGGGAACTGACGGGCCACCGCGGCCGGACCGCGCCGAACGACGACGCCCTGGTGGTCTGCCTCGACTGGCACGGACGGCCGTGACGGCCGTGACGGCCCACGGAGCGTCCCGCCCCGGCGTCGCGCGGACGGCGGCGCCGAGCCGCACCGGACCGCACCGGCCGGTCCGCGCGGGGCGGGCACGGCCTGCCGCCCCGCCCGCCCCCCGAGGGCGGCGCGCGGCCGCTCCGCCCGGCCCGCGCCGACGGGCGGGGGCGAGTCTGCTCATCGGGCCCGTCAGGCGCGGGTTCCCCGCGGTCGCCGGGCCCCTCGGACGCCCTATGTCCCCCCGGTCGGGCCGAGGCGCGCATGGCGATAGTGTGGAGGGAATAGGGGGAGAGAGTGGATGCCGTGAACACATCTGAACCGGCGCCGTCCGCGGAAAGCCTGCTGCGCGCCGCCGCGCCCCACGAGCTGGTCGCCACCGCCCGCCGCCTCCTGACGGACCGTGTCGGGGCCGGGGAGGTGACCCTGCTCATGGCCGACTACGCGCTGAGCGTCCTCCAACCGGTCACCCATCTCCCGCACACCGCGGCCCCGGTCGCCGTGCACGACGGGCCCACGGGACGCGCCTTCATCGACCAGGCGCCGGTGGTCGAGGTCGCCGACGGCTCGCCGTCCACGCACGTCGTCCATCTGCCCCTCACCGTCCGCGGCGACCGGCTGGGCGTGCTGTCCGTCCGGCTGCCCAGCAGCGCGACCGACCCGGCCACCGTGCTCCGGCTCACCGACTTCGCCACCGCCCTCGCCCACGAGGTCGCCACCGCCGGACGCGACACCGACCTGTACCTCCAGGCCCGCCGCACCCGCCGGCTGACCCTGGCCGCCGAGATGCAGTGGCAGCTCCTGCCCGGCCGGGGCTGCGGCCGCCGGGAGTACGTGATCGGCGCCCACCTGGAGCCCGCCTACACCATCGGCGGCGACAACTTCGACTGGTCGACCGACGCCGACCACCTCACCCTCACCGTGACCGACGGCATGGGCCAGGGCATCGAGGCCTCCCTGCTCACCGGCCTCGCCGTCGGTGCGCTGCGCAACGCGCGCCGCGCCGGCATAGGGCTCGCGGACCAGGCCTGCCTCGCGGACCAGGCCCTCTTCGCCCAGTACGGCGGCAAGTCCTACGCCTCGACCCTGCTGTTGCGGTTCGACCTGGAGACCGGCGTCGTCCACGCCGTCGACGCCGGTTCGCCGCAGCTCTTCCGCCAGCGCGAGGACACCGTCGAGCGCATCGAACTCGAGGCGCAACTCCCGCTCGGCATGTTCGAGGAGACCCAGTACGACGAGCAGACCTTCCGGGTGGAACCGGGCGACCGGCTCATCGTGGTCAGCAGCGGCGTGCACGGCGCACGCGCCGCCGACGGCGGATCCTTCGGGGAGCGGGCCCTGCGGCAGACGCTGAGCGCCACCCGCCGGGAGTCCCCGCACGAAGCCGCCCGCGCCATCGTGTCCGGCCTGATCGAGCACTTCGGCAGCAAGGAACTCGCCGCCGACGCCGCGGTCGTCTGCCTTGACTGGCACGGCCGCGACGGCGCGACCTGACGGCCGAGGGGGACGCCCCGGACCGCGTCAGCGGCGGTCGGGGTCCGCGGCGCCGGACCGCTTCGACGCGGCCCCGCGGGCGAGGTGCAGGGCCCGCAGCCCGCGGCCCAGCGCCACCATGTCGGCCGGCTCCAGCAACCCCAGCACGGCGGCGAGCGCCTGCGTGCGCCGTCCGGCCACGTCGCTCAGCACCTGCCGGCCGGTCAGCGTCAGCCGCAACTGCACCTCGCGGCGGCTGAAGGGATGCGTGCCGCGCTCCAGCAGGCCGGCCGCCTCCAGGCGGTCGCAGAGCCGGCTGGCCGTCGGCATCCCGATGTCCAGCCGCTCCGCGAGGGCGGTGAGGTTGAGGCCGGGCGCGTCCGCGACGGCCCGCAGCGCCTTCAGCTGATGCAGGGACAGCCGCAGCGCCGCCTCCTGGGCGGCCACGGTCCACAGGTCCGTCAGGCTCTCCACGGCGTCGGCGATCTCCCGGGCGGCGGCCCGAGGACCGTGGTCCGGCCCCTTCGCCTGATCGTTGTCGGCGCCGTCGAGGTGCGTCACGAACGAGTCTCTTTCAGTAAGCCCGAGGCAATTCACATGCAATGCTCATTCAAACGCACTACCCGAAGAGCGAACGAGCAACCGGCCGATACTGCATCCGGTCCAGGACATCCGCGTGACGAAGAGGAGCGGCCCGTGAAGTCCGGCGTCGTCCGCGTCGTTCCGCACGCGAACGCCAGGAACGCTTGCAGCGCCCACGGCGTCGCGGCGGGCCGCACGCCACTGGTGGCGGACGTGGTTCTGTGCGCCGCGGGCAGCGACCACGTCGAGTGGGCCGTCTGCGCCCGCCGGCTGGAGGAGAACCCCGACGCCGTCGGCCGGCTGCGCGAGCACCCCGCCGAGGCCGCCGCGCCGAACCGGCCCTGAGCGCTGCTCGTCGCCGCCCTCCTGCTCCTCCCGCCCTTTCCGTTCCGAGGGCGCGGGGAGGGCACCGATCCCGTCAATCCGGCTCGCATGATTCGGTGTCGGAGGCGAAAACTTTCGGGATCCGTGAGCTTTTGTGATGGCTCAGCAGGGGCGGATGTGACAGCCGGCCTGTCCGCCGTGTTGACACCCGCGGCAGTCTCTCTACCATCCGTGGGGTCGGCATTCCGAAATCCTACCGAAATTTCGAACAGGTCCCATGGATGTCATATGCATGACATTCACCGTGCGCGTTCCCGCGCGCATCCCACGCGTGCCAGTCATCCCCTGTCTCCCACGGCGTCGTCGGTGACCACCCCTCGGCGCCCCGCCCCCCGGAAAGGAAGCCGAGTGCCCAGACCAGGCAGACGACTCCTCGATCTCCTCGCGGCCGCCGCGCTGACCGTCGCCGCCTCCCTCACGGCCGTCGTCCACTCCTCCGCCGTCGCCGAGGCCGCCCCCGGCAGCCCGGCGCTCACCCCGCCGCTCGGCTGGAACAGCTGGAACAGCTTCGGGTGCGGAGTCACCGAGGCGCAGGTCCGCCAGGCCGCCGACGCGATGGCCTCCTCGGGCATGCGGGACGCCGGTTACCGGTACGTCGTGGTCGACGACTGCTGGTTCGACCCGCAGCGCGACGCGTCGGGCAATCTGCGGGCCAATTCCTCCAAGTTCCCCGGCGGCATGAAGGCGCTCGGGGACTACATCCACGGCAAGGGCCTGAAGTTCGGCATCTACCAGGTCCCCGGCGACCGGACCTGCGCGCAGACCAGCGGCGCCTACCCCGGATCGACGGGCAGCAGGGGACACGAGGCCCAGGACGCGGCCACGTTCGCGTCCTGGGGCGTGGACTACCTCAAGTACGACTGGTGCTCGTCGAGCGGCACCCGTGACGAGCAGGTCGCGCGGTTCACGCTCATGCGCGACGCGCTGCGCGCCACCGGCCGGCCGATCGTCTACAGCATCAACCCCAACAGCTTCCACGCCATCACGGGCGCCTCGTACAACTGGGGCGAGGTCGCCGACCTGTGGCGGACGACCGAGGACCTGCTCGACATCTGGCAGAACGGCAACACCAACAGCTACCCGATGGGCGTCGGCAACGTCCTGGACGTCACCGCCCCGCTGGCGGCCCAGTCGGGCCCGGGACACTGGAACGACCCCGACATGCTCGTCGTCGGCCGCCCCGGTCTGTCGCTCACCGAGTCCCGCTCCCACTTCGCGCTCTGGGCCCTGATGGGCGCTCCGCTCATGGCCGGCAACGACATCCGCACCATGTCCTTTGACGTGAGCGCGATCCTGCGCAACCCGCGGCTGCTGGCCGTCGACCAGGATGCGCTGGGCGCGGGCGGCCGCCGGGTGCGCGACGACGGCAACACCGAGGTGTTCGCCAAGCCGCTGTCCGACGGCTCGGTCGCGGTCGGCCTGTTCAACCGCGGGTCGGGCGCCGCGACGATCTCCACCACGGCGGCGCAAGCCGGCCTGTCCGGAGGGCAGTTCACCCTCACGGACCTGTGGACCGGCGGCACGTCGAACTCGTCGGGATCGATCTCGGCGAACGTGCCCGCACACGGAGTGGCCGTCTACCGGGTGAGCGGCGGCAGCCCGCTGGCCGCCACCACCTCGCGACTGCGCGGCGCCGGCTCCGGCCGCTGCCTGGACGTGGACAACGGCTCCACCGCCGCCGGCGCCGCCGCGCTGCTGTGGGACTGCCACACGGCCGCCAACCAGCTCTGGACCACCTGGGCGGGCGGCGAGATCCGCGTGTTCGGCGACAAGTGCCTCGACGCCTACGAGCGGGGAACCGCCAACGGCACCCGCGTCGTCACCTGGCCCTGCAACGGCCAGGACAACCAGAAGTGGACCGTCGGCTCCGACGGCACGGTCCGCAACGTCCACGCGGGACTGTGCCTCGACGCCGACCGGTCCGGCACCGCCAACGGCACCCACCTCGTCCTGTGGAGCTGCGACGGCCGGGCCGGGCAGAAGTGGAGCCGCGCCTGAACGACGCCGACGGCGCGACCCGGACGATCGCGGCAGCCGCCGGGCCGGCCCCCCGGAAGGGGTGGGCGGTCCGGCGGCCGGCGCGCGAACCCACGGCCTCGGGGGGGGGGGGCCCCCGCCCCCCCCCCCCCGGCCGGGGCGGCGCGCCCCCCCCCCGGGGGGGGCGCGCCCCGGGGGCGCCCCCCCCCGCCCCCACCCCCCCCCCCCCCCCCCGCCCGCCGGTGACAATGCCGGAGG
>NZ_JBICXC010000013.1:0-223881 GCF_043200075.1 Streptomyces sp. NPDC048481
CCGGTTTCGCCAGCTCGGAGGCACGGACCACACAGAACCACATGGTCTCGAAGATGTGCTCCTGCTCCTGGGCGAAGACGCCGGGGTCCGTGTAGTACTCGCCGGACAGCGTGGGGATGAGGCTGGGCGGCAGATTCCTGGGGGTCATCGGGTCACCTTCGGGGAACATCGTGATGCGGTGGCGGGCGATCCAGTCGTCGAGGTGGGGCGCCTCGGCCCCGATCGACGTGGTCTCGCCGTGGCCGGTGTGCACGGTCGTGGCGGCGGGCAGCGTCAGCAGCCGGTCCCGGACGGAGGCGATGATGGTGCCGAAGTCCGAGAAGGAGCGGCCGGTGGCTCCGGGACCGCCCCGGAAGAGGGTGTCGCCGGAGAAGAGGGCGTTCAGTCCGCGGGCGTGGAGGCAGACCGCTCCGGGTGAGTGGCCGGGGGTGTGGAGCACCGTCAGGCCGGTGCCGGCGACGGTCAGGACGTCGCCCTCGGCCAGTTCGCGGAAGTCTGGGGCCCCCGCCCCGTCGCCGTGCGCCGCTTTCCACAGCACCGTGTCGTCGGGGTGGAGCAGGACGGGCGCGCGGTGGCGGGCTGCCAGGGCCGGGGCGGCGTTGACGTGGTCGTTGTGGGCGTGCGTGCACACGACGGCGACCAGACGGCGGTCGCCGACGGCGGCGTCGATGGCGTCCGCGTCGTGCGCGGCGTCGACGACGAGGACCTCCTCGTCGTCGCCGATCAGCCAGACGTTGTTGTCGACCTCCCAGGCGCCGCCGTCCAGTTCGAAGGTGCCGGAGGTGACGAGGTGCTCGATGCGGGCGGTCACAGGAGCACGACCGACCGCAGGACGTCGCCGTGGTGCATCTTGGCGAACGCGGCCTCGACGTCGTCCAGGCCGATGGTCTCGGTGACGAACCCGCCGAGGTCGAAGCGGCCCTGGAGGTAGAGGTCGATCAGGGCGGGGAAGTCGCGCGAGGGCAGACAGTCGCCGTACCAGGAGGACTTCAGGGCGCCGCCGCGGCCGAAGACGTCGAGCAGCGGGAGGTCGAGGGTCAGCTCCGGGGTGGGGACGCCCACCAGGACGGCCGTGCCGGCCAGGTCGCGGGCGTAGAAGGCCTGTTTGAAGGTCTCGGGGCGGCCCACCGCGTCCACGACGACGTCGGCGCCGAAGCCGCCGGTCAGTTCGCGGATCGCCTCGACGGCGTCGGTCCTGGAGGAGTCGACGGTGTCGGTTGCGCCGAACCGCTCGGCCCACTTCAGTTTCCGCTCGTCGACGTCGACGGCGATGATGCGGCCGGCGCCGGCGACCTTGCCGCCCGCGATCGCGGCCATGCCCACCCCGCCGCAGCCGATCACCGCGAGGGAGTCGCCGCGCCCCACGGCACCGGTGTTGACCGCGGCGCCGAAGCCGGCCATCACGCCGCAGCCGAGGAGGCCGGCGGCGGCGGGCGCTGCCGTCGCGTTCACCTTGGTGCACTGTCCGGCGGCGACCAGGGTCTTCTCGGCGAAGGCGCCGATGCCGAGGGCCGGGGAGAGCGGGGTGCCGTCGGCCAGGGTCATCGGCTGGGCGGCGTTGTGCGTGGCGAAGCAGTACCAGGGCCGTCCTCTGCGGCAGGCCCGGCATGTGCCGCAGACGGCACGCCAGTTGAGGATGACGAAGTCGCCGGGTGCGACGTCGGTGACGTCCTCGCCGACCGACTCCACCACGCCCGCGGCCTCGTGGCCGAGGAGGAAGGGGAACGCGTCGTTGATGCCGCCCTCCCGGTAGTGCAGGTCGGTGTGGCAGACCCCGCAGGCCTGCACCCGCACCAGCGCCTCTCCGGGGCCGGGGTCCGGCACCAGGACGGTCTCCGTCGAGACCGGGGCGCCCTTCTCGCGGGCGACGACGGCGCGTACCTCGTGTGTCACGGTCGATCTCCTCGTCGGGGGCGGCCGACTGCGCGCTTCGGCCGGGTGTGCGGGTTGGCGGGCGGACGCCGGTCGCCTCAAGGCTGTCGGCGAGGGACCGGCGGACGGGTCGTTGGGGGGACCGGACGAGGGCCGTGGGCGGTTGCCGTTCCGGCGGCCCCTCCGTGTTCTGAATAGCGCAACCATCTTCGCCATGAGCAACGTTGACCAAACTCTCTCCTCGGGGACACCCCCTGTCAAGAGGTCGGCCGAGGCCGACTCGCCCCTCCCTCTTCGGTGCCGCCCCCTTCCCCGGACCGGAGCGGCCGTGCGAGCATGCGGGCGACCGGTTCCGGCCGGTGCCGACCCGCTCCGCGAACCCCCCGGCCCTTGAGCGCGACGGCCTATAGTTGCGTCATGAGCAACTACGCGGCAGAGGGCGCAACGGGCATGACGGCCGGGCCCGTGAGCGGCGTGCAGTCCGTCGACCGCGCCGTCAGCGTGCTGGAGATCCTCGCCCGCCGCGGCGAGGCCGGTGTCAGCGAGGTCGCCGCCGAGATCGACGTCCACAAGTCGACCGCCTTCCGGCTGCTGGGCGCGCTGGAGGCACGCGGGCTGGTCGAGCAGACCGCCGAGCGGGGCAAGTACCGGCTCGGATTCGGCATCGTGCGGCTCGCCGGCGCCGTCACGGGCAGGCTCGACGTCACCCAGCAGGGCCGGCAGGTCTGCGAGCGGCTCAGCGAGGAGATCGGCGAGACCGTCAACATCGCCGTCCTCCAGGAGCATTACGCGGTCAACCTCCACCAGGTGCGCGGACCGGGCGCGGTCGGCACCCACAACTGGGTCGGCCAGCTCACGCCCGTGCACGCCACGTCCAGCGGAAAGATCCTGCTGGCCCATCTGCCGGAGCGGCGGCGGGCCGAGGTGCTGGAGGCGTCCGGGCTGCGGAGGCTGACGCCGCACACCCTCACCGCGAGGACGGAGCTGGAGAAGGACCTCGACGTGGCGCGCGAGCGCGGTTACGCGATGACGACGGAGGAGCTGGAGATCGGACTGCACGCGATGGCGGCCCCGATCCGCTCCCGCGAGGGCGAGGTCATCGCCGCGCTCAGCGCCTCCGGGCCGGCCTACCGCTTCACCGAGGACCGCATGCGGGAACTCGCGCCCGTGCTGACGCGGGGCGCCGAGGAGATCAGCCGCAGAATGGGCCACCTGGGCTGACCGCCCGCGGAAGGCGCCCGCGGAGAGCGCCGGGCGGGGCGGCGGTCGCGCCGCCACCGCCTCTCGGCGCCCCGGCGGGCCGCTCCTCCCCCGACGCCGGCGCGCCTCGGCCGGAGCGGCCGCGCCCGTGCTTCGGCGCGCGCCCCACCACCGGCGTGTCGAGCTGTGGACGTGTCGGGGTGTCTGCGTGCCGGTGGGACCGCGCGGGCAGGACACGTGCGCGTCCCCTGCCCGTCGCCGTCCCGTCCGGGGGCGGCTCGCTCAGACGTACTCCGTCGCCGCGTCGAGCAGCCAGTCCGCCAGATACCCGGCGAACGAGGAACGGACCAGCACCCAGAATCCGGCGCTGGGCTTGTCACGCGCCACCAGGACGACCTGGGTCCGGCCCAGGGTGGTCTGGGCGCAGCGGCCGGGGCCGAAGGCCCTCGGGTGCAGGTCCAGCGAGCAGCCGTGGGCCAGCAGGTCGCGGGCGCCCGCACCGGCGACGAGGAGCGTGGTGCGCTGCGCGGAGACGTCGGTGACCGCGACCGGCTCGTCTCCCGCGGCCTCCCGGATCCGGCTCTCCAGTTCGCGGCCGCCGCCCGGCGGACCGACGAGCAGCCACTCGTCGGGGCCGAGCCGGAGCGCCGTCAGCTGCCCCGCGCGGACGACGGTGTCGGGCTCCAGAGGCAGCGGGAGCCCCAGTGCGAGGCCTACGGCGCCGGCCGCCGCGCCCTTGGCGTCGAGACGGACGTCGAGCTGGGTGAGGAAGGGGAGTTCGGCCAGCCGGATCG
Source organism: Streptomyces sp. NPDC048481 (assembly GCF_043200075.1). NCBI lineage: Bacteria > Bacillati > Actinomycetota > Actinomycetes > Kitasatosporales > Streptomycetaceae > Streptomyces > Streptomyces sp. NPDC048481. The sequence continues at coordinate 3,867 of NZ_JBICXC010000013.1, forward strand.
CGCCGCCGGAGGCGCGGGTGGCGGCGGCCAGCCGGTCGGCGGCCCGGTCCAGGGGACTGCGGAGCCGGGAGGTCGGGGCGGTGTCAGCCATCGCGGCGGGCTCCCTCGGGGTCGTAGAGGACGGGGCTCGTGACGGTCACGGGGACCAGTCGGTCGCCCACGGGGGCGTACAGCCGCTCGCCGACGCGGTCCCGGCCGCCCTTGACCAGGGCGAGGGCGAAGGTGCGGCCTAGGGCGGCGCTGCGGTAGCTGGAGGTGACGTGGCCGAGCATCGGGACGGGCGGGGCCGGGAGCACGCTGTCGGCGATCAGGTGGGCGCCCTCGGGGAGGAGGTCGGCCGGGTCCTCGGGGAGCAGGCCGACGAGGTGTTTGCGGTCCGGGCGCACCGTGTCGGGGCGGGCGAAGGAGCGCTTGCCGATGAAGTCGGGCTTCTTCTTGGAGACCGCCCAGCTCATGCCGAGATCCTGCGGGGTGACCGTGCCGTCGGTGTCCTGGCCGATGATCGGGTATCCCTTCTCGGCGCGCAGGACGTGCATGGTCTCGGTGCCGTACGGGGTGATGCCGTACGGGGCGCCGGCCTCGTACAGGGCCTCCCAGAGTGTCAGGGCCTCCCACGGTGACACGTTGATCTCGTAGGCGAGTTCGCCGGAGAAGCTGATCCGGCAGACCCGGGCCGCGATGCCCGCGACGGTCGTCTCGCGCCAGGCCATGAACGGGAAGTCGTCGCCTGCCACGGCGAGCCCCGGCGCGAGGGAGCCGAGCACGTCACGGGAGCTGGGGCCGGCCAGGGCGACCGTGGCCCATTGCTCGGTCACGGACGTGCAGCGCACCCGGAGTTCGGGCCACTCGGTCTGGAGCCATTCCTCCATCCAGTCCAGGACGGCGGCGGCGTTGCCGGTCGTGGTGGTGACCAGGTAGCGGTCCCGGTCGACCCGGATGACGGTGCCGTCGTCGAAGACCATGCCGTCCGGGCGGCACATGACGCCGTAGCGGATCATGCCGACCTTCAGGGTGCTCATCATGTTGGTGTAGAGCAGGTCGAGGAAGGCGCCGGCGTCCGGGCCCTGGACGTCGATCTTGCCGAGGGTGGAGGCGTCCATGAAGCCCACGCCCTCGCGGACCGCCGCGCATTCGCGCAGCACGGCGGCGGCCATGTCCTCTCCGGCCCGCGGGTAGTACCAGGGGCGCTTCCACTGGCCGACGTTCTCGAACAGCGCGCCGTGCCCGGCGTGCCATTCGTGCAGGGCCGTCGTGCGGACCGGGTCGCTGAGCACGCCCCGGTCGCGGCCCGCGAGGGCGGCGAAGGAGACCGGTGTGTACGGCGGGCGGAAGGTGGTGGTGCCGAGGGCCGAGACGTCCACGCCGAGCAGTTCGGCGACCACTCCGCTCGCCAGCACGCCCGAGGTCTTGCCCTGGTCGTTGGCGGTGCCCGCTGTGGTGTAGCGCTTGGTGTGCTCGACCGAGCGCAGGCCGGCGCCGGTGGCGCGGGCCAGGTCGGCGACCGTGACGTCGCGCTGGAGGTCCACGAACCGGGGAGAGTCGGACTCGCCGGGGACGACGTACACGTGCATCGGCGGGGTCGGGGCGGGCTGCGGGGCCGGGGCCGGGAGGCGGGGCGCCTCGGCGGTGTACCCCTCGGCCTCGATCGCGCGGGCTCCGGCGGCGGCGCCCTGGGCGAGGACGGCGGCCGGGTCGAGGAGACCGCTCGCGCTGCCCACGACCTCTACGGCCTGGCGGGCGGTGTCGGGCACGAAGGAGCCCAGGGTCTCGTCGTGGCGCAGCCTGCCGCCGCACTGGCTGAACAGGTGGGCCACCGGGTTCCATCCGCCGGAGACGAGCAGCAGGTCGGCGGCGAACTCCCGCTGCCCGGCGGATTCGCCGTACGGGGCGACGGTCACGGCGGTGAGGCGGGCCCCGCCCCGCGTGCCGGTGACGGCGTGTCCGGCCAGGACCTCGATGCCGGCGGCCCGGGCGCGCTCGGCCCACTCCCCCGGCTCGGGGCGGGTGTCGACGATCGCGGTGACGGCCAGGCCCGCCGAGGCGAGGTCCAGGGCGGCCGCGTAGGCGCTGTCGTTGGTGGTGAAGACGACGGCGTGGCGACCGGGCAGGGCGCCGTGACGGTTGACGTGGGTGCGGGCCGAGGACGCCAGCATCACGCCGGGGCGGTCGTTGTCGGCGAAGGCGAGCGAGCGTTCGTGGGCGCCGGTCGCGAGGACGACCCGGCGGGCGCGGATGCGCCAGACGCGTTCCCGGGAGACGTTGCCGGGGGCAGCGGCGCCGAGGTGGTTGGTGCGGCGTTCGACGGCGAGGAGGTGGTTGTCGTCGTAGTAGCCGAAGACGGTGGTGCGGCGCAGGACGCGGACCTCGGAGGCGGCGTCGAGCAGGGCGGCGGTCCCGGCCACCCAGTCGAGGTGTTCGGCCGTGCCGAGCAGGCTGCCGCCGGGCTCCGGCTGGTCGTCGGCGAGGATGACGCGGGCGCCGCTGTTCGCCGCCGCGGCGGCGGCCGCCAGGCCGGCCGGGCCCGCGCCCACGACCAGCAGGTCGCAGTGGGCGTGGACGGCGTCGTAGCGGGCCGGGTCGGGTGCGGTGGCGAGGCGGCCCTGGCCGGGGAGGCTGGTGGCGACCAGCCCGTCGTACAGCTCGACGGTGGTCGCGGGGAGCATCGGTTCGGGGAACGGCTCCTCGATCTGGATGACGGCGTTGGGTTCTTCGACGCCGGCGGAGAAGATGCCTCGGGGGCGGCCGAGCTTGATGCTGGTCCCCGTCCGGATGACGCCGTTGGCGAGGAGCGCGGAGGCGAGGGTGTCGCCGCGGTGGCCCTGGTACTCGGTGCCGTCGAAGGTGAAGGTGAGGGTCTCGTCCCGGTCGATGCGGCCTCGGGTGGGGTGGCGGAACGGCTGGGTTGCCTCACCCCCGCCGCCGCTTCCCGGCCTGTTCCCGCGGGCGGTGCCCCCGGACCCCCATTCGGCCTCGACAGCCTCGTTCTCGAACTCCGGCAGAGGGGGGACCACCGGACGGGCTGAGTGGGCCGGGCTCGGGTCCGGGGTTGCCGGGCGGTCCTCGCCCGTGCGATACACCGTCAGGATCTCGTTCGTCGACGTGTCGCGGACCGCGTTGAACCAGCGGCGGCAGCCCGCCGCGTGGCTCCAGCGTTCGGCGAACGGCCCCTTGGTGTTGTCGCGGAAGAAGAGGTAGCGGGCCCACTCCTCGTCGGTGAGGTCCGAAGGGGTCTCGGGGTAGGCCACGTGGGCCTGGCCGCCGTAGTGGAACTCGGCCTCGTCGCGGGGCCCGCACCACGGGCAGGGGATGAGCAGCATGGTTGGGCTCCCTAGTGGGCCACCGCGGCCGCGCCGTGCTCGTCGACGAGCGCGCCGGTGGTGAAACGGTCGAGCGAGAAGGGGGCGTTGAGGGCGTGCGGGGCGTCGTGGGCGATGGTGTGGGCGTAGACCCAGCCGACACCCGGTGTGGCCTTGAACCCGCCTGTCCCCCAGCCGCAGTTGAGGTACAGGTTGTCGACGGGGCTGAGCCCGACGATCGGCGAGGCGTCGGGGCTGACGTCGACGATGCCGCCCCAGGTGCGCAGGACGTGCGCGCGGGCGAACACCGGGAACAGCTCCAGGGCCGCGGCCATCTGCTCCTCGATGATGTGGAACGCGCCGCGCTGGGTGTAGGAGTTGTACGCGTCGATGCCCGCGCCCATCACCAGCTCGCCCTTGTGCGCCTGGCTGACGTACACGTGGACGGCGTTGGACATCACCACCGTGGGGTGCACGGGCTCCAGCAGTTCGGAGACCAGGGCCTGCAACGGATGTGATTGAAGCGGGAGTCGGACGCCGGCCATGGCGGCGAGGACCGAGGTGTGGCCCGCCGAGCACAGCGCGACCTTGCCGGCCCCGATGCGGCCGCGGGTCGTCCGTACGCCGACGACCCGGTTGTCGACCACGTCGAGGCCGGTGACCTCGCAGTTCTGGATGATGTCGATGCCGGCCGCGTCGGCGGAGCGGGCCAGGCCCCAGGCCACGTGGTCGTGCTTGGCGATGCCGGCGCGCGGCTGGTAGGTGGCGCCCAGCACCGGATAGCGCACGTCCTGCGAGACGTTGACGATCGGGCAGACTTCCTTGACGCCGTCGGCGTCGAGCCACTGCGCGTCCACGCCGTTGAGGCGGTTGGCCTCCACGCGGCGCACGCTGTCGCGGACGTCCTGGAGGCTGTGCGCGAGGTTCAGCACGCCGCGCTGGGAGAAGAGGATCGGGTAGTCGAGTTCCTCCTCCAGGCCCTCCCAGAGCTTGAGGGCGTGCTCGTAGATGCCGGCGCTCTCGTCCCACAGGTAGTTGGAGCGGATGATCGTGGTGTTGCGGGCCATGTTGCCGCCGCCGAGCCAGCCCTTCTCCAGTACCGCGACGTCGGTGATGCCGTGGTTCTTCGCCAGATAGTGGGCGGTGGCCAGGCCGTGTCCGCCGCCGCCGACGATCACCACGTCGTACGACTTCCGTGGCTCGGGGTCGCGCCACAGCCAGTCGGGGTGCTCGGGGAGGTCTGCGCCGGGGGTGCGGGGGCTCATCGGACGTCTCCGTCTTCCGAAAGGCACGGATGCTGCGGGTAGGGGGGCTGGGAGTGCGGGTGCTGCGGGTGCTCGGGGGCGTGCGCGTTCATACGGCGGTGGCGTTCCTCTCGGCGGCCTCGACGACGTTGGCTGGCAGCATCGCGCGGGTCATGGGGCCGACCCCGCCGGGCATCGGCGCGATCCAGCCGGCGACGTAGGCGTGGCTGCCGGGGTCGTCGCCGACCAGGACGGTGCCGAGGCCCGGTGGGCGGCCGGCGAGGGCGGTCGACTTGGCCACGCGCTCCGTGAGTTCGCGGCGGACGGCGGCGGCGGTCGCCCGGCCGTCGAGCAGCGTTGCGTTCACCGGCGGTGCTCCTTCCCTCTGCGGTCGTGGCCGGGGTCAGCCACGGAGGCGGGACATGGTGGGGTCGAAGAGGGGCTCCTCGGTGACGACGGCCTCCACGCGCTGGTCGAAGTAGCCGATGTGCAGCACCGTTCCGGGGGTCGTGAGTCCGGTCGGGAGCCAGGCGTAGGCGATGCCCTTGCCGATGGTGTAGCCGTAGGCGGCGCTGGTGACGTAGCCGACGGGCCGGTCGCCGTCGAAGACGGGTTCCTTGCCGAGGACGGCCGACCGGGGGTCGTCGATGACGAGGCAGGACAGCTTGCGCCGGACGTTCTCCTTGCGCCGCAGCAGCGCTTCCTTGCCGATGAAGTCGTCCTTGTCGAGTTTGACGGCGAAGCCGACGCCGGCCTCGTAGGGGTCGTGCTCGTAGGTCATGTCGGTGCCGAAGGAGCGGTAGCCCTTCTCCAGGCGCAGGCTGTTGAAGGCGCCGCGTCCCGCGATGACGCCGCCGAGGGGCCGGGCGGCATCCCAGAGGGTGTCCCAGAGCTTCTGGCCCTGGTCGGCGGTGGTGTAGATCTCCCAGCCGAGTTCGCCGACGTAGCTCAGGCGCATGGCGGTGACGGGCACCGAGCCGATGTAGGCCTGTTGGGCGCGGAAGTACTTCAGTCCGTCGTTGGAGAAGTCGGCGTCGGTGAGGGGCTGGAGGACCTTGCGGGCGAGCGGGCCCCACAGGCCGACGCAGCAGGTGCCGGGGGTGATGTCGCGGACCTGGACGGTGCCGTCGGCGGGGAGGTGGCGGGTGATCCAGTCCAGGTCGAGGTTGCCGTTGGCGCCGATCTGGAAGGTGTCGCGGGCGAGCCGGGCGACGGTGACGTCGCTGCGGATGCCGCCGTCGTGGTCGAGGAAGAGGGTGTAGGTGACCGAGCCGGTGGATTTGGCGACCTTGCCGGTGCACAGGCGCTCGAGGAGGGCGGCGGCGCCGGGACCGGTGACCTCCAGGCGTTTGAGGGCCGTCATGTCGTACATCGCGACGGTCTCGCGGGTGGCCTGGGCCTCGGCGCCGACGATGGGCGACCAGTAGCGCGCGGCCCAGTCGCCCGGGGTGGGGATGGGGCGGCCCTCGACGAGGCCGGCGTTGGCCTCGTACCACTGGGGGCGTTCCCAGCCGTTGGCCTCCAGGAAGAAGGCGCCGTGCTCCTGCTGGCGGGTGTGGAAGGGGCTGGTGCGGAGGGGGCGCGGGTGCCCGGAGGGCTGGAGCGGGTGGAGGATGTCGTAGACCTCGACGAAGTTCTGGCAGTCGCGGGCCAGCACGTACTCCGGGGCGAGCTGGTGCGGCTCGAAGCGGTTGACGTCGCATTCGTGCAGGTCGAAGGAGGAGCAGTAGCCGTCGACCAGCCATTCGGCCATGGCCCGGCCGACTCCGGCGGAGTGGGTGACCCAGACGGCCTCGGCGACCCAGAAGCCCTTGACGTCCCGTGACTCGCCGAGCAGCGGGAAATTGTCGGTGGTGAAGGAGAACAGGCCGTTGATGCCCTCCTCGATCTTCGCGTCCTTGGTGGCGGGGAGGAGCGCCTGGGTCTCGGTCCAGGCGTCGGCGAAGTCGTCCTCGGTGAACTTCAGGACCGACGGCATGCCGTCGGCCTCGTCGACGGAGAGGATGTCGTCGGCGGTGAGGGGCATCGGGCGGTGGCCGTAGGAGCCGATGCCGATGCCGTCGAAGCGGTCGCGGTAGTAGAGGTCGGCGTCCTGGTGGCGCAGGATCGGGCGGACCGCCTCCTCGGTCTGGCCGGCGAGGGCGGGGACCGGGCCGGTCCAGGCGAGCTGGTGGGCGAGCGGGGTCAGCGGGAGGTTCATGCCGGCCATGCGGGCGATCCTGGGGCCCCAGATGCCGGCGCAGCACACGACGATGTCCGCGGGGATCTCGCCCTGGTCGGTGAGGACGCCGGTGACCTCGCCGTCGGCCTTGAGGACGTCGAGGACCTCGTGGCGCGGCAGGAAGGTCACGCCGCGTCCGGTGGCCCGGCGGATCTGGGCCTCGACGGCGAGGACGGCCTTGGCGAGGCCGTCGGTGGGCACGAGGAGGCCGCCGAGGACCTTGTCGGGGTTGACGAGCGGGTGCTGTTCGAGGCATTCGTCCGCGGTGAGCAGGCGGGCCTCGACGCCCCAGGCGGTGATCCAGCCGTGGCGGCGGCGCAGTTCGGTGAGGCGCTCGGGGGTGGTGGCCACTTCGAGGCCGCCGACCTGGAGGAAGCAGGGCTCGCCGTCGACGTCGAGGGAGCAGAACTTCTCGACGGTGTAGCGGGCCAGCTCGGTCATCGTCTTGGAGGAGTTCGTCTGGAAGACGAGGCCGGGCGCGTGCGACGAGGATCCCCCGGTGGCGGGCAGCGGGCCCTGGTCGACGACGGTCACCTCGGTCCAGCCTCGTGCGGAGAGCTCGTCGGCGAGGGCCGATCCCACGACGCCCGCTCCGATGATGACCACTCGGGGTCCCGCCATCGCCGCACCTCCGGTCTGTTGATCAGCCGAGCCGATCGAGTTGCTGTTTACGCAACGCGGTTCAGGTTGCGCAACTCAATGTGCCTGCCGTGCTGGTGGGTGTCAAGGGGCCCGGGACCTCGCAGGACAGGGGGTGGAACAGGGCGGCCGCGGCGCGCCCGGCGACCGGCGGGCGGGCCCGGAAACGGCGATGCCCGGTGGGCGGCGCGCATCCCGCACGCACCGCCCACCGGGCATGATCCGACCGGGTCCCCGGACCCGGTCCCCGTCGCTACTTGAGCCAGGCGTCCACCTTGGCGCGGTTGGCGTCCACCCACTTCTTCGCCGCCGCCTCGGGGGTCATCTTGTCGACCGCGATGTACTTGGCCACCACGTTCTGGTCGTCGTTCGTCCAGTTGAAGTTCTTCACCAGGGCGTAGGCCGGGCTGCCGGATTTGGCGAACTTCGCGCTGACGATCTTGTCCAGGTCGTAGACGGGGTAGTCGCAGGCGATCTTCTCCGCGTCGGCGTCGCACCCAGCCTTGTACGCGGGCAGGTTCACCTTCACCAGCGGCACCTCGGACAGGAACCACTGCGGCTCGTAGAAGTAGCCGATCACCCATTCCTTGTTCTTCTCGGCCTTGCGGTAGGCCTGGATGAGCGCCGTCTCGCTGCCCGCGTACACCACCTTGAAGTCGAGCTTGAGGTTCTTCACCAGCGCCTCGTCGTTGGTGACGTACGACGGGTCGCCGTCCAGGAGCTGGCCCTTGCCGCCCGACTCGGAGGTCTTGAAGTTCGCCGCGTACTTGTTCAAGCTCTTCCAGTCGGTGATGTCCGGGTGGGCCTTCGCCAGCCACGGCGGCACGTACCAGCCGATGATGCCCTTGTTGCCGGTCGAGCCGGCCGGCACGGCCGTCTTCTGCCCGTCGATGTACTTCTTCCGAAGGTCGTCGTGCCCCCAGTTCTCCAGGACGGCGTCCACCTCGCCCGTCCCGAACCCCTGCCAGGCGATCTCCTCCTTGAGGTCCTTCTTGGTGACCTTGCAGCCGAGGTCGTTCTGCGCGACGTACGCCACGACCGCGGCGTCCGCCTCGTAGCCCACCCACGGGTTGACGGCGAGGTTGAAGGCCCCGCACTTGCCCGAGGCGTCCGCGCCGCCGCCGGATCCGGAGGAACTGTCGCCGACCTTCGCACCGCCGCACGCGGTGAGGGTGAGGCCGAGGACCGCCATGCCGGCCGCGCCCGCTCTCCATCGTCTTGCTTGCCTTGCCATCGTCAGTCGCTCCTTACGCGCTGGTACGCCGCGCCGCTGCCTGAGTGATGCGGTCGAACATGACTCCGAGAAGGACGATGGCCAGCCCCGCCGCCAGCCCCTTCCCGAACAGTTGGCCCTGCGAGAAGCCGGCCACCACGTCGTAGCCGAGGGCGCCCGCACCTACCAGGCCGCCCACCACAACCATCGACAGCACATAGATCAGACCCTGGTTCGTGGCGAGAGTCAGGGCCCCGCGCGCCATCGGCAGCTGGACCTTGGTGATGATCTGCCAGGTGTTGCACCCGGCGGCGGTGGCCGCCTCCACGGTGGTCTCGGGCACGGCCCGCACACCGTCGGCGATGATCTTCATGGCGACGGGCGCCGCGTAGACGATCGCGGCGACGATCGCCGTGAAGCGGGTCGCGCCGAACAGCGCGAGGAACGGCACCAGGTAGACGAACGGCGGCATGACCTGGGCCGCGTCCAGGCTCGGCCGCAGCACCCGGTCCACCAGGCGGCTGCGGCCCATCCACACGCCGAAGACGATGCCGAGCAGCATCACGAGGATCGTGGCGACCACGGTCGAGGCCAGTGTCGTCATGCTGTCCGACCACATGCCGGTGGCGACCAGGAGTCCCACGCACACGGCCGTGGTGAGTCCGGCCCGGCGACCGCCCAGGACGGTTCCGAGCGCGACCAGCACGGCTCCGACGAGCCACCACGGCGAGTCCGTGAGCAGCGACTGGAACGGGTTGAGCAGTCCGTCGGTGAGGAGATCGCGGACGGTGTTGGTGACGCCCGAGAGGTTGTCCTGCACCCAGGTCGTCGTGGTGTCGGCGGCGCTCGCGACGGAGCTGCCGACGCTGCCGTCGCCGGGGAACTCGGCCGCCCACACGTAGGTGTGGGAGAGGAAGACCAGGACGGCCGTGCAGAGCGCGCCCGCGCCGAGCAGCGGACGCCGCCAGGCGAGGAACCGGTTCTTCGAACGCCGGGCCTCCTCCTCGCGGGTGCTGGCGGCGGTCGTCACCCGGTCGAGGACGATCGCCATGACGACGATGGACAGGCCCGCGTTGAAGGCCGTTCCCACGTCGAGCGACTGGAGCGCCTGCACGACGGTCTTGCCGAGGCCGGGCGCGTCGATGAGGGCCGCGATGGTCACCATGGCCAGGGCGGCCATGATGGTCTGGTTGACGCCCATCACCACGGTCCGCTTGGACATCGGCAGCAGGACCTTCAGCAGACTCTGCCGGCGGGTCGCGCCGAGCGAGTCGGCCGCCTCCACCGTCGTCTCCGGCACGGTCCGGATGGCGTGCGCGGTGATGCGGATCGCCGGCGGCGCCGCGTAGATCACGGTGGCGATGGTGGCGGAGGCCCCGCCGATCAGGAAGAACAGGGTCAGCGGTGCGAGGTAGACGAAGGTCGGCATCGTCTGCATGAAGTCGAGGAACGGCGTCATGATCCGGTGGAACCGGTCGGAGAGTCCCGCCCAGACCCCGAGCGGGATCGCGAACAGCAGCGCCACCAGGACCGCGGAGACGGTGAGCGCCAGGGTGTCCATGCTCTCCTGCCACAGGCCCTGCAACCCCAGGAAGGCGAAGCCGGCCACCGCCAGCAGGGCGACCCGCCAGTTGCCGAAGGCCCAGGAGGCGTAGCCCGCGACGGCGACGACGCCGAGCCAGCCGATCTGCGGAAGGGGGCGGCCCGCGGAGGGCTGGGAGATCAGGTCCTGGACGAAGGTCACCAGGGTGTCGATGACGAGGCGGATCTCGTTGAAGAAGTACAGGAACAGCGGGTTGGAGTTGCGGTTCGCGCCGATCGAGTCGTTGACGTCGTTGAACCACCGGTGCAGGTCGGTCAGGTCCGCCGCCCCGAGCGCGAGGGTCTCTCTGCCGCGCAGGAGGGCGAACAGCAGCAGCCAGACGAGCAGGATCGCGCCGGTCACCAGGGAGCGGCTGATCCTGCGGGGCGCCGCGGCCGCGGCCGGTTCCTCGGCGGGCCGGATCCTCTCCGGCCGGCCCGGGGGCTCGGTCTTCTCCACGGCGACGGTCACCGGACGCCGCCTTCCTGTCCGGCGACCACGGCGAGGATCTCCTCGTCGCCGACGATGCCGAGCAGTTTGCCGTTCTCGACGACCTTGACGGGCTTGTCGGCCGCCAGCACCGCCCGGGTCGCCTCGCGCACCACGACGTCGGGACCCAGCTCGGGGCCGTCCAGGGCGTCGCCGTCCGCGGGCGGGCGCATGATCCAGCGCAGGGTGAGGACGTCGCCGCGCGGCACGTCCTTGACGAACTCGCGCACGTAGTCGTCGGCCGGGGCGCCGACGAGTTCGTCGCCGGTGCCGCACTGGACCATCTTGCCGTCGCGCATGATCAGGATGCGGTCGCCCAGTTTGAGCGCCTCGGACAGGTCGTGGGTGATGAACACCATGGTCTTGCCGACCTCGTGGTGCAGGCGGATGACCTCGTGCTGCATGTCGCGGCGGATCAGCGGGTCCAGCGCCGAGAAGGGTTCGTCGAAGAAGAGCACGTCGGGGTCGCCGGCCAGCGCGCGGGCCAGGCCGACGCGCTGCTGCATGCCGCCGGAGAGCTGGTCGGGGTAGGAGTTCTCGTAGCCGGCGAGGCCGACGAGCTCGACGACCTCCAGGGCCCGCCTGGCGCGGTCGGCCCGGCTCATGCCGCGGATCTCCAGACCGAAGGCCACGTTGTCGACGACGCGGCGGTGCGGCAGCAGCCCGAAGTGCTGGAAGACCATGGAGAACTTGCGGCGGCGCAGGTCGCGCAGGCGTCTGTCGTCGGCCTTGCGGATGTCCTCGCCCTCGAAGACGATCTCGCCCGCGGTGGGCTCGATCAGCCGGGTCAGACAGCGCACCAGGGTGGACTTGCCGGATCCGGACAGGCCCATGACGACGAAGACCTCGCCGGGCGAGACGTCGAAGTGCACGTCGCGCACGGCGGCGGTGCAGCCGGTGCGGTCCATCAGCTCGCGGCGGGTGAGACCGCACAGCTCCTCGGACCCCGGCACCCGGTCCGCCTTCGGCCCGAACACCTTCCACAGACTGCGCACGGAGATGACCGGGGTGGGACCCGGGTCCTGGGGGGCGCCGCGCCGCCGCGGCACCTCGGTCTGGGTGGTCATGATCGACCTTCTTTCGGCGTTCAGCCGCGGAACCAGCGCTGCGGCCGGGGTTGGATGTTCTGCCAGATGTGCTTGGGCTCTCGGTACTCGTTCAGACCGGACGGTCCCAGCTCCCGCCCCACACCCGAATGGCCGAAACCGCCCCATTCCGCCTGCGGCACATAGGGGTGGTAGTCGTTGATCCACACCGTGCCGTGGCGCAGCCGCCGGGCGACCCGCTGGGCCCGGCCGGCGTCCTGTGTCCACACCGCCCCGGCGAGTCCGTACGCGGTGTCGTTGGCGATGCGCACGGCGTCGTCCTCGTCGGTGAAGCGCTCCACGGTGAGCACCGGGCCGAACGACTCCTCGTGCACCACGCGCATGTCCTGCCGGCATTCGTCGAGCACGGTCGGCGGGTAGTAGTGGCCGCCCGCCAGGGCCGGATCATCGGGGCGTTCGCCGCCGCAGCGCAGCACGGCGCCCTCGGCGACGCCGGCGGCGACGTACGCCTCCACCTTGTCGCGGTGCCGTGCGGAGATCAGCGGCCCGGTCTCGGCGTCGGGGTCGAAGGGGCCGCCGAGGCGGATCCGGCGGGCGCGGCGCACGATCTCGTCGACGAGCCTGTCGTGCAGGGAGTCCTCGACGATCAGACGGGCGCCGGCCGAGCACACCTGCCCCGAGTGCAGGAAGACGGCCGTGAGGGCGAAGTCGACGGCGGTGTCGAGGTCGGCGTCGGCGAAGACCACGTTGGGGTTCTTCCCGCCGAGTTCGAGCGCCACCTTCTTCACGGTCGCGGCGGCGGCCGCCATGACGCGTTTGCCGGTGGCCAGGCCGCCGGTGAAGGAGACCATGTCGACGTCCGGGTGCTCGCAGAGCGGTGCGCCGGTCTCGGGGCCCGCGCCCAGGACGAGGTTGGCCGCGCCGGCCGGCAATCCGGCCTCCTCCAGCGCCCGCATCAGCAGGACGGAGGTGGAGGGGGTGAGTTCACTGGGCTTCAGCACGACCGTGTTGCCGGCCAGGAGAGCCGGGGCGACCTTCCAACTGGCTTGCAGCAAAGGGTAGTTCCAGGGGGTGATCAGTCCGCACACCCCGACGGGCTCGTAGACGACCCGGCTGACCGCGTCGTCGCGGCCGGTGTCGACGACCCGGCCGGCGTCGACGCCGCCGATCCCGCCGTAGTAGCGGAAGCAGGAGACGACGTCGGCGATGTCGTACTCGCTCTCCACCATGCGCTTGCCGGTGTCCAGCGATTCCGCGCGGGCGAAGGTCTCGGCGTCGCGCTCGATGACGTCGGCGGTGCGCAGCAGGAGGGCGCCGCGCTCCCGCTCGGGGGTCCGTGGCCAGGGGCCCTCGTCGAAGGCCCGGCGGGCCGCGGCGATCGCCGCCTCGGCGTCGGGGCGCGTTCCTTCGGAGACGGTCGCGGCGAGCGTGCCGTCGGCGGGACATCGGATCTCCCGGCTGCCGCCGGCCACGGGGGCCCGCCATTCGCCATTCACATACAGGTCTGCCACGCGCCGAGCCTTCCGACCGAAATTCGTTGCGCATCGTGCACCCGATTGCTTGTGATGGAACACCCTGTCGGCTGGCCAGACGGACGTCAAGATGTTGCGGGATGACGATTTGGCCATGCGGCCACTTCCCCGTCCACCCTTGACCGCAGACGACACCGAGCCGACGATGTTGCGTATCGCTCACCTTGTTGTGCAATACGCACCGACGGAGGCCGCACATGTCCCCTCGCCCGCAACCTGGTCGTGAGTTCGTCCTGACGCTTTCCTGTCCCGACAGCGCAGGGCTGGTCCATGCCGTGAGCGGCTTCCTCGTCAGGAACTCCGGCAACATCCTGGAGAGCCAGCAGTTCGACGACCGGCTCCAGGGCCGGTTCTTCATGCGCGTCCACTTCGACGTCTCCGACCCCGACGTCGGCCTGGAGGCCCTGCGGTACCGCTTCGGCCCCGTCGCCCAGGCCTACGCCATCTCGTGGTCCCTCAGCGACGCCGCCACGCCGACCCGGACCCTGATCATGGTGTCCCGGTTCGGGCACTGCCTGAACGACCTGCTCTTCCGCCGGCGTGCGGGCGCGCTCAACATCGACATCCCCGCGATCGTCTCCAACCACCGGGACTTCGAGAAGCTCGCGCAGACGTACGACGTCCCCTTCCACCACATCCCGGTGACCCGCGACACCAAGCCGGAGGCCGAGGCCCGGCTCCTCGAGCTCGTCCGCGACCTGGACATCGACCTGGTGGTGCTGGCCCGCTACATGCAGATCCTCTCCGACGACCTGTGCAAGGAGCTGGACGGCCGCGCCATCAACATCCACCACTCCTTCCTGCCCAGCTTCAAGGGCGCACGCCCCTACGACCAGGCCTACGACCGCGGTGTGAAGCTCGTCGGCGCGACCGCGCACTATGTGACGTCGGACCTGGACGAGGGCCAGATCATCGAACAGGACGTGGTCCGGGTCGACCACTCGCTGGACCCCGGCGAGCTGGTCACCGTCGGCCGGGACGTGGAGGCCCAGGTGCTCGCGCACGCGGTGAAGTGGCACAGCGAGAACCGGGTGATGGTCGAGGGCAACCGCACGGTCGTCTTCCGCTGAACGGGACGCCGCCCGCGCACACCCGCCGCCCGACCGGCCGACCCGGCGGGCCGCCCGTCAGCCGGCATCCGTCAGCCATGTGTACGACGCTGCGGCTCCATACACCTAGTCGCCGGTCGTGCCGTCGAGCATCTCGCGCAGGATGTCCAGGTGGCCGTTGTGGCGGGCCGTCTCCTCGATGAGGTGGAGGAGGATCCATCGCAGGTCGACGTGGACCCCGTTGCGGATGGTTCGCCGGGCCCGCTCGCCCAGGTCGTGTCCGGCGACGAGCTCGCGGTAGCGGGCGCTCTGTGCGGCGTATTCGCCGAGCAGCTGCGGGAGCGGGAACTCGACGGCGATGCGCATCTCGCGGTCCGGATCCTCATCCGTCATGGGGGCGTGGTCCTCCTCGCCGAGGAAGACCACCTGGAACCAGTAGTACTCGACCCAGCGGAGATGGTTGACCACTGCGCTCATCGTCATCAGCGGTGAACCCGGCAGAAGCGCCTTGCGGGCGTTCTCCGCGGAGACGCCTTCGCACTTGACGCGGGCCGTGTCCCGCGCGTAGTCGAGGAACGTGGTGAGCTGCGTGCGCTCGTCCCACGCGGGCGGTGTGTCGTCGATTCGTGTCATCGCGCGAAGCGTCCCCGATCACCGCGACCGATGTCGAGGCGTTTACGCGGAACTCCGACCGATCAGGCGACGCGCGCCCCGTCCTCATCCTCGTCTTCGGATGCCCGTTCCTCCCCTCCTCCCCTGCAACCGGGTCGGGCGCCCCTCGGTGACGGCGGGATGACGGCATGCTGACGCCGCGTCCGTAACGTCGGGCCTGGCGCGGGAGCGGCGAGCGCGCAGGATGCGGCGGCCCCGGCCCCGGCACTCCGAGACTCCGGGCCGCCGACCCCGAGCCCGGCAGCCCCCGAAGACTCCGTCATCGACCGGAAGGCTTCGTCATGGTCGCTGTGTCCCACGTTCAGTTCGGCATGCGGAACGAGGACGTGCGTATCGTCCAGAAAGCCCTGATCAAGCGCGGCCGCAAGATCCCCGACGGCGCCACCGGCCTGTTCGGCGACCAGACCAAGGCCGCCTACCGGGCCGAACAGCTCGCCCAGGGCTTCGAGGGAGCCGACGCCGACGGCATCCCGGGCCCGACCTCGCTGGCCACCCTCGGCAGACTCACCGGCATGTTCCGGCTGGACGGTGCGGGGGCGCCCTCGGCCGGAAACGGAAAGCTCACCCTGGGCCAGGTCACCTTCCGCGATCCCGGCGACGAATCGGGCGAGGAGGCCATGCGGCGCTACGCCCGCAAGGCGTGCCAACTGACCCACATGGACCCGCGGTTCGGTGTGCCGGCGCTCGCCACCATCGCCAAGCGCGAGTCCGCCAGCAACAGCCCGAGGTTCCGGATCAACACGACCGACAGGAACGCGAACGGCCCCCGTGTCGCCGACGGCCACCCGCAGAACTGCTCCCGGGGAGCGACGCAGTGCATTCCGGGCACGTTCGCCACGTACCACCAGGCGGGCACGGCGACCACGCCGTACGACGTGGTCGCCTGCATGTGCGCGACGGTCAACTACGTCCGCCACCGCTACCACGTGAACGAGTCCGGTTCGAACTTCGCCGCCCGTGTCCAGCAGGCGGATCCACGGCGCTCTCCCCACTGGTACTAGGAGTTCCCCATGGTCGCCACACCGACGGTCACCGTGTCCGACGTCCGGTTCGGCCAGCGCAACGAAGGCGTGCGCATCGTCCAGAAAGCCCTGATCAAGCGCGGCCGCAAGATCCCCGACGGCGCCACCGGCCTGTTCGGCGACCAGACCAAGGCCGCCTACCGGGCCGAACAGCTCGCCCAGGGCTTCAAGGGAGCCGACGCCGACGGCGTCCCGGGCCGTACCTCCCTGACCGCGCTCGGCCGCCTCTCAGGCCTCTTCCACGTGGCGGGCGGCGCCGCTCCCGCCACGCCGCACACCGGCCGGGCGGGCTCGCCCGTCCCCGGGCACAAGGTCACGTTCGAGTTCTTCGAGCGCGGCGACTACGCCTGGAAGCCCGACGGCCACGGCCGCCACACCGGGCAGGACTTCGCCGCCGACACCGGAGTTCCCGTGGTCGCCGTGCGGGCCGGCACCATCACCTGGTCGAACGGCGGCGGCGGGGCCTACGGCCAGTGGATCGGGCTGGCCGCGGACAACGGTCACGTCTACACCTACTGCCACCTCTCGAAGCGTCAGGTCAAGGCCGGTCAGCACGTCGCCGCCGGGCAGCGGCTCGGCGCCGTCGGCAGCACGGGCAACGCCACCGGGCCGCACCTGCACTTCGAGATGTCCAAGGGCTCCGCCTGGTCGTACGGCAATGTCGCCAAGCCGAGTTGGTGAAGCCCTGGAGTGCACCCCGTCCGGGTCAAGTCTGTTGAGCCGCCCTCGAATTGGCTAGGTTCCCGGCGTGTGACCGACATCCGCGAGGGAGCGACAGCCATGCGCCGGCAGCAGAAGACCTTCCGTGCCGTCGAGTTCGGCGACGGAAGCGACGGGCGATGGGCCGCCCATACCCAGGCTCGGTGGCCGCTCGCCGAGACATGGATGAGCGAGGAGAGCCGGACCGCGCAGGGCGCTGCCCGCGCCCGGAGGCTGTTCGAGGAGCACATGCCGGAGCTGGTCCCCGTTCTGGATCGCCTCGCCGGTCAGCTCGACCGGGACGAAGGGGCGGCCTTCCTCACGCTCGCCGGCCTGCGGCCGTTCTTCTCGGGCTGCACCCAGACCGGTGCCGGCGGCACGCTGCTGCGCAACTACGACTTCAACCCCGACGCGTGCGAGGGCACCATCGTCTCCTCACACTTCCTGCGACCGGTGATCGGGATGCAGGACGCCGCGTGGGGTCTGCTGGACGGGATGAACGACGCCGGGCTGGCGGTGTCGCTCACCTTCGGCGGACGTTTCGTGCACGGCCCGGGCTTCGCCGTTCTCATCGTCCTGCGCTACCTGCTGGAGACGTGTGACACCGTCGACCAGGCGGTCGGCAAGCTCAGGTCCTTGCCGATCGCCGTCCCGCAGAACGTGACGCTCGTCGATTCCGAGCAGGCACGGACGGTCTTCGTGGGACCGGACATCCCCCTCACCGAGGCACCGGACGCCTGCGCCGCCAACCATCAGCACCTGCCGGTGCCCGACGAGCAGGAGCAGGTCTCCCGGACCCGGGAACGACTGGACGCCGTGCGCGCGGCCGGCCCGGACGTGGCCGCGATGCTGAAGCCCCCGCTGTACCAGTACGCCTACGACGAGTGGCTGGGCACCATGTACACCGCCCACTACCGGCCCTCGGAGGGCCGGGTGACCTACTACTGGCCCGACGAGTCCTGGGAACAGTCCTTCGCCGCCTTCACGCCGGGCTCCCGTACCGTGGCGCTCGGCGCACGCCGGTGAACTCCCCCTATGACGCCGTGCTGTGCTTCATCGCATAGGCGTTCCCCGAGTCGGGATCGCCGTAGAAGAAGAACAGCGCCACCTCGTCGTGCCGGTCGCGGTCCACGAAGAAGCGCCACGTGTACGTCGACGGTGCCTCGGGAGCCGGGTCCTCGTCGGCAGGCGAGGGAACGCGCCTCTCGACCCGGGTCCGGGCCGTCAGCGCCAGCCTGACCCGCTGCCCCCCGTAGGCATCGGTCAGTTTCCAGGTCCCCGCACCCGAGAGGCGCCAGCCGTCGTCGAAGTCGAACTCCTGGCCGTCGAGCTTTTCGAGAAGAGCTGTTCCGTCTTCGCGGAACACCACGCGCGTACCCTCGATGTTCTCCCAGACCCCGGCGACTTCGGCCGGTGTGGCGTCATGAAGCCCTGTGCCGTCGTAGTACTGGTACGGCCCGCAGGCCGTCAGGACGGACGACGCCAACACCAGTCCGCCGAGCATGGAACCCCACCCGCGCACCCCAATGCCACCGGTCACGGCCCCGCCCCTCCTGATGCCCGACTCGGCCTACCGAGTGGGTCGTGGGGGTACTCTGCCAGTTCGTTTGAACACGTTCAACTTTGTGTTCGGCCGAGGCCGCACCTCGGGGTGCGTGCGGATTACGGGGCGGCTGGTGCTGTGACCGTGAAGGTTCGCCGGGCACAGGCCGAGACGATCACCGACTACACTCCGCGCGATTCGCTGTTCGAATACGGGGAGTGCCATGTCGTCCAACTGGGCCAGTCGTTCTCTCTCTGCCACTGTCGCCGGTGCTGTGCTCACCCTTGTCGGCGGCTGCGCTTCAGGAGGGGGCGAAACGGCTGCCGAGTCCGCATCGCCCTCTTCCGTCCTGTCGCCGAGGCCGTCGACGACTGTGCGGCCCCTCAGCGCAGAAGAGTTGGCGGCAGCACTTCCTGAACAAGGCGCTCTGCCGGGCTACTCCGTCAACAGCGCGCCCGAGACGAAAGCGGGCGGCGACACCTCCGATGCGAGCGTACGGCCTAAGGCGTGCCAACCTCTCGAGGACGCCAGGTCTGGCGTCTTCGCCGACTCAGTGGCCAGTGCCTGGGTCCACATATCCGCTGCGGAGTTCGCCCCGCCGGATGAGACTCTCACCTTTACCAGTTATCGCTTCGGAGCCGCCGGCGCGCACCTTGCTTCCCTGAACGCGGCGCTCGACGCATGTCCGTCGCTGTCCTTGCGAAGCCGATACGGCGACCGCGTGAGTACGGACGTGGAACGAGTCAAGGACGAGGTATCGGTGGGGCACGACTCGGTGAGCTTTCGAATGCACTGGACTGTGGATATCGACGGGTTCAAGTCAGAGACGTATTTCCTGGTCACAACTGTCCGCTCAGGAGAAGCGACCGTCACTGGCGTATCGGAGAGCAGTGTCGGTAGCCAACTCTCTGACGCGAAGAAGCGTGCTTTCCTCCCGAAGCTGGACCAGAAGCTACTGAAACGCCTGGCCGACGCCCTTGGCGCAGCACAGCACAGTTGAGCTCCCAGCACGTTCAGCACGGATGCGGGCGCGTTCCTTGCGTTCGGCGGCCGGGACATCGCGGTGGCGGGCGTCGGCGTTGCGCCGGCGCAGGCAGGCGTGCAGGGCTCGGGTCTGCACGGTGTGGTTGGGGTGGTCGGAGTTGGCGATGGTGAACTGACGCAGTGGTCCGAAGTGGGCCCCGATCGGGTTCCCTACGAGGCGAAGGTCGCCGTGAAGCACAACTCGACCCTGTGTCTTTTCGCCCAGCGGTGGATGTCGGCACCCTCGTGGGCGGACAGATTGTCCATGATCACGTAGATCGGTGCGCCGAGTCGGCGGGGACGGCCTCCGGCCCATCGAGGGGCCAGGCAGGCCAGGCCGATCTCGTGGAGCTGGTGGATCACGTCCCGGACGGTGTCCTCGTCGGCCTGCCCCAGCTGCGCGACAACCGGCACGCGGTTTCGCGCCGGCCGAGGCCGGCAGCATCCTCGCGTGCCGGTAGCGAACCGAGCTCGTGCTGCCCCGGCGCACGATCTGCTGCAGACACTGCCCTTCCTGGTCGGTCAGTCTGCGCACACGGACAGGCTCGGCCATCGCGCCTCCAGCGGTCGGATCCGACGACACTCCGAATCCAGCCGCCACCACCGGCACCCTGGTGAACCTATGCGGTCAGAGCACTAGCGGTAGTTGAGCTCGGACAGTTCGGTGGCGAGCTTGGCGGGGAACGGCGTGTGCTCCAGGAGGCGCATCCCGGTGTTGCGCAACGTGCGTGCGGCCGGGTTGCGTGTGGTGGCGATGCGGGTCATCCGGTCGGTGAAGCCGATGACGCGCTCGGCGACCGGGCGGCGGCGGGCCTCGTACTCGTCGAGGCCGCCCGCGGTGAAGGCCGAGCCGAGGGCGTAGCCGTCCTGGATGCCGGTGTTCATGCCCTGTCCGCCGGCGGGGCTGTGCACGTGGGCCGCGTCCCCGGCGAGGAAGAGCCGCCCGGCGCGGTAGTGGTCGGCGACGCGGTGGTGGACGCGGAAGCGCGAGGACCAGGCGAGGTCGGTGACGGCGGCCTGGCCGGGCATGCGCTGGTCCAGGAGTTCCTGCATGAAGGCGAGGCCGGGGTGCTCGGGCGCCCGGTCCGTGGTGGCGACGATGCGGTAGTGGCCGCCCGGCAGCGGGGCGACGACGACGAGGCCGGCGGATCCGAAGGTCAGGGACACCTCGGCCGGGCCCGGGGCCCAGTCCATCACGACGTCCGCGAGGACGAACGACTCGGCGTAGGAGTTGCCGGAGAACCCGATGCCGGAGGCCTCCCGCACCGTGCTGTGCATGCCGTCCGCGCCGACCACGTAGGACGCGCGCAGCGTCTGCCCGGTGCTGGTGGTGAGGGTGGCCCCGTCCTGGTCCTGGACCACGGAAGCGACGCGGTGAGGCCGGTGGACGTCGCCGCCCAGCGCCCGCAGCCGGGCCAGCAGGACGGCCTCGGTCTCGTACTGCGGGACCATGAGCGTGTAGGGGTGCGGGGTGGGGAGTTGCTCGAAGGGCACGGTGAGCAGGCGCCGGGCGCCGTCACGGACCGCGAAGCGGGTGAGCTTCAGACCCCTGCCGATCAGGTCCTCGGACGAGCCGAGTTCGTCGAGCACTTCGAGGGTGCGAGCGTGCACGACCGCGGCGCGGGAGGTGTTGGCTCCCTCTTCCTGCTGGTCGAGCAGGACGAAGTCGGTGCCGGCGAGCGCCAGGGTCACCGCCAGCGCCAGGCCGGTGGGGCCTGCGCCCACGATCGCCACGTCGGTGCGCTCGGGCAGGGGGTGCGCGGAGCTGGTCAAGGTGGACCTCCGGGGCTCGGGCTGACGGGTTTGCCAACGTGCGTTGGCGAGCGTCTGCTCACAGCATGCCCACGACACCGCCGGAAGTCAACAAGCGTTGGCCCACAGTTGTAGGCATTGGCGTTGACCGGACACCGGCGAGGCGACGGAAGGGCCGGTCCGCTGGAAACGCCCCACGCCCGGCGACGCAGCGGCCCACGTGGCATGGGCGCGGGCGACGCCGTGGCGGGGCCGCTCGGTGTCGAGCGGCCCCGCCACGACTTAGGCGGTCGTGGGTGGTATCGGGGGTGTGGCCGTGCGGTCGGCGTCCGACGTCCGCCTCGTCGACCCTGGTCAGCCGACCGTGGTCAGCGTGTGCTCCTCGGCGGGGTGATCGGCCGCCGGGCGCGGGCGGCGCAGGAGCAGGGCGACGCACACCGCGCCGAGGACGGCCGCTCCGGCTCCGGTGAGGAGCGCGAGGTGCAGTCCTGAGGCGAAGGCGTCGCGAGCCCGGTCGATCAGCGCCGTGTCGCCGGTCCTGGCGCCGACGGCGTTGGCCGCGGCGAGTGAGGACCGGGCCGCCTCCGCCGTCGGAGCAGGCAGCGACCCGGCGTCGAGGGTGTCGCGGTATCCCGCGTTCAGGGCGCTGCCGAGCACGGCGATGCCGAGAGCGCCGCCCAGTTCGCGGGCCAGGTCGTTCACCGCGGAGCCCACGTTCTGCAGCCGGGAGGGCAGTGCGTCGGTGATGGCCGCGGTGGCGGGCGTCATGGCCAGCCCCATGCCGGCGCCCAGGGGAACGAGGCCGGTCAGGATGAGCCAGTAGGAGCTCGTGGTGTTCAGTCCGGCGAGCACGGCCAGGCCGGCGGCGACCGCGATCAGGCCGGCGATCCACGGGCGGCGGGCGCCGACGCGCGCGGCGAGCTTCGGCGCCAGCCGGGCGCTGGGGATCATGGCCGCTGACATGGGCAGCACGCTCACGGCGGCCGTCAGCGCGCTGTCACCGCGCACCAGTTGCAGGTACTGCATGACGACGAAGATGAAGCCGAAGAAGGCGAAGAACTGGAGCGTGATGGAGAGCGTTCCCGCGGCGAAGGGCCTGTTGCGGAAGAGCCGGGGGTCGAGCAGCGGGTGGGGGTGGCGCAGTTCCCAGGCGATGAACCCTGCCAGCACGACCAGGCCGACGGCGATGCCGGCCGACGTGCGCACGCTCGCCCAGCCGTGTTCGGGCGCCTGGATGACCGAGTAGGCCAGGATGCCCAGGCCGACGACGGTGAGCGCCGCGCCGACCGTGTCGACGCGCTGCTCGGCGGGCTCGGCCGACTCCGGCACGAAGACGTGCGTGCCGACGAAGGCCACGGCCGCCAGGACGACGTTCAGCCAGAACACCGAACGCCACGACCACACTTCGAGCACGGCGCCCGAGGCGAGCAGGCCCAGTACGGCGCCGGCTCCGGCGACCGCCGCCCAGACGCCGACGGCCCGGGCGCGCTGTTCCCGGGGGAAGGTGCTGGTGATGGTGGAGAGCGTCGCGGGCATCACGAGGGCGGCCGCCACGCCGAGGACCGCCCGCAGGGTGATCAGGGCCGTGGGTTCGTCCGAGAAGGCGGCCGCCGTCGAGGCTCCCGCGAACAGCGCGAGGCCGCCCAGGAGGGCCCTGCGCCGGCCGAAGCGGTCGCCCAGGGTCGCCGCGAGCAGCAGGAGGGCGGCGAAGACCAGGCTGTAGGCGTCGATGATCCACGACAGCTGGGTCTGCGTCGCGTGGGTCTCGCGGGCGATGCCGGGCAAGGCCACGTTCAGGGAGGCCATGGCCGATACGACGGTGGCCAGGGCGAGGCAGGTGACGGCCAGCACCGCGCCGTGGCGCACCGCCTCGCCTGGTGCTGTGAGGCCTCGATTCATGACATGCGTCCTTTCCCGCGGACAAGGGGTGCGCTGATGCGGTGGGGGCCTGTGGCCCGGACCGCCGTGTCGCCAATAGGTTGCCAACGAGCGTTGGCCATCACCTGTTGACCAGAGTGCACGCCGGGGAATTGAGAGTCAACACGTGATGGCCTACAGTTGTTGGCATGATGACGAGCAGCCCTGGCCCCGACCCCGGCTCCGACTCCGGTCCGGGCCCCCGGCGCTCCGACCGCACCCGGGCCGCGATCCTGGACGCCGCCCGCCGGCGCTTCGCGGCCCACGGCTTCGAACGCACGACGATCCGGGCCGTGGCCGCCGACGCGGACATCGACCCCTCGATGGTCATGCGCTACTACGGCAGCAAGGCTCAGCTCTTCGACGCGGCACTCGACATCGACCTGCACCTGCCCGACCTCACCGCCACCCCGGCGCACGAGCGGCCCGCGGCTCTCGTACGGCACTTCCTGCACCGCTGGGAACACGACGGCGCCGACGACGCGCTGCTGCTGCTCCTGCGCTCCGCCGTGACCAACGAGCAGGCCGCACGACGCATGCGGGAGATCTTCAGCAACCAGGTCGCCCCCGCCCTCGGCTCCGTCGACCGGGACAGGATGGGACTGGTCTCCTCCCAGCTCCTCGGCCTCGCCCTGACCCGCTACCTGCTGCGCATCCCGGCCGTCACCCGGCTGACCCCGGAGGAGATCGTCACCGCCTACGCGCCCGCCGTCCAGAGCATCCTCGCCCCCCGGACATCCGGCGACTGACAGCTGCGGAAGCCCGCCCGCCCGCGCCGGGCCGGCGATATCGACGGCAATCCCGCCGGAAACGGAGTTTCCCGAACCGGGCGTCGAGCCGCCCCTTTTGTGGCACCCTTGGTGGTCGTTCCGGTGCTTTCGGGGGTGGCGTGAAATGGCTGCACGGGGCAGTAGTGCAAGAGGTGTGCGCGTCCGAACTCGCACGACACGTCAGCGCCGGCGCCGCACCGGTGCATTGTTACTGGGGATCGCGCTCCTGACATCCTGCTCCGCCCCCGGCAAACACGGTGGGGACGACCCGTCAGGGAAAGCCGGCCCCTCCGCCGCCCTTTCCTCGTCCGGTGCGCAGGATTCCTATCCGGGTGACGACAAGGGTGCACGGGCCCTGGTGCGGAAACTGGGAGAGGACGGTGGCGGAACCGCCCTGGTGCGCTCGCTGCGGCCGACCTCCGACGACTACGAGGCGCTGTTCCAGGCGGACTTCGCCGACCGGGCCGAGACGTTCTACGAGGGCACCCTCTGGGGCGCCTCACCCCAGCCGGCGAGGCCCTGGGCGAAACGCGGGGAGACCGAACTGCGGATGGCGAAGGCGACCACCGACGACATCCGGGCATGGACTCCCACCGCGCGGTCCAATTTCCCCGCCGGATACGAAAAAGTGAAAGACCAGTTCAAGGCCGGGCTCACGGTGTACGTTTGGGATTACACCAAGCCCGGAGCCGAGCGCGGTCTTGCCTACAACGGACTGGTGTACGTGACCGGGCATTGGGCTTTCTTTCCCAAGCCGTGGTACGTGCTGGGGAAATAGTTTCGAGGGATCAGGGACGAAAGTCCCGGCAGGCCGGGTTCGCCTGCCCTCATCACGACCGGTTCCACAGCGAGGAGTGTCATTCTGTGCTGGCTCGTATACCGCTCGACGGCGGGGGCGTCATCCTCGTGGAGAGTCCGCATGCGGACGGGCAGGGCCCGGTCATGGCGGGCCGGGTCGGCGACGCCGTTCAGGACCTGCCCAGAAAGCTGGGCGAGATCATCGAACCGGTCACCCGGACCGCCCGGATCCTCATCGAGCGGCTGAGCGCCGCGGGCCCCTCGGAGTTCGAGATGGAGTTCGGGCTCGATCTCGCCGCCGAAGCCGGTGCGGTGATCACCAAGAGCACGGTGGGCAGCCATGTGACGGTGCGGATGACGTGGACGCGGCCCGAGGGCGGCACGCCGGACACCCCGCCGGCCGCAGTGGAATGACCGTCCACCACAACGCGGCCCCAAGCGACCGAAGATGGTGACCTGGGCCACTTCCGTCGCCCGGGTTCTCGGCCCGAACGGCGCGGTGGCGGGAGCCGGCTTCCTCGTGGCCGACGACCTCCTGGTGACCTGCGCGCACGTGGTCACGGCCGCCGGAGGGGGCGAACGGGCCGTGCTGCGCCTGGACTTCCCCCAGGCGCACGGCGCGCCCGAGGCCCGCGGAACCGTCGTCCACCACGGACGCAGCGAACCGGCGGCCGACGACGTCGCCGTCGTCCGCCTCGACGCCCCGCCGCCGGGAACCTCCCCGCTGCCGCTGGCCCGCGCCGAGGGATGCCGCGGCCACCGGGTGCGCTCCTTCGGCTTCCCCGGACACGCGGTCTCCGGCGGCCACTTCGGCGAAGGCCACGCCGGCGAGATCCTCTCCCCCCACTCCGCGACCGACGCCCTGCTTCAGGTGGCCTGCGCCAACGACCTCACCCAGGGATTCAGCGGCGGCCCGGTGTGGGACGACACCGTCGAAGCGGTGATCGGCATGATCACCCGCGTCACCCGCCCCGACCCGCTGCTGCGCGGAACCGGCATCGCCTACGCCACGCCCGCGGGGCGGCTGCGGCAGCTCCGGCCCGACCTGGCCGTCCCCCCGGTGCGGCCCTACCGCGGACTCCAGGCGTTCGACACCGAGCACGCCGGCTGGTTCCACGGACGGGCCGGAGCGGTGCGGACGATCATCGATCGCCTGGCCGCCGTCCCGGACGCGCTCGTGCTGCTCGGTCCGTCCGGAGCCGGCAAGTCGTCCCTGGTCCAGGCAGGTCTGATACCGGCGTTCGCCGACTGCCCGCTGCCCGGCAGCGACCGCTGGAAGGTCGTCACCGTCCGCCCCGGCCAAGCCCTGCTGGACGCCCTCGACGACCTCGACCCGTTCGTGCACGACGCCGGCCGGGACGGACTCGGCGGCCCGGATGCCCTCGGCGGGGCGGGCGGGTCCGGTGCGCCGCGCCGCGTGCTCGTCGTGGACCAGTTCGAGGAGATCCTCCAGCCCGAGGAACCCACCCGCCCCGAGGAGGCGCACGACAGCACGGCGACCGATCCGGCCGCAACGAGCACGCCGGCCGAGGACGAACCCGGCGCCCCCTCCCCCGCCGGCTCCGTCCTGCGGGAGGGCATCGACCGGCTCACCTCCGTCGTCGGCACCCCCGGACTCACCGTCCTGCTCGTCATGCGCGACGACTTCTACCCCCGGTTCGCGGCCGAAGCCCCCGAACTGCTGCGGGCGTTGACAACCGGAATCGTCAACCTCCCCGCCACACTCGACGTCCGGGACCTGCACGACATCATCGTCCGCCCGGCCGAGGACGTGGGCGCCCACTGCCAGGCCGGACTGCCCGAACGGATCATCGCCGACGTCCAGCGCATCGACCACCTGGGCGGCTCCCGACAGCAGATCCCGACGACCGTGCTGCCCCTCGTCGAGGTCGCGATGAGCGAACTCTGGGAGCGCGCGCCGGACGGCGTGCTGACCCACGCCGCGTACGAGGCGATCGGCGGGATCACCGGCAGCATCACCTCCTGGTACGAGGGCGCCATGCGCTCCCTGCGCGACGCGGACGCCGGACGCGCCACCGCCCGACGGGTCCTCACCTCCCTGGTCAGGCCGCCCGATCCCACCCTGCACATCCCCGCCCTGCGCCGGCGGCTGCCGCTGTCCGTGCTGCGCGAACTGGCCGCCTCCGGCGGCGCCCCGACCGGCCCGCCCGGCAGACGGCCGGCCGTCCTGTCCGCCGCCCGCGCCCTCCTCGCCAAGCCCGAGGAAGGACTCGTCGACGTACCCTTCGACGATCGCGGCCCGGACAGCCCTCCCGCCCGGCGCGACGCGGCCGCCGCCCCCACCGCCCAGGTCGTGGACCAGGTGCTCGCCGTCCTCGTCCGGCGCCGGCTGATCGTCACCCGCAACGTCGCCGCGCACGACGAACCCGTCGCCGAGCTGGTCCACGACGCGCTGGTACGGGACTGGGGCGTCCTGCGCGACTGGGTGGAGCGCGACCGCCGCTTCTCCGCGTGGCTCGACCGCGCCGCGGACCAGCGACGGCGCTGGGAGAGGCGGCACGACAAGGCGGACCTGCTGCGCGGCACCGACCTGGACGAGGGACTCGCGCTGTCCGCGGGATACCGGCTCCCGCACGCCACCGCCGACTTCCTGCACGCGAGCAGGCGTGCCGCGCGGCGCGCGGTCCTGGTCCGCCGAGCCTTCACCCTCGGCCTGGTCGTGCTGACGCTGGCGGCGGTGGCCCTGGCGGGGGCCGCCCTCGACTCCGCGGCCGAGGCCAGGCACCAGCGCGCCGTCAGCCTGTCCCGCCAGCTCGCCGCCCAGGCCCAGGCCATGGCGGCCCAGCGTCCGGTGACGGCACGCCGTCTGGCCGTCGCGGCCTGGGCCACCTCGCCCACCGGCGAAGCGGGCGACGCCATGACCAGGCTCCTGACCCAGCAGCAGTCCGTCCTCGTCGGTCATGCGGGGGCGGTCACATCCGTCGCGTTCAGTCCCGACGGCGCCCGCATCGCCACCACGGGCGACGACGGGACCGTACGCCTGTGGGACGCGGCCACCGGCCGGCCCGAGCACATCCGACGGGCCGCCGCCCGCCCGGCGAAGGGCGTCGCCGTCGCCTTCCGCCCGGACGGGCGGGTGCTCGCATCCTCCGACGAGGACGGCGCCGTCCGGCTCTGGGACGTGCGCACCGGGGAGCCGCTCGGCACGCCGCTGACCGGCCACACCGACCGCGTCGGCGCTCTGTCGTTCAGCCCCGACGGCAGACTTCTGGCGTCCGCGAGCTCGGACCGCACCGTCCGGCTGTGGGATGCGGCGACCGGAACGCCCGTGGGGGCGCCACTGACCGGGCACACCGAACAGGTCGACAGCGTGGCGTTCAGCCCCGAGGGCACGCTGCTGGCGTCGGGCGGCCGGGACGGAACCGTGCGGCTGTGGGACGTGGCCGCCCACCGCCAGAAGGGCGCCCCGCTCAAGGAGGGCCTCAGCGGCTCGGTGCGGAGCGTGGCGTTCCGCCGCGACGGCGGGCTGCTCGCGGCCGCGTACGGCGAAGACGTGCACCGCGACGGGACGATCCGGCTGTGGGATCCGGTGACGGGCCGTACCGTCGGCGGGCCCCTCGCCGGGCACACCGGCCCGGTGCTGTCGGTGACCTTCGGCCCCAACGGCAGGGCGCTCGCCTCGACGGGGCTGGACGGCACCGTGCGCGTGTGGGACGCACGCACGGAGCGGCCGGCGGGGTCCCCGATGACCGGGTCCGGGACCGCCGTGTGGTCCGCCGCGTTCAGCCCCGACGGCCAAGTGCTGGCCGGCGCGGGCGGTGACGGCGCCGTACGGCTGTGGCAGCCGTCGACCGGTCTGCCCGCCACCGTGGCGACGCCCCGCCGGGGCGAGGCGCTGATGTCGGTGGCGATGACCCCGGTGTCGACGCTGGTGGCGACCCGCGACGCCGACGGGCCGGTGCGGCTGCGCGATCCCGTGAGCGGCCGTGCGCTGGGGGTCCCCCTGGGCGGGAGCACCACACGGGCCGTGTTCGCGGTGGCGGCCGACCCGAAGGCGCGGATCATCGCCACCGCCGGGAACGGCGGCACGGTGCGGCTGTGGAACCCGTACACGGGCCAGGAGGTCACGCCCCCGCTCACCGGCAACGGGGACTACGTGAGCGCCCTGGCGATCGACCGCGACGGCACCCGCCTGGTGAGCGCCGGCTCCGACGCGACCGTCCGGGTCTGGGACACCGTGACCGGCCGGCTGATGCGCGCCGTCCCCACCGGACACGGCGCGTTCGTGCACGCGGTGGCCTTCGCCCCCGACGGCCACAGCTTCGCCACCGGCGGCGCCGACGGAGCCGTCCGGCTGTGGGACACGGCGTCGGGCCGGCCGCGCGGGGAGATTCCCTCACAGGGCCGGTACAGCGTGGACGCCCTGGCGTTCAGCCCCGACGGCGCCCGGCTCGCCCTGGGCGGCGGCAACGACGAGACCGTGGAGGTCTGGGACGTGCCCACCCTGAAGGGGCCGACGTCGCTCTTCGCCGACGGGTCCGACGAGGCGACGGCGCTGGGCTTCGACGGCGCCGGCGACGTGCTCGCCGTCACCGAACGCGGCGGCGCCGTGCGGTTCTGGGACCCGGAGTCCGGCAAACCGCTCGGCGAGCCGTCAGGAGGCACGACCGCGCTGTCCGCCGTGATGTCGTTCAGCGGCGACGGGAGTCTCGTCACGGTCTCCGACGTCGAGGGCGTCTCACGCTTGTGGTTCGTGCCCGTGCCGCGCGTGGCGGCGGCGGAGCTGTGCGCCCGCTTCGGCGGGCCGACCGACGACGAGTGGCGCCGGTACGCCCCGGACCAGCCGCGCCCGTCCGCCTGCCCCGCCGCCGAGCGGTGACCGCACCGCCGCGGGTCGAAGGCGCGTCGCGGCCGGGGGTCACGCGGTGCTGAGGGGATGGGCCGCGGTGGCCGAGCGCGGGGGCCAGGCGTGGGGGGCGAGGATGCCGAGGACGTAGGCGCGGGCCACCAGAGCGGGACGGGTCGCGGCGCCCAGCAGGCGCCGCAGGCGGCCGAGGTGGTAGTCGAGCGTCTGGCGCGACAGGTTCAGGGAGGCGGCTATGTCGCTGTTGCTGCTGCCCTGCGCCAGCAGCGACAGGATGCGGATCTGCGCGGCGGTCAGCGGCGGGTGCGCCTCGTGGGCGAGGCTCTGGTGGGTGATCACCGCCCAGACGTGCCGGGCCCGGCCCGCACAATGGCCGATAGTCGTCAGGTGCAGCTCCGCCCGCCGGTGCAGGCCGAGGCTGTCGACCAGCACCGCGGTCGTCTCGACGCGTCGGGTGCGGCGGGAGATGAGACTGTTCCAGCGGTGGTGCAACCGGTCCAGCTCGGGCCGCGGTTCGGGCGCCAGCAGCGTGTGGGCGCGGCGGCCCACCAGGTCGGTCAGGCCGAGATGGAAGAGTTCGGCGGCCGCCACGCTCGCCTCGACGACCCGCCCGTTCGCCGACAGCAGGGCGCAGGGCAGCCCGCTGTGGTCCCGCAGGGCGCTGAGGTTCTCCTCGGCCGCCTGGCGCTGCGCCGTGGCCCGCAGGTGGTCGGTGATGTCCACGTAGATGCCGGCGACGCAGGTACGGGACTGTTCCCGCACCGGGAAGCGGTGGCCGACCGCGCGGCCCGTGGTGCCGTCCCGGCGCAGATAGTGCAGGGTGTGCCGGACGGGCGTGCCGCGGGTGAGTATCTGCTGGTCCAAGGCTCGGAAGCGGTCGGCCTCGGCCGGGGTGTCGAAGTCCTCGATGTATCTGCCGACCAGTTCCTGCGGCACGGTGCCGTAAAGGTGCGCGTAGGCGTGGTTGGCCCACAGATAGCGCCCGTCGCGGTCCCGGATGAAGGCGGCGGCCGGAGCGAGGTCCACGAGGTCCGCGAAGACGGCGTGGCCCGGCGGCGCCGCGAGGCCCGCTCCGCGCTCCCGCCGGTCCGGGGCGCGCTGCGAGCGGCCCGGGCGGGCGAGAGCGCCGGCGTCGTCCGGCCCGCCCGTCCGCCAGAGCCCGGCGGTGCCGTCGTCCGCCCCCGTCCGCCACGGTTCCCCTACGGCCCTCGGGAACACGGGAATGTCCTCGAGCAGTGTCCTGACGCTTGGATCGCCCACAACGGTCTCCGTCCGTACACGACTGGCTGACGCTCAGTCATCTGCCCTGGATATCCCGGCCGTCGGTGCACAAGCCCCATTCCCGGCCGAGTTGCCGGGGGTGGGACGCGGCCCGGAGCGCCGCTCGCCCGCTCACATCCCGTTTCCGGCGACGGAAAACCTGTGAATCGCCGCCGCGACTCAGGCATTTGCCTGAGTCGCGGGCGTCCTCTGCGCCGGTATGGACGGTTACAGCCTGGTCCCCTGGAGTGTGCGGGCGGACGCGCCGGACGCCGTCGCCCGCACACCATCCCCGGGCCCGCCCCGCACCGCCGGTGCCGGTGAGGGCCCCGCCGACCAGGTGAATGGAGACGAATTTCTGTGAGCACGGTGCTGTTGGTGCATGCCAAGGGTGGTCCGCCGCTCGGCCATGTCCTGTCCCGGACGGCTGCGAGGGCGGACGTGCACCTGCTGGCGCTCAGCGCTCTTCCCCCCTCCGTCGCGGGCCCCGCGCAAAGACTGTGCGCCTCGGTCACGACGCCGGACGACGCGAGCCGCCGCGATCTGGTCGCCCTGATCGTCTCGTACGCCCAGGAAGTGGGCGCGGACGCCGTGCTCACCTTCTCCGAGTACGCGGTCGTCGCGGTCGCCGAGGCCTGCGAGAAGCTCGGGCTGCGGGGCGCGGGACCCGCCGCCGCTCTCGCGCGCGACAAGCGGCTGATGCGCGGCACATGGGAGCGGGCGGGCCTGCCGCAGCCGGCGTTCCGCCCCGTCGTCACGGAGGCCGACCTGCGTGCGGCCGTGGGCTCCCTGTCCTGTCCGCTGTTGCTCAAGGCGGCCTGGAGCGCGGGATCCACCGCCCACCAGATCATCTCCTCCCCCGGCGAGGCGTCCGCCGCCTGGGCCCGCTCGCGCCAGGTCATGGCGGATTCGGCCCGGTTGGGATACGCGGAGCTGCATGTCGCCGAGGCGGACGCCGACTTCGTGGTCGAGGAGATCGTCACCGGCACGGCGTCGGACTGGTTCGACGAGCCCGGCTGGGGCGACTACCTCAGCGTCGAGGGCGTCGTGGCGGACGGCGTCTTCCACCCCGTATGCCTCAGCGGCCGGATGCCCACCGTCGAGCCCTTCACCGAGCGCGCCGGCATCACCCCCGCCCCGCTCTCCCCGGACGCGCAGGACCGCGTCGTGGAACTCGCGCGTCGTGCCGTCGACGCGCTGGGACTGCGCGACTGCGGGACGCACACGGAGATCAAACTCGGCCCGGACGGCGGCATGTGGCTCATCGAGACCGCCGCCCGGTTCGGCGGCGCGATGACGGTGCCGCAGATCGAGGAGGTCTTCGCACTGGACCTCGTGGGCATGCTCGTCGACCACCTGCTGGGACGCCCGGTCGACTGGCCGGAGCAGGCACTGGCACCGCAGCGGGCGCGGGGCGCCGCGGGCTCCCTCGTCGTCCTCGCGGTCGACGGCCGCGGCGAGGCCTGGCAGGACCGCAGGATCTGGGACTTCCCCGCGGTCGCGTCGGGCGTCCCGCTCAGCCCGGGCGGCGAGCTGTCGGTGGTGGCGGAGAGCTCCCTGCCCGACGGCAGCGTCGTACCGGTCTACGACCCCGCCGCCGGCGCCAACACCATGGCGGCCCTGTGCCTGCTCTCCGCCGCCGACCCGCGCACCGTGCTGCGCGACTTCGAGACCCTGGTGGACGCCCTGCCCCGGGTCCTGCCCGCCGCGCGGCCCGAGGAGGTCTCCGCATGACCGCCCATCTGGACACCGGCGCCGCCGCGCCCGCCACGGACCGCACGGTCGTCGGCGAGAACCTCTCCCTGCCGCTCTTCCGGACGCTGTCGGGAGTGCTGGCGGGTCACCCCTACCTCAAGGTCGTCGTCGACCGCGCGGAGAACACCTGGCACCTGCTCGACACCGACGTGCACCCCTTCCACGTCAACTACGTCGCCACCCGGGTACTGGGCATGGACCTGGCCGCGCTGGACGCGGAGCTGGACGCGTTCAACGCCTCCGTCTACACCGACCCCGGGCGCCGGTTCCTGCTCGGCGTGCTGTCCCTGCACACCGAGCGGGACACGGGCAGGGAGCGGCCCTTCCTCGTCCTGGAGACGACCGAGGCCGACACGATGGACGGCGAACTGCTCACCTTCTTCTACGAGTTCGTGCGCTCCAGGGTCGACAGCGGGCTGCCGCTGCTGCTCAAGCCCGCCAACCACGGGCAGGAGGAGGAACTGTCGGCGATCAGCGAACAGCGCGTGCCGCGCATCCTGAGCCACGAACTGTTCGGTTCCCGGGAGCGCACACCGCTGAACCCCGGCGAGGCCACCGGGCGGCTGCGGTTCTTCCGGACGGCCGACGAGTACAGGGCGGCGGAGACCGGTCTCGGCTGGGCGGACATCGTCGCCATGCCCTGCCTGCCCGACGACGTCCCGCGCGTCGCGGGATTCGTCAACACCGCGCCGATCACCCCGCTTTCGCACACCAACGTCCTCGCCTCCGGCTGGGGCATCCCCAACGCGATCGTCCGCGATCTGGAGCAGCTCGTCGACAAGGACGGCCTCGACGGCGCGTGGGTGCGCTACCGGGTCGGCGAGGACGACATATCCCTGGAGCGCCTCGACCACGAGCCCGACCTGCGGGCGCCGGCCTGGCACCAGCAGCGCATACGCCTCGAGCCCCCGCTGCTCGAAGACGCCCCCGTGCTGTCCCTGCACCGGCTGCGCGCCGCCGACCGCGACCGCTACGGCACGAAGGCGGCCAACCTCGGCGAGCTGCACCACGTCCTCGACAGCCGCACGGTGGACCTGACCTCCTACTACGGCCGGCCCCGCCCGCCGCGCGACAACCTCTACGGCCACCTCGCCGCCCGCCTCGGCCTCAGCGACCCCATCCCCGCACAACTGCGCTCCAGGGCCGCAGAGTTCGTCGCCGAGTCCGTCGGCGCCCCGGAAGGCGTCGCCCTCCCCTTCGCGCTCCAGCAGCGGTTCCTCGCCTCCTCCCCCGCGATCCAGCAGGGCATCGGCAAGCTGAAGATGGCGCTCGAACTCGACGCCGGCGACGTCCTGGACTCGCTGTGCCTGCACCTTCAGCACCTGATCCGGCACGCCCCCGTCCCCGAGTCGGTCACCCGCCGGATCGAGCAGGCCTTCCCCGCCTCGACGACCCCGCGCGGACGGCTCGTGGTGCGCTCCTCCTCCAACGCCGAGGACCTCCCCGGTTTCTCCGCGGCGGGCGTCTACGACTCCGTCACCACCGTCCACGGCACGGCCGAGCTCCTGGACGCCGTACGCCAGGTGTGGGCCTCCCTCGTTTCGCCGCGCAGCGTGCGGCTGCGCCACCAGGTCGGCATCTCCCTCGACGACACCTACATGGGCGTGATCATCCAGGAGTACGTGCCGGCCTCCCTGGGAGGCGTCCTCGTGACCTGCGACCCGACCCGCCGGGAGGACTTCCGCAACGTCTACCTCAACTGCTCCCCGGGCTCGCCCGAGCAGGTGGTCGACGGGACGGTGCTGCCGCAGCAGTACCTGTACAACACCGTGGAGGGCGGCGGGCGCACCGTCGCGCTGGGCTCGTGGGGCGAAGGGCTGTCCGCCGCCGTCCGCGCGCGGCTCGCCGACCTGTCGCTGACCGGACGGCTCCTTCAGTCCCACTTCAGCGCGGACGACGTCGACCAGCCCCTCGACATCGAGTGGCTGATGACCGGACAGGGCGACTTCCGGCTGGTCCAGATCCGCCCCTACGCGCTGTGAGGGCGCGTCCCGGCCTACGGCGCCCGGGCGCCGTAGGGGCCACCGGCCTGACCGACACCGCCCGCCGGATCATCCGGCTCAACTACGGCTTCCAGCTGCTGTTCAACCTGCTGTGGTGGATGCCGGTGTTCTACGCCTACCAGAAGGAGGCCGGCCTCTCCGACGGGCAGATCTTCGGCATCCAGAGCATCTACTACGTGGCCTTCTGCCTGCTGGAGATCCCGACCGGACTGATCGCCGACCGGATCGGCACCCGCAACTGCCTGCGGGCCGGCGCCGTGGTGATGACGGCCGCGAACCTGGCCCCCGTGTTCAGCGCCTCCTACACGGGGTTCCTCCTCCACTTCCTGGCCATCGCCGCCGGCCGGTCGCTCACCTCGGGCGCGGCGAGCGCCTACCTGTACGACGGGCTGCGGGCGCAACGGTGCGACGACCACTACCTGCGCGCGGAGGGCACCGCGCGGGCGCTGGGGCTGGCCGCGAAGGTGGTGTGCTGGCCGCTGGTCGGTCCGTTGATGGCCCTCGCGCACCCGGCGCCGTACGTGCTCAGCGCCGCGAGTGCGGCAGGCTCCCTCGTCTGCGCCGTGCTGCTGCCCCGGCTCGCCGGAACGGAGCCCGGCGCAAAATCCGCGCACGGGACGGCCGGCCGGTCCGGCGGGGGCCGCCGCGGCGGCGCCTTCCTGCGGGACGCGGGGACCGCGCTGCGCTGCGTCGCGTCCTCGCCGTGGCTGGCCCTGGTGATGGTGCAGGGCGTGGCGGTCTTCACGCTGTCGCGCATCTGCCAGGTCAACCTGTTCCAGCCGATCCTGCTGGACCACGGCATCGGCGAGGCCTCGCACGGCGGAGTGCTGGCCGCGATGACCGTGGCGGAGGCGGTGGCGTCCGCGCGGCCCCAATGGCTCAGCCGCAGGCTGCCGCCGGTCGCCTGGGTGTCCATCCTCAGTCTCGCCCTGGCGGGCACCTTGGCGGCCATGACCCTGGGCGGCCCGTGGGTCGTCGTCGCGCTGCTCTGCCTGTTCGCCGCCGCCACCGGGTTCGCGTTCCCGATCCAGCGCAAACTGGTCAACGACGCGATCCCCGCGCACGCGCCGCGGGCCACCCTCCTGTCGGTGGAGAGCATCGTGGACCGCGGCGTGTGCGCCTTGGCCGCGATCGCCGCGGGCGCCTATCTGTCCGCCGGACGCCTGGACGCCCTGCTGTGGCACAGCGCCCTGGCCACGGCGGTGCTGCTCGGGGTGTTCCAACTGCTGCTGCGCAGCGGGGCGGTCACCCGCGAGGACCGGGACGGCGCCGGTGCGGCGCCGCCGTCGTCTCCGGCCGGCGGCGCGGGAGCCGGCGGCACCACGTCGCCGACGACGCAGGACGGTGCGCCCGGCCTCACGGACCCGGGTGACGTCCGCCCCAAGGAGAGCCTCGAACCGGACGGGGGCTCGCGGCGGCCGCGCACCTGACCCCGGAACCGTGGGGCCCGTGCGTGTCGCGGTCGCGGTTCCGCTGCCGCGGTCAGCCGAAGCGGCGGCCGAGGAGTCCCACCAGCCCCGCCGGCAGGAACACGGGCCGGTGGGGCCGGCCGACCTGGTACGAGACGAAGCCCAGCGAGGAGGCCACGGACACCTCCTGGGCCGTCTCCGCCTGGTAGACGACCCGGCAGCCGGCCGAGGCCTGCTTGGCACGCTGCCACAGGGCCGGGGACGGTTTGCGTTCGGCCTCGGTGCGCGGCGTGAGGATCCGGTCACCGAAGTCCGCCCAGGCGAAGGCCGCCGGGCCCCGCCACGTCGCGTCGACCTCCGTCCGCAGCCGGGCGGCGCGCTCGGCGTCGGTCGCGCCCCAGGAAGGCGGGACGTTGGTGATGAGACCGACCCTGATGTGGCGCGCGCGCAGGGTCCGCAGATACGAGGCCGCCCCGGACAGATAGGCGGTGCTCCCGTCGTCGGCGGTGTGCACGAGGGTCTCCCCCAGGTCGAAGTACACGACAGGGCAAGCCCGTTCACCGTGGGTGGGGGCGGGCGCGGTGACGGCCGTCCCCGGGCCCACGCCGGCCTTCACCGGGGCGGCCACGGCCGCCGGCGTGCAGAGCAGCGCCGACACGAGGGCGGCGCTCATCGCGAGGCCGGTACGGGTCGAGCCGTTGGATGCGAATCCGTTCATGCGCACCACCGTCATCATCGTCACCTCTTCAATGTCATAGGCATGACACGGTAACGCTCCTGTGCCCGCTCGGCGGCCCGAGCCCACGACTGGCCTGAATCCGACCATGGCCGGCATACCTCGGGTCGGCACACCTCCGGAGTGTCCGGGGTGGATCCGTGGCCCCGGACGGATCCACCGGTCCGTCAACCGGCACCGCCGATGAAGCGCACCTCCGGATACCGGGCCGACGGCCCTTCGAGAACAGGGGCGCGGCGGCCGCGCAGATGAAGGTCGAAGTAGGCGAGAAGGAGACGCCGTTGGACGTGGACGGCGCGTGTCGCGTCCAGCGGCCCTATGAAATCGGCCAGTTGTTCGTCCGTCGCTCCGAGCCGCGCGGCGACCTGGGGCATGAACGTCTCGTAGTCCGTGTACGAGAAGTGCCGGGTGCCGGTCAGCCGGAGATGACGGCGCCAGCCGCTCAGCCGGGGCCAGATCTCGGGCCAGCTCGGTTTGTTGTCCGCGTCCTCGCCCATCAGCAGGAACGGCTTGCGCAGCCCCGTGGCCACCACCGGACCGAAGAGACTGCCGTCGAGATTCGCTCCCGCCGCGACCGGCGCCCCGGCCGCCATCGCCGAGGCCGCGGTCGCGCCGCCCAGGGAGTGCCCGAACATGGCCGTCCTGGACAGGTCCAGGATGCCGCCGAGGCCGTGCGGGCGCGGGTCGCGGCGGCCTCGTACGCGCCGTGACAGCTCCTCCAGGACGAACCGGATGTCGGCCACCCGTACGTCGACGGCCTTGAGGATCACCGGGTCGTCGTCCTCCGCGGTGAAAGGCGGCATCGCGTACCTCTCGACCCGGCCGCCGGGGAACTCGACCTGCCCGGCGTCGTAGGTGTGGTCGACGGTCACCACGACGTATCCGTGGCTGACGAGTTCCTCGACCAGTGCCGTGCCGGAGTTCCGGTGCTGGCCGTGTCCGTGGGAGTAGAGGATCACCGGACGCCGGCCCCTGCTCATGTCCGCCGGCGCACCGGCACGGGCGTGCGTGTGCGGCAGCGTGGCGTACTCGGGGAGCAGATATCCCGTCTGCTGGAAGACCTCCGCGGCCCGGCCCGTCATCCACGGCGCCCTGGGCCGCCCGGCGGCCCGACGCGCGGGGTACCAGAGCTGAACCATCAGCTCCCGTACCGGCCGTGCGGCGACCCAGGGATCGCGACGGCTGCGGTCGCCGAGATGCAGGGACACGGTGCCCAGGGCATGGGGGCCGCTCGGCGGCGGAAGGACGAGCCGCACCGGCGGCCGGCCATCGCCTGCGGCGCGGCGGGGCGACGCGGCGCGGGCGGGGGTGGGGGCGCCGGGGAGGACGGCCAGAGCGAGACCCGCGGCGAGCGCGGCGCCCGTGGTCACCGCGCTTCTCCTGCTGATTCCGCTGCTCCCTCCGCCTCGCCTGTTCTCCTCTCCGCTCCCCTCGATGTCACGGGTGCTGCTCGACGAGGGTGCGGCGGGGCGGGGCATGGAAATCTCCTTCGCAGGCTGGATGCGCGGTGCCCGTACACACGGCCACCTGCGAAAAGGCTAGGGAGCGCGCGCCCCGCGGACTGCTGTGATTCCTCATGGATTCCGCTGACATCTGTCACTCGGCAGGACGCAGGCGTGACGCGGGCCCGATTCAGGCATGATTCAGGCGTGATCACTGTCCATCTGAAGTATGAGATCGACCCCGACAAGCTCGAGGACTTCGAGGAGTACGGCCGCCGCTGGGTCCGGCTAGTCAACCGCTTCGGCGGGACGCACCACGGCTACTTCCTGCCGAGCGAGGGCGACAGCGACATCGCCTACGCCCTGTTCTCCTTTCCCGGCCTGGCCGCCTACGAGCGCTACCGCACGGACAGCATGTCCGACCCGGAGTGCCAGGAAGCGTACGAACTCGCCCGTGAAACCCGCTGCATCAGACGGTACGAGCGCCGCTTCCTGCGACCGCTCGACGACGGTGCGGGGGTGTCACCGGCGTGAGCGAGTCCTGGGCGCCGATCCGGCCTCGAGTGCTCAACGCTCCGTCTCGTACCTGGTCAGGGTCACGCCGCCGGGGAACGTCCGGGTCTCCACCAGGGTCAGGTTCACCCAGTCGTCCAGGGCCGTGAAGAACGGCGTGCCGCCGCCCACCAGGACCGGATGGGTGACGACCGCGTACTCGTCGATCAACCCGGCCCGCATGGCCGCCGCGGCGAGTGTGGCACCGCCGATGTCCATGGGACCGCCGTCGCCGGCCTTGAGCCTGGTGATCTCGGTGACCGCGTCGCCGGTGACCAGACGGGTGTTCCAGTCGACCGCGCCGGTCGTGGAGGAGAACACCACCTTCGGCATGTCCCGCCAGCGACCGGCGTACTCGATCGCCGCCGGCGTGGCGCCCGGCTCCTTGTCGGCGACCGGCCAGTGGGAGCTCATCGTCTCCCACAGCTTGCGCCCGTAGAGCGCCAGGCCCGTCGCGGCCACCCGGTCCGACCACCACTGGAACAGTTCGTCGCTCAGCACGCTCCAGCCGAGGTCGTCGCCCGGCGCCGCGACGTAGCCGTCCAGGCTCGTGTTCATGGCAAAGGCCAGTTTCCGCATGATGTCAGCCTCCCGTGAGTCGGTATCCGGCCTACAGACCAGCACAGTGCGGAGGATTCATCGGTCAGGCCACACTGCCGCAGGAGATTCCGTCGGAACGCCGGAGCGCTTCTGGACCGGCGGACGGCGGGGCGCGGTCTCACCCTGTCGCTGCCCGCAGTGCCGCGACGACGGCCGCGGTCGTCGGGTCCGTGGTCTCGGTGCGCCGCGTCGCGGCGTACAGCAGGCGCAGGATGGGGTGGTCCGCGATGGGCGCGGTGCGGATTCCGGACGTGTCCGGGTCGATGGCGGTCCGGGGCACGAGCGCGGTGGCCAGGCCGGTCCGGGCGAGGGTGAGCTGGGCGGCGATGTCGGCGGTGACGTAGCGGGCCGCGGGAGTGAAACCGGCCTGTCGGCACGCTTGTCGGACGGCCTGGCCGCACTCCGTGGACGGGGGCGGAAGGGCGAGGCTGTGTGTCGCCAGTTCCCTCAGGGGGACGGGCCGCCCGTCCGCCCGGTCGGCGGCCGTGACGACGAGCAGCGGATCGTCGAGCAGCGGGCACAGCTCGATGCCCTGGGGTGTGGCATCGAGCAGGTGGTGGTAGCGCTGGCCCAGCACCACGTCGACGGCGCCGAGCGTGAGTTCGCGCAGTTGCGCCTGGTCGGTGACGAGGCAGGTCACGGTGAGCTGCGGATGGTCCGCTCTCAGCGCGGTCAGTGCGGGGGCCACGATCCGGGCCACGGTGGACGGCAGCGCGGCGAGGGTGGCAGTGGCGCCGACCGTTCCCTTGACCGCCGCGACGGCGCTCTCGGCCTCCTGTACGGCGGCGAGGATCCGGTCGGCGTGCAGGAGGAGGGTCTGGCCGGCTTCGGTCAGGGCCACGGTTCGCCCGTCGGGGCGCAGCAGGTCCACTCCCACCTCCCGGCGCAGCGCGGCCAATTGCTGGGACACGGCGCCGGCGGACAGCGCCAGCGACTGGGCGGCCGCGGCGATGGAGCCTCGTGCGGCGACGGTCCTGAGCATGTGCAGGCGGCGGACATCCAACATGACTCGATAGATTACCTAACGGGTTCCCTCAGAAAACATCCCCTTGACCTGCTGATTCGGCGTGGGCGATCTTCGGCTCATGGAGATCCTCGACTGCATCGCCGCCGTTGCCCGGCCCCTGCACGACTTCGGCGACGAGTTCATGTCCGACGAGACGACCGCGGCCGTGGGCCTGCGGGCCGGCTTCCCGCCCGGCCGCGGGTTCTACTGCCGCGGCCGGTTCGGGGTGCTCGGCGAGGCGCCGATCCCGGTGGTCCAGGCCGTGCAGGGCTTCCTCGGCCCCGACCTGATCACCGCGGGCTGGCTGGCGGGACGGTCCGTGATGCCGGCGGAGGAGGCCGCCGCCTGCTATGCGGAAGCCGTCCGCGAGTGGGGGCGCGCCCACATTCCCTCCGACGCCGACGTGGAGCACTTCAACCGCCTGGCGCAGCAGCTGATCGACGCCGCCGACGCCGACGCGCTGCCGCTGTTCGCGGGCTGGAGCGCGCAGCCCTGCCCCGCCGACGACCCGGTCGGTGCGGCCATGCAGCGCGTACACGTCCTGCGGGAACACCGTGGTTCCTGCCATCTGGCGGCAGTGCGCCTGAGCGGACTGAGCGCCCGTGACGCCATGATCATCAACCTCGGCGCCGAGCAGGCGGGCCGCTACGGCTGGCCGGACCCGCGTCCCGTCGCCGCACCGCTGGTCCCCCGCCGGAAACGAGCTGAGCACCTCACCGACGAATTGCAGGCCCCGCTCTACGCCTCGCTGACCGGCCGGCAACGCGCCGAATTCGCCCGTCTCGTCACCGAGTTGACCGCTTCCTGAAGACCTTCTGATGGCCTCTTGACGACCGCAGGACGGCTTCTTCGACGCCGTGCCGGATTGCGCATCTCCAGAGCGCAGCGCCCGTACCCCATGATCGGCCGGACGGACTCCCCTCACATCAGGATGCGCCGCGTCCAGGAAGTCGAGCAGGAGTCCGCCGTCGGCGATGCCGCGCATGTTCGCGCCGCGGACCGGAGGCCGGAGGCCATAGACCGGAGGCCAGACGGTACCGGGGCCGGCGCCGCCGACGTCGGAGCGGGAGTGGCCGGCCCGTCGCGGCGAGCTGCCGATGCGCGTTGTCGCAAAGAGTCGTCGTAGAGATCGGCCCCGCCCCCGGCTTCCTGCGCCGCGTCGACCCTCGACTCGGCCTCGCCGACGACGACTTCACCGCTCTGACCACATGGGCGACAGCCCTGGACTGATACGACCGCCCGCCGACGACCGCCCGCCCCGCGCTGCGTTGCGACGGCTGGTGCGCGTGGCCGAGGAGAGGCTGCCGCGTTTTTCGACTTCGGGCGCACCGTCATCGTCCGCGGTTACGCCGTAGGAACTCCCGGCTCGTGGACCGCGGTTGCGCGCCGGGCATGACGGCGGCCCAGCGCGCCGGCCGCCGCGGGGCGCGTGCTCGACGGTGGGTCGAGCACGCGCACATGCTCTGCCGGACTTCGGCGCAGGCGCGTGGGGGCGACGGTCGTCAGCCCTTGAGCTTGAACTCGCAGGGACCTGCCGACTTGCCGTTCTGATTGTCGGCGACCTGCTTGCCATCGACCTTGATCGTGCACGGGGCGAGCTTGAGCATCCCGTCCGGCCCCTTGACGGAACCCGGTGCCACCGACACCAGGAGGCCGAGCTTCAGCTCGGCGCCCTCCAGTCGCACCGACTCCGTCTTCGTCCAGGGCAGCGTCACCTGCTCGAAGTGATTGGTGTTCCCCACCCACATGACCTGGGTCGCGCCCTCGCCGCCCACTTCGAAGACAACCTGGTGCGTGACGCCCTTCTTTCCCGAGGACGAACCTTCGGCCCCGCCGCTCGCCGAGGCGCTCGGTGACTCCTCGCCGGTCTTCGCCGCGGCGCCCGCGTCCTTCTCCTCGCCACCGCATCCGGTGAGCAGCACTGCCGCTGCGAGCAGGCCGATGGTGAGCTTCGCCGTCTTGAACATGTACGTGATCCCCGTTGCCGAAAGTGATCGTTGCTGGTGTGCGGTAGGAAACCGTAGATCATGGCGACGTCGGGCCGAACACCGCCCTGCGGACGGTCGGCGCAGCGCACGAAGCCGGCCGTGCACCGGCCGACGGCTGGACTCCCGCGTGCGGTTGGAGGGCCGGTGACGTGACGGTGGTATTGGCCGTGGCCGCGATGTCAGTCCGCTGAAGTATCCTTCCCGCCACTGCACACCGTCTGGGAGGACGAAGAGAATTGACCGGCCTGTCTCCATTCCCGCTGCCCTTTCAATCTTCTCGTTGCACAGCGTTCGCCGCGCCCCGAACGCTTCGGGAACTCCAGATGATGCAGTGCAGCTCACTGATTCGGTCGAAGCCGGATTGGTTCACAAAAATGAACGACGCCGACATCGTGGCCAGATGGACTCGAGAAGCGGTCTCCCAGGGCCTTACCGAAGCGCAAGTGCGTTACGTGGTGGACGAACTCCGGCATTACGCCTCCCTGCGGGACGAGCGAACCGGCATCGAGGTCTCCGCCGTCGACGGGGTGTGGCATTCGGACACCCTCGTCGACGACGAGCT
The DNA here is from genome assembly GCF_043200075.1 of Streptomyces sp. NPDC048481. Taxonomy (NCBI): domain Bacteria; kingdom Bacillati; phylum Actinomycetota; class Actinomycetes; order Kitasatosporales; family Streptomycetaceae; genus Streptomyces; species Streptomyces sp. NPDC048481. The sequence continues at coordinate 46,512 of NZ_JBICXC010000013.1, forward strand.
CAGGTCCCGGCTCCGTAAGGCGGTCGAGATTCTGGAGCAGGTCCCCGCATCGGAGCAGGACTGGCACCCCGGGTCGGACGGCCAGGTGCTGGACCTGGTCCATCCCTCACTGTTCTGCCTGGTGAGAGAAGTGAGCAAGGCGCCCGAGCGGGCTTGGCAGAACCCCACGAACCAGTACTCGAAATACGAGTTCTCGGAGAAGTTCCAGTGGCTGCCCACGGACGTGGACGTCGACGCGGACGGTGAAGTCGCCTTCCGCTCCTACGTCAACAACGTTCACCCCGAGACTCATGGTGAACTGGCATCGGTGCTGCCGCAATTGTTCGCGCGATTGCTCCCGCTCTTCGAGAACGTGCTGACCGATCTGCGCCATCCGCGGCCCCTGCGGATCCAGGCCGACCCCTACGGGTGGTACGACTCGGAGCCGGAGTATCCGCACAAGGCCTCCTACAGTGACGCCGAGGCCTATGCGGAAGCCCTCAGCGCATGGGAAACGGCCCATGACGACTGGTGGGAGAACCGACGTCCGGTCGTCCCCGACGCCCCGCTCTTCACCCCGCCGGCGGTTCCCGACGACTCCTCCCGCACAGACCTGCGCGGCCGCGGCCTCCAGGTCATCGTCAAACTCGCCACCATTCACCTCACTCCGGAAAAGCCCGAGTACTCCGGCGGTTCCTGGCATGTCGAGGGGATGCTGAACGAGCGGATCGTCTCTACGGGCATCTATTACTGGGACAGCGAGAACATCACGGAAAGCCGGCTGAGTTTCCGGACGGCGCTCGACGATCCGGAATATGCCCAGAACGACGACAACGGTCTGCGCGAGGTCTACGGCCTCGAGAACGAAGACGCGCTGAATCAGGTTCTGGGCTCGACACCCACACCAGCGGGCCGCTGCCTTGCCTTCCCGAACGCCTTGCAGCACCGCGTCGGCTCATTCCGCCTCGCCGACCCCACCCGCCCCGGGCACCGAAAGATCCTGGCCTTCTTCCTGGTCGACCCGTCGGAGACAATCGTCTCCACGTCCGACGTGCCGCCCCAACAACCCTGGTCCCCCACGTCGACCATGACGCTCGACCAGGCCAAGGCCTACCGCGAAGAACTCATGCAGGAGCGCAAGTTCTTCGTCGGCGAACACAACGAGCAGCTCTATGAACGGGAGTTCTCGCTCTGCGAGCACTGACCGCGCCCGTCATAGGGCGGATCGCGGGCGCCGAAATACACACACGCAGGCGGGCCCTCGATCTTCGCCCGGGCGTGCCGGCCGGGGGGCAGGGGTAGGGGATGATGCAGGGGAGGAGGAAACACCGATGAGCGGACGCCAGGATCGCGAGTGGCCGGCGATGACGCCGGCGGACTTCGATCGTGACGTTCCGCTGCGTCTGAACGTGGGGACGGGTCCCACTCCGGTGCCCGCCGAACCCGACGAGTACGGCACGCTCCCCCTCTTCGGCCAGGAGCCGCCCGCCCGGCCATCGGCCCGGCGGGCCAGGCACCGCCCCGTCCCCGCCGTGCAGGACGAGCTGTTCTGACCCGGCGCCGGCCCGTACCCCGACCCGCACTCGGCCGACCCCTGTAATTGCTGGTGAAGAGGGTCGCCCCTGCTGCTACTCTTCGGCGTCTTGTCGCACATTCGTGCGCACACATCACACCGCTCGTCGCATCAGCAGCCCGTGGGGGGACTCTGTCATGACCCAGCCAACTCAGCCGCCGTCCGAAGGCAACCCGTTCGCCCAGGCGCCCGTCGCCGACACGCCGCCGTCCGCCGACGGCAACCCCTACGCCCAGCAGGCCGGTGCTGTCGCACCCGCCCCCGCGGCCCCGTTCATGCCTGCGGCCCCGCCGGCCCGCGGCAACGTCGCCCTGGGCCTGCTCGTCGCCGTCGCGGTCGCGCTGGTCATGGCGGGCGTCTACGGCGCGATCGTCGGTGCGACCGAGTACGAGATCGGCTACGCGGCCGTCGGCGTGGGCTTCCTCATCGGTTTCGCCGCAGGAAGGATCGGCGGCGCCAACCCGGCCCTGCCCGTGCTCAGCGCCGTGCTGTCGCTGGGCGCGGTCTACCTCGGCCAGCTCATCGGCATCGCGATGATCGGCGCCGACGAACTCAACGTCTCGGCCACCTCGTTGTTCACCGAGCACTTCGACGTGCTGACCGAGGGCTGGAACGAGACCGCCGACCCGATGACCTTCCTGTTCCTCGCCATCGGCGCGTTCGCCGCGTTCTCGGGCGCCAAGAAGGCCGCCGCGTAACCACGCGAGCACCGCGTCACCGGACGCCCGTTTCAACAGCCGGTGCCGCACGAGGGCCCGCCCACCACACGGTGAGCGGGCTCTCGCACTCGGTACGCCCCGGCCGTCGGACGGTCACGCCACGCGCACCCCGGCCGCGCGCAGCAGCCGGATCCCGGCGACCCGCTGATGGCGGGGGCGGCCCTCGGCCAGAAGCCCGCGCAGCAGTTCTCGCGGCAGGCGATCGGCCGACGGCAGCAGAGCCGCGGTCGCGCCCCGGACAACGGCCGCCGACGCATCGTCCAGGAGCGGTTGGACGTCGTCGACGCGCACCTGCTCCAGCGCGCGTAGCCCTGCCACGGCACAGGCGCGGACCCCGGCGACGGGATGCACGAGAAGCGACCGGACCAGATCCGCGTCCTCGCGAACTCCGCACTCCCCCAGGCCCACCACGGCAGCGGGCCGCGCTGCGGGGTCGGCGCAGAGGGCCCGGTACACGGGTGCCGGGTCGGCTCCCGCCTGGCGCAACACCCATCGGGCGCAGGCCCGTACGAGGGCGGAACGGTCGGCGAGGTACGGCTCGGCGTCGGCATGCCGCCCGATCCGGCGCAGGGCGGTCACCCCCGCCGCCCTGATCCGGGGCTGCCGGGACGCGAGCAGGGGCCCCACGACGTCGGAGAACGCGTCGCACTCGCCCTCACGGAGAGCGGCCACGGCCGCGTCGGCGCACATGCCCTGCACGGCGACGTCGTGGTGGCGTACGGCCGTCCGGGCGAGCCGCGCGACGGGGAGCAGCCGCCGTTCGACGGCTGTGCGGTACGCCAGACGGGCCGTGTCCCGGTCGGCGCTGTCGAGCAGCGCCTCGGCCAGCGCCGCCGGGCCCTCGCGCAGCGTCAGGGTCAGCAGGTGCTCGGCGAAGCCGCCCCGGGGCCGTCGCGCGACCCGCAACACCAGTGCTGCGTGCGTGATCAGCAGGGGTCGGGGCGCCTCGGCCAGGATCGCGCGAGCCCGGTCACGCACGGGGCCCGCCCAGTCCGCACAGCGGATGACGACCGGCGCGAACAGAGCGGAGCGTCCCCGGGACCGGTCCAGCGCGGCCTCGCGGACCCGGCCGTCGGGGTGGCAGAGGGCGAGCACGAGTTCGGCGTCACCGGGCAGTCCCCGCCAGGTGACCGCGGGCGCCGACGCATCCGGCCCCCAGCTCATCCGCCGCCCGGACGGCGAAGCGTTCGAGTGGAACAGCTCTGGCCGCCGCCAGGCCAGTTCACGCACCCGGACATCCAGGTCGGTCCAGGCGACCGGATCCGTCACGTCGAACACCTGGTCCGGGACGGCTCCGGCAGCCAGTCGAACGACGGCCTCATGTGCCCCGTCCTCGCTGATCGCCATGGGCGCAGCCTAAGGCCTCCCCAGGGACGGGTGTTCGCGTGCCGTCGTGCGTCCTTGCCCGGGTATTCAGGTGCGCGGGCCGATTCCTCCGGCGGGGTGGAGGTCGATCCGCTCGGGTGGTCCTGCCAGCAGGGGCAGGGCCTGGCCGATGAGTTCCTTGGTTCCGGGCGCGGACAGGGAGGCCGCGTGGGCGGCCGCGTCGGACCAGATCTCGGTGACCCACACGACGTCCTCGGCGTCAGGGGTGGTGTTGACGATGTACAGCTCGCAGCCTGCCGCGTCATGGGCGAGTTCCGCGGCGTGCAGGAGGATCTCGACCAACGCGTCACGCTGTCCTTCCCTCGTGCGGAACTTCACGTAGTGGCCGATCTTGCCCATGTGTGTCTCCTGTCCAGCTGATGGGTCATTGTGGGGTGGTCCTCGCAAGGGCGCGGAGGAGCAGGGGCGGCTGGATTCGGCCACCCCACTTCATGATCCGCCCCGGCAGTGCGGGGTGAAGGGGTCCGCCGGCTCGCGGACACCAGTACACGCGCACGGAAACCGGCCCGCGCCGGCGGTCGTCCGGGAGGCCGGTTATCCGGCCGCCGGACTAGCGCAGTTGCTCGGCCAGCCCGACGATGATCCCCTCCGGGCCCCGGACGTAGCAGAGAAGGAAGATGTCCTCGAACCGGGCGATCTCGCCCAGGAGTTCGGCGCCGTGGGGACGCAGCCGGGCGACGGTGTCCTCGATGTCGTCGACGGCGAACATCACACGGTGCGTGCCCACGATGTTGTGAGGTTGATCGCGGGGGCCGGCGCTCGCGGCGGGGCTGCGGTACTTCGCGAGTTCGAGTCGGCTGTGGCCGTCGGGGGTCCGAAGCATCGCGATGTCGCAGTGGACGCCGTCGAGTCCGGTGCACTGGTCTGCGAAGCGGCCCTCGACCTCGCCCCTGCCCTCCACTTCCATGCCGAGTTCCACGAAGAACGCGATGGCGTCCTCCATCTCCTCGACGACGATGCCGACGTTGTCCATCCGCTGAATGGCCATGACCGGTCACTCCTTCTTCCTCGTTCCGGCCGGTGAGGGCCGCTGGTGCCCCTGGGACGGAGCCGGTGGCGCGGTCTCGACATCCGCGGACCGACGAACTCCGAAAGAATTCCCCTGGCGCCCGTCTGCCCGCCGGCCGTCGGAGGCCTGCGTGCAGACGGGCGGGCTTCCGAGTCAGTGACCGCTGCGTACCGCCGCGCCGTACGCGTCTGTTCCGCTCAGCACACCGTTGTGCTCGGCTTCCGGACCCGGTCCGGTCGGCCCTCCTTCGTCGCTCATGCCGAACCGGTGCTGCTGGACCGGGACGAGTCCGCCGGCCTTGCGCACACTTTCGCTCATGTTCCGGTCCTCATCTCGGTCAGCCACTCACCACGTCCCGCACCCCTCGTTCGTCGGGCTCCTCCACGAGGGCCGCCTGCTGCCTGCGCTCCTCGGCCGGCTGCGGCTGCGGCGAGTGGTCCTCCGTGGTCTGCCGACTCCTGGCCGCCAAAGCCCTCGCCAGCATCTTCGCCCGGTAGGGGTTCGACGTGTCGAGGGATCTCGCCACCTCCAGGGCCTCGTCCAGCAGTGCCGCCCGCTGCTCGGGCAACTCGCGGAGCAGGGGTGACGCGCTTGTCTCCACCAGGACGTACACCAGCTTCGATCCGTACGTCTCCGGCTCGACCTGTGTGAGAAGACGGTAGATCCACAGTCCCTCGGCACCGCGCACCACCCGCCGGTCGGCGCTCAGCAGCTTCACTCTCGCCGGCACGACCATGTCCTGATCCATCGGTCCCCCTTCGTCGGACCACCCCCGGGCCGTGCACGTCACACGGCGAGACAGCACGGCGAACGTGCCGGCAGCCGCGGGAACGGCTGTCGGCACGGTGGCCGGGGAGTGGATGACGACGAGTCTGACGCGCGCCACCAGTCGTCACAAGGGCCGACGGACGTGCGCTGTGTCCTACCGAAACGGCCTCCGAACAGGCATGATGGACCTGACACTCACTCAAGCGCTGCCTTCGCCGCCCTGCTTGGGCCCGACACGAACGGCGGTGCAGCGGGCGGGGGCTCCCCGAGACATGCGGATCTCTCCGGACACCGGTGGGTCGCCGCCCTGGCGGGTGCTGAAGGACCGCAAAACGAGGGTGCGCGGGCGGCGTTGCGGGAAGAATGGCCAGCATGACGTACGAAGGCTCCTCCATCGACCCGACCAAGCCCAGCATCGCCCGCGTCTACGACTATCTGCTCGGCGGCAAGGACAACTATGCCGTGGACCGTGAGATCGGTGACGTGTTCAAGCGCGACCTGCCCGGCTCGGTGGCCATCGCCTTCGCCAACCGCGCGGCCCTGACCCGGGCGGTCCGGGACATCGCGAAGACCACGGGCGTCCGACAGTTCATCGACCTCGGCAGCGGCCTCCCGACCGCGGACAACGTCCACCAGGTCGCGCAGCGGCATGCTCCCGAGTCCAAGGTCGTCTATGTCGACACCGACCTCCAGGTACTGGTCCACGGACGCGCGCTGCTGGAGAACAACGACCGGACACGCGTCGTCGCCGTCGACGTGCGCGACCCCGAGGGCGTCCGCACCCACCCGGACACGCAGGAGCTCATAGACTTCGACCAGCCCGTCGCCGTCATCCTCAGCGCCATCCTCCACCACGTCAACGACGACGAGGACCCGGCGGGCATCGTCCGCTACTGGCGCGGCCAGGTCCCCTCCGGGAGCTACTTCTTCGTCAGCCACTTCCGCTCGGGCAACAACCCGGAGACCGCGGAGGCCGAGAAGGTCCTCCAGCAGACGTTCGGGCGTGGCCGGTGGCGCACCGACGAGGAGATCGCCTCGCTGCTGGACGGCCTGGAGATCCTCGACCCCGGGATCGTCCCCGCGTCCCTGTGGCGTCCCGACGAGACCGACAACCCGTGGAACAGCGGAGAGAAGCGGGAGCTGACGGTCTGGGAACACCTCATCGCCGCCGGCCTGGCCAGGAAGGCCTAGAAGCGACGCCGGGGCGGTGATCGACCGGTGGCGATCGCCCGGTGGTGATCGTCGCCGGACGGTTGCCGGGTGCCGGCGGCATTCGGGCCCGCGGGCGGGTGGGAGCAGGTCCGCTCCGTCTGCGCCAAGCCCCGTGGGAGAACCTCGCCCACGGCGACGCAATGGGCCGCTCTGCCACCGCGCCGCAACCTACGGGAGTGGCCGATCCCGCTCCCGCTCAGCGCAGCGACAGCGCCCTCGGCCGGCGAACGGATGTGCGTGACGCCGCGATTTCCGGGCTTTTCAGCCGTACGCCGCCGTGTCCCACTCCTGCTCGAGGGTGAGGTCCGACAACCAGGTCCGGTCGGTCAGGCGGATCTCCAGCACTGCTGAGGGGACCCGGTCGGGGTCCTGCCACAGTGCGCCCCAGGCCGCCATGAAGGCGGTCTGCCAGGCGTCGGTGTCGGCGGGATCGAGGCCGCCGGCGCGCAGTTCGGCCTCGATGGCCTCTCGGGCCGCGTTCTCGTCGAAGGGCATCCGGTGCCGGGACGTCACGGAGACCTCCGCGATCACCCGGTCCGCGTACGCGGCGAGGGCGACCGGGTCCCAGTAGGATCCGGGCCCGGCCTCGCGGTCCAGCCGTTCGGGGTCGGTGTCGGCGAGCAGCCGCATCGCGAAGGCGGCGGACGCGGAGGGCTCCCCGGCGTCCGGATGGATGGCCGACAGGGTCAGCTCGACGGTGTCGTCGCTCAGGTGCGTGACGCGCACCCGCCACAGACTCGCCAACGAAGGCTCCGTTCCTCGTGATTGCCGCCGCCCCCGGTGTGCGGGCGGCGGCCCGTCAGGTGGTGATTCTGCCGGTGGCGATCAGATTGGCCAGCGTGGCCAGCTGCGTGTCGTTGTCGATGCGCTCGGCGAAGGTGACGGCGCCACGCTGCTGGCCGCGTCCGCCCTGCCGGGCCGGCCGGAACGGCATCTGCGAGAACGTGTGGATCACGGACTCCGTGGCTCCCAGGGCGCCGGCCTGGTCCACCAGTTGCTGGTACTCCCCGCTGCGGGCGCCACCCGCGCCGATCGACTGGAGGAAGGCGACGTCTTCCGTGTCCCAGTTGCGGTTCGCGGTGACCTGGACGAGTAGCGGGAGGGTCATGCTCGCGGCGGCCGTCGCCGTGCCGACGTAGGTGGGCTGAGGGTCCGTGAAGGCGAAGGGGGTGCCTGCGGCCAGGATCTGCCAGGCCCCGGTCGTGGGGTCGTACCGCTTGAAGTTGATCGTGAGCGAGCGGACGAAGTAGGGCGCGAAGCCCTGCTGATACGTATGGGTCTGCGCGTTGGCCGTCGCATAGTCCACGTCGACACCGAAGTAGACGTAGTGGCGTGGAGCGTTCGCCGCCAGAACGGCGTTCGCGGCCGCCACGGCGTTCAGCTCCCTCTTCAGCACACTCTCGACGCCGGCCTCGTAACGGCTGTTGTCGCGTTTGGACGCGGGCACCAGGTTGTTCGCCGTTCCGGGGCCCCCGGCCTGCATGTTGATGAGGTGGAAACGGATCCAGAAGTTCGTCAGACCGAGCTGGCGGATGTAGGGGTATCCGGTGGGGTCGGCGGCCGGGGGCGAACCGACCAGGGAACCGTCGCTGATCATCTCGATGGACGTCGTCCGGCCCGCCGCGTCCACGACGGGGTGGATGAACGGGCCCTGGGGAACGGTGTTCGTGTTGTGGACGACGCGCTGGACCTGCCGTCGCCGACCCGCACCCTCGCCTCCGCGCGCCTGTTCGGGCGCGGACGCCGTCGTGCCCTCGGCGCCGGCACTGCGCTGCACGGGGACGGGTCCCGACATCACCCGGGCGGCGTTGGCCTCGGCGGCCCGTTCGAAGGCGTCTGCGGGGTCGCTCACCCGCAGGCCGTCACCGGTATCGGTGCCCGCCACCGGGCCGCTGCGCTGCTGGATGACGTGCGTCAGCTCATGGGCCAGGGTGTGCTTGTCGGCGCCGCCCGCGCCGATGACCACGTGACTGCCGGAGGTGTAGGCCCGGGCTCCGAGCTGGGCGGCCGAGCGGCGGGCGGCGCTGTCGTCGTGCAGACGGACGTCGCCGAAGTCGGCCCCGAGGCGGGCCTCCATCTCCTGCCGCAGGGGCGCGTCCATCGGACGGCCCCCGCTGCGCAGCACCGAGTCGACCTCGGGGGCGCGCTGGACCGCCGTGGCGCCCGGGTGAGCGCAGCCCGGCCCGTGTTCATGCCGTTCGTCGGCGACGAGCTGGGCCAGCGCCTCGTTGCCGACCGTGCGCTGGAGGACGGTGAGGGCGGCGGGTGACATGCCTGCGATGCGGCCCAGCGCCGCGGCGGTGTGGGCGAGGGCCGGGCGGGCCGTCGCCGGACGCCGGTCCCGCCCCTGCTGCGGACCCTGGGCCTGCGTGTCCTGCTCCCGCGCCCGCATCGCTGCTCTCCCTCAACCTCGGCCGTGCACAGTCCCCACCACGCTTCCGTCCCCGCGCCACGCGTACCAGGGCCGTGCGGGCAGACTTGAGGGCACCGCGTGACGGGATCGCGCCCGCCCGCGGGGCCGGCGGTCAGGTGAGCGCGAAGAACAGCGTGTCCTGGGTGTACCAGCCGACGTTCTCCGTGGCGTACTCCCATTCCTTGTGCTCGTCCTCGAGCTTTTCGATCAGCTCCTCCACGTCGTACCGAAGGCCTTCGTCCATGCGGTCCAGGACGGCGCGATAGGCCTCGGCGGCGGGCTTGGCCTTGGCGAGGGGCAGGTGGCCGATGGCGGGATACCCGTCGGTCGGGTGCGGTAGGTACGGGAAGCCGGCGGGCAGTCCGCCGTAGAGGAAGCCGTGGGGCAGCAGGTCGGCGGGGACGCCGAGGCGCCGCATCTCGTCGTCGACCAGGCCGAAGAACGTCGAGGGCTTCGAGTACGTGCCCAGGTGCATCGGGTCGGACGCGTTGTGGTCGATGATCAGCTGTGCGGCGCAGTGGTAGGCGTTGCCCGCGCACGGCGCGTCGGAGTCGGTGTGCCCGGCGACGAGGTGCTCGAGGGCGTCCGGAACGGGCAGTCCCCAGTCGACGCCCTGGTGTTCGAGGTCGTCCTGGGCTGCCCGCGCGGCCCGGCGCATCGACTCCAGGCGGCTCGTCCGGTCCGCGCTCAACTCGCCGTTGCAGCCGAGGAACGCCAGGACGTCCGCCTTGTCCGCGGTGGAGTAGGCAATGTTGTGACTCATGATCGTCATTGTGTCCGACGGCACTGACAATCCGTGAGGCCGCAATCCCCCCTCGGCGCCCGGACCGGTCGCGGCCACGCCTTGACCAGGGGGTTCGAGTGGCTCGGAGCGTGGCTCCACGATCGGCGGGGCGGGACGAATGACGCGCGAGAGATACGCCGCCCCCCGACGATCTCGGACTCCTCGTGTCCTGTCTGGAACTGTGCCTGCGGGCCGACGAATGGACGTACCCCGGGCCCAGCGCGCGGGCGGCCCGGCTCAAGGAGCGGATCGCCGCGCCGGCTCCGGCGGGGTCGCCCGAGGCGGCCCGGGTGGAGACCGCGGCCGGCCGGGCCGGGCGAGGGTACTGGCAGGGCCTCCAGGAGAGCACGGCTTCGGCGCTGGCCGAGCGGGCGTTGGTGGCGTCCCACAGCGCCGACGTAGCCGAAGCGCTGGAGCGGGGCGGCCACGCGCCCGCGCATCCGGAGGACCTGCGGGCGGCCGAGGTGACGGCCGCGCTGGAGCTGCTGGCCGGCCCGTGGCGGGCCCGGCTCCGGCTTCTGGCGTGCCACTGCTGCTGGCCGACGCGCGACTCAAGCGGGCCCGGCTGCTCGCCCGGAAGCGGGTGATCAGCGCGATGGAGGCGCGGCGGGACAGGGGGTGGTCGGGGGCGGCGCGGGTGTTCGCGGCCACTTCGGCCTCGACGGGCTGGCTTCTGTTGCCAGAAGCCAGCACAATGGCTGCCGGAAGTGTTACCCATGGGAAGGGAGGGGTGTGTCGTGGACGGTGGCCCCTATCTGCGGTTCGTCGCCCTCGGAGACAGTCAGACCGAGGGCCTGGGCGACGGTGACGACGTCGTGGGTCTACGAGGATGGGCGGACCGCCTCGCCGAGCATTTGGCGGCGCACAGTCCCGGCCTGCGGTACGCGAACCTGGCGGTGCGCGGCAAGCGTGCCGCCCAGGTGCGGGACGATCAGCTCACGCCGGCGCTCTCCCTGCGGCCGGACGTGGCCACCGTCGTCGCGGGGGTCAACGACGTGCTGCGGCCGCGGTTCGACGCGGACGAGGTGGCCGCTCATCTCGAGGCCATGTTCGCCGCGCTCACGGCGCAGGGGGCCCGCGTCGCGACGCTCACCTTCCCCACCCGGCTGCCGGCGCTCGGCCGCCCCCTGGGCTCCCGCCTGGTCGCCCTCAACCAGCGCGTACGCGAGGCCGCGGGGCGGCACGGCGTGGCCGTCGCCGAGTGCGCGGGCCACGCGGTCATCACCGACCCCCGCCTGTGGAGTCCGGACCGGCTCCATGCCAGCCCCCTCGGTCACGAGCGGATCGCCGCCGCCGTCGCCTACGCTCTCGCGCTTCCGGGCAGCGACGACTCCTGGTCCGGTCCGCTGGAACCGGCCGCCGAGGCCGCCCTGTCGGGCCCGCGCGCGGCCGTGGAGGAACTGCGCTGGGCGGCCACCTTCCTCGGTCCGTGGCTGGCGAGGCGAGTGCGCGGACGGTCGTCCGGTGACGGCCGGACCGCGAAGCGTCCTCAACTGCTGCCGGTGTTCCCGGCGTTGTCCGGCGAGGCGGCCGAACGGCCCGCGGCGGGCGATGCCTCCCCCATCGCCCCGTGACCGCAGCCGTCCGGCCGACGGCTCGTCAGGCCGCCCGGTAGGCCTCGCCGAGTTTGCGCAGGGCCGCCCCGTACCGTCCGGTGAGCGAGAGGTGGTCGGCGTCGGCGAACGGCTTCGAGACCGCCGCCGTGAGATGCGCGCCCACCTTGTGCTGGACGATCAGCCGGGCCCTGTCCACGAGCGCGCGGCCCGCCCCGTCGGCCCCGGCCCGTTCGGCCGCCGCGGCCGCGACCGCCAGCGCGCGGAGGGTGGCCGCGCCGCCGCCGGGCGACTTGGCCGGCGTCGTCAGGCCCCAGCCGTAGGGGAACTGCGGGTCGTACGCCGCGTCCCCCACGTTGATCGGCAGCTGGGCCTCGGACCTGGGCCAGGTGACGGGGAGCCGGCCGGTGAAGGGCCGCTTCCCGTAGAGCACGTCGGCGACGCCGTCGCCCTCGGTGCCCGGCAGCCATGACGCCACCAGGGCGTCGATCGCGCCGAGGCGGTCGCCGATCAGCTGCGGACGTCCGGAGACGATCAGCACCGCGCACTTCATGGCCGCGCAGACCGTGTCGACGGCCGCCCGGTCGGCGGCCGACAACTGGAGGGAGTGGCCGTTGCCGACGTCCCCGACGCCTTCCGCGTACGGGGTCTCGCCGACGACGACCACGCCGACGTCATAGCCCGCCGTGGGCGCGGAGGCGTCTTTGGAGTACGTGACGTCGCCGTCCTTGCGCATCGCGTCGAGGATGGTCGTGCCCCGGGTGTGCGTGCCGGACGCACCCTGCCAGGTGACGGTCCAGCCGCCCGTCTGGTTGCCGAGGTCGTCGGCGTCGGATCCCGCGACGTAGACCTTCTGCGACTTCCTCAGCGGGAGCAGGCCGCCGCTGTTCTTCAGCAGCACCTGCGAGGCGGCGGCCGCCTGCCGGGCGACGGCGCGGTGGGCGGCGCCGCCGATCTTCGATGCGTTGCGGGTCTGCGCGTACGGGTGCTCGAACAGGCCCAGTCGGAACTTCTGGGTGAGGATCCGCGACACGGCGTCGTCGACGCGTCCCGTGCTGATCCGGCCGGCGTTCACCTCGTCGATCAGGGTGGCGGTGAAGTCCTTGTAGCCGTACGGCGTCATCATCATGTCGACGCCCGCGACGACCGCCGCGCGGACGCGGGCGGGGTAGTCGCCGGGGAGTTGGTCGATGGCGTTCCAGTCGCTGATGACGAACCCGCCGAAGCCCATGCGCCCCTTGAGCACGCCGTTGATCATGTCGGCGCGGGCGTGCATCTTCACCGGGCCCTGGCCGTCGCCGAGGACGTCGAGCGAGGAGTAGGACGGCATGACGGTGCCGACGCCGCGGTCGACGGCGGTCCGGAACGGCGCCAGGTGGACGGCTTCCAGCTGCCGGCGGGTGACCTGGGTGACGCCCTGGTCGATGGTGTAGGAGCCGGTCGTGGACGAGCCGTAGGCGGTGCCGCCGTCGCCGACGAAGTGCTTGGCCGTGGCGAGGACCTTGTCGTCGTTCTTGAGGTCCCGTCCGTCGGCGCGGCCCTGGAGGCCCTGCACGACGGTTTCCATGGACTGGACGAGGGCCGGGTCCTCTCCGAAGGACTCGTAGGCGCGTCCCCAGCGTTCGTCGCCGGAGACGCACAGGCAGGGGGCGAAGTCCCAGGGAACGCCGGTGGCACGGACCTCACTGGCCGTCACAGCCCCTGTCTGCTGCGCGAGTTGCGGGTCGCGGGTGGCCCCGATGCCGATGTTGTGGGGCATGATCGTGGCGCCGACCAGGTTGTTGTGGCCGTGCACGGCGTCGACGCCGTAGATCAGCGGGATCTGCAACCTCGTTGCCCGCGTGCGCAGTTGGAAGCGGTCGATCATCCGCGCCCAGGCCTCGGGGGTGTTGGGCGTGGGCGTCGAGCCGCCGCCGGAGAGCAGGGAGCCCAGCCCCTGGGCGGTGACGTCGGCCCCCTCCCCCACCGCGGCGCGCTCGGCCTGGGTCATCTGCCCGGCCTTCTCCCTCAGGGACATGCGGGAGAGCAGGTCCGCCACCCGCTTGCGCACGGGCAACGCGGCGTTCAGGTACGGCAGTCCGTGGGCGTCGACGACGATCTCGGGCGTCTCCGCCGGGGCCCTGGCGCCGGTGACCGTGAGGGCGAGCGGAACCGTCTCGGCGGGTTCGGCGGACTTGTCGCGCAGGGTGCGGACCTCGACGGTCCGCGTCGTGCCCGAGGGCGTGCCGGCCGGGAAGGTGAACGTGCCGCTGACCGGTGTGTAGTCCCCGCCCGGCCGGGCGGTGCCGCCGGTGGTCGCGTAGGCGACGGTGACCGGTTCGTCGAGGGGGGCGGAGGCGGTGGTGGCGACGGTGACCGAGACGGTGGCCGTGCCGCCCTCCCGTACCGGGTAGACGGCGGCATCGGTCGTGACGCTCGCGCGCAGCGCCTGGTCGGCCCGGCCGTACAGCTCGACGTCGTCCATGGCGAAGGTGCCCGCGTCGCCGGCGGGGAGCGTGACGGCGTACCCCCACATGTCGGTGAGCCCGAGGATGTGGTCGATGCCGCCGACGGGCTGGTAGTCCGTGCGGTAGACGAAGTCGGCGAAGGGGAGTTCGATCTGTTTCCAGCCGGTGAAGTCGTCGGTGAAGGTTGTGGTCCACAGTTCGGAGGCCTCGCCGTTCGCGCCGCCGTCCTTGATCTCGAAGGGCACCTTCTTGCCGGTGCCCCGGCCCTCCCACCAGAAGCGGACGCCCCGGTGGGCGGACCAGTCGTGGGCGGGCAGGCCGGCGGCGAAGTCGTGGGTGAAGCCGCCGTAGCCGCTGATGTCGTAGGCGCCGGTGAGCACCTTCTCGCCCTCCGGGGCGTCGGCGCGGGCGGTGAGTCGCAGAGTGGGCGGATCGTCGCTGTCGCCGCCCCAGGTGAAGATGCCCTCGGCCGGCTGGGAGGCGAAGGGCACCTCGCCCTCGAAGCGGTCGACGGGCACCGGGAGGGGGTCGTCGGCGGCGCGGGAGGCCGTCGGCGACACCACGGCGAGGAGCAGGACGGCGGAGAGGAGCAGAGCGGTTCTCGGCATGGACCTTCCCTGGGCTCTCATGGTTCACTCAACACTTAGATCACGCCGTGAGTTAACTAACGGCCCGCACACCCGTCAAGACGTCACGTCAGACATCTCGGGAAGGGCGACATCACATGAGGAGAACCCCCCGCACGGTCCGGCTCCTGCTGGCCGGACTCCTCGCCACGGCCGGCCTGACCGCCGCCGCGCCGTCCGCGCACGCGGCCGGCGAGCAGGTCACCGCCTGGCTCACCACCACCGACGACTCCGCCGGACGCCATGTGGTCCGCGGCCTTCAACAGCAGGCGCCGTTCGCGTTCCAGTCCGGTGCCGGAGGCGCCGGCGAGAACATCACCGTCGACGAGAACACCCGGTACCAGACCTTCACCGGCGGCGGCGCGTCCTTCACGGACACCGCGGCCTGGCTGATGAACAGCAGCGGCGCCCTCTCGGCGGCGACCCGCGACGCGACGATGCGCAAGCTGTTCTCGCCGACGGACGGGATCGGGCTGTCGTTCCTGCGCAACCCGATGGGCGCCTCCGACCTGGCCCGCTACGGCTACACCTACGACGACGTCCCCGCCGGACAGAGCGATCCGAACCTCGACCGCTTCTCGATCGCACACGACCTGGCGGACGTGGTGCCGCTGACGAAACAGGCCCGTCAGCTCAACCCGTCCCTGACGGTCATGGCCTCGCCGTGGACGGCCCCGGCCTGGATGAAGGACAGCGGCTCGCTCAACGGCGGCTGGCTGAAGGCGGAGGACTACGGCGCCTACGCCTCGTACTTCGTGAAGTACCTCCAGGCGTACCGGAGTCAGGGCGTCGACGTCTCCTACGTGACCGCGCAGAACGAACCGACGTGCTGCTCGGGATACCCCTCGATGAGCTGGAACGCGAGCGGGCTTGCGTACTTCCTGAAGAGCGAACTGCTGCCCAAGCTCCGGGCGGCCGGCCTGTCGGCCAAGGTCCTCGCGCACGACTGGAACTGGGACGTCTACGACTCCTACGCGGCGCAGAGCGTCGACGACCCGGCGATCCGCGACCACCCCAACTTCGGCGGCATCGCCTGGCACGGGTACGGCGGCGACGTCGGCAAGCAGACCTCGGTGCACGACCGGTACCCCGGCCTGGACGCGTTCGGCACCGAGCACTCCGGCGGCACGTGGATCGCCGACCAGCAGCGCCAGGACATGCACGACATAGTCGACTACACCCGCAACTGGGCGAAGTCGGTGACCAAGTGGTCGCTGGCGGTCGACCAGAACATGGGCCCGCACAACGGAGGGTGCGGCACCTGCACCGGCCTGATCACCGTGCACAACGGCGACGGGGCGGGCGCGGGCGTGGACTACACCGTCGAGTACTACACGATGGGCCACCTCACCAAGTTCGTCCGGCCGGGCGCGCAGCGCATCGCGTCGACGGCCTCGTCCGCCGTGCCCAACGTGGCGTGGCGCAACCCCGACGGATCGAAGGCGCTGATCGCCTACAACGACGCCGCGACGGCGAGGACGGTGACGATCGGCTGGGGCGGGCAGCACGCGACGTACTCCCTGCCGGGCCGCACGTCGGCCACGTTCACCTGGTCGGGCACGCAGTCCGGCGGCGGCGCGGCCTCGGGAGCCTTCGTCGGGCTCGCGGGCAAGTGCCTCGACGTGGCGGGCGGTTCGAGCGCGAACGGCACGGCGGTCCAGCTCTACGACTGCAACGGGTCCCCGGCCCAGCAGTGGACGGCCGCCTCCGACGGCACGGTCCGCGCGCTCGGCAAGTGCCTCGACGTGACCTCGGGCGCGACCGCGGACGGCACGAAGACCCAGCTGTACGACTGCAACGGCACGGGCGCCCAGCAGTGGGCGTACAACGCCTCGACCGGCGACGTCGTGAACCCGGCCGCGAACAAGTGCCTGGACGTCACCGACAACTCCTCGGCGAACGGGGCACGGGCGCAGATCTGGTCGTGCACCGGCGCCGCCAACCAGAAGTGGCGGCTGGGGTAGCGGTGCGGGGCGTGCCCCCGCCTGTGAGGGCGCGTGCCCGCCCGCATGCGAGCGGGCGGGCGCGCGTCCGGTGATGAACCGGGTCACGGTCACCGGGTGAGCCGTGTCTCATGACGTCGGCGTTGCTATGCAACGAGGTGCATAGCAAAATCGTGGGCATGGCGCTCGAGCACGCGATCCTCGTCTCCCTGCTGGAGAAGCCGGGCTCCGGCTACGAGCTGGCCCGGCGCTTCGAGCGGTCCATCGGGTATTTCTGGACCGCGACCCACCAGCAGATCTACCGCGTGCTCAAACGCATGGAGAGCGACGGCTGGGTCGACGTCCGGGACGTCCCGCAGTACGGGCGCCCCGACAAGAAGGAGTACTCCGTCGCCGGGCCGGGGCGGGACGCCCTCTCCGCCTGGCTCCGGGAAGCGACCGAGCCCGAGAGCGTGCGGCACGACCTGGCGGTGAAGGTGCGCGGCGCCGCCTTCGACGATCCGGCCGCCCTGATCGGCGAGGTCGAGCGGCACCGGCAGGCCCACGCCGACCGCCTGGCCCACTACCTCGCGGGCGAGAACCGCGATTTCGGGGAGCCCGCGTCCGGCGACGGCCGGCTCGACGCCGAGCGGGAGCTCCAGCACGTCGTGCTGCGGGGCGGCATCGCCTACGAGCGGATGATGATCGCCTGGCTCGACGACGTCCGCGCCACGCTCTCCGGCTTCGAAGCCGAGCGCTGACCGGCCGAAGTCCCCGTGCCCGCACCCGCACCCCCACCCGTGGCTCCGCGGCAGCCGTGGCCGCTCCGCGCCGACACCCCGACCCTCACCCCTCCCTCAGCCGAAAGGCGGCACTCATGGCCGACTCGCTGCTCTTCAACCCGCGGACGTACGACCCCGCGCACTTCGACCCGGAGACCCGCAGGCTGTTGCGCGCCACCGTCGACTGGTTCGAGGAGCGGGGCAAGCGGCAACTGATCGAGGACTACCGGTCCCGCGCCTGGCTCGGCGACTTCCTCGCCTTCGCCGCCAAGGAAGGCCTTTTCGCGACGTTCCTCACTCCCTCGTCCGCAGCCGGCGAGGGCGAGGGCGACAAGCGGTGGGACACCGCGCGCATAGCCGCCCTCAACGAGATACTCGGCTTCTACGGCCTGGACTACTGGTACGCCTGGCAGGTCACCATCCTCGGCCTCGGTCCCGTCTGGCAGAGCGACAACGCGGCCGCCCGTGCCCGCGCCGCGGAACTGCTCGCCCAGGGCGAGGTGTTCGCCTTCGGACTGTCCGAGAAGGCCCACGGCGCGGACATCTACTCCACCGACATGCTCCTGGAGCCCGACGGCGCGGGCGGCTTCCGGGCCACCGGTTCCAAGTACTACATCGGCAACGGCAACGCCGCCGGGCTCGTGTCGGTCTTCGGCCGCCGCACCGACGTCGAGGGTCCCGACGGCTACGTCTTCTTCGCCGCCGACAGCCGCCGCCCCGAGTACCACCTGGTCAAGAACGTCGTGGACTCGTCGAAGTACGTCAGCGAGTTCCGCCTGGAGGACTACCCGGTGACGCCGGAGGACGTCCTGCACACCGGCCGCGCCGCGTTCGACGCCGCGCTCAACACGGTCAACGTGGGCAAGTTCAACCTGTGCACCGCCTCGATCGGCATCTGCGAGCACGCGATGTACGAGGCCGTCACCCACGCCCAGAACCGCATCCTCTACGGCCGGCCCGTCACCGCCTTCCCACATGTGCGGCGGGAGCTGACCGACGCCTACGTGCGGCTCGTCGGCATGAAGCTGTTCAGCGACCGCGCCGTCGACTACTTCCGCACCGCGGGCCCCGACGACCGCCGCTACCTCCTCTTCAACCCCATGACGAAGATGAAGGTGACCACCGAGGGCGAGAAGGTCGTCGACCTGATGTGGGACGTCGTCGCCGCCAAGGGATTCGAGAAGGACAACTACTTCGCCCAGGCCGCCGTCGAGATCCGCGGCCTGCCGAAGCTGGAGGGCACCGTCCACGTCAACCTGGCCCTGATCCTCAAGTTCCTGCGCAACCACCTCCTCGACCCGGCCGCCTACGAGCCCGTGCCGACCCGTCTCGAAGCGGCCGACGACGCCTTCCTCTTCCGCCAGGGCCCGGCCCGCGGCCTCGGCTCGGTCCGCTTCCACGACTGGCGGCCCGCGTTCGACGCGTACGCGCGCCTGGCCAACGTGGCCCGGTTCCGGGAGCAGGCCGACGCGCTCTGCGAGTTCGTGCTCACCGCCGCTCCCGACAAGGAGCAGTCCCAGGACCTCGACCTGCTCCTCGCCGTCGGGCAGCTCTTCGCGCTCGTCGTCCACGCGCAGCTGGTCCTGGAGCAGGCAGCCCTCGCCGGCCTCGACGAGGACGTGCTCGACGAACTGTTCGCCGTCCTCGTGCGCGACTTCTCCGCCCACGCCGTCGAGCTGCACGGCAAGGACTCCGCCACCGCGGAGCAGCAGCGGTGGGCGCTCGGCGCGGTACGGCGTCCCGTCGTCGACGCGGCCCGCTCGGAGCGCGTCTGGCAGCGCGTCGAGGCCCTCTCCGGGGCTTACGAGATGATGCCCTGACCCGGCAGGAGTGGGGCGGGACCGTCCGCACGGCCTCCCTCGCTGTCGCCGCCTCCGCGACGACCGCACCGTCCCGACGACCTCACCGTCCCGGTGGCCGGCAGCCCCTGTGCGTGCGCAGGGGCTGCCGCCGGGGGCCGGCGCCCGGCCCGCTCAGGCGCTCGCGAGCGTGAGCTTGACGGCGAAGCCGAGGAAGAGGGCGCCGGCGGCGGTCGTGGCGCCCGCGCTGAGGCGCTTGCGGCGGCGGAAGGCCGCCGCGAGCCGGGTCCCGCTGAAGATCAGCGCCGTCAGATAGAGGAAGCTCGCGAGCTGGGCGAACGTGCCCAGCACCACGAAGGAGACGGCCGGGTAGGCGTACCCGGGGTCGACGAACTGCACGAAGAACGCGACGAAGAACAGGATCGCCTTCGGGTTGAACAGGCTGATCACCAGGGCGCGCCGGAACGGCCGCTCCCCGGCCACCGCCGCCTCGGGCTCGGCGGCGCGCGCGGCCGGCTCGCGCCGGGACCGCCACATCGCGTGCGCGGCCCTGAGCATCCCGACGGCCAGCCAGGTCAGATATCCGGCGCCGGCGTACTTCACGATCCCGAAGAGCACGGCGTTCGCCTGGAGAAGGGACGCCACTCCGGCGGCCGAAAGCGTCATCAGCACCGCGTCCCCGCACCACACGCCGGCCGCGGCCGCGTAACCGGTACGGACGCCCCGCCGGGCGGCGACGGACAGCACATAGAGCGAGTTCGGACCGGGCAGCAGGACGATCAGGACGAGGCCTGCGAGATACGTGGGGAGGTCGATGACGCCAAACATGGCAGCGAGTGTCGCACGAGGGCGAGGCGCCGCGTCCCCGGGCATCCCGCCGAGGCCCGGCCGTCCCGTCGAGCCAAGCGGCGAGCCCTCTGATCGCCCCTTTCCTCCCCGCTACTCCTCCTTCCTCCTTCCTTCCTCCTCCCCCTCTCCCCTGCCGTGCGTCTCTCCGCTCTCGTGCGGCGGCGCGGCCCTACCGCGCCGTCACCGTCAGGTACGCGGTCTTCTTCACGCGGCCGTGGTGGGCGACGACCGTCACGGGGTAGCGGCCGGGCATGAGGTCGGAGCGCACGGTGGCCGTGCCGAAGAAGCGCGGGTCGTCGCCGTCGGCGCCCTTGCTGTCGTCGCGGCCCAGGCGGAGCACCCCGGTGAACGCCGGTGAGGTGGCGGTCAGCCTCGTCTCCTCACCCGGGTCCGGGTACCGGTCGTGCCACATGACGGCGACCCGGCGCCCGACGCCGGCCCGGAACGTGTGCCCGGCCGCCGAATAGCCCCGGCCCGGGTCGTAGAAGCCGAGGTCGTGCGCCTTCCCCCGGTAGTCGCCGTCGCCGGGCTTGGACGCCCGGACCTTCAGGCGCTGCGCGGCGATGCGGCGGCCGTGCGGTCCGTACAGCACGAAGGTGTACGTGCCGTCCGCGAGTCCGGGCTTGAGTCCCGGCCGTGCGGAGAAGAGCCGGGGGTTGTAGAAGTCGCGGTACTCGTCGTGGACCAGGCGCACGGGGGCGGGCAGGGCGGCGGAGCGCACGGTGAAGCCGGCTCCCCGCTCACCGGGGTACAGGTCGTCGAACTCCAGCCACACCGGTTCGCCGGGACGGGTCACGTCGTTGCGCGACGCGGGCAGGGTGAAGGAGGGCCGCCGGGAGGGGACGACCTGGATGCGGTCGCTGGACACGGTGCGGCCGTGGACGGTGACCGTGAGCGGATACCAGCCGGGTCCGACCGTCGTCCTGCGGGTGCCCACGGCCCAGTAGTGGCCGTCCTCCCAGCGCAGCCGCACGGGCGCGGTCAACGCGGGCGACCGGGCGCTCACCGCGTCGCCGCCCTGCGCCCGGCTGACGTTGTAGAGCATCATGTGGACGAGTTCCCCGGGACGGGCGTCGGTCTGCCCGTTGAGGATGAGATAGGGCTTGGTGTCGGCCGTGCCCGGCCTGTCCGACGTGACGGACGCGGAGTGCGCGGAGGCGCCGGTGCTCGGCCTCGCCCCTCCCTTGCCCGCCGTCGTGGCGCACCCGCACAGCACGAGCCCGGCCGCCGCGACGGCCACGGTCCTGGACCAGTTCATCGTTCCCCCCGTAGGTCGGTCCCCTACTGAAGAGGGCGGAACGGCCCCGCTGGTCACCGCCGGCGGCGTGAATGGCGGGAATGCCACCTGTTCACCGGATGTGCCACCCGTTCACGAGGAGGGCTCGACACGCGCCGGGTGCGCGGTCGGGGGGTGGAGGGGGCGACTGCGGGGCATGTACTCCGTAGCCGACGTACGACATCAGGAGGACGCCATGAATCGTCAGTCCAGGATTCATGTCCGTGTGACACGTCGGCCCTCCGCGCCCTCGAAGGACGACATCGACCGCAGGACGCCGTCGGGGCGACTCCTGCCGTACTGACGGAGGACGCTTCTCACTCTCGCGAGTGAGGCGGGCGGGCTCGCCGGCCAGGACACTGGACGGCATGCGAAGCCCCCGGACCGTCGACGCGCTGGTGGCCTCCGCCGTGGTGGCGGCCACGGCCGTCCCCGTGCTGCTGTCGCCGGGGCCCTGGTGGCTGGTGCTGCTGGCGCTGTCCGCCTCCGTTCCCGTGCTGTGGCGGCGGCGGGCGCCGGTGGCGGTGACCCTGGTCGTCGGGGCGGCGATGTCCGTGCTGGTGCTGTGGCAGAAACCGTTGCTGCTGCCGTGGGGGCCGCTGGTGGGCGTCTACACGGTGGCCGCGCTGAGCCGCCCTCTGGTCCGGCTGGTGTCGCTGCCGGTCACGGTGGCCGCCGTCTGGCTCTCGTTGGTGCTGCCGCGGGAGAACGCCGACGTCTATCCGCTCATGGGGACGGCTTTCCTCGCCGCGTTCGCGCTGGGCGCCGCCGAACACGCCCGGCGTGCGCAGGCCGCGGAGCACTCCGAGCGCGCCCGGCGCCTGGAACAGGAGCGGGCTTCGGCGGTGCTGCGGGAACGCGCCCGCATCGCCCGCGACATGCACGACATCGTGACGCACTCGGTCGGTCTGATGGTCGTCCAGGCGGAGGCCGGCCCCTTCGCGGGGCGGCGGGGCGCGGACGCGGCGGACCGCGAGGACGCGCGGACCGAGGCCTTCGACCGCATCGCCGACACGGGACGGGCCACCCTGTCCCAACTGCGGGCGCTGCTCGGCGTGCTGAGGGACGATCGGGCCGACCTGGCGGCGGGTGTGCCGCCCGCCGCGGTCCAGCCCGGTCTTGCCGCGCTGGCGGACCTGGTAGGCGCCTGCGGACTTCCCGTGCGGCTGACCGTGGAAGGCGCGCCGCGCGAGGTGCCGGCCGAGGTCGGCGTCGCCGCGTACCGGATCGTCCAGGAGGCGCTGACGAACGTCCGCAAGCACGCCGGCGCGAGCAGCGTGTCCGTGCGGGTGCGCTGGGGCGGCGACCTGGAGATCGAGATCGCCGACGACGGGCGGGGCGGCCCACCGCGGCCGGGTGGTCTGGGCCTCGTCGGGATGCGGGAGCGCGCGACGACGTGCGGCGGCAGCGTGCGCACCGGGCCGGGACCCGGTGGGTTCACCGTCCTCGCGCGCCTCCCCGTGGACACAGCGGCGTGCTGAGCGTGCTCGTCGCCGACGACCAGGACCTCTTCCGGGCGGCGTTCGCCGCGATCCTGGACGCTCAGGACGACATGACCGTGGTCGGCGAGGCGGGCGACGGCGCGGCCGCGGTCCGGGCGGCACACGGACTACGGCCCGACGTCGTGGTGATGGACGTGCGCATGCCCACCATGAACGGCATCGAGGCCACCCGAAGGATCTGCTCGGCGCTGCCCTCCCGGGTGCTGGTGCTCACCATGTTCGATCTCGACGAGTACGTCTACGACGCGTTGCGCGCGGGCGCCTCCGGTTTCCTGCTGAAGGACATCCGGCGGGACGAACTCGCCCGAGCCGTACGGGTGGTGGCGGAGGGCGACTCGCTGCTCGCCCCCGCGGTCACCCGCCGGCTGGTGGAGGACCTGGTCAGGCGGCCGGGCCACGGTGTCGCGCCCGCCCTCGCGGCCCGGCTGCGGCAGCTCACCGCCCGCGAGGCCGAGACGCTGCGGCTCGTCGCCCGCGGCCTGTCCAACGCCGAGACGGCGCGGGCCCTGCACGTCACCGAACACACCGTCAAAACGCATGTGAGCCACGTCCTCACCAAACTCGGCCTGCGCGACCGCGCGCAGGCGGTCGTGTTCGCCTACGAGTCCGGTCTCGTCGTACCGGGAGGCTCATAGGGCGTGTTTCGAGCCCCGTCTGCCGGGCGACGCCCGGCACGCGCCCTGGCTCTCGGGAGTGAGAGGCGAAAGCCCACGCGCGAGCGACGCGCCGGAGCGGCCGCCCGGCCCACGATCGCCCCATGACCGTCATCGCCTCCGTCACCGCCGCCGTCATCTCCAGTTCCCTGATGCTGCTGTCCGGCACGGGCCTGCACCCGCTGCCCTGGCTCACCTGGCTCGCGCCCCTGCCGGTGCTCCTCCTCGCCCCGCGCGTGGGCGCCCGCGCCGCCGGCTGCGCGGCGGGGCTCGCCTGGCTCCTCGGACAGAGCAGGATGTGGCCCTACTTCGTCGGCACCCTGGAGATGCCGCTCCCGGCCGCGGGCGCCGTCATATTCGGCCAGGCACTGGTGTTCGCCCTGCTGACGCGGGCGTACCGGCGGCTGCTGCTGGACGGGCGTCCGCTCACCGCCGCCGTCGTCGTCCCCGCGGGATGGGTCGCCCTGGAGTACGCCGTCTCCCTGGCCCTGCCGCACGGCGCGTGGCTGAGCCTGGCCTACACGCAGACCGACGTGCTGCCCGTGCTCCAGACGGCCTCCCTGACCGGCCCCTGGGGAATCACCTTCCTGGTGCTCGGCCTGCCCGCGGCGGCCGCCGCGGCGACGGCGCCGCGGGTACGGGGCAGGGGCCGGGTTCTGGCGGCGGCCGCCGTCCTCCTGGCACTGCCGCTCGCCCACGGCGCGTGGAGGCTGGCGCAGCCGCATCCCGTGACCACGGCCCGGGTCGCCCTGCTGGACACCGACCGCCCGGACGACACCGCCGACCTCGCCACCCCCGTCGGGCG
The DNA here is from genome assembly GCF_043200075.1 of Streptomyces sp. NPDC048481. Classification (NCBI taxonomy): domain Bacteria; kingdom Bacillati; phylum Actinomycetota; class Actinomycetes; order Kitasatosporales; family Streptomycetaceae; genus Streptomyces; species Streptomyces sp. NPDC048481. Next base: position 70,569 of record NZ_JBICXC010000013.1, read on the forward strand.
GCGCTTGCTCGCCCGCTATGTCGCGCACATCCGCGCGCTGCCGCCCGCGACCGGCACGGTCGTCCTCCCGGAGAAGACCTTCGCCGCCGACGAGCGGACGCTGCCCCTGCTGACCGGCCCTCTTCGGCGGCTCGCCGTCGAGCACCGCCAGGACATCGTCGTCGGGCTGGTGCTCGACCGGGACGGGACGGCCCGCAACGCCGCTCTCGGGTTCCGCGCGCGGGGCGGTGAGCCTGTCGTCTACCTCAAGCACCACCTCGTCCCGGGCGCCGAGGGGGATCTGCGGCCCGGCGGCGGGCTGACGTTCGTCTCCCCCGGCCACGGCCTCATCATCTGCAAGGACCTCGACTTCCCGGCCCTGGTCCGCGACTACCGCCGCCACGGCGCCACCGTCCTCCTCGCGCCCGCCTGGGACTTCACCGAGGACGGCAGGCTGCACAGCCGGATGGCCGTCGCCCGGGGCGTGGAGAACGGCCTGGGCGTGGCACGCGCGTCCCGTGCCGGACGGCTGACCGTGAGCGACCCCTACGGCCGGGTGATCGCCGAACGGGTCACGGGCGACGACGGCTTCACCACGGTCACGGCCGGGCTTCCCGCACCCGCCGGCCCCACCGTCTACACCCGGTTCGGCGACTGGTTCGCCTGGCTCTGCCTGCCGCCGCTCGCCTTCGCGGCCGTCGGCGCGCGCCGCTCCCACCGCCGCACAGGCCGACGCCCGGCCCGTCCGTGGCGGCGGGCACGCGTGCGCCGGTGAAACAGGGGTGCTCCCGCCCTTTGGGTCCCCGGTGCACGGGGACTATCGTCGGACACGGGAGCCAGGGCGAGGAGGACGGCCGTGATGCCGCAGGACGAGGCCGTGATCGGCCGCACGGGAGACCTGCTCGTCGCCACCCGCGGATCCGCGGGTCCGGGCGAGGTCCTGGTGCGGGTCAGGGGCGGCACGGAGACCTTCCTCGCATGGTCGGAGGAGCCCCTGCCGATCGGCTCGACGGTGCTTGTGATCGAATCGCGTGGATGCCGCGAGGTCGGCGTCATCGAATGGGTGGATCCACTGGACGCGCTCGGCGAGGACACCGCCGGCGCAGGCTGAGGAGTACAGGCATGTTCGGATACCGCGTCCCCGCCCCCGACGAGGCGATGCTGATCTCGGGAGGCAGGCGCGGACTGGGCGGCGCGCCGTTCCGTGTGGTGACCGGGCACGGCAAGTTCGTGCTCCCGGTCTTCCGCAAGGTCCGGTTCCTCACCCTGTCCATGTGCGAGTCCGAGGTCACCGAGACCTGTGTGACCCGGCAGGGCATCGCGCTGCACGTGCGCGCGGTCATCGCCTTCAAGGTCGGCAACGACCACGAGAGCATCATCAACGCGGGCCAGCGCTTCCTCTCCGACCAGGAGCAGATGTCCGTGCTCACCGGCCGCATCTTCGCCGGTCATCTGCGGGCCATCATCGGCTCGATGACCGTCGAGGAGATCGTCACCGAACGGCAGAAGCTCGCCGCCGAGGTCCTGGACACCTCGAAGACGGAGATGGCGAAGATCGGCCTCATCGTCGACTCGCTGCAGATCCAGTCGATCGACGACGGCGACACCGGCTACATCGACGCGATGTCCGCGCCGCACAAGGCGGCCATCCAGCGGCAGGCGCAGATCGCGCAGGCGCAGGCCACCCAGACCGCGGCCGAGGCGCAGCAGGAGGCGGCCCGTAAGCAGGCGGAGTACGCGCGGCAGACCGCCGTGGTCCAGGCCGCGTACTCGGCCGAGGTCGACCGCGCCCAGGCGCAGGCCGCGCAGGCGGGGCCGCTGGCCCAGGCTCACGCGCAGCAGGAGGTGCTCGCGGCGCAGACGGAACTCGCCCTGCGCCAGGCCAAGCTGCGCCAGCAGCAGCTGGTGGCCGAGGTCGTGAAGCCCGCCGAGGCCGAGGCGGAGCGGGTCAGGATCCTCGCTGCCGCCGAGGCGCAGCGCATGAAGATCCAGGCGGAGGCGGCCGCCTCGTACGACCGGGTCGCGCTCGACCGGATGCTGATCGACCAGCTCCCGCAGATCGTCAAGGAGGCCGCCGGCGGGCTCGCCGGGGCCAACGTCAACGTCCTGAACGGCGCGGACGGTCTAGGGGAGATCGCCGCCGGTCTCGTCTCCCAGGGTCTGACGATCCTCGACTCGGTGCGCCAGAACCTGGGCGGCCAGGAGTCCGACGGCGCCCGCTCCTCCGGCGCCCGGTCCGAGAACAAGGGCGACGGGCCGCTCCAGCTGCCCACCGGCAAGCAGAAGAAGTCGGACGACGGCCCCGTGGACGTCGACTGACGTCCGTCGTCGCGCGCTGAACGCCACGGGCGTCCGCACCGGCCGCCGGTCGGGCACCGGCGTCCGTCGTTCACCGGCCGCGGGCCCTGCGTCCGTCGCCGGTCGGCCGTCGCCGGTCGCCGGTGACGTCTCGACGGATGTCGGGGAACGGTCGCCGTGGGGGTTCGGCGCGGACGCGGCGGTGGTCGGTGGCGGCGTTTCGTCCCGGTTCCGGTCCTGCGGGGGTTCTAGGCTCGGGCCGTGGGGCAACCTGAGCAGCGCGCCGAGGGCGCGGGACCGTTCGTCACCCGGCTCACCTGGCGCCTTCCCGACGGCGGCACCGCCGTGTGGGAGTCGCGCCTCGCGCGCCGGCGCGGGGTGCTCTCCGTGCGCCCTTCCGGGACGGGGCCCGCTCACCACGTCCGGGCGGACGCCGTTTCCCTGGCCCGGCTGCGGCGGCTCAACGCCGTCGCCGGGGTCGCCTTCGTCGTCGGCGGGGCTCTCTTCGCGGCCGGCGCCGCCGTCGCCCAGTTCGGTTCGGGCGACGCCACGGAGTGCGCCTCGATCTACTTCGTGGGCGGCCTGTTCTTCACTCTCGGCGGGTACGTCTCGCTGCTCCAGGCGGTCAACGCGCCCCGGCACGTGGCCGGTGGAGCGGGACGGCTGGTCACCCCGCGCTGGCGGTGGTGGAGTTACGAGCCGGTGCGGGTGGACTGGCTGAGCGCCTTCGTGCTCTTCTCGGGCACGCTCGTCTTCGCCGTCGACCTGCTGGACTCCTTTCTTCAGGGCCTGACGGTGCAGCAGGTCAACCGGCTCGTCTGGGCGCCCGATGTGATCGGCTGCGTCCTCTTCCTGATCTCCGGTCATCTGGCCGTCGCCGAGATCCTGCACGGCCGGCTGCGCCTGCGGATCCACGGTCTCGGGGAGTGGATCGTGGCCGTCAACCAACTCGGGTCCGTGCTGTTCATGGTCTCGGCGCTCGCCGCCTACACCCGTCCCGCCACCGGGAGCCTCGTCAACGCCGACATCGCCGACTGGGGCACCCTCACCGGCGCGCTGTGCTTCTCCCTCGGGGGCGTCCTCCAGCTCGGCGAGCACTCGTAGAACGGACGGCGGGCGGCCCTCGCGGCCGGCCGCCGGGAAGCGGCCTCTCAGGCGGCCGGGCCGCCGGGTCCTGGCGCTCCGGCGCGCAGCCCGTCCATGACGAGGTCGAGGAGCCGGGCGGCCCGCGGCCGCCAGTCGTCCGCGGGGCCCAGCTGCCACAGGCCGCCGATGGCGAGGATCAGGTCGTCGGCGGTCATGCCCGGCCGGATGGAGCCGACGGCGTCGTTGGCGCGCAGGAGGAGATCGGCCGCGTCGGTGACGGGGGTGTGCGCCGGTTTCGCGAGGCCGCCGCGCTTGCCGGCGGCGAGGCGCATCGCGTCGGCGAGCCCGGCCTTAGCCATGGCGAACTCCGCCAGCCGGTCCATCCAGGCGCGCAGGGCCCGGTCCGGCGGCAGCTCGTCGAGCAGCTGGGCCGCGCTGTCGGCGACCTGCCGCATCTCGTGGCGGTAGATCTCCAGGACGAGGGCCTCGCGGTGGGGAAAGTTGCGGTAGAAGGTCCCCTGTCCCACGCCCGCCTTCCTGGCGATCGCGCTGAGCGGCGCGTCGGGGCACAGCGTCAGCTCGGCCAGGGCGACTTCGAGGATGCGCTCGCGGTTGCGTTGTGCGTCCGAGCGCAGCTTCGCGTTGTCCTCGTGCTGCACTCGGTTCTCCTCGGGACGTGCGGGATTTTCACCCTTGATAAGCGGACAGCTGTCCGTTACGTTTGTCGGCAGCGGACGACTGTCCGGTTCGAGGACAACGATAGCCCCGGCCGGACCCCGAGCGGCAGTCCGCGCGACCTCCGTGCCGTCCCGCGCGTCCACCCCGTCACTCACTCCTCGGCGCAGTCGGCGTCCGCCGGACGCCGGCGGGCGCCGCCCGGCTTCCCGAAAGCGCGAAAGAAGCTCTCATGGCCTTACCGACGTCCAGCGTCATCACCCTGCGCATCAACGGCGAGCAGCACACGCTGCCCGTCGACCACCGCACCACCCTGCTCGACGCCCTGCGCGAACGACTCGACCTGACCGGCACGAAGAAGGGCTGCGACCAGGGGCAGTGCGGAGCCTGCACGGTGCTCGTCGACGGCCACAGAACCGTGGCCTGTCTGCAATTCGCCGTCGCGGCCGAAGGGCGCGAGATCACCACCATCGAGGGCGTCGCGGACGGCGACCGGCTGCACCCGGTGCAGCAGGCGTTCCTCGAATTCGACGGCTACCAGTGCGGCTACTGCACGCCCGGACAGATCTGTTCGGCGATCGGCGTGCTCGCCGAGCACGCCGCCGGCTGGCCGAGCGCCGTCACGGCGGACGTACGGCCCGAGGCCGGGCCGCCGCCGCTGACCGCCGACGAGATCCGCGAACGCATGAGCGGCAACCTGTGCCGCTGCGCCGCCTACACCTCGATCGTCGAGGCCGTCGCCGGCGCCGCGCAAGCCGGTCCCCCGGCGGGCACGGACGCCGGCCCGCAGAAGAAGGAGCCCGCCGCATGAAGGAGTTCGGCTACCGGAAGGCTCCCGACGTCGCGGGCGCCGTCGCCCTGCTCGACTCCGACCCGGACGCCCGCTACCTCGGCGGCGGCACCAACCTCGTCGACCTGATGAAGAACGGCGTCGAACGGCCCGGACGACTGGTCGACGTACGCGACCTGCCGCTGGACCGCGTGGAGGCGACGGCGGACGGCGCAGTGCGCATCGGCGCGACCGTCACCAACAGCGACCTCGCCGCCCATCCCCTGATCCGCACCCGCTACCCCGCTCTGGCACAGGCGGTGCTCGCCGGCGCCTCCGGCCAACTGCGCAACATGGCCACCGTCGGCGGCAACCTGCTCCAGCGCACCCGCTGCGCGTACTTCACCGACGTCACCTCCCCCTGCAACAAGCGGGCCCCCGGCAGCGGCTGTCCCGCCGTCAGAGGCGAGAACCGCAATCACGCCGTTCTCGGCGCTTCCGCGCACTGCGTGGCCGTCCACCCGTCGGACATGGCCGTCGCGCTGGCGGCCCTCGACGGCGTGGTGCACTACGAGAGCGCCCAGGGCCCGGGCGAACTGCCCCTCGGCTGGTTCTACCTCCCGGTCTCCGACACCCCGCACCGCGAGACGGCGCTGCCGGCGGGCGCGCTGATCACCGGCGTCACCCTGCCGCCGGCCCCCGTGGCCGCCCGTTCCCGCTACCGGAAGGTGCGCGAGCGCGCCTCCTACGCCTTCGCCGTCGGCTCGGTCGCCGCCGCGCTCGACGTCCACGACGGCGTCGTCCGGGACGTGCGCCTGGCCTTCGGCGCGGTGGCGTCGCGGCCCTGGCGGGCCCGCGCGGCCGAGCGGATCCTCACCGGGGCGTCCGCGGACGCGGAGTCGTTCGCGGCCGCCGCGGACGCCGAACTGGCGGCGGCCCGCCCGCTGTCGCAGAACGGATTCAAGGTGACCCTGATGCGCAACCTGACCGTGGCCGTGCTGAGCGAACTCGCCGAGGAGGCCGCCCGATGACGGCCGAGGCCCCCCTCGCCCCCGCCCGCGCCGTCGGCACCGGTCATGTCCGCGTCGAGGGCCGGGACAAGGTCACCGGCGCGGCCCGCTACGCGGGCGAGGTGCCCTTCGACGGACTGGTCCACGGCTGGCTGGTGTCGTCCACCGTGGCGCGCGGCCGGATCCGTGACATCGAGGCGGACGCCGTCCTCGCGATGCCCGGCGTCCTGTGCGTGCTGGACCATCGCAACGCCCCGCCGCTGAAGACCGACTACGTGGGCATGCTGGGCACCGGCCCGGACCCGACGTGCGCGGTCTTCCAGAACGACCGGGTGCCCCATTTCGGCTGGCCGGTGGCGCTGGTGGTCGCCGAGACGTCCGAACAGGCCCGCGAGGCCGCCGAGTCGCTGGTCGTCCACTACGAAGAGGACCCGCACGACGTCGCCTTCACCGAGGAGCACCCCGGCGCCCACCCGTCGGACGGCCATATGCCGGCAGTGACGGACAAGGGCGACCTCGCGGCCGAACTCGCCGCGTCCGCCGTCGTCGTGGACGCCACCTACACCACTCCGGAGGAACACCACCACCCCATGGAGCCCCATGCGGCCACCGCCCGCTGGGAGGGCGACCGGCTGGAGGTGGTCGACTCCAACCAGGGCGCCACCTGGGTCGTCTCGGAACTCTCGAACCTCTTCGGGCTCGACCCCGCGTCGGTGCGGGTGCGTTCGGAGCACGTCGGGGGCGGTTTCGGCAGCAAGGGCGTGCGCGCCCACCAGGTGGCCGCCGTGATGGCGTCCAAGGTCATGGGGCGACCGGTCCGCGTGGTCATGACGCGCCGTCAGATGTTCACGCTGGCCGGGCACCGCAGCCCCACCATCCAGCGGGTCAGGCTCGGCGCGGACGCCGACGGACGGCTGCGCGCCCTGGACCACCGCTCGCTCAGCCGCACCTCCACCGTGTTCGAGTTCGTCGAGCCGAGCGCCGGCGTGGCCCGGGTGATGTACGACGCCGCCGCGCACCGCACGGAGAACCGGGTCGTGCCTCTCGACGTGCCGACCCCCACCTGGATGCGCGCGCCGGGCGAGGCGCCGGGCTCGTTCGCGCTGGAGGCCGCACTCGACGAACTCGCCCACGCGTGCGGCGTCGACCCGGTCGAGCTGCGGCTGCGCAACGATCCGGAGCTGGGTCCGGTCTCCGGTCTGCCCTTCGCCGGACGCAATCTGCGCGCCTGCTTCGAGGAGGGCGCCCGCCGCTTCGGCTGGGACCGGCGCGACCCGCGGCCCGGGGTACGGCGCGAGGGACGCCTGCTCCTCGGCACCGGCACCGCGGCGGCCTCCTTCGGCGCGGGCGCCGCGCCGTCCACCGCCGCGATCACCGCCGAGCCGGACGGCCGCTTCACCGTGCGGATCTCGGCGGCCGACATCGGCACCGGGGCGCGGACCGCCCTCACGCTGGTGGCCGCGGATGCCCTGGACGTCCCGGTGGAACGCGTGCAAGTGCGCCTGGGAGACAGCGCGTTCGGGCCCGCGATGATCGCGGGCGGCTCCATGGGCACCCGTTCCTGGGCATGGGCCGTCATGGCCGCCGCGCGCGAACTGCGTGACCGGCTCGTGCCGGGCGCCGTGATCCCGGCCGAGGGCGTCACCGCACGCTCCGACACCACGGCGGCGATCGCCGCGCTCGCCCAGAAGGAACGGCACTCCTTCGGCGCGCAGTTCGCCGAGGTCGCCGTCGACACCGCCACCGGCGAGGTTCGGGTGCGGCGCATGCTCGGCGTGTTCGCGGCGGGGCGCATCGTCAACCCGCTGACAGCACGCGGCCAGTTGACCGGCGGGATGATCTGGGGCATCTCCATGGCCCTGCACGAGGAGGCCGGCCGCGACGCGGCCTCCGGCGGGCCCGTCGGAGCGGACCTCGCGGGCTACCACGTGGCCACGCACGCCGACGTTCCGCGCGTCGAGGCGCACTGGGTGGCGGACGACGATCCGGAGGACCCCGTCGGCATCAAGGGGATCGGCGAGATCGGCATCGTGGGCGCGGCGGCCGCCGTCGCGAACGCCGTGTGGCACGCGACCGGTGTCCGCCACCGCACTCTGCCCATCCGCCCCGACCGGATCCTGGCGGGCGGTCCGGATGCTTGACCTCGCGCCCCAGCTGGGCGACTGGCTGGCCGAGGGCCGGGGGGCCGCCGTCGCGACCGTCGTGTCGGTCGGCGGCAGCGCGCCCCGCGGCCCCGGCGCCGCCCTCGCCGTCGACGAGCGGGGAACCGTCATCGGGTCGGTGTCCGGCGGCTGCGTCGAGGCCGCCGTCTACGAGCTGTGCGCGCAGGCGCTGGAGACCGGCGACAGCGTGCTCGAACGCTTCGGCTACAGCGACGAGGACGCCTTCGCCGTGGGGCTCACCTGCGGCGGGGTCCTCGACGTCCTGGTCACCCCGGTCACGTCGGACGGTCGGGTCGGCACGCTGCTGCGGTCCGCCCTGGAGAGCGCGGCCCGGGGCGAACCGGTGGCGCTCGTCAGGGTCGTCCGCGGTCCCGCGGCCCTGCTCGGCGCCGCACTGCTCGTGCACGCCGACGGCGTCCGCGAGGGCGCGCTCGGCGGACACCAGGACCTCGACCGCGCCGCCGCCGCGCACGGCCTGGCCGCGCTGGACACGGGCCGCACCGGCACGGTCGAGCTGTCGCCGGACGGTTCGCACTGCCCCGGCGGCCTCACCCTGCTCGTCGAGCCGAGCGTGCCGCCGCCCCGGATGATCGTGTTCGGGGCCGTCGACTTCGCGGCCGCCCTGGTCCGCGCCGGAAAGTTCCTCGGGTATCACGTCACCGTGTGCGACGCCCGGCCCGTCTTCACCACCCCGGAGCGTTTCCCCGAGGCCGACGAGGTCGTCGTCGACTGGCCGCACCGCTATCTGCGGAGCACCCGCACGGACCCGCGCACAGTGGTGTGCGTGCTCACCCACGACGCCAAGTTCGACGTCCCGCTGCTGGAGGTCGCGCTGCGGCTGCCGGTGGCGTTCGTCGGCGCCATGGGCTCCCGGCGCACCCACGCCGACCGGCAGCGGCGGCTGCGCGACATCGGGCTGCGGGAGCACGAGCTGGCGCGGCTGAGGTCGCCCATCGGGCTGGACCTCGGCGGTCGCACCCCGGAGGAGACCGCGCTGTCGATCACGGCGGAGATCGTCGCCGCCCGCCGGGGCGGCACCGGCCTGCCGCTGACCGGCTCGGACAAGCCGATCCACCACCGCCACTCCGCCTGAGCCACCGGCGGCCCGGTCCTCCCGCGCAGCCGCGGTCGCGGCATACGCGGGAGGACCGTGGCGGCCAGGGGCGCGGGCGAGCGTCCGCGACCGGGCGGTGTGATCCGACACGACGACGCAGGGAAAGCCTCCTGACCTGTGCCGAGCCGCCCCCGCGCGTTCATCGGCCGTGGCGGGGTAGACGGGCCCTGCGGACGTGGTGATCACTTCACGGCTCCGGCACACCGTGTCTCGGTCCACCGCGCCTCGGCACACCGTGCATCCGGGCGGAACCAGGGTCGCGTCGCACGCCGCGCGACCGGCAGGAAGGGGGCCCCATGGCCAGGAGTCGTGGCGCCGCCGTCGAGCGGCACCCCCGTCACGAACGCCGCGGGGAGGCCCGGCTGCCGGGAGTGATCGCCACCCTCGTCGCCGTGTTCCTGTACGTCGCGCTGCCTCAGCGGCTGCTCATCGCCCCGCGTTTCGTCCTCCCGGCTCTGGAACTGCTCCTGCTGGTGCCCCTGGTGGCGATCAACCCGCGCAGGCTCACCCGTCAGACCACCGTCTTCCGGGTCCTGTCGCTGGCCCTCGTGCTGATCATCGCGGCCAGCAACCTCACCGCGCTCGGCATCCTCATCCACGAGCTGCTGTACTCCGGCGTCAAGGACGGCCACGCCCTCCTGGTGGCCGCGCTCCAGGTGTGGCTGACCAACATCATCGCCTTCGGGCTGGCCTACTGGGAGCTGGACCGGGGCGGCCCGGTGGCCCGCACCCAGTCACCCCGCGAGGAACTCCCGCTGGCCGACTTCCGCTTCTCCCAGGACGAGAACGACGACGCCGTCGAGGAGGTCGCCGACGGCGCGAGCAAGAAGTCCGACTGGGTGCCGACGCTCGTCGACTACCTCTACGTCTCGGTGACCAACTCGACGGCGTTCAGCCCCACCGACACCATGCCGCTGTCGAGCCGCGCGAAGCTGCTCATGAGCGTCCAGAGCGTCGCGGCCCTCATGACCTCGCTGCTCGTCATCGCCCGGGCCGTCAGCGTCCTGCACTGACCGCCGCACGGAGTCGGCGCACTTCGGCGGTCTCCGGGGCTCCGTGGACCCGCGGCGGCGGCCTCAGCGGGCGCGACGGATCCTGATCGGCCCGCGGGCCGTGTCGGGCTCGACCGGGCGCCCGGCCTGAGTGATCTCGACCTCGCCCGCCGTGACCAGTCGGCGAGCCGCGAGGCGGACGGGTTCCATCAGGTCGCGCCAGCCGTCGTCGTCCCCCTCGTACACCGCCCGCGCCGCGTCGGAGGGACAGATCGTCTTGGCGGGACCGCGACGTTCGAGCAGTTCCAGGATCGCTCGCTCCAGACGCCGGCCGGTCTCCCGTTCGCTTTCGCCCACGACGCCAGTATCGCGCCGGCCCGGCGGCGGGGCGAGGGTGAGCAGTCTGCGGTCTGCCGTCCCCCGTCTGCCGTCCCCGTCCGCCGTCGAGGCTCCCCCAGGGCTAGTGTCCGAAGCGTGAACGCAGACGACGCGAGCCGACGGTGGACCCGGTCCATGCCCGAGGCGTACGAGCGCCACCTCGTGCCGGCTCTCTTCCGCCCCTTCGCCGCCGACCTGGCCGCCAGGGCGGCGGCCCTGCGGCCCGCAACGGTCCTGGAGCTCGCCGCGGGAACGGGAGCGCTGACCTCCGCCCTGCTCACCGCGGTGCCGACGGCATCCGTCGTCGCCAGTGACCTGAACGAAGCGATGGTCGCCGCCGGCTCGGCGCGCGAGCCGCGCGCCACGTGGCGGCAGGCGGACGCGCAGAGACTTCCCTTCGAGGATGGAAGCTTCGATCTCGTGGTGTGCCAGTTCGGGGTGATGTTCTTCCCCGACCGGCCCGCCGCCTACGGCGAAGTGCGCAGGGTTCTGGCCCCGCAGGGACGCTTCCTGTTCAACAGCTGGGGCCCACTGGCCGCGCACGGGTTCGGAGCCGCCTTCCAGGACGCCCTGGAGCAGGCCATGCCGGGTGCCGCGCCGGCGTTCCTCAGGGAAGTGCCGCACGGGTACACGGACCGGGCACAGGTCGCCTCCGATATCGCGGCCGCGGGGCTGGACCTGGCCGCCGTCGAGGACGTCACCCTCGACGGCCTCGGGGAGTCGGCCGCCTCCGTCGCCACCGGGTTCCTCACCGGCACACCGGTCAGCGCCGCCCTGGAGGCGCACCCGGACGCACCGGCCGTCACGTCTGCCGTCGTCCGGAGCATGACGCAGAGCCTGGGCCCCGGCGCCGTGACGGCGGCGATGACCGCGACCGTCTACACGGCACACCCCCGGGCGTGATCTGGTCCTCGTCGCCGACGGGCGCCCCTGTTCGCGGAGCGCGACCGTGATCACGGGGTTGAGACGTCCAGGCGACCGCGACCGGCTTCCTGTCGGATTCTGACCGTCATCAGTCCGCAAGGCATCCCCGGTTCACTCCGGTCAACACACCTGGTCTGGGGAGGTGAGGGCCGGTCCGCCGCAGGGCCGCGTCGGCGCCGGCCCCGCGCCCCGACCCGTTCACCGCGCCGCAGCCGGCGCCCGATCCCCCGGTGGCACCATGAGCGACCCCGAGACCAACAAGAGCACGGCCAAGGCGTTCTACGACCTGATGTTCAACCAGTGCCGTCCCGCCGAGGCCATCGAACGGTACGCCGGCAACACCTACATCCAGCACAACCCCCATGTCGGCGACGGCAAGCAGGCGTTCGTCGACTACTTCGAGCGCATGGCCGCCGAGTACCCGGGCAAGCGGGTGGAGGTCAAGCGCGCCTTCGCCGACGGCGACCATGTGATCCTGCACTGCCACCAGACGTGGCCCGCCGAGGAGTACGCCGGGATCGACATCTTCCGGTTCGATGCGAACGGCAGGATCGTCGAACACTGGGACGTCCTCCAGGTCATCCCACCCACGAGCCACAACGACAACACCATGTTCTGACCCCCGGCGAGCGCCCTCGGCCCACCCCACCGCGCCGCCCCGCACCTCGTCGCCCCTCCCCGACCTCAGCATCAGGCCGCCACCGCGACGACGGCCGTCCTGAACGGGCCGCTGACCTCGGCGGACGACTGCCATGCGCCCTCCGCGAGTGAGGTGATCACGCGGGGCTGATCCACGCCTACGCGGCTCCTCACCCTGTCGGTCGAGGCGTTCGGCCATGAACCGGAGGACACCTCCCTGGAATGGAGCGGTGGGTACCTGACCCTGGACACGGCCGTCGTGCCCCTGGGCGGTGAGCGCGAGGACGAGGAGGGAGTGGTCCCGTCACCACCTGGTCGACGTGCGTACGGGCACGGTCTGCGGCGAAGCGGCCGTCGGCGCGTGCGGTCCTTACGAGCTGGTGCCGTTGGGCGACGGCTCGTGGCTCGCCGCCGGTCCCGACGGGAAGTCCGTGCAACGGTCCCGAGCACCGCGGCCGAACCCGTGCCCGTCGAAGCCCAGTTGACGGGTACACAGTGGCGCCGCACGCCCAACGGAAGGGGTGGCCCGCGGATTACGTAGTTTCCCCGATGTCCGACGGTCCCCGGTCGCGGGACCGTGGCCGTGCGTCTTCGCTCGCGCCTCCCGGCCGCTCCGCACGGGGGACGAGCGTGCGCGGGCCTCGGCAGTGAAGGAGACACGGATGACCATGCGGCCGTCGGGCGAACCCTCGTCCACCGAACCGGCGGACGAGGAGGACCTCCCCTGGGTGTCGGTCAGGCCCGACAACGGGCCCAGCCGGTCGCTGCTGATCAAGGGGTCGCCCCTCATCGCCATCGGCGCGCTGCGGATCGGTCTGATGATGGCCAGGGGGCGCGGCACGTCGGCGGGATCGGGGCCGAAGGGGCTGGTGATCGGGCTCCTGGCGGTCCTGTTCCCGCTGCTCTGGGTGGTGTTGCTGAGCGGTCTGCGCTGGGCCAACGCAGGGATCCGCCTGGAGGACGGGGTCCTCATGGTGAGGGACCGGTGGAACCGCAGGGTGCTGCATGCGCCGGTGTCCTCGGTGACGGGGGTGCACACGGTCAAGGCGCCCTTCGACGGTTCGCACAACAGCCGGATCGTCATCACGTCGCGGTCCCACCGGCCTGTGCTCGTCGATCCCCGGCTCTGGGACGCGGACGGGCTCCACCGGCTGTGGCAGGGCCTGGGACTCTCCTTCCAGGACCACGGCTTCCTCACCTGGCCCCTGCTGAGGAAGCGGTTCCCCGGAATAGCCCTGCCGTGGCGTCACGTCCACCTCGCCGTGTCCACCCTCCTCATCGTCCTCGGATGCATCGCGTACATCGCGCTGATCGTGAATCTGCCCTTCCTCCTGTGACGCTCCTCCTCCACCGGCGCCCCGACGGCGCCCGCGCCGGTGCGCGGGAGCCGGTAGGGGGTCGGGTCCCGGGTCAGTTGGTCACGAACGTCGTCATGCTGCGCGCGGGGAGGGTTGCGGTGAACGCGTTGTTCGCGACGCTTCTGGCGCCCTGCGAGGCGACGCTCCTGCTCGCGTCGGTGAGCCACGAGGACACGCTGGAGGCCCCGGCGTTCGTCAGGGTGAACGGCTGACTCAGCGCGGAGGCGCCCTTGTTGACGGCGACCACGACCGTCGAGTTGCCGTTGCGGTACGCCGACACGTAGACGTCCGACGCCGGCTTCGCCGTCGCCTCGACACGGACGGATCCGGGTCGGACGAACCGGGCGAAGTGCGCCATGCACGCGCCCCGCTTGCTGATGCGGCCGTCCTCGCGCAGCGGACCGTAGCTGCGCCGGATGTACCACCAGATGTAGGCCTGGAACTCGGCGTCCACCATCGCGCGGTGCATGTGCTCCCCCACGTCGAGCGCCTGCGGCCACAGGTCGGCCGAATCCGTGCTGTTGGGGTAGTACACCTCGGTCATCCAGAGTTCCTTGCCCGCGCCCTTCTGCTTGAAGAGCGGGTAGGGGAAGTTCCCGAACGGGGTGCCGTAGAGGTGGGCGCCGATGACGTCCACGTTGGCGAGGGCCGCCGGGTCGTTGAGGATCGGGTCCGACATGTTCTTCAGGTACTGGAAGGACTCGGGCGCGATGACCCTGGTGCTGATCGAGCCGGCGTTCTCACGCAGGAACCGGACCATCTCCGTGGGGGTCCACCACGTCCAGTCCTGTGCGTAGTCGGGCTCGTTCTGCACCGAGATGCCGTACAGATTCACACCGTTGCCGCGCAGGAACGCGGTGAAGTCGTTGAGGTGCTGGGCGTAGGCGCCGTACATCGAGTACCGCAGCCGGCGCGCGTTGGTCTGGCTGCCGCGCACGAACGTCTCGATCATCGAGGAGGGCGGGTTCCACGGTGACGCGATGACCGTCGCGCCGAGTTCGACGGCGCGTTTCGCCGTCGCGACGTCCCGGCTCCAGGCGGACCGGTCCTCGGGGACGGGGATCCTCAGCAGCGACAACCCGAGACGGCCGTCACCCACGCCGAACGCCGTGTCCCGCTGGGCCGCTGTGAGATCGCCGATCCAGGCCGAGTGACTCATGCCGCCGAAGCCCCTGATCGTCTGCCGCCGTGCCGCCGCGTCGACGACCACGGTGGCGGCGGCCGCCGCCGGGCCGGCCGTCGTCGCGGAGGCGGTCGGCGTCCCGGCCAAGGATGTCGCCGCCGTGAGGACCGGCAGGGCCCCCATCGTCGCCAGGACGGTTCTGCGGCTCGGGGGTCGCTGATCCTCGTTCGCGGTCTCGTTCCGACGGTGCGTCATGATCCGTCCTCCTCAGGGCTGTTGATCGCCATGCGACCCCTCCGGACGGCCTGGGAGCGCTCCCATCAGAGCAGAGCGCTCCACACGTGCCGGAATGACTTCAGGAGGAGCCGCCGATGTCGCGCGCGGTGTGCGCCGACGGGCCGGAGAGCGCCGTCGGCCGTTCGACATGCTGAACAGTGTCCAAGATTGCGGATATCACGAAAGTTAATGACGGCCCTCGGCACCGTCAACCCTCTCGACGCCACTGGACGTCGCCGACACCTCCGGCATCTCCGACACCTCGGACACCTCCGGAGTCAACCCCTGAAAGCCGGCGGAGGCTTCGACGCTCCCGGCAACTTCGGTTCCGCAGGGGGTGGTTCAGGCACCGCGGAGGGCCGCTTCCAGGCGCGAGCCCCAGCGGAGGGCGGCCGCCGCACACTCCGCCGTCCGGGGTTTCAGGCGGCGCCTCGGTCCGACGACCTGGACCGCCGCCACGACCTCACCGGTGAAGTCCCGGACCGGCACGGCCACGGAGTAGAGGCCGGGCTCGGCCTCTTCGTCGACGATCGAGTAGCCGCGCCCGCGGGTCGCCTCCAGGCGGCGCAGGAAGTCGGCCACGTCGGTCGGCGTGTTGGGGCCGTGCCGCCGGAACTCCGTGCGCGCGAACACGGCGGCCACCTCGTCGTCGTCGGCGTCGCTGAGCAGGGCCTGGCCGCAGTCGCTGCAGTAGGCCGGGTACGGACGGCCGATCCACGAGCCCAGCTGCCGGCTGCCGGAGGGCAGGCGTTCGGCGATCGTCACGGTGGTGTCGCCGGCCAGGACTCCGAGGTAGCAGCTCTCGCCGGTCTCGGCCACCATGCCCTCCAGGGCGGTGAGCCCGTCCGTGCGGAGCCTGTGACCGGTGAGGTCGCGCGCGGCCGCGTACAGCCGCCAGTGCGGGGCGACGTCGCCGGAGACGTCGTCACGAGCGACGAATTCCTCTTCCGCCATGGCTTTGAGCGTGCGGGACAGCTGACTGCGGTCCCGGCCGAGCCGACGGGCAAGTTCCGCGACGGACGCGGCGGTGGGCCCCGGCCGGCCGCCGGCCGTGCCGTGAGCGAGCGCCGAGAGGGCGTCCAGTCCCTTCGTCACGCTTGAGTCCATGCGCTGCTCCGCCTTGCCGGGGTGGGTCGGGGTCGAGGTCGGGTTCGAGGTCGGGACCGGGTTCAAGACCTGGTTCAGAGTCGGGTTCGGCTTCGGGTTCGGGCTGAGTTCGACCCGGGGGCCCGCCCCTCGGGGCTCCCCGTCCTTTCGGCGGCCGGTTCCGGTCGCCGCCATGTCGGCCGTTGGCCGGTTTTCGATCACCATCGCGGCGCCCGCTCCCGCCGGGCCCGCCGACCCGCGCGGCAAGCCGCCCAGCATCGTAACCCCCACCGGCGCCCCCTGCCTCGGGCCGGCTCTCGGCCGTCGCTCCGCAGCCACGCCAGGCCAGCCGTGCGATATTTGCATCTTGCCGTGCATTTGATGCACGCCTAGCATGCTGGGACAGACCAGGCGCCCGCCCACCGACCACCGACCACCGACCACCGACCACCGACCACCGAGGGATGACCGCGCATGGCCACGACGACGTTCAAACCGACGGAAGCCGGTGAGGGCCGCGAGCCCGCCGGAGCGGTCGTCCGGCGCCGGGCCGTCCGGACGATCAAGGTGTACTGGCCGGTCGCGCAGACGACCCTCACCTCCTGTGCGGGCGGCGACCTCGACGCGCTGCGCGCGGACCCGTCCTTCGCGGCGCTCCTGCGGGTCCTCGAGACCTCGCCGGGACTGGGCGACTTCGGTCTCTACGACGACGTCTTCGAGGTGTCCCTCGGCGCGGAGGGGTTCACCGTCCGGCCGGGCGCCCGGCCTTCGCTCGGCTCGGTGGGCGGTCGTGTCCTCTCCCCGACGCTCGCCGTCACCACGTACGTCGACGCCGCGGTGGACGACGACGCCCTCACGCAGGTCCTCGCCCGCCTCGCCGACGCGCATCCATGGGAGATTCCGGTCATCGAACTCTCCGCACCGCTGGAACTCGTCTCCCGGGCCTGATCAGCTCCCCGCGGCCGTCGCGCCACAAAGCGCCGCACCGGCGCATCCGACGACCCCGATGAACCCGACGAGCCTACGAATGTGAACCCCACCCACGAAGAGGACGAGCGCGCATGACGCCCAACACCGCCTCCACCGTCTCCGCCACCGTCACCGCCGAGCCGCCGCTGTGGGCCCTGCACCGGGAGCTGATGGGTCGCACGGTACGCACCGATCTCACCCATGCCTTCCATCCCGGGCAGCCGCACTTTCCCGCCTTTCCCGACGAGCAGCGAGAGACGCCCTTCGACATGGCCCGCGGCGACGGGTTCACCGTGCACCGCCACACGATCGTCGGCCAGTGGGGGACGCATGTCGATCCGCCCGTCCACTTCGTCGCCGGCGCCCGCACGCTGGACGAGATACCCGTCGACGAGATGATCCTTCCACTCGTCGTCCTCGACATCGCCGAGCGCGTCGCCGTGGACCCGGACGCCGCGCCCGCCCTGGAGGACGTGGCGGCCTGGGAGGACCGTAACGGCCGGATCCCGTCGGGGGCGTTCGTCGCGCTGCGCACCGGCTGGAGCCGGCGCTGGCCGGATCCGGCCGCCATGGCGAACAGGGACGAGGCGGGCGTGAGCCACTGTCCGGGCTGGTCGGCCGAGGTCCTGCGGTACCTCTTCGAGGAGGCCGGCGTCACCGCCATCGGTCATGAGCAGACCGACACCGATCCCGGATCGGCCACCTCCGCGGGCGACTTCGGCCTGGAGGACTATGTGCTGCGGCGGGACCGCTGGCAGATCGAGCTGATGGCCAACCTCGACAAGGTGCCGGAGGCGGGTGCGCTGATCGTCGCCACCTGGCCCAAGCCGCAGGGTGGTTCGGGATTTCCCGCCCGCGTCTTCGCCCTGCACCCCGGCGGCTGAACGAAGCCGGCCACCCGGCACGGGCAGTGCGGCGTCGCGGATGCCGTCAGTGCCGGCGTGCTGTCGAAGCCGTGCCGGGCCGGTGATCAGCGGCTCGCCTATAGTGCGGACGTGACGACGGACAACCCCTCTTCCGGACCGGCGCCCCGGGGAACGGCGTCCTCGCTGCGCATGGCCCTGCGCATGGTCGACGCCGTACTGGACCGGGAGGTCTCCGGCCGCACCGGCTTCAACGTCAGCCGGCTCGCAGACGAGGTCGGCGTCGAACGCAGCAAGGCGTCCCGCACCACGCAGGACCTGTGCGACAGAGGGTTCCTCGAACGCGGCGACGACTCCACGCTGCGCGCCGGCGGCGCGTTCTTCGCCACGGCCGCTTCCCTGCACCCCGGCCTGCTGCGCGGCAGCCGCCCGCTCCTGCGCCGCATGGCCGTCGCGTACGGCGCGGGGGCCCGGCTCTCCGTACGCGACGGCGTCCAGGTCCGGCTTCTGCGCGCCGAGTGTGCCGCCGGTCTCGGCCAGGAGTGGCAGGGGCGGGCCGGTCTCGTCACGCCGTGCTGGTGCACGGGCGCCGGACGCGCCCTGCTTCTCGACCACACCGCCGGGGAGATCGCCGTCCTCCTCGACGGCTACGAGCTGATCGGCGTCGGCGGGCCCGACGCGGCCCGCAGCGTGGAGGAACTCGTCGCCGCCAACGACCGCGACCGCCCGGGCGGCGTCGTCGTGGCGCACGCGGAGTTCGAGCACGGTGTCACCGAGTACGCCGTGCCGGTTCGCGACGGCGACGGGCGTATCAGGGCCGCGCTGTCGGTCGTCGGCAGGGAGCGGGACCTGCCGGTGCACGAGGAGACGGTCCGCGCCGATCTCACGGCGTCCGCCGCCGCGCTGGCCGGGGCGTTCGCCGGCCACGTCGCACAGCGGTAGTCGTCCCGCACGGGCCGGGCCCGACGGCCGGGCCGACGGACGGCGCCCCTCCCCGGCTCTGCCGAGCGGCGTGGATTCCGCGCCGGAGCCACGGCGCACAGTGGCCGGAACCGTTCGTCCGCCGTGGTCGTCTTGTGCGCTGACTGTGTGCGAAGCAGGGACATGGGGGACATAGCGATGCGTAACGCGACGAAGGCCGGTCTCATGGTGATGACCGTGATGACGGTGCTCGGGGCCTCGGCCTGCGACGGGAAGGCCGGCCCGGCGGCCGGAGACGGCGGGGCTCCGTCCGCGCACGGGAAGAAGCCGGCCGTGCACGGCGAGGGGTCGTCCGCGACGCCCGCCGGGGACGGGCTGTCGTCCGACACCGCGCCCGGCTCCTCCACCGTCGTGGGGCGGCCGTCCGGGGTGACGCGGATCGCCGCCCTCCCCCTCACCCGGCACGTGCCGTGGAACCTGGACATCCTGGATCAGCGGTCGCGGCCGCTGAACGGGAAGCTCACCACCACCGCCACGGGCAAGGGTGTGCACGTCTACGTGATCGACACCGGCATGGACGTCGGCCACAAGGAGTTCGGCGGACGCGCACGGCTCGGCGCCGATTTCGTGGGCGCGAAGGACTCCGGCGACTGCTTCAGCGAGGACGGCATCGGCCACGGCACGTTCGTCGCGGGCGTCATCGGCGGGGCCAAGTACGGGGTCGCGCCCAAGGCCGAACTCGTCCGCGTCCAGGGCGTCCTGTGCGAGAGCGACGGCGGCGGCACCCCCGCCGCGGCCGAGGCCGCCCTGGTGAAGTCGGTCAAGTGGGTCACGGCGCACGCGCAGAAGCCGGCGGTGGTGAACATGTCGCTCAACCTGGACCGCCGGTCGACGGCCCTGGAGTCCGCCGTGAAGAAGATGGTCGACGCGGGGATCACTACGGTGGTCTCGGCGGGCAACTTCCACGACGACGCCTGCAAGCACTCCCCCGCCGGGGTCCCCGGCACGATCGTCGTGGCGGCCTCCACGCCGAACGACCGCCCGTGGAACGACAGCGGCTCCTACGGGTCGGGATACGGGCGGTGCGTGGACCTGTACGCCCCCGGCCAGAAGGTGACCGCCGCTCTCGCCGGCGGGGGCACCGCCACGGAGGACGGCGGCGCGACGTCCTGGGCCGCGCCGCACGCGACCGGCGTGGTCGCGCTGTACCTGTCGGCCCACCCGCACGCCACGGCGCAGCAGGTGCACGTCTGGCTGGACCACACGGCCACCCGTGGCGTCCTGCACGGCGTGCGCGCCGACACCCCGAACCGGCTGCTCGACACGGGCGGGATCTGACCCGGCCGCCGACGGGCTACCGGTGCTCGGGGTTGGCGTGATCGTGGCGGCAGCCCGCGTCCCAGGCGGTGCGCTGGTTGCCGTACGCCGGAATGCCGCCCATGTCCTTCAGCGCCCGCGCCATGTGCAGCAGGTTCCAGGTCATGAACGTGGTGTTGCGGTTGGTGAACTCGTTCTCCGGGCCGCCCGAACCGGGGTCGAGGTAGGAGGGGCCGGGCCCCGCCTCGCCGATCCAGCCGGCGTCCGCCTGGGGAGGGATGGTGTACCCCAGGTGCTGAAGGCTGTAGAGGACGTTCATGGCGCAATGCTTGACGCCGTCCTCGTTGCCGGTGATCAGACAGCCGCCGACACGGCCGTAGTAGGCGTACTGGCCGGCGTCGTTGAGCAGGCTGGAGCAGGCGTAGAGGCGTTCGATCACCCGCTTCATCACGGAACTGTTGTCGCCCAGCCAGATCGGGCCGGCCAGTACGAGGATGTCGGCCGCCATGACCTGCCGGTACAGGTCCGGCCAGGCGTCCGTCTCCCAGCCGTGCTCCCTCATGTCGGGCCACACACCGGTCGCGATGTCGTGGTCGACCGCCCGCACCACGTCCACGCGCACCCCTTCACCGCCCATGACGGCGGCGCTGCGGTCGATCAGTCCCTGGGTGTTGCTCGTCTCGGGCGAGCGCTTCAGCGTGCAGTTGATCACCAGGGCCCGCAGGTCGTCGTACCGCGCGGGGGGCTTGTCGTTCGAGGGCGACGATGCGGTCACACGATCCTCCGAAATCGGCGGCCGCCCCGGACTCGGCGGCGCGAGCATGTCCGGGCACCAGCCTGCGGTCCGTTTCCCGCGGCCGCCATCACAACGACTCCGAACGGGCGCCGGGCGGGCTGACGGTCGCCGCACCGGGCACGCTGCCCGCCCCCGCTCGTGACAACGTCCGCGGCCACATCCCCGACGCCCTCGCCCTCGCCGCCTCGGGGACCGCGCCCGGCGCGCGCAAGCACCCGGGACGCGGGCGGCCGCGGCCTCACTCGGTCACGGTGTCGGCATGGCGGTGGGCCACCCGCCATGCGCCGTCCTCACGGCGGTACACCTGGGTGACCCGCAAGGTGTACGTGCGCGGTGCTCCGTCGACGAGGACGGAGGTGTGCTCCAGGCCGGCGGTGTAGGCCAGGTCTCCGCGGACGTCGCAGGCCTGCACTTCGAAGACGAACGACGAACAGTCGGAGAAGCCCTGCGCAAGACCGGTGAAGAGGGCGTCGAGTTCCCGGCGGCCCCGGGCGCTGCGCCACGCGCCCAGGACGCTCACCGGCTCCTCGCGCGACCAGAGTGCCCGGCGCGGGCCCGCGTCGCCGTTGTGCAGCGCCAGCTCCGCCTCGTGCAGGTCGGTCCGGATCCACGCCAGGAAGTCGTCGCGGTCGGTCATGCCTTCATCATGCACGTCGCGGCCGCGCCAGGCCCGCACGCGCCGCCGGTCGCCGCGGGGGCGGCGAGGCCGGGGCGCCCGGATCGCAACCGCGGTGGCCGAAAACGTGTCTCTGCTCGCGTGACCCGATGCCCGGAGGGAGAAACCGGGCCGCCGGGCCGCCTTGGGGGGACACGATGAACACATGGGCAGTGCCCGGCTACACCGAGTCGGTGGAACTCGGGGCCGGGGCGAGCGGGCGGGTCGTCATGGCCGTGCACCGGGACACCGGCGTCCCGGTCGCGGTCAAGTACCTCAGCGAGTCCCTGCGCACTCGGCCGGGCTTCGTGCGCGGGTTCCGGGCGGAGGCGCGGCTGCTCGGCGGGCTGGAGAGCGCGCACGTCGCCGCACTGTACGAGTACGTCGAGAGCCCGGACGGCGCCGCCATCGTGATGGAGCTGGTGGAAGGCGTCTCACTGCGCACCCTGCTGACCAGGTCGGCTCCGCTCGATCCCGAGGCCGCCCTCGTCGTCCTCAAGGGATCGCTCCTCGGGCTCGCCGACGCGCACCGCGTGGGCGTCGTCCACCGGGACTACAAGCCGGAGAACGTCCTCGTCGAGCCGGACGGATCGTCCAGGCTCGTCGACTTCGGGATCGCGGTGGACGCCGGCGCGGGCGGCGGCGCGGCGGGAACCCCGTCCTACATGGCGCCGGAGCAGTGGACCGGCGCGCCCGCCTCTCCCACCGCCGACGTGTACGCGGCGACGGCCACCTTCTTCGAGTGTCTGACCAGCCACCGGCCCTACTCGGGCGACAACCTCGCCGAACTCGCCCTCCAGCACGTCGACGCGCCGATCCCCGCCGACCGGGCCCCCGAACCCGTGCGGGACCTCGTGCTGCGCGGCCTCGCCAAGGACCCGGCGCGACGGCCCGCGCACGCCGAGGCCTTCGTCGCGGAACTGGAGGCCGTCGCCGGCGCCGCGTACGGGTCCGACTGGGAGGAACGCGGCCGCGGCCGGCTCGCCGCGCTGGTGGCGCTGGCGCCGCTGCTGCTGCCGTCGGGCCGCGGCGCCCCGCGGACCGCCACGGACACCGCGCGAACGGTGCTGCGCCAGGCGCCGGCCCGCGGCCCGGCGCGATCGTGGCTGCCGGGCCGGACAGGCATGCTCGTGTCCGGCGTCGCCGTGCTCCTGGGCGTGCTGTTGTCCTACAGCCTGCGGCACGCTCCGCAGGCCGACCCGCAGCAGGCGGCCCAGGCCCTGGCCACCACGCGTGCCCAGCCCATCGCCGGGCCGGGTGCCCCCTCCGCCCCCACCGCGTCGGCCCTTCCCTCCGCGTCCCCGACGTCCACCGCGTCAGCGTCCCCGTCGTCGACCGCGTCCCCCGGCACGTCCGCCTCCGGCACGGCGTCCGCCGGAGCGGACGGGCCCTCCGCGTCCGCCACCGCGTCCCCCTCCCCGGAAACGACGGCCTCCGGCGGGACGACCGTCGAGCCGACGCCGACGACGGCCGACCCGAGCCCGCCGTCCGCGCCCGCCGTCAAGGACGTCGCGATCACCGACTTCCGGCAGACCGGATCGACGACCGCCACGACGACCGTCACCGTCACGGCGGACGGCACCGGCCCGATCTCCCTCACCCTCTCGTGGTTCACCGGCGACACCGGCAGGGGGTCCGGCGCCCCGGACGGTGCGTCCCGGACCTTCCGGCGGAGCGGCGCCACCCAGTACACCCTCACCGTCGACCACACCTTCCGGGGCACGGGCTGCTACTGGACGGTCGGCGCCGCCACCAGCCCCGCCTCCGCCGACGGCGGCGCCTCGCAGCAGCTTCTGACCAGACGGTGTGAGATCCGATGAGCGCGCCCGACGACCGCTTCCCCGCCCCGGCCGGGAACCACCAGCCCACCCGCCCGTCCGATCCGGCCGACGTGCAGACGGCCCGACACGCCGAACCCGGCCCCGACGACGCCGAGTACAGCGCCACCGTGCTCGCCAGTCACTGGATCCAGCGGCCATGCGAACCGGACGCCACCCTCGTGGAACCGCCCGCCACGCAGCCCCCGGGACCGACGACACCTGCACAGACCTCGACACCGACACAGACACAGACGCGGGAACTGGAAAAGGCACCGTCTTGGACGCCGGCGAGCACGCGTCCGACGGACGCCACGACCGCCGCGCCGGCCGACGCACCCGATCGGGCCGACGGCACCCTCCTGCGGTTCGGCCCGGGCGTGACCGCGGCCGTCGCCCGGCGGACCGACCGGACCCTGCACGCGCCGCCGCCGACGCCCGCGCCCCCGCGTCGGACGCGGCGTCTGCGCAGACACACCCTGCCCGCCGTCGTCCTGATCTGCGTCATCGCGCTGCTCGCCTGGCAGCGACTCGGACCGCCGCTCACCGTGGGCACGATACGGGTCACCGCCGGTCCCGCGGTTCTGCGATGCGACGGCACCGCGGACATCGTCGGACTCGTCACGACGAACGGCCGTCCGGGCACGCTGTCGTACCGCTGGACCCGCAGCGACGGCACGGCCTCGGGCGTCCTGCGGGAAGTGCTGGTCCGCGGCCGGAAGCAGGCGCGCCTGCACCTGCTGTGGACCTTCCAGGGGAAGGGCCGTTACGCGGCCCGGGCCGAACTGCACCTGCTGTCCCCCGTCGACCGCACGGTGGTCACCGGCGTTACCTACGACTGCCCCTGACGGACAGCCGAGCCCGCGCCCCGCCCATCGGGCTCGGGACGGGGCTCGGACTCGGGGCGGGGCTCAGGCGTTGGCGTGGCGCGGGGCGACCGCGTGCCGCCGCGTGCCGCGGTGCGCCGGCCTGTCCGCCACGGCGGCCCGGAGACGTTGCAGCCACAGGGAGGCCGTCGCCAGCAGACCCGCGAAGACCGCGACGAGGAGGACGGAGACCCACATCTGCCGGCTGGCGGGATGAGTCCGGCTCGTCCAGACCGCCGCGACCGTCCACAACAGGACGCCGGCGGCGTAGAAGGCGCGGATCCGGCGCAGCTGCCGCACGGCCCGCAGGGAAACCGGGTGATCAGTCTTCGGTGCCATGGCGACCGTGTACCCCCGCGCACGCGGTTAAGCCGGGGAGTTCCGTCCGGCGTTCGCGCACCTCTACCGCCGCTGATCCGTACGGCCTTCCAAGTCGCGCCGTATTGCTGCCCCCTCGTCCTCGACGAGACCCGCTTCTTCGGGGAGTTCGAGGACTGCGCCGCAGTGGCTGCACAGCCTTCCGTCCTCGGCCGGCGTGCCGCACGCCTTGCAGAAGCGGTTGCCCTGGTCGGTCTCACTCGGTCGTGTCGTCATGGCTCTCTCCGGCGCGTTGAATGGGATGGACGGTGGTGGGTGGCGGTGATGGATGGTGATGGACGGTATCGATGCGCGGTCGGAGTACCCGTGGCGCATGTGTTGATGCTCCGGGGCCGTTCGCGGGTGCCGCCGCGTTCCGGCACGCCCCCCGGGAAGACCGAGTCGCCCGAAAGAACGCCGTTGTCACGCCGACACCCGCTCGGCGATGATCACGACGGGGGCACGACTCCGCAGTCCGCAGACCGACGGCCGACCGGCTGCCGATCGGCCATTGTGCGGGTGACGCCCGCAGGCGCTGTCGCCCGCCCCCTCGCACCGCCACCGGCGCCCCCGGGCGCCCCGACCCCGAGGAGACACCATGCGCGTGATCGACTTCGACCATCTCGTCCTCAGCGTCGCCGACATCGAGCGGTCGCTGGCCTTCTACACCGGCCCGCTGGGCCTGCAACCGGTGCGGGTCGAGGAATGGCGGGCGGGCAAGGCGCCCTTCCCGTCCGTGCGGGTGAGCGCGACCACCATCATCGACCTCGTGCAGGGTCCCGCCGAGCGACCGCGGCACTCCAATGTCGACCACATCTGCCTGGTGGTCGAGCCGCTCGACTGGCAACAGGTCGTCGACTCCGGGGAGTTCACGGTGCTGGACGGCCCCGGCGAGCGCTTCGGCGCGCGGGGCACCGCGGTCTCCCTCTACGTGGAGGACCCGGACGGCAACACCGTGGAACTGCGCTGGTATCCGCAGGAGGCTTGAGGAACGCGGCTTGCCGGGCCGGGAGTTCGCCCCGCCGCAGGCGGACTCCCCGCCCACGTCACTCACCGGCGGCCGTCACTGTGACCCGGCGGCCACCACTTTCGCCGTGACGGGCTCCAGTTCGGCGACCAGTTCGTCCAGCTCGGCGGGTGACAGGGCCTCGTACGGTGGGGCGGCCAGCTCGTCGGTCAGAGCTTCGACGCGCTCCTTCGTCTCCCGGCCGGCGTCGGTGAACCTGCCCTCCGCGTCGACGAGTCCGCGCTCGCGCAGACCGTCCATGACCGCGGCCAGCCGCTCCTTCGGCAGGTGGTGGACCCGTCCGAACGACTCCGGGGGATGGATGCCGAGCTCCAGCGCGGAAAGGATATGCGCCTCCGTGCCGCCGATGCCGGCGCCGACGAGGGCGGCGATGTGCCCGTCGCCGCGGTGCTCGCGCAGCATCGTCGCCGAATGCCACAGCCGGGCGACCGGATCACTCGGCACGGGCACGGTGCGCATCCCGGCGTACATCACCCTGCCCTCCGTGGGTGCGCCGGTCGCGGCCTTGGTCGTCAGGTCGGCCGCGCGCACGAGGCCCGGGGAGCCGGCCAGTTCGCCGCCGAGGATCCGCCGCAGGGAGGCCGCACTGCCCCGTTCCCGCGCGGCGAGGGACTCTTGCGGCGGGATCGTCTCCCACGCGCTCGGGATGTGCCGGGCGGCCTCCCCGTCGGCGAAGTTGTAGAAGGCCGCGTGCACGACCTGTGCCGGCACGCGCCCCAGCGGGGCGGCACGACTGGCGAAGTAGCCGTCCCAATAAGTGCGGTGGCCGAGGGCGGCCAGCGCGTCGTTGCACTCGTCGGCGAAGAAGGTGACCAGGCAGATCGGCTCCAGGAGCTCGAACATGCGGCGTGCGGTGTGCGTCATGGCCCACATCATGCTCGCGACCACCTCCTACCCGTCGGACGAAACGTGCCGTCAGTTCTTTGTTTTCTTTTCGGAGTTGGCGACGGACCCTCGGTCTTCTCCGCCCGACGAGGTGAGGAGTGCCGACTCCTCCGGCGAGAGGCGTATCGCGCCGGCGGCGATGTTCTGCTCGAGATGGACTGGATCGCCGGTTCCGGGGATCGCCAGTACGTGCGGTCCCTGCCGCAGGGTCCATGCCAGCCGGACCTGCGCGACGGAGACGCCGTGCGCGCGGGCGATGTCGCGCACCGCATCGCCGTCCTCGGCGGCGGCCGGACCCGCCTCGCGACCGGGACCGGCGATCGCGAAGAACGGGACGAAGGCGATGTCCAGTTCGCCGCAGCGTCGCAGGAGCGCCTGGTCCTCGCTCGGTGCGCCGATCCCGTAGGGGTTCTGCACGCAGACGACGGGGGCGATGGTCAGGGCCTCGGTCAGCTGCTCCGACGTCACGTTGGAGACGCCGAGGTGGCGGATCAGTCCGGCGTCGCGCAGCTCGGCCAGCGCGCCGAAGTGCTCGGCGATCGAACCCGACCGCCGGTTCGGGGGGACGCGCAGGTTCACCACGTCCAGGTGATCGCGTCCGAGTTGGCGGAGGTTCTCCTCGACCTGGCCGCGCAACTGCTCCGGCGTCGCCCACCACCACGCGCCCGACGGGTCGCGGCTCGGCCAGACCTTGGTGGCGATGACGAGGTCATCCGGATACGGGGCCAGAGCCCGGTTGATCAGCTCGTTGGCGGAGCGGGTCGAGGAGAAGTAGTAGGCGGCGGTGTCGATGTGGTCGACGCCGAGTTCGACCGCGCGGCGGAGCAGGGCGATCGCCTGCTCGCGGTCACGCGGCACGCCACCGCTGAACGCCTCGGTTCCTGTCAGACGCATGGCGCCGAGTCCGACGCGGTTGACGGTCAGATCGCCGAGTCGCCAAGTACCGGCTGCGGCGGCGGTGCTGGCAGGTGGGCGCAAGGACATGGATCTCCTCCGGATGGCTGGGAACGCGAGAGCGACGAGGTCGCGCCGCCGTCGGGTGACGCAACGGGTCGAGGACCCCGAAACGGGCCGCCGAGCACCGGGCGACGCAGTCCCCGGCATGAAAAAAGCCTCCCCGAGCGGATCGCAACCCGCCCCGAGAAGGCTCACGTGACAGCCAGGATTCTAGCAGGGCAGGGCAGGGCAGGGCAGGGCAGGGCAGGGCAGGGCAGGGCAGGGCAGGGCAGGGCAGGGCAGGGCAGGGGTGGCTCGGCCGGGCGGTGCGGTGTCACTCCGGCGCGGGTCGGCCGTCCTCGTTGGATTCGAGCAGGTGGCGGGTGCGGCGTAGCAGGGCGTGTCTCACCTCGTCGGGGGACAGCACCTGGAGGGGCGTGGCCAGGCTGAGCAGGTAGGCGGCGAGGCCGTCCGCGTCGGGGCCGCCGACCTCCACGACGGTGGCGTCCGGGCCGTCCGGGCGGTGGGTGCCGACGGTGGGCGGTACGAGCTTCAGCGCCCGGCTCATGGGGACGAGGAGACGGGCCGTCACGTACAGCGGGTACGCGCCGGTCGCGATGCCCCGTGAGACGAGGAGCGCCGGGTCGGGCGGGTCGTGGAGTTCCGCGGGACGTCCGGTCGACCGGACCTGCGTGACCCGGTCGGCGCGGAACGTCCGCCACTCGTCGCGCGCCACGTCCCGGGCCACGAAATACCAGCGTCGCCCGGTGTGCACGAGGCGATGCGGGTCGACCTCCCTGACGGTGGCCTTGCCTTCGCGGTCGCGGTACGAAAGGCGGGCGCGTTCTCCCAGGCGGCAGGCGGTGGCCAGGTCCAGCAGCATGCCGGACGGTATCTGCGGCGCGTCGGACCTCGGGGTGTGGACGAACGCGGCGTCCATGCCGGCGAGCCGGTCCGCGACCCGGGACGGAAGGGACTGCCGGAGTTTCAGCAGCGCCGACAGGGCGGCCTGGTCGCTGCCGA
The DNA here is from genome assembly GCF_043200075.1 of Streptomyces sp. NPDC048481. NCBI lineage: Bacteria > Bacillati > Actinomycetota > Actinomycetes > Kitasatosporales > Streptomycetaceae > Streptomyces > Streptomyces sp. NPDC048481. Next base: position 98,870 of record NZ_JBICXC010000013.1, read on the forward strand.
GGACACCGCTCAGCGCGGCCTCGCGCAGGGCGACGGCCACGGCGAGCGCCTCCTCCTCGTCGAGGATGAGCGGTGGCGCCTGGCTGCCGCCCCGGAGCCGGTAGCCGCCCCAGGGGCCGGGATCGGACTCGACGCCGTAGCCGAGTTCGCGAAGCCTGGCGATGTCCCGGCGGACGGTGCGGTCGGTGACGTCCATCCGGTCGGCCAGCTCGCCGCAGGTCCAGGACGGCCGGGCGGACAGCAGCGAGACCAGGCGCAGCAGGCGGGCGGATGTGCTGATCACGTCCCGAAGTCTGCCTCACGACCAGGACCGGAACTGTCCGGGTCACGGCATAGCGTCTCCCCCATGAGCACCCCGACCGCATCCCCGTCCACGATCCGCTACGCGGCCGTCACGTTCGACTGCCCGGATCCGGCAGAGCTGGCCCGCTTCTACGGCGAGGCCCTCGGCCTGCCGGTCGTCTATTCCAGCGACGACTTCATCATGCTCGGGCAGGAGGGCTCGGCCGGGCTGGGCTTCAGCCGGCTGGCCGGCTACCGGCGGCCCACCTGGCCGGACCCGTCCCAGGAGAAGCGGGCCCACCTCGATCTCGGCGTCGACGACCTCGACGCCGCCCAGGCCCGGCTGCTGGCCCTGGGCGCGGTCGAACCCGCTTCCCAGCCGCAGCCGGACCGCTGGCGGGTGCTGCTGGACCCGGCCGGTCATCCGTTCTGCATCTCCACCCTGGTCTGAGGGGGCCGGGCGAGAGAGCACGGCAGCGCGCCCCGGCTCCCCCCGTCAGCGACCGGGAGGGGAGCCGGGGCGCCCTGCCTACAGCGCGTGCGGGCCGTCCGTGCGTCCGTCGCGGAGCAGGGCGCAGACGAAGTTCTCCTCGATGGTGCGCAGCTGGTTCAGCAGGGTGGGGTCGCTGGTGGCGCTGATCTGGGTCGTGATCGAGAACGTCAGCGAACGCCGCCCGTCGGGGGTGGCGGCCATCAGCTGGGTGTATCCGGGGAAGTTGCCGGTGTGGCCCAGCACGACGCCGCACCGGGTCTCGTAGCGGTAGATGGCCAGGCCGGCGCTGTTGCGGCCCGGTCCGGCGGGCTCGGACGCGCCCGGGATCCAGCGGCGCTGCTCCCGCACGACGTCCTGGCCGTAGAGCGCGCCGGAGGCGTATCCGCGGATGAAGCGGGTCAGGTCGGCCGGGGTGGAGACGATCCCGCCGGAGGCCCATGCGCCGGAGGCGCTGAGGAGTTCGCTGACGTCCTGCGGTGACGCGGGGTCGCTCACGTCGTACCCGTGCAGATAGGGCTCGGGCAGGCGGTAGCCCTGCGGGAGGCTGGTGTCGCGCAGACGCAGCGGCCGGTAGACCAGTCGCCGCAGCAGTTGTTCGTAGGGGGTGCCGGTGACCGCTTCGGCCATCAGGGCGACGGCGATGTTGTCGGAGTTGGAGTACGCGTAACGGCTGCCCGGACGGAACCGCAACGGCTCGTCGGCCACGTAGTCGAGGAGGTGACGGGAGTCGAAGTGGTGGCGCGGGTCGGCACTGACCGTCGCGGCGAACTCGAGGTCCTGCGAATAGTCCGGCAGACCGCTGGTGTGCTGGAGCAGTTGCCGCAGCGTCACCTGGCCCCAGGCTGCGGGAAGCTGCGGGAGGCGCTGCCGCAAGGTGTCGTCGAGGCCCAGTGCGCCGCGGTCGACGAGGGACAGGGCCACCGCCCCGCTGAAGGCCTTGGCCGTGCTCGCGATCCGCATGTGGTCCGTCGGCTGCGGCCGCCGGCCCGTCGCGAGGTCCGCGACGCCGGCCCGGAACACGCGGGTCCTGCGGCCGTCGCGCAGCAGTGCGATGACTCCGGGCGGACCGCCCGGCTCGCTCACGAACCGGTCGATCTGTTCCTGAAGCGTGCGGTCCTGCGCCGGCCCGGTGGCGGCGCCCGCGGTCGCCGGCGCCAGGACCGCCGACGAGGCGACCGCGAGGACGAGCACGGACCCGAGACGTGATCGCAGCACGCCACGGAGTGAGCGCGCGAGGCACTGGGGCATTCAGGCTCCTGAGGATGGACGACGGGCAGTTGCAGCTCAAGCGTCACCGGCCGTGAAGACCGGCGCGCTTCCCGTTGCTGCAAACAGCCCAGTCGCCCCCGCGTGCCGCCCGCGCCGAGACCTCCGGCTGCGCTTGATCTTGCCGCTCAGACGTTCACATCTTCAGGCGTTCAGCCGTTCAGCGTTCAGCAGGTGGAACTGCTGGAGATCCTTATGCCGGTGACGCTGTAGGCGTTCGAGAACACGGTCTCGGTGTTCGGCGCGAGACAGATGGAGCTTCCGTCCTGGAGCCGCAGATACGCCACGTCGTCGTTGCGGGTGTTGAGGACGTGGTAGTGCGGGCGGGACCTGACCGTCTGGTAAGAACTGGTGACGTCGCGGTACTTGGTGATCGGCGTGCCCGCGTTCCAGGCGTGCTCGTCCACGTAGAAGCAGACGTAGGGATACGGACAGCCGTTGGTGGAACCTTCCGCGTGGGCTGCCGAGGCGTTGGCCACGGACAGGGTGGCGACGGCCATGCTCGCGCCCGCGAGAGCGGCCGCCTTTCGGACGAGGGACTTCATCGGACCTCCAGGAAGTAAGGGATCGGTACGGTGTGCCTACGCCACGCGTCACGCTCACGGCGCGCACGGCGTGAGCACGTGGGCACGTGGGCAAGGGAGTGGGTCGGCCCGTATGACGGCTGCTCGGTGCGGCCGGTTGCTCTCGCGGTCGCGGATGCGGTTGCGGTCGCGGTCACGGTGCAGCCGCCCGGCAAGGCCGGCGCGACGCCAAAAGCATCGGCGGGCACCGCTGTTCGGGGCAACTCCGGTCGTGCTCTTGGGACAATGGAACCATCCCAGCCCATCTGACGTGCACTTACATGGGTGCCTGGGATGCGGGATCACAGGCGGACGACGGAGGAACGGTGTCGGGTCGGGACGAAGTGGAGGAGTTCGCCGCACTGTTGCGCCGGCTGAAGGACCGCACGGACCGGAGCTACGGCTCCCTGGCCCGCCGGGTCAACATGAACACCTCCACGCTGCACCGCTACTGCGCGGGCGAGGCGGTGCCGCAGGACTTCGCGCCGGTGGAGCGGCTCGCGGCCTTCTGCGAGGCGACACCGCAGGAGCGGTTGGAACTGCATCGGCTGTGGCTGGCGGCGGTGGCGGCCCGGCAGCGGGTCCGCAGCCCCTCGTCCAGCGAACCGGCGGCGGCTCCCGCATCACTCTCGCAGCTGCCCCCGTCCTCACCCGCGCAGCCGTCGTCGCCCTCGGCGTCGGCTCCTCCTCCTGCGTCGCCTGACTCCTCGGCATCGGGGGCGCTGCCGGCCGGCTCCCCTCCCCCTCCCCCTCGCCCCCGGCCCTGGTACCGGCGACGCCGGATCTGGGCGGCGACCGCCGTGGTCTGCGCGGTGCTCGCCACTCTGCGCGGCACGACCGATCCGCCGGACGGCCGTTCCCCGCAGGCGAGTGCCGCACGGTCCGGGGGGCCCCGCGCGGCCGCCTCCAGCGCACCCCACCAGTCGGTGAAGCCGTCGGCGAGCGCCTCCCCGACCTCTTCCCGCGGCCCCACGTCACCCGGTCCCCGGCACACGGATCCCGTCGCGAAGGCGGTGGGCGGCGGCCCGTCCGCGCGACCGGCCTCCGGGCTCCCCCTGGCCTGGAGCACCTCCCTGATCTGGGACATGGGCTGCGGCCAGGACTACGTAGTCGACAAGCCGACCGCGCAAGTGCCCCCGCCGCCGGTGGAGCAGGACGCCGGGGCCTGGGCGGTGTCGCAGGGCGCGGTGCACGGGCGGGAGACGAGGGTGCGGATCTCGGTGCAGGGGCGCTCGTCGACCGCCGTGGTCCTGGAGGCCCTGCACGTCCGCATCGTGAGCCGGGACAGTCCGTCGACGGGGATCGCCTACTCCATGGGGCAGGGCTGCGGCGGCGACCTCACGCCCCGCAACTTCACCGTGAATCTGGACGCCGACCGTCCCATCACCCGTCCGCGGGACGGCTCGGACAAGGGAGAGAGCATCCCCGCCGTCCACTTCCCCTACCGCGTCTCGGCCGAGGACCCGGAGGTGCTGCTCGTGGACGCGACGACGCAGACCTACGACGCCCGCTGGTACCTCGAACTCGACTGGTCGTCGCAGGGCCGCACCGGCACGATCCGCATCGACGACCACGGCCGCCCGTTCCGCACCAGCAGCATCAAGGGGCTGCCGCACTACTGGTTCGGCACGGACGACGCCGGCGCGCGAGCGTGGGTGCCCTTGGACGACTAGCCTCTCCGCCGCGCGCCCCGCACCCCGCGCCCCTCTCCCCTGCACCTCGTTTCGTTCGTCCCCTCATCCACCCCTTCCGTCCCGTGATCCGGTCCGGGTGGGATGTGCACGTAGGCTTTCGGCGCGCGGCCGGACCGGGGCGCGCCGGGCCGGCGCCCGGGACATCCGACCGAGGGAGCATGCGGCTGTGACGGACGCGTACGGCGCGCACGAGGAAGAAGTCCTGGCCCGGATCGCCGCGGGGCTCGTCTACACCGAGTCGGAAGCCGCCTTCCAGGCTCCTCGCCGCCGCGCGGACGAGATCTTCGCGTACAACCGGACCCCGCCGGGCGACGCGGACAAGCGCCGTGCGCTGCTCGTCGCGATCCTGGGCTCGGTCGGTGAACGCACGGTGCTGCTGCCGCCGTTCCACGCCGGGTTCGGCAGCAACGTCCACATCGGCGACGACTTCTTCGGCAACGTGAACCTGACGTTCGTCGACGACGTGGACATCCGCATAGGCGACGGCGTCATGATCGCCCCCAGCGTCACGCTCACCACCACGGGGCACCCCGTCCACCCCTCGCGCCGCGAGGACTTCGGACGGTTCTCGGAACCGATCGTGATCGAGGACAAGGTGTGGATCGGCAGCAACGCGGTGGTCCTGCCCGGCGTCCGGATCGGCTACGGGTCGGTCATCGGCGCGGGCAGCGTCGTCAGCCGGAGCATTCCCCCGATGAGCGTCGCCCTCGGTGCACCGTGCCGGGTGATCCGCGCGATCACGGACGAGGACCTCACGACGCGCACGCCCGGTTCCTCAAGGATTCGTCGTGACCCGTGACCCGTGACCCGTGACCTCGTACACGGGGCGGGCGCGGGACACTTCCCGCCCCCCGGCCCCCCTCACCGGGCCGCCCGGTGGCGGGAGGCAGCCCGGACGGGGACGGCGGGGCCTTCGGGGCTCAGCCGCCGCTCTTGCGACGGAACGACCGCTGGCTCGCCGCCGGACCGTGCGCTCCGTGGATCTTCGACGTGGAGGCGTTGGCGGCGGCGTCGCCCGCCTCCGCCTGGGCGCCGCGCTTGCGCGCCAGAGCCTCGCGGAACTTGCGCTTCATGTCGTTCGGGTCGCCCGGGTCGTTCGTGTCGCTCTGATCGTTCTGGCCGTCGACGTCGGACGAGAGGGGACCGCTCTCGCCGTCGACCGGCTCCGTGCCTTCGGGTGATGCAGACTCTGCGGCCATGGTGACCTCCTGGCACTGGGCAGTGGAGAGCACAGCTTGTCATGCCGGGCGCCGCGCGAGCGCCGACGTCCGCCGTCACCGGCGGGCGGAGGCGGCACGCGCGTGTGGCGGCCGGCGCGCGAGGCCTGCGGGCGGAGCATGCCACGAATGACGTACGCGATTCGGGGGCAGCCGCGAAGGATGCAGGGAAACCAGACGTATGCCACGAGCACCGCACACGGTCGGCCTGTAGGCGAAGGCTCCGCACCAGAACGGCCCGAGGGAAGGCACCGGCGCACCGGACGACGGGGGGGCCGGTGGCATCGGAGGGTTCTGGCCTACCGGGAGGTCGAGCTGCTGCCCTCGTCGGCTCCGGTGGGGGCCGGTGAGGAGTGCCTGCTGCTGGTTCACATCCGCAAGGTGGTCGGGCAGGTGACCTACCGAGCCTGCGACGAGTGCGCGCAGGGCGTGATCACGGACGTCGTCCTCGACGAGCCGTTCCGCGACTGTGGGCTCGGCACCCGCGCGCTGTCGCATCTGCGGTCCCGGCATCCCGGTGTCACCTGGCGGACCACGATGGAATCCCGGCTCACCCGCGGTCTGCTGCGCCGCATGCGCATCCCGCGCGTCCCGCACAGCCCCGGTGCGGCGGCGGAGGGCGCCTGCTCGCACCTGCGAACCGTCCCGCCCGCCTCGTCCGCCCGTGCCGCTGCTCCGTCCGACTCCCGAACCTCCGCCCCCTCCTGAGGGGAGGGCGCGTCGCTCGGACGAGGTGCGGTGCGTTCGGGTGCGGTGCGCTGCTCGGCGTCCCGAAGCGGCAGGTCTGCACGGGGACATCAGGGGCAGACGGTGGATCGGCCGCAACGTCCGCGGCCCACACCGCCGTACCGGCGCCGACCCGTGGGAGACATGATGCCGACCGCCGCACCGGAGAGACGGGCCGAACTGCCCGGCGAGAGACCGGGATCCGCCCGTACGAGCCGTTCGTTCGCGCTGCCGAGGGGCGTGGGCCGGACCGCCGCCCGCATCGGGGCGCTGACGGTCTGCCAGGGCGCGCTGATGGTGGGCCTCGGACTGCTGATCACCGGACCCGCCCGCGGGTGGTGGCCGATGACGGTCGAGGACGACGTCAACGTGGGCTTCGAGCGGGCGCGGACCGGCACTCTCACGAGCCTGTCGTACGTCGGGTCGGAGTTCGGTGACACGCTCACGGTGATCACCGTCACCGTTCTGGTGTGCGCGGGCCTGATCCTGGTCCCCCGTCTGCCGATGTGGCGTCAGGCGTCCTTCCTCGCCGTCGCCGTGTCGCTCCAGTCGCTGGTGTTCCTGGTCATCACCGAGGCGGTGGACCGTCATCGCCCCGACGTGGACCGCCTCGACGCCTCTCCGCCCACCTCCAGCTACACGTCCGGTCACACCGGGGCGGCCACCGCGCTCTACGGCGGGCTCGCGGTGCTCGCGCTGACGCGGCTGCGCGGGCCGTGGCGGCGGATCGTGGGCGGGCTGCTGCTGCTCGTGCCGCTGATGGTGGCCGTCTCCCGCCTCTACCGGGGCATGCACCATCCCACGGACGTCATGGGCGGACTGGCCAACGGCAGTCTGTCCCTGCTGATCGTGGGCCGTGCGCTGTTCGCCGACGGCACCGTGACCGCTCCGGTCGAGGCGGACGCGCCGTCCGCCGACCGCGCGGGGGCGGCCGCGGGCGTGCCGGAGCGGGGCCGCACCGCGGTGGTCTTCAACCCCACGGTGACCGGTGAGGCCGACCGTGAGGCGCTGCGGGAGGTCCTGGAACGCCACGGCCACCGCGCTCCGGAGTTCATCGAGACCACGGCGGAGGACCCGGGCACGGGTCAGACGGCGGCCGCGGTGCGCGACGGCGCCCGGCTGGTCGTGGTCTGCGGTGGCGACGGCACGCTGCGGGCGGCCGCCGACGCGCTGGCCGGCAGCGATGTGCCGCTGGCCCTGGTGCCCTGCGGCACCGGCAACCTGCTGGCCCGCAACCTCGGTCTGCCCCTCTCCCCCACGGCCGCGCTCGACGCTGCCCTGCGCGGGGCCCCGCGCCGTATCGACCTCGGCCGCATCTCGGGCGACGGTCTCGCCGCCACCCACTTCGCCGCCATGTCCGGCGCCGGACTGGACGCCGCGATCATGGAGCGCACCGACGACCGCGCCAAGTCCGTCCTGGGCTGGCCCGCCTATGTGCTGGCCGGCGTGGGCGCCCTGCGCACACCGAGGATGCGGCTGACCGTCCGGCTCGACGACGCGCCCGCCCTGCACCGCACCGCCCGCATGGTGCTCATCGGCAACGTCGGCACCGTGCAGGGCGGGACGACGCTGCTGCCCGCCGCCCGCCCCGACGACGGTCTGCTCGACCTGCTGATCCTCGATCCGCGCGGCGTCGGCGGCTGGATGCGTGCGCTGGCGACGCTGCTGCGCGGCGGCGCGAAGCCACCCCGGCCGTCGGCGGTGGACACGGTGACGGCGCCGGATGGTGACGGCGCCGGTGACGGGGTGGGCGTGCCCGTGGAGTTCTTCACGTTCCGGCGGGCCGAACTGGCCTTCGGCGACGACCCGCAGTCCCGCGAGCTCGACGGCGATCCGGTGACGCCCGGCCGCCTGCTGACGGCCGAGGTCAGGCCGGGCGCGCTGACCGTGCTGCTGCCGTCCGGGGGTGCGTGACATGGGTACCGCGACCAAGGTCCCGGAGACGCGGGACATGACGGGCGACGAGCTGTCCGCCGACGAGGCGCTGGTGTCGCTGCGCCGGTACGGCAGCTGGGCGCTGCTGCGCGACTCCTTCGTCCGTTTCCGGTACGCCGACGGCTTCACCCACTCCCGGGCGCTCGCCCTCCAGACGGTGCTGTCGGTGATACCGCTGGCCATCGCGTTCGTCGGACTGTCCACCACACTGCACACCGAGAACATCGGACGGATCGCCGAACTGACGATCCACCGGATGGCCGAGGGGCCCAGCGCCGACGTGGTCGACGACGCCCTCGACCGCAGCCGGCGCTCGGCGGGCGACGGCGCGCAGGTCGCCCTCTGGTTCGGTCTGCTCTTCTCCCTGGTCAACACCACCACGGCGATGTGCCAGGTGGAGCGCGGCGCCAACCGGATCTACGGCAACGAACGCGACCGCCCCTTCGGGCAGAAGTACCTGCGCGGCCTGGTGATGTCCGTGAGCGCGGGACTTCCGCTGGGACTCGGGTTCATCGTCATGGTGGCCGGCGGCGACCTGGCCTCCGCGGCGGTGAGCGTCTATCAGCTCGGCGACGGGGCCCGCACGGCCTGGGAGATACTGCGCTGGCCCTCCGGGCTGCTGCTCGCGCTCATCTCCGCCAGCGTGATCTTCCGCCGCTCGCCGCGCCGCAAGCAGCCCGGCTACACGTGGCTGGCCTTCGGCGCCGCCGTGTATCTCGTGCTGTGGACGGCGCTGACGTGGCTGCTGAGTCTCTACCTGGGGATCAGCGGCTCCTTCGACACGGTCTACGGGCCGCTCAGCGCCTTCATGTCGTTGCTGCTGTGGGCCTATCTGACCTCCATCGCCCTCTTCCTCGGGCTGGCCTTCGCCGCGCAGCTGGAGGCCGCGCGGGCCCAGCGGTCCGAGCCGATCGAACCCGATCCTGGAGTCTGACATGGTTGTGCGAGCCGCGGTGCGGCGTCTTCGAGACCATCGTCGCCGGACGGCCGACCGCAGGTTCGGCGCCCGGCTGCTGGGCGCGGCCGTGGTGGCCGCCGTCGCCGCCGTGCCCTTCGGGCTGCTGCTCGTCCTCGTCGAGGGCCGGTGGCGGCCGCTGCGCCGGCTGGACGCGGGCGCGGCCGAGCGACTGCACCACACGGCCGTGACCCACCCGGCGTGGACCCGCGCCTTGCGCTTCCTCTCGGACTGGGTCTGGGACCCGGCCGTCCTGCGTACGGTCGTGGCGCTGCTGACGCTCTGGCTGCTGTACCGCCGGGCGTGGCGGCTGGCCGCCTGGTCGGCGGTGACGGCGGTCGCGGGCGGGCTGATCGGGCTTCTGGTCAAGACGGTGGTCGAGCGGGCCCGTCCGTCCCTGGAGGACCCGGTGGCGCATGCGCCGGGCTTCTCCTTCCCCTCGGGTCACGCGATGACGGCGACGACGTCGTTCGCGATTCTGCTGCTGGTGCTGCTGCCGTTGGCGCCCCGCGCCTGGCGGCCCGCGTGCTGGGGCGTCGCGGTGGTGTCGGTGCTCGGGGTCGGCTTCACGCGGGTCGCGCTCGGCGTGCACTGGTTCAGCGACGTGGTGGGCGGCTGGCTGCTCGGCCTGGCCGTCGTCACCCTCACCGCGTGGGCCTTCGAGGCGTGGCGCGCCGAGGCCGGCCGGGGCCGCGCCGAGGTGAGCGAGGGTCTGGAGCCCGAACTCGTCGACGCCCACCCCGAACCCTGACCGACGCCCGCCCCGGACCCTGACCGACGCCCGCCCCGGACCCTGACCGACGCCCGCCCCGGACCGTGACGGACGCCCGCCCCGAACCGTCACCGGCGGGTCGCCGGTCGACGGTCAGCCGAGTCGGGCGAGGCCGCGCAGGGCCGGGCTGCGGCCGCGGTCGGGGACGGTCCACAGGGTCTGGCCCCTGACGCCCCAGCGCTCCAGGAGCGCGTTGCCCGCGAGGAAGCCGCTCGTGGCCGCGCGTTCCATGAGGGCCACGGGCAGCTCCGTGCGCACCAGGTCGCCGGCCACCACCAGTCCGGGGTGGGACGTGCGCACGGTCGGCCGGTCGCGGTAGCCCCCGACCGGGAACAGCGGGCAGTCGGCCCGCCATTCGTGCCGTTCGTCCACCACCGTCGCCGCCCTCGTCTCGGGGTACACCCGGTGCAATTGCTCCATCAGGCGTTTCTGCTCGACGTCGTGAACCGCGTCCTCGGGCAGCGCGTAGGCGTGCAGTTCGACGACGGATCCTCCGGTGCGCGCGGCCCAGCGTGCCGACTCGCCCTCCCAGCGCTCCAGCACGCTGACGTTGTCGAGGGTGCCGTAGCCGCTGGTGCCCAGGAAGCCGGGCCGGTCGGCGGCGACCGGGCGGTCCAGCCACAGGCGGGAGACGAGGAACGGCGGAGCGGTGCGCAGCCGGGAGATCCGCTCCCGCCAGGCGGGGTCCGCCAGGCGCGGGGAGCGTGCGACGAGGGAGCCGAGGCCGTTCGTGTCGAGGGCGAGGACGACGGTGTCGTGGCGCTGCTCGGCCGTGTCGGTGGCGACGATGAAGCCGCCGTCCGCGGTGGGCTCGACGGTCTCGACGCGGACGCCGGTGCGCAGCTCGGCCCCGTGGCCCCCCAGGTAGTCGGCGAGGGGGTTCCACAGGGCGGTCGGGAAGGGCTCGTCGGGCACGTCGAAGAGCAGGCCCTCCGCGGAGCCGAGGAAGTAGATGTGGAACATCAGCACCATCTCGGCCGCGGACAGCCGGCGCGGGTCGGCGAAGAAGCTCCGGGAGAACACTTCGAACGCGAGATGGTGCGCGGCCTGCGGGAAGCGGATCGCGTGCAGGAAGTCGTGTGCGCTGACGTCGTCGAGCCGCTCGTAGACCTCGGGGACGCGGACGTCCAGCAGGGGCAGGGCGGCGACCGGGTTCATGCGCAGCAGGTCGCGCGGGGTGAAGGTGGGGCTCAGGGCCACGAAGCCGAGGGCGCTCCAGGGCGGGGTGCGCGGGACGTGCCGGAAACCGTCGTGCAGGCCGCTGCCGTGCCGCAGCGGGTAGTCGGGGAGCGCACGGAGGCGGTCGAGCCCCGGATCGGTGCGCCGCAGCAGTCCGCGCAGGTTGTAGTACTGGCGGAAGAAGGCGTGGAAGCCGCGGCTCATGGTGACGGGGCTGCCGTCGGCGAGGACGGTCGGCCGGCCGGACAGGCGTCCGCCCAGGGCGGGTTCGCGTTCGTAGAGCGTGACCCGCACGCCCCTCTCGGCCAGGCCCGTGGCGGCGGCGAGCCCGGCGATGCCGCCGCCCACGACCGCCGCCGTCGGGGGGCGGTCCGCGTCGGCGCGCGGTGCGCCCGGGGCGGGCAGGAGGGTGCGGGCGCGCCGGTCGCGGCCTCGGCGGGCGGCGTCCGGCCGCCGGGTGCGGGTCATCGGCCGTCCTGAGCGCTCACGCCGGGGCGGCGGGCGACGAGAGTGTGGGTGATGCCCGTCTGCCATCCGGGCAGGGGCAGCGCCCTGACGTCCCGGAAGCCGGCGGCCGTCAGCCGTGCGGCGAAGCGGTCGGCCGTGTCGAAGTCGACGACGCTGCGCCACAGATGGCGGTACAGGCCGCCGTCGCCGAGGAGGGTGGCGACGGGCAGGACGAGTCCGCGGCACACCCCCGTCCACACGGCGCGGTGGACGCCCCGGCCGCTGAGGGTGTACTCGTGCACCGCGAGCCGTCCGTGCGGGGCGAGGACGTCGCGCACCGCACGGAGCACGGCGTCGGGATCGGTGACGTTGCGGAAGAGGTAGGCGGCGAAGACCGCGTCGAACGGGCCACGCACGCCCGCCTCTTCCAGCCCTTCGGCGGGGGCCCGGACGAAGGTCACGCCGTCCCGCCACGGTTTGCGCGCGGCGCGCTCCAGCATGCCGGCGGAGGCGTCGACGGCGGTGATCTCGGCGTGGGGCAGGACCGCCGCGAGGGCGGCCGTCGAGGCGCCCGTGCCGCATCCGAGGTCCAGCACCCGCAGTCCGGCGCCGCCGTCGGGCAGGCCGAGGCGGCGCGCGGAGCGGCGGAGCTGGCCGTGGTAGCCGGGGTTGACGGCGACCAGGGTGTCGTAGCTGCGAGAAGCGTGGTCGAACGCGGCGGCCAGGTCCTCGTCGCGCAGCAGGGTCATACGGTCTCCTCGGGTGGGCGTGCGGCCGCCGGGGGTGCGGCCGGGCTGCCGGGGCGGGGCGGGCGCGGCGGAGGACTCCGCCGCGCGGTCGGGCGGTCGCGGGCGAGCCAGGGCAGTTCCGCCGCGCTGCGCAGCATCGGCAGGACGGGGGTGCGCATCCCGACGGAGAGGTCCTCGTGCAGGCGGGTCCCGCCGTCGAGGAAACGCAGCAGCCGTTCCGCCGGCACCTGTGCGAAGAGCCGCTCGAAGAAGGCGGCGCCGTCGACGCGGCCGGTGTCCAGTGCTCGCAGCATGACCGCGTCCATGGCGAGCGAGCGCGCCGAGTGGGCGGGCGGGGGCTGGGGGTGGCGGTTCGCGTGGAGGGCGTCGGCGACGGCGCGGGTCTGGCGCTGGACGGCGGAGAAGGTGTAGCCGGTGGACGGCCGGGTGGCGCCTCCCGCGGCGCCGATGCGGAACACGGAGGGGGCCGGGCGGGTGTCGAACCGGGCGTCGGTCATGGGGATCACGCCGGTCTCGGTCGCGGTGACCTCGAAGGGGCCGAGGCGCAGCACGTCACGGGTGTAGCGGCGCAGTTCGTCCTCGTACGCCTCGCGGGACAGGACGGCGCCGGAGAACCGGGTGTACTCGACGAGCGCCTCGTGCGGTCCGGTGGGCAGGACGTAGCCGAAGGCGAGGCCGTGGGCCGGCTGCGGCACCCTGAAGTCCATGAGGTCCACCGTGCCGGGCTCGAAGGCCGGCCGCTCGGTGTGCACGAACCAGCCGCGGAAGTGCTGCAACAGGGTGGTGCGGGCCGCGGGCGGACGGGCCGGGGGCCGGGAGTCGAAGACCCAGCGGGCGCGCACCGTCACCGGCCGGCCGTCGGCGGCACGGGCGTGGACGTCGGCTCCGCCGGCGTCGCCGTCCACCGTCTCGACGGTCGCCTCCAGCCGTGTGACGCCGTCGCTCCGGGCCAGGTCGCGGTCGACGAAGCGCTCGAAGTCGTCGGAGCGCAGCATCTTGTAGCGCAGCGGGTCGATGTCGTCCTCGGTGCGCCGCCCGGTGGGGCCGTGCACGCGGAGCCTGCGCCATTCGGCGGTCAGCGCGGTGTCGTACGGGCCCGCGCCCCGCTCCCAGAAGCACCAGGTCCGGCTCGGTGGGCGGAGCGGACCTGGCGGTGCGTCCACCAGGACGACGGACACGGGCCGTGACGCGGGGGCGGCCCGGGTGAGCCGGTGGACGAGGGAGAGTCCCGCCGCTCCGGCGCCCAGGACGGCCACCTCGGTGTGCAGCACGGACCGCTCCCTCCTCGTACGCGTCCCACCGGTGGTGCGGGCTGCCGGTGGCCTGTGGGAAGCATTCCCCCTGGAAGCCCTCCGCGGATGCAGGCTCCGCCGGTCCGGTCGGCCGTCCGGGGGACCGGCCGCAAGGGGAGCCTGCGCGAAGGGGGAAGGGCGCGGGGAACTGCGTAGGACCGACGGCGGGGGGGGCTTCAGTGGTCCGTCCGGCGGGGCCGGCCGTGCCGCAGGCGGGCCGGTACGCGGGCGAGGCGGCGGACGACGGCCCGGAGCGCCTCGCTCCAGCCGTGCGGCGCGCGGACCCCGGGGCTGCGCGCGGGGTGGGCGAAGTGGTCGGCCGGATCGGGCGCGGGCGGTGTCCGGGGGCCGTCGTCGGCGAGGCGGGAGCGGATCGCGGCCCATACGCGGGCGGGAGGCGCGTGCAGGATCTCGCCCGGCCGGGTGAGGCGGCCCGCGGCGACGGCGCGTTCGTAGCCGGCCAGCCGTTCTCGGCATGTTCGGCACCGGCGGAGATGACGCGCGGCCTCGTCGTCCCACGGCGCCCGGCCGCCGTCGAGGGCGCGGGCGGCCAGATCCGCGTGGGGGATGTGGGACAGTTCCGGGTCCTCGGCCACGCCGTCCTCCTGACGTCCGCACGGTCCGTGGCGCGAGCCCCGCCCTCGACGGCGCGACCCCGCAGCGGGCGAGCCCCTTGCGACGGCTCCACGCGCACCACTACGGGCCCGGGGGCCGCGCCGGATGCACCGATGACACGATCCGTGCCCGCCGACGGCCCGTCCGCGGGGCCCGGACCGCGATCACGCCGATGCATTGTTTCTGCGTCGAATCACGGTCCGCTCACCGTGCGACTCACTCTGCACGGCTCCCCCGTGGCTCACTCCGCGCGGCCGTCGGCGCCCTCCCCCTGGAGGCAGCGCCCGAGGCGGTGCAGCCCGCGCCGTGCGTGACTCTTGACCGTGCCCAGGGGCCAGCCCGTGAGGTCGGCGATCTGTGGCTGCGTCAGATCGTCGTAGAAGGCGAGGGTGAGGACGCGGCGCTGCGCCGCGGGCAGCCGGGCGAGTTCACGGCCGATCAGGACGCGGTCGAGGACGGCGTCCGGCTGCGCGTCGGCGTCGGCCTGCCCGAGGGACATCCGCGCCCCGGCCGCGGCCACGAGGTCGGCCCGCCGGGTGCGGGCCGCCAGGGCGTCGGCGATCTTCCGGCGGGTGATGCCGACCAGCCACGCGCTCAACGTGCCGCGTTCGGGAGCGAACCCCGCCCGCCCCCGCCACGCGGCCAGGAACACCGTCTGGGTGACGTCCTCCGCCTCGCGCGCGTCTCCCAGCGATCGCCGCCCGAGGGTGTACACCAGCGCGCCCCACCGGTGGTAGGCGGCGGCGAGACACGCTTCGTCGCCGGACGCGAACCCGGCGGCGAGTTCCTCGTCGGCGAGGGAGTCCTCCGCCGGGGCCCACAGCGGGACGCTGCCGACGCTGTCGACGATGTGCTCGGTGACGGGGCGTGCGGTCATGGTGCTGCTCCTCGTGCGGCGGCGGTGACCGTGCGGTCTTCGGGACGCACGGGTGGGCCGGGACTTCCGGGAGCGGCCCCCCGCGTGCCGTGCTCGCGGTCGCCGACGGCGACCGCGACTCCCCCACCATGCGAAGCCGGACAGAGGCTGGACAACTTGCGTCGTCCTTGCATCGTTTCTCTCCCGGGGCGGGCCGGCAGGCCGTGCGGGTGCGCGCGGCGCGATCGGCCAACCGGCCGAGTGCCGCCGCACGTTCTCCCCCGATGGCGCATCCGGGGACGGCCCTGTCGCGGAAGGGATTACGTCAGACACCCAGGCGAGCGCGGCGAGAGGAACCGGGATGCGTCCCACCGAGGCGAAGGATCTTCCTGTGGCACAGAAGGCGCCGGACCCTCACTCCGTGCGGCCCGCCGGCGGGTTTCCCCTGCTCGGAGACGGCCTGCCCGCCCCGGGCGCACCGGCGCAGGCGCCCCGGCCGGTCCGGCTGCGCCTGGACGACGACGGCCTGGCGGACGTCGACGCCGATGTGCCCGCGGCCGTCGGCCGTCTCCTGGCGGACCTCCTGGACGAACGGGTGGAGCGGGCGGCGGCTCTCGACCCGGTGTTCGGGCACGACCTCGCCGAGCGCGTAGCCGCCTTCACCCTGGAGGGAGGCAAGCGCATGCGCTCGCGGTTCGTGTGGTGGGCCCTGCGGGCCTGCGGCGGCGGCCCGGCCGAAGCGGAGGCCGCCCTGCGGGTCGGGGCCGCACTCGAACTGATCCAGACCTGCGCCCTGGTCCACGACGACGTCATGGACGGCTCCCCGCTGCGCCGCGGACGGCCCGTCCTGCACGCGGACGTCGCCGCCCAGTACGCCGGCGCCGTCCCCCGCGACGGCGGCCGGCGCTTCGGCGAGGCCGCGGCGATCCTCGCCGGGGATCTCGCGCTGGCCTGGGCCGACGACACGGTCGCCGCCCTGGAGCTGGACGCGGACACCGCCCGCCGGGTGCGCGACCTGTGGAGCACGATGCGCACCGAGATGGTGGCCGGTCAGTACCTGGACCTCCAGGGCCAGGTCACCTCCTCGGTGTCCCTGGCCCGTGCCGTGCGCGCCGCCTGCCTCAAGAGCGCGCTGTACTCGGTGGAACGTCCGCTGGCCCTCGGAGCCGCCCTCGCCGGGGCGGACGCCGCGCGCGCCGCCGCCCTGTGCTCGGCCGGCCGCTGCGTCGGCATCGCGTTCCAGCTCCGCGACGACCTCGCGGACGTGTTCGGCGACCCCGCGCACACCGGAAAACCCACGGGCGGCGACATCCGGGCGGGCAAGCCCACGTATCTGGCGGCGGTGGCCCGGGCCCGCGCGAAGGCCACGGGCGACCGGCGCGCCCTGGCCGTGCTGCGGCGCTCGCTGGGCCGCGCCGACCTCCCCGACAGCCGTCTCGGCGAGGTCCGCGACGTGCTGGTGACCACCGGCGCGCGGGACGTCGTCGAGGCGAAGATCGACCGGCTGGTCGCCCAGGGGATGCGCCATCTGGACTCGGCGCCGCTGGAGGCACAGGCCCGCAGGCGACTGCGGGAGCTGCTGCACGCGGCGGCCGGCACCGCTCCCGTCCCCGCGCCCGGTCCCGGCGGCGCGGACCAGGGCATGCCCGTGTCCGCCCTGCTGACCGTCGGCTCCGAAGGGGGCGTCCGATGACCCGGACCGTCACCGGCCCCACCGATCACGTGGTCGTGGTCGGCGCGGGGCTCTCCGGTCTCGCGGCCGCACTGCACCTGCTGGGCGCGGGCCGCCGGGTCACCCTGGTGGAGCGCGACGAGCTGCCCGGCGGCCGGGCCGGAAGGCTGGAGCGCGGCGGCTACCGCATCGACACCGGACCCACCGTGCTGACCATGCCCGACCTCGCCGACGAGGCGTTCGCCGCGGTCGGCGAGCGCCTGCGCGACCATGTCGACCTCGTCCCCCTGCACCCCGCCTACCAGGCGCGGTTCGCGGACGGCAGCAGCCTCGACGTGCACACCGACGCGGCGGCGATGGAGGCGGAGGTCGAGCGGTTCGCCGGCGCCGGGGAGGCCGCGGGCTACCGGCGGCTGCGGCGATGGCTGGAACAGCTGTACCGCGCCCAGATGCGGCGCTTCATCGACGCCAACTTCGACTCGCCCCTGCAACTGCTGACCCCGGACCTGGCACGGCTGGCCGCCCTCGGCGGATTCGGGCGGCTGGACGCGGGCATCGGCCGCCACCTGCGCGACGAACGGCTGCGCCGCGTCTTCTCCTTCCAGGCGCTGTACGCCGGAGTCGCCCCGGCGAGGGCTCTCGCCGCCTACGCCGTGATCGCCTACATGGACACCGTGGCCGGGGTGTACTTCCCGCGCGGCGGCATGCACGCCCTGCCGCAAGCCATGGCGGACGCCGCCGCACGGGCGGGCGCCGACCTGCGGTTCGGGCAGACCGTCAGCCGGCTGGAACGTTCCGCCGGACGGGTCACCGCCGTCGTCACCGACCGGGACCGCATCCCGTGCGACGCCGTGGTCCTGACCCCCGACCTCCCGGTCGCCTACGGGCTGCTCGGCCGGACGCCGCGCCGTCCGCTGCGCGTCTCCCACGCTCCGTCGGCGGTCGTCCTGCACGTCGGCACCGACCGGACCTGGCCGGGGCTCGGCCACCACACGCTCTCCTTCGGCGGCGAGTGGCGCCGCACCTTCGAGGAACTCACCCGTGACGGCCGCCTGATGAGCGACCCGTCACTGCTGATCACCCGCCCCACCGCCACCGACCCGTCCCTCGCGCCGCCCGGACGCCATCTGCATTACATCCTCGCCCCCTGCCCGAACACCGACATCGGGCCGGACGCCGCCGCCTGGGGCGACCTCGGCCCGCGCTACCGCGACAGCGTCCTGCGGACACTCGACCGGCGCGGCTTCGAGGGCATCGCGGAGTCCGTCGAGGAGCAGGCCCTCGTCACCCCCGCGGACTGGACGGCCCAGGGACACGCGGCCGGCACCCCCTTCTCCGCCGCCCACACGTTCACGCAGACCGGGCCGTTCCGCCCGCGCAACCTGGTGCGCGGCACAGACAACGCGGTCCTCGCCGGGTGCGGCACCACCCCGGGCGTCGGCGTCCCCACCGTTCTGCTGTCCGGCAAGCTCGCCGCGGCCCGCATCACCGGGCGGCACACGGCCGCCGCACCCCGACGCCCGCGCGCCGTGCCGCGCGTGCCGGACCCGCCCGCCCTGCCCGAGGGGCCGGCCGTGCCGGAAGGAGCCTCTTCATGACGGTCCGTGAACTCGACGCAGCGGGCATCACCGATCCCGCGCTGCGCGACGCCTACACGCGGTGCCGGCGGCTCAACGCCCGGCACGGCAAGACGTACTTCCTGGCCACCCGGCTGCTGCCGGTGGAGCGGCGGCCGGCCGTCCACGCCCTGTACGGCTTCGCCCGCTGGGCCGACGACATCGTGGACTCGCTGGACGCCGGCCTGCCCGCCCACCGCCGCGCGGCCGACCTGGCCCGGCTGCACGAGCGGCTCCGGCAGGGGCTGCGGGACGGGGAGAGCACGGAGCCGGTGGTCCTCGCGCTGGCCGACACGGCCCGGCGCTACGCCATCGACCACGCCCACTTCGGCGACTTCATGGCGTCCATGCGCAGCGACCTGGAGGTCACCGACTATCCGACCTACGACGACCTGCGCGCCTACATGCACGGCTCCGCCGCGGTGATCGGGCTCCAGATGCTTCCCGTGCTGGGCTGCGTGGTCCCCCGTGAGGAGGCCGCCCCGCACGCGGCCGCGCTCGGCGTGGCGTTCCAGCTGACCAACTTCCTGCGCGACGTGGGTGAGGACCTCGACCGCGGGCGCGTCTACCTGCCCGCCGATCTGCTGGCCGCCCACGGCGCCGACCGGGAGTTGCTGCGGTGGAGCCGCCGAACCGGCCGCCGCGACCCGCGCGTCACCGCGGCCCTGCGGGCCTTCGAGGACCTCACCCGCGGCGTCTACCGGGAGGCCGCGCCCGGCGTCGCCATGCTCGAACCCGTGTCACGTCCCTGCATCCGCACGGCTTTCGTGCTCTACGGCGGCATCCTCGACGCGATCGCGGACGACGGGTACGCCGTGCTGCACCGGCGGGCCGTGGTGCCCCGGCGGCGGCGCGCCGCGGTGGCCGCCGACGGACTGGTGCGGCTGACGGCGGCCCGGATGCGGGCGGGCGTCGCGCGCCGGACGCCGCCGTCCGCCGACCCCGCTGCCCCGTCCCTCGCCCCCGGAGGGTCCGCCGTCCCGGCACGGAGCGCGTCGGCGCACCCCGCGCACCGGGCCGTCACCGTGCACCCCGTGCAGCCCCTGCACAAGGAGGTCTCGTGAACGCCCGTCGTCCCGTCCGCCGCGGACGCCTCCCCCTGTCCCTGCGCCGGGACCCGGTCGCCTGGGAGCGGCAGCGTCCGACCTGGCGCGAGGCCCGCCCGGCGGTCATCGCCCAGGCGCTGAAACGCGCCCAGGCACGCCCCTCGGGCAACTGGTTCGTCGTCGGCGCGACCCGCGACGTGCCGGCCGACCGGCCCCTCGCCCGGACGGTCGCCGGACGCGAGATCGTCGTCTGGCGCGACGCCGCGGGCCGGCTCGTCGCCGGGCCCGGCGTCTGCCCGCACCTGGGCGCACCGCTGCGCGACAGCCCCGTCCGGTGCGGCACCCTCGTCTGCCACTGGCACGGACTCGCGCTGCGGGGCGGACCGTTCGCGGGCTGGGAGCCGCTGCCCGCACACGACGACGGCGTGCTGGTGTGGGTGCGCCTTGAC
Source organism: Streptomyces sp. NPDC048481 (assembly GCF_043200075.1). Lineage (NCBI taxonomy): Bacteria > Bacillati > Actinomycetota > Actinomycetes > Kitasatosporales > Streptomycetaceae > Streptomyces > Streptomyces sp. NPDC048481. Next base: position 118,694 of record NZ_JBICXC010000013.1, read on the forward strand.
GACGTGGGCGGCGAGCCGCCGCTCGACGCGCCGGTGGTGCCCGCAAGGCCTGCCCCGGACCGCGCGGTGACGGCCGTCTACGTGGGCGTGGGGGCCTGCGAGCCGGAGGACGTCGTGGCCAACCGGCTGGACCCCTGGCACGGCGCCTGGTTCCACCCGTACTCCTTCGTCGACCTGACCGTCGTCGGCGCCCCCGCGGCCACGGCGGCCGGGCACACGCGAGAGGGAACGGAGGCGGACGGAGCGGCCGACGGGGAAACGGGCGGCGACGCCGCGGCGGCGCGGGAGGACGGTTTCGTCGTCGACGTCTCCTTCCGGCTCGCCGGACGGCTGGTCGTGCCGGTCCGCGCGGTGTTCACGGCGCCGGAGCCGCGCACGGTCGTCATGCACATCACGGAGGGCGAGGGCCGCACGTCGGTCGTCGAGACCCACGCGACCCCGCTCGGCGCGGACGAGCGCGGGCGGCCCCGCACCGCGGTGGTGGAGGCCGTCGTCGCCGCGTCGGACCGTCGCGGCTTCGCCGTGGCGCGCAGGATGTCGCCGCTGCTGCGCCCGCTCGTGCGGGCCGCGGCGGGACGGCTGTGGCGCGACGATCTGGCCTACGCGGAACGGCGCTGGCAACTGCGCTCGACGGGCCGCTTCCCCGGCTGAGCGGGCCTGGCCCGGCTGCCACGAGCGCCGTCCGACGTCGCCGTCAGCCGTCCGCCGCCGTCGCCCGGCGGTGCCGTCGGGCCGGGTGTCTGCTGCACTCGGGGTATGGACCTGCTGACCTTCGGCCACAGCACCGCGGACCGGGAGACGCTGGCGAGGCTGCTGCGGCAGGCGCGCGTCGCCGCCGTCGTGGACATCCGGACGGCGCCCGGCAGCCGCCGTGACCCCGACCTGTCACGGCAGCGGCTGGGCGAATGGCTGCCCGAGGAGGGTATCGCCTACCGGTGGGAGAAGCGCCTCGGCGGCTTCCGCAGGCCCGCGCCGGACTCGCCCGACACGGTCTGGCGCAACGAGTCCTTCCGCGGCTACGCCGCTCACACCCGCAGCCCGGATTTCGTGGCCGCCATGGACGAGGTCGTCCGTCAGGCGGCCGGGCCGCGCACCGCGGTGATGTGCAGCGAGGCGGTGTGGTGGCGATGCCACCGCCGCCTCGTCGCCGACTTCGCCGTCGTGGCGCGCGGCGTGGCCGTCCATCACCTGATGCACGACGGTCGCCTCACGCCCCACACGCCGACACCCGGGGTGCGCCTGCGCGACGACGGCCTCCTGGTGTACGACGACGGCGGCGACGGCGCACCGGGATGACCGCGCGGAGGGCACGGGGACCCCAGGTGCGACGCCAGCCCACCGGCCCGGCGCGGCGGGCCTCCGGCAGCCTCGGCTCAGCGGGGGACGTCGACGTGGAGGCGGACGGTGGTGCCGTGATCGCGGCTGGAGCGGATCTCGACGAGGTCGCAGAGCTGCTGGGCGAGCCAGAGCCCGCGCCCGCCGATCTGGTCCACGCTGGGACGGGTACGGCCCGCCATCACGTCCGGGATGTGGCCGGCGTCGCGGAACTCGCAGACGAACGTGGCGTCCTGCGTCCACGTGCGCAGCGTCCCGTGGCCCCCGCCATGCCGGATGCTGTTCGTGGCGATCTCCGTGACGGCGACGGCCAGCTTGCGCCGCTGCTCCTCCGCGACGCCCGCTTCCGAGGCGCACCGGTCGACCCGGGAGCGCACCGCGGCCAGGTCGCCGTGGGCGTACTCCAGCTCGTGGAAGGGGTCGCAGGCGGGGATCAGGGCCTCGAAGGGGTATTCCTCGGCGGTGAGGTAGTCCTCGTTGCTCACGTGGTGGCCGTTCCGGCGGATCAGCGGGTGGCAGCGCGACAGGCTGCGCAGGGCGCCACCGTCGTCCTCGGTGTCGTCGTAGGGGCACAGCATCGACCAGGCGGTGCTGCGGGCGAAGGCCCGGTTCAACAGCCATTCGTGGTAGCGCAGTTCGGACAGGTGGGCGGCGCTGCGGGCCTCGCGCCAGGCCGTCTCCCCGATGCCGCGCACCGGCCGGTCCCCCTCGCCCCGCTCGTGCATCCATGCCACCCAGGCGCCCACGAGCCGGCCCGGGTTGGGTCCGAGCGTCGTGGTGTCGACGAAGGTGACGGCGGCCTCGTCGCCGAGTGCGCCGCGCAGGAGCGAGGCCCTGTCCGGAGGGACGGCGACGACCACGGACTCGCCGCCCTCCAGCGCTTCGTGGATGTACGCCAGGGTGCCGGACAGGAACTGGCCGATCCCGCGATAGGGGTAGAGCTCGTGGCGGAACGTGGAGCCGGCCCGGTCGGCCGGGTGCGCGGGCGGGTTCGCGGTCACGCGGCCATCACCACCGGCACCGCGGCGGTCGCGTACCCCGCGAGCTGCCAGCACAGGCGCACGGTGTCGTTGGCGCCTTCCACGACGACACGGCGGTCGGGCAGCCGGCGGGCCGCGTCGACGAGGGCGTGCATGCCGGCGGCGTCGATCATCTCCAGTGCGTCGAAGCGCAAAGTCACCTTGGGGGAGAAGCGCGTCGCGGCACGCATCGCGGTGTGGAACGCGTCCGCGCCCTCTGAGTCGATCACACCGTCCACGCTCCAGACGTCGGCGCCCGCGCTGTACATCCGAAAGGCCGGACGCTCAGCGCGTATGCCCATCTCGTGCGGGTGCACACCTGCCACATGGTCCAGCGTAGGCCCGTCCCACCGCGACGGCCGGAAGGCGCACACCACGATGGCGTTGGTCTCCGAGGCGAACTCGTCGAGCCGCAGTTCCTGGGCCACCAGTTCCTCGGCGTCGCCCGGGGCCGCCGAAGGCGGCCGCTCGGTCAGCACCCGCACCGACCGGTATCCCTCCCGGACCGCGGTCCGCGCTTCCCGGCGCACCGCGGCGAGGAGCGAGTCGGGGTCCGCGACGCGCTGCGGGTCGAGGATCACCGAGGCGGAGGGGACGGCGTCACGGGGAAGGCCGGGGACGGCGCCGGTGGCGGCCACCACGATCTTGTCGCCGTACAGAGCGCCGTCCGCCACATAGGCGAGCACACCGGCGTGGTTCGCGCCGGCCGAGTCCGGGTGCCAGCAGATGTGGTCACCGAGCTCGACGTCGTCGAACGTGGCCAACGTCCGCGCCACTCGCACCTGGCCCCCTTCCGGACTTCCCGTCTTCCCGGAACTCGCAGAGCCCGGGATGCAGAGAGTACCGGGCCGGGCGGATCGCCGTTCGGCTCCCCGCCCACCCGCCGACCCGCCCACCGGTCCGCGACAGGGCGCGCGGGGCTGCGGGCTCGCGGTCGTGCGGCGGTCGCAGGGTCAGTCCTCCCGGGCCGGACGGCCGGCGCCCTCGGCGTCCGGGTCGCCGGGACCCAGTCGGACACAGCATTCGCCGGGCTCCGGGGCCAGGACGGCGTCGATGCCGCTGACCTGGAGGCCGTCCAGAAAGCCGCTGAGGAAGGCCTGGTTCATGCCGCACACCAGGTCGGGGGCCTTGGCGGCGAGCGGGTGGAAGGGGCAGTTGCGCAGCCTGAGGCGGGTGGGGGTCTCGCGGACGGGCTCGTACCCGTAGCCCTCCAGCATCCGCTCGCAGGCGGTCAGTCCACGCTCGGGGCCCAGGCGGCCCGGGCGCGTCTCCTCGCGGGCCGCCTCGCCGGTCCGCCGGCCGCGCCGCTCGGCGCTGCGCACGGCCGCCTGCGCGGCGCTCTCGTCGGCGTCCGCGGTGAGCACGGCGTCCAGCAGCAGGTCGGCCAGGAGTTCGTGGCGCCGGTCGGGGATGTTCACCGTGATCTGGGCGTCGGTGGGTTCGTACACCTTGGGCTGCCGGCCCACCTTGCGGACCGCGCCGGGCGTCCCGTAGCGGGCGCGGAGCAGGCCCGCGTCGACGAGCTTGTCGAGGTGGAACGCGGCGAGTTTGCGGGATATGCCCACGCTCGCGGCGGCCTCGTCGCGGGTGACGGCGCGGCGGGCGCGCCGGATGAAGGCGAACATGCGCCGGCGCGAGTCCTCGTTCAGGACGCTGACGGACTCGATGGCGGCGTCGGCCGCTTCGGCCTGCGGAGTCGGGGCGGCCTGCGGATTCAAAGCGGCCTGCGGAGCCGGGTCGGGAGCCACTCCCCCACGGTAACTCCTACCGGCGTGGTTCCCCAGCACCTTCGGGCCCTCTGCGCTGTGGTCTTGACGCGGCCGTCGAATAAGACCAAGCTTTATTGGTGAAAAGGAGGCCGCGATGCCTACGGAGTCCCACCTCACCGATGCACAGCTCTCCGCCTCACGGATGCAGGCGAAGCGGCCGGTGAGCGCCGCGCTCGCCGGCCCGTACGGGCACCCGTTCCATCCGATCCTGGTCACGGTGCCGATCGGGGCCTGGGTGACGAGCCTGGTGTTCGACGTCGCCTCGCGGGTCGTGGACCGTCCGGGGTTCCTGACCGAGGGATCCGAGTGGCTGATCGGCGTGGGCGTGATCGGCGCCCTGCTCGCGGCCACGGTCGGTTTCCTGGACCTGTTCGCCATCCCCGCCCGGACGCCGGCCTTCCGCACGGCCGTGGTCCACATGTCGCTGAACCTGCTGGTGACCGCCGCCTACGCCGTCGGCTTCTGGTGGCGGCACGGTTCGTACACCGACGGCGGCAGCGTGGACGCCGGCCCGCTGACGCTGTCCGCCGTCGGCGTGGCGGTCCTCGGCGTCTCGGGCTACCTGGGCGGCAAGCTCGCCTACCGCTACGGCGTACGCGTCGCCGACGAGAGCACCCAGGCCGAGGGCTACACCCCCGGCCGCGGCGGCCGCGGCCGGGGCCCCGGCTCCCTCTGATCCGGCCCGCCGCACCGGCTTCCCGGCGGCCGGAAACCTCCGCCCGCCTTCCGCACGTCGTCCCCCGGGAGTTCCCCATGGCCATCGCCGCACTGATCACCTGGGTGGTCACCGCCCTCGGCGGCTTCTACCTGCTCGGCACCTGGATCCGACGCGGTGGGGTACGGCAGCAGCAGACCGGAACCAGCCGCCTGCCCGCCCCCGTCCTCTTCGGCCACTTCGCGCTGGCCGCGATCGGGCTGGTGATCTGGATCGTCTACGCCGTGTCCGACGAGGACGCCCTGGCCTGGACCGCCTTCGGCCTGCTGCTGCCCGTCGCCCTGCTCGGATTCGTGATGCTGGCGCGCTGGATCCCCGTCCACCGCGAGCGCGCCGCCGCCATGACGGTCCCGTCCGCCGCCCCGTCCGCCGCCTCGACCGGGGCGGCCGACGGCACCGTCCCCGCGGAACGGCATTTCCCGCTCGCGGTCGTCCTGGCCCACGGCCTGTTCGCCGTGCTCACCCTCGTCCTGGTGCTGCTCACCGCACTCGGCGTCGGAGGCAGCTGACATGACCGAGAACACGCACCGCACCCCCGCCCGCAGCGAGCGCCCCGCGCCGGACGACCTGGCCCCGGCCCGGCCCGTACGGCCCGCACTGCGCGTCGTCCACCAGCCCGGCGGCGTCGACCTGGCCGCCGCGGAGGCCGCGGCCGGCCGGTTCCTCGACGCCCTCGGCGTCCGCACCGACTCCGAAAGCCTGCGCGGGACGCCGGGCCGGATGGCCCGCGCCTACGCGGAACTGTTCAGCCCGCGGCCCTTCGATCTGACCACGTTCCCGAACGACGAGGGCTACGACGAACTGGTCCTGGCCCGGCGGATCCCGGTGCGCAGCGTGTGCGAGCACCATCTGCTGCCCTTCGTCGGCACCGCTCACGTCGGCTATCTGCCCGGCGCCCGCATCCTGGGCCTGTCCAAACTCGCGCGCGTGGTCGAGCACTTCTCCTGCCGTCCGCAGGTCCAGGAACGGCTGACCAAGCAGATCGCCGACTGGCTTCAGCTCCAGCTGGAACCCAAGGGCGTCGGCGTGGTGATCGAGGCCGAGCACTCCTGCATGACCCTGCGCGGCGTGCAGGCCGCCGGTTCCAGCACCCTGACCTCCACCCTGCTCGGGCTGCTGCGCTCCGACGCCCGCTCCCGCAGCGAGTTCCTCGCCCTCACCGGCGCGGCCCCCTGACCGGGCGGCCCAGCGGGTCACCTCGGGCCGGGCGGCGTACGGTCCGGGCGCTCCCCGTCTGCCGCGGGCAGTTCCACGGTGACGCTCAGGCCGCCGTCGGGACGCGGGACGAGGGTGAGCGTGCCGTCGTGCGCCCGGACCACGGACGTCACGATCGCCAGGCCGAGACCGACGCCCGCGTGAGCGGCGTGGACGCGTTCGGTGCCGCGCCGGAACGGTTCGGTGAGCGTCGAGACCGCCTGCGCGGTGAGCTTCTCGCCCGTGTTCTCGACGGTGAGCAGCGCGGTGCCGGGGAGGACGCGGGTGCCGATTCGCACGACGCCGTGGCCGGGGAGGTTGTGGACGATCGCGTTGTGCACGAGGTTCGTGGTCAGCTGGAGCAGGAGCGCCTGCGATCCGGTGGCGGGAGCGACGTCGCCGTCCGTCTCCACGGTGACGCCGAGCCGTTCCGCGAGGGGCAGCAGCGTCTCGACGGCTTCTTCCGCCAGGAGGGACAGGTCCACGGTCTCCCGGGTGAACGAGCGCTGCCCGGCGCGACTGAGCAGCAGCAGCGCCTCCGTGAGGTCGATCGCCCGGGTGTTGACGGCGTGGAGGCGGTCGAGGACCTCGGCGGCGTCGTGGTGCGGATCGCCGCGGGCGGCGTCCAGCAGCGCCTTCGACGTCGCGAGCGGGGTGCGCAGTTCATGGGAGGCGTTGGCCGCGAACCGCTGCTGCTCGGCGACGTGCGCTTCGAGACGCGCGAGCATCTCGTCGAAGGCGTCGGCGAGTTCGCGGAACTCGTCCCTGCGTCCCGGCAGCCGGATGCGGTGGGAGAGCGATCCGGCCGAGGCCAGGCGGGCGGCGTCGCCGATGCGGGCCATCGGGGCCAGCATGCGGCCGGCGAGGATCCATCCCCCGGCGAGGCCGAAGGCCAGCAGCAGCGCGAACACCGCGGCCGCCCGCGGCGCGAAGACGCGCAGGAGATTGGAGCGGACCGGAAAGACGCCGTGGTCGGCGTCGGCGGAGTCGGTGATCATGAGCGCCCGGTCGGGGACGTAGCGCAGGAGGAACACCCACACCGCGGCGAGCAGCAGGACGCCCGCGAGCATGAGGAACCCGGCGTAGCTGAGGGTGAGCCGGGCGCGGACGCTCAGTCCGGGGGCCCTATCCACGCGCGTTCTCCCCGGCCGCCGCGATGCGGTACCCCACGCCCGGCACGGTGGCGATGATCCAGGGCTCGCCGAGCCGCTTGCGCAGAGCGGAGACGGTGATGCGGACGGCGTTGGTGAACGGGTCGGCGTTCTCGTCCCAGGCGCGTTCCAGGAGTTCCTCGGCGCCTACGACCCCGCCTTCGGCGGCGACGAGGACGTCGAGCACGGCGAACTGCTTCCTGGTCAGGGCCACGTAGCGGCCGTCGCGGTAGACCTCGCGGCGGAACGGGTCCAGCCGGAGGCCGGCGATCTCCCGCACCGGCGGCCTGCTGTGGGCGCGTCTGCGGTCGAGGGCCCTGAGCCTGAGCGCGAGCTCGCGCAGCTCGAAGGGTTTCGTGAGGTAGTCGTCGGCGCCGAGTCCGAAGCCGGTGGCCTTGTCGTCGAGCCGGTCGGCCGCGGTGAGCATGAGGATCGGCATCCCGCTGCCGGAGGCGACGATGCGCCGGGCGACGACGTCTCCGGAGGGTCCGGGGATGTCGCGGTCCAGGACGGCGATGTCGTAGGCGTTGACGGCGAGCAGTTCGAGGGCCGTGTCGCCGTCGCCGGCGATGTCGGCCGCGATCGCCTCCAGGCGCAGGCCGTCGCGGACGGCTTCCGCCAGATACGGTTCGTCCTCCACGAGCAGCACGCGCATGCGGTCGATGCTACGAGCCCCCGCATATCGTCCGCGTATCAAGAACCGCATACGCGCCGGCGACAGGGCACCCCGTTCACTGGGCCGCATGGCTCGCATTCCCTCACACCCGCACGGCGTCACCGGAGCGCTCGCACCGCCCCCGCCCGCCGGCCAAGCGCCCCCCGGCTCGCGCTGGGCGGGCGTGCTCCGGCGGACGGCCCTGCGCGCGTCGCGGCCGGAGCCCTGGCGGCGCGGGCGGCTGCTCGCGTCCGCGGCGCTGCTGCTGGGCCTGATCATGCTGCTGCACGCGTGGGTCCCGAACCGGGTCGGGAACCTCGGCAGCCTGGTGGAGACCGTGCTGCCGTGGTTCGGCCTGTTCGTGCCGGTGCTGCTGGCCGGCGCGCTGTGGCGCCGCTCGGCCTCGGCGGCCGTCGCCCTGCTGCTGCCGGCCCTGGTGTGGCTGCACCTCTTCGGCGGGCTGCTCGGCGACAGATCCCACCCGGGCGGCGACCTCGTCGTGGCCACCCACAACGTCGGGGCCGGCAACCCTGACCCGGCCGGCACGGCCCGCGATCTGGCCGCCTCCGGCGCGGACGTGCTGGCCCTGGAGGAGATCACCCCGCAGGCCGGGGCGGTCTACGAGCGGGGCCTGGCGGCGGCGTACCGGTACCACGCGGTGCGGGGCACGGTCGGGCTGTGGAGCACGCTGCCGCTGAGCGACGTCCGGACCGTCGACATCGAGACGGACTACGGGCCGCTGGGCGCCACCAAGCCGGAGGCCGTCAAGGCGTCCTACGCCCGGGCCCTGCGCGCCACGGTGACCACCCGCCACGGTCCGCTGGCCGTGTACGTGGCCCACCTGGGCTCCGCGCGGGTGAATCCCCGGTCCGGTTTCTGGACCGGCTCCCGCGACCGCAACGCGGCCGCGCTCGGCCGGGCCGTCGCCGCCGAGCACAACGCGCGGGTGGTGCTGCTCGGCGACCTGAACGGCACCCTGGACGACCGCGCCTTCGACGGCCTCGCCTCGCGGCTGCGCTCCACCCAGGCGGCGGCCGGCAGCGGCTTCGGCTTCACCTGGCCGGCGGGCTTCCCCGTGGTGCGCATCGACCAGATCCTGGTCCGCGGCGTGACACCGCGCGGCTCGTGGTCGCTCCCGGCCACGGCGAGCGACCACCTGCCGGTCGCCGCCTCGGTCAGCTGGTGACCGCCGTGCCCGGCGGCCGGCATGTCACTCCTCGTCGGCCGGTCCGGTCAGCTCGGCGTTGAACTGGGCTCCGAACAGCAGGGCCAGGTTGGACAGCCACAGCCAGACCAGGAACACCACCACACCGGCCAGCGAACCGTACAGCCGGTCGTAGGTGCTGACGTGGGAGGTGTAGAGGGCGAAGGCCAGCGACACCGTGAGCAGGAGCACCACGGCCAGCGTCCCGCCGGGGGCCATCCTCCCGACGGGACGCGAGCGCTCCGGCCCCGACCGGTACAGGACGAGCACGAGGGCGACCGCGACGGCCGCCACCACCGGCCACCGCAGGGCGTCCCACGTGGCCTGCGGCGCGGTCCCCAGGTCCAGCACGTGTCCGAGGCGCCGGGCCAGGCCGCCGCTGAGCAGCAGGGCGAGCGTGGAGGTGAGCAGCAGGGTGCTCAGCACCAGGGCCGTCAGGACGATGCGCGGCGCCGTGCGCCAGACCGGCCGGTCCGCGCTGGTCCGGTGCATCGCGTACAGCGCCCTGCGGAAGACGCTGAGGTAGCTGCATCCCGACCACAGGGCTCCCGTCCCGCCGGCGAAGATCAGCGTCCACGCCGTGGAGGACTGCTCGGACATCTGCCGCAGGGTGCTGCGCAGCAGGGCTCGCGACTCGGCCGGGGCGGCCTGCGCCATCCGGTCGATGACCTCGGGCTTGGCCGTGGGCACGGTCAGCCCCAGGATCGACAGGATGACCAGCAGCAAGGGAAACAGGGCCAGGACCGCGTAGTAGGTCAGCGCGGCCGCCCAGTCCGTGACGTCGTCGTTCCACACGGTCACCGGCGTGCGGCGCAGCGCCGCCCACCACCGGCCCGCGCGACCGTCCGCGGCGGCCGCGTCGTCGATGACGGGGATGCTCCCACCCTGCGCTGCCAACCCGTCCCCCAGTCCTGCGACGCCCTCCGGTACGTGTCCCGGCTACCCCGCCGCGTGGCCGATAGCCGGACCGGCGCCGGGCCGATCCGCGCGGACGGGCGAGGGAGCGCGAGGACATGGCGGCGTCCGACGGCGGTGCGGGTTGTCGTGGCCGTGCGGGGCGGGGCCTCACAGGTGCATGGTGCCGCGTTGCTGGGGCAGAATCGTCCGAGCACGCCCTGAGCGGGCAGGCCCAGGCGCAGCCGAGGAGACGTGAACGACATCCCCAGGGAAGACCGGCCGAATCATCTTTCCGTCGAGCCCCGCGTGGTCGACGGCGTCCTCGTCGTGACCGTCGAGGGCGAGATCGACCACGACGTCAAGGACGTCCTCAGCCAGGCGCTGCTGTTCGACGACAGCGCGCTGCCGCCGCCGCGGATCGTGGCGGACCTCAGCGGCGTGAGTTTCATGGACTCCAGCGGCATCAACGTGTTCGTCACGGCGCATCGGCGGGTGAGCGGCGCGCAGGGATGGCTGCGCATCGCCGGGGCCCAGGAGTCCGTCGTGCGTCTGCTGCACCTGGTGGGCATCGACGAGATCATCACCTGCCACGCCACCGTCCAGGAGGCGCTGAACGCCTGAGGCGCCGGGGGCCGGTCGCCGCGGGGGTGCGCCCCTCGCGGCCCACAGCCGGTCCCCGGACTCAGTCCCGGCGCACCTTGAACCGCAGGTGCAGCACCCGTTCGCCCTGGATCATCACGTGCGGGTCCTCCAAGAGCCGGGGGCCGTCGATGCCCGCGAAGTAGCGTTTCCCCGAGCCGAAGACGACCGGCACGACGTCCATCGCCACCTCGTCGACGAGGCCCGCCGCGAGGATCTGGCTGCCGACCTCACCGGCGTTGACGGCGATCACCCGTCCCGCGGCGAGTTCCTCGGCCCTGGCGACCGCGGCCTCGACGTCGCCGACGAAGTGGTACGACGCCTCGGGATGCCACCCTTCGGGCTTGGGCCGGTGGGACACCACGACCACGTGGTCGCCCGCGGGCGGCTGCCCCTCCCAGCCGTTCACGAGGTCGAACAGGGTGCGCCCCATGATGATCACGCCGATCGACTGCCACATCGAGCGGACGTACTCCGCCGACGCCCGCGAGACCCGGAAACCGAGCCCCGCCCCGGAGTGGTCGAACTCCTCCGCCCCGGCCGCTCCCCCGTCGCCCTCCCGCGGCCCCTGCGCCTCGCGTTCCGGGAGGATCGGCGTGTCACCGCTGAAGTACCACTCGTGCAGTGGTCCGACCTCGTCGTTGTCGTCGGCGATGAAGCCGTCCACCGACACCACGTTGTGCATGATCACCGTGCTCACGGGTCCTCCTCCGGACGTGTCGCAGCGCTCCGCCTCCGAATCCTGTCCCCTGCGAGGGCGTCCACGCTCGGGGCGCGCTCGGGGAAGATCCGGAGGGCAGGGCCGCGGACCGCAGGCAGACGTCGGCCCCCTGGCCCGGTGTGGGCGCCGCGGGGGCGCGGTGGTCAGCCGGGGAAGAGGCCCGCGACGGCGGGTCCGGCGAAGCCGGCGGCCTTCGGGTTCGAGGCCAGGGAGAGATGGGCGGTGACGAGCTTTCCCGTGGCGCGAAGGGCGACGACGACCTTGTCGCTGACGGTGTGCACGAGGTGCATCCCGTGACCGCCGATGCGCCGGGGGTCGACCTTCTTCGGCGCCGGTTTCTCGGTGGAGCTGTCCCAGACCGTGATGGTCAGTTCGTCGTCGGTCAGCTCGAGGGTCATTCCGCAGGGGCCGGGGGCGTGGACGATGGCGTTGGTGACCATTTCGCTGGTGGCGAGTTCGGCGTCGACGGCCAGGGTGCTCGGCACCGCCGCGCGCCCTATGCGCCCGGCGTTGCCGAGGAAGGCGCGCAAGGCGTGGCGGGCGTCCGCGGCACGGGCGGCGCCGTCCCCCCAGATCGCGCCGTAGCGCAGCGGGGTACCGTCGTCCCCGCGCTGTCCGTCTGCAGTCTGCTTCACCAACGGGGTGACCATAGGGGTCTCTTTCGTAGCGTTCACCGCTCTTCGGCGCTTCGGTCTGCTCTCCTCCTCCCGTCTACCCGGGCACCGGTCGCCCACACCGTGGGATGCCCCGGCGCGGCTCGTACCGCCCGCGCGCCGGGGGTTCCGCCCGCCCCGTCAGGGCCGGGTCGCCGCGTCGCTGTCGGGGTACAGGGGGAAGATCTGGTCGAGTCCGACGACGTGCAGGACGCGCACGGTGTGAGCGGGGACGGCGGCCAGCGCGACCTCGGCGCCGGCGGCTTGCGCCAGGTTGCGGGCCGCGATGAGGGCGCTGATGCCGCTGGAGTCGCAGAAGTCCATGCCGGCCAGGTCCAGGACGAGACGCCCGCCCGGTCGCAGGGGGACCGTCGGGAGCAGGTCGGTCAGCTCGGTGGCGTGCGGATAGGCGAGCGCGCCGGCGATCTCCAGAACGGGACCTGTCTCGGCGTCTCGGGCGGTGATCTTCAGCTGGCTCATACGCGCGTCGTGGTCCTGGGGTCGGGGGCGGGAACGCCGAGGGCGAGCAGGGCGGTGTCGTCGTCGAGTCCGTCGCCGAAGTCGTCCAGCAGGCCGGTGAGGGCCTCGATCACGGCGTGCGGGGACTTGCCGGCGTGGGCGGCCGTGAAATCGCGCAGGGCCTCGTCCCCGTACAGGTCGGCGCGGTCCTCGCCGATGCGGGCCTCGGTGAGGCCGTCGGTGTAGAGCAGCAGGGTGTCGCCGGGGGCGAGGACCGTGTCCGCGGTGGCGAAGCGCGCCTCGGGCAGCGCGCCGACGAGGAAGCCGCCCGGGGTGGGCAGGAAGCCGGCGGTGCCGTCGGCGCGCAGGACGAGGGCCGAGGGGTGGCCGCCCGAGGCGATGCGGACGCAGGCCTCCCCGGTCGCGGCATCCGGTTCGACGATGCCGAATATGGCGGTGCAGTAGCGGGGGTCGCCGCCGGTGTAGCGCTCGTGCAGCACCTTGTTGAGGGTGGAGAGCGCCGAGACGGGGTCCGGGTCGTGCAGGGCGGCGGCCCGCAGGGTGTAGCGGGTGAGCGAGGTGACCGCGGCGGCCTGGGGGCCCTTGCCGCACACGTCCCCGAGGAAGAAGGCGAAACGCTTGCCGTCGACGGGGAAGAGGTCGTAGAAGTCGCCGCCGAGCCGGTCGGGTGACGCCGTGCGGTAGTGGACGGCCGTCTCGACTCCGGGTACCGGCGGCAGCGAGTCGGGCAGCAGCGACTGCTGGAGCGCGGCCAGGGCGTCCTGGAGCCGGGTGCGTTCGGCCTCCGCCTGTCTGCGCGCCTCCTCGGCCTCTTTGCGGGCCCGCAGCAGCTCGGCCTCGTAGGCGCGGCGGTCCCGGGCGTCGAACAGGGTGGTGCGGATCAGGAGGGGTTCGCCGTTGCCGCCCTGCTTGATCACAGAGGAGACCAGTACCGGGATGCGCGCGCCGTCGGCCCTCTTGACCTCCAGGGCGATGCCGCCGATCTCGCCCTGCATGCGCAGCAGCGGGGCGAAGTGCGTCTCGTGGTAGAGCTTGCCGCCCACGCTCAGCAGGTCGGCGAAGCGCATCCGGCCGACCACCGCGTCGCGGTCCAGGCGGAGCCAGCCGAGCAGGGTGTCGTTGATCTTGGCGATGGTGCCGTCCATCAGCGTGGAGAGATAGCCGCACGGCGCGTTCTCGTACAGTTCCTCGGCGCTGTCCTCCAGCAGTGCGGCGAAGGCGGCGTCGGCGGTCCGCTCGTCGCCCGTGCCCTGCCGCTCGGGCTGCTGCCCGGTGCGGCACATCACCGTCGGCCGGCCAGGAACGCGGTGATCGCCTCGTTGGTGGCCTCCGGCGCGGAGAGGTGGGGGCAGTGTCCGGTCGCGTCGAGCGTGACCAGCGTCGAGCCGGGGATCGCCGCGTGGACGAAGGCGCCGACCTCGCGGGGGGCGATGACGTCCTGGGTGCATTCCAGGATCAGGGTCGGCACCTGGACGGTCTTCAGGTCGTCCCTGGCGTCCGAGAGGAACGTGGTCCGGGCGAAGACGCGGGCCATGTCGGGGTCGGTGGCGCAGAAGCTGTTGGTCAGCTCGTCGCCGAGTTCGGGCCGGTCCGCGTTGCCCATGATCACCGGCGCCATCGCCGCCGACCAGCCGAGGTAGTTCGACTCCAGGGACGCCAGGAGCTCGTCGATGTCCTCGGCGCTGAACCCGCCGCGGTAGCCCTCGTCGTCGATGTAGCGGGGGGAAGGGGCGACCATCACCAGCGCTCCGATGCGCTGCGGCGCCTGGTCTGCGGCCAGCACCCCGATCATCGCGCTGACCGAGTGCCCGACGAAGACCGCGTCGTGCAGGTCCAGCGCGTCGCACACCTCGACCACGTCCCGGGCGTAGCCGTCGAGGGTGGCGTAGCGGTCCTCGGAGAAGGCGGACGGATCCGAGCGGCCGGATCCCACGTAGTCGAACGTCACCACCCGGTAGTCGGCCGCCAGAGCCGGGACGGTCAGCCGCCACATGTTCTGGTCGCAGCCGAACCCGTGCGCCAGGACCACCGTCCGCCCCTGCGGGTTGCCGGTGACGGTGACGTTGTTCCTGCGCTCGATGTCCATGTGCCCCACCCTCTCAGACGCGGCGCCCTGCTCTCGCCCGGCCGCGTTTCGTCACTCCCCGCACCCGTCTTCTTCACATGCCGCACACGAGGGCCTGGGCCGGTGCGCGGGCGCAGGGGCGCGCGCAGGGACCGGCCGTCACGACGGCCGGTCCCTGCGCGCCGGCGGGTGCGCCGGGTCAGGTCACCATCGGTACCAGCGGCCGCGGCTGCCGCCGGCGGAGGTGGAACGCATGACGAACCCGAGCAGCCACAGCACCAGAACGGCCAGGGCCACCCACCACAGGACCTTTACGGCGAAACCGACGCCGAAAAGGACGACGGCGAGAAGCAGCACGAGAAGCAGGGGAACCATACTCATCGACCTCCTTTTCCTCCGTCTTCCCGGACTTTTCCCCGATACGCCGAGCGGGCCGCGGCGGATGCCGGCCGGCGTGCTCAGTTCTGGGTGAGCATGCCTTCGCGCAGCCGGGCGAGCGTGCGCGACAGCAGCCGCGAGACGTGCATCTGCGAGACGCCCAGCCGTTCGCCGATCTGGGCCTGCGTGAGTTCCTCGACGAAGCGCATGTGGATGATCTGCCGGTCCCGGTCGTCGAGTTCGCCGAGCAGGGGGGCCAGGGCGTGGAAGTCCTCCACCAGCCCCAGCGCGGTGTCCTCGGCGCCGATGAAGTCCTGAAGGGCCGATTCGCCGTCCTCGCTGCCGCCGATCGTGGCGTCCAGAGAGGAGGAGTTGTAGCCGTTCGCGGCCAGCCGCGCCTCGCGGACCTCGTCCTCGGGAAGACTCATCAGCTCCGACAGCTCCTTGACCGTCGGGGTGCGCCCGAGGCGGCTGCGCAGCTCCTCCGTGGCGCGCGCCAGATGGACGCGGGCCTCCTGGAGGCGTCGGGGCACGTGCACGGCCCAGGTGGTGTCCCGGAAGAAGCGCTTGATCTCACCCACGATGTAGGGGATGGCGAAGGAGGTGAACTCCGCCTCCCGGGACAGGTCGAAGCGGTCTATCGCCTTGATCAGGCCGATCATGCCGACCTGGACGATGTCCTCCATCTCCTCCGGCCCCCGGCCGCGGAACCGGCCGGCCGCGAAGCGGACGAGGGACATGTTCATCTCGATCAGCGTGTTGCGTGCGTAGCTGTACTCCGGGGTGCCTTCCTCCAGCACCGCCAACTGGTCGAAGAACAGCTTGGACAGCGCGCGGGCGTCCTTCGGGGCCACCCGGGAGGGATCGGCGACCTCCGGCAACTCGTGCACCCGCGCGTCCGTTGCCGTCGTGCTCATGAGCGCCATGACATACCTTCCCACCGTAGAAAGCCCGCTTCAGGCCGCCGGTCGCCTGCTCCCGGCACAGCGGCGCGACTACCCCGGCCTCACGCCTGTATGCAGTCGCGGGTGCACTTGTCCGTGCCGGACCGCGGCGGGGCGGGCCCGGCGGGGTGCGGGCGGCGGCGGGCGTTCAGGCGAGGGTCGCCGGCGGCGGGGTCCACCGGCGGGTGCGGGGCGTCGCGCCGGGGAGGCCGTACTCCGGCCTGAGCTGTTCGGGGACGGCGTAGTGCATGACGCGGCCACGGGTGAGGGACGACAGCTCCAGCACGGTGGTGAGATGGCCGAGCCGGTCCAGGGCCCAGGCGCCGAGCGGGGAGCGATCCTCCACCGTCTCCAGCACGCCGAGGAGCCGGGGCACGGCCTTGACGAGGGTGTCCCACCGGGTGTGCGGGACGTCGAGCCAGTCGGCGCAGGTGTCGCCGACCAGGTAGCGGATCAGGGCCGAGACGACCGGGTCGAAGAAGGTGCCGGGCACGACGTCCTCGTAGAGGTCGATGAGCTGCCGGGTCAGGTGCGCGCCTTCGGCGGAGGGGCCCATGTGCCGGATCATGTAGAGGTCGAGGAACCGGCGCGCCTCCTCCAGGGTCTCGGGGACGGCGCTCTGGTCGACGCCCAGCATCGCGCCGACGACCCGCCAGGCGTAGTAGTAGGCCTCCGCTCCCTCCTGCGACATGTGGACGCCGAGGCGGTGCAGGCTGTCCAGCACGAGCAGGGAGAAGAACATCTGCCCGCCGATCATGTCCTCCTGGCAGATCGGCGTCCCCAGCGCGTCGACGTCCCACCTGTTCTCGCGTCGCAGGTGGTGGCGGATGGAGGCGTGCAGGAGACGGACCTTCTGCGCGGCGGGCAGGAAGCGGCCGCCGGCCTCGAAGGCGTCGGGCTGCATCAGGTGGACGGTGAACTGGCCCGTCTCCGCCATCCGTTTGGAGGGATACTTCAGCCCGTGGGTGGCCGACAGCAGTCTCGCCACGTGCGGGACGACGTAGCAGGCGGGCATGGAGGCGAAGGAGAGCGCGGTGGAGATGTGCACGTTGTTGTCGATGAAGAACAGGCGCGCCTTCTCCATCTCCGACCAGTCCACCCAGGACGGCGGGGCGGCGGTGGCCTCCAGATACTCCCGAGCGACGTCGGGCAGGCCCGGCGGCAGGGGCGCGCCGGCGGTGGAGACGTAGCGCATCAGGGTGTTGAACCGGCCGACCTCGCCGCGTTCGAAGAGGGCGGCGACGGTCGCGTCGGCGAGTTCGTCGCCGGCGTGCCGAAGGGCGTTCATCGACGCCTCGGTGCAGGTCATGCGGGGCTCCTTGCTGCTGGTGCTGGACCTGTCGGGACCGCATGCGCGCGAGGCGGTCGGCGGACGGGTACGGGTCGTCGTCGCACGGCGGGGTGTCCGCGTGCGTTCCGGAGTGCGTGCCGGTCGACGGCACGGCGGGTCAGGCCGGCCGGTCCGTTGCGGACCGGGCCAGGCGGGTGAGGACGCGGGTGGCGTGTGACGGCGCACCCCATGCGCGCAGTGCGTCGAGCGCCTCCTCCACGCGTGCGTCGACCATGGCCTCGACGCGGTCGGGGGCCTTCAGCCGGCGCATCACCTCGCGCACCGCGTCCAGGGCCCCGGCGTCCGGGCCGCGGCGGCCGAGCAGGGCGCGCAGCCGGGTGCGGTCCGCCTCGCCGGCGAGGCGCCAGGTCTCGGCCAGCAGCGCGGTGGGCCGGTTGCCGCGTACGTCGTCGGCGTTGGCCTTGCCGGTGCGGCGTGGATCGCCGAACAGCCCCAGCAGGTCGTCCCGCAGCTGGAACGCCTCGCCCAGCGGCAGGCCGTAGGCGGAGTAGCCCTCGCGCAGCCGGGCGCCCGCGCCGGCCAGCGCGCCGCCGATCAACAGCGGCTGCTCGACGGTGTACTTGGCGGTCTTGTAGCGGATCACCTTCAACGACGCGGCCGTGTCCGGACCGGCCCCGGTGCGCAGGATCTCCAGGCACTCGCCGGCGATCAGCTCACGGGCCATCACCGTCCACAGGGGACGGGCCCGCGCGAGGTAGGCGGCGGGCAGACCGCTGGCGGCGAACAGCTGCCCGGCGAGCGCCATGAGCAGGTCGCCCACCAGCATCGCCAGCGATCTCCCGGTGGCGTCGGCCCCCGGACGCCCTTCCGCGGCGGCGCGCAGGGCGACATGGGCCGTGGGGCGTCCGTGCCGCAGGGGGCTGTCGTCGATGAGGTCGTCGTGCACCACCGCGGCGGCGTGCACCAGCTCCATGGAGGCCGCGGCCCGCACGAGCGCGTCGCTGTCCGGCTGTCCGGCCGCCCGCCAGCCCCAGTAGCAGAAGGCCGCCCGCAGCCGTTTGCCCTCACCGACCGCCGCCTCCAACTGCCCGGCCACCGGCTCCAGGAGGGGATCGACGCGGGCGAACTCGTCGGCCTCCTCAGCGACGAAGCGGCGCAGCACGTCGTCGACGCGGGCCTTGAACGCGGCCTGCTCCCACCCGTCAGACATCGCCGGCGGACCTGAGGGTCTGGGCACGGCGGGCGAGGATCTCGAGGTGCGCGGGCGGCACCGCCGCGTACCGGTCGAGGACCAGGCGTCCACGGGCCGTCAGATCGTGCTCGGCCTGCGCCGCGAGTTCCGCGGCGTCCGAGCGGCGCAGCAGCCCGCGGACCGCGCCCAGGGCCGAGCCCAGCGTGCTCACCGCCAGGTCCGCCAGTCCGGCAGCAAGCAGCACCGCCTGCTGGTCGAGCCCGCCGTGCTGTCCCGTTTCTCGTGTCATCGTCTTCCCCACCCGTCAGGACGTCCGGCGACGCCGGTCACGCGCCTCTCCCGGGAGCATGGCGTCCGGGCGGGCGCGGCGGAGCGGGAACTCACGGTCGGGTGATCGACTAGCTCGCCTGTGCGGACGGCACGACCGCGCGGCGGTGGAGGGGACCGGGCGGTCGGCCTCGCCGGGGGCGGTCGCACACGGGGGCCGGCGGCCGGGTTTGGCCACGGCGCGCACGGGCACCCGCCCTGCTCACGCGGCGGGGGGACGGGCGTCCGGGCGGGGAGCCTTGGGACATCTTTTACGCGGCACGTGCAACTCAGGATCGTCCCGTCGCCGTCTGAGAGGGAGTCGGGCCCGTAGGGGCCGAAGGGCGAGAGAGCGGGGACAGGTCGTGGGACGGCGCAAGGGCGGCATAGGGATCGCACTCGTCACGGGTGTGATGCTGGTGGGCGCGACGGCCTGCGGTGGGTCCGGGAGCGCCGGCGACAAGGCCGGCGGCGGCGACGCGAAGGCTTCGGGCACACCGCGGGCGAGCGCCTCGCCTTCGCCGACCAAGCCGGCCGGACCGCCGATGCTGCTGGAGACGATCACTCCGCAGACGGGCACCACGGTCGGCGTCGCCATGCCGGTCTCGGTGGTCTTCACCGACCCGGTGGCGGCCAAGGCGCGGGCCACGGTCGAGAAGCACATGAAGGTGAGCGCCTCGCGGCCGGTGCCCGGCGCCTGGCACTGGTTCGGCGACAAGCGCGCCGACTGGCGGCCCAAGGACTACTGGCCCTCCGGCACCACGGTGAAGATCGACGCGGACCTGAACGGCGTCGCCAACGGCAACGGACGCTTCGGCGTGCGCGCCTACACCCACACCTTCAAGATCGGCGACGATGTGCGCGCCGACGTGTCGGTGACCGGCCACACCATGAAGGTGACCCGCAACGGCAGCGCCGTGCGCACGCTGTCGATCAACGCGGGCAGCGCCGAGTACCCGACGTGGAACGGCACGATGGCCGTCATCGACAAGGAGAAGGAGGTCCACATGACCTCCTGCAGCGTCGGCATCAGCTGCGACAAGGGCAGCCCGAACTTCTACGACCTGACGCTGCCCTGGGACGTCCATCTGACCCAGTCCGGCACCTATGTGCACTACTCGACCGGCGACCCGAACCCGGGCAGCGGCAGCGCGCGCGGCTCGCACGGCTGCGTCCACCTGTCCATCTCGGACGCCAAGTGGTTCTACGACCAGGTCAAGCAGGGCGATCCCGTCACCATCACCGGGTCGCCCCGGGCCAAGGCCCCGGCCGACAACGGTTACGCCGCCTTCAACCTGGGCTGGGACGAATGGCTCGCGGGCAGCGCCTCCGGCGAGCAGACGACCTCCGCGCTCTGACCTGCACGCTCTGACGCCCGGCGGCGGCGCCCTGGGGGCGGCGCCGCCCGACGCGGCCGGGGCTGCGGCATCGTCCCGTCAGCCGGCCGCCATGGACAGGAGCGTCTTGCGCGTCTCCTCCGCGCGGGGAGAGCCCAGCGCGGTGTAGAGGGCGAGCGCCTCGCGCAGGTGGCCGACGGCGCTCGTCCCTTCCCCCAGCTCCTGCCGGACGAGGGCCGAGCCGATGTGCGCGCGGGCCTGCTCCTCCTGCTCCCCGATGCCGCGGGCCAGTTCCAGCGCCGCCGCGTGCGCCTCCAGGGCCTCGGCGTGCCGCCCCGCGCCGTGCAGCGCCTCGCCCAGTCCGTTGAGCGCGCCCGTCTCGCCGTACCGCTCCCCGGTCCGCCGGAAGAGGGCCAGGGCCTGCCGCTGACGTTCCGCGGCCTCCTCGTGTGCACCCCGGCGGCACAGCGCGTCCCCCAGGCCGGACAGCGCGTGGGCCTCTCCCCCGGTGTGTCCGAGCCGCCTGAACAGGGTGAGGGCCTGCTCGAAGCGCGTGGCCGCGGCCGCGTGGTCGCCCAGCCGCGCCAGGAGGATCCCCAGGTTGCCGAGGGCGCTGGCCTCGCCGAACGCGTGGCCCGTCCGCCGGTACAGGGCCAGCGCCTGCTGGTACCGCTCGATCGACGCCTGGTAGTCCTCCAGCAGTTCCTGCACGATGCCGAGGTTGTTCAGCACGTCGGCCTCGCCGTGGACGTCCCCCACCGCGCGGAACAGGTCGACGGCCCTCTCGTGGTGCTCGGCGGCCTCCCGGTACCCGCCCTGCAGTTCGTGCAGCACGCCCAGATTGGTGAGATGGCGTGCCTCGCCGGCCCGGTAGCCGATCCGACGGCACAGGGCCAGCGCGTCGGCGTGCCTGCGCCGGGCGCTCTCGTAGTCCCCGAGCCGCCGGTGGACCGCGCCGACGCAGGCGAGGACGTCGACCTCGCCGCGGACGTCCCCGACCGCGCGGGCGGCGCGCACGGC
Source organism: Streptomyces sp. NPDC048481 (assembly GCF_043200075.1). Classification (NCBI taxonomy): domain Bacteria; kingdom Bacillati; phylum Actinomycetota; class Actinomycetes; order Kitasatosporales; family Streptomycetaceae; genus Streptomyces; species Streptomyces sp. NPDC048481. The sequence goes on from NZ_JBICXC010000013.1 coordinate 139,659, forward strand.
GTGCGTGTGGACGGTCAGCGCGTCGGCGAAGTGCCCCGAGCGCTCGTAGTGGCGGTGGAGGGTGGTCGCGATCCGCACGGTGTGCCGGGACGGGCCCGGTTCCTCGGTCCGGGAGCACAGCGCCACCAGCGTGGGCTGCGCGGCGCGCAGCCACGCGCGGCATTCGTCGGCCGTGCGCAGCGGCGGCAACCCCGTGCGGGGCGCCTCGACGGCGGGACGCAGATGCCGTTCGGCCGGGTACAGCACGTCCATCGCCGCGGCGGACGCCGCGAGGCAGTGGTCCAGCAGGCGGTTCACGGCGGCGTCGCGCGCGGCCCTCTCCTCGTGCCGGCCCGCGAGTTCCGCGGCGTAGGCGCGCAGCAGGTCGTGCATGCCGTGGCGGCCGGGACCGCTGGGGTGCAGCAGGTGCGCGCGGGCCAGCGCGTCCAGCGAGCGTCGCGTCCGTGTCACGCTCTCGCCGGTCAGGGCGGCGGCGCCGTGCACGTCCGTGTCGGGGCCCGGGTGCAGGCCCAGCAGCCGGAACAGACGCGCCTCCTGGTCGGGGAGGCGGTCGTAGGACCAGGAGAACACGGCCCGCACGGCGGCCCGGGGGTCCCCGTCGCCGCTGTCCAGCAGGTCCAGGCGCCGCCGGTGGTCGCGCAGTTCGTCCACCAGCAGGGCCAGGCTCTCCCGGCGGCGCGAGAGCACCAGTTCGGCCGCCACGCGCAGGGCCAGCGGCAGCCGCCCGCACTGTTCGGCGAGGGCGGCGGCGGCCGCGGGATCCGCGTCGACGCGCGGCCCGATCAGCACGCGCAGCAGGGTGAGCGCCTCCTGCGGGGTGAGGACGTCGAGGATCACGCGGTGCGCGCCGTGGACCGAGACCAGCGACGACAGCGAGTCGCGGCTCGTGATCACGACCTTGCAGGTGGGGCTGCCGGGCAGCAACGGGCGTACCTGCGCGGCGGAGGCGGCGTTGTCGAGGAGGACGAGCAGCCGGCGTCCGTCGACCGCCGTGCGGTAGCGCGCCGCCCGCTCGTCGAGCCGCAGCGGTATCTCCTGGCCGGGGACGCCGAGCGCGGTGAGGAAGCCGGCCAATGCCTGGGCGGCGGAGACCGGTTCGTCCGGATCGTAGCCGCGCAGGTCGACGTAGAGCTGTCCGTCGGGGAAGGCCTCCCGCATGCGGTGCGCCCAGCGCACGGCCAGCGCGGTCTTGCCGACGCCCGCGGTGCCGGAGACGGCGGAGACGACCACCGCCGATCCCGCCCCCCCGGCGTCCCGGCGACCGTCCGGGACCAGGTGCCGGGTGAGTTCGGCCAGTTGCTCCTCGCGTCCGCTGAAGCGGCTGACGGCCATGGGGAGTTGGGCGGGTACGGCGACGGCGGCCGGGGCGGCCGTACCGGCGGCGGGCGCCGGTCCCCCGCCCGCCGCCTCCTCGTGGCCGGCGGCGCGCAGCGTCTCCTCGTGGGCCTCCCGCAGTTCGCGGCCGGGAGGCACGCCCAGTTCGTCCGCGAGCCTGCGCCGGATCGCGGCGTACGTGTCCAGCGCCTCGGCGGTCCGTCCGGCGTCGGCGAGGCCGCGGATCACCGCCACGGCGAGCGGCTCGCACAGCGGGTGCTCCGCCAATAAGGGCTGGAGCACCGTGGGCACGTCCTGCGGCTTGTCCTGTCTCAGCAGGGCACGGGCCCAGGCGAGCGCGGCCTCCACCCGCTCCTGCGTCCAGGCGGTCCGCGTGCGCTCCGCCCAGGCTCCCGGCAGCCCCGCCAGCGGCACGCCCCGCCACAACCGCAGCGCCTCCTCCAGAAGCCGGGCCCGTCGCTCGTCGTCCAGGCGGGGCTCGCGCGCCTGGACGACGAGGGAGCGGAACCGGAGCAGGTCGACGGCGCGTTCGTCCGCCTCCAGCACGTAGCCCCCGGCGGTCCGGGCGATGCGCGGCGGCGCCGGGGGTTCCTGCCCGTCGGCGGCCTCCGTCGCGGCCGCGGCCGCCGTGTCGTCGAGGAGCCGGCGCAGTCGGCTGATGTGCGCGTAGAGCACCGAGCGGGCGCCGTCGGGCGCGTCGGTGTCCCACACGCGTTCCACCAGCGTGCTCACCGGGACCGGGCGTCCGGCGTCGGCCGCCAGCGCCGCGAGGACCGCTCTCCGACGCGGCTGCCCGGCGTCGACGACGCGTCCCGCGACGCGCAGTTCCAGGGGTCCGAGCAGGTACAGGTTCATCGTGCCTCACGTGGGGACGGACGGGTCACGGCGGACCGGCGGCGGGAGAACCCGCTCCCCGGGCCGGGGTCGCCGTCGACCCTCCGCCCTGCGCTCCGGGGCCGGCGCCGGACGGCCGTCACAAGGTTTTCGCAAGGTTCACCGTAGATCCTCAACTCACGTGCCGTCAGGCGGATCGCGGCAGACGCCGTGCCCCGCCGGGAACGCCGACGACGGCCCGCTCGCGCCTCCGGGGAGCGACGCCGCCACCCGCACCGCGGCGCTCGCGCGAGGCGTGGGCCGAGCTGACGCAACGAGAGATGGGAAGTGCCATGCGCAAGATGATGTCCCGGGCGAACCGGACGGCCGTCGCCGCCGTCGCCACCGCCCTGCTGGCCTCCGGAGCCGTCGTGGCCGGGGCGACGAACGCCTCCGCGGACGGCTGTGTGGGTCCCCTGTGCGGCGCGGTGAAGAACAGGACCGGCCAGACGATGCACTACACCATGAGCCTCGGCTCGGGCCCCCACTACTGCGACGTGTGGAACTGGGGCGGGGGCACCGGCAGCGAGTTCAAGCACGCCAAGTGCAAGCAGTTGTCGTTCGGCAACGGCACGCGCGGCGGCAACGGCACCGGCAACGACGTCGACGCGTTCACGTTCGCGAACCACGGATACCACGAGCGGTTCTCGCGGGTGGGCACCTGGCACTGGCGCGCCAAGGGGGTCTGGACGAAGATCCGCAGCGGGGAGATCGCCGACTGCGGCATCGGCGACAACAACGAGACGTGGTGCACCGTCCTCGTGCAGGCCTGACACCCCCGACGGGGTGCGGCTGCGCGCACCGGCCGCGCGGCCGCACCCCGTCGGCTCCGACTCCGGCCTGGAGTGCGACTCGCGACTTGGACTTGAACGTCGACTTCGACTTCGCGTGGACCGGCGCGCACAGGGGAGGCGCCGGTCCACGCGGCCGTCCGCGCCGCCCGGGCCGTGGACCCTCAGCGGCCGCGCATGACGACCAGGTGTGTCACACCACGCCCTGAGCCGTCATCGCCTCGGCCACGCGCAGGAAGCCCGCGATGTTCGCGCCCAGGACGTAGTCGTCGGGGGATCCGCCGTAGGCGTCGGCGGTGGCGCGGCACTGGTCGTGCACACTCTGCATGACGGCCGCCAGCCGCCGCTCCGTCTGCTCGAAGGTCCACGCGTCGCGAGAGGCGTTCTGCTGCATCTCCAGGGCCGAGGTGGCCACACCGCCCGCGTTGGCGGCCTTGCCCGGCCCGAACAGGATGCCCGCCTCCCGGAAGATCTCGACCGCCTCCGGGGTGCACGGCATGTTGGCGCCCTCGGCGACGGCCCGCACCCCGTTCTTCACCAGCGTCGCCGCGTCGGGCGCGTGCAGTTCGTTCTGCGTGGCGCACGGCAGCGCGACGTCGCAGGGTACGTCGAAGACCGAGCCCCGCTCGGAGAACCGTGCCGTGGGCCTGGCCTCCGCGTAGGCCGACAGCCGCGCCCGCCGGGCCTCCTTGACCGTCTTGAGCAGTTCCAGGTCGATGCCGTCCTCGTCGACCACGTACCCGCACGAGTCCGAGCAGGCCACCACCGAGCCGCCCAGCGCGTGCACCTTCTCGATCGCGTACACGGCCACGTTCCCGGAGCCGGACACCACGACCTTGCGGCCGTCGAAGCCGTCCGCGCGGGTGGCGAGCATCTCCTGGGCGAAGTAGACCGCGCCGTAGCCGGTGGCCTCGGTCCGGGCGTGGGAGCCGCCCCACGAGACGCCCTTGCCGGTCAGCACGCCCGCCTCGAAGCGGTTGGTGATGCGCTTGTACTGGCCGAAGAGATAGCCGATCTCGCGCCCGCCGACGCCGATGTCGCCCGCGGGGACGTCCGTGTGCTCGCCCAGGTGCCGGTACAGCTCGGTCATGAACGCCTGGCAGAAGCGCATGACCTCGCCGTCGCTGCGGCCCTTGGGGTCGAAGTCCGAGCCGCCCTTCCCGCCGCCGATCGCGAGTCCGGTCAGGGCGTTCTTGAAGATCTGCTCGAAGCCCAGGAACTTCACGATGCCGAGGTCGACGCTCGGGTGGAACCGCAGTCCGCCCTTGTACGGGCCGAGCGCGCTGCTGAACTCCACCCGGAACCCGCGGTTGACCTGCACCCGGCCCGCGTCGTCCACCCACGGCACCCGGAAGATCAGCTGCCGCTCCGGCTCGCACAGCCGGTCGGCGATGAACGAGTCGACGTACTCGGGATGCGCCTGGAGGGCGGGCGCCAGCGTGTGCAGCACCTCGCCCACCGCCTGGTGGAACTCGTTCTCCCCGGGGTTGCGCCGGCAGACTGCCGCGTAGACGGCCTCGATGTGAGCACTGGGATTCATACGCGTCTGCTCTCCTGTTCGTCCGCCAGGCACTCTCGCCTCGTCCGGCATGCCCGGCCGCTGTTCCGTCCATGAATACGCACGACAGGTGTCAGCGTGTCAGGCGGGACGCGGCGGGGGCGGAACCCGGGGCCGCCGCAGGGATTTCCCCAGCCCGGATTCACCTGCTTCGCTCCCGAATTCCCCCGGTCGCCCGAACGCGCGCGCTTCCCCCGATGTGACGACCCCCCGATCCGCCGACGCGTTGATTCCCGCCCCGCGCCGCTTCCTCACCCGCGCCGGCCGGTCCTCGCCGGACGCGCTTACCCCGGAGGTCATCGACCCCGGCCCGTCCCGGTGGCAGGCTCGTGCACGTCGAGAAGCCGACAACGAGATCCCGGAGGACACCGTGACCGCCTACGCGATAGCCCGCCTTCAGGAAGCCGCACCCCACGCGGAGATCGCCGCGTACATGGAACGCGTCACCGGCACCATGGCGCCGTACGGCGGCCGCTTCCTCGTGCACGGCGCACGGCACGAGGTGAAGGAGGGCGACTGGCCCGGGCACGTCGTGGTGATCGGCTTCCCCTCCCTCGCCCGGGCGCGGGAGTGGTGGGACTCGGCCGCGTACCGGGAGATCGCCCCGCTGCGTTCACGCCACATCGAGGGTGACGTCATCCTCGTCCCGGGCGTCGCCGAGGACTACGACCCGGCCTTCACCGCGCGCGCCGTACGGGACGCGCTGCCCGCCCGGTAGCGCCGTGCCACCGGCCCTCGCCGCGAACCGTCCCGCCACTCGACAGATGGTCTGCGTACAGATAGTCTCTGGGCAGAACATCGACACGAGGGGATCACACCATGTGGGACTACGAGCACGCCGTCGAGACCGGCGCCGCCCCCGAGGCGATCTGGCGGCTCTGGACGGACGTCGAGAACTGGGGCGCCTGGAACGCGGAGATCGAGAAGACCGAGATCGACGGCCCCTTCGCGACCGGCGCCCGCATCACGATGACGCCCCCCGGGGAGGAGCCGATCGCCCTCCGGATCGCGGAGGTGACCGAAGGCGAACTGTTCGTCGACGAGGCCCGGTTCGGGGATCTCCTGCTGCGGACCGTCCACCGGATGGACCGGCTCGGCGAGGGCCGCGTCCGGGTGGTGTACCGGATGGAGATCACCGGTCCGGGCGCCGACGAGGCCGGGGCGCGGATCGGTCCGGGCATCACCGCCGACTGGCCCGCCACGATGGCCGCGCTGGTCGCACGGGCGGCGCGCTGATGCCCCTCAGCCCCGGCGACAGCCCCGGTCTGCTGCTCTGGCACGCCACGCTGCGCTGGCAGCGCGAGCTCACCGCGGTCCTGGCGCCCCTCGGTCTCACGCACGTCCAGTTCGTCCTGCTCGCCTGCGCCTGGTGGCTCAACTCCCAGGGAGAGCACCCCAACCAGCTCGCCCTGGCCCGCCAGGCGGGCACCGACGTCAAGATGACCTCGCAGGTCCTGCGCACCCTGGAACAGAAGGGACTCGTCCAGCGGGAGGTCGATCCGGCCGACACCCGCGCCAAGCGACTGCGGGTCACCGACGCCGGCGCGGACCTGGCCCCCCGCGCGATCGCCGCCGTGGAACTCGCCGACGCGCGCTTCTTCCGGCCCGTGCCCCTCGACGAGGCCCTGCCCCTGCTGCGCCGCCTGGCACACCCCGAACCGGAGACGCCGCCGGCCTCACCGTGACGTGCGGCGCCCGCGGCGGGACCGGAACCGGGGTCCGGTCCGCGCGCCACGGCCGGGGGGGCGTCCCGTGACGCACGGACCGCAACCGCCCGGGCCCCGCACCGCGTCTCCACCTGCGCGAACCGGAGTCACACCAGGGCAGCCGGCACGCACCGACCGACTCTGGAGGACGTACGACGTGGGCATCATCGGCTGGATCATCCTCGGCCTGCTCGCCGGGGCCATCGCCAAGATCCTGCTTCCCGGGCGCGACCCGGGCGGCTTCATCGGCACCACCCTCATCGGCATCGCCGGGGCCTTCGTGGGCGGCTGGATCTCCGCCCGGTTCCTCGACCGGCCGGTGGAGAAGCATTTCTTCGACCTGTACACCTGGGGCGCGGCCGTCGGCGGCGCCCTCGTGCTGCTCGTCGCCTACCGTCTGCTGTTCGGCAACTCCCGGGACTGACCGGCGGGTTCACCACGGCCGTCGGCGTCGCGGCCGCTGCCGTCCGCGGCGGTGACGCCGACAGCGGCGAGGGCTTCGAGGGGCGGCCGAGGGGCTCAGTCCCGGAGTTCGCCGCGGAGTCCGGTCAGGAAGTCCACGAGCGCGGCGTTCACCTCCGCCGGGCGCTCCTGCTGCGTCCAGTGTCCGCACCCCTCCAGCCGGACCGGCTCACGCCGCAGGCTGGGCATCAGGTCGGGCAGGGCCGCGATGAGTTCGGGCGTGCCCGGGAACGCGGGCACCAGGTCGCGGTCCCCGTACACGTACAGCGCGGGCACGCTGACGACGGCCTGGTGCCAGGCCGCCGTCAGCTCCCAGTTGCGGTCGATGTTGCGGTACCAGTTGAGCGCGCCGGTGAAGCCCCCGGAGAAACTGTCGGTGAGGACGTCCAGGTCCGCCTCGGTGAACCACTCGGGCAGGGCCTCGGGATCGGGCATCGTCTCCAGCCAGCCCCGGCCGTGCTCGACCAAGGGCTGCCTTCCCTCGGCCGCGGCGGGAGCGTCGCCGGACGCCATGTGGAAGAACTTCCGCAGCGTCGTGCGCGGGTCCTTCGCGAACTCCGCGTCCGCGACTCCGGGCCGGTTGAAGTAGTTCCAGTAGAACCGGCCTTCGAACATGCGGTCCATGACCTCGAGCGGCGGCTGCGTCCCGCGGAACGGCGGCGGCACGCTGAGCCCCGCCACCCCCAGTACGACGTCCGGCCGGAGCAGCGCGGTGTGCCAGGCCACCGGCGCGCCCCAGTCGTGTCCGACGACGTACGCCTTCTCCTCGCCGAGCGCGTGGATCAGACCGACGACGTCGCCGACCAGGTGCAGGATGCTGTAGGCCGCCACGTCCTCGGGGTGGTCGCTGCGGCCGTATCCCCGCTGGTCGGGTGCGACCACGCGGAAGCCGGCGGCGGCCAGCGGGCCGAACTGGTGCTGCCAGGAATGCCACGATTCGGGGAAGCCGTGCAGGAGCACGACCAGGGGGCCTTCGCCCTCCTCCGCGATGTGCAGCCGGATCCCGTTCACGTCGATCATTCGATGCGCAACCATGTGCGAAAGCATAGGGCTTCTGGCTTCTGTTCTTCGAACCGAGGCCGGTCCCGCAAGCCGCTGCGACGGTCCGCCGGGTCCGCCGTGAGGGCGCGCCCCGCGTCGGTCGACGTCCGTTTTCCGGTGTCCGGGATCTGTACCGAACGCGAGAAAAGTCCTATATTTCTATCTACCTCTGCCGGGTCATGCGGTGCACCGAGCGCCGCTTTTACGGGTTGCCCGCACGCGGGTGACCGAAGAACCACGCGGAGGTGGTGATGATGTTCTCTCGCTCTGCCGGTCGCTCCTTCCCGCATCCGGACCCGTGCCCCCGCTCGCGACCGCACCCGTACGCGCACGCCGAGGCCGGCGCCGTCGGGGAGGCGACGGGTGTTCCGGGAGGGGAGGCGGCGCGTGAACTGGCGTGACCTGGCGGAATGCCGTTTCGAGGATCCCGAGCTCTTCTTCCCCATCGGGGAGGACGGTCCCTCGCGACTCCAGATCGACCGGGCACGGGCCGTCTGCAACCGGTGCCCCGTCGTGACGGCCTGCGGCGACTGGGCGCTGCGCAGCGGTGAGTACGACGGCATATGGGGCGCGATGACGGCAGGAGAGCGCCGGGCTCTGCGCCTGTGGCGCGGGAACTGAGGCGGTGCGGGCTGCCGTCGGGCCTCAGGACACGGAAAGGCCAGGACACGGAAAGGCGCCGCCCGATGCTCACGGGCGGCGCCTGCCGTGTGCGGCTACTCGACCTTGGCCCAGTCGAGGGTGCGTTCCACCGCCTTCTTCCAGCCCGCGTATCCCTCCGCGCGCTGGTCGTCGGACCACTGGGGCTCCCAGCGCTTCGACTCCTGCCAGTGGGTGCGCAGTTCGTCGGTGTCGCGCCAGAACCCGGTGGCCAGGCCCGCCGCGTAGGCGGCGCCGAGCGCGGTGGTCTCGGCGACCACCGGACGGCTGACCGGCACGCCGAGGACGTCTGCCTGGATCTGCATGCACAGATCGTTGGCCGTGACGCCGCCGTCGACCTTGAGCACGTCGAGGTGGACCCCGGAGTCCTGCTCCATGGCCTCGACGACGTCGCGGCTCTGATAGCAGATGGACTCGAGGGTGGCCCGGGCCAGGTGGCCGTTGTCGTTGTACCGGGCCAGGCCGACGATCGCGCCGCGGGCGTCGGAGCGCCAGTACGGGGCGAACAGGCCCGAGAAGGCGGGTACGAAGTACATCCCGCCGTTGTCCTCGACGGTGCGCGCGAGCGCCTCGCTCTCCGCCGCGTCCTTGATGACCTTCATCTGGTCGCGCAGCCACTGCACCGCCGAGCCGGTGACGGCGATGGAGCCCTCCAGGGCGTAGATCGCCGGGCTGTCGCCGAACTGGTAGGCCACGGTGGTGAGCAGTCCGTGCTGCGAACGCACCAGCTCGGTGCCGGTGTTGAGGACGAGGAAGTTGCCCGTGCCGTAGGTGTTCTTGGCCTCGCCCGGTGCGTAGCAGACCTGTCCCACCGTGGCCGCCTGCTGGTCGCCGAGCACCCCGGTGATGGGGATGGCGGCACGCAGCGGCCGGGAGGTGCGGGTCACACCGAACGCCTCGCGGTGGGAGGACGGGTTGATGGCGGGCAGCATCTGCCGGGGGATGTCGAAGAAGCCCAGCAGCTCGTCGTCCCAGTCGAGGGTCTCCAGGTCCATCAGCATGGTGCGGCTGGCGTTGGTCACGTCGGTGGCGTGGACGCCGCCGTCGGGGCCGCCCGTCAGGTTCCACAGCACCCAGGCGTCGGTGTTGCCGAAGAGGGCGTGCCCCTGCTCGGCCGCCTCGCGGACGCCGTCGACGTTCTCCAGGATCCACTGGATCTTGCCGCCGGAGAAGTAGGTAGCCGGCGGCAGTCCCGCCTTGCGGCGGATCACGTCGCCCTTGCCGGAGCGTTCCAGGGCGGCCGCGATGGAGTCGGTGCGGGTGTCCTGCCACACGATGGCGTTGTAGTAGGGACGTCCGTTGCGCGGGTCCCACACCACGGTGGTCTCGCGCTGGTTGGTGATGCCGATCGCGGCCAGGTCCTCGGGGGTGAGGTTGCCGTGCCGCAGCGCGTTCTGCATCACGGAGTTGGTGCGCTCCCAGATCTCCACCGGATCGTGCTCGACCCAGCCTGAGCGCGGAAGGATCTGGGCGTGCTCCAGCTGGTGCTTCGCCACCTCGTTGCCGGCGTGGTCGAAGATCATGAATCGGGTGCTGGTGGTGCCTTGGTCCACCGCGCCCACGAAGTCAGCCATGGGTTGCCGCCTCTGCTGTGGGGGTCATTCCTCGGGAGCCGGGACACGGCCGGGAGGCTCGGGCTCCGCCGTCGGCAGGAACCGGCCGATGAAGGCCTTGTAGAGGCCGGCGCCGAGCAGGCCGCCGATCAGGGGCCCGACGATCGGCACCCAGAAGTAGAGGTTCCCGTACTGATCTCGCCATGCTGTGCCGTAGCCCGTGATGAAGCTGGCCAATCGGGGCCCGAAGTCACGCGCCGGGTTGATCGCGTATCCCGCGTTGGTGCCCCACGCCATGCCGATCGCCACGACGATCAGACCGACGATGAACGGGGCCAGATTGGCGCCCGGCGGGGTGTTCAGCAGGTCCGTGACGGCGAGGATCAGCAGGAGCAGGATGGCGGTGCCGATGATCTGGTCACGGAACGCGCCCCACTCGTGGACCGGCAGATTGGGATTGCCGTTGGCGGGGAGCGTGGAGAACACGCCTTGCGTCTTGATGGTGTGTCCGGGGTCGGCCTTCGCCAGTGCTTCGGTGTAGTTCCACCGCACGATGAGGGCCGCCACGAAGGCTCCGGCGGTCTGGGCCAGCGCGTAGGGCGCGACCTTGCTCCAGGGGAAGCCCTTGAACGCGGCCAGGGCGACCGTCACCGCCGGATTGAGGTGGGCGCCGCTCAGCCGCGCGGCGACGTAGACGCCCAGGGTGACGCCCAGGCCCCAGGCCCAGGCGATGCTGTCGTGGTTTCCGAGTCCTCCCGGCGGCGTCGTGAGCGCTCCACCGGCGACCACCTGGGCCACCACGCCACAGCCGAAGAGGATGAGAATCATGGTGCCGGCGAATTCGGCCGACAGTTCGCCGACCAGTCCGGACCTTTTGAACCGCTCAGCCATGGAAGCCCGCTTCCCGCCGGCGCGGAGCCGGCACGTCGACTGCTCGAGGTCTCCCGTAGAACAGCATAGGGCGATCATGGAGCAAGCGCACAAATCGGAAGATCTGCGGGCCGACGGCGACGGTCAGAGGCTGAGCAGCCAGACGAGCAGCCGTATGAGCAGCGCCAGCAGCGTGGCCCCCGTGAGCAGCGCTCCCACGACGGCGAACACCCGGTCGGCCGTCGCCGCGTCCCAGCCCTGGATCTCGAACCGGCGGGGGTTGGCCGCGTCGTACCGGACCGTCACCGCGGCGCCCACGCCGAAACGGCCCTCGACGGATACGCGCCCGAAGCGGGACGGGTGCTCGCAGGCGGTGCCGTCCTGAGTCGTCCAGGCCGCGACCGGGTGGTGGAACTTGGCTCCGCCGTCGCTCCGGCTGACGTGGTGGCGGACGATCCGTCCCCTGGCGGTCACCCCTGTGCGGCGCAGCGCCTCGGCACGACGCAGTCCGTGCAGGCCGATGGCGAGGAAGGCCGCGCCGAGCAGGAGGGGGACAAGGGAGAAGAGCCATTCGCGTTCCATGTGTGGTGCGACGCGTGAACAGGGACGACGGTTGCGCGTGGGGCGATCGTCACCGTGCGCGCGAGACGGTGCTCACAGCCCTTCCCGGTCCCAGGCGCCCCAGAACGCGCAGTGGTGGCGACGCGGCGTCGTGAGGGTGGGGACGATGTGGTCCGGCGCCAGGGACAGGACCGCCCGGCGGGGCCAGTGCGGCGTCGAAGGGCCGTCGGGGTCGCCGGTGCGGGCGAAGCGGGTCCAGTAGTCGATCATGGCGTCGGCCAGCCGGCGCTGTGCCGCGCTCAGGTCGCGCGGGCGGCCGCCCAGGTCGAACAGATAGGGCAGCTCGCTCGCGTGCGGTGCGCCGAGCGGGAAGGGCGGCGTGCCCGGGGTGAGCGGCGGGGCGTGCTCGTCGGCGAACTCGTAACGCCAGACGGGTGTCCGGGCGGCGAGCAGGCCGGCCGCGTCCGCCGTCGGGCAGGCGAAGTCGGCGTCGCCGATGACGGCTCCGAACACGCGGCCCCCGTCGGTGCGGTGCACGGGGTACTCGCGGACGATCGCCGAGGCCTGTCCCGGTGCGGGGAAGAAGGCGGCCACGACGTCGGGCCAGGTGTCGGGGTCGACGGGATTCCCGGCCTGGACGATCCCGGCGGCCCAGCCGTTGCCCTCGTCGTGGTTGGCGCCGATGAGCACGGGGACGCGGTGGAAGCGGCCCGAGGCGATCGCCGCCCCGGGGTCGAGGGGCAGCAACGGGGTCCCGTAGGCGGGCTGTTGGTCGGCGCCCTGGGCGGCGAGCAGACGCGCGGCGTCCACGCGGCGCAGGCAGGCCACGGCGTCCCGGGCGGCGCGGCAGCCCACCTTCGCCGCGAGATCCGCGCCCGCCGCGTTCGCCGTGGGCAGCGCGGCGGACGACGGGGCGAAGGGCCGGTCGGGGCGGCCCGTGCACGGCCCGCTCTGGATGATCGCCCGGTCGAAGAGCCGCGCGGCGGCGGGCGAGGCGAGCTGGGCGCAGACGCTGTAGCCGCCCGCCGACTCGCCGGCCAGTGTCACGTTGCGCGCGTCCCCGCCGAAGGCGCCGATCCCGGCGCGCACCCAGCGCAGCGCCGCCTGCTGGTCGGCGAGACCGAAGGTGCCGGAACCGGGCAGCCCGGCGTGCGCGAGGAAGCCGAGCGCCCCGAGCCGGTAGTCGACGGTGACGACCACGACGTCGCCGCGGGCGGCGAGGCGGCGGGCGTCGTACGAACCGGCCGCGCCGGTGGTGAGGCCGCCGCCGTGCAGCCACACGATCACCGGCCGGGGGTGCGTGGGGCGTGCGCCGTCGGGCGTCGTGACGTTCAGCCGCAGGCAGTCCTCGTCGGTGCTGCCGCCGGGCACCTCCCCGGCGGGCTGCGGACAGGCGCTCGCGGGGCGGGTGGCGTCCAGGACCCCGGTCCAGGGGGACACGGGGTGGGGCGCGGCCCAGCGCAGCCGGCCCACCGGGGGCGCCGCGTAAGGGATTCCCAGAAAGGTGCGGTAGCCGTCGTGGGCGGCGCCCCGCACCGGCCCGTCCTGCGTGCGCACGGTCGTGGTCGCGGCGCGGGCCGCAGCGGGGCCGGCCGGAGCCGGATGGGAGCGGGCGGGGGCCCCGGCCGTCGTGAGCACGACGGTCAGGGCACAGCCCAGGGCGGTCAGGACGCGGTGCGGGCTCATCGTCTCCCCCTCGGGTCAGCTGCCGCCCATGCCGCCCTGTGCGGCGATCATGGTGGTCGGCAGCGTGCGTACGGCTTTCTCCAGACCGGGCGCGAGCACGCCGAGACTCCGTGTGCAGGCGTCGATGCGGGCCCGGAAGGACTTGCGGTCCCGCCGTGACACGACGGGGCGGACCCTGCCGGCCGCGGCCAGCGCCAGCAGCGCCGCGTCGGCCGCGGCGACCTCGCCCACCGGGCCGGTCCCGTGCAGTGCCGCGTGGACGCGGGCGCGCAGTGCGGCGGGAACGGCGGGGTCCGTCACGGTCAGGCGCCGGGCGCCGAGCAGGGTGCGGGGTTCGCGCACGGCGAGGAGTCCGGCGGCGGCGAGCCGGTCCTCCACCAGCGTCAGGGTGCGCTTGCGACGGTGGTGCACCAGGTGCTTCCAGCCGTGTCCGCCGGCGGCGTCGCGCAGCACCGTGTCCAGGACGGGGTCGCCGGTCGGCCGTTCGCCGGACACGGTGACCGTGCCGTCGTCCTCCCGCAGCCGGCCGCGCAGCGCGAGGTCGGTCAGGGCGGCCGCGCGCACGAGCAACTCCGTCCGGCGACGGTCGTACGGACCCTCGGCCGCGTCGTCGTGGGCGAGCAGATACATGAGGCAGGCCAGGTCGTCGATCACCCCTCGACGCTATGTCCGGCCGCCCCCGCCGCGGATCGGCCGCGGGGAGGGACTGCTCCTGGGAGCACGGGAGGAGCGGCGTGCCGTCTCCTCCTCAAGGAGGAGACGGCGACGACCTCAAGGGCGGCGCGGCAGCACCAGGCCGTGATCGTAGGCGGCGACCACGGCCTGGACGCGGTCGCGCAGGCCCAGTTTGCGCAGCACCGCGGTGACATGGTTCTTGACGGTGGCCTCCGACAGGCCCAGCCGCTCGGCGATCTCGGCGTTGGACAGCGCCTGCCCGATCAGGGTGAGCACCTCCCGCTCGCGGCCGGAGAGCTCCCGCAGCGAGGGCGGCGGCGCCGGGGCGGACGCGGTGCGCAGAAAGCGGTCGAGGACGCGGCGCAGCACCACCGGGGCGAGCAGGGCGTCGCCGCGCGCGGTGAGCCGGATCGCCTCGACGAGTTCGGCGGGGCGGATGTCCTTCAGCAGGAAGCCGACGGCCCCGGCCCGCAGGGCGTCGACCACGTGCGCGTCCACGTCCCAGGTGGTCAGCACGAGCACCCGGGCCGTGCTGCCGCACCGGGCGAGCTGCCGCGTCGCCTCGATGCCGTCCACGACCGGCATGCGGACGTCCATCAGCACCACGTCCGGCGACAGTTCCCGCGTCAGGAGGACCGCTTCGCGGCCGTCGGACGCCTCGCCGACCACCTCCAGGTCGTCCCGGGCGTCGATGATCATGCGGAAGCCGGTCCGTACCAGGGCCTGGTCGTCGGCCACCACCACGCGCAACGTCATGACACCTCCTCCAGCGGCAGCTCCGCCGTCACCTCGAACCCGCCGCCGGGCAGCGGGCCCGCGCGCAGCCGCCCGCCCACCAGCCGGGCGCGCTCCCTCATCCCCACCAGACCTCGCCCCGCCCCCGCCGCCGACGGGCTCTGCGACGCGCGTCCGTCGTCGGCCACCGTGACCCTCACCCACTCCCCCTCCACCGCCACGCGCACCCTCACCACGTCCGCGCCGGCCGCGTGACGCAGCGTATTGGTGAGGGCCTCCTGGATGATCCGGTACGCCGCCAGGTCCAGCGCCGCCGGCAGGCCGTCGGTGACGCCCTCGCGGTGCACGTGCACGGTCAGCCCGGTCGCGCGCACGGCGCCGGCCAGCTCGTCCAGACGCGCGAGCGAAGGCCCCGCCTCCCACCGCTCGGGAGTCCCGCTCCCGTCCGCCTCGGGGCCGAACGCGCGCAGCAGCAGCCGCAGTTCGCCGAGCGCGGAGCGGGCGCTGATCTCGATGGCCCGCAGCGCCTGGCGGGCCTGCTCGGGCTGCCGGGTGAACACGTCGTCCGCCGCGCCCGCCTGGACGACCAGCACGGACAGGGTGTGCGCCACGACGTCGTGCACCTCCCGGGCGATCCGCGCCCGCTCCTCCACCACGGCCCGGCGCGTCTCCGCCCGCGCCCGCGCCCGCTGCGCACCGCGCCACTGCCCCGCGGTCCACGCCAGGACGACCGTCAGCAGGTAGACCGCCAGGCCCGCCGGGCCGCCCGCCCGGAAGGCCACCGCCCCCGGCAGGCACATCGCCGCCAGCGCGCACACCGAGGCCCGCCGGGGCCTGGTCGCGGACAGCACGCACAGCGCGACCTGCGCCGCGAGCAGCGCGCCCGTCAGGGACACCGCGGGCAGCAGCGCCCACACCCCGAGGCCCGCCGCCGCGGTCCCGGCCAGGACGGCGACCGGAGCGCGCAGCTGCCACCTCAGGGCGCAGGCCTGCGCGAGGACCAGGGCGAGGGCCACGGCCGGCCGAGGGCCGGTACCGGAGCCGGCGACGAGCACCGAGGCGCCCGGCACCGCCAGCACCAGCCCGGCCGACCACCCCCACAGCCTGCGGGCCGCCCGGGGCGACGGCTCGTCCCGCGCGTTCCCGGCGAATGCGTCGTCGGGCTGTCTGCTGCTGCGGTCCACGCCCCGACCCTACCCAGCGACCGGCCGCGGGCCGCCGGTTCGCCGGGCGCAGGCGCGCAGCCGGGAAACGATCGGCGCCTTGCGCCTCCGGGACCGTACGGAAACGCCAGGCCCTAATGCCGGACGCGGACGACGAGCTTGCCGGTGGCCCGGTCGTGTTCCATGTCGTCGTGAGCCCGCGCCACCTGCTCCAGACCGTCGTAGACGCGGTCCACGGGGAAGGACAGCCGGCCGGCCGCGACGGCGTCGAGGATGTCCTGCAAGTCCTTCTGCGGCAGGTCCGAGGCATCGCCGAAGTAGCCCGCCAGCCGCACTCCCCTGGGCAGGTACTCGTTCGGTGAGAAGTCCCGGACCGTCCACTGGTTGGAGAGGCTGCCGCCGAAGCAGGCCGTGCCGTGCACCCGCACCGCGCGGAGCGTGTCGGGCAGGGTCGGCGTGCCGACGAGGTCGAGGGCGGCGTCGACGCCGTCCGGGTACAGCTCGCGCACGGCGGGCGCGACCTCCCCGGTGTCGAGCAGCGGGTGGTCGACGCCGCGCTTACGGAGGAGGGCGAGGCGGTCGGCCCGGCGCGTGGTGGCGAGGACCACGGCTCCGCGCCTGGCGGCCAGGGCCGCGGCCGCCAGGCCCACGGAGGAGGTCCCGCCGCGGATCAGCAGCGACTGACCGGCCCGCAGGTCCAGGCCGACGGTGAGCGAGCCGTGGGCGGTCTGCACCATCTCCGGCAGAGCGCCCAGCACCTCCCACGGCAGATCGGTCTCGACGGGGATGACCTGCGACAACGGCACCGAGGTGTACTCGGCGTAGCCGCCGTCGTAGGTGCGCCCCATGTCGCCCATCATGGCGACGACCTTCTGTCCCGGGGTCAGTCCGCTTTCCGCCGGGGCGGCGTCCACGGTGCCCGCGGCCTCGATGCCCGGCACCCGCGGGAAGGTGACGCCCCGGCTCAGCCCGAGGCGCAGTTTCAGCTCCGACCGGTTGAGGCCGAACGCCTCGACGCGGATGCGCACCCAGCCGTCCCGCTCCGGTGGCAGCGGGAGCGTGGTCAGCCGGAGGCCGTCCACGGGACCGGGGGCGGAGAGTCGGACGGCGCGCATGGTGGCCGGCGAGGACGTCATGAACCTGCCTTCTTCCGAACGGGGAGAGTCCGTCGGCGGTGCTCAACGCGCGTGCGCCGCGTCCGCATTCCCGGATTCCGACTCCCGGATTCCCGACTCCGGGGGACACTGGGCCCGTTGACACCAGGAGACCGGGCCCGTTGACACCGGAGTCCGTGAAGCGCCGTCCCCGCGGGTCCCGTTTCCCCCTCCCGCTCCCCCTCCCCCGCTCCCGCCCCCGTGGGTGGCGGGTCGCGGTCCGTGCACGGCAAAGGCACGGCCGAGCGCCGTATGGGGCCCGTGCTCGTGCGCTCTGGGCGCGGCCCCCGCCTGGGCGGCCGGTTCCGTACCCTGGCGGCATGCGGATGCGTCCCACCCTGAGCTGGACCCCTGCCGGTGACGTGCTGCCGGGCACCACGGATGTGGGGCCGGTCGCCGACGCGCTGAGCGGTGGCGGTGTGCTGGTGCTCAGCGGGGCCGGCATCTCCACGGAGTCCGGCATCCCCGACTACCGGGGCGAGGGCGGCAGCCTGAGCCGGCACACCCCGATGACCTACCAGGACTTCACGGCCGGCGCGCAGGCCCGCCGCCGGTACTGGGCGCGAAGCCACCTCGGCTGGCGCACCTTCGGGCGGGCCCTCCCGAACGCCGGGCACCTGGCCGTGGCCGCGTTCGGACGCCACGGCCTGGTGTCGGGCGTCATCACCCAGAACGTCGACGGGCTGCACCAGGCCGCCGGCAGCCGGGACGTCGTCGAACTGCACGGCAGCCTGGCGCGGGTCGTCTGCCTCTCCTGCGGGGCGACGGTCCCACGAGCCGACCTCGCCCTGCGGCTGGAGCGGGCGAACGCGGGCTTCGCCCCGGTGGCGGCGGGACTGAACCCGGACGGCGACGCCGACCTCACCGACGACCAGGTCCGGGACTTCGTCGTGGCGCCCTGCGAGGCCTGCGGGGGCATCCTCAAACCGGACGTGGTGTTCTTCGGCGAGAACGTCCCGCCGGCCCGCGTCGAGGCCTGCCGCGCGCTCGTCGAGGAGGCGACGGCCCTGCTGGTCCTGGGCTCCTCGCTGACGGTGATGTCCGGGCTGCGGTTCGTGCGTCAGGCCGCCGACGCAGGGAAACCGGTCCTGATCGTCAACCGGGACCCGACCCGCGGCGACCGGCACGCCCTCACCCGGGTCGCCCTCCCGCTGGGCGCCGCCCTCGGCGCCGTCGCCGACCGGCTCGGCGTCCCCCTCGGCGCCCCGCTCGACGAACACCCCCGACCACCCCGGTGACCGCCTGCGCGGACGACACGGAAACAGCCCGCGCCACCGGGCCGGTGCGCAGGTGCGCAGGTGCGCCGGTGGGGGATCCGGCCGGACAAAACCGCTGGAGACCCCGCGCGGGCCCGTGGCACGATGTGCGCATGACGACCATACGAAAGGCCCGTGCCGCGTAACCGGCCGCGCCGCGCGGCGGCCGGAACCTCCCACCACCGCGCGTCGCCCGCCCAGCCGGTCATCGACGGCCTGTCCTCGCGCGCGCTGTCCGAGGTCCACCGCCTCGAACGCACCCGCAACTACCTGTCACCTGGCGACGTCGCCATGGCCCTGCGGGAATGGAAGGACTACGTCCGCCGCCCCGAGCGCGAGCTGTGGCAGGACTTCGAAGCAGGCGGCGGCGTCCACTGGGACTGCTGCGGCGACCCTCTCGACGCCCGCGCCCTCCTCGACACCGTGACCCAGGCCCTCTCCCCCCGGACCGCCCGTGAACTGCGCCGCCTCATCGCCCGCTCGGACGCCCTCTGGAACCAGCCGTCCCCGTCGTACCTGGCGGACGACTGAGAGGGGCGAGCACCCTGAGGACGGCGACGGACTGCCACGGGACCCGACAACAGCCGCGTGCGGGCGGACGAGGGCGTTGGTGTCAGCGGGGCAGGGTGACGAGTCCCGACTCGTAGGCGATGATGACGAGTTGGACGCGGTCGCGGGCGCCGAGCTTGGTGAGCAGCCGTGACACGTGCGACTTGGCGGTCGCCACCGTGATGAAGAGGTCCTCCGCGATCTCCGCGTTGGACCGGCCGCGACCGACGAGCGTCAGCACTTCCCGTTCCCGCTCGGTGATGCCCTCGACCGGCCGCGCGGAGCGCTCCGGGGCGGCCGCGGGACGCGCGACGAACTCGGCGATCAGACGGCGCGTCACACCGGGCGCGATCAGGGCGTCCCCGGTGGCGACCACCCGGACCGCCGCGAGGATGTCGTCCAGCGCCATGTCCTTCACGACGAAGCCGCCGGCGCCGGCCCGCAGCGCGCCGTAGACGTGCTCGTCCTCGTCGAACGTGGTCAGGACCAGCACGCGCGTGGTGGTCGCGTCGTCGGCGGTGATCAGACGGGTGGCCTCGATGCCGTCCATGCCGGGCATCCGTATGTCCATGACCACGACGTCGGGGCGCAGCTCCCGCGCCAGCCGGACGGCTTCGGCACCGGTGGCCGCCTCGCCGACCACCTCCAGATCCTGGTGGTCGGCCATGATCACCCGCAGCCCGGACCGGACGAGCGGTTGATCGTCGGCGAGAAGCACCCGGACGGTCACCGGCCCTCCCCGCCCGCTCCGGTGGGCAGGGGCAGCGGAAGCCGCGCGGCCACCCGGAAGCCGCCCTCGGGCCGCGGCCCGACGCTGAGCCGACCGCCCAGCAGACCGAGCCGTTCCCTCATGCCGAGGATGCCGAAGCCGTGGCCGGCGTTGCTCGCGGTCGCCCCCCGCCCGTCGTCGACGATCTCCACCGACAGTTCCTCGTCCCCGTGGTCGATGACCACCTTGCAGTGCTCGGCGCCCGCATGACGGGCCACGTTGGTCAGCGCCTCCTGCACGATGCGGTAGACGGACAGCTCGACGTCGGCCGGCACGGGCCGGCCCCCGCCGGTCCGGCACACCTCGACGCGCACGCCCGCGGCCGCCGGCGCCGCCGTCAGCTGCTCGACGTCCGCCAGCCCCGGCGAGGGCGCGAGACGCGACCGCTGTGACGAGGGAGCCGTGCGGTCGGACCGGCGGAGCGAGACGAGTGTGCGGCGAAGGCCCGAGAGCGTCTCTCTGCTGGTCGCCTCGATGGCCCGCAGAGCTGCGCGAGCCTGCGCGGGCTGGGTCTCGATGACCCGGCTGCCCACCCCGGCCTGGATAGCGACGACACCGATGCTGTGGGCGACCATGTCGTGCAAGTCCCGTGCGATGCGCAGGCGTTCGGCCGTCACGGCCTCGGCCACCTCCCGGGCGCGCAGCGCGGTCGCGTGCTCGCGGCGCTCACGGCTCAGCAGCCCGGCCATCCCGCACGCGGCCAGCGCGAGAAACGCGATCAGCGCGTTGACCGCCAGGCCGTCCCCGTGCGTGAAGACGGCGACCAGCAGGAGCTGCACGGCGCCGGACACGGCCGCGGCGGGGATCCAGGTCCGCCGCGCGCAGGTGGCCACCACGTACCCCAGGACGAGGTCCACCGCCAAACACGACAGGAACTGCCCCTGGTAGGCCGCCGTGCCGCCCTGCTCCCCGGAGCCGGGCGGGCCGGCCACCACGGCCACGGCCCCCAGGAGGGCCAGCCCCAGGGCCGTCCGCGGCCGGTGGCGTACGACGCCGGCGAGCAGGCTCACCGCCAGCAGCGCCCCGACTCCGTGGACGGCGCCGGAGGCGCGGGGCGCGGCCCCGACCAGCAGGGCGACCGTGAGGACGTAACAGGCGGCGCCCGCCCAGGCGGTGGCCTCACTTCTCGTCATCGGCGGCCTTCCCTCCCGGCGGCCGCGCCGGGGCGGGCGGCGCGCGGAAGGAACGAGGGGGACGTCATCCGGAGGTTCACGCCGCGAGACTAACCGGCCGCGGTCGGCCCGGCATCGGCCCCGGGACGTACGCCCACGGGTGCATGCCGGGACGGGAGTTGCCGTCCACGGCCGCATGCCCGGGGGCGGGTCGTCGCGGCAGTGTGGACGCCGTGATCGAAGTCAGCGAACTCACCAAGCGCTTCGGCGGCAGGACGGCCGTCGACCATCTGTCCTTCATCGTCCGGCCGGGCCGGGTCACCGGATTCCTGGGGCCCAACGGGGCCGGAAAGTCCACCACGTTGCGGATGATCCTGGGGCTGGACGAGCCCACCGCGGGCACCGCCACCGTCGGCGGCCTGCCCTTCCGCCGCCGTCCACGCGGGCTGCGGCACGCCGGCGCCCTCCTCGACGCGGGCCAGGTCCACGGCGGACGCAGCGCCGCGGCCCATCTGTGCGCACTGGCCCGCAGCAACGGCATTCCGCGACGCCGGGTGGGCGAGGTGCTCGGGGAGGTGGGTCTGTCGGAGGCGGCGGGCCGCCGCGTCGGCGGCTTCTCCCTGGGCATGCGGCAGCGGCTGGGCATCGCCGCCGCACTGCTCGGCGACCCGCCGGTCCTGATGTTCGACGAACCGGTCAACGGCATGGACCCCGAGGGCGTGCTCTGGGCGCGCGGGCTCTTCCGGCGCCTGGCCGCCGAGGGACGCACGGTGTTCCTCTCCAGCCACCTGATGTCGGAGATGGAGAACACCGCCGACGATCTCGTCGTGATCGGCCGGGGCCGCCTCGTCGCCGCCGAGCCGCTCGCGGACTTCGCGGCACGCGGCACGCGTCGCACGGTCGTGGTCGGCACACCGCGGGCCGCCGAGCTGGCGGCCCTGCTGACGGCGGCGGGCGCCTCGGTCGAGACGGCCGGCCCGCCGGGCGCGCGAAAGCTCGACGTGACCGGTCTCCCGGCGGAGCGGATCGGGGCGATCGCCTTCGACAACCGGATCCGGATCGAGGAACTCACCGCCCGTACACCCTCGTTGGAGGACGCGTTCATGCAACTCACCGCGGACAGTGTCGAGTACACGACCGGAGGGCCCCGATGACCTCCCTCGCCGCTCCGCCCGCCCGCTTCGGCGACCTGCTCGCGGCCGAGTGGATCAAGACGCGGTCCCTGCGTTCCACCCCGTGGACGATCGCACCGACCGCCCTCTTCGTCGTCGGCTCCGCCGCGTTCGCCACGCTGGCGGACGGTGCGGCGGACACCGGCCCCGCCGGCTTCCGCCCCTTCGACGCCTACCCGGCGGCCGGTTACTGGACGCTGATGCTGGTCGCCTCGGCCATGGGCGCGCTCAGCGTCGTGAGCGAGTACGGCAGCGGCATGATGCGTACCACGACCGTGGCGGTCCCCGCCCGCGGTGCGGTCGTGCTGGCCAAGGCGGCCGTCACCGCCGCTCTGTGGACCGTGGTCGGCACGGTCGTCTCCGTCGGCTCCTTCCTCGTCTCCCAGGCCGTCCTGGACGACCGCGGCGGCGGGGTCGCGATCACCCACCCCGGGGTGTTCCGGGCGCTGGCGGCGTCCGCGCTGCTGGCTCCGGTGTGCGCGCTGGTCGGCCTGGGTCTGGGCGTCGTGCTGCGGCACGCCGCCGCGACCATGGTCACCGGCGTCTTCGTCCTGCTGATGCTGCCCACCATGTTCTCGGAGAGCGACCGCTGGTCGGCGGACGTCAGGCACACGATGGTGCCGACCGCCTGGAACCGCCTGGTGCAGCCATGGGGCCCGGATCCGGGATCCCTCGGCTACACACCCACGGTGTCCGGCTCCTGGACCGTGTACGCGCTCTGGCCGCTCGTCTCACTGGCGGTCGCCGTGCTCGTCGTGCGGCGCCGCGACGTGTGAGGGCGTGTCCGCGAAGGCCCGGGGCGCACCCTGCCGGAGAACTCCGGGCGGGGCGGGGCCGTGCACGTCCGCGGGGCCGCGCGGGTTCACTGTCCGGTGAGGGGGACGCTCAGGGCTCCGTGGGCATGGCCGACGATCAGGTGGGAGCCCGCGGCGGCCAGGCAGGTGAGGGGCGCGTCGAGGGCGATGTGCCGCAGAGTCCCGGTCTCCGGTTCCCATACGCGCAGGCTGCGTCCGAGTCTGCTGCCGACGGTCAGGACGGTGCGGCCGTCGGGCAGTCGGGCAGCGGCCATGACCGGTGGGCCCGCGGTGCCCGTGGACGGGGGCAGGCCGTCGCCGGCCGGGAGACCGGTCGCGGGGTCCCACAGCATGACGCCGCCTCGGTCGTCCGCAGTGGCCAGCAGGGAGCGGGCCGCTGCGGGCACGGCCGCCACGGCGGCGACCCGGTGGCCGGCCTCGTCGAGGGCACGTGGGTCGGGCTGCACGGCGAGGCCGCCGTCCCACGGGTCGTCGACGGCCGGATCCCAGACCTCGACGCCGCCCCTGCCGTCCGAGGCGGCGATCAGCGTGTGCCCTGCCGCGACCGGGACGGCGGCCATCGACCGGATCACACGACCGTACGGGTTGAGGCGTCCGACCGCCTCGCCGGTGGCGGGGTCCCGCAGTCTGACCGCGCCCCGGCCGGTGGCGGTGACCAGAAGGGTCCGTCCGTCGGGGAGAGCCGCGACGCACAGGGCGGTCACCGCGTCGGGCCGGTGGCCTGCCGGCTGGCGGACGGGCGGGCCGAACTCGGGCCGGGCGGCGAGCAGTCGGCCCTGCGCCGCGTCCCACAGGGCGACCGTCCCCGAGTCGTCCCCGCTCGCCACCACGACGGCGTCGCCGGGCAGGGACAGGGCCGCCAGCGCGGAGACCCTGCCGGGATGCCCCGCCCACGGGCCGTGGACGAGCCGGCCGTCGGCCGGATCCCAGAGGAACACCTCGCCCTCGTCGTCGCCGCCGGCCACGAGGACCGGCCGGCCGGGGCGGGAGACGACCGTCAGCGCCTCGACGCCTCCGATGGAACCGGAGCCGGAGCCGGGGCCGGGGCCGGGGCCGGAGAACGCCGCCAGACGGGCCCAGGGAGTCCCGTCGGCGTCGACGAGCATGTCGCCCTGCTGCCGGAGCCTGGCCGCGGCTTCCCCCGGCCGGCGGGCCGGGGCCGGCTTCGGCGGGGCGGCAGGACCCTCCTCGTCCGTCCACGCCGGCGTGTCACGGCTGAGAGGCCGCGCTCCTTCCGGGTCGTCCGCCAGGCCGTCGGCGATCGTCCAGGTCTGCTCGCAGTTCCAGCACCGGAAGTTCCCCGCGAGCCGCATCAGCCGCCGGCCCTGTTCCCTGCCGGCCGGCCGAGGGATCCCGGTGACCGCGACCGTGCACGCGACCAGGCAGAGGACTGCCCACCCCGGGGTGGCGCGGGGCACCCCGGCGGCCGCCACGTCGCGTGCCACCCGGAAAAAGGGCTCCCACCCCTCTCCCGCCGTCCGCGCGGGCGATTGCTGCTCCAGCGCCGGGACGACCGCCGCCCAGGGGCCCCCTCCGGTGACGGCGTGAGCGGGCTCGGGCGGCTCCGGCGGCGTGAAGGGCGGCCGAACCGGGTCCGCGAAGAACTCCGGGATCTCGCTGTCCGCGTCGCACGCGGGGCAGACCAGCCGCAGCTCGGGTTCCCCGGGCGCCAGGGACCACAGTGCCGCGGCGGTGGGATGACCGGCGAAGGCGGCGCAGCTCAGCGCGAGGCGGGCGGCGCTCTCGGCGGGAACACCGGCGACGAGGCTGCGCACGGCCGCCCGTTCGGCGAGCCGGAGGGCGGCGGCGAACCCGTCCGCGAGGTCCGCCGGGACGGGGGGCCTGTCCTCCGCGGTCACGACGTATCCCAGGTCGACCCAGAAGTCGGCGGACCGGTCCGGTGGCAACTCCGCTGCCGCCTCCACGAGATGGGGCAGGGCCGCGTAGGCGCCGTCGTGGACGGTTCCGTCGTCCAGCAGGCTCTGCGCCAGGTCGGTCCAGCTCCGCCGCCACGCGTCGTCGCTCCCCGCGGCGGCCGCGCGGGCCATCTCCTCCAGCAGGGCCGACACGTCGTCGGCGGTCACGCCGCGGAGCTCGCGCCAACGGGCGCTGTGCAGGGGGAGTTTCGCCGTCATGGCGCGATTCTCGCAGTCGGCGCCGACAACGGGCGGGCGGGGCCCTCAGCCGGTGGGCGGCCGTCCGGCCCAGGCGGCGCGCAGGAGCCGTCCGAGGCCGTCCGCCGTCACCTCGCGGGGGTTGGCGTACGGGGCGGCCAGTGTGATCCCGACGATCCGGTCGATGTCGTCGTACGCCATGCCCAGCTCGCGCAGGGAGCGCGGGGCGCCGAGCCGGCCGGCGAGGTCCCACAGCGCGGTGGCCGGGTCGGCGCGGCCGCCGAGGGCGCGGCCGAGCGCCGCCACCGCCCCGGGCGCCGCGCCCTGGTTGTAGGCGAGGGCGTGCGGCAGGACCACGGTGTGGGTGGCCGCGTGCGGCAGGTCGAGGGTGCCGCCGAGGGCGTGGCAGAGCTTGTGGTGCAGCGACATGGTGGTGGCCCCGAGGCAGGCGCCGCACAGCCAGGCGCCGTACTGGGCGCGGGAGCGGGCGTCGAGGTCGGCGCCGTCGGCGACGACGTCCGGGAGCGCGCCGGCCAGGGCCCGCACGCCTTCCTCCGCCATCAGGGCGACGATCGGCGAGGTGTCGGGCGCGTACAGTGCCTCGACCGCGTGGGCGATCGCGTTGATGCCGCTGGCCGCCGAGACGTCCGCGGGCAGGCCCACGGTGAGCCGGGGGTCGTAGAGCACCGACACGGGCAGGACGCGCGGATCACGGCCCGTGCGCTTGACGCCGTCGTCCGTCAGGCCCCACACCGGCGTCATCTCGGATCCGGCGTACGTCGTCGGCACCGCGACGGCCGGCAGACCCTGCCGCAGGGCGACGATCTTCCCGAGGCCGACGGCCGAGCCGCCGCCGACGGCGAGGCAGCCGTCCGCGTTCACCTCCGCGGCGCGCCGCACGGCGTCGTCCGCGGTCGCTGCGGGCACGTGCACGCGGGCGTGCGGGTGGATGTCCGCCACCCGGGCGCCGAGGCGTGCGGCGACGGTCTCGGCCAGTTCGCGCCGGCCGGGCGAGCACAGCACCAGGACCCGCGCGAGGCCGGCGCGGTCGATCTCGTCGGCGAGCCGGTCGACGGCTCCCACGCCCATCACCACCCGCATCGGCAGCGCCTGGTGGGTGAAGGAGAGCGGCCCGTTCACCGCGCTTCCCCGCCCGTCCCGGGTCCGTCCGTTCCGGCTCCGCTCGTCGCGGACACTCCGGCCTCGGACCCGCCGGTTCCAGGCCCCGTCGGCTCCGGCCCAGCCGTCACCGGATCGTGTGCGTCGGTCCCGGCCGGAGCGGGCTCCAGGACGATGTCGAACTCGGCCATGCGGAAAGGCGCGGCGACCCGGTACGCACGGGCCCGCTCCTCGTCGCCGACCGGTGTGAAGTCGACGACCAGGCTGTCCTTGACGGCGAAGACGGCGTCCGAGTCCTGGTAGGGGCTGCCGGCGACGAAGACGTGCGTCGTGAGCGGCCGGTGGCCCGCGGCGTCGACGAGGAAGTGGATGTGCGCGGGGCGGTACGGGTGCCGTCCGCTCGCGGCGAGCAGCCGTCCCACCGGGCCGTCCGTCGGGATGGGGTAGTGGCTGGGCACGACGGTGCGGAACCAGAGGCGGCCCCCGTCGTCGGTGCGGAAGAGGCCGCGTCCGTTGCCGGGCGGCTGGACGCCGGGCTGCTGGACGTCGTAGAAGCCGTCCCCGGTGCACTGCCACACGTCCACGTTCGCCGCGGCCAGCGGCCTGCCGTGCGCCGACAGGACGCGGAGCGACACGACGCAGGGCGGTCCGGAGCCCAGGAGGTCGACGCTGTCGCCGCTTGCGCGCCGCGGGGACGGCACGACGTGGAACGGGCCGAGGACCGTGCCCTCGGTGCCGCCGCCCCGCTCGTTCACCGTCTCCACCAGCATGGACAGGCCCAGCACGTCGGAGAGCAGGATGAACTCCTGGCGGGTGGGGCCGCAGGTCTGCCCGACCGCGGTGAGGTAGTCCACGGCCCGCTCCCATTCCCGCGTCGTGGGACGCACCTCGCGAACGTAGTCGTGCAGATGGCGCACGAGCCCCTGGAGCAGTTCGCGCAGCCGCGGATCCGGGGTGTCGCGGAAGCTGTCGACGACCGCGGCGGTGATGGCCTTCGCGGCTTCGTCGGTGCCGGGCATGGCGTACCTCCAAGGGGACGGCGTCTCCGGCCGGCGGACAGCGCTGCCGTGCGGCGCCGCGGCCGGCCGACTGGGACGACCCTATGCGCGTACGGCCGCCCGCGGCGTTGCGGCGGCCGGAACGGCGGCCGGACGGCACGCCCGGCCCCCGGCACCGGCTCACCGGGCTCGGTGGCTCCCCGCGCACAGGGCGTGGTCCACCAGCGCGCCGGCCGCGTTCTCCTGCTCCAGGATGTGCGCGGGGCTGTCGCCGCGCGCTTCGGACATGGACACGACGACGCTGCGCCGGCCGTCCTCCGTGACACCGTTGAGGGTGATGTAGCCGCCGTCGCCGCCCTCGTGGCTCCAGTATGTTCCTCCGCAGCTCAGCGGCCGCTCGACCAGGCCGAGTCCGTAGCGGCCCCCGGGCCACAGCTGTCCGACCTCCTCGTTCACGGGAACCGTCCGCTTCATCTCGGCCAGTTGCCGTGCGGGCAGCAGACGGCCGCCGAGCAGCGCGCGCAGGAACCTGTTCTCGTCCCGGGTGGTCGTGGCGAACGCGGTCTCGTGGTCCACCGGTATCTGGTCGGTGACGTCCACCGTGGAGCCGGGGCCGAAGTGCTGGTAGCCGCGGGCGTGCGGCCGGGGCAGGGCGGGCGAGACGCCGGTCCAGCGCGTCCGGTCGAGGCCGAGCGGGCGCAGGACGCGCTCCTCGATCTCCTGGTGGACGGGGTGGCCGGTCACCTGCCGGACGATCGAACCCAGCAGGACGTAACCGGTGTTGGAGTACTGCCAGCCCTCGCCGGGCGGGAAGTCCGGTGCGTGGGTCATCGCGCGGGCGATCAGCTCCTCGGGCCGGTGGACGTCGTGGCGCTGCTGCCGGTACTCCTCGGGCGTGGTGTATCCGGGCAGGTCGTCATGGATGCCCGCGGTGTGCCGGAGCAGTTGGCGGACGGTGATCCGGCGGCCGTCGTTGCCGCTGCCGCGCACCACGCCCGGCAGCAGGCTCTCGACGGTGTCGTCCAGCGACAGCCGTCCGTCCGCCGCCAGTTGGAGCACCACCGTGGCGACCAGCGTCTTGGCCGTGCTGGCCATGCGGAAGGAGCCGTCGGGCGGGACCGGCCGGCCGGTGCGCAGGTCTGCCGTGCCGCTGGTGGCGACCGACTCCCGGCCGTCGGGCGCGACCGCGCGGGCCTGCACGCCGCTGACGCCGAGTGCGTGGATCGCCTCGACGTCCTGGCGCAGCCGCTCGGCGGGCGAGGGACGCATCGGCCGGGCATCGGCGCCGGTCACCCCGGCGGCCAGCAGGCCGGCGGCGACCAGCACGAGAACGAGGCGCTTGCGCGGGGTGGGAGTCATGGCCGAACGCTATGTCCGTCGCCTCCGGTCCACGATCCGGCGGACCCCAGGCCCGAGGCGGGGGACATCCCCACCCAGGCCCCTGTACGCCCCCGAGCCCCGTGCCCCGGAAGCGGGTTCGCCTCACCTCCTCGGTTGTCCCCCGCGTCCGTCGGCGTTCGTCATCGGGCGCGCGCCGACGTCGGTCAGGCCCCGCTCTCGACCGCGGTCCCCCGGGCCGGTGGCTCATGGGCCTCGGGCTCGTGCGCCTCGGGCTCGTCGGCTTCCGTGTCCGCGAGTCCGGCGGGGCGTCTCACGACGAGGCTCTGAACCTCGTACGACATCTCCTTGACGTGGGGTGCCGGCGGCGGATGGTAACGGCCCGCGCACACCGACAGGTTGACGATGAGATAGGCGTGCCAGGAGCGCCCGACGCCCTGGCGGTCGGCGAACACCTGGCGGCCGTTCACCCACCAGACCACGGACCGCGAGCCGAACCGGACGCGCAGATCGACCTGTCCGCCCGGGCTGACGGACGGGTCGCGGTAGTAGGAGTTGCCGCCGCGGACGTGGTTGGTCAGCTCCAGCAGGTCGGGGTTGTCGGGGTGGTACTCGAAGACGTCGATCTCCTGGCCGCCGTCCCGCCAGGTCCAGATGGCCGGCCACGCCCCGGCCTCGCGGGGCAGGCGCACCCGCGCCTCCAGCACGTCTCCCGTGCGGACGGTGAAGCCCTCCTCGCTGCCTTCCGTGGTGAGCAGGCCCGTGTCCCACAGGCCGTCCCTGCGCAAGGTGGCGCGGAACGTCCCCGCGCGGCTGTACGCGGGGTCCGCCGTCAGGTGATCCAGTTTGTTGTCGCCGGGGTTGACGGGTCCGCCGTCGGGATAGGCCCACGAGCGCCCCGCCACCCACTGCCGCGTGGACGCGAAGTCCGCTGTGAAGACGACCTCGGGACCGGGTCCGATCCCCTCTGCCGACGGTGTTCCGTCGTGTACGTGATTCTCCATGCGCGGAGGCTGCTCCGCATATGACCTCGGCATGCGGAGGCCGGGAGAACCGGAGGGAAGGACAACTCTCACGGGTGAACGAACGGCGGTGGAGGGCCCGTTGAACCCCGGTGCGCACGACCCGTGGACCGGCCGCACGGCTCACGGGCCGGGCGCACGGCCGTGGACCGGCGCGCCGTCCCCGCCGGCCTCACCCGCGGACGGAGGCCGCCGTCAACGAGGGGACGCGGGAGGCGCGCGGTGTGAGCGAGGCGGGCGGGCGAGGGGGCCGACGGGTCACAGGCCGGCGAACAGGTCCTCCAGCGGGGCGGGCGCCCGGCCGGGCGCGAGGGCCTCCACCAGAACCCGTCCGTACCGGATCTTGCGCCCCTTCTTCGTGCCCATGAAGCGTCGCAACTGCTGCTCCCGCGGCCTGCCGTGCTGCGCCGGCTGCCGTACGAAGGTCCGCCAGGCGCGCAGTTCGTCCTCCGCCTCGACGATCCCTTCGACGCGTGTGGGACCCAGCGCGCGGATGAGTTCGCCCTCCAGGTCCGCCGTGCACACGTGCACCCGCGGCCGCGGTGTCCAGGACTGGATCGAGGGCACGGTCGAAGAAGGGCTTCTCACGCTCGTCGCACAGGCCGATCAGCCGCAGTCCGAGGCCGGGCGGTCCCAGGAGCAGGGCGTGGCGGCCGACGCTCATCGCCCCGCCCATCGGCGTCACGCACACCCCTTCGGCCGCCAGGTCCCTGCCCCGCGCCGCGGCCAGCGCCTCGACGGCCGCGAGGTCGCTGAGCCCTTCCACCAGGACCGCGGTGCGCACCCTCAGCAGTCCGGCCAGCTCCGCCGCCCGCCCGCCGGGGCCGCCGCCCGCCCAGACCTCGACCTCGTCCCGGAACGTGCGCATGTCGGCCATGCCGCGAGTCTGCTACGGCCACGGGCGGCCGCGCACGCGATATTCGGCGGCGCGGGCGACGTCCGACGCGCACGCCCGCGCACCGCTGCCACCAGCGCCCCGGCGGACCGGTCAGGCCGCGGGGCAGAGCGCCGTGCGGTCGGTGGGGGACGCGGTGCGGTCGGCGGGCACGGGCAGCGGTGCGTGGACGGCGGCCTCCTGCGAGCGGCCGCGCGCGAAGACGACCAGGCGCAGGACCGCGAACCGCGCGACCCCGGCGAGCGCGGAGGCGGACAGGTACACGGCCTGTTCGCACAGCGCGCCGGGCGAATCCACCGTGGCCCGCAGCGTGATCATCGCCATCGAGGTCAGCGCGTACGCGGCCGCCGCGGAACCCGCCGACTGAGCGTGCTGGCGCCAGGTCGCCGGCCCGCCCGCGCCGAAGGTGAAGCGCGCGTGGAGGTCGGTGGCGACGAGGGTGGAGCCGGCGGTGACGACGGCGTTGGCCAGGGTCCAGGGGATCTCGCAGGCGAGGGCCGCCACGGCGAAGCTGGAGGCCACTCCCACTCCCCCGCCGCACAGCACGAAGCGGGCGAAGGCCATGAGTCTGCCGGGCGCCGCCCGTCGCTCTTCGCGCACTCCGTCCATGACCCCGCCCCTCGACCGCCCCCCTTGCGGATCCAGGCCTTCCCCCGCTCGGCGAGGCGCACCGGTCCACAGTTTCCGACGAAGGAAACGCTACGGACGGTTCGGATCTCCCACAACTTATTTATCACCCGTGACGCCCGAAAGCCCCGATGTGGACGGCGATTTCAGGGCTTGACCTGTCGTCTGCCGCGACGCCCACCGCATGCAACGTTGCAACGATCCGATTCCTTCAGGCCGCCCGCCCCGGCAACCTGGGGGCGGTTCACGGGCGGGCAGGCCCAGCGGCTCACCGTCCGTCGAACAGCGCGACGGTGTCCTCGTCGACGAAACACGGCGTCTCCGCCTCCGCCACCATGAGTGCGGCGACGCCCTCCCGTGAGGCCCTGGGCGGGATGGCGCGCGGTCCGAACGCGCCGGCCCGCAGGAGTCGTCCGCCGCCCCGGTACGGCCGGTCGGTCAGCGGCCCGGCGTGGACGGCGGTGCCGCCGGCCTCGCGGACCGTGCGGCCGGAGATTCTCTTGGCGTCCCACTCGCGCCGCAGGACTCGTCGCACGAGCGCCCCGCCGACCGCGCCCAGCGCCCCTTCGGTGCCGCCCATGCCCAGGGAGGCGAGCCAGATGACGCGCACCCCGGCCGACGCGACCTCACGGGCGCCGTCCACGAGGATCGCCGGATCCTGCTTCCCGGTGACGCCCAGGCCGCTCAGCACGACGTCGGCGCCCTCGACGGCCGCCCGGACGCTTCCGGGGTCGCCGACGTCCGCCCGGGCCACGCGCAGGCTTCCCGCCGGGTGGGGCCCGACCTGTTCGGGCCGGCGCGCCAGGGCGACGACGTCGTGTCCGCGCGCCAGGGAGCGGGCGACCAGCAGGCGGCCGGTCCGTCCGGTCGAACCGAGTACAGCGATCTTCACGAGGGTCTCCAGGCGTGACGGCCGAGGGGCGGAGGTGTTGTTGCGGGTGCACGGCGTGCGGGGCACGGCGGTACGGCGCCCCGGCGCGGCGCATTCAGCGCGGGTCGGACAGGACGTCGACGACCTGGCCGTGCAGACCGGGGGCGCAGGCCAGGAAGTCCTCCGCGGCGAGGCTCCACGGCTCGCCGCGGGTGTCCGTGACCACGCCGCCGGCCTCCGAGACGAGCAGCGCGCCGGGCAGCAGGCCGGAGCGCACGTCGGAGAACTGCCAGAAGGCGTCCATGCGGCCGGCGGCCACGTGGACGAGCTGCATCGTGGCCGGCACGGAGACCCGGACGACCAGTGCCGCGAGCAGCATGCCGGTCACCGCGCCGCCCATGCGCCGCAGGGCGTCCTCCTCCTCGCCCGGCTTGGCCTGGCCGGTGCCCACGAGAGCCGCGTTCAGGTCGGTCTTTGCGGAGACCCGCAGTGGTTCGCCGTTCAGGAAGGCGCCCCGGCCCCTGAGCGCGGTGTAGGTGTCGCCGGTGAGCGGCAGGTGGACCACGGTCAGCACCGGTGCGTTGTCGCGCACCAGGGCGGCCGTCACGCCCCAGTCGCCCATGCCGTGGATGTGGTTGATGTTGCCCTCGGCGGTGTCCACCACCCACCAATCGCCCTCGGGGAGCAGGCCGCCGGCCAGTTCGTCCTCCTCCCATCGCGAACCGGGCCGCGCGGCGAGCAGCGGCTCCTTGAGGACCGCGAGAACGGCCGCGTCGTTGGCGTCGATGGCGCGCACGACGCCGTCGAGGTCGACCGGGCGCGCGTCCGTGTCATGACGGTCGAGCAACAGCGCCCCGGCCTGCCGCACGGCCGCCACCGCGCGCTCCAGAACCGCTTCGAGCCCATCGGTGTCGACGGCCGAGGCGGTCGCGGTGTTCGCGTGGTTCCCCACGTTCGCCACGGCCTCCGCCGCGACGGTGGAGGTGGCTCGGCTGCTACGTGAGTTGGACATGGCGTTCACGATCGCTCCTACGCAGAAAGGGAGTTGGGCCTGTCGGCCGCTCGCCTTCGAAGTTAGGACCGGGCATCATTAACTTCAAATGCAATCTAGTTACGACTGGATTTACCCTCATGCAACTTGATTTGAATCTGCTCATCGCTCTGGATGCTTTGCTGGAGGAGGGCAGCGTGACCGACGCCGCCGCCCGGCTCCATGTCTCGGCGCCCGCGATGAGCCGCACGCTGGGTCGCATCCGGCGGGCCACCGGTGACGACATCCTGGTGCGCACCGGCCGGACCATGACCCCGACGCCCCGCGCCCTGGCCCTGCGGGCCACCGTGCACGACCTGGTCCAGCAGGCGCGGTCGGTCCTCTCCCCGCACACGGAGATCGACCTGCCGTCACTGGAACGGACCTTCACCCTGAGATGGCACGACGCGCTCGCCGCGGCGGCCGGTCCGGCTCTGCTCCGCTCGTTGCGCGCCGAGGCCCCGGGAGTGCGTCTGCGCTTCCTCGGCGAGGCCGGTTCCGACACCCATGACCCGCGCCGGGGAGAAGTCGACCTGGAGGCCGGGGCGTCCGAACCGGTGTCGCCCGAGTTCCGTCACGAACCGGCGGGCCAGGACCGGCTCGTGGTCGCCCTGCGCCCCGAACACCCCCTGTCCCGGAGCGCGTTGTCCCTCGACGACTACACGGCCGCGGCGCACATCACCGTGTCCCGCCGCGGCCGGCTGCGCGATCCGATCGACGACGCGCTGGAGGGGCTGGGCAGGAGCCGGCAGGTGGTGGCCGCCACCGCCACCCACGCCACCGCCCTGCAGTTCGTCCGGCGTACGGACCTCGTCGTCGCGGTCCCCCGCCTCGTCAGCCGCCCTCTGCTGGACCAACTCGGCCTCCACACCCTGCCCTTGCCCCTGCCGATGCCACTGATCCCCGTCCATCTGTCATGGCATCAGCGCTACGCCAACGACCCCGCCCACGCCTGGCTGCGCGACCGGGCCCGCACCGCTCTGCGGCACGCCTGTGAGGCTGCCGCCGACGAGGACGACGTCACCGGGGAGGGCGACGCAGGGCCGGCTTCCGACTGAGAGGGCGGCGGCGATGGTGTCGGCGGGAATCCTGCGGCCGCCGGACCGTGCGGGGGGCGGAACACGGGGGGGGCAGAACGCGTCGGGCCCCGGAGCGCACGCGCTCCGGGGCCCGACGGGGTCCGAGATCAGGCAGGCGTGATGTTCTCCGCCTGCGGGCCCTTCTGGCCCTGCGTGATGTCGAAGGTGACCGCCTGGCCCTCCTGGAGCTCACGGAAGCCGGTGGCGTTGATGTTGGAGTAGTGCGCGAAGACGTCCGGTCCGCCGCCGTCCTGGGCGATGAAGCCGAAGCCCTTTTCGGCGTTGAACCACTTCACGGTTCCGCTGGCCATGCTGGTGCCTCCCAGTTGTTAGTCGGGAACCGCACCGCGCGGCCCCGGAGGTGATCGCCCTGGTCCGGCACTGCACAGCAAAACGCCCACGCGACGGCGCGGGCAGGTACTGCGAACCACGACAGCTGACGACGACGCTACACGGCGAGAGCGGCCCCCACCAGAGAGCAACGGGCATGATCCGCCGCCTGTGCGACACGGGAGCGCCCGGCCGGAGCAGACGCGCACGGTTCCGGCCGCTCGCGGGCGCGTCGGCGGCGGCTCCGTTCCGGAGGGATATGTCCGGCCGGCGGGACGGGCGCGCGTCCTCGCCCGTCCTGCGGATACTCGCCGCCGTCACCCGATCGGCGGCCGCCCGGCCGTCACCGGTGCGGGTGACGGGCTTTCCGGGCGGCCTCGGGCGGCGGGGGTCAGGCGGGCTGCCACAGCTCGACGCGGTTGCCTTCGGGATCCGTGACCCAGCCGAACCGGCCGACCCCCTCCATCTCCTGCGTCTGCTCCTCCACTGCGGCGCCCTTGGCGCGCAGTTGCGCGAGCATCGCGTCGAGATCGCGGACGCGGAAGTTGAGCATGGTCCCCTGGGCGCGGTCTCCGAAGTAGTCGGTCCCGGACTCGAACGTCGCGAACACCGTCGGTCCGGGTTCCTGGGTCCACACGCCGTTGTCGTCGGCGTCCAGACCGAGGCAGTCGCGGTACCACGCGCCGAGCGCGACGGGGTCCGCCGCCCTCAGGAAATGTCCACCGATTCCCAGCACACGTTCCATGCCGTCATCCTGCCAGGACGGCGGCCGGGCCGGGGTCAGGAGACGGCCGCGCTCGTGCGGGGCGCGGCGGCCAGTCGCAGGCCGACCTCCACGAGGGTCCAGCCGAGCCGGGTCCGCACGGCCCCCGGGGTGCGGGGGGCGTCGGCGCACGTGGCGGTGGCGGCGAGACGGTGGGTGTCGGCTTCCGCCCGGAGTGCGGCGGCGCGGACGTGGTGCAGGGCGAGATGGGTCTCGGGATGCATCGGGCGAAGGCCTCTCATTCCGTGGGCAGGGGAAACGTGCGGGTCTGGATGCGCACCCGGGCGGCGCCGGGGTCGTCCTCGTCGAGCGCGCGGTCGCGGTAGGTCTCGACGAGCGCGTGCATCTTCTCGACCAGTTCCTGGGTGAGTTCGGGCGTCAGCCTGAGCGTCGCGCTGCTCATGTCCCAGGTGCGGTGCCATTCCTGCGGCCAGGTGTGCCGGTTGCCGAGCCAGGTCGACAGGTCGCGGGCCTGAGTGGTCGCGACCTCGTGGAGGTAGGTGTCGGCGGCGCCGCGCACCTCGGGGTTGGTGTCGGTCAGCAGGGCGTCGTCGAAGCGCAGCCCCTGGTGTGCGGCCCGCCACCAGCGCTCCCTGCCCTTGCCCCGCTCCGGGTCGTCCTCGATGAAGCCGTGGGCGGCGAGCTGGCGCAGGTGGTAGCTGGTCGCTCCGCTCGACTCGCCCAGTTTCTCCGCCAGTCGGGAGGCGGTGGCCGGGCCGTCGAAGCGCAGGGCGTCCAGCAGCCGCATGCGCAGCGGGTGGGCGAGCCCGCGCAACGAGCGGGCGTCGAGACTGCGGACATCCGAGTCCTGGGGCTCCTTCATGGGGATGACTCTACGCATGCAAAGGATTCGTTGCAACTGATTCTTTGCAACGGGTCCTTTGCATGCCGCGGATCGAGCAGGATCAGGCGGA
Organism: Streptomyces sp. NPDC048481; assembly: GCF_043200075.1. Taxonomy (NCBI): domain Bacteria; kingdom Bacillati; phylum Actinomycetota; class Actinomycetes; order Kitasatosporales; family Streptomycetaceae; genus Streptomyces; species Streptomyces sp. NPDC048481. Next base: position 175,255 of record NZ_JBICXC010000013.1, read on the forward strand.
CTCAGGCAGCGGAGTCCAGGAGTCGAAGCAGGACGGCGGCCTCGGTCCGCAGGCGTGCGGCTCGCTCGGCATGCGCCGGGGCGGTCAACCGGGCCGCTGCGTCCAGCCGTTCGGCGATCTCGGCGCGCACGATGTCCCGCACCTCGGCCTCGCTCAGGCCACGCCGGGCCGCCTCGGTGGCGCCCACGCCGACCGGCGACAGTTCCACGGCACCGGCCTGCTTCGCTTCGTCCATGGGCACGGCCTCCGCGTTGTCCAGCGCCGCGAGTGTCGCGCGCAGCGCGCTCACCGCGGTCCTGTCACGCGCGCGCATCGCTTCGGGCAGGGCTTGTCGCATGAGGACACGTAGGGACATGCAGGGACCTTACGGTCGCGCCCCCGGCCCCACAACGGGATATCCGCACCACCGGGAAGCCCGCGTCGCGACATGTCCGCCACAGGTCATCGCCGCGAGGGGGGCGGACCCCCGTCGTCGGCAGGGAGCCTGTCGCCGGTGGGGAGTCTGTCCTCAGGGCCGCGGGGCGAGCGGCGTCAGGGCGGCCGGCCGCACCGCCGCGGCGGCGGCCGAGCCTCGCAGCAGCGCGGACAGGTCGTGGGAGGACGCCTGTTCGCCGGTCGGGGCCGCCGCGGTGATTCGGTCCAGCCGGAAGCCCCGCCCCGCGCGACGGGTCCGGCACCACGCGACGAGGTACCAGCGGCCGTCGGCGGTCAGCAGCCCCGCCGGTTCCACGACCCGCTCGCTCTCCCGTCCCGCCGCGTCCGTGTACGACAGACGCAGGGCCGTGTTGCCGTCGAGCGCCCTCTCCACCGCGCTGCGGATCGCGTCGTCGTCGGGCGCGGGGACGGCCACGATCCGCGCGGCGAGTTCCCTGGCCGCCGCGGCGGCGGGGCCCGCCATCGCGGCCGTGATCTTCTGGGCGGCGGTCCGGGCCGCGCCCGCGTACGGAGTGCGGGCGTCGGCCGCGGCGAGCGCGGCGGTCAGGGCGGCGGCCTCCTGGACGGTCAGGCGGACCGGGGGCAGGGTCATCGCCGGGTCGATCGTCCAGCCGCCGCCCCGGCCCGGTTGAACGCGCAGTGGGACCCCGCTCTCCATCAGCGCCTGGAGGTCACGCTGCACGGTACGGGCGACGACCTCGAACCGCGCGGCGAGCGCCGCGACCGTCAGCGGACGCGGAGCCGCGGCGCGCAGCTCCTCCACCAGCGCGTACAGCCGGGCAGTGCGGTTCATGCGCCCGACGCTACCCTCACGCCGTGGCCAGGAAGCTCTGCTGGCGGCGCAGTTCCCGATGGGTGACGGTCAGGGGGAACAGGGTGAAGCCGTGCATCGCCCCCGCCACGACACCGAGCCGGACGGGAGCCCCGGCCGCCTGCCAGCGTTGTGCGAGGAAGAGCGAATCGTCGAGCAGCGGGTCCTCGGTTCCCACCACGATCCGGGCGGGCGGCATGCCGCGCAGGTCGGCGAACAGCGGCGAGACGTCCGGCGAGCGGCGCTCCTCCGCCGTCATCCTCGGCGTGAACCGCTCGTAGCCGACGCGCAGGCTCTCGGTGTCGCTCAGCGTGGGCCTGGAGCCGAACAAGCGCTGACTGGGCGTCATCGACAGATCGTAGGGGCCGAAGAGCAGATGGGCCGCCCGGAACGCGCCGGTCATGGAGTGCCGGTCGCGCAGGCGCAGCAGGGTGACGGCGCTCAGGTGCGCCCCGGCCGATTCACCGCCGATCATGAGCCGCCGGGTGCCGAACTCGGCCTCGGCGTGCGTCACGAGCCAGCGGGCGGCCGCTTCGCAGTCGTCGGGGCCCGCGGGGTAGGGGTGTTCCGGCGCGAGCCGGTAGTCGACGCTCACCACGGCCAGGTTCGCCTGCTCCGCGAGCCGCCACAGTCTCTCGTCCTGTCCGTCGGCGGAGCCGAACGCCCAGCCGCCTCCGTGCAGGTGGAGGTGGACGCCGTCGACGCGTCCGGGGACGAACACCCGCACGGGCACGCCGTCGACGACGCGGGTGCGCCCCTGCGGGAGCCGTACCGGCGGGGTGCCGCCACCTAGCCGGTTGCGCCGCAGCAGGGCCAGTGCGGCGGCGTCGGGCGCGGGTCCGCGTGCGGGGCGGTTCGCGGCGGCGGCCGCGAACTCCTCGTTGAACGCCAGGGTTTCGGTGAGACAGTCCTCGTCGGTGATCGTCATGCGGCGACCCTCGCAGCCGTCCGCGACACCGTCCTGTCACCCTTTTCCTGTGAGCCACCCCACACCCGCGGCTTCCCGCCGTCGGGCGACCGTGGTCAGTGGGTCGCGGCGAGGCGGTCACGGCCAGGGAGTCGCCTGTTCACGGGGTCGTGGTCAGGGGGTTCAGGAAGGTCAGCACGGAGGCGTCCTCCTCGATCAGCGGGCTGAGGGCCGCGTTGAACGGACCGCCGTACGGGGCGTTCAGGTGCGCCTGGAAGGCGTCCTCGTCCCGGTACACCTCGAAGACCCAGAAGGCGCGGGGGGCGGCCTGCCTGGTGTAGACGTCGAAGACGACGTTGCCCTCCTCCGCGCGCACCTTCTCGGCGTACTCGCCGATGAGACGGGCGACCTCGTCCTGTGCTCCCTCGCGGGCGGTGAACTCGGCGAGCAGGGTCTTGTTCATGGTGTCGTGTCCTTGCTGGTGGAGGGCGGGTCCGCGGGGCCCGCGGACCGAACGCCGGGTGGGTGACGCGTCGCGACCGGCGATGTCGTCGTCGCCTTGTGTCATCGTTGACATCGACGGGCCCCGATCATGGGCGCAGTGCCGCGCAGGAGTCAACGGTGCGCGGGAGCCGACCGTGCGTGGGCCCCCGTTGCGGTCCGCGTGGGGCGTCAGACGCCGGCGGCGGGCTCGAGCTGTTCCAGCTCGTCCCGCCAGGGCGGATTGGGACCGGCGACCGAGCAGGTCAGGGCCGCGACCCGGGCGCCGAACCGGCAGGCCGCCTCCACGTCGTCGGGACCGAGGCCGTCCAGCCGGCCGCCGAGGTGGCCGTGGGCGCCGAGGTGGTGGAGGAGCCCCGCGGTGAAGGAGTCCCCCGCGCCGACCGTGTCGACGACCCGCGCGGGCACGGCGGGCACCCGCACCCGTTCGCCGTCGAGCGAGGCCAGGGCGCCGCCGGAGCCCAGGGTGATCACGACGAGCCGTGCCCCCGCGGCATGCCACAGGTCGCACGCCTTCTCGGGGGCGACGCCGGGCAGCAGGAGCTCCAGGTCGTCGGCGCTCAGGCGCAGCACGTCGGCGAGGGCGCACCAGCGGGCCAGCCGCGCGCGATAGGCCTCCGGGCGCACCAGCAGCGGCCGGACGTTGGGGTCGATGCTGACGGTGGCGCTCGGGGCCGCCCCCGCCAGGAACTCCTCCACCGCCGCGCCGCCGGGTTCACGGATCAGGGCCAGCGAGCCGGTGTGCACGCAGGCCGTTGCGGACAGCTGCGCCCGCGCCAGTTCCGCCGGGGTCCACTGCCAGTCGGCCGTGTTCTGCGCGTGGAAGGAGTACGCGGCCTGCCCGGCGGGGTCCAGTTCGGCCACGGCCAGCGTGCTGGGCTCGTCCGCGTCGACGGCGTACGACAGGTCGACGCCGGACGCCTCCAGGTGAGCCCGGAACAGGCGGCCGAAGACGTCCCCGGACAGCCGCGCCAGGAAGCGGGCCGGCGTGCCGAGCCGGGCCAGGGCCACTGCCGTGTTCGCGGGTCCGCCGCCGGGCAGCACCCGCAGGGCGAGTTCGTTCGCGGCGGGCGCCGCTTCCGTGAAGGCGTCCGCGACGCACTCCCCCACCACGGTGATCTGACGCGGGTTCATGGGCTGCTCTCTCTCGAAAGGGCTCGGAAAGACCGGGCGGGACATGGTGCGGCGTCGGCGCTCCTGACCGGCGGCGTGGAGGCGGCGGCTGCGGACGTTGCCGATTCGTGACGAGTGGAAGGCATTGACGTTGCCGGGATCCGGAGTCCATCATCCTCGCCAGGCAGTGTCAACGATGACATAAGTCAACGATGACACCCGCTGACGGCACACACCCCTCCCAGCCCCCGTGCCGCCCGCTATCCCACAGGAGTCGATCATGTCTCGCACCACTCGCCTGTCCTCCTCCCTCCTCAGAGCAGCCGCGGTCACGGGCGTCGCGGCCCTCACCCTGACGGCCTGCGGGTCCGGCTCCGGCTCGGGCTCCTCCGGTTCCGGCTCGGGCAGCGTGAAGGTCGGTCTGATCACCAAGACCGACACCAACCCGTTCTTCGTGAAGATGAAGGAGGGCGCGGAGAAGGCCGCCAAGGAGAACGGCGCGGAACTGTCCACCGCCGCGGGCAAGTTCGACGGGGACAACGCCGGGCAGGTCACGGCCATCGAGAACATGGTCGCGGCCGGGGTCAAGGGCATCCTGATCACCCCGAGCGACTCGAAGGCGATCGTGCCGGCGATCCAGAAGGCCCGTGCCAAGGGCGTCCTGGTCATCGCGCTGGACACCCCGACCGAGCCGCAGAGCGCCGTCGACGCCCTGTTCGCCACCGACAACCTCAAGGCCGGCGAACTGATCGGCGAGTACGCCAAGGCCGCCATGAAGGGCAAGACGGCGAAGATAGCCGCCCTGGACCTGGCACCCGGCGTCTCCGTCGGCGTCCAGCGGCACGACGGCTTCCTCAAGGGCTTCGGCGCCACCGACAAGGACGTGGTGTGCGCCCAGGACACCGGCGGCGACCAGGCCAAGGGCCAGACCGCGATGGAGAACTGTCTGCAGAAGTCGCCCGGCATCAACGTCGTCTACACCATCAACGAGCCGGCGGCGCTCGGCGCGTACACCGCGCTGAAGGCCAAGGGCCGGGAGAAGGACGTGCTGATCGTCTCCGTGGACGGCGGCTGCACCGGCACGCAGGCCGTCAAGGACGGCAAGATCGCCGCGACCTCTCAGCAGTACCCGCTGAAGATGGCCGCCGAGGGCGTCAAGGCCGTCGTGACGTACGCCAAGGACGGCAAGAAGGCGTCCGGCTACACCGACACCGGCGTCACGCTGATCACCGACAAGGCGCAGGCCGGGGTCACGTCGAAGGACACCGGCTACGGCCTGGAGAACTGCTGGGGCTGAGCCCCGCCAGGACCGCACGACACCGTCACTCCCCCGGGCGGGACGGCCGGCCCGCCCCGCCGGGCGGGGACGGCCGCCCCTCCCGTCCCGGCGGCGGGGGCCCCGGCCCCCTTCCTTCGCCCAGGACATCTGTCTTCCGACAAGGACTTCGCATGACAGCCACGACCACGCCGTACTCGGAGCTCAAAGCGCCGACCGCGGCCCGCAGACTGCTCACGGCGCCGACCACCGGCCCCCTGGCCGCGCTCCTGCTGGCCTGCGCCTTCTTCTCCTTCTCGACCGACCAGTTCCTGACCGGCGGGAACTTCTCACTGATCGTGCAGCAGGTCATGGTCGTGGGCACCCTCGCCATCGGGCAGACCCTGATCATCCTCACGGCCGGGATCGACCTGTCGTGCGGGGCGGTGATGGCCTTCGGCAGCATCGTGATCGCCAAGGCGGCGGCCGAGGGATCCGTCCCCCCGCTCGTCGCGATCGCCCTCGGCCTCGGCGTCTGCGGCGGATTCGGACTGCTCAACGGGCTGCTCGTGCAGAAGATCCCGCTGCCGCCGTTCATCGTGACCCTCGGCATGCTCAACGTCGCGTTCGCGCTGACCCACATCTACTCCGCCGAGCAGACGGTCACCAGCCTGCCCGGCCCGCTGACCGCGCTCGGCGAGACCTTCCCGATGGGGCACACGGACATCACCTACGGGTCCCTGGTCACCATCGCCCTGTTCCTCCTCCTCGCCTACGCGTTGAGCAGCACCGGCTGGGGCCGGCACGTCTACGCCCTCGGCAACAGCGCCGAGGCCGCCCGGCTCAACGGCATCCGCACCTCCCGCCTCACCATCGGCGTCTACACCGTGGCCGGCCTCCTCTACGGCGTCGCCGCCCTGCTGCTCATCTCCCGCACCGGGGTCGGCGACCCGCAGGCCGGGCAGACCGACAACCTCGACAGCATCACCGCCGTCGTGCTCGGCGGCACCAGCCTCTTCGGCGGGCGGGGATCGGTCCTGGGCACCTTCATCGGCGTCCTCATCGTGGGCGTGTTCCGCAACGGCCTCCAGCTGATGGGCGTCGCCTCCATCTACCAGACCCTGATCACCGGCATCCTGGTGATCCTCGCGGTGACCGTCGACCAGATCTCCCGGAAGAAGGCCCGATGAGCGCCCCCTCCTCCCCCACGCCCGTGCTCCAGGCCCGCGGCCTGGTCAAGCGGTACGGACACGTCACCGCGATCGACGGCGCCGACTTCGACCTGATGCCCGGCGAGGTCCTCGCCGTCATCGGCGACAACGGCGCCGGCAAGACCAGCCTCATCAAGGCCCTCACCGGCGCGGTGACCCCCGACGCCGGCGAGATACGCCTCAACGGCGAGCCCATCTCCTTCTCCGGCCCGCAGAGCGCTCGCGCGCACGGCATCGAGACGGTCTACCAGGACCTCGCCGTCGCCGCCTCCATGGACATCGCCTCGAACATGTTCCTCGGCCGCGAACTGCGCCGGCCGGGCGTCCTCGGCACCGTGTTCCGCATGCTCGACAAGAAGCGCATGCGCCAGGAGGCGGCGGAGCACATGGCCGACCTCAAGATCGGCCTGCGCTCGCTGACCCAGTCCGTGGAGACGCTCTCCGGCGGACAGCGCCAGGCCGTCGCGGTCGCCCGCTCCGTCGCCTGGGCGCGCTCCGTCGTCGTGATGGACGAACCCACCGCGGCCCTCGGCGTGAAGGAGTCCGGCCAGGTCCTGGACCTCATCCGCCGCGTCCGCGACAAGGGCATGCCGGTGGTGCTGATCAGCCACAACATGCCGCACGTCTTCGAGATCGCGGACCGGATCCACGTCCACCGGCTGGGCCGGCGCGCCGCCGTCATCAAACCGTCGGACTACTCCATGGCCGAGGTCGTCGCCATCATGACCGGCGCCCTCACCGTCGACGCGGCCGGAGATACTGTCGTAGCGGATTCCGAGGCCGCAAAGGCCGCCGGAGTCCAGGCCACCTGACAGCTCGACCCGCTCTCACAGTTTCCGGCCGAGGCCGCGGCCGGAACCGAGAGCCCTCAGGAGACGGTTTCCTCCATGGCAGCGAACCGCCGCCCCACCCTGGCCGACGTCGCCCGTGAAGTGGGCGTCAGCGCCAAGACGGTCTCCCGGGTCCTCAACGAGGACGGACCCGCCTCCGCCCGGACCAGGGAACAGGTACTGGCCGCCGTGGCCAAGCTCGGCTTCCAGCCGAACCTCATGGCCCGCAACATCCGCGTCGGCGGCCCGGACACCACCATCGGCCTGGTCATCCCCGACCTCGCCAACCCCTTCTTCGGGGCTGTCGCGCGGTCCATCGAGGACACCGTCCGCGAACGAGGACTGACCCTGCTCATGGGCTCCTCCGCGGACGAGCCCGACCGTGAACGCGCCCTCACCGACAAGTTCCTGGCCCGGCGTGTCAGCATCCTCCTCGTGGTGCCGTCCGTCGGCGCCGACCACTCCCACCTCAAGTCCCACCGCACGGCGGGCCTGCCCGTCGTCTTCCTCGACCGGCCCGGCGTCGGACTCGCCACCGACAGCATCGTCAGCTCCAACCGCGCCGGAGCCCACGACGGCGTCGCGCACCTCGTCGCACACGGCCACCGGCGCATCGGCTTCGTCGGCGATCTGCCGCCGAAGCTGTACACCCGGCGGGAACGCCTCGCCGGCTACCGCTCGGCACTCCAGGCGGCCGGCCTCCCCCACGACAGGGCGCTCGTCACCAACGCCCACGACCAGCGCGGCGCCGAGGCCGCGACCGCCCGGCTCCTCGCCCTGGCCGATCCGCCGACGGCCCTCTTCGCCGGCAACAACATCATGGCGCTGGGCATAGTGGCCGAACTCGCCCGCAGCGGACGCAAGGACGTCGCCGTCGTCGCCTTCGACGACATCGCGCTCGCCGAGGCGCTCGAACCGGCGCTGACCGTCGTCGCACAGGATCCGGAGGAACTCGGCACAGCGGCGGCGACCATCGCGCTGGCCCGGCTGGACGGCGACCGCTCCCGGGCCCGCACCGTCACCGTCCCCACCCGGCTGATCGTCCGCGGATCTGGCGAACTCCCTTCCCCCGCCATGCAGTTGGCCTGACCGGCCGGGGCCGGGCGCTCGGTTCCGGCCCCGGTCCCCTGTGCGGGATCCGGAAGCGACCTCAGCCCGTGTACAGGACCCGGAAGCGGTCGGGGCGCGCCGGATCCCGGTCGACGACCTGCACCGGCGGCCAGGCCCACTGCCGCACGCCGATGCCGGGGACGCGGGAGAACCGGATCCGCCCCCGCGTGCCCTCGACCGCGCCGTCCGGCCAGAATTCCGCGGCGCGCGCCCGGTCGGCGCCGTGCGACCGCAGGACGCCGGCGAGGACGGCGATCGTGTCGTATCCCTCGAAGGCGACGAAGGAGGGCTCTTCGCCGAGCCGCTCGCGCAGGGCCGTGCCGACCCGTGCGCCGAGGGGGCTCGGCTGCTCGGGGAGGTAGCGCAGGAACGGGACCGCCGAGCCGTCGTCGCCCAGTTCGGCGGCCCAGCCGGAGAACTCGGGCTGCCCGGCGGGCGCCCCGATCAGCAGACCGGCGAGGCGCGGGTCCCGGCGCACGGACCTGACGAGGGGCACGGCCGGATCCGGGTGACCGACCAGCAGGAGGAGCGCGCTCACGCGCTGCTCGACGAGCCGCTCGCACACGGCGTCGGGCGTGAGCGCGCCCGTGTCGAGTTCCATGACGGTGCCGCCGCGCGGTGTGAGGCGGTCGCGCAGGACACGGACCCCGGACGACCAGTAGACGCTCGGCTGGGTCGCCACGGCGATACGGCGATGCCCCGCGCCGAGAAGGAAGTCCGCGAAGATCCGCCAGCCGTGGGACTGCGCGGGAGCGAGGCGCGCGACCCACCGCGTCGGCCGGTCGGTCAGCTCGTCGAGCACCGCGGACGAGCACAGGTACGGCACGCCCAGCGCGTCCGCGCGGGCGGCCACGGCGTGGGCGACGACACTGTGGTACTCCCCCGCCAGGGCGGTCACGCCCAGGCCGGCCAGCTCGTCCGCGGCCGCCGCGGCCCGCAGCGGGTCGGCCGCGGTGTCGCGGACCACCAGCTCCAGTGGCCGCCCGGCGATCCCGCCGGAGTCGTTGGCCTCGCGGACACCCAGTTCCAGCCCGGCCAGCAGATGCCGGCCCGCCTCGACCCAGCCGGGACGCGTCAGCGGAACGAGAGCGCCGATCCGGACGGCCGGCCGGCCGGGCCGCTCACCGGCCGAGGACGTCGACTGCGTGTTCACCGGGATGTCCATGCCGGACATTGCATCCACCGCCTCTCCCGCCGGCAACCGCATTTCGCGAGAAGAGGAAGGGCGACGAGGAGAAGGACGAGGAGGAGGAAGGCGAGACGGTGTTGCCCCGGCCCCGTGACGTCACTAAGGTCGGCCGGGTGACTGCCGGGTCGGCCATGTGCCACGCACGAGTGAGGTTCCCGGCCTCGGCGTGAGCGCGAGGCGGGCGAGGAGCCCGCCGCCGTCTTCGTGTCCTTGCTCAAGGCGCCCGTGCGCGGCGCCCCTTCCAGCGGATCCACGACCGGAGACACCCACCCGTGCCACACGCCCAAGCCATGCCCCACGCCACGCCGCCCGCCGCCGCCGTCCAGTTGAACCACACCGCCGTGTACGCCCGCGACCGGCGGCTGTCCGCCGAGTTCATCGCCGTGGTCCTGGGCCTCGAAGTCGGAGCCCCCTTCGGGCCGTTCCTGCCCGTCGACCTCGGCAACGGCGTCACGCTCGACTACTACGAGAAGCGCGACGAGCCGATCCAGTCGCAGCACTACGCCTTCCTGATCCCCGACGAGCGGTTCGACGCAGTGATCGCGCGGCTGGAAGCGGTCGGAGTCACCTACCACGCGGACCCCGGCCACACCGAACCGGGCCGGATCAACCGGTTGTTCGGCGGTCGCGGCGCCTACTTCGCCGATCCCGGCGGCCACAACATGGAGGTCATCACCCGGCCCTACGCCCGCCCGTGAGCGCGGTCGTCGTCGAGCGCATCTCCGGGGGGGTTCAGACGACGATGAATCCGAGGCCCGTCAGCTGGGCGGCGAGGGTGCCGACCGTGTCCGGGTCGTCGAAGGCGCCCGTCTCGGCGAGGCCGTTCGCCGACTGGAACTCCCGCACCTTGCCCTGGGTGCGGGGACCGTCGAAGCCGTCCTGGCTCAGGGGCTTGAACCCCAGCGCGAGGAGCCCGCCCTGGACGCCGAAGACGTCGGAGAGGCTCAGGGCGAGCTGCTCGACGGGCAGGCCCTGGGTCTCCACCGTGTCGGCCAGCAGGAAGTGCGCACGGTCGAGCTTGTTGCGGATGACGATCGTGCCGACGTCCGGGGTGAAATGGCTCTCGTCGGCGGCGCCGACCCAGTTGCGCTCGGCGACGTGCCTCTGGAACTTGGGAAAGTGGAATGCCGGGCCGAGGGCCCAGCACATGCTCAGGGTGGCGAGCTGCGCGTTGGCGGGCCACGAGCCGAAGTCGGCGAACTCCGGACGCGACGTCAGCACGGCCTCCATCTCGTCCAGTTTCTCGAAGACGTGCCGGTCGATCTCGTCGTCCTCGACATGAAGGCTCGTCAGGGGCGGCTGGAAGGCGAGGTGTCCGGAAGCCGCCAGCTCCAGATGCGACTTCACGGTGTCCCATTCGTCGGCGATCTCGTCGGGACCGGCCTCGGCGTCCGTGCCGTTGACCAGCCAGCGCAGCCGACCCGCCGAGACGAGCGAGGCGGCCCGTTCCTCGTCGGTGGGGGCGGAGTTGTCCCTTCGCGTCTCGTCGATCTTGTTGCCGATGCCGGTGCTCACGTACCCCTTGGTGTCCTGGTACATGAAGTGGACGCGCCCTTCGAGCGGGTCGTTGAAGCTGATCCAGTAGTCGCGAATGCTCTGGTGCATGGTGGCGTCTTCCGCGTGGCGGCGAGAGTGGGAGGGAGCGCGGGGCGCCGTACGGCGTGGCGCGGTCCGACGCGCTCGGTTTCGCAGGATCCGCAGCCTCCGAGAGACCCTGCCCGCTCCAGTCTCCGACGGGCACACCCCCCGTGCAACTCCCCCACTCCCCACCCGTAAGCGACTCCCCGCCCCTATGCGGAAACCATCGCCGGGCGCGCCGGGCGGACGGCCGATGACGGCACGGTGACGCGGCGCTGACGGCGCGTCCCTAACGTCGGTGGAGGCGGGCGCCGGCATCGGTCGCCGCTGTCCCTCCGAGAGGACAGCCCCGAGTGAAGACGGTTCCCATCTGTCTCGGCCCGTCCCACGGATCCCCGGGCCCCCGGTCCGGATCGACTAGGAGGCAGCGATGTCCTGGCGAGTCGCGAACAGTCTGGAGACCCTGCGGCATCAGATCGACGCGCGTTTCCCGGAGCGCAGCCGCGCGGCCGACGGCGCCATCGGCGACGCGGCCCACCAGACGCGCGACAGCGACCACAACCCCTGGTACGGGCCGGGGATCGTCACCGCGCGGGACTTCACCCACGATCCGTCGCACGGGCTCGACATCCAGACCGTCGCCGACCAGCTGCTCGACAGCCGCGATCCCCGGATCAAGTACGTCATCGCCAACCGGCGGATCGCCACCAGCGGCACCTGGCAGTGGGGGCCGTACACGGGCCCCAACCCGCACGAGGCGCACTTCCATCTGTCCGTGGTGGCCGACCCGCGCTGCGACGAGCCCCAGGCCTGGAGCCTGCCCATCCTGGGCGACGCGCCGGGCCCGCCCGACGCGCCCGTCGTGCCCGACCTGGTGCCGGGCGCCTTCGTCACCTGGGGCACCGGCGTCAACGTGCGGGCGGCGCCGCGCCTGGACGCTCCCGTCGTGGCCGTGCTGCCGGGGCCGACGCAGGTGACGGTGTCGTGCCAGACCAGGGGCGACACCGTCAGCACCGCGGGGCATGTCAACGACGCCTGGGCGTTCGTCCCGGCGCTCGGCGGCTACGTGTCCAACATCTTCATCGACGACCCGGCCCCCTGGCTGCCGGGCGTCGGCGAGTGCTGAGCCCCTGAGTCCGCGCCGGGATGCGGATCAGCTCTCCGCGCGGGTGGGGAGCCGCCATCCCGGGCGAGGGAAGTGGCAGGTGTATCCGTCGGGGTAGCGCTCCAGGTAGTCCTGGTGCTCGGGCTCGGCCTCCCAGAAGGGCCCGACCGGCTCGACCTCGGTGACGACCTTGCCCGGCCACAGTCCGGAGGCGTCCACGTCCGCGATGGTGTCCTCGGCGATCCGCTTCTGCTCGTCGTCCACGTAGTAGATCGCGGAGCGGTAGCTGAGGCCGATGTCGTTGCCCTGGCGGTTGCGGGTGCTCGGGTCGTGGATCTGGAAGAAGAACTCCAGGATCGCGCGGTAGTCGGTGAGGGCGGGGTCGAAGTGGATCTCGATGGCCTCCGCGTGCGTGCCGTGGTTACGGTACGTCGCGTTCGGCACGTCGCCCCCGGTGTATCCGACCCGGGTCTCGGTGACGCCCGGGAGCTTGCGGATCAGGTCCTGCATCCCCCAGAAGCATCCCCCCGCGAGCACGGCCCTCTGCGTCTGCGCTGCCATGTCGGCTCCTTCCCTCCGGTGGCCGCTGCCACCTCGTGCCGGTGGCCCGGGCCGCCCCGTGCTCCCGCGCACACCCTCGGCCTGTCGGCCGCTGTCGCTACAGGGCGTACAACGGGCACGGCCCCCGAACAATTCCGCGCCCCCGCCGTTCGTCCGCCGCCGCGACGCGAGCCGGGAGCCGGACCGCACGCATACCCGCCTCCGGGACCGACGGTTTCCTCATCAAACGTGCTCAATCCCGTATTTGGGCCGCGTTCCTCCCCAGACGCCGGTCAACCCGAGGGTCGTCGGGTCGCACGGGGCGTGCACGTACGGCGAGGGCTGGCTGTCGCTGCGCATCGAGGGGAATCCGTCGGGAGGGCTGACTCGGTGCCCGGACGATGGCGTCGACGGTCACGCGAATCTCTTCTCAGGCGCGAAAGACAGGGGATGTCCAGGGTGGGGACGGTCTGCGGGCACGGATTTCGGCAGGTGGAGATCGTTCGAGATTTCGCTCTGCTTTCGGTCAGCAGACCGCGCTCCATCGCAATCGCGGCGATGTGAATTCCGAAAGATTTCGATGTGAACGGCGAATCATGCGAAGCATATTGACGGGAGCTGTCGGCCTCCTATGATCCTGATTGCTCGGCACTTCGATGGATGTTCGCCATACCGAACCGCCGCAAGGCCGCCCCCACCCCCGGCACCGCACCTCTTCACAGAGAGATCGATCCATGGCTATGTCATGTCCTGATCAACCCGTGGGTCGTCGTCGGGTGCTGGCCGCCGCCACCGGCCTCGCCGCAGGCGCCCTGCTCCCCCACGAAGCGGCCCGCGCCGCCCCCGCGGCGTCCTTCACCAACCCCGTGATCTGGCAGGACTTCGCGGACATCGACGTCATCCGGGTCGGTGCCGTCTACTACGCGTCCGCCTCGACGATGCACTACTCGCCCGGGGCCCCCGTGCTGCGCTCCTACGACCTGGTGAACTGGGAGATCGCCGGACACTCGGTGCCGCGGCTCGACTTCGGCGCCAAGTACGACCTCAACGGCGCACGTGGCTACGTCCGGGGCGTCTGGGCGTCGTCACTGGCCTACCGGCCGGGCAACAGGACCTTCTACTGGCTCGGCCAGATCGACTTCGCCCGGACCTACGTCTACACGTCCCCCGCCGCCGAGGGGCCCTGGAGCCGGCTGACGACGATCGGCACGCCGTACTACGACGCCGGCCTCCTCGTGGACACCGACGACACCCTGTACGTGGCGTACGGCAACACCACCATCAGCGTGGCGCAGTTGTCCCCCGACGGGCGGCAACAGGTGCGCAGCCAGCAGGTGTTCACGACGCCCGCCGGCATCGGCACCCTCGAAGGCTCCCGTTTCTACAAGATCAACGGGCAGTACTACATCTTCCTGACCCGCCCGGCGAACGGCCAGTACGTTCTGAAGTCGTCGGGCGGCCCGTTCGGCCCGTACACCCTGCGTCAGGTCCTTCTCGACCTGCGCGGCCCGGTCCCCGGCGGGGGCGTACCGCACCAGGGCGGGCTGGTGCAGACACAGAACGGGGCCTGGTACTACATGGCCTTCATCGACGCCTATCCGGGCGGCCGGATGCCGGTCCTCGCACCCGTCACCTGGACCTCGGACGGCTGGCCCGTCGTCCAGCTGGTGAACGGCGCGTGGGGCGCCTCGTACCCCCTCCCCTCACTGCCCGCGCCGCCCCGCCAGGTCACCCCCATGACCGGCGTCGACACCTTCGACGGGACGACGCTCAAGCCGAAGTGGGAATGGAACCACAACCCGGACGACACCCGGTGGTCGGTGAACAACGGGCTGACCCTGCGCACCGCGACCGTCACCGAGGACCTCTACTGGGCCCGCAACACGCTCACCCACCGCATCCAGGGCCCCTCCTCCACCGCCACGGTCGACCTCGACGTCTCCGCCATGCAGGACGGCGACCGGACCGGACTCGCGCTGCTGCGCGACTCCTCCGCCTGGATCGGCGTCAGGCGCGACGGCGGCGTGAACCGGCTCGTGATGGTGAACGGGCTGACCATGGACGGCAGCTGGAACACCACCGGCACCGGGAGGGAGGTGGCCTCCGCGCCCCTGGCCGGCAACCGCGTCCGCCTGCGCGCCGCCGCCGACATCCGCCCCGGCGCGGCCCGGTCGGCGGTCTTCTCCTACAGCACCGACGGCGCCGCCTTCGTCCGCCTCGGCCCCGCCTTCTCACTCGGCAACGACTGGCGCTTCTTCATGGGCTACCGCTTCGCCCTCTTCAACCACGCCACCCGCGCGCTCGGCGGAGCGGTCCGCGCCACCCGCTTCGAGGTGTCCGTGCCCTGAACCGGCCCCGTACCCGCCCCGTCCGGCCGCACCTTCTGCCGGACGTCCACCCGAACCTCCGTCGAAGTCCCCGAACCTCCACCCGCACCGTCCACCCGCACCCGACCGCACGAGGAGAGACATGAACCCGCTCAAACGGCTCGACGCACGCCGAGCCGCGGTGTTACCCCTGCTGGCCGTGGCCGCCCTGGTCGCGCCGGGGCCCGCAATCGCCGCACCCGGCGCACACGACGCCGTCCGGGCCTCCACACTCGGCGCGCAGGCCGCCCAGTCCGGACGCTACTTCGGGGCCGCGGTGGCCGCCGGCAGGCTCGGCGACGGCACGTACACCGGGATCCTGGACCGTGAGTTCAACTCGGTCACCCCCGAGAACGAGATGAAGTGGGACACGACCGAACGCTCCCGCGGCTCGTTCAACTTCGGGCCCGGCGACCAGATCGTCAACCACGCGGCGGCCCACGGTCAGCGTGTGCGCGGCCACACGCTGGTGTGGCACTCCCAACTGCCCGGCTGGGTCGGTTCCATCCGGGACGCGAACACCCTGCGCAGCGTCATGAACAACCACATCACCACCGTGGCCAACCACTACAAGGGCCGCGTCTACGCGTGGGACGTGGTCAACGAGGCCTTCGCCGACGACGGCAGCGGCCGGCACCGCTCCTCGGTGTTCCAGAACCTGCTGGGCGACGGCTTCATCGAGCAGGCCTTCCGCACCGCCCGCTCGGCCGACCCGGCGGCCAGGCTCTGCTACAACGACTACAGCATCGAGGACTGGAACTCCGCCAAGACCCAGGGCGTCTACCGCATGGTCCGCGACTTCAAGTCGCGCGGCGTGCCCATCGACTGCGTCGGCTTCCAGTCCCACTTCGGCGCCGGCGGACCTCCCGGCAACTTCCAGACGACGCTGTCGAACTTCGCCGCGCTCGGCGTGGACGTGCAGCTCACCGAGCTCGACATCGCGCAGGCGCCGGCGAACGCGTACGCCAACACGGTGCGCGCGTGCCTTAACGTCGCGCGCTGCAAGGGCATCACCGTCTGGGGCATCCGGGACAGCGACTCGTGGCGCTCGGGTGAGAACCCGCTGCTGTTCGACCGCAACGGCAACAAGAAGGCCGCCTACCGGTCGGCGCTCACCGCGATGGGCGGCACACCCGCCGCCCGCGCCGCGTCGGAGAACGAACCGGCCCTCTGAGCCGGCCGACGGCCGCGGCGGTCCCCCGGCCTGTGCCGGGGGACCGCACCCGTGCGCAGGCCCATGAGGCGCGGGGCCCGGTGGGCCGACAGGGAGGTGGGTCCGGCGGAACCCGTGGGTCAGTAGGGCGACAGCGAGGAGCCGTGAACGGAGAGCGTCACCTCGATGTCGTCGCTCCACGAGCAGACCTCCAGCCACGACAGGTAGCCGTCCCGGGTGAAGACGATGACCTCGCCCGGGTGTTCGCCCGCCTCGGTGATGATCTGCGCCGACGCCGCCACGACGGTGCCGGGACCGGTGGGCGCGGCCTCCACCTCGTCGGTGCGCACGGCGAAGAACGCGGTGCCGCACCCGCAGGAACAGCGCGACAGGACGCTCAGATGCGGCAGCTGGCGCCGCAGCGCGACATGGACGGGACGGGCGGGGTCGAGCATCGTCTCCAGCGCGGCGGCCACGTCGGCGGGCAGGGGGGCGGCCGCGTCGGCGGGCAGGGGGGCGGCCGCGTCGGCCGACGGATCGGTTGACGGATCGACGGGCGGGCCGGCGGCCAGGGGCTCGGTCATCGCCTCACCGTATCCGGCCGGGGCGGCCGCGGGCCTCGGCCCCCGCTCCGCCCCGGCCCGCCCCTCGGAGGTGTCCGGACCGCTCAGGGCCAGGGCTCCGTCGGCCGCACCGTGTCGAAGGCCAGGCCGCTGGAACTCTCGCCCGTGCCGGGGGACTTCTCCCGGCGCACCCAGCCGTGCCAGGAACCGTCGGCCCAGCGGGCCAGCACCGGGCGCCGGGTGACCTGCACCCCCTCGCGAGGCACCTCCTCCTCGTGCACCCACAGACCGGGTGTGAGCAGACGGCCCTCGGGGCCCGGCCGGGGGCCGGGACCGGGGCCGGCGAGATCTGCCAGCCGGAAACGGATCCGCGCGGTGCGCACCGCCTCCGGCACCAGCGGATACCAGTAGCCGGGAACGTCGGTCTGGAGGGCGTAGGCGGGCGGGTCACCGGCCGCGAGCGGTTCGGCGGCCGGGCCGGCCGGCTCGCGGTCGCGGCGGTCGACCTGTTCGCCCCGGCCGTCGGTGTAGTGGTGCTGCACCGCCCAGGCCAGATTGGCCAGTTCGTCGCGGCTCAGCGCCACGCGCTCCGCCGGCCGCCCCGCCTGGCCGCTCTCGGTGGGGAGCATCAGCAGCCCGGACGCCGCCGGATGATCCGGGTCGGGGCTGTGCAGGGTGAACATCGACCAGGCCGGGTCGTCCCGGCCGGCCCGGCCGATCAGGTGGTGGCGGCCGAAGACGTCGCGGACAACGAGCCGGTCCAGGACGGTGAGGGAGGCCGCCGGCACCTCCAGCGGCGTCAGGAACCAGTCGTTGCCGTAGACCGTGGCGAACGAGATCAGCAGCAGCCGGCCGGTGTCCAGCGTGGACACGTCCGCTGCGCCGAGGTCGACCCGTGCGTCCTCCATCTCCCAGAACCGGTCCGCCGGCAGCCCGCCGTAGCGAACCGTCGAAGGCAGCCCCTCCTCGGTGAAGGCTTGCCGCGGTCCCGGCTGCGCCGCCGGGGTGTCCGGGTCGGGCTCCACATCCAGGCAGTACCAGTCGAGCCCGTCGCCCTGGTACTCCTCGGCGCGCAACACCGTCCCGCCGGTGGAGAGTTCGGCCGCGTACTCGAAGCGGTGCGGGTCGAAGCAGTCGGGGCCGCGCCCCGCCAGCCGCTCCGCCCACCAGGCCCGCCACCGTGCCGCCGTCTCACCGATCCGCGGATCCGCCGTGCCGTCGAAGGAGCCCGCGTCCAGCGCCGCCGCGACCGCCGCTCCGTCGGGCATCCTGCCGTCGAGCAGTCCGATCAGGCTCGCGTCCGCCGCGCCGGCCGGGAGCCGGTGAGGGGCGAGCGCCGGGCGGGCGGCGTCGAGCAGTCCCGCGTCGTCGAGCATCCTCACCAGCGCGGCGCCTCCCTCGGCGCGCAGCCGCTCGTCCACCCGGACGGGCTCGTCCTCGATCTGGCAGTCCAGCGGGCCGAGGCGCGGGTCGTAGGGCACCCAGTCCGCGGCGCCGCCCGGCCGCCAGGCGTCGACGGGCGTGCTGCCGCCGCTCATCCGGGCCACGGCCGGGGATCCGGCGTCCTGCGCGGCGAACTCCCCGAACTGCCACTGCCGGGTGAGCAGCCACAGCGGGTCGTGCACCCGCGCGGCCAGCCCGGACTCGACGTCGGGGGTGCGGTGGCGGGGCTCCAGCCGGAAGGGCCCGTCCGGGTCTGTGTTCGGCCTGCGGGTCTCGACGCGGGCGAGGGCCCGGCCGGTCGCGCCGTGCTGCGAGATCCGGATGCCCGGCAGCAGGTCGTCCAGCTGCGGCAGGTCGGACAGGTCGACGGCGCGCAGCTTGGCCAGTTCGAGCGTCTCACGCAGCACCTGCACCAGGCCGTCGGAGGTCCAGCCGCGTTCCAGGTCCGGCGGCACTGCGACGAGCAGGCTGTGCGGGGCCTTGGCGTCCGGCCGGTCGTAGTGGAAGGCGACGCCGGTCAGTTCGGTCTGCGCCACGCCGCCGTCCGCGGGCGCCGGGCCGTCCGGCGGGGGCGGCTGGTCGGATCCGGGCAGCAGCTCGATCCATTCGTCCAGGACGACGCCGGCGACGGCCGCGCCGGGTGCGGGGCCGGCGGCCGGTGCGTGCCACACCAGGTGCACGGTGGCGGGTGGACGCCGCCCGGTCGGGAAGGCGCCGCCGATCCAGGCGTCGGCCTCGGCGGTCGGATGCTGCGCAGCGCGCAGCGGTTCGGTGCGGTCGGCCCGGGCTCCGGCGAGCAGCAGCGTCTCGTGCAGAGTGCGCACCGTCGGCCGCACGGCCGCGTTGCGCCGCAGCCAGTCCTCGACGTCGGCGCCCGTCAGGCCGGCGCGGCCGGCCGGCGGCCCGGTCGGCGCGGTGACGTCGGGCAGGAGCGGCAGGTCCGCGCCGAGCACCTCGGTCAGCGCCGCGCGGGCCTTGGCGAGCCAGGATTCGGCCGAGTCCGGCGTGACCTGCGCGGCGGCCAGCTCGCGCAGACCCGGCAGGGCGGGATGACCGGCTGCCGCGGGGCTCGCGGCGAACGCGGCGAGCCGCGTCCGCAGCGCCGTCGTGTCGGCCGCGGCCGTGCCGGGTTCGGCGGGAAGGTGGGCCGGGAGCAGGGGCTGGGCGGTGGACAGCAGCGACCGGATCCTGACCGCGCGCCCGTGCAGGGCGTTCCAGCCGGGGCCGGTGAAGGTCACCGCCGTGCCGGGCGGGACGCCGAGGACGGCCTGGACGGCGCCGCGCAGCCCGGCCGGTTCGGCGGCGGCGACCTCCAGGACGGTGCGCAGCGCGCCCGCCCCCAGCCGGTCGGCCGTCACGGCGAACGGCCGCGCCCCGGCGTGACCGTCACCGGCCGGGTCAGAACCGCCGACGGCCTGTCCGTCACCCCGGCTTCCGGCGCCCAGCCCGTCACCGCCCTGTCCGTCACCGCTCTCGCCGGCGCCCGGGTCTCCGCCGTCCTGGCCGTCGCCGCCGTGTCCGGCGCCGGAAGGCGTGCCGAGTGTTCCGGTCAGCGTCCAGCCGGACGCCGGGCCCAGCAGGTGGGCGACCCACGACTCCAGCGCGGGTTGCAGCGCGGCGAGCGGGTCGCCGGGCCACCCGGTCGGGGTGCCGGGCTCGGCCGGCAGCAGCGCGGCCACCCGGTGGGTGAGCGCACGGGCGCGGTGCGGGGTGCGCAGGACGCGGAAGGTGTCGGGGACGTCCTCGCCGCGGCCCAGCGTGTCGGCGGTGAGCCCCGCGCGGACGGGGTTGCCTCCCACCAGTTGGTGCACGCTCTCGGCCAGCACCAGGTCGCCCACGGCGTCCAGGGCGTCGGCGAGGTCGTCGAGCAGCGGGGCGACGACGGCCCGGTCGCCCGGCGGGACCACCGGCGCCCCGTCGATGACGCTGGGCAGGTCGGGCGCGCCGGCTCCGGCCCGTACGAGCGCCATGCCGTCGACGACGTTGCGCGCGGAGACGGCCTCCGCGCTGCGCGCCCACAGCTGTGCCGCGGAGGCCTCGGCGGGTGGGTCGGGCACGACCGGAAGGGGGAACTGGCGGCGGAAGCGTTCGACGAGGTGGTCCGCCTCGGCGTCGTGCAGGGCCCGTTCGAACCGGTAGCCGAGCAGGGAGCCCAGGTTCTGGCCCTGGCGCACACCGCCCAGCAGCCGGCGGGCGACGCGGGCGCGGCGGGAGGTGAGGGCGACGGCGTAGGTCTGCTCGTCGGGGTCGCTGAGGAAGCCCGACCGCAGGACAGCCGCGGTGGCGGCGTGCTGGAGCGACGGGGCGTGGATGTAGCCGTCCGCGGCGGAGATCTCGACGGTGGTGTCGACGTCGTCCAGCCGGATGTCGGTCTCTTCCCGTTCGCTGGGCGGGAGCAGGTTCTCCACCCAGCCGTAGCAGGCGAACCGGACGCCGTCGACGCCCGACGCCCGCAGGGCGGCCAGCCGCCGTGACGCCAGTGAGGTGATCCACGCGTCCAGTCGGTGCGCGTGGACGTCCACGACCTCCAGGAGCAGTTCGGGCAGCCGGGCCACCGGGACGGCCGCCAGGGTCCGCAGCGCCTGCTCCAGGCGGGGCAGCGCGGCGGCGGCGCGGGCGGCGTCCGCGATGCGCTGGGGGCGTTCCCGCTCGCCCAGTCCCTCCAGCGTGTCGGCCACGAGTGCGTCCGTGTCGGCGGTGGCGGCCAGCGCCCGGCGCAGGGGGTCGTCGTCGCCGTCGCCGCCGTCGCCGCCCGTGGAGGCCGACCAGTTGGGGAGGAACAGCAGCGCGTCGAGCACCCCGCTCGCGTCCGGTGGGGCTTCAGGCGTCACGTCCGGCGGCTGTTCTCCCTCCGGGGGCGCTTCTCCCCCGCCGTCGGTCCCGTCCGCGCCGGTCCCCTCTCCGCCGGACGCCTCGTCCGGCCCGGCGGTTTCGTCCGCCCCGGTCGACTCCCCCGGCTCCTCAGCCTCCGTCTCCCCCGTCCCCGTCTCCTCCGTCTCCTCCGTCTCCTCCGTGTCCTGCGGAAGGTCGAAGAACGTGCTGCGCCGGGGCGGGGTCTCGCGGCCCGAGGAGAGGTCGACCGGCCATGCGCGGTCGTAGCTCTCGGCGTCCAGTTCGCCCGCCAGGAACGCGCGGACCGCGCCCAGGTAGTCCGCGGTGGCGGTGGCGCGGGCCGGGAAGCCGACCGGGTCCGGGGTGAGCCGGGCGACGAACTCCGGGACGCCGGTCCTTTCGTCCCGGTCCCAGCCCAGGGAGGTCCAGCCGTCGCCGGACGCCGTCCACCGCAGCAGGCTGTCGGGCGGCAGGCCGGGCAGGCCCGGCCTGGCGGGGGGCTCGTCGCGGGGCGTCGCGGGCACGGCGAACGCGGGTCCGGACATGCGGCGCATCGCCAGGCCCGTCGCCACGGGCAGCCGTTGCAACGCCTCCACCGCGACCTGGTCGACCGGCTTTCCGGGCTGCACCCGCGGGATCGGGTCGATGGCCTCCTCGTCGTCCACCGCCGCGCGCCAGCGTCGTCGCAGCCGCTGGAGCCATGGCGCGAGCAGGGCGTCGACGTCGTCGGCGCGTTGCGCGCGCCAGTCGTCCAGCGCGGTGACGGGGAGCACCCCGTACGGCTGGCGGCCGACCCGGAGCATCGGCAGCGGCCCGCGGCTGCGGACGTGCTCGGCCAGGTGGTCGCGTACCGCGCGCCACGGCCGTTCCGGCGCGACGACGCGTTCCTGCCGGGTGCCCAGGTCCACGAGGCTCATCGCGGCTTCGGCGAAGCCCTGGCCGAGCGTCGGCCAGGTGAGGAGGGTCAGGGCGGCGACGGCGTCGGCGTCGGTGTCGTCCGCGCCGGAGCAGCCGCGCAGGAAGCCGGGGTCGGGCAGTGCGAGCGCGGTCGCCAGCGTGTCGGCGGCGGGGCGCTCACCCTGCGCCGGGTCGGGTTCGGGGCCCGGGTACGCGGGGGCCGAGGACCAGCCGGAGCGGGCGCGCGGGGTGTTGTTGGTGGGGGTGCCGGGCGGCAGCAGGCCGAGTCCGTCGCTGAAACGGTGGCCGTGGAGCAGGTCGCGCAGCCGGGCCGCGCCGTCCGCCGGGGAGTCGTCGCGGACCCCGGTGACGAGCAGTTCGTCCAGGCTCTCGGGGGCGCCCGGCGGGAGGATCAGCTCGACGCCCATGCCCGCCTTGACCGCCTCGAACCAGTCGGTCTCCCAGCCCTCCTCCTCGTCGCGCAGAAGACCGATCGGCAGCGGGTCGGGCACCGGGCGGCCGAGCTTGTCCACCACCACCTCGCCGTCCCGCAGGCCGAGGAAGCGCCACCTCCGGGGCATCGGGACCGTCCGGCGCGGCCGTTGCAGGGGGTCGTCGGAGCGTGGGGCGGCCGGCGGGGTGCCGGGGCGGGCGGCGCGCACCGCCCAGGAGGCTCGTGCCGGGCGCAGCGCGGTGAGCGTCTCCTGCCAGGCCTGCGGCCCGGGGTCGCTCCAGTACGCGTCGGCGGCGGCCTTCTCGGCCGGGGTCAGCCCGGGGTCGAACGGGGAGAGCAGGACGTCGTCCGGATAGATCCGCACCCGCAGCGTGCTCGGCTCCCACCAGATCGTCTCCACCCGCACCGGTACGCAGGCGATCGGCGCGCTGTTGTCGGCGGCGAACAGGGGGGCCTCCTCGCCCAGGGCGCGGCGGAGGTCGTCCTCCGCCGCGGGGATCAGGGAGTTCAGCCCGTCGGCCGTGCGCCGCAGTTCGGCCTGGGCCGCCTCGGCTTCGGCGAGCAGTTCGGCGCCGGGGCGCTCGCCGGGGCGGGCGGGGTCCGGGAGGCCGGCCCGTGCGGCGTCCTGGAGGCGCCGGACCACGGCCAGTTGTTCGTCGGCGAGGGCCTGTGCGGCATCCGCCTCTCTGCGTGCCCGCGTCAACTGGGCGCGGGCGGCGAACGTGTCGGTCATGACCGCGGTGCTCCTGTCGTCGGCGCGGTGGTGGCGCGGTGGTCAGGCTTGTAGCAACGTGGTTGCTCTGAAAGCGAGTTGGAACGGCCGCTGGAAGGCGATGCGAGCCATGTCGGCGGCGTCGCGGCCCCACTGCGCGACGTCGGACGGTGGCGGTTTGGGGGCGGGCGGGGCGGGGTCCAGGCGCACGCATGCGAGGGGGGCCGTGCCCACGGCGGACCAGGCGAGGTCGGCCCAGGACGTCAGCGGGGCCGGCTGCTTGCCGGAGTCGAATCCGAACCGGGTGCCGTGCATCGGCTCGCGGAACACGAAGAACCAGTCCTCGGCGCGGGCCCGTGTCTCGTCGAGGCCGGGGAAGAGGTAGAGCACGGTGGACTCGTCCAGCGCCAGGGGGGTGGCCGGCACTCCGTCGAAGTCGGCGGGCAGTCTGCCGCCCACCCCGCGCACGGCGTGCAGGGCGGTGCCGGGGAAGCGGCGCAGCAGTTCCGCGCGGACGAGCATCACCAGGTCGCCCTGGCCGCCGGTGCGCAGAGAGCTGCCGAGCGGGCTCTCCGGGGGCCACAGCGCGATCTCCTCGGCGTCCGCGCCGTCACCGGGCCAGAACCGGGCGAAGGGGGTGCCGCGCTGGTCGGTGGGGAACTCCCGCCACAGCAGCTCGCGGTTGAACTCGTGGTTGAGGCCGACGAGCAGCGCGGCGACGAACTCGGGGTTCGTCTCCAGCAGGGTCACCGAGTCGGGCGGCAGCGTGCCGATGCCGGGCAGCGCCCAATCCGGCCAGCGGGCCAGGATCTCCTCGGCGATGGGCACGGTGAACCTGGGGTGGGCCATGATCGGCCGCAGCGGGCGGTCGTCGGTCTCCGCGCGGTCCGTCCAGAAGTCGGCGGGAATGCGGTCGGCCAGGCGCAGCAGTTGCAGGCGGGTGGGGCTGATCCGGTCGCGCAGCTCGCCGGGCAGGCCGGCGTCGGGTGCGTCGTCGCCCATCACGCCCATCCTGCGCAGTCCCTGGACGAGGACGGGTTCGGGCGCCGGTGCGTCCTGCGGGGCGCCGCCGGCGGTGCGCCGGGCACGGCGGGCCGGCGCGCCGTTGCGGCGGGTCAGGCGGGTGAAGGAGGTGCCCGCCGCGCCCGCGGGCACCTCGTCGTGCGCCGAGGCCAGCAGTGCGGCCAGGGTGGTCGTGGGGGCGGCGGCCGCGTCGCCGGCGGACAGTCTGACGCGTCCGCCGGCCGGCGCCAGGAGGGTGACCAGCTCGGCCAAGGGCAGCCGGTCGAGGTGTTTGCGCTGGGCCCGTTCGGCCGCGGCGGCGGCCAGTTCCCCGGCCGCCAGCAGCTGATTGGCCCGGCGGATCTCCCCGACCTGCTCCCAGGCGCGGGCCATCAGGAACTCCTGTTCCAGTTGCACGTAGCGCGCGCCGAGGGCGGCGGCCACCCGGCGGCGCACCTCCAGGTTCAGCGTGGTCAGCCAGCTGTCCGCCTCGTCGGGCACGGTCTGGCGGCCCGTGTGATGGCTGCCGTACAGCGGCGGGGCGACGGCGGCCACGTCCCGGTCGGCGGGCGGCGCCTCGGCGGGTTCCGGGGGCCGCCCCTCGTCCCCGGCTCCGCCACCGTCGCCGTCGCCCGTGCTGGTGACGTCGGTGCGGCGGTGTGCCGGTGCGTCGAGGCGTGCGCGGACGACGGCGCGGAACAGGTCACGGACGGCGGGGTCGGTCCAGGCCTCGGGTGCGGCCGAGCCGGGCGCCCGCAGCGCGCCGTCCAGGGTCACCTCGGCCGGACCGACGGCCATCTCGGGGGGCCGGCGCCGGCCGACGTCGATGGTGCGTCCGCCGAGTCCCGCCTCGGCGGCGGGCCGGAAGCGCAGTCTGTGGGCCAGTTCCTGGAAGGTGCCCGCGGGGCCGGTGCGGAAGGTCCACCAGTGGTAGACGGGCAGGTCGACGGTGTCCCGGCCGGCGATCGGCCAGGCGTCCGAGGTGGCCGCCGCGCCGGGCGCCGCGTCCAGGCCCGCGTCCCGCCCGGCGGCGGTGGCGGGCACCACGGCGGCGATCCAGCCGCGGTCGGGGGCCAGCCGGCGCGGGCACAGCAGTCGTGCCACGACCTCGGCGGAGTGGGCGCGCAGCCCTTGTTCGACGAGCCGCCGGGCGTCGCCCGCGTCGACGACGGTGTCGGGCAGACGCGCCTCGACGTGGGCCCAGGCCCACCGTTCGCCGGGCGGGGGCAGGGCGGCGGCCGGGGCGGTGAGGACGGGCAGAGGGTGCGCGTCGCGGGGCGGGGCCGCCTCGTCGTCGGCCAGCACGACCAGCGCGATCCACGGCTGGGGGACGGGTCCCTCCGGCGTGGCCGCCGTGCCGGTGGACAGCAGCCAGGGCAGGTCCGCGTGGGCCAGTTCGACCCCGGCGAGCACGTTCTCGGGGACGTCGGGTGTGCCGGGCGGCGGATCCTCCCGCAGCACCATCGAGCGGTCGAAGCCGTACACGTCGCCCGGTCCGGCCAGCGACAGCGTGGGTCCCGCCACCGACGGCTCCTCGTGGCGGCCGTCGACGTCCCGGCCGAACCGCACCGAGGTGGGCAGCGCCTGCCCGGTGGCCGTGGCGCCGGCGCCGATCCGCGCCGAGGAGAAGAACCATCGCGTGCTCATGCGTCGCTCCCGAGCGGATCGTCGGGTCGTGGCGCGCGTCGCGCGTGGGGCGCGCTCACGGGTGCAGCTCCCAGCTCTCGACGAGCCGCAGCGGCTCCTGCGGTCGCGCGAGCCGCCCGCGGGCGGTCTGCCAGGCGTCGGCGGTGGCGTCGACCAGGGTGACGTCGTCGAGCAGCGGCTCCAAGGTGTCGGCGGCGGCCAGGCTCCGCGTGGGCGGGCGTATCCGGACGGCCGCTTCACGCGTGCGCCAGCGGTGCAGCCGTTCGGCGGCGCTGACGCCGTGGACCGCCTCGCGGTGCAGGAATCCGGGCCAGTGTGAGAACTCCCGCTCGGGCAGCGGCGGTTCGTACGCGGTCTCGTACCCGTCCTCGGCCCGGCGTCCGGGTGCGACCCGGATGCCGTCGGCGTGTGCGACGACCCCGCCGGCGTGGTCGGCGAACGCGGGCCGGGTGAACTGCTCCTCCTCGGTGAGGTCGAAGAACTCGCCGGGCACGAACTGCTCGGGGAGGGAGTCCAGTTGGGCGGCGGTGCGGGTGCCGCCGAGGGTGATCTCCTTGATCGTCCACGTCTGGGCAGGCACCGGCCGCCGTTCGAACCGGGAGATCGGCACGCCGAGCGGGACCACCCGCTGGGTGACGCGCAGGGTGGCGTCCGGATGGACGAGACTCCCCTGGTTCAGTTTCTCGTCGGCCGCGCGGGTGAAGACGAGCGCGGTGCGTTCGGCGGCCGGCCGCTCCGCCGCCCAGGCCTTCGCCTGCGCCAGCTCGACCGTCAGCGCCTCGGTCGGGTCGCGTCCGGGCCGGGCCGCGACCGCCGGCGGCGACCCCCAGCGGACGTCGAAGTCCAGGTCGACGTCCCAGAACAGCACCGAGATGCTGCCGGTGCCGAACGCGTGCCAGGGCGCGGGGCCCTCCAGGGTGAAGTCCAGGGCGATTCCCGCCAGTCGGCGGCCGAACGCGCGCACCGCGACCCCGGCCCGCGCGTGCACCGTGAACGAGAACACCGGGTCGAAGACGAAGAGGGCGTCCAGGCCGAGCCAGCCCTGCACCCCGCAGCCGGCGATCATGGCTTCCAACTGCACCTGGCCGCCGAACATCACCGCGTTCGAGGTGACGGCGAAGTAGGCCTCCATGCGCAGCCCGAAGCCGTTGCCGGGGGCCAGGTCGACCTGGAGGCGGTTCAGCGCGGGCACTCCGGCGGGCCGGGTGTAGCGGGGGTGGAAGCCGCCCGCGGACAGCACGAACTCCGGCCGTCGGCCGCCGCGCACCAGCAGGTACAGCTCGCCGCGCACGGTCAGCCCGGCGATCCACGAACCGGACAGCGACACCAGCAGTTCGACGAGGGGGACGGACGGCTCGATCCGGCCGAGCACGCTCGCCTGGAGGCGGACCACCGGCACCTCGGGGTCGGGCAGCCCGACGAGCAGGCGGCCGAGGATGATCGCCCGGACGGGGGCGGGCAGTTCGAGGATGACCGCGCCGGACAGCGACACCCGGCCCGCGCTCCAGGTGAGGCGGATCATCGGCCCGACCAGGAACCGCCCGGCGGCCACCGGGAACGCCGCGCCGAGGGACGCGATGATCTCCTTCGCGCGTTCCACCGCGTGTTCCGGGAACAGCACGTGGTCGGCGTTCCCGTCACCGACCAGCTGCTGGAGCGCGGTGGCGTCGGCGCGCCGGTTGACGCCGACGAGCCCGCCGACGGCGTCCAGCGCGAACCCCAGTCCCACCTGGATCCCGGGCGGCGGGAATTGGGCCGACAGCAGCACCAGGAAGCTGGTGGTGGGGTCGTCCTTGTCGGGCGGCCGGAGCAGGGCGACGGCCTGGACGCTCAGCACGCCGAGGTCGATCGAGATCAGCCCCGCGTATCCGGTGTCGCCGGTGCGCCGCACCACTCCCCCGCCGGACACCGGCGGCAGCTTCAGCTCGGTGCCCACGCTCTCCGGGAACAGCTCGCGCGGGCTCGGTTCGAGGCCGGGGCGGGAGCCCGGGGCCAGCGACACGGGCAGGGCGATGCCCGCACCGTCGAGGAAGACCCGCAGCGGCAGTCCGGGCAGCGCGGCGGTGAGCGAGACGGACAGTCCCAGCTCCGGGCGCCCCCCGTCGGAGGTCAGCTGGAGGGCGGCGTCGCGGGTGGACACGCCCGGTGCGTTCAGCCGCAGCGGCAGCGGGACGCGCAGGCCGCCGTTCCCGGCGAAGCGCAGGCCCTCGACCCGGTCCGCCCTGAGGGTGACGTCGACCGCGTCGGATCCGCCGCTCATCGGGCTCGACCCGCCGACGCCGACGAGGCCGGCGAGGGCGGCGGGCAGGACGGCGGCGGTGACGTGACGCAGGCCGACCTCCACGCCCGTGGGAGCGCCGGGCGCTGCGGTCACCTGGATGGACACGCCCTCCACGGCCATCCCCGGCCCGCCGCTCATGCCGACGGCGAGCCGTCCGGTGCGCCGCAGTCCGATCGTGGCCGTGCCGGAGGGCGGCAAGGGAGCACCGGGCGGCGGGGCGGGCACGCCGGGTCCGAAGGCCGTGCTCCACCCCTGGGGAGCCGTGACGGCGGCCTCCAGGGTCCACTCCCGCGCGGCCGTGGGCGGCAGGGACAGCGTCGTGCCGGGGGTGACGACCACGTCGAACACCGGGCCGCCCGGGGTCACGCCGAGGACGGCGCGGCCGGCCGACGCTCCGGCCGGGTCGGTCAGCACCAGCGCCACTCCCACGGGCGCGCCGGGCTCCCGCCGCCAGCCGTGCAGTCTCAACGGCGCCGGCGAGTCGCCGGCCAGGTCGCCCGCCATCTCCCGCACCAGCTCCACCAGGGAGTTCCCCGCGGGCAGCCGGTCGTGCACGCCGAGGAGGCGGCCGGCGAGCACGGTGCCGGCGGCGGACGGGTCGTCGGCCGGGACGGGCAGGACGCGGACCAGGCCCTCCACCGCGTCCTCGGTCAGCGTGGACAGCAGGTCGGAGGCCTGGTGCAGGAGTTCCCGCGCGTCCATGACGCCTCACCCTCCGCCGGACGTGCCGTTGTCGATGACCAGCGCGCGGTCGAAGCATCCGACGCCGAGGCGGCTGCCGTCGGGACTGAACGTCATGGTGAGCACCTCGCGCTCATCGGTGGTGACGGCGTACAGCTCCTTGCCGTCGAGGTCGAAGAGCCGCACGACGGCGTCGATGGAGGCGCTGGCCGCGAGCCGGCCGTTCGGGCTGAACGCCACATGGGTGACGGCCCCGAATCCCGGGTCCGGCGCGCCCGGGGTGAGCTTCGGGGCCCGGCACTTCTCCACTCCGGTCCCGGCGTCCAGGACGCGGGCGAACCCGTCGGAGCCGCCGACGACGATCCACCGTCCCCGGGGGTCGAAGGCCACGCAGCTCGGGGCGGTGACCTGGTCGTCGATCTCGTCCGGGGCGGGCCACAGCTGTGCGCCGCCCTGCGCCTCGAACATGCGGGTGGTGTCGTCGGCGGCGCAGCACACCACCGTGGACCCGTCGGGGGCGAACGCGACCGCGAGCACGGCGTCATCGGGGGTCAGCCGTCCGAGTTCGGCGCCGGTGGCCAGGTCCATGACCGTGCGGATCCCGCCCGGCGGTGGTCTCCGCCGTGGCGTTCGTCGACGGCCAGCGCGACGCGGGCGCCGTCCCGGCTCAGGTCGACGTCGGCGATGAGCGGCGGGTCCACGGTGATCCGGCGGCCGATCGCCCCGGTGGCCTGGTCGAGGACGGCGATCAGCGTGTCGGTGGCGGCGATCACCCGCCCGTCCGGGGTGAACCGCACGCTGTTGACCGAGTGGCCGGGGTCGAGGGGCCCTTGCCACAGGGCCGGGCCGCCGGACGCGTCCAGCAGGAGCACCTGCTCGAAGTCGGCCAGGGCGATCCGGGCGCCGTCCGGACTGAACGCGGCGCCGGTCACGAACCCGTCGACGCTCAGGTCGCAGGGGACGCCTATGCCGACCGGTCGAACCCGCAGGACGGTGTCCTCACCGCCGGAGACGAAACGGGCGCCGTCCGGGCTGAAGGCGATCGCCCGGACCGAGCCCGCGTGCTCGACGGTGAGTGCCACGGTTCCCGGCTCGCTCATGACCGGTTCCTCCTCCTGCCTGGCCGGCTTGACCGCGCCCGACCGTTCGCACCGGCGGCCGGACCGTCCACGGGCAGACGTCCCTCCTGGCCCCGCGCGGTCACGGCTTGTGCGCGGAGCGGGGGCCCGGCAGGCGCTCCGCTCAGGCGGGCGTACGAGGGGACCGGCGCGGGCCGCGCACGGATGCGGACGTCACCGTCGGCGAGTGCCCCCGGTGCGGGGCCGGTGGGTGCCCGCGTGCACCGCGTGCGTCCCGTCCGACGCGTCTCCCGAGGGCCGCGTCCGGCCCAACTCACCAGCCTAGTCGCTCTGTCGACATGCGCCACCCGTCGACGGATGGCGTGGCCGGGCCGGTGGTGCGAGCATGGAACGTGGTGCCGGACACCACTGTGCGCTCGCCAGGAGGTGTGGTCATGGCCAAGCGCCTCGTCGTCTGTTGCGACGGCACATGGAACTTCGCCGACCAGCCGAGCAGAACCAACGTCGCCAAGGTCGCGCTGTCCGTGCGCCCGGGGTCGGCCGCCGGAAAGGAGCAACGCGTCTACTACCACAGCGGGGTCGGCACCCAGCGGCGGGACCGGCTGCGCGGCGGCGCCTTCGGCGCGGGCCTGTCGCGGAACGTCGTCGACGCCTACCGGTTCCTCGTCGAGACGTACGAGCCCGACGACGAACTGTTCCTCTTCGGCTTCAGCCGGGGCGCGTTCACCGCCCGCAGCCTGGCGGGCCTCGTGCGCAACAGCGGCATCCTGCGACGGGACCACGTCGACCGGATCCCCGAGGCCTGGGCCCTGTACCGGGACCGGGTGGAGCGGCCCAACGGGGCGGCGGCCACGCTGTTCCGCCGCTCCTATGCGCGCGAGACGGAGATCCGCTTCATCGGGGTGTGGGACACGGTCGGCGCGCTCGGCATCCCGGTGCCGGACGCCCCGTCGCTGCGGCCGGCGGTGAACCGGTTCAATTGCCGATGGGCGTTCCACAACACCGAGGTGAGCAGTTGGGTCCGGGCCGCGTTCCACGCACTGGCGGTCGACGAGCAGCGTTCGGCGTTCCGGCCGGCCCTGTGGCACCGGCAGCCGGGGGCCGCCCGGCAGGGCCAGGAACTCCAGCAGGTGTGGTTCGCCGGGGTGCACTGCGACGTGGGCGGCGGTTACCAGCAGACCGGGTTGTCCGACATCGCCCTGCTGTGGATGGTCGATCAGGCCCGCCGGCACGGGCTGGAGTTCGAGGCCGAGGTGCTCGGCGAGGTGGGCCCGGAGGTGATGAGGCCCGAGGAGAGCATCGACTTCCGGGTCCGGCCCGACGCCCTCGGCGAACTGCACACCTCGCGCAACGGCTGGTACCGGCTCGCCAAACCGCTGCACCGGCCGATCGGAGAGGCCGCGAACGCCGAGGGCGAGCCGGACGGCAACGAGTTCCTGGCGGTGCCCGCCAAGGAGCGCCGCGACCGCGACCCGCACTACCGGCCGCCGGGACTGGAACGGTATCTCGCCGTCCAGGAGCGGATACGGCTGGAGCCTGTGCTGCTCCCGGACCTCGCCGCGGGCCTGCCGCCCCTGCCGCCGGCCCCGCCGGCCGACCGTCCGCCGTCCCCCGCGGACCGGGCCGACGCGGCCGACGCGGGCCGGCCCTCCGGGGCGCCCCCGTCGCAGGGTCCTCGGCGCGACGGCCCGCACGGGTAGGGCCGTCACCGCACAGGGGCGGGAAACGAGCGAGAGCGGCACGCCGCCCGGCCGGAGGGCCGGGTCATGGCGCGACGGGCCGGGTCAGCGGTGGGACGTCTCCCGGCCGACCCGGTACAACTCCTGCGAAGTGGCGATCAGTTCGCGCCGTTCCTTCTTGGACCCCACCATCGGCTGGGAGCCGTGCAGGGAGACCTGGGCGCTCTCCGGCAGGAAACGGACCGTGATCAGTCCGATGACACCGGCCGCCATGAGGTAGAACGCGGGCACCATGTCGTTTCCGGTGACGCTCACCAGCGCCTCCGTGACGAGCGGGGTGGTGCCGCCGAAGGCGGCCACGGCGAAGTTGAAACCGATGCCCATCGCGGCGTAGCGCACCGCGGTCGGGAACAGCGCGGGCAGCGTCGCGGCGCTCGGCGCGGCGAAGCAGGCCAGCAGGGTGGAGAGGATGAGCACGCCGAAGACGGGCGGCCACGTCCCGTCCATCTTGATGAGCAGGAACGCGGGGACGGCGAGCACGATCATGGCCGCCGCCGAGTACCCGTACAGCGGGCGGCGGCCGATGCGGTCGCTGAGCCGGCCCAGGAAGGTGATCAGCAGCACGATCCACACCATGCCGATCAGCACGAGCACGTCCGCGGAACTGCTGGAGCGGCCGAGGGTCTCGGTCTGGTAGGTCGGCAGGAAGCCCGTGACCATGTAGTTGGTGACGTTGTAGAGCAGCACCAGCCCCATGCAGATGAGCAGGGCCCGCCAGTGGTCCTTGACGATGGCCTTGAACTCGGTCCCCGCCGACTCCTTGGCGAGGCTCTGTTCGTGCTCGTCGAGCTGCTGCTGGAAGGCGGGCGACTCCTCGAGCTTGAGCCGCATGTAGAGACCGATCACACCGAGCGGGCCCGCGATCAGGAACGGGATCCGCCAGCCCCAGGACAGCATCTGCGCGTCGCTGAGGGCGAAGTTCAGTGTGGTGACCAGGGCGGATCCCAGCGCGTAGCCGACGAAGGTGCCGAAGTCGAGCCAGCTGGAGAGGAACCCGCGCCGCCGGTCGGGCGAGTACTCGGCGACGAAGGTGGTGGCGCCTCCGTACTCTCCGCCGGTGGAGAAGCCCTGCACCATCCGTGACAGCAGCAGCAGGATCGGCGCGGCGATGCCGATGGTGGCGTAACTGGGGATGATGCCGATGGCGAACGTGCCGGCCGCCATCATGATCATGGTGGTGGCGAGCACCTTCTGGCGGCCGAGGCGGTCCCCCAGCGGTCCGAAGACGAGTCCGCCGAGCGGGCGCACGACGAAGGCCGCGGCGAAGGTGGCGAAGGACGAGATCACCTGCGCGGCAGGGGACGCCCCGGGAAAGAAGACTTTGCCGAGGGTGGCGGCGAGGTAGCTGTAGACGCCGAAGTCGAACCACTCCATGCAGTTGCCGAGCGCGGAGGCGCCGACGGCTCGCCGGAGCAGCGGGGGCTCGACGACCTGCACGTCCTCGTCGCGAAAGGGACGCTTGTTCCGCCTCAGTCTGCGTGTCAGGTCCTGGCGGACCTGGGTGGGTAGTCCGGAGACCTCGACCTGCCCGGACCGAGGTGGTTCGGGCTGCCCGTCGGTGAGTACGTCAGCCACTGCAGTTCCTTACCTGTCTTGCGTGAGACGCCCTGCGCGCACAGTGAGGCGGCAGGTGCTTTCCGTGCGTAAAGACTCTGCTGCCCGCTTTCGGGGGACTCACGCAGTGACGGGGGACACGCCGCCGCTCCCACGTCCGGCGCAAGGATCGTGCCCGCGTTCACGTGCGGAACCTGCGAGAACGGGGCCACGGGAACGGGACGGGCCGGGTGGCGGGGCAACGGTTCCGGCGGCCGTCGGGGGCGGCGCGGAAGACGGAGGCCAGGGCCGCGCGCGCCGTCGCGGGCCACCGGCGGTCACGATCGTGAACTGCCTTGCCGGGGTGCGGCCCAGCGAGCGGGGCGGGTCAGCCGGCCGCGCGCTCCCGGTCCCACGGCCGCGGGCCCAAGCCCTCCTGCCAGCGCATGAGTTCCGCGCCGTCCACGCACACGATGCCGCACTGCTCGGCGTACTCGACCGCGGGGGCCGTGAAGTCGCTGGTGGTGACCACGACGGCGACGTCCGCCCCGTGCACCGTGAAACAGGTGCCGCCGAACCGCTGCATGTCCTGGGATCCGACCCGGTTGGTGTCGCAGTAACGCTTGCACTGGATGACGACCAGCCGGCCGTCCGGCGTCCTGGCCAGGACGTCGGCGCCCAGATCGCCCGCCCCGCCCACGACGTCCACGTCCGGGCAGCCGTCACGCCGGCACAGCTCGGCTATCGCCTCCTCGAACTCGTAGGGGTCCAGCTCCTCGTAGCCGATCTCCCCGGCTTCGGTGCAGGGCTCCGTCGCGGGCTCGACGAGGGCGACGGTGCGCTCGGCGCCGGAAAGCCTCTCGTACGCGGGCGCCCCGGCCGTCGCGGGAACGGCGGCCGGGGCGGGTGCGGGCGCGTCGAGGGCGTCGACCGCCGTCATCGTGGCCTCGTCCAGCGCCTTCGCGGCGCGGCGCGCCAGCCTCGCCGCCGATATCCGTCGCCCCCCGCGGCGGCCGGCCGCGACGCTGCCGACGCCGACGAGGACGAGGGCGGCGATCCAGGCGGGACGGTGCTCGACAGCGGCCGCCGCGGTGCGCGCGACCGTGCCCACCAGCGCCAGGAGAACGGCGACAAGGGCGAAGTACAGTGCTGTGGCCCGCAGTTCGAACCGACGGGGGCGGCGCGCGGAACGCGAAGCACGGACGGGTACGGCCATGGTGATGCTTCCTCCCGAGGACGCCAACGAAGATCAACAGGCGTCTTCCCGGGTACGGGAGGTTCTATCGAACCGGCGCGATCATCTCCGACGGCCGCCCGTCCGCCGCCCCGCGGCCACACCGGATCGCCGGCCGGATCCCCCTCGTGACATGCTCACCACTGACACGTGACGCACGTCGTTCCCAGCTATGAACCCTCGTCCCGCACGCGATCCTGCCGCCACCCGGCTTCGCCCGCCGTCACCCGGCCCCGAGCAGCCGGCCTCCATCGGGTGCCGGCGCGGGGCCCCGCACCCCGCGAGGAGCCGGCCGGGCTCCGGGTAGGTCATGATCGACCCGGGGCCCGCCCCGGCCGGACGGGCGTCGTCCGGCGGCTTCGTTCGCGCAGTCGTGGGCAGTCGGGAAGGCGGACGTCGCCCACCGGTGATGCGCCAGTCGAGCAGGGAGATCATGGGCATGGCAGGCTCGGAGCAATCGGAGACCCGTGCGACGCGGCGTCCGGGGGCGCCGGCCACCCCGCTCACCGACGTGCTGGAGGCGGTCAGGGCCGGCGCGTACGTGGTGGACGAGCAGGGCCGCGTCGTGGCGGTGAACTCGCGGACGCAAAAGCTCCTGGGCTGGTCCCCCGAGGACCTCGTCGGCCATGACGCGCACGACCTGCTGCACCGCGACGCCCACGGT
Organism: Streptomyces sp. NPDC048481; assembly: GCF_043200075.1. Lineage (NCBI taxonomy): Bacteria > Bacillati > Actinomycetota > Actinomycetes > Kitasatosporales > Streptomycetaceae > Streptomyces > Streptomyces sp. NPDC048481. The sequence goes on from NZ_JBICXC010000013.1 coordinate 210,120, forward strand.
CAGCCCCTGCCCAGAACCCAGTGCAGCATGCGGCAGGCCTTCCACGCCGGACGGCCCGCCCAGGCCGACGATGACCACTTCGCCCGCGCGGACGGCGGCGTGCTGCCCATCTCCTGGCTGATAACCCCTCTCGACCTCAACGGCCTCGAAAACTGCACCCTCGTCATCTTCCACCCGCGCCACCTGGAGGAGTCGGACACGCCGCCCGCGCCCGCTGCCACCCTGCTGCCGGAGCTCGAACGCCTCGCCCTGCTCGCCGCGACCACCACCCAGCTGACCTCCACCCTGGACGTCGACGAGGCGCTGCGGAGGCTGGTGACCCTGGTCGTACCGCGGCTCGCCGACTGGGTCATCATCGACCTCATCACCGAGCGGGACGAGGTGTGGCGCACCGTCGTGGTCGAGTCGGACGGCGTCTCCCTGACACACCACGACGAACTCCAGGGGCCGATGCCGCCGATCCCCGAGGAATCCCCGATGCCCCTGTCGAGGGCGCTGCGCGGGGTGGCCTCGACGCTGGCCGGCCCGCAGACCTACCAGGGGGCGCCGGATTCCGGCATCGCGGTCGAGCAGCGCCGCTTGTTCGACGCCACCGGCATCCACTCCGCGGCCATCGCCCCCATCCGCAGCACCCGCGCCGTCCTCGGGGCCCTGACCCTCGGCCGCGCAGCACAGCCCGGGGACTACAACCCCGCCGACCTCCCCCTGATCGAGGACATCGCCCGCCGCGCCGGCCTCGCCCTCGACAACGCGCGGCTCTACCAGCGTCAGCGCAAGGTCGCCGAGACGATGCAGAACCATCTGCTGCCCCAGATGCCGCGCGTGCCCGGGCTGCAGATGACGGTGCGCTACCTGCCCGCGCCCGACGCCTCGCAGGTGGGGGGCGACTGGTACGACGCGTTCCGCCTGTCCGACGGGTCCACCGCGCTGGCCGTCGGCGACGTCGTGGGCCACGACCTGGAGGCGGCTGCCGGGATGGCCCAGGTGCGCAACATGCTGCGCGCCTACGCCTGGGCGCTCCAGGAGCCGCCCAGCGCGATCGTGGACCGCCTCGACGAGGCCGTCATGCACATCACCGACGTCGCCATGGCCACCCTCATCCTCGCCAAGATCGAGGAGGAGGACGCGGGCAGCTGGAAACTGAGCTGGACCAACGCCGGGCATCCGCCGCCGCTGCTGATCAGCCACGACGGCCTGGCCGAGTACCTCACCGACGGTCACGGCATCCTGCTGGGCACCGGGGCGCGCAGGCCCCGCGCCGACGCCACCGCCCTGCTGCCGCCCGGGTCCACCCTGCTCCTGTACACGGACGGCCTCATCGAGGAGCCCGGCCACACGCTCGACGAGGGTCTGCACCGGCTGCGGCAGCACGCCGCCGCCCTCGCACACCGGCCGCTGGCGTCCTTCACCGATCAGTTGCTGCGACGGGTCCGCCCCAACGCCAACGACGACGACGTCGCCCTCCTCGCCCTGCGGACGCCCACCCGTTCCTGACCCGCCCCGCCCATCCGCCCTGCGGACCGGGGAGCAGGGGATCCGCGGGCCAGTGATCCGGGGATCACGCACGCCCGGAGCCCGTCCCCCGGCGAGTGGGACGGGCTCCGGCCATCGGGATCGCGAGCCGGCCGATCGCGGCCGGGTGCCGCTCAGGACTGGACGATGCGGCGCACGTTGTCCACGGCGCCGCAGCCCGCCTTCAGCTGCCGCTCCCGCTCCTCCAGGAACTCCCCGCCGAGTTCCTCACGCCGCTCCATGGCCACGTTCTCGCGTGCGCCGTTGAGGATGGTGCGTTCCTCCTCGTCGGCGTGGTGGGTGACGGCCTCGACGAGTGCCTCCAGCTTCTCGTCCCACTCCTCGGAGCCGACCTCGTCGACCTCCAGGAGTTCGAGGAGCGCCTTGTTGCCCTCCTCGTGCTCCTCCTCGCCGTGCTCGACCTCTTCGTCCTCGATCTTCTTGTAGCGCTTGAGGGCGGGGTACACCTTCGCCTCCTCCGCCAGCGCGTGCGCGATCAGCAGGTCGGCGAACTCCTTCAGGGCGGCGGCCCGGTCCGCTTCCACGCTGCGCATCTGGCGAAAGAGATCTTCCATTCTCCGGTGGTCCTGAAGAATGAGTTCGACGACGTCTCGTGTCTCGGCCATGGAACCGGCATCACTTTCGTAAGAGGGGACCTTGCCGCAACCGTCTACCCCGCCCCGACGCGTTCAGTGATCAGGCTTTCCGGGATCCCGTCGTCTTCGCTCGGACGGACGCGCCTGAGGTGCGCCCGGCGGACGCACCGGGCGGTCACGACGCGGGCGCCGGCGCTCTCGCCGCCGTTCGGCGGCCGGGAGCGGGACACTTCAGGGAGCGTGCGCCGCGCCCCCGTCCCAGGAGGAGCCATGTCCTCGACCGGCCTCCCCGCACCCGTCCCGGCGCCGGCCCCCTCCGGCCGGGGTGGAGGCACGCCCGGTGGCCGGCTCCTCGCGCTCCTGGGCCTGCGCCGCCGCACGCTCCCGCGGCGTCCCGCTCCGCCGCGTCCGTCGCGGGCCGCCCAGGCGGCGGCGCTGCTCGTGGTGCTGGAGGAGGCGGTGGCCGCCCAGGGCCCTGCGGACGCGGCGGTGGCCGCCTGCGGCGAGCCCGGCCCCGTCCCGGACCGGGCCGCCAGGGCCTGCGGTGACGCTGCCTCGGCCCTGCTGCGGCTGCGCGCACGGCTGCTGGAGCTGCCCCTCGCCGACGCCGACCTCGCGGGGGCGCGGGCCCGCGCGGCACGGCTGCTCTCGTACGGTCAGTGGATGGTGCGTCAGTCGGCCGACCTCGCCTACCGGGTGCACCGGGACGCCCGCACCGAGGCGGCCCGGTTGCAGCTGAACGGCCTGGGCCGGCCGGCGGACGACCTGCGACGGCTGCGCGACGCCCTCAGGGCCGAGGTGGACGCCGGTGCCGGGACCGATGCCTGAGGGCCGGCGGACGGCGGACGCCGTTCGCGTCGCCGTGCTCCGCCCGTCCCGGGGCGGTCAGGCGTGGGAGAGGGCGAAGGAGACCAGGAAGCCGCACACGGTGATGAGCCCGATGGCCAGGTGGGCGTCGTCGAACGCCTCGGGGATCATCGTGTCGGCGATCATGGCGAGGATGGCCCCGGCCGCCACCGCGGTCACCGCGGCGATCACCGCGGGCGGGAAGGAACCGACCACGGCATAGCCGAGGACGGCCGAAAGGGTGCTGGCCGCCGCGATCGCCGCCCAGACGCCGAAGACGTACTTCTTGGTGCGGCCGGCCTTCTTCATGCCGGCCGAACTGGACAGCCCCTCCGGGACGTTGCTGATGAAGACGGCGGCCACCGTCACCAGGCTGACGGCGCCCCCGTCCAGCAGGCTGACGCCGATGACCGCGGACTCCGGAACCCCGTCGAGGAGGGCGCCGAGCGCGAGCGCCGTCCCGGATCCGCCCTGCTCGCTCTCCGAGGGCTGGGCCTGCGCCCCCGCGTGTCCCGAGCGCTTGCGGTGCCGCGCGCCGCGGCGGGCCAGCCACACGTTGCCGCCCGTGTAGGCGAGCGCGCCGACGAGGGTGCCGACGGCCGCGGGAGCCAGCCCCGCCTCGTCGTACGCCTCCCCCACCAGCTCGAAGGAGACCGCCGACAACAGCACGCCCGCGCCGAAGGCCATCACCGTCGCGATCACCTTCTGCGGGACTCTCAGCCCGTACCCCAGCGCGGCGCCGACCAGCAGCGCCGAGCCCGCCAGCAGCCCCCACAGTCCCGCCTGCACGACTTCAGCCATGGAGACCCGTCTACCCGCATTTCCCGGTGTGGATCACCGGTCGACCGCGCCGGGCCGCACGGTCCGCCGGGGGGCGGCGCGCCGGGGCCGACTACGCCAACCGTGTGTGACAACCGCCCGTTCGGGCGTGTGTCGGCCCCGGCCGGGCTTCGCCCGCCGCCGCGACTCGCGAGGATGGCCCTGATTCACGCACGTGCGGGGGCGGACCGCGGAGACCTGGAGAAACTGGCTGTGACGATTCTGAACGATCCGGACCGCTCGGCTGCCGCCGCCTACGACACCGAGGTGCCGGTCAGGGGCAGGCAGCCCGGCAACGTCGTCGTGAAGTGGCTGACGACCACCGACCACAAGACCATCGGCACGATGTACCTGACCACGTCCTTCGCGTTCTTCCTCATCGGAGGCGTGATGGCCCTGCTCATCCGCGCCGAGCTGGCCCGCCCGGGGCTGCAGATCGTCTCTCCCGAGCAGTACAACCAGCTGTTCACGATGCACGGCACGGTCATGCTGCTGATGTTCGCGACGCCGCTGTTCGCCGGTTTCACGAACTGGATCATGCCGCTTCAGATCGGCGCGCCCGACGTGGCGTTCCCGCGGCTGAACATGTTCGCCTACTGGCTCTACCTGTTCGGGTCCTCCATCGCCGTGGGCGGCTTCCTCACCCCGCAGGGCGCCGCCGACTTCGGCTGGTTCGCCTACACCCCGCTGTCGGACGCCATCCGCAGCCCAGGCCTCGGTTCCGATCTGTGGATCATGGGCCTGGCCTTCTCCGGCTTCGGCACCATCCTCGGCGCGGTCAACTTCATCACCACGATCATCTGCATGCGCGCCCCCGGCATGACGATGTTCCGTCTGCCGATCTTCACCTGGAACGTGCTGCTGACGGCCGTCCTCGTCCTGTTCGCCTTCCCGGTCCTGGCGGCCGCCCTGTTCGCCCTGGAGGCGGACCGCAAGTTCGGCGCCCACATCTTCGACGCGGCCAACGGCGGCCCACTGCTGTGGCAGCACCTCTTCTGGTTCTTCGGCCATCCGGAGGTGTACATCATCGCCCTGCCGTTCTTCGGCATCGTCACCGAGGTCATCCCGGTCTTCTCCCGCAAGCCGATCTTCGGCTACATGGGGCTCGTGGCCGCGACGATCTCCATCGCCGGTCTGTCCGTGACGGTGTGGGCGCACCACATGTTCGTCACCGGCGGGGTGCTGCTGCCGTTCTTCTCCTTCATGACGTTCCTCATCGCCGTGCCTACCGGCGTGAAGTTCTTCAACTGGATCGGCACCATGTGGAAGGGGTCGGTGTCCTTCGAGACGCCGATGCTGTGGGCGACGGGGTTCCTCGTGACGTTCCTCTTCGGCGGTCTGACCGGCGTCATCCTGGCCTCGCCGCCGATGGACTTCCACGTGTCCGACTCCTACTTCGTGGTGGCGCACTTCCACTACGTCGTCTTCGGCACCGTCGTCTTCGCGATGTTCTCCGGCTTCCACTTCTGGTGGCCGAAGTTCACCGGCAGGATGCTCGACGAGCGCCTCGGCAAGATCACCTTCTGGACGCTGTTCGTCGGCTTCCACGGCACCTTCCTCATCCAGCACTGGCTGGGCGCCGAGGGCATGCCGCGCCGCTACGCGGACTACCTGGCCGCGGACGGGTTCACCGCCCTGAACACCATCTCGACGATCAGTTCCTTCCTGCTCGGCCTGTCGATGCTGCCGTTCCTCTACAACGTGTGGCGAACGGGCCGGTACGGCAAGCCCGTCGGCGTCGACGACCCGTGGGGCTTCGGCCGCTCCCTGGAGTGGGCCACCTCCTGCCCGCCCCCGCGTCACAACTTCACCACCCTGCCGCGCATTCGCAGCGAGTCCCCCGCGTTCGACCTGCACCACCCCGACATCGCCATGGCCGAGGCCGAGGCGCACGGGGTCCGCTGATGATCCGCGACGATCCGCCGGAGGCACCGATGAGCGAAGCGGCGAGGCAGGGGGCCGCGCGAACCGGCGGGATCGGCGACCAGGCGGAGGGGTACCTGCTGTGGCAGGCCACCATCGCGGTGGCCGAGGAACGGGCGCAGGCCTTCGTGGAGCCCATGGAGTGGCTGACCACCTCCCAGAAGGCCGACGTCGAGCAGCGGTACGTCGCCGACAGCCTCCACCACGCCCGGCGCGACCTGGAACGGATCGCGGCCCGCTGTCGTTCGCTGCGCGGCGAGTACGAGACGCGCTACCGGGAGCTGCGCCAGCGCTGTGTGGCCTGCACCGTGGCCGTCGGCGCGTGCCTCGCCTCGGTGACCGCGGCCGCGCTGTCGCTGATCCGCTGAGCCCGGTGACCGGGGCGTCGCGTCCGGTCGCCGACGGGGTCTTCCACGGGTGAGGGGCGGTCACGGCCGGGCGGCCGTGACCGCCCCTCACCCGTGGGACGCGGCGCGCGACGTGCCCGGGGCGGGGGACGGCAACCGGCGGATGGCAAGCTGACGTCCTCGTCCGTCTCGCCGTCCGATCAGGAAGACCCCGTCATGACCGAACAAGTCCTCCGTCGCGTCGCCGGTCACGAGAGGCGGTTCAACGCGCTGCTGGAGGAGTACTTCGACTCGCTGGGCGCCAGGCTCGACGCGCCGTCGTTCAGCCGCTTCGCCCCGGAGTGCCTGGCGCTGGTGCGCGATCTGGCCCTGCGCGGCGGCAAGCGGATGCGGGTCGTCCTGCTCCACGAGGCGGCCCGCCTGGTGTCCGAGGAGCCGGCCGAGGCGCTGGACGCGGCCGCGCTGAGCATCGAGCTGCTTCAGGCCCACGGTCTGATCCACGACGACCTCATCGACGACAGTCCCACCCGCCGGGGCGGTCCTTCCACGTACTACGCCTACCGTGACCGGTTCCCCGCTCACCCGCGGACGGCCCTCGGCCTCACCGTCCTCGCGGGCGACCTGGCGCTCGCCCTGTCGTTGCGGGTCCTCCTCGACGCGCAGGCGCCGCGCGCCGTGCGGCAGGCCATGGCCGAGGCGCAGACGCGGGCGGCCGCCGACACCTTCATGGGCCAGATCGCCGATCTGGAGCGGGACTTCGTCTCCGCCCCGCACGAGGACGTCCTGCACACGGTGGCCGACTACAAGTCCGCCCGCTACTCGATCCTCGCGCCCATGCGGCTCGGGCTGCTGGCCGCGGGCGAGCGGCCCGAGCCCTTCGAACGGGAACTGGGCGACTACGCGCGGCTGGTCGGGATCTGCGGGCAGATGCGCGACGACTACCTCGACCTGTTCGGGGACGCGGCCGTCCTGGGCAAGCCGACCGGCGGGGACCTGCGCGAGGGCAAACAGAGCTACACCGTGCGCGCCCTGCTGTCCGTGGTGAGCGGCGCCGACCGCGCCGTGGTGGAGGCGGCGCTCGGCGACCGCTCCTGCACACCGGAGACGGTCGCCGTGGTGCGGGAGATCGCCGAGAGCAGCGGTGCGGCGGACCGGATGCGTGCGGACATGCGACGGCACGCCGAACAGGCCCGCGCGCTCGCCGCCGCGTGGCGGGCGCGGTGGCGCCGCGACGCCGTCGAGTTCTTCGAACTCCTCCCGCTGTGGAGTGTGGACCGCGTCAAGTGACCGCACCGGGGCGCCGGACCGGGTGACCCGGCCAAGTGAGTTGCCCGCGTGCACGGTTCGGCTCAGGCGCCCTGTTCCCGGACGGCGGCCGCCGTGTCGAGGTGGTCCGCGACCAGGGCCGCGAACTCGTCGGGCGTCGCGAGCCGGACGCCGAGAGCCTCCGCCTTGGCGCGCTTGGAGCCGGCGCCCTCTCCCGCCACGACCAGCGTCGTCCTCTTCGACACGCTGGAGGACGCGCGGCCGCCGGCCCGTTCGATCAGCTCGTTCATCTCGTTGCGGCTGAGCTTCTCGAGTGCGCCGGTCATCGCGCCGGTGACGACCACGGTCGTCCCGGCCAGCGGCCCGCCCGCACCGGGCCCGGCTTCCCGGCCGGTCGGCGTCTTTGTGCCGGTCGCGGTGTGCGTGCCGTCGCCGTCGCTCTGGGCGTCGTCGTCCACGGCGGGGGCCGCCGGGGCGGGCGGGACGGCGCCGGGCTCGGTCATGTTGACCCCGGCCGCGGCCAGTTTGTCGACGAGCGGGGCGAGTTCGGCGAGTTCGGCCACGATCGACGGGGCCTTCTCGGCGCCGATCCCGTCGACCTGCCGGACGGCCTCGGCGTCCGCGGCGCGCAGGTGGTCCATGTCGGCGAAGTGCCGGGCGATCCGGCGGGACATGGAGCGGCCCGTGCCACGCACGCCGAGCGCGCACAGCACTCTCGACAGCGGCTGGGCCTTCGCCGCGGCGAGCGCCGCGAGCAGCTTGTCGGTGCTCGTCTCCCCCATGCGCTCCAGGCCGAGCAGTTGCTCGCGGGTGAGGGTGAACAGGTCGGCGAGGTCGGCGACGAGGCCCGCCTCGACGAGCTGGACGACGCGGGTGTGGCCGAGGCCCTCGATGTCGAGCTGGTCGCGTCCGGCGGCGTAGGAGAGGGATGCGACGAGATGGCAGTTGCGGCCGTTCTCGCAGCGCCAGCGCTGTTCGCCGGTGTCGATGCCCGATCCGCAGCGCGGGCACGTCTCGGGGAAGACGATCGGCTGTTCGTCGCCGGTGCGCAGGTGGGCCACGGGCGCCTCGATGCGGGGGATGACGTCGCCGGCCCGGTGAACCATCACCCGGTCCCCGAGCCGCAGATCGCGGCGGGTGATGTCGGCCGGGTTGTGGAGCGTCGCGTAGGTGATGGTCGAGCCGTCGATCTGCACCGGTTCCAGGACGGCGCGCGGGGCGATGACGCCGGTGCGGCCGACGTTCCACTCCACCGCCAGCAGCCGGGTGATCTTCTCGACGGCGCGCAGCTTGAAGGCGATCGCCCAGCGTGGGGCGCGTGAACCGGAGCCCGCGGCCCGCTGGTCGGCTGCCAGGTCGGCCTTGACGACGATCCCGTCGATGCCGAAGGGCAGCGACGGGCGCAGCGCGGCGATCTCCGACACGCGGTCCAGGACGGCCGTGACCGTGCCGGCGGTGACGCCGGGCACGGCGGTGGCGGCCGTGGTGTTCACTCCGTACGCGGCGGTCCGGCTCATCAGGTCGCCGTGCGCGCACTCCCGCAGGGCCGCGGCCAGGGCGGGCTCGGTGTCGGCGAGCGGCAGCAGCCCGTAGCCGAAGAACGTCATGGGCACGGTGTAGGCGCGTTCCTTCGCGCGCAGGGTGCCGGCGGCGGCGTTGCGCGGGTTGGCGAACGGCGCTCCGCCGTGCGCGGTGCGCACCTCGTTGGCGTGCTCGAACTGGCCGGTCGTCATCAGGACCTCGCCGCGCACCTCCACCGTGACGGGTTCGGTCAGCTCGGCCGGCAGGCCCTCGATCGTGCCGATCGCGTGCGAGACGTCCTCACCGGCCGTCCCGTCTCCCCGGGTGACCAGCCGCGTCAGACGGCCGCCGGTGTAGCGCGCCGCGATCGCCAGGCCGTCGAGCTTGGGCTCCACGCTGTACCGCTGGACGTCCCGGCCCAGGCGGCGGGCCAGCGAGGCCGTCCAGGCCGTGAACTCCTCGGGTGAGAAGACGTTGTCCAGGCTCAGCATCGGGGCCGTGTGCGGGACGTCGCCCTCCACGGCGCCGCCGGCCACCTTGCCGGTCGGCGAGTTGGCGAGCACCTCGTCCGGGTGCTCGGCCTCCCAGGCCGCGACGGCGCGCACCAGCCGGTCGTAGGAGTCGTCGTCGAGCGCCGACGTCCCGGCCTCGTAGTAGGCGGCCGAAGCCCGCACGGCGTCCTCGACCGCCCGCGCGTAGGCGGCGGCGTCGGCGAGCACTGCAACTGGTGTCGTCATGACCGACATCCTGCCCGCGACCACTGACAACGCCCTCCGCGCCGGGACGCCGAGGAGGCCCGCAAGGGAAGGACCCGGCGGCGGCGATCGCCTATCTTGACGGGTATGCAGTCCTACACGATCGGCCAGGCGGCCCGGCTCCTCGGCGTGAGTCCCGACACCGCACGGCGGTGGGCCGACGCGGGCCGGGTGGCCACCCACCGGGACGAGAGCGGACGTCGCCTCGTCGACGGCAGGGACCTGGCCGCCTTCTCGGTGGAGCTGGCGGCGGGCGGCGGCGCCGGGGAGGACGTGTCGTACACGTCGGTCCGCAACGCCTTCCCCGGGATCGTGACGGCCGTGAAGCTGGGCGACGTGGCGGCCCAGGTGGAGATCCAGGCCGGGCCGCACCGGCTGGTGTCGCTGCTGACGCGGGAGGCCGTCGAGGAGCTGGGGCTGGAGGTGGGGGTGGAGGCCACCGCCCGCGTCAAGTCGACGAACGTGCACATCGACCGGACCTGACCCCTGGTCCCGGTTCGGCTGAAGGCGGCCGCCGCGCTCATTGTTCCACTATGACGCACGCCCGCCCGCGCGCGGCCGTCGCTCAGTCGCCCAGCCGGTCCAGCAGCGCTCGCCGCCAGCGCTCCGTCTCGGCGATCTGGTTGAAGGTGAACAGGTGCAGTCCCGCCACGCCCGCGGAGGGCGCGGCCAGCGCCGGCCCGGCGCGGGTGAGCAGCGGCTCGGGCGAGTAGCCGCCGGGCGCGGCGAAGCGCAGGAACCAGGAGGGGTGCCTGGTCAGGAAGCGGGCCGACTCCCCCACGCCGATCTTCGTCGCCATGGCCAGCAGCTTGGCCCGTTGCACCGGCCCGGCGACGCCGAGGTGGACGGGCAGGGCCACGCCGCGGGCCCTGACGCGGGCGATCCAGTCTCCCAGCACGCGTGGGTCGAAGCAGAGGTTGCTCACGATGTACGTGGCGTGTTCGCGCTTGTCCCACATTGCCTGGACGGTGAGGTCGTCGTGGATGAGGGGGTGGCTCTCCGGGTAGCCCGTGATGCCCACGCGGGCGAAGGGGCCGCCCAGTTCGCCCAGCCGTCGCAGCACCGGCAGGGCGCCGTGGTAGGACCCGGCGGGCCGGTCCGCGTCGCCCGCCGGGACGAAGACGTCGTCCACGCCGGCCTCGCGCAGCCGGTCGACGACGTCCTTGAGGTGGACGTCGTCGCGCAGGAGCCTCGCGGGGACGTGCGGCACGACGGGGAAGCCGTGCGCGGCGAGCCGGGCGGTGAGGTCGAGTGTCGGTTCCAGGCCCTTGACCGGCGACGCCGTCACGGTGACGACGACGTCGTGCGGGACGTGGGCGAGGACCTTGTCCTCGGTGGCCTTCGCGGGCAGCACCTCGTAGCGGACGCGGCCGAGCAGCGTGCGCAGTCCTGCGGCGGCCAACGCCTACTCCGCCGGCTTGCGGGCGTCGCGGTGGCGGTAGTAGGCGGCGGTGGAGGCGGGCAGCGGCTCCTTGCCGAGGATGAGGTCGGCGGCCTTCTCCGCGATCATCATGACCGGAGCGTAGATGTTGCCGTTGGTCACGTACGGCATGACCGAAGCGTCCACCACCCGCAGCCCTTCCACCCCGTGCACGCGCATGCTCGCGGGGTCGACGACGGACATGTCGTCGGTGCCCATCTTGCAGGTGCACGACGGATGCAGGGCCGTCTCGCCGTCCTTCGCGACCCAGGCGAGGATCTCCTCGTCGGACGCGACGGACGGCCCCGGCGAGATCTCCCCGCCGTTGTAGGGAGCCAGCGCGGGCTGCTCGAGGAGCGTGCGGGCCACCCGGACGGCCTCGATCCACTCCCGCCGGTCCTGCTCGGTGGACAGGTAGTTGAAGCGCAGGGCGGGGTGTTCCCGCGGGTCCCGGCTCCTGATCTTCACCGAGCCCACCGCGTCGGAGTACATGGGACCGACGTGCACCTGGTACCCGTGGCCGCCGGCCGGCACCGAGCCGTCGTAGCGGACCGCGATCGGCAGGAAGTGGAACATCAGGTTCGGATAGGCCACGTCCTCGTTGCTGCGGCAGAAGCCGCCGGCCTCGAAGTGGTTCGTGGCCGCGGGGCCCTTCCGCAGCAGCCATTGCAGGCCGATGAAGGGGGCGCGCCACTTCGCCAGGTACGGCTGCACCGACACCGGCTGCCTGCAGGCGTACTGGATGTAGACCTCCAGGTGGTCCTGAAGGTTCTCCCCCACGCCCGGCAGGTCGTGCACGACGTCGATGCCCAGGGCACGCAACTCGTCCGCGTTGCCGACGCCGGACAGCTGGAGCAGTTGCGGGGAGTTGATCGCGCCGCCGCACAGCACGACCTCCCGTGCGCGCACCTGCCGCGGGGCGCCCTTGCCGCGCCGGTACTCGACGCCGACGGCCCGTTTGCCCTCGAACAGGACCCGGGTGACCAGGGCGCGGGTGCGTACGGCGAGGTTGGGGCGTTTCCTGGCGGGCTTGAGGTACGCCTTGGACGCCGACAGGCGCCGTCCGCGGTGGACGTTGCGGTCGAAGCGGGCGAAGCCCTCCTGGCGGTAGCCGTTGACGTCGTCGGTCGGGGCGTGGCCCGCTTCCTCGGTGGCCTTGAGGAACGCGCCGAAGAGAGGGTTGGTCGCCGGGCCGCGTTCCAGGACGAGGGGGCCGTCGTGGCCGCGGAACTCGTCGTCGGGATCGGCCGCGAGGCAGTTCTCCATCCGCTTGAAGTACGGCAGGCAGTGCGCGTAGTCCCAGGCCTCCATCCCCGGATCGGCGGCCCAGCGTTCGTAGTCCATGGGGTTGCCCCGCTGGAAGATCATGCCGTTGATGCTGCTCGACCCGCCCAGCACCTTGCCCCGCGCGTGGTAGACCCGCCGGCCGCCCATGTGCGGCTCGGGCTCCGACTCGTACTTCCAGTCGTAGAACCGGCTCCCGATCGGGTACGTCAGCGCGGCGGGCATGTGGATGAACACGTCCCACGGATAGTCCGGCCGGCCCGCCTCCAGTACCAGCACCCGGTTCCCCGGATCCGCCGACAGCCTGTTCGCCAGCGCGCAGCCGGCCGAACCACCACCCACGATGACGAAGTCGTACTGCACAGGAGCCATGGAGCCTCGCCTCACTCGCGCCGTAGATACGCGACGCATGCTAACGCCAGTAGCGTCATGCGCACCAGGTTGCGCGCATCGCAACTTGCGAGCGAATGGCGGCCCGCTTCGGAACTTGCACCCGCGTTGTTTACTACGCGTATAGTTTCGTTGTGAGCAACCACAGCACAGACACCGAGACAACCCATACGCAGGCCGGCGGAGTGCAGTCGGTGGACCGCGCCATCAGCGTCCTGGAGATCCTGGCCCAGCGGGGCGAGGCGGGCGTCAGCGAGGTGGCCGGCGAGATCGACGTTCACAAGTCCACCGCGTTCCGGCTGCTCGGCGCCCTGGAGGCCCGCGGCCTCGTCGAACAGGCCGGCGAGCGCGGCAAGTACCGGCTCGGCTTCGGCATCGTGCGCCTGGCCGGCGCGGTCACCGGGCGCATCGACATCACCCAGCAGGGCCGCCCCGTCTGCGAGCGGCTCGCCGAGGAGATCGGCGAGACCGTCAACATCGCCGTCATGCAGGAGCACTACGCGATCAACCTGTACGAGGTCCGCGGCCCGGGGGCCGTCACCGCGCACAACTGGGTCGGGGAGCTGACCCCGCTGCACGCCACGTCGAGCGGCAAGATCCTGCTGGCGCATCTGCCCGCCCGCGAACGCACCGCGCTGCTCTCCGAGGCCGGACTGAAGAAGGTCACCCAGCAAACCATCACCGCGAAGGCGAAGCTGGAGAAGAACCTCGCCGACGCCCGCGAGCGGGGTTACGCCTTCACCCTGGAGGAGCTGGAGATCGGCCTGCACGCCATGGCGGCGCCGGTCCGCGACCGGGAGGGCCGGGTCATCGCCGCGCTGAGCGCCTCCGGACCCTCCTACCGGCTCACCGAGGAACGCCTGCACGAGCTCTCGCCGGTCCTGCTGAAGGGCGCGGAGGAGATCAGCCACCGGATGGGCTACCTGGGCTGAGCGCCTCGCCCGGTCCGCTGCCCCGGCGGCCGTCCGCCGCCCAGGCGCTCGTTCACCCAGGTGTGGAATGCGCCGATGTGGTGCTCGCTGGGTACCAGCACACCGCCCTCGGCGTACAGCCGTGAACTCATGCCGGGCTGGGTGCGCTCGC
>NZ_JBICXC010000014.1:0-220966 GCF_043200075.1 Streptomyces sp. NPDC048481
CCGACGCCGTCGCCGTTGCTGTCCTGGAACGAGCGGACGAGGACTTCGTAGAAGACGGCGCGCTTGAACCACTCGGGGTCGCGGTCCTTGGCGGGGGTGTCCTCGAAGGTGTCCGGGACAGGGGAGTTGACGGTCATGGCTGTCTGGAGCCTCCGTTCGGCGGTGATGCGGATCACCGGACGTGGAACACGTGGGCGGGCGTCCGGCCGGGCTCCAGGCGCACGTAGTTCGTCCTGCTCCAGGCGTAGGTCTCGCCCGTCAGTTCGTCGTGCACGGACAGCGTTGCGCCGTCGTCCAGGCCGAGTCGCGGCATGTCCAACGACACCGTCGCCTCCTGGGTGTGGTGGGGGTCGAGGTTGACGACCACCAGAACCGTGTTCGAACCGCTCCGCTTGCTGTACGCGATGACGGAGGGGTTGTCCGTGCCGTGGAAGCGCAGATTGCGCAGCCAGTGCAGGGCCGGGTGGGCCCGCCGGATCTCGTTGAGCCTCGTGATCAGCGGGGCCAGGCTGCGGCCCTCGCGCTCGGCCGCCTCCCAGTCACGCGGCTTGAGCTGGTACTTCTCCGAGTCCAGGTACTCCTCGCCGCCCTCCCGCAGCGGCGCGTTCTCACACAGCTCGTAACCGCTGTAGAGACCCCAGGTGGGGGAGAGGGTCGCGGCCAGCACGGCCCGGATCTCGAAGGCGGGCCGGCCGCCGTGCTGCAGATAGGCGTGCAGGATGTCCGGCGTGTTGGCGAAGAAGTTGGGCCGCATGTACGAGGCGGCCGGGCCCGACAGCTCGGTGAGGTACTCGGTGAGCTCTTCCTTGGTGTTGCGCCAGGTGAAGTAGGTGTAGGACTGCTGGAAGCCGATCTGGGCGAGGGTGTGCATCATCGCCGGGCGGGTGAAGGCCTCGGCGAGGAAGATCACGTCCGGGTCGGTGCGGTTGATCTCCGCGATGACCCGCTCCCAGAACACGACAGGCTTGGTGTGCGGGTTGTCCACCCGGAAGATCCGCACCCCGTACGACATCCAGTGCCGCAGCACCCGCAGGGTCTCCGCGACCAGGCCCTTCATGTCCGAGTCGAACGCCAGGGGATAGATGTCCTGGTACTTCTTCGGCGGGTTCTCCGCGTAGGCGATCGTGCCGTCCGGGCGGTGGTGGAACCATTCCGAGTGCTTGTGGACCCAGGGGTGGTCGGGGGAGCACTGGAGGGCGAAGTCGAGGGCGATCTCCATCCCCAGCTTGCGGGCCCGCTCCACGAACGCGGCGAAGTCCTCCAGGGTGCCCAGGTCGGGGTGGACGGCGTCGTGGCCGCCCTCCGGCGAGCCGATCGCCCACGGCACGCCCACGTCGTCCGGACCGGCGTCCAGCGTGTTGTTGCGGCCCTTGCGGAACGTGGTGCCGATCGGGTGGATCGGCGGGAGGTAGACGACGTCGAAACCCATCTCCGCGATGGCCGGCAGCCGGCGCGCGGCGGTGCGGAACGTGCCGTGCGGGCGCTCCGGGGTGCCCTCCGAGCGGGGGAAGAACTCGTACCAGGACCCGTACAGGGCCCGCTCCCGCTCCACCAGCAGCGGCAGCGGCTCGGAGGCCGTCACCAGCTCACGCAGCGGCCGCCGCTCCAGGAGGGCCGTCACCTCCGGCGTCAGGGCCGCCGCGTACCGGTCCGCCACCGGGGCCGAGTCGTCGAGCAGCTTCTTCGCCGCGTCCCGCAGCAGGGTGCGCTCGGGCCCGCGCGGGGCGCGGGCCGCCGCCCGTTCGTAGAGGCGGCCCCCTTCCTCCAGGACCAGACCGACGTCGATGCCCGCCGGGATCTTCACGTCCGCGTGCCGGCGCCAGGTGGCGATCGGATCGCTCCACGCCTCCACGGTGTAGGTCCAGCGGCCCATGGCGTCCAGCGTCACGTCCACCCCCCAGCGGTCCGTGCCGGGGGCCAGCTCGTGCATCGGCGTCCAGGGCCCGCGGTCGCCGTCCGGGTTCTTGAGGACCACGTTGGCGCCGATGGCGTCGTGGCCCTCACGGAACACCGTGGCGGAGATCCGCACCGTCTCCCCGATCACGGCTTTCGCCGGCCGCCGCCCGCACTCCACACGCGGTTCGACGTCCCGGACCGGGATCCGGCCGATCGCCCTGGTGGACTTCACCTTTGCACCTCCGCTGGCTGAAAATGGCTATGACCGCCCCGAGTTGGGCGACCGACCCGCGCTCGCGCGGGGTGCTACGTCTCCGCGGGCAGGCGGGGAAGGGACGACGTCACCGAGAGCCGTGCGACGCCGCTCCTGCGGCCGGCGCCCCTGCGCTCGCGCAGCCGGCCGTCGGCGGTGGCGCGCAGATACTGCTCGGCGGCGTCCGCCGCCTCCCGTGCGCAGCGCTTGCCCATGAGCACGCACAGGGTGTACCCGCAGTCCTCGAAGGCGGCCCGCGCCGAGCGGTCGCCGGGGTGCGCGAGCATGGCGCGCTCCCAGGCCCGGTAACCGCGCAGGGTTCTGGCGACTTCGGTCTTCGCTGGTTGCAGCATCGCGCTGTTCACCTTTCGGGAGTTCACGAGGTACGCCGCTCGAGACGAGCGGGTCGGCCCTTTCCGCAGAGGTGCGAAAACGTCCAACCTCCCGAGGCCTTCACTTATGGTGCACGGCGCATCACCCAACGTCCTGTTGGATCTTGGTTGTGGTGCGCTCGTGTTGCACGAATGGCGTAGCAGCCCCACTGTGGTTGTGACTCTGAAGCGATTACCGCTCACGCTTCGTGTCGGGTACCCCGGCCCGTCGGGCCCGGGAGGAGTGTGAGCCTCGCCGGTGAGGAGCGAACGACGATGAAGACCGCAGTCCCCTGCTACTACCACCTCGACGTGGACGTCAGTGCGGAACGTGTCGGACAGGTCAGGCGGATTCTGGCCGCCCACCTGACGTACTGGGACCTGGAGACGCTCGTCGAGCCCGTCTGTCGCGGGGCCGAGATGCTGCTGAAGGCCATCGACGAACACGCGAAGGACAAGCACACCTCGATCGAGATGTGGTGGAACGGCCAGCATCTGATCACCGCGATCGGCGGCGACGACCGCCAGCTGCGCCCCGACCTCGACCTGCGCGCCTGCCTGGAGCGCATCGCCGCCATGAGCGACGGCTGGGGCTGCTGCGCCACCGGCAGCGGCAGCAAGGTCATCTGGTTCTCCCAGCGGGCCCGCGCCGGCGAGCGCGTGCCCCGCGTGCCCACCGCACCGTCCCCCAGCCTGCGGGAGGGGCTTCAGGTGCCGCGCGCTCTCGTGATCGCCGACGTGGCCGCCCGGGCCGACGACGAGCGCGTCCTGGAGGCCGCCCGGTGAGCTCGCGCACCGCCCGCACACGCGGCGGCGAAGGGGTGCCCGCCTGGAGCGGGCGCCCCTACCCGCTGGGCGCGGACTTCGACGGTCAGGGAACCAACTTCGCGCTGTTCAGCGAGGTCGCCGAACGCGTCGAACTCGTCCTCGTGGACGACGACGGCGCTGCCCGGACCGTCCCGCTGACCGAGGTCGACGGCTTCGTCTGGCACGCCTGTCTGCCCGGCGTCGGGCCCGGACAGCGCTACGGCTTCCGGGTGCACGGACCGTGGAACCCCTCCTCGGGCGACCGGTGCAATCCGGCGAAACTGCTCCTGGACCCCTACGCCCGGGCCGTCGACGGCCAGATCGACAACCACGGCTCCCTCTTCGAGCGGGCCGGGGACCGGCCCGATCCGGCGGACAGCGCCGGGCACACCCTGCTGGGCGTGGTCACCGACCCCGCTTTCGACTGGGGCGACGACGAGCCGCTGCGCCGCCCCTACGCCGACACGGTCGTCTACGAGGCCCATGTGCGCGGCCTGACCCGCACCCACCCGGACGTCCCGCCCGAACTGCGCGGGACCTACGCGGGGCTCGCCCATCCCGCGGTGACCGGGCACCTCACCTCGCTGGGCGTCACGGCGGTCGAGCTGATGCCCGTGCACCAGTACGTCCAGGACGGCGTCCTGACCGACCGGGGCCTGTCCAACTACTGGGGCTACAACACCATCGGCTTCTTCGCCCCGCACAACGCCTACGCCGCCCGGGGCACCCGCGGTGAACAGGTGAGCGAGTTCAAGGCGATGGTGAAGGCGCTGCACGCCGCCGGCCTGGAAGTGATCCTCGACGTGGTCTACAACCACACCGCCGAGGGCAACGAGAAGGGCCCGACCCTGTCCTTCCGCGGCATCGACAACGCCTCCTACTACCGGCTCGTGGACGGCGACTGGGCGCACTACTACGACACCACCGGCACCGGCAACAGCCTGCTGATGCGCCACCCCCACGTGCTCCAGCTCATCATGGACTCGCTGCGGTACTGGGTGACCGAGATGCACGTCGACGGCTTCCGCTTCGACCTGGCGGCCACCCTGGCCCGGCAGTTCCACGAGGTGGACCGGCTGTCCGCGTTCTTCGACCTCATCCAGCAGGACCCGGTGATCAGCCGCGTCAAGCTGATCGCCGAGCCGTGGGACGTCGGCGAGGGCGGCTACCAGGTGGGCAACTTCCCGCCGCTGTGGTCGGAGTGGAACGGCCGCTACCGCGACGCCGTGCGCGACTTCTGGCGCGCGGAGCCCGGCTCGCTCGGCGAGTTCGCCTCCCGGCTGACCGGCTCCTCCGACCTGTACGCGCACAGCAGGCGCCGCCCCCGCGCCAGCGTCAACTTCGTCACCGCCCACGACGGCTTCACCCTGCGCGACCTCGTGTCGTACAACGACAAGCACAACGAGGCCAACGGGGAGGACAACCGGGACGGCGAGAGCGACAACCGGTCGTGGAACTGCGGAGCCGAGGGCCCCACCGAGCGCCCCGCCGTGCTCGCGCTGCGGGCCCGGCAGCAGCGCAATCTGCTCGCCACCCTGCTGCTGTCCCAGGGCATCCCCATGCTGTCGCACGGCGACGAGCTCGGACGCACCCAGCTCGGCAACAACAACGCCTACTGCCAGGACAACGAAGTCTCCTGGGTCGACTGGCGGTTGACCGACGAGCAGCGGGCCCTCACCGACTTCTGCCGCCGTCTCCTCGCCCTGCGCGCCGCCCACCCCGTGCTGCGCCGCCGGCGGTTCTTCCGGGGCGAGACCGTCACCAGCGCCGGCCAGCCGCTGCCCGACCTGGTCTGGCTGCGGCCGGACGGGCGGGAGATGAAGGCCCGCGACTGGCAGCGTGCCGACGCGCACAGCGTGGGCGTCTTCCTCAACGGCGACGCCATCGCAGAACCGGATCCGCGCGGCCGGCCCGTCGTCGACGACTCGTTCCTGCTGCTGTTCAACGGCTTCTGGGAGCCCGTCGGCTTCCGCCTGCCGGACGCGCGCCACGGGGAGCGCTGGACCGTGTGCGCCGACACGACGGAGCCGGACGGCGGCCCCGACGAGAGCGAGTACAAGGCGGGCGCGGAGGTGACCCTGGACGCCCGGAGCGTCCTGGTGCTCTCCCGGCCCCCGCTCGGCCGGCGGTGAGGCGGGCGGCGCTCAGCGCTCCCGGTGCGACGTCACCGTGAACTGGGCGCCGTCCGGATCCCGCAGCACCGCTTCCCGGACGCTCTCCGCGAGCACGCTGCCGCCGTGCTTCTCCGCCGCACGCGCACACGCGGTGACGTCCGCCACCGCGAAGTGGACCTGCCAGTGCGGCCGGATCGTCGGGTCGGGCGCGGCTTCCAGCGCGCCCGACACGATCCGGGCCACCACGTCGCCCCTGCTGCGCAGCACGACCTCGCCGCCCTCGTAGTGGACCTCGCAGGCCCCGGGGCGGTCGGTCGCCCAGTCGAGGATCTCGCCGTAGAAGATGGCCGAGTCGAAGGCGTCGCGGGTGTGCAGCCTGACGAACGCGGGCGCCGCCTGCCGCCAGGCCTCCCAGTTGCCCAGCAGCTCGCCCTCCCAGATCCCGAAGGTCGCGCCGTCCCGGTCGGCCAGCAGGGCCGCCCGGCCCGGCGGCAGGGAGATGGGACCCACGGCCACGGTGCCGCCGCGCTCCCGCGTACGGGACGCCGCCTCGTCCGCGGCGGGCACCGCGAAGTACGGCGTCCAGGCGACCGCCATCTGCCACATCGAGGCCACGGCGGCGATCCCCGCGACCGGCACACCGCCCACCAGGGCCGTGCGGAAGTGGTCGCCGAGCGCGCCCTTGAGCCACTTCCAGCCGAGGACCGCCTGGTAGAAGTCCTGCGTGGCCTCGAGGTCCCGGCTGGTCAGGCTCACCCAGCAGGGAGCGCCGAAGACGGAGTGCGTGGAGACCGCTCCCCGGGCGCCGTGGGCGGATGTCGGTTGCTGGTTCATGGCACTCGCGTTCCTGGTCTGTCGGCCGGCGTGGCGGGGGAGAGGGACTGCCCCCAGTGTCCGGCCGCACCGGTCCCGGCCGCCTGCCGAGAACCGGGCCGTTCGATGGAGGGGCGGCACGAGTACCGCGCGGGAGCACAGCCGAAACGGCCCGGGGCGACCGGGCCGTTCGGGTGAGGACGCTTCGCGGGGCGGGACCAGGGGGTCAGCCGGCCGTCGTCCCGGGCCCGGGGGCGGGAGCCGTCGCGGCCGCGGCCCGCGCACCGGCTCCGGCAGGGCACTCGGCTTCCGTCTCGGCCGTGATCTCCTCCCGCAGCCGCGCGAAGCAGCCGCTCAGGAGGCGGGACACGTGCATCTGCGAGATGCCCAGCTGCTCGGCGATCCGGCTCTGCGTCATGCCCGCGAAGAACCGCAGGTACAGGATGGTCCGCTCGCGCTCCGGCAGGGCCCGCAGGCACGGGGTCACGGCCACCCGGTCGACGACGGTGTCGTAACCGGGGTCGGGATGCCCGAGGGCGTCCTCGAGCGCGTAGCCGTCCGTGCCGGGCAGCTCGGCTTCCAGCGACAGGGCGGTGAAGCACTCCAGCGCCTCCGCGCCGGTCCGCACCTCGTCCTCGGTGAGCTGCGCGTACGCGGCGATCTCGGCGATCGTCGGCGCCCGGCCGGGAGTCGTCTGGGACAGGTCCTTCGCCGCGTGCCGTACCCGGTTGCGCAGGTCCTGCACCCGGCGCGGCACGTGCAGCGTCCACATGTGGTCGCGGAAGTGCCGCTTGATCTCCCCGGTGATCGTGGGGACCGCGTACGCCTCGAAGGCGCGGCCGCGTTCGGGGTCGTAGTGGTCGACGGCCTTGACCAGGCCCAGCGCGGCGACCTGGTAGAGGTCCTCCAGCGCTTCGCCACGCCCCCGGAAGCGGACCGCGATCCGCTCCGCCATCGGCAGCCACAGCCGGACCAGTTCGTCCTTGAGCGCCTGGCGCTCGGGACCCGCTGGCAGGCCGGCGAGGCGCACGAAGGACTCGGTCGTGTCCGGGGCGTCGTCATGGGGGTGCTGCTTCGTTCGGACGGTGGTACGCATCACGCGCGCCTCCCTCAGGAGGGTTGGCGATGAACGGGGGACACCGTGGGAAAGGCGCACTCGGAGGGGATTCGGGCGACACCCGGGGCAGGCCGGTCGGCAGGTCCCACGGACGTGCCTCCTGTCCGAAGCACTTCCCTGCAGCTGCCCGCGAAAGGGTGCCTCGAAACAGTTTTACCCGATTTGTCGCGTACGCTCCTCCCGTGCCGCGCGCCTCCTCCCTTGACCCGTCCTCGGACCACGGATGCGGCCCGTGCGGACCCCGCGCACGGTACGGACAGCGTCGCCGGGGAGGACGCAGCGGAGCAGGACGCGTTGGCGGAGGAACTCGCCGACGCCGTCGTCGGCCTTCAGCGGCTGCTCCGGCGGCGGCTGCGGGCCGGTCCGACCGAGCCGCGGCTGCGCGGCGCCGACGTCGAACTGCTGCGCCTGGTCGAGGCGCGGCCCGGCGTCGGCGTCTCGGACGCGGCCAAGGAACTGCACCTCGCGGGCAACTCCGTGTCGACGCTGGTCAACAGGCTGGCCAAGGACGGATACCTGGTCCGGGAGACCGACCCCGTCGACCGGCGCGCCGCCCGGCTGCTGCTCACCGGGCGGGCCGAGACCCGGCTGCGGGCCTGGCGGGAACGGCGCTCCGAACTCCTGGCCCGGCAGGTCGCCCGTCTGGACGCATCCGACCGCCGGGCCCTGCACGCGGCGCTTCCCGCCCTGCGCGCGCTCGCCGTCACCCTGCGCGAGGAGGCCGGGAAGCCATGACGACCGACACCGCGCCGCACGCCGTCGTGTGCAGCGGGCTCACGTACGCCTTCGGGGACACCAGGGCCGTCGACGGGCTCGAGCTGACCGTCCGGGAAGGCGAGGTGTTCGGCCTCCTGGGACCCAGCGGAGCGGGCAAGACGACCGCCATCCGCTGCATCACCACCTTGCTGCCGGTCCCCTCCGGCCGGGTGCGCGTCTTCGGCCACGACGCCGCCGGGGACCGCATGGCCGTACGGCGGCTGCTCGGCTATGTCCCGCAGCAGCTGTCCGCCGACTCGGGGCTCACCGGCCGCGAGAACGTCTCCCTGTTCGCCCGCGTCTTCGACGTGCCCGGGCGTGAGCGCGCCGCACGCGTGGCCCAGGCCCTGGGCGCGGTCGGTCTCGCCTACGCCGCCGACCGGCCGGCCGGCACCTGCTCCGGCGGCATGGTGCGCCGCCTCGAACTCGCCCAGGCGCTGGTGAGCGCGCCCCGGCTTCTGATCCTCGACGAGCCGACCATCGGCCTCGACCCGATCGCCCGAACGGGGGTCTGTGAGCACATCGCCGCCGTCCGAGAGGCCACCGGCATGACCGTCCTGGTGACCACGCACTACGTCGTCCTCAGCCGCGACCGCCTGATGGGCTTCGGCCAGGCGATCACCATGCCGTTGTTCTTCGCATCCAACACCCTCTACCCGGTCGCCGTCATGCCCGGCCGGCTCCAGGCCGTCAGCAGGGTCAACCCGCTCAGCTACGAGGTGGACGCGCTGCGCGGGCTGCTCCTCGGCACGCCCGCGCGGCTCGGGGCGGACTTCAGGGTGCTCGCCGCGTCCGCCGCGCTCGGCGTCGCCGCGGCCTCCTCGCTCCTGGGCCGGCTGGCCCGTTGACGCGGCGCGGGGACGTGATGTGCGGCACGCCCCGGGCAAGCCCTTGCGGGGCCCGTCGGACGATTGTCCCTGCGCACGGCTTGATCAGCGATCAAAGGGGGTGAATTCCCTGGCCACAGCGCATTCTGCTCATTTGACAGTGCGATCGGCGCACGGATAGGAAGCAGCCGGTAGAAGTCGAGAGGTGGACTGTGCACGAGCCGAACGTGGTCGGGGACTGGCTGGAGTACGACGAGTACGCCGGTCTGCGGGTCCGCGTCCACCGACTGGAACAGAGCGAGCCGCCGCGCGGGCGTGACGATGCCGCGGAGGGGCTGACCTACTTCTGTCTGCGGGTGACCGTGGAGAACCGGGGGCCCCTGCACTCCACGATCCACCTGGAGGACGGCCAGATCGACGTGCGGCTCGGGGCCGACGGCGAGAGCGCGTTCATCGACTGGCGCAACTCGCAGTTCATCGAGGGTTTTGACGTCTACCCGCTGCGCCGGGCGACCGCCGTGCTCTTCGCGGCGGGCCCGGAGGCCTCACTCGGCCAGGTCGACGTCCAGATCCAGCTGCGGGTGGACGACGACTGGGCCGACCGCCGGCTGTGGAGCGGCGGCATCGGACTTCACGAGGGCTCCGGCGGCGCCCAGACCGGCGCGGGGCGCGACAGCCTGGCCCGCCAGGTCAGCAACTTCCTGCGCGACCAGGCCGAAGAGGGCACCGCCTGACGGACGCGGCGGGCGCCGGCCGAGGAACGGGAACGGCGGGCCGGGCGCCCCTCGCGGGTGCGGCGGACGGTCAGTGCGGAATGCCGTCGATGATCTCGCGCGCGCCCTGCCGCAGCAGCGCCACCGCCACCGACGTGCCGAGCGTCGCCGGGTCGAGGCGGCCGGCCCACTCGTGGGCGTTGAGCCGGGTCTTGCCGTCCGGGGTGAACACACAGGCCCGCAGGGACAGTTCGCCGCTGCGGTCCACCCGTGCGAAGCCCGCGATCGGGCTGTTGCAGTGGCCCTGGAGCACATGCAGGAACATGCGTTCCGCCGTGGCCTCGCGATGGGTCGCCGGATCGCCGAGCCCGCTGACGGCGTCGATGAGGTCGGCGTCGCCCTCGCGGCACTGAAGGGCGAGGATGCCCGCGCCGATCGGCGGCATCATCGTCTCCGGCGACAGCACCTCGGTGATCACGTCCCGCCGGCCGATGCGCTCGAGCCCCGCCACCGCGAGGAGCAGCGCGTCCGCCTCGCCGGCCGCGAGCTTCTCCAGCCGCCGGTTGGCGTTCCCGCGGAACGGCACGCACTGCACCTGCGGGTGGGTGGCGGCGAGCTGAGCGATCCGCCGGACCGAGGAGGTGCCGATACGCGTCCCGGCCGGCAGCTCGTCCAGGGTGCGGCCACCCGGGTGGATCAGCGCGTCACGGACGTCGTCGCGCCGCAGGAACGCCGCGAACACCGTCCCGGCGGGCAGCGGCCGGTCGGCGGGGACGTCCTTGACGCAGTGCACCGCGAGATCGGCCTCGCCGGCCAGCAGCGCCGCGTCGACCTCCTTGGTGAACGCACCCTTGCCCTCGACCAGGGAGAGATCCCCCATCCATTTGTCGCCGGTCGTCCTCACGGGGACGACCTCGGTGCGCACACCGGGATGCAGGGCGGTCAACTCCGCCCGCACCCGCTCCACTTGGGCCAAAGCCATGGGCGAGTCGCGGGAGACGATACGGATGAGTTCCGGAACGGACATGCGGGACACGATAGACCCTCGCGGCCCGCGGCCCGCACGGCTCACGGGATTCCGCCACCGCTCAGCGGCTCACGTGTCCACCCGCATGCTGAAGCGCCGCTTGTCCGCTCCGAGGGCGCCGCGCCGGGCGTAGAAGCGGATCGCGCCCTCGTTCCAGACCGGGGTCTGCCACTGCACCTCGTCCAGCCCCAGACCGCGGGCCCGGTCCTCGACCGCGTCCATGAGCAGGGCGCCCAGGCCCCGGCCGCGATGGTCCGGGGCGAGGAACAGGCAGTCCATGTGGAGGTACTCGCGGCCCTCCCAGGTGGAGAGCGCGGGCGAGCAGGTGGCGTAGCCGACGACCTCGCCGTCGGGCAGTTCGGCGACCAGGCACCCGAGAAGCGGCGCCGGCACGTCGAACAGGAGGCGCGCCAGGCGTTCGGCGAGGTCCGGCACGGGCGGGTCGGCGCGCTCGTACCGCGCGTGCTGCGCGGCCAGTTCGGCGACGCGCGGGAGATCGGACCGCTCGGCGGGCCGCACCCGGGCGGCGCTCACCGGACCTCGCTCCCGGCAGGGACGCGGACCGGCGCCGGCCCCGTCGTCACGGACGGGAGTTCTCGAAGAAGATCCATCCGCTCATCATGCCCCGCAGACGGCCCCGGACGCCGGGTTCCGGGGCCGAACTCCGTTGCGGGGCCCAGGGGCCGGGTCCCGCCGAACGCCTACGCGGCGGGGTCGAACGGGATGCCGGACGGCTTGGCCGACGACAGGTTCCCGGCGAAGGAGGCGTCCTTCAGGCCGAAGTTGGCGCTGCCGAAGTCGTAGCTGCTCAGCTTGTCCCGCAGCCCGGGCGGGTAGCCGTTCCAGCCGACCAGCGGCGGGTACTGCCAGGTGTGCTTGTGGTTCTCCGGCGGCTCGTCGTTGGAGTTGGCGATCCGGAAGCAGTGCGTGCGGATGCCGTCCTTGTGGTAGACGGCCTTGGCGTGGGTCCCCTCGAAGCGCACCGTCGACGCGGGGTGCACGGTGAACCCGCCGTGGTTGGACGTCGACACGTACTGGACCTGGTCGTTCTGCACCCAGACCACGACGTGCTCCCAGTCGTTGCGGTGGCCGCCGATGCTGCTGCCGGGCAGCGCCTGGTCCTTCTCGAAGTAGAGGCTGTACATGTACGCGCACCAGCCGTTGTTGCACTTGTAGCGCGAGTAGCTGTTGGTGTTGTCCAGGTCGGAGGCGTCGTGGCAGCTTCCGTTCAGCGCGCCGGTCGGCTTCAGACCGCCGTTGACCGTGCCGTCGGGGCCGATGGCGGGCGACGAGTAGCAGCCGTCCGTGTCGTAGTCGAACGCGGGCTGGTACGTCAGCTCCGCCGCCTCGGCGTTCTGCGGGAGGGCCTGGGGAGGGGCGGCGAAGGCGACCGAGGGCACGGCGACGACCAGCACGGCGGCGCCGGCGAGACCGGTGAGCCATCTCCGGCGGTGGACCTTGAACCTGGCTGAGGACACGGGGAGTTCTCCTCGGGATGCGGGCGCAGCCGAACGGCTGTGGGGGAAAAGGGAGTTCAGCTTCCACGCTTTTCCCTGCCGCGCCAAGAGGCCGTAGGCGTCCCGGTGATGAAGGGCAGCCGAACATGCGGCCGCCGTCGCCGACTCAGGCGGAAGTGTCCGGAAGGTCGGCCGCCGACTCCTCGGGAGTGAGGTCCCGTCGCAGCCGCAGCCACGACGGCTGGCGCAGCAGCCCCGCCCGGGTGCGGGTGCTGTAACGGACCTCGCCGACCAGCCCGGGTGTCACCCAGTGCGCGCCCGGCGACCTCGGCACGGCGTCGAAGGGGCACATCCCGGTCGCGTCGGCCCGCAGCAGCGCCGCGAGTTCGGCGCGCTCGGCCTCGCTCCAGCCGGTGCCCACGCTGCCCACGTAGCGCAGCCCGGTCGTGGCGCGCTGCCCCACGAGGACGGCGCCGGGCAGTCCGGTCAGCCGCCCTTTGCCGGGCAGCCAGCCGCCGACCAGGACGTCCGCGACCCGCATGTTGCGGATCTTGATCCAGGCGCGGGAACGGACGCCGGGTTCGTACACCGAGTCCAGCCGCTTGCACACGAGCCCCTCCAGTCCGTGCGCCCGGGTCGCCTCCAGGGCCTCACGGCCGTGCCCCACCAGGGCGCCCGGCGTCGACCAGAACGGACCCTCCAGCGCCAGCGACTCCAGGCGGGTCCTGCGCCGGGTGTAGGGCAGGGCGAGGAGGGAGCGCCCGGCCAGGTGCATCACGTCGAAGAGGACCAGGTGCACGGGGGTCGTCGCGGCGAGCCGGGCGGCCTTGCCGGGGGCCTGCACCAGTCCCATGCGCGACTGGAGCAGCTGGAAGTCGGCGCGGCCCTCGCGGTCCAGGGCGAGCACCTCCCCGTCCAGCACCGCGGGCGTGCCGCCGAGCGCCGTGCCGAGCGGCCGCAGTTCCGGGTAGGCGGCGGTGATGTCCTCGCCCGAGCGGGCACGCAGGGTGACCGTGCCGTCGCCGGGGAGGTAGACCACGGCCCGCTGCCCGTCCTGCTTGGTCTCGTACGCCCAGCGCGCGTCCTGGCCCGCGGGGGGAAGGGGGCCGGGGGTGGCGAGCATGGGGGCGACGAGGGGGAGGGGCATGGGTGAGTTGTCGACACGGCGGCGCGTCGCCACGCGCGCGGCGCGGCCGTTTCCCCTGAACGGTGCAGGGGCCCGCCCGCGGGAGCGGAGGCGGGCGCGTGTCCCCGTGCGCACGTCGGGCCGGGGAGGGAGCCGGGCCGCCAGGCCCGAGGACCGCGGTTTCCGGGGGAGGGCTCTCGGTGGACCCCGGCAGGCGGTGCGGGCGTGCCGGGGCCCCGCCGCCGGGCCGGCGGACCGACGGCATACCGCTCAGTATGGGCCGCCGCGCGCCATCCGGGTACCGGTCGAGCGCCGCTCGTCCGCCGGCCGCGGGGGAGACCCCCAGCCGAAACGCCGGGGCGGGAGGGGGCGGGGAGACGATCGCGGCCCTCCAGGGGTGCGGCGGTCCTCACGCGCGCACGAAGCCGCCGGACCACTCGTCCTCGTCGATCGTGTACGCGTCGATGACGAAGCAGTCCGGCTCCTCGGCGAATCCCGGCACGAGCCGGGCGCGACGCCTGCGCTCCTCGGCCTTCCCGCGCGTCGAGTAGACGCCGAGCAGCTTGACGTCGTCGCCGTCCTGCTCGTCGATGTGCACCGTCTCCCCGTCGAGGTGCAGCGCCGTGCCGTCGGTGCCCGCCTCGTTGTGGTGCACCACGTGCCACAGCAGATGAACGATCATCGTCGCAGGCTACCCGTGCGCGGCCGGCAACCCCGTTCGCGACGGGACGGGTTGGGGCGCGATCACCCTCCGGGACCCCGCCCTGCGGCCGCCGGCTACCCTCCAGTAGTGTCGGGCGCCCGGTCGTCTGAGGAGGAACCGTGCCCCGGTCCGAACGCTCACCCCTGCTGCTGGCGGGCCTGCTGGCCGCCGCGGGCGCGGCCCACTTCGCCGTGCCGCGTACGTTCGACGCGATCGTCCCGCGCGCCCTGCCCGGCTCGCCCCGGCACTGGACGTACGCCAGCGGAGTGGCCGAACTGGCGCTCGCCGCCGGAGTGGCCCTGCCCCGGACGAGGAAGCCGGCCGCCCTGGCCGCCGCCGCGCTCTTCGTCGGCGTCTTTCCCGCCAACGTCAAGATGGCGTGGGACTGGCGCCACCGCCCCGCCCCGCTGAGGGCCGCCGCCATCGGCCGGCTCCCCCTCCAGGCGCCCCTGGTCCTGTGGGCCCGCAGCGTCGCCGCGGGCCCCGCCGGGACGACGGAGGGCCGGTCATGACCAAGGCCCCCGAGGTCGGCGACCTCGTCGAGGACTTCGCCGCGCCCGACGAGACAGGCGCCGTGCGCACGCTGACGGGCCTGCTCGCCGACGGGCCGGTGGTCCTGTTCTTCTACCCGGCCGCCCTCAGTCCGGGCTGCACCGCCGAGGCCTGCCACTTCCGCGACCTGGCCGCTGAGTTCGCCGCCGTCGGCGCCCGGCCCGTCGGCGTCAGCGGGGACTCCGTCGACCGGCAGCAGGAGTTCGCCGGCCGGCACTCGCTCGGCATCCCCCTGCTGTCCGACGAGGACGGTTCGCTGCGGGAACGGTTCGGCGTGAAGCGCGGCTTCTCCCTCGCCCCCACCAAGCGGGTCACGTACGTCATCGGGCGCGACCGCACCGTGCTGGAGGTCGTGCGCAGCGAGCTGCGCATGAACGCTCACGCCGACCGCGCCCTGGCCGCGCTGCGCGCCGCCCCCAGTCCCTGACGGACCGGGCGGCCCGGCCCGGCCGTCGCGGTTGATGCGCCGGGCCCGAGGGACCATTCTGGACGAATGGAGCAAGTCGTCGCTGCGGCGGTCATCGATGCGCACGGCGTCGTGACGGGCTGGAGCGAGGGCGCCCGGCAGCTCACCGGGCATTCGGCCGAGGAGGCCGTGGGACGCACGGCGGCCGACCTGCTCGCACAGGAGCCGCCGCGCCGCGGGGACGGCGAGTGGACCGGCCTCGTCACCGTACGTCACCGAGACGGCCGGCCTGTCGCGCTCGTCGTGACGGCCTGCCCGGTGCTCGGCCCCGACGGACGGCGCACCGGGTACACGCTCCATGCCCGGCGGCCCGCGGACGGCGAGCCGACCCTGGCCGGGCGGGCCTTCCAGCAGGCCTCCATGTCGATGTCCGTCTTCGACCCCCAGCAGCACTACCTGCGGCTGAACGAGGTCGCCTGCAAGGTCATGGGCGTCCCCGAGGACGTCCTGCTCGGCCGCCACTTCCCGGACACCGTCGAGGAGGCCGTGCACAGCCGCGGCTTCAACTGGCACCTGCGCCAGGTCGCCGAGACCGGCCGCCCGATCCGCTACGAGAGCTTCACCGGAGCCCCCTCCCTCAACCGCGAACACGCCTGGACCACGGAGATGTGGCCGGTGCGCGACGGCTCCGGCGAGATCACCGGGGTCGCCCTGGCCGCGTTCGACAGCACCGAGCAGTACCTGGCCCGCCAGCGGCTGGCCCTGCTGAACGAGGCCGCGGCCTCCATCGGGACCACCCTCGACGTGGTGCGTACCACCGAGGAGGTCGTCGCGCTCCTCGTCCCGCGGTTCGCCGACTTCGTCAGCGTCGACCTCCTGGACTGGGTGCTCGGCGCCGACGAACCGCCGCCCGTGCCGACCGGCGAGGTCGTGCTGCGCCGGATCGCCCACGGCTCCGCCCACGAGGGCACCCCCGAGGCGGCCGTCCGCCTCGGCGAGACCGACGTCCATCCGCCGTTCAGCCCGCCCGCCCGCGCCCTGCGGGAGGGCCGGGCCGTCCGCATCCAGGCGGGCGAGCCCGACTTCATGAGCTGGCTCGCCGAGCGCAACGCGCGCGCCCCCGAGGGCCACCGCTACCGCAGCGGCGTCCACTCGGTGATCTCGGTGCCGCTGAAGGCCCGCGGCACCACCCTGGGCGTCCTGGTCGGCGTGCGCATCGCCCACCCCGACGACTACGAAGGCGACGACGCGGTCTTCGCCGAGGAACTCGCCAGCCGGGCCGCCGTCTGCATCGACAACGCCCGCCGTTTCGCCCGCGAACGCACCACCGCCCTCGCCCTCCAGAACAGCCTGCTGCCGCGCGGACTGTCCGGTCAGGCGGCCGTCGAGGTGGCCCACCGCTATCTGCCCAGCGTCTCCACGGCGGGGATCGGCGGCGACTGGTTCGACGTCATCCCGCTGTCCGGCAGCCGCGTCGCCCTGGTCGTCGGCGACGTCGTCGGACACGGCATCCCCTCCTCGGCGACCATGGGCCGCCTGTGCATGGCCGTGCGCACCCTCGCCGACGTCGACCTGCCGCCGGACGAGCTCCTCACCCACCTGGACGACCTCGTCACCCACCTCGCGGCCTACGACGAGGGCGGTGA
This sequence comes from Streptomyces sp. NPDC048481, assembly GCF_043200075.1. Lineage (NCBI taxonomy): Bacteria > Bacillati > Actinomycetota > Actinomycetes > Kitasatosporales > Streptomycetaceae > Streptomyces > Streptomyces sp. NPDC048481. The sequence continues at coordinate 16,585 of NZ_JBICXC010000014.1, forward strand.
GGACGCCGCCGAACTCGGCGCCACCTGCCTCTACGCCGTCTACGACCCCGTCGGCCGGCGGCTGACCGCCGCCTCGGCCGGCCACCCCGCACCGGCCCTGGTCCGGCCCGACGGCCCCGCGCAGCTGATCGCCATGACCCCCGGACCCCCGCTCGGCGTGGGAGGACTGCCCTTCGAGGCCGTCGAGCTGGAACTGCCCGAGGAGTCGGTCCTCGCCCTGTTCACGGACGGCCTGGTCGAGGACCGCGACCGCGACGTCGACCGCGCCGTCGGCGAACTGTGCAACGCCCTCACCGCGCCCGCCGCCTCGCTCGACGCCCTCTGCGACAGCGTCCTCAAGGAGGTCCTGCCGGAGGAGCCGGGAGACGACGTCGCGCTCCTGCTCGCCCGCACCCGTGCGCTGGGCGCGGACCGGGTGGCCACCTGGGACGTCGCCCCCGATCCCGCGCTCGTAGCCGCCACCCGCCAGGCCGCCACCGACCAGCTCGCGGCATGGGGTCTGGAAGAGGCCGCGTTCGTGACCGAACTCGTGGTCAGCGAACTCGTCACCAACGCCATCCGCTACGGAGCGCCCCCCATCCAGCTGCGCCTGATCCGCGACCGCAGCCTCATCTGCGAGGTCTCCGACGGCAGCTCCACCTCCCCCCATCTGCGCCGCGCCCACGCCTTCGACGAGGGAGGGCGCGGCCTGCTGCTCGTCGCCCAGCTCACCCAGCGCTGGGGGAGCCGGCAGACGGGCCGCGGGAAGACGATCTGGGCGGAGCAGCCGCTCGACCCCGGGTGATCACACGAAGGGGCAGCGGAGGGTCGGCGCGTCCCCGGAGAACGGCGCGCCGTGCGGGAGCGCGCATGCGGACTCGCGGAGGGCGACGCTCTCGCCGCCGGCGTGGCGGCGCGGCAACCCCCACGGCTCACGGCCGCCCCCCGGGGACCCCCGCTCGCGGCGTTCAGAACTCCTCGTGCACCTCGGGGTCACCGCCCAGGCGCCGGTGCGTCCGGTCCGCGATCGCCGCCATCTGCGCCGGCCCGAGGGCGAAGCCGAAGACGTCGAGATTGGCGCGCCGGCGTTGCGGACTGGACGACTTGGGGATGGGGACCGCGCCGAGCTGGACGTGCCAGCGCAGCACGACCTGGCCGGGGGTCACCCCCAGCGCCTCCGCGACCGACACCACGGCGGGGTCCGTCAGGATCGCCGACCCCCGCCCCAGCGGGCTCCAGCTCTCCGTGCGGATGCCCTTGGCCTCGTGGTGGGCGCGCAGTTCGTCCTGCGGGAGGAGCGGGTGCAGTTCGACCTGGTTGACGGACGGCAGGACGCCGGTCTCCTTCTCCAGCCGGTCCAGGTGCCCGGCGGTGAAGTTGGAGACGCCGATCGACCGGACGGCGCCGTCCTCGCGGAGTTTGATCATGGCACGCCACGAGTCGACGAACTTGTCGACGCGGGGGAGCGGCCAGTGCACGAGGTACAGGTCCACGTAGTCGACGCCGAGCCGCCGGCGGGACTCCTCGAAGGAGGCGAGGGTCTCCTCGTACCCGTGGTGGCGGCCGGGCAGCTTCGTGGTCAGCACGATCTCCTCGCGCGGCACTCCGGACCGGGCCAGCCCTCGGCCGACCCCGGTCTCGTTGCGGTAGTTGGCGGCCGTGTCGACCAGCCGGTAGCCCTGGCCGAGCGCCTCCGCCACCGCCTCCTCCGCCTCCGCGTCGTCCATCGGCCAGGTGCCCAGGCCCAGGGCGGGGAGCTTCGTGCCGTCGTTCAGAGAGTGCTGCGGGATGTCGATCACGATGGAGCCTTCCCTCTGCGGTGTCGTCCTCCTCCCAGCCTCGCGGACGAGCGGCGGATCGACCGTACGGACACTCGGGCGGGGCCCGGAAAGGCGAAGGGGAGAGGGGGTTGTGGGCGAGCGGGGGACGCGGAGGCGGGACGCGGTGTCGCCACGGCGGCCGTCCGCTGTCACGATCTTCCCGTCGACAGCGACGGGCAGTGCGGACGAGCGGAGAGCGCATGACGACGGACAGCCGGCCGGCGGCCGGGACCGAGGACGCGGCGGCCGAGGAGGCCGCGCGGGCCGCCGGGATGCGGGTGATGCCGGTCGCCGGGCACATCGGCGCGGAGATCGACGGCGTCGATCTGGCGGCCGGTCTCGACGCCGCCCAGGTCGCCGTGGTCCGCAGCGCGGTGCGGCGCCGGAAGGTGGTGTTCTTCCGCGGCCAGCGCCTCGACCACGCCGGACACGTGGCGTTCGCGCGGCTGTTCGGCGAGCCCGTCGTCCTGCGCAGCCGCGGCGGCGCCTCGCCGCCGGACCACCCCGAGATCGAGACGACGGCCGACCGGCTGGAACTGGGCGGGAAGTTCGGCATGGAGCACGAGGAGTGGCTGCGCAGGCGCCGTCACACCCTGCTGCGCGGCTGGCACTGCGACCACGGCGCGCGTGTCGACCCGCCCGCCGCGACGATCCTGCGCGCCGAGACCGTGCCGCCCTACGGCGGTGACACGACCTGGTCCAACCTGGCCGCGGCCTGCGCCGGACTCTCCGCGCCGGTGCGGGAGTTCGTGTCGGGGCTGCGCGCCGAGCACCGCCTGGGCGTGGGCTACCAGCCGCGCGCCGGCGACGACGCCTACGTCCGCCACCTCCTCGACCGTCAGGTCGCCTCGGTGCACCCCCTGGTGCGCGTCCACCCCGAGACGGGCGAGCATCTGCTGTTCGTCAACGGCTACTACGTCGAGCAGATCACCGGTCTCTCGCGGGCGGAGAGCCGGGCCGTCCTGGACATGCTGCTCGACGAGGCGACCCGCGCCGAGTACACGGTCCGCTTCCGCTGGGAACCGGGCAGCGTGGCCTTCTGGGACAACCGCGCCACCATCCACCTCGCACCCGGCGACAACGCCCATCTGGGCTTCCCGCGCGTCATGCACCGGGTGATGCTCGCCGGCGAGGTCCCCGTCGGCGTGGACGGCAGGCCGTCCGAGGCGGTGACGGGAACGGAACCGGGCCGCTGGTGAGACGCCCCGGACCCCTGTGCCGGGTCCCGCGCGGGTGACGTGTGCGCCCCCCCCTCGGCGGCAGGGGCGCGGGCGTTCACACCAGCGGGATGACGACCTCGTCCTCGACCGGCGGGTGCAGCTCCTGGGCGAGGTTGCCGGTGGCCGCGTGGCAGCGCAGCCGGACCGACTCCGGTGAGACGTCCAGGCGCAGGAAGCACTTGAAGAAGGGCGGGCTGTAGGTGGCGGAGCCCGGCGAGAAGAGCTGCGTGTAGATCTTGCGCACGGGCAGCCGGAGGCGTGCGCGGCGCTCCGGCCGGCTGCCGGTCCCGAGCAGGGAGGCGACCAGCCGGATCCGTCGCGTCACGCGCACCCGGGGGCCCGGTGCGCGGGTGGGCGGGATGCCCAGCCGTTCGGCGACGACCGCCTGCGCCTCTTCTTCGGTGAGGGTGAAGAAGCGGCGCATCCGCAGCCGGCGCCCGTAGAGCCGGCTGTAGAACGCCAGTGAGTCGCCGCGCAGCGGGTAACAGCGGAAGTCGCCCTCGGTGACGCCGGCGACGGACACGCGGGGGATGGTGTGCGTGGCGTGCATGAAGGCGCCGCCGCCGCCCGCGACGACGTACTGGAGCGTCCGGCCGTCCGCGAGACGCACCGGGTAGCGCTGGTAGTTGTGGATGTCGCCGCCTATCGCCGCGACGTAGTTGTGGGCGGGGTCGCGGACGATGTCGTCGACGGTGCCGCCGCCCTCGACGGGACACGGACGGCGTTCCCCGTCGACGACCAGGGGTGAGCCGGTGACGAGGATCTTCGGGCGCGGTCCCTGCGACACCTCGCGCAGCCACGCGCCCTGTTCGGCGTCCAGGACGCCGAGAAGCCCGGTGTCGATCCCGATGATGCGCAGGGGGCCGGCGTCGACGGCCCAGTACGGTCCGGGCTGCAGGGCCTGCTGGACCGGGGCGCCGCGCAACGCCCGTGCCCGTGCGAGGAGCCGGCCGTCGTCCGGGCGCGGCCGGTGCCACAGCAGGGAGCGCAGCCAGGCGCGGGTCAGGGGGCGCGGCGCGGGCTCGGCGGGCAGGGGAGGGGCTTCGCCGCAGAAGACGCGCATGAACGCGCCGAGATCCTCGTACCAGTCGTGGTTGCCCGGTATCGCGTATATGGGGGCCCGGTAGTCGCGGTACGGGCGGAAGAACTTCGCCTCGTAGTCGTCGGCGCTGCCGACCGGGTAGATGACGTCACTCGCCAGAACCGTGAAGGACGTCCCCTGACTGACCCTCAGGAAGCCGGGAATCACGGCGTATTGGGGATCGTCCCCCTCTCCCGTGTCGCCGATCACCATGAAGGAGAACTCGTCCGGGTCGTCACGCCGGACGACCTTGTCGGCCGGAGCGCCTGCGGCCGCCCGCTGCGCCACCAGGCGGCTGCGGGTGCGCCCCGTGGGGTCGCCGAACCAGGAGGCGAGCACTCCGTTGCGGGCGGCCCACAGGAGCCGGGGGTTCAGCCACGAGATCTTCTCGACCCCGCCCGGCATGAGTCGTCGGTAGGTGCCCGGGTCGGCGTCGCCCCAGCCGGCGCCCGCGGCGGAATCGCGTGAGGAGTCAGACACCGGTGCACCGTAGCAACGACCGCGCCCGGGGCGGCGCCCGGCCCGCGTCCGCGACCGCCGGACAGGGAACGCACAGGCAGCTCACAGCGCTGCCGGGCGCGACGGCGCCGGAGCTGTCCGCAACCGAGGGATAACCCTTGAAGCGTCCCGGTCGGGCTGACATGTCATCGACAAGCCTGTCATTCTCCCACCCAACTGCCGCACACCAGCGGCATGGTGCCCCACCTGCACACGGTCCCGCACCGCTCAGCTCGTCCCGGACAGCACACCCGTCTGCCCGGTCTGTCACCGGCCGATCCCACCGGCCGCAGCAGTAGGAGTACGAGTGAGACCCAACCCCCGCAAGCGGTCCGCCGTCGGAGCGGCCCTGCTCTCCACCGCCGCCCTTCTGGCTCTCGGCGTCCAGTCGGTTCCGGCGACCGCGGCGCCCGCGGCCCCCCACCCCACCCCCCTGCGCACCGGCGGCCTGCCCGCCGGCCTCACGCCCGCCCAGCACGCGGCGCTCGTCCGCGGAGCCGAGGCGAAGACGGCGCAGACGGCGCAGACCCTGGGCCTGGGCGCCCAGGAGAAGCTGCTCGTCAAGGACGTCGTGAAGGACAACGACGGCACCCTGCACACGCGTTACGAGCGCACCTACGCCGGACTGCCCGTCCTCGGCGGCGACCTCGTCGTGCACACGCCCCCGGCCTCCCTCGCCGCCGGCACGGTGAGCACGACCTTCAACAACAACCGCCGCACCGTCTCCGTCCGGTCCACGACCGCCTCGTACGGCAAGGCGGCCGCCGAGACCAAGGCGCTCAAGGCCGCGCGCGCCCTCGACGCGAAGGACCCGGCCGCCGGGAGCGCCCGCAAGGTGATCTGGGCCGGCTCGGGCACTCCGAAGCTCGCCTGGGAGACCGTGGTCGGCGGACTCCAGGACGACGGCACGCCGAGCAAGCTGCACGTCGTCACCGACGCCACCACCGGCGCCGAACTCGCCCGCTACGAAGGCGTCGAGACCGGCACCGGCAACACCCAGTACAGCGGCGCGGTCAGCCTGTCCACCACACTGTCCGGGTCGACGTACCAGCTGTACGACACCACGCGCGGCGGGCACAAGACGTACAGCCTCAACAAGGCCACCTCGGGCACCGGCACCCTGATGACCGACTCCGACGACGTCTGGGGGACCGGCGCGGGGTCCGACACGCAGACCGCCGGCGCGGACGCGGCCTACGGGGCCCAGGAGACCTGGGACTTCTACAAGAACACGTTCGGCCGCAGCGGCATCAAGAACGACGGCGTGGCGGCCTACTCCCGGGTCCACTACAGCAGTGGCTACGTCAACGCCTTCTGGGACGACGACTGCTTCTGCATGACCTACGGCGACGGCAGCGGCAACACCCACGCGCTGACCTCGCTGGACGTGGCCGGCCACGAGATGAGCCACGGCGTCACCTCGAACACGGCGGGCCTGAACTACACCGGCGAGTCCGGCGGCCTGAACGAGGCCACCTCGGACATCTTCGGCACCGGAGTGGAGTTCTACGCCAACAACTCCTCCGACGTGGGCGACTACCTCATCGGCGAGAAGATCGACATCAACGGCGACGGCTCCCCGCTGCGCTACATGGACAAGCCCAGCAAGGACGGCGGCTCCGCCGACAGCTGGTACTCCGGCGTCGGCAACCTCGACGTGCACTACTCCTCGGGCCCGGCGAACCACATGTTCTACCTGCTCTCCGAGGGCAGCGGCAGCAAGACCATCAACGGCGTCACCTACAACAGCCCCACCTCGGACGGCGTGGCCGTCGCGGGCATCGGCCGGGCCGCCGCGCTCCAGATCTGGTACAAGGCCCTGACCACGTACATGACGTCCAGCACCAACTACGCGGGCGCCCGCACCGCGGCCCTGAACGCGGCCGCCGCGCTCTACGGCTCCGGTTCCGCGCAGTACGCGGGAGTGGGCAACGCGTTCGCCGGCATCAACGTCGGCGGTCACATCACGGTCCCGTCGACCGGTGTCACGGTCACCAACCCGGGCAGCCAGACCGCCAAGGTCGGAACCGCGGTGAGCCTTCAGGTCTCGGCGAGCAGCACCAACGGCGGCTCGCTGACGTACGCGGCGACCGGTCTGCCCGCCGGCCTGTCGATCAACTCCTCGACGGGTCTGATCTCCGGCACGCCGACCACGGCCGGCTCGTCCAGCACCACCGTGACGGTGACCGACTCGACCGGCGCGACCGGCACCGCGGCCTTCACCTGGACGGTCAACGCCTCCGGCGGAGGCTCCTGCACGGCCACGCAGCTCCTGGGCAACGCGGGCTTCGAGTCGGGCAACACGACCTGGACCGCCACCAGCGGCGTCATCACCACCTCCAGCGGTGAGGCGGCCCGCACCGGCTCCTACAAGGCCTGGCTCGACGGCTACGGATCGACCCACACCGACACGCTCTCGCAGTCGGTGACGATCCCGAGCGGCTGCACCGGCACCACGTTCACCTTCTACCTGCACGTCGACACGGCCGAGACCACCTCCAGCACCCAGTACGACAAGCTGACGGTGACCGCCGGGTCGACCACCCTGGCCACGTACTCCAACCTCAACGCGGCCTCCGGCTACGTGCAGAAGTCCTTCAGCCTCGGGTCCTTCGCGGGCTCCACCGTGACCCTGAAGTTCTCCGGCGCCGAGGACTCCTCCCTTCAGACCAGCTTCGTCGTGGACGACACCGCCGTCACCACCGGCTGATCGCTCACGCACGACGGCGTCCCGCCCACGGGTTCCCTCCGTGGGCGGGACGTTGTCCGTCCGCCTGTCCGCTCGGCCCTACGGGCCGATCCGGTCAGCTCAGCGGGTCGAGCGTCAGGTACGCCTGGCGCGGTGAGCCGTCGTGGACGAGCGACTCCTGGTGGCCGACGTCGTCGAAGGCGAACGCGTACGCCTTCCCGTCGGCCATCTGCGCGTGGATCTTGCGCGCGTAGTGGTTGGTCACGGCGTCCTGGTAGAAGTTCGCCGCCGTCGTGTCCGGCTGGTTGGGGTTGACCAGCAGCGTGGAGCGGTTGAAGCCCGCGCACAGGGTCCGTGAGATCGGCCCGCGCACGGCGTCGTTGGGGGCGTCCAGCAGCCGGTGACAGCCGAAGACGCTGGACGCGTCCGGCTTCTGGAAACTCGTGACGACCGCCCCCGAGGCGTTGGTGAAGTTCATGACCCCGCCGGAGACGCGGCCGTAGTACTTCGTGCCCGGCTGGTCGGCGAAGGGCGTCACGGTCAGCGTCGTCGTCGCGTACTTCTGCCACACGCGGTTGACGTAGTCGTCCATGACGCCGGCCGGCAACGCCCCGGTCTCGACCCCGTACAGGGGGGAGAGGGCGCGCAGCACGGTGCCGTCGGAGCGGGTCTGGATCAGGTTCGCCCAGCCGCCGGGCTGGCCGCGCAGAGCGTTGAAGAAACCGGTGTATCCGCCCGGCTTGAGATGCCCGGTGCTGACGGTGCTCCCGTCGGAGCGCTGCACCCCGACCGCGTACGGCGCGGAGAACATGTCGACCTGGGTGCTGTTGAGCCACAGTCCCGAGTCGTTGAGCGTGTACTCCGACCAGTTGAACAGGATGGAGCGGTTGGGGTCGCTCGGGTTCTGCACGGCCGGCTGCACCAGTCCGCCGGTGGTCAGCCGGAAGTCGAGCTTGCGCCCGTACGAGAAGTAGATCCGGCCGGAGAACTTGGGCACCCGGATCGTGGTCGACTGCCCCGCGCCGGGTCCCGCTATCGACGCGTCGGGGGCGGGGGTCGGCGGATTGCCGCCGGCCGGCCAGGCGTGGAAGCCGCCGTTCGCGTCCGCCCAGCCCTGGCGGCCCGACGACAGCTGGGTGCCGAGGTTGTACACGTACACGGCCTCGCCGCGGCCCGAGTTGTTGGTGATCTTCAGCGGGATGGTGTCCGGGACGGCGGCCCCGGCGACCTGCGGCGGCCCGAGGGTGAGCAGTGCGCCGACGAGGGCGCCGGCTCCCAGCAGCCTGAGGGTGATCCTTCTGAACACTCTCCACCTCCGTGGGGGGATGAGCCTGTGGGGTGGTCCGTGGGGAGTCCGTGGGGTGCGGAATTGGTCCGGACCAGTTTGAGAGCGCTCTCAACGTCGCATCGGGCCGTGCGCATGTCAACGACTTCAACAAAAAGAGAACGCCCACGACCCCTCGGGTGCCGTGGGCGTTCGCGCCGGTTGCCGGTCCGGTTCAGAAGGTCCGCTTCAGCAGGTCGAGCAGCGCGGTCCAGTGCCGCTCGTCGGCGGCCTCGTCGTACGCGGAGGTGTCGGCCTGCGTGTAGCCGTGTTCGGCGCCGGTGTAGACCTCGCAGGTGTGCCGGACGCCGGCCGCGGTGAGGGCCTCGTCGAAACGGGCGATCTGCTCCGGCGGCAGGCCGTGGTCGTTGTCCGCGTGGCCGAAGTACACCTCGCACGTGATGTGCTCGGCCGCGAGGTGCGGGCTGTCCGGCGCGTCGGTGACGAGCCGGCTCCCGTGGAAGCCGGCCACCGCCGCGATCCGGTCCGGGTAGGCGCCGGCCGTGGGCAGGGTGAGCCGGGCGCCCATGCAGTATCCGGTCACCGCGACCGGCCCGTCCGCGACCGCCGGGCTCTCCCGCATCCACCGCAGGTACGCGTCGGCGTCCCGGATGATCAGTTCCGGGGTGAGCGCCAGCACGAACGGGTACAGCGTCTCGAAGATCTCCGGCCGCGCGGCCGGGTCGATGAACTCCGGCAACTCCATCAGGGGGGCGCGGCCGTGGCGGTGGAACAGGTTGGGGACCAGCACCGCGTAACCGGCGCCGGCCAGCCGGTCGGCCATCGCCCGCAGCTGCGGACGGAGCCCGAAGGCGTCCTGGTAGAGCAGCACGCCCGGCCTGGGCGCTCCGTCGCCGGGGTGGGCGAGATAGGCGTCGGCGACGCCGTCCCCGGTGCGGATGTCCACTGCTGTTCCCTGTACGGAGGTCATGGGGGAGCCTCTCTGCGCGGTGCACGGCGACGACCGGTCGACCGGGGCCCGGCCGGACCGGGCGGACGACACGACGTCATCGTTGCACGCACCATTCATCCGGCCGCGAGGGCCCCCGGCGCGGGCCGCGCTACTCGAAGCGCGAGGTGTCGCCCGCGCCGTGCCGCACGATCTGCGCCTCGCCCTCCGAGAAGTCGATCACCGTGGTCGGCTCCGTTCCGCACTCCCCGGAGTCGAGCACGCCGTCCACCACGTGGTCCAGGGTGTCCTTGATCTCCCAGCCCTGGGTCATCGGCTCGTCCTCGCCGGGCAGCAGCAGGGTGCTGGACAGCAGCGGCTCGCCCAGCTCGCTCAGCAGGGCCTGGGTGACGACGTGGTCCGGGATGCGCACGCCCACCGTCTTCTTCTTCGGATGCTGGAGCATGCGCGGCACCTCCTTCGTCGCCGGGAGGATGAAGGTGTAACTGCCGGGAGTCGACGCCTTGATCGCGCGGAACACGTCCTTGTCCACCCGGACGAACTGGCCGAGCTGCGCGAAGTCCTGGCAGACCAGCGTGAAGTGGTGCCGGTCGTCGAGGTTGCGGATGGCCCGGATGCGGTCGATGCCGTTCTTGCTGCCCAGCTTGCAGCCCAGGGCGTAGCAGGAATCCGTCGGATACGCGATCAGCGCGTCCGCCCGGATGGCCGCCGCGACCTGGGAGATGGTGCGCGGCTGGGGGTTGTCGGGGTGCACGTCGTAGTACTTCGCCATTGGCCGAGCTTATGCCGTGCCGGGCCGCGGCACCGTCCCGGACCGTCCGGCCCGCGCCGCGCGGGGCGGAGCCGGACCCGGCGGCGTCGGCCCTCGCGCGCCGGGCCGCCCCGCAGACCGGTCCCCCCGGCGGTCCTCCCGCGCGCCGCCCGCCGCGAGGCCGTCAGCCGCGCAACCGGACCGGGATCTCCTGCCAGCCGCTCGCGATGAACGAGGGCACCTGCCGCAGTTCCCCCGCCGCGGCGTCCAAGCGCAGCCCGGGGAACCGCTCGAACAGCGCGGGCAGAGCCGTGAGCGCCTCCATGCGGGCCAGGGGCGCCCCGATGCACCGGTGCACGCCGATCCCGAAGGCCAGGTGGTCCTCCGCACCGCGGGCCGCGTCGAACTCCTCCGCGGCCGGGCCGTAGTGCGCCGGGTCCGCGTTCGCCGCCGCGTAGGTCGTGATGATGGCGTCGCCGGCCGGGATCGTCACGTCGCCGACCTCGAGGTCGCTGACGGCGAAGCGCAGCGGCAGGGTGGCGATCGACGGGTACAGCCGCAGCGTCTCGTCCACGACGGCGTCCCAGCCGATCTCACCGCGCCGCACGGCCGCGAGCTGCTCGGGCCGGCGCAGCAGCGCCACCACCGCGTTCCCCACGAGGTTGACGGTCGTCTCGAACCCGGCCCCGATGACCAGCAGCAACGTGTACAGCAGTTCCTCGTCGCTCAACCGGTCGCCCTCCTCGTCGCGCACCCGGATCAGCTCGGTCGTCAGGTCGTCGCCGGGCTGTTCGCTCTTGTGGGCGATGAGCGAGCCCAGCACCGCGCCGATCTGCTCCTGCACGAACGCGGCGTGCTCCGGAGTCGGATCGGAGGTGTCCATGATCGCCGCTATGAGCCGCCCGGTGGCGGGCCTCAACTCCTCCGGCACGCCGAAGAGTTCGCAGATGATCCGCATCGGCAGCGGGTGGGCGAACGCGGCCTTGAGGTCCACCGTCGCCCCGCCGTCACGCTCACCCTCGCCCTTGCCGTCGCGTGCCGCATCGTGGTCGAGGGCGTCGAGCAGTTCGGTGGTGATCGCCTCCACGCGCCCGCGCAGCGCCTCCGTGCGCCGGTGGGTGAAGCTCGGCGCCACCAGTCGCCGCAGCCGCGCGTGGTCGGGGCCGTAGGTGGAGAGCATGTTGACCACGCCGACCCAGCCCAGGATCCAGCCCCAGGAGGGGTGTTGGCCGATCTCCGGCCAGAGCCGCCAGTGCCGCCGGGGATCCTTGCTGACCCGCGGGTCCAGGATCAGCGTCTTGAGGGTGTCGTAGCCGGTGGGCGCCCAGGCCGGGATGCCGCCGGGCAGCTCGACGGGCACGATCGGGCCGAGGGTGCGCAGCCGGGCGCTCTCGGCGTGCACGTCGGCGCCGAACGGGTCGAGGGCGATGCGGTCGGTCACGGTCACGTACGGACTCCTTGCGAGGTGGCGGAGGCGGGCGAGGGGGAGCGAGGGCTGAAGCGGACGGGCAGCGCGCTCAGCGAGCGGTGGAACGGGCCCGGCCGCCAGGTCAGCCGGTCGCGCGGCACCACGGGGTCCAGATCGGGCAGCCACTGGGTGAGCTGTTCGATCGCCTCGGTGACGAGGAGCAGCGTGTGCTGCTTGACGGGGCAGGCGTGCGCCCCCGCGCCCCACGACAGGTGCGAGGCGTCGGCGGGATGCCGGCCGGCGTCGCCCTCCCGCTCGGCGAACCGTCCGAGCGCTCCGTACGAGACCACCACCGGTACCGCCTCGCGCAGCCGGACCCCGTGGAACGTGACGGGTCTGCGGGCGTAGTAGACGCCGTAGTTCGCCAACGGCGTCTCGTGGTGCAGCACCTCCACCACCGCGTCCATGACCGGACGCGCGCCGCTGGTGAGGGTGGAGTAGTACACCGGGTTGCCCAGGATCCGGGACAGGGTGTTCGACACGAGGTTGGCGGTCGGCTCGTACCCGGCGCCCAGCGTGAGGAACACCTGCCAGGTGACCTCCTCGCGGGTCAGTCCGGCCGGGTGGTCCAGCAGATGACTCGGCAGGTCGTCACCGCGCCGGCCCGCCTTCGCCGCGATGAGTTCCAGCACGTACTGGGCGTACTGCGCCTCGCCCTCGGCGGCCTGCGCGCCGCCCTCCATCATCTTGCCGAGGCCCTCGTTGAGCCGGTCGCCCTGGCTGTCGGGCAGCCCGAACAGGTCGTTGAGCACCAGGGCCATCAGCGGCCGCGCGAAGTCCGCGACCAGGTCGGCCTCGCCGCGCGGACCGATGCGGCCCGCCAGCAGCCGCACCGCCCGGTGCACGCGCCCGCGCAGGTCGTGCGGTTCGACCAGGTCGAAGACGTCGATGAGGGTGGTGCGGTAGCGCAGGTGCTCCGCGCCGTCGGCGAACAGCGCGTTCGGCCGCCACCGCATCATGCCCAGCACCGGCGAGTCGACGGGCACGGTGGCCTCCCAGGCCCGCGGATCGTGCGAGAAGGCCTGCGTGTCGTGCAGGACGTCCAGCGCGGCCCGCCGGCCGGTGACCACGTACGCGGGCACGCCGGGCGCCAACTCGGCCCATCCGACGGCACCTTGGGCGCGCAGGGCGGCGTAGTAGCGGTGCGGGTCGGAGGCGAAGCCGTCCTCCCACAGCCGGACCGGCGCGGTGCGGTCGGCGTCGCGCCGGCCGGCGGGGAAGGCGCTCACCGGGCCTCCGCCGGGAAGCGGCCGACGAGATGGTCGACCAGCGCGAGCAGCGCGTCGACCGAGGAGTTCGCGTCGCGGGCGTCGCAGGTCACCATCGGCGTCCCCGGCTCCAGGTCCAGCGCCCGGCGCAGCCGTTCCTCGCCGTAGTGGCGCGGTGCGTCGGGGAACGCGTTGAACGCCACCGCGTACGGCAGCCCGCTCTCCTCGACCAGCCCCAGCACGTCGAACGACGCGTCGAGGCGGCGGCTGTCGACCAGGACGAGCGCCCCCAGCGCCCCGTGGGCGATGTCGTCCCACAGACTCCGGAAACGCTCCTGTCCGGGTGTGCCGAACAGATACAGCACGACGTCGCCCGGCAGGCTGATGCGGCCGAAGTCGATGGCGACGGTGGTGGTGGACTTCTCCCGCACACCGGCCAGGTCGTCGACCCCGGCGGACGCCTCCGACAGGGGCTCCTCGGTGTGCAGCGGCCGGATCTCCGAGACCGAGTCGATCAGGGTCGTCTTGCCCACCCCGAACGGTCCCGCGACCAGGATCTTCACCAGGTCGCGGTCGGTGTCGGGCACGTGGACGGCGCCGGTCGCACCGGCGCTACGAGCGAAGCTTGAGGGCGCGGAGGCCATCGGCCACTCTTTTCAGCAGGTCGGGGTCGTACCGTTCGGCGGGCGGGATCGGCGCGCGGGCGAGGACCAGGTCCCGGTCGAGGAGGTCGGCCGCCAGCACCCGTACGGCGGAGACCGGGAGCCGCAGCAGCGCCGCGGCCTCCACCACGGCCAGCGAGCCGTCCTCCAGGCTGTCCAGCAGGGCGAGTTCGGCGGCGGGGAGACCGGCGGGCGGCGGCTCGCCGCTGCGGGCGAGCACCGACAGCCGCTCCAGGTGCGGACGGCTGGGCCGGGTCACGCCGCCGGTCGACAGGTACGCGGGGACCAGGGGCCGGCCGGCCGGGCGGTCGGTCATGCCGCAGGGTCGTCGTCGGCTCCCCGGGGCGCGGCCGCCATGGCCTTCTCGCCCAGTCGCGCCACCTGCGAGTGGAGCCGGTGCGCCAGCAGGTCCAGCCGCACCTCCGCGTCGCCGTACGCGGCCACGCAGGTGCCGTGATCGGTCGGCACGATGAGCACGTAGCCGTGGTCGGACTCGATGACGATCTGCCGCACCTCGGCGCGCTCCCGGTCGGCGAACGCGGCCGCCGCCGTGCGGCAGGCGCCCTGCACGGTGCTGGTGATGGCGGCCACCCGCTCGGCCGAGGGCTGGGACAGGGCGTCGGTGTAGCCCGTCACGAGACCGTCCCGGGTCAGCATGACGGCGGCCAGCACGTGCGGCACCTGCAGGATCGGCTCCAGCACCCATGCCGTGTCGCCCGTGTTGCGGCTGGTCATCTGGCCGCGCCCCCTTCGTCGTCGCTCTGGTCGTCGTCGCTCTGGTCGGTGTCGTCGTTCGGGACGTGCAGGTCGTTCAGGTCGGTGCTGTCGCTCCGCTCGGTGCGCTTGTCCGCGGCGGGCGGGCCGGTGCGCTCGCCGGGGCCCGCGGCCGCGGCGCGTGCCGCCGCGGTGCCGGACTGCAGTGCGCCGAGGGCGGCCGCGGCCTCCTCCGCCCGGCGCGCGGGGCCGCGCACGGGAGCCGGCGCGGGGACGGGCGCCGGGGGTGCGGTCCTGCTGCGGCGGCGGCGCTGCGGCAGACCGTCGGCGTCCGGGAGTTCGTGGTGCCCGGGCGGCGCGTCCGCGGCGGCGGCTTCCGAGCCGTAGGCGTGGGCGTGGCCGGCTGCTGTCGCGACCGAGGCCGGCCGCTCGGGTGCGGTCCTGCGCGTGGTGCGGGTCGTCCGCGGGGCGCTCGCGGCCGGCGGCCGGTCGGCCGGGTCGAGCCGGCTGAGGAGATGGCTGTCCACCCGCAGCACGGCCCGCACGCCTCCGTAGGGCGAGGCCGAGGAGACGTCGACGCCGAGGTCGAACTGCCGGGTCAGCCGGCCGATCGCGGCGAGGCCCATGCGCGGCGGGTCGCCGAGGTCGGTGAGCAGAATGGGATCGTCGCCGGCCACCAGCCGCTGGGCGCGCTCCCGTTCGTCGAGGGTCATGCCCAGGCCCGCGTCGTCGACGGTGACGCACACCCCGTGATGGACGTGCTCCAGGCTGACCACGACGTCGGTGTCGGGGGCGGAGTGCCGCAGTGCGTTGTCGAGCAGTTCGGCGACGATGACGGCCACCGGTTCGACGGCGTGCGACACCAGGGCCGTTCCGGGTTCGAGGTGGTTGTGGACCTGTACCCGGTGGTACCCCGCGAGCCGCGCCTGGCCGCCGGTCACCGCGTCCACCAGGTGCGATTCCTCGCGCGCCAGCCCGACCCAGGCGCCGCACACCACGGCCGCGACCTGGGCGCGGCGCAGCGACTGCTCGTTCTCGTGGTCCAGGCGGAACAGCGTCTGCGCCAACTCCGGGTCGTCGTAGCGCTGTTGGAGCCCGCGCAGCGCGTCCTGGAGCCGGTACAGGGCCGCCTGGATCTCCCGGACGGCGCCCCGCATGCCGGCCTGTGCCGCGGCGTCGACGCGGGTGCGCTGGGCCGCCGCCTCGGTCTGCACGGCCAGCAGCACGTCCTCCAGGGCGACGCCCAGCGGGGTCCCGGCGGTGAGCGGCTGGAGGGGTCCCGGCACGGACAGGTGCGGGTGCGCCACCCGGCGGGCGGCGGCGGGCACGCGCCGCGTCGCCAGATGCTCGACCTCGGCCGTGAACGCCCGTGCGGTGCCGTCGAGCCGGGTGCGCAGCGCGGCGATCTCCGCGAGCTGCCGGTGGTGCCGCCGCCTGGCGCGCACGAGCCCGCCGCCGAGGGCGAACGCGGACAGTGAGCCGGCGGCCAGGGCGCCGGCCACGAGGTCCGGTAATTCGATCATGGGTGCGGTTCCAGTGAGGGTCGGGCGGCGTCACGGCGTTCAGGGCAGGCCGGATCCGACGGGCTCGGACCGGGCACTCGCAGCACAGTACACACCGTCATCGATCGATCCCGCACGGTCGAGCGGGACTTCGCTCCGAAAGTGACCGGCATCTGTTCACTTCTGCGCCGACTGTCGGAATTGCCTTACGCCGCAAGCGAATTGGACGACACCTGCCGCACGCGGACCAGGTCGTCCGCCCCGGTCGGGTCGCCGGTCCCTCGGCGCCGGCCGACGCGGACCCGGTCACACCCCGAGCGCCGGCGAGAGTACGGCCAGCGTGCCGTTGGCCTGTCTCAGCGCGAGTTCCAGCGTGGCGGGCGGATGCAGCGCGCCCGTGCCGTCCGGCGGCACCAGCCACTCCACGAACCGGGCCGCCCGGTAAGGGGGAGGCACCGCCACCCATGATCCCCGGCCCGCGCGCCGCAGTCCCGCCCCGATCCACCGGCTGCCGGGATCGGGCGGCAGGAAGAAGCCCACGCGGTGCGCCGCGGTGTCGACGAGCGTCGGCCCCGGCACCGGACGCGAGGTCTGCCACAGCAGGTCCAGGGTGAGCAGCCCCAGTCGGTCCGGCACGCTCAGCACGTCCCAGTAGCGGCCCGCCTCCAGCAGCGCCACCCCGTCGCCGTGATCCCACTCCCGCTTGCACAGCCGCGGGTCCGTCGCGGCGGCCGAGAGCCACTCCACGCCGCGCATCCACCTCGCATCGCTCATGTCGGCTCCGTGTGACGTCCGCCGGCGGCCGCATGCCGCCCGGGCATATGCATGCTGGTGGATCTCCGCACGTGGCGGAAGGGGTGGCGAACCCTGGCGTTTCGGTCTGTTTCGTTCGACGTCCGTGCCTCTGTTCGGCTCCGTTCGCAGCCCGAAGGGCCCGGACGGAGCGACCGCCGGGCCCTTCGTGTTCTGTTCACCGTCCCCGCGCGCCCGCCGGGGCGAGGCCTCACTCCGGCGGGCGCGGTCGAGTCAGCCCGGCCCCACGCCGCGCTGCGGTACCGGCAGCGGCGGTTCGGCCTGGCGCAGTTCGGCCAGCAACTCGTTCTGTCCCGCGAGGAGTTCGGTGAGGATGCGGCGTGCGGCACGCAGCAGCTCCGCCACGTCACCCCCCGCCAGCGCGTAGCTCACCGTCGAGCCCTCCCGGATCGAGACGACGATCCCCGAGCGTCTGAGCACCGCCAACTGCTGGGAAAGGCTGGAGGGTTCGATCTCGATCTCGGTGAGCAGGTCCCGCACCGCGACGGGGCCGCCCTGCAGCAGTTCGAGGACCCTGATGCGCACCGGGTGCCCGAGCATGCGGAAGAACTCGGCCTTGGCCTGGTAGAGGGGAACCTGCATGGTCAATCGCTCGCTCCCTGCCGCGTTCGGTGCGTGGTCCTCGCCGGCACGGCGGCCCGTCCCGCCGGTCGTACACCGCCGCGCGCGCGTGCTTCGTCCCGATCCTGACGGCTGTCGGCTCCGCACACCCGTGTGATGCGCTGATCTGGATGTGTCGAGTTGAAGAATTCTTCACATCCAGGGCGTGCGAAGTCCGGGCCGCAGGCGTCCCTACACCTCGAGTTCGGACTCGATCCGCTTCAGCTGGTGGCGGGCCATGGCCAGGTTGGACCGGCTGCGGTCCAGCACCAGGTAGATGAACAGCCCGCTGCCGGTGCGTCCCTTTAGCAGCCGGATCAGGTGGTACTGCGTCGCGAGCGTGATCAGGATGTCCTCGATCTCGCCCTTGAGGCCGAGGTGTTCCATGGTGCGGACCTTGGCGCGGATCACGTCGGTGTTGCCCGCCGCGGCGACGTTCAGGTCGAGGTCCTTGCCGCCGCCGAGCGTGCCGAGTGCCATCCCGCTGGTGTAGTCCACGACGGCGACTCCCAGCGCCCCCTCCACCGCGGTCATCGTCTCTTTCATGGAGATCTCCACATTGGCCATGGCGCTGCTCCCGCCGGTTGCACGGGTCCGGTCTCCTCCGGCCCCGCTGGTCCCCCGACCGTACGGAGACCGTCCCCCGGGAGGGTGACGTGTTCCGGGACTGGCGCAAGGACCTCCGGAACGCGGCTGTTTCGGCTCCCTTTTGATCACGCACGTCCGCGGTCCGACCGGATCGCGGTCAGCCGCATCGCGCGGTCGCCAGGGCGGCGCAGGAACCAGGGCGGCGCGCAGGAACCGCTGACCGCCCCACCCGACCTGCCGAGCTCCAGGGTCCGCCGGACGGACGCGGTGTCAGCGGCCGTCGTCCGCGCGGGGCGGAGCGCTCGCGGAGCCGCGGGAGCGGGACGAGGCGCCCCCTCGGCGAACCCCGGGCGTCCGGTCCGGCGGAGGCGCGGTCGAGGCGCGGACGACGAGGTCGACCGGTGGCTCGCTCGCCGGCAACGGGACCGCGTCCGGGTGCTCGATGGCGTGCACGAGACGCCTGATGCCCTCCTGTGCCACGGCGTCGAACCGTTGCGGCACCGTGGTCAGCGGAGGAATCACATAGGCGGCGACCGGTACGTCGTCGAAACCGACCACGCTGACATCGTGCGGCACCCGGAGCCCGGCCTCCGTCAGCGCGCGGACGAGACCGATCGCCATGTCGTCGTTGGCGGCGAACACCGCGGTGACGTCGCCGTCCGCGGCCAGTTCACGGCCGGCCGCATAGCCGGACGCCGCCGACCAGTCGCCCTGGACGACGGGCGGAGCCTGCCTGCCGTGGGCGGTCAGCGCCGTCCGCCAGCCCTCCATCCGGTAGCGGGCGGCGTACCAGGCCTGCGGCCCCGCGAGGTGATGGACCGTCGTGTGGCCCAGACCCAGCAGGTGTTCGGTCGCCGCCCTGGCCATCGCGTCGGCTCCGCCGCCCGCCGTCAGCACGGTGGGCGCGACGACGGGGGAGGGGGCGCCGAGGACCAGGACGGGGACGTCGACGCGCAGGGCGCCGTCACCGTCGCCCGCCTGCTCGTCGATCGGCTCCGAGATGACGATCCCGTCCACGCCCTGGTCCAGGAGCGAGTCCACGGCCCCCGCGACGCCCCCGGGATCGCCTTCGACCGTGTTGACCACGCGCAGCGCGTATCCCGTGCCGCGGACGACGCGCTCGACGCCCATGAGCAGGGAGGCGGGACCGTACAGGGCGGTGCCGAGCGTCACCACGCCGATGGATCGCGTGCGCCCGGACGCCAGGGCGCGCGCGGCGTTGTTGCGCCGGTATCCGAGCTGCTCGGCGGCTTCGAGGACGCGCCGGCGCACATCGGCGGAGACGTACTGCTCGTCGTTGAAGACGCGCGACACCGTCTTCTGGGAGACGCCGGCCAGCTGGGCCACGTCCGCGCTGCGGGGCGCCGGGGAGGATCCGCTCCGCCCTGTTCCTCGCGTCATGGTGTCTGTCTCCCGGTGGCCGCCGTGTGTCCCCCTGATGGTGCCAGACGCCCATGTCATACGCCCACGTCAGGCGTCGTCCGCGCCACGCGCCCGCCGGACGTGCGGCGCGCGGGCCGGCCTGGAGGTCAGGTGCCCGGCAGCCACTTCTCCAGGGCGTCGATGAGGCGCTCCAGCGCGGGCTCGTCCCCGGTCCGGTCCGTCGTGACGGTGCGCCCGCCGAACTGGAGCGTGTAACGGAACCTGTCCGCGGCGCCCCCGTCCAGCGAGAACGCGGGGACGTCGTCGAGCGCGGGGTCCGCGAGCAGGGTGCGCAGCTTCGTGAACTGGGCGGACGTCGTACGGCGGACCCCGGACGCGCCGCGGTCGGTGGTGTGCACGGTGCCGTCGCCCCGCACGCTCACCTCGCGGTTCACCCCGGCGAAGCCCCCGGTGACCGTCATGGTGACCAGCTTTTGGCCCTGGCCGGTGGCGGGTGGCGGCGCAGTCGCCCCCGCCGGATCCGAGGCGCCCGGGGAGGCCGATGCGGAGGGCCCGGAAGGAGTGGCGGAAGGGGCGGCGGAGGAAGGCGCGGCCGAGACGGACGGCGAGGGGGCGCCGGAGAGCGACACGGAGACGCTCGCGCCGTCCGCCGGCTCCGCGGACTTCCCGTCGTCCCCGGCGGAGCAGCCGGCCAGTGCCAGCGCCACCGCTGTCGCGCACACGAGAGCCGAGCTGCGAGCGGCCACATCGTCCTCCTCGGGGGTCGTGAGCCACTGAGTACCCGTCAACCCGCGGCGCCATGCCCCCGATCGGCGGCGGGGGCGGACGACGTCCGGTCCGCGAGCTGTCACCGGTCCCGGGCCGGAGGGCGGACCGGGGTGCGGGCCGGACCCGTCCGCACCGCGGGGGACGGCGGCGTGGCTTGCGGCCGGCCCGGTGAGCGGGCAGGGTTCCGTGCCGTGGCCACCCTTCTGATCGTTCATCACACCCCCTCGCCCCACTGCCAGGCCCTCTTCGAAGCGGTCGTCTCGGGCGCGACCGCGCCGGAGATCGAGGGCGTGCGCGTCGAGCGCCGCGCGGCCCTGGCCGCCACCGCCTCCGACGTGCTGGCCGCCGACGCCTGTGTGCTGGGCACCCCGGCCAACCTCGGATACATGTCCGGCGCGCTCAAGCACTTCTTCGACCAGATCTACTACCCGTGCCTCGACGCCACGCGCGGCCGGGCCTTCGGCTACTACGTGCACGGCGGCAACGACGTCACGGGAGCGGCCCGCTCGGTCGAGACCGTGACCACCGGGCTGGGCTGGCGGCGCGCCGCCGAGCCGGTGACCGTCACCGGGGAACCGGGCAGGGCCGATCTGGAGGCCTGCTGGGAACTGGGGGCGACCCTCGCGGCCGGGCTCATGCGGTGACCCGCACCGTGCCGCGCCGGTGACCTCCCGCGACGGGGCGGCCGGCCGGGATCAGTTCCAGAGCGAGTACGTCACGACCCGTCCGACGTGCGCCGGCCTGTCCTTCGGATAGAAGAGCGTGATCCGGCTGTAGTGCCGGACATGGGCGCGCTTCTTCCACGGCTCCGGGCGGTCGAGCTTCACCACGACCGCGTACCGGTGGAAGCGTCCGGCAGCGCAGTAGGGAACGCAGTCGTTGACGACGTTGACCCCGTTCGCCCGCGCCGAGCGCGCGCCCCAGCTGTACCAGTGCAGGGACACCAGACGGCTGTTGCCGTCGCCGCAGGCCAGGATGAAGCGGGCGGGCCGCACCTTGGCGTGCCCGAAGCAGTCGACCAGGACCGGCGGCGTCTGCCGCGCCACCGCCGGACGTGCCGCGGGAGGCGACGAGGCCGGTGCGGCGGCCGCCGAGCCGACGGTCGCCGTCAGCCCCAGCGCCGCGCAGATCGTGACGGCTGTACGCGTCGTGTGTCGCATGTGTCGCATGTCCGCTCCCGCCCGTCCGGACAGTGGCGCGCCGTTGTGCCGCGCCCCGCCGGGGTCCTCTACCGACGCTACGGCCACGAGCGGAAGGCGACCACTCGAACGGCCGAGAGGAGCTGTTCACGGCGGGCGGCAGCGCCCTGGTGAACCGGGGGAGTGCGCCATCGGCCACCGCCGCCCCGACCCGACGGCGCCCGCGCAACGCGGCCGGCCCTCGCCGCTGTCCTTCCACCGTTCCCCCCGTGTCCGTCGCCGATTCCCGTCGACGTCCGAACTCGCAGGGGCGGGCCGCAGTGCCCCGACACGCCGTGCGGGCGGCGGCATTCATCCTTCCGGGGGGGGACGGTCCGGGGCGACGCGGCCGAAAACGCGCGCCGAACAGGCGGAATCCCCAGCGCCGCATGGTCATTTCCGGCCGATGTTTTGACATTCCCATGACAACTTGCGGCACCGAGTGCCACCCTGCTGCGGAGTTCACCATTCCTCCACACCGCGTCACGCGGCCTACGAGCAGCCACCCCCCACCCTTCCACCCCCCACCTCCTTCCACCCGCCTGTCGTGCAGCGCTCCGGGCCCGGCCCCTGTCCCGCCGGCCCCGCCCCACCCCGGTCCCCCTCACGGGCCGACCGTCGCACAGAAGGAGAACCCGTTGCCCCGGCGACTCAGCCCCACCCCCCGGCGCAGACGCGCCACCGCCCTCGCCCTGACGACCGCCGGCGCCCTGCTGGCGCTGGGCGCCCCCACCGGCGCCGCGACCGCCGCCCCCGCCGACCCGGCACCCTCCCGGATCACCGCCACGCCGCGCGCGGGCGCCGCCCCGACGCCCTTGTCGGCGGCCCGCCGCGCCTCACTGATCAAGGCGGCCGGGACCGCCGCCGCCGGCACGGCCCGGCGGCTCGGCCTGGGCGCGCAGGAGAAACTGCTCGTGAAGGACGTCGTCCAGGACGCGGACGGCGCCACCCACACGCGCTACGAACGCAGCTACGCCGGACTCCCGGTGCTCGGCGGGGACCTGGTCGTCCATTCCGCCCACGGCCGGACCACCGTGTCCCGGGCGACCGGGGCCGCCGTCACGGTCCCGTCCCTCACCCCGAAGCTCTCGGCCGCGAGCGCGGCCGGGAAGGCACTCGCCGCGGCGAAGAACGCCGACGTCACCGGAGCGTCGGCAGGGCGCACACCGCGCCTCGTCGTCTGGGCCGCTGCGGGCAGGCCCGTCCTGGCCTGGGAGACGGTCGTCGACGGAGTCCAGGACGACGGCACGCCCAGCGAGCTCCAGGTGGTCACCGACGCGACCACGGGCAAGCGGATCCTCGCCGCCGAGAAGGTCCACACCGGCACGGGCACCGGCCAGTTCGCCGGCACGGTCCCCGTCGGCAGCGTCCTGTCCGGGTCCACGTACCAGCTCACCGACCCCGACCGGGCCGGTCACAAGACCTACGACCTGAAGCAGGGCACCTCGGGCACCGGGACCCTCTTCACGGACGACAACGATGTCTGGGGCAATGGTCTGCCCTCCGACCGCCAGACGGCCGGCGTCGACGTGGCCTTCGGCGCCGCCGCGACCTGGGACTACTACAAGGACGAGTTCGGCCGCAACGGCATCCGCAACGACGGAGTCGCGGCCTACAGCCGCGCCCACTACGGCAACAACTACGTCAACGCCTTCTGGCAGGACAGCTGCTTCTGCATGACGTACGGCGACGGCTCGGGCAACACCCACCCGCTGACCGCGCTCGACGTCGCCGCCCACGAGATGAGCCACGGCGTCACCGCCGCCACCGCGGGTCTCGACTACAGCGGGGAGTCCGGCGGCCTCAACGAGGCGACCTCCGACATCTTCGCCGCCGCCGTCGAGTTCCACGCGAACCTCGCCGCCGACCCCGGCGACTACCTCGTCGGCGAGAAGATCGACATCAACGGCGACGGCACCCCGCTGCGCTACATGGACAAGCCCTCCAAGGACGGCGCCTCCCGCGACAGCTGGAGTTCCTCCCTCGGCGGGCTCGACGTCCACTACTCCTCCGGCCCCGCCAACCACTTCTTCTACCTGCTCTCCGAAGGCAGCGGCGCCAAGACCGTCAACGGCGTCTCCTACGACAGCCCGACGTCCGACGGCCGGCCCGTCACCGGCATCGGCATCGAGAACGCCGCCGCCGTCTGGTACCGGGCGCTCACCACGTACATGACGTCGACGACGAACTACGCCGGCGCCCGCACCGCCACGCTCCAGGCGGCCGGCGACCTGTTCGGCACGTACAGCCCCACCTACCTGGCCGTCGCCGACGCGTGGGCCGCCATCAACGTGGGCAACCGCATAGCCCTGGGCGTCAACCTCGCCCCGATCGCCGACCGGACCAGCGGGATCGGCCAGGCCGTGAGCTTCCAGGTCGACGCCTACACCACCAACTCCGGCGCGGGCCTGACCTACGAGGCGGCCGGGCTGCCCGACGGACTGAGCATCAGCCCGAGCGGACTGATCTCCGGAACGCCGGCCGCCCTCGGCGACAGCGACGTCTCCGTCACGGTCACCGACAGCGCCGGCGCTTCCGCCACGGACACGTTCACCTGGCGGATCGCGTACATCTACGCCAGCAGCGCCCGCGTCGACATCCCGGACAACGGCGCCGCCGTGGAAAGCCCGGTCACCATCACGGGCCGCGGCGGCAACGCCTCCGCCACCACGTCCGTGCACGTCGACATCGTCCACACCTACCGCGGTGACCTGACCGTCGACCTCGTCGGTCCCGACGGCACCGTGTACTCCCTGCTCAACCGCAGCGGCGGCTCCGCGGACGACGTCGACCAGACCTTCACCGTCGACGCCTCCGCGCAGCCTGTCGACGGCACCTGGAAACTGCGGGTGCAGGACCGCGCCTCGATCGACGTCGGGTACATCAGGGGCTGGCAGCTCACCCCCTGACCCGGAACGCCCCACACCGCCGCCCGGGTCCCGTGCGACCCGGGCGGCAGTGCGTTCTCGGGGACGCCCTCGCCGCCATACGGGTGTGGCCTTTCCCCGTGGTCGTCGTGCCCTGCGCGGTCGTCGTGCCTGCCGCCCGTCACCGCCGACTCGCGGGCTGCGGGCTTTCAGCGCACGGGACCCGGGACAGGGGGGCGGGGGAGCGCTGCGGGGGGCGGGTCAGGTCCGGCGGGGCGCGGGGACGGCGCCGGCCACCAGCTGGGCCAGCGGCGTGCCGAGCGCCCACAGCCGCAGCCGCGGACCGTCGATCAGATACGTGTGGCCCTCTCGCGCCGCCCACACCTCGTCCCGGTGCGTGAACGTGCCCCGGTGCACGACCAGGCGCAGCGGCGGACCGGCCGGCCCCCGTGACCGCTGCCGTGTCCGGCAGGAGCAGGCCTCCTCGCCGGGCAGCGGTTCGCCGACGGGACGGAACGCCACGTCGAGCAGCCGCCCCCGGTCGTCGCGGGCGGCCAGGTGGAGGGCGTCGTGCCGGGCGGGCGACGACACCCGCCAGCCGTCCCGCCGCAGCATCCGGGCCACCGCGATCACCAGCGCGGGCGTGTCCAGTTCCGCGAGTTCGGCGGCCGTGTAGTACCCGCGCCGCAGCCGGGCCGGCCGACGGGAGCGACGGCGTACGACGACGAGGGCCACGGCGAGCGGCGCCGGCGCCAGCACGCCGGCGGGCCAGCCGAACGCGCGGCAGAGCAGCGACAGTCCCGCGAGGCACGCGCCCGCGAGCGCCAGCAGAGCGCACAGGGCGGGGAGCACCTCGCCCAACCGGGGCCCGTCGCGTCCCGACGCACGCAGCTCCCGCACCGTGCGACGCCGCCGCGCACACGCCGACTCACCGGCCCGCGCCCGCTTCCGTCCACGTGCCATCAGGGTCGGCCCCCCCACCCCACACACAACGGCGTGTACGCGGTGCATACCCGGCCCATCGGGGGATTGCGCCCGAACGTCATCTTTCCGCCACCCCTTGGCCGAAGAGCGACCGGTTTCACCCGCGGTTGCGCGCTGCCCCGACACCCGTTCCCAGAGGCCCTTCGGCCCCCGGCCGACGGGCCGTTGTCAGTGGCGGGTGACAAGCTGCCGGTCATGGACGAGGTTGAGTTCCTGCGGGGCCGGGTCTACGGAGCGGACCACGAGGATGCGGGCCCCCGCCCGGAGCGCGTGTACGCGCATCTGGTGGGCGGCCCGCTGGACGGGCTCCTGCTGGACGTCACCGACCGCTCGGAGCAGGAGCTGCGGGAGGTGGCGCTGACCACGGAGATAGGCCGTTACGGACCCGGTGGCCGTGCCCTGTACGCGCGGCGCGAGAGCGACGGGAGCGACGGCCGCCGTCTCGACTGGCGAGGCGACGCGCCGGGCGTCTTCTGAGGAGGGAGACGCCTCAGGCGGTCCGCGGCACCGGAAGGATGGCTTCCGTCGTGCGGGAATGATCAAATGTGCGAATGTCCACAGGATCCGCCTCGGCCCCGCTCGCGGCCACCGCCCCGAAGGCCCGTCACGGCTGGCACAAACTTCTCATCGCGCTCGTCCTGCTCGGCCGTGTGACGCGCGTCCCGGCGGCGGTCGACGCCCCCACGGGCTCCACCCCGTCGAGCTGGTGGCTCGTCGTGTGGGAGGTGCTCGCCCTGGTGCTGGCGGCCTTCGCCGTGAGCGAGTGGGAGATCCTCTCGGCGGCATCCTGGCGTATGTCCGTCTCGCAGTGGATCTGGCTGGTCCTCTTCCATGTCGGGCTCCTCGGATTCCTCGGATCGGTGCTGTTCCAGCTGCTCCGGTAAGGGCGCTGCGCCTCTCGGCGCCGCTCGGCTGCGCGGTTTCCGGGCCGCTCGGGTGCCTCTGTCGCCCGGGCGGCTCATTTGTTCGATCGTACGAACATGGCTTCGGCAGGGTTACTTCTGCGTCGCGCGCTTGATAGGAAACTTTCCTGTCAGTCGCAACACGGAAACACCCCACCCCCCACTCCTCACCTGGAGCCACTGTGGTGCACATATCCCGGCCGTCCGACACACAGGCCCACGCCTCCCGCCGCCTCTTCCTCGCCCTCGCCGGCGCGGTGGCGGCCGCTCCCCTCCTCGGCGCCGTGCCGGCGAAGGCGGCCCCCGCCGCGAAGGGCCTCGACGACCCGGCGAAGAAGGAGATCGCCATGAAGCTGGTGTCGAGCGCGGAGAACTCCTCGCTCGACTGGAAGGCCCAGTACAAGTACATCGAGGACATCGGCGACGGACGCGGCTACACCGCCGGCATCATCGGCTTCTGCTCGGGCACCGGCGACATGCTCGACCTCGTGGAGCTGTACGCCGACCGCAGGCCGGGCAACGTCCTCGCGAAGTACCTGCCCGCGCTGCGCTCCGTGGACGGCACCGACTCGCACGCCGGCCTCGACCCGGACTTCCCGAAGGACTGGCGCAGGGCCGCGCAGGACACCGCGTTCCAGCAGGCCCAGAACGACGAACGCGACCGGGTGTACTTCGACCCGGCGGTCCGCCAGGGCAGGACGGACGGGCTGCGCGCGCTGGGGCAGTTCGCCTACTACGACGCCATCGTCATGCACGGCGACGGCGGCGACCCCACCAGCTTCCGCAACATCCGCAGGCGCGCCCTCGCCAAGGCGAAGCCGCCGGCCCAGGGCGGCGACGAGACGACGTACCTCAACGCCTTCCTCGATGCCCGTGTATGGGCCATGAAGCAGGAGGAGGCGCACAGCGACACGAGCCGCGTCGACACCGCCCAGCGGGTCTTCCTGCGCAAGGGGAACCTCGACCTGGAGCCGCCGCTGGACTGGAAGGTGTACGGCGACAGCTACCACATCGGCTGACGCGAGCGGCGGAGCGGAAACCTCCGCCCCGCCCCCGGCGGCCCGCCGCCCCGGCGCACCCGCTGCGCCGGGGCGGCACGGCGGACCGGGGGGCGCGGCCGGACGGTGCGCGAGTGAGGCGGCTGGGGCGTAGGTGGTGGCTCAGCGGGTAGCCGCGCGGATATGAACGGGGTAGCAACGAAGGCGGTCCGGATGGCACCTGTCCCGCCCGACCAGGGATTTTCCTCGCCCGAGGGGGCCCCCGCCGAGACCACGGTGGCCCTGGACGGCAAAGACGGCTGCATCGCCAGGGCGCGGCAGCTGACGGGTGAGTTCCTCACCCGTGTCCAGCGCCGGGAGGGCCTGACCGTGTCCGCCCGGGCCATGGACCTGTCCCAGCTCGTGGTCAGCGAGCTGGTGACCAACGCCCTCAGATACGCGCCGGGGCCGGTTCTCCTTCAGTTGCGCATCGCCGGCGCCGCCGTGGAGATCGTCGTCTGGGACAGCGACCCCGTGCTGCCGACCCCGCACGCACCCGACCCGACGCGGGTCGGACAGCACGGGCTGGAGATCGTCCGGGCCGTGGCCGAGGCCTTCGCCGTGACGAGGGAACCGATCGGCAAGCGCATCGTCGCCCGTCTGGGCCTGGCCGATCAGCGCTGACCCGGAGCGGATCCGCCATCGTGCCTGCCGGGCCGGGCCGGGCCGGCCGGGCTGGACGAGCGCGCCGACGGCGCCGCCGCCGACGGAACCCGCCTGTCCTACTGTCGTCCCTGCCGTCGCACGCCCTCCGGCGCGAGCGGGGCGCTCTCAGTCCTGAGGCGCAGGCGCGTCGAGCACGCTGAACCGCGTCGGGCCCAGGATGAGCACCCCGTCGGACAGCGGCGTGCAGCGCACGCCCCCCTTTCCGCGCAGGGCTCGCTGCGCGCCGGGTCCCACCGTGACGTCCATCCAGGCGCAGGGGCGCGCCGGGCGGTTCACGGCGAAGGCGACCGGGCCCGCCGGGCCGTCGAGCGCGATCGTCGAGCCGACGAAGGCGTCGATGTCGACGCCGCGCAGCAGGACGTTGCGGCGGGTGTGCCGCAGGCCGACGGCCGGATCGATGTGCCGGGGCAGGTGCTCGGCGGCCATGAGGGTCACCGAGGCGTCCTTGTGCGCCGGGCGGCCGTAGTACCGGTCGCCGACCAGCCCGAGGCCCCGGCGCACCTGGACGGCCGTCACCGACTCGTCCCGCGGACCGTCGGCAGGGCCGTCCGCCGGGCGTCCCGCGAGCCGGTGCGACGCCGAGACCAGCAGCTCCACGATCTCGATCCCGGTCATGGAGGCACTGTAGTCCCGGCGCCGGCCGTCACCGCGTGACGTGCATCCGTCACACGCGTCGCTGACTCGTGTCAGGGCCGCAGCGCGAGCGTCGAGCAGTTGGACGAGGCGGGTCTGCCGTCGAGCCGGTCGGCCAGCCAGGAGATCGCCGCGCCCTGGTCCACGAGCAGCGGTGTGAAGTGGTTGATCAGCGCCCGGCCCACGCCGGGCAGGATCACCGGCTTGTACGTGACGTCGGCGCCCTTGGCGCACCAGGCGACGGCCAGGGCCCGTGCCTGTGCGTGCGGCACCAGGTCGTCCGCGGTGCCGGTCGCGACCCGCACCGGCGAGGCCGGCTCGCGGGTCCCGATCCGCTGGTCGGCCAGGAACGCCTTGAGCGCGGGCTCCGAGGCCACGACGTCGCTGATGGACCGGCCGTCCGTGGTCCAGGCCGTGCTGCGGGCCGAGTTGTAGGCGAGCAGGGCGTCGCCCACGCACATCGTCGACAGGTCCTTGAGCGCGGCCCGGCCGGCCGCGTTGAGGTGGGCCTCGGCGATGGGGCGGAGCGCGGGGTCGGACTCCAGGAAGCCGTTGACCGACCAGCCCAGCGCGCCGGCCAGGTCGCTGCCGTCGATGGCCTTGGTGACGGCGGCCAGGTCGGCGGGCGGCGCTCCGGCGTAGGTGCCGGCGAGCACCACGTCGGGAGCGTAGGTCGGTTGCAGCTCGGCGGCGGCCGCGGTGGCTCCGCCGCCCTGGCTGTAGCCGAACAGCGCCACCCGGGAGCCGGCGGTGAGCGAGGTGCCGTCGAGGGAGCGGGCGGCGCGGACGGCGTCCAGGACGGCATGGGCCTCGTCGACCCGGTTGACGTAGGTGTGCAGCCGGTCCGTCGAGCCGAGGCCGGTGTAGTCGGTGACCACGACGGCGACGCCCCGGGCGAGGAGGCGGTAGATCGCCAGGTCCTCGTAACCGACGGACAGGGTCTGCCCGTTGATCACGAGCGGCCGTTCGAGGCCGAGGGAGGCGGCGCACTGGTCGCCCTGGCCCATCGTGCCGGGGGCCACGACCACCAGCGGCCGTGGGCCGCGGCCCGTCCAGCGGGCCGAGGGTTCGATGTAGGCGCCGGTCACGGCCGTGGGCCGGCCGGCGGAGTCGGTGGACTTGTACATCAGGCGGGTCGCGGTGCCGGGCAGCGGTCCTTCGACGCCCGGCAGGCTCAGCGCGAGAGGGAGCGGCTCGTGGCGCACGAGGGCGCCGTCGGCCGCCGGCAGCGAGGCGGGCGGGTCGTAGAACGCGGGGATGGTGACGCCGCGCGAGACCACCGTGTCCGAGGACGGCGACGCGTGGGCGGGTACGGCGGTGACGCCGAGGCAGGCGGCAGCGGTGACGGCTGCGGACAGCAGGCGGGTGGGGGCGGGCATGGCGGGCCTCCGGGGAGGGGAGGGCCGAGCCTTCGTCTGCGGCTCGGGCGGCGGACGGCCCGGTGGGGTGCGGGCCGTGACGACCGAGCGGTACGGGCGGCGGTCGCCCACCGCCGCCCGCACCGCTCTTAGACGAACTGTCAGGACCGTAGCGAGGGTCGGGTTACCCGGGGTAGCGGTCGGTAGGTTACGGTTGGGTAATATGACTGACCGGTAGCATGTCCGAACTCTTCGCCGCGGCGGTCACACCTGTCACCCGGCGCGTTCAGAAGCGGGCCATTGGCGGCAGTTCCCGCCAAAACACAACCTGATGGTCGCCTGTCGCTAGCGTCCCGAGCCATGAACACGGACCGCACGCGCGGCGCGCAACTCGGCGACCTCGCCCCACCGAACCACCCCCACGTGCCGCCGCCCGGCACGCACCACTCGCCGACGCAGACGGTGACCGCGGGCGACAACAACACGATCACGCAGAAGAACACCTCGCTGAAGTTCTCCGTCCCGGTCGTCGGGCCGCTGCTCAGCCTGGCGTACACCCACCCGCTGATGGCCGGTCTCCTGGCCGTCGTGCTGGTCGGGGGAGGCGGCGCCGCGGTGGGCGCGGCGCTGCCCGACGCCACGCCGTCGCCGTCGACCTCGCTCGTGCGCGGCTTCGTCATGCAGCGCTCGGACGGCGGGAAGGGCGCCGTCGGCTACGACTTCACCCCCTCGCCGCCCGTGGTCGCCGACGCCGGCACGGACGCCCTGTACGTCCAGAACGGCTACCTGATGTCCACCAACGGCAAGCTGGCGTCGTGGAGTTCGTCCGAGGTGCCGACGGCCGAGGGCTGCCGCAAGGCCGTCGCGGAGCACCCCACGCGCCAGACCGCCGTGTCCGTCACCTACGCGATGTGCTACCTCGACCGCAACGGCGACCCCGGTTACATCTCCGTCACCGGCACCGACGACACCTCCGTCACGATCGACACCGCCCACCTGGGCTGATCCGCTCCCCGGGGCCGGTCCACCGGCCGGGACCGCCCCACCGGCACGGCGACGCGGTGTGGTTGACTGCCTGCGTGCTGTACGAGTCGGTCTTCCGCACCACGGACCTGCCGGAGAGCGCCCGGTTCGAGGCGTGGACGGAGCGCATGGGCCGAACTCATGCCCCCATGCACCTCGACAGCGAACGCACGGCGGACTACCGGGGCCGGCAGCGCGTGATCGGACTGGGCGACGTGACGCTGTGGCCCGCCACCTTCGACCAACTCGTCTTCCGCCGCACGCCCAAGCTCATCCGCCGCTCGGACCCCGAGACCTACCACCTGTCCCTCCTGCTGAGGGGCGAAGGGGCCGCCGACTGGGGCCGGCAGCGCACCGCCTACCGCGTCCACGACTTCCACACCAACTCCTCGTCCCGGCCCGGGGAGATATTCACCGGCGCCGACCCTGTCACCATCGTGGGCGTCGAGGTGCCACGCGCCCTCGTGGCCGTGCCCGCCCGCCACGCGGACCGCGTACTCGGCAGCCTCATCTCGGGACGGGAGGGAGTCGGAGCCCTGCTGGCGCAGTTCCTGCTCCAACTCGTCTCCGACACCTCCGTCTACGAGCCCGCCGACGCGCCCCGGCTGGGCACCGTCGTCACGGACCTCGTCACCACCGCGTTCGCGCACGCCGCCGACGCCGACCTGCGCCTGCCGCCGGAGACACGCGGCCGCACCCTCGTCCTGCGCGTCAAGACGTTCATCCGACGGCACCTCGACGACCCCGGCCTGACGCCCGCCACGATCGCCGCGGCGCACCACATCTCCCGCAGCTACCTCTACCGCCTGTTCCAGGTCGAAGGCCTCACGGTCGCCTCCTACATCCGCGACCAGCGACTGGACAACGCCCGCCGGGAACTCCTCGACCCCCGCCTGCGCGCCCTGCCCGTCCACGCGGTGGCCGCCCGCTGGGGATTCCCGCGCGCCGCCGAGTTCACCCGGGCCTTCCGCACCGCCTACGGGCTTCCCCCCGGCGAACTGCGCGAACGGGCCCTCACCGCCCCGCACGCCGCCGGCCCGCACGGTGACGGGGTGGACACCGTGCCAAGCGTTCGTGGACGCTCCGCCAACGACACCCCGGGCGCCTCTCCCGCATCATGGTGAACACCGCGGCGCGGGTCCGCGCCGTTCCCGGCCGTGCCAGGACAACAGGGGAGTCCTGGCACGGCGGGGCGGAGCGCCCCCTCCCGCACCGGGCCCCGGATGATCGAGTGGTGACGGTCCGGGGGCGGGCGTACGGTCGAACGGTGGACACGACCGTGGACGACACCGTCCGCCGAACTCTCCCCAGGGCCCGCCTCCGTGCGGGCGACACGTCATGAGCAGCGCTCCGCAGCCCACCTCCGCGACCCGGACCACCGACCGACAGGACGGTGGGGGACACGCGATGGCGCTGCTGGTCATCGCCTCGTGCCAGCTGATGGTGGTCCTGGACATCACCATCGTGAACATCGCCCTGCCGGACATCCAGCGCTCGCTGGACTTCTCCACCACGAGCCTGGCCTGGGTGGTCAACGCCTACACGCTCACCTTCGGCGGACTGCTGCTCCTCGGCGGCCGCACCGGTGACATCCTGGGCCGACGGCGGATGTTCGTCTGCGGGGTGCTGCTCTTCGTGCTCGCCTCGCTGCTCGGCGGACTCGCCCAGAACGAGGGCCAACTCCTCTCCGCGCGCGCCCTCCAGGGCGTCGGCGGCGCCATCGCGTCCCCGACCGCGCTCTCCCTGGTCAGCACCACCTTCCGGGAAGGCCCCGAACGCAACCGGGCCTTCGGCGTGTTCGCCGCGGTCTCGGCCGGCGGCGGTGCGATCGGCCTGCTCGCGGGCGGAATCCTCGTCGAGTACCTGAACTGGCGCTGGGTGCTCTTCGTCAACGTCCCCATCGGGCTGCTGATCGCGCTGGCCACACCGCGCTTCATCAAGGAGTCCGAACGCCACCCCGGCCACTTCGACATCGCCGGCGCGCTCACCTCCACCGTGGGCATGGTGCTGCTGGTGTACGGGTTCATCAGAGCGGCGCAGGAGGGCTGGCGCGACCCCTTCACCCTCGCCTCGTTCGCCGCGGCCGTCGTCGTCCTCGCCCTGTTCATCCTGGTGGAACGGCGTTCACGGCAGCCGATCACCCCACTGCACATGTTCGCCGACCGCAACCGGGCGGGCACGTACGGCATCATGCTGTGCCTGGCCGCCGCGATCTTCGGCATGTTCTTCTTCCTCACGCTCTTCGTGCAGAACGTGCTCGGCTTCAGCCCGCTCGCGGCCGGGTTCGCCTTCCTGCCGGTCAGCGCCGTGATCGCGGTGGGCGCCGGGCTGGCCTCACGGTTCCTGCCGAGGTTCGGCCCCAAACCCTTCATGGTGGCCGGCGCCGTGCTCGCGGCCGCGGGGCTGTCCTGGCTGACCCTCACGGACGTGCACTCCACATACGCGGGCAGCGTCCTCGGCCCGATGCTCGTCTTCAGCCTCGGTATGGGCATGGAGTTCGTCTCCCTCACCCTGATGGCGCTGTCCAACGTCTCCGCGCGCGAGACCGGCGCGGCCTCCGGGCTGCTCAACGCCACCCAGCAGGTGGGCGGTTCGCTCGGCCTGTCCATTCTCGTCACCATGTACGGCACGGCCAGCCGCAACGAGGCGGACAAGCAGATCCCCGACTTCCTGGCCCAGGCGACCCCGGCCGAGCGGCTGCGTTTCCGGCGCACCGGCGTGGTCCCCTCGCCCTGGTCCGACGAGATCCTCACGGCGGGCGTCACCGCGGCCTTCGTGATGGCGGCCGTCTTCACGGTGCTGGCCGCGCTCATCGCGGTCGTGGTGATCCAGGTCCGCCCCTCCGACCTGGAGCGACTGAAGGGCGGCGCGACCCCCGGCGGCGGCGTCTGATCCCGCCCGCGGGGTCCGCCATGCTCCGTTCGACTGCGTTCGTCTGTGTCTGTCGCGTGCGGCCGACCCACGATCACCCCTCGTCCCGCCCGCAGTTCGCCGTCACGTTCACGGGTTCTCGCGCCACGGCCGGGGTTTGCCGTCGGAGTGAGGGGCAACGCGATGTCCATGACTGAACCGAACAGGAAGACGAACCAGGAGTCCGACACCAAGCGGGCGACGGCCGCCAAGGCCCGCAGCTCCGCCGCCAAGGCCACCGCTCCGGCCTCCCAGGCCGCGAAGAGCGCCGCGAGCAAGACGTCCGGCGCCGCTTCCGCCGCCAAGAACGGCGTCGAGCGTTCGGCCGAGGCGACGGCCGGCGCCGTGCAGAGCGCGGCCCAGGGCGCGGCGCGGGGCGTCGAGGCGAGCCGCCAGGCGATCGTGACGACGACCGGCCATGTCGCCGCGACCGCCAAGACGGCGTGGACGGTCATCGCCCACCGGAAGCTGGTCGCCGCCGGAGCGGCCGCCGGTCTCTCCGCGCTGACCGCCGCCTCGTACGCCGTCGGCCGCCGCTCCGGCCGGCACACGCACGGCCCGATCACCCGGCTCACCGGCGGCCGGATCTGACCGACCGGTCGCCTCGGCAGAACGGCCCCCGGCACACCCCGTGCCGGGGGCCGGGGCATGCCGGAGGCCGGGGCGCGTCAGGCCGGGGGCCTGTCCTGACGATCCCTCACCACCCGTTGTGCTGCCACCGACCGGACCGACCCGGCGACGACCGACCGTAGCCCGAGGAACCGGCGCCACCGACGAAACGACCACCGCCCCGGCCCTCGCGTCCACTTTCGTCTCGACGTTCCAGACCATCGGCCGACTGCGTCCTCGCCTCCGCGGCGACACCGTAGGGGGCATGGAGCAGACCGATCGGATCACCCGGGCCAGGTTCCTGGCAACGATGGCGGCAGCGGGCGCCGCGGGCGCGCTCGGACCCGCGGGGCGGGCACGAGCAGCCGGCCCCCGGCGCGGACTGCGGCGCCGGGGCGTCGTCTACACCGTGGGGGAGGGCGAGACCCCGGCCACGGGCTGGACCGCCCGGCGGATGCGGGCGGACATCCGCGCGATCCGCGACCGGTTGCACGCCGACACCGTCGACGTCACCGGCGACGGAGTCGAACGCCTGACGGCGACCGCGACGGAGGCGGCCGAACTGGGCCTGCACGTATGGCTCCAGCCCACGCTCGGAGACGTCCCCGGACGGGACATCCTCGAACACCTCGCGGAGACCGCCCGGTCCGCCCAGCGGCTGCGCCGGCAGGGCGCGAGCGTCGACCTCAGCGTGGGCTGCGAGTTCTGGCTGTTCGTGCCCGGCATCGTGCCGGGGGACACGGTGCTGGAGCGCGTGCGCAACCTCATGGACGGCGCCTACGACCCGGTGCTCTTCCAGCGCCGCCTGGCGGACTTCACGGCCCGCGCGGCCCGGACCGCCCGCTCCGTCTTCGACGGCCGGCTCGCCTATGCCGCCGCCCAGGACGACGACGTGGACTGGTCGCTCTTCGACATCGTCGGCATCGACTACTACTCGTTCTTCGAGCGCCGCGCCGACTACGTCGCGGAACTGCGCGGCTACCTGCGCTGGGGCAAGCCCCTGGCCGTGACCGAGTTCGGCACCTGCGCCTACCTGGGCGCACCACGGACCGCCGGCATGGGCTGGGACGTGGTCGATCACGACAAGGACCCCGAGGAGATCAAGGGACACCTGGTGCGCAGCGAGCGCACCCAGGCCGAGTACGTCTCCAGGCTCCTGGACGTCTTCGAGTCGATGGGCCTCTACGCGGCGATGGCCTTCGAGTTCGTCACCCCGGACGCCCCGCACCGGCCCGACGACCCGGTGCACGACCTCGACCTGGCCTCCTACGCCGTCACCAGGACCGTCGAGAACCGGCCGGGTCACCCGGAGTCCGGCTGGCACTGGGAACCCAAGCAGGCTTTCCACGCCCTGGCCCGCCACTACGCCGGGCACGCGGCGCCCGGTCGCGGCGCCGGGTCCGGGCGTCCCTGAACCGCGGGTCGGACGCCGGACCAGGACGGACGGGTGCGCGTGCGACCCGCATCGCCGCCGTCGGCTTCCGGCGGCGCGGCGCGGCTTCTGCCGGGGCCGCCGTGCGGGGAGGATGACGGGTCATGACGATCGTGTTCCGGGTCCCGGCCGGCGGTGCGGAGCGGGTGGCGTTCGCCTACTCGCCGACGATGGAAGCCGTGCTGAGCCTCCATGTGCTGGTGGAGCCCAAGCACCATCCCCTCCAGCACGACTGGGTGCGGGCGATGCGCGGGCTGTCCCCGGCGCTGAAGCGGGAGATCGAGGCGTTCTCCTACGCGGTGCGCTCGTACTTCCCCGAGTTCCTCTTTCCGCGGCCGACCGGCGGACTGACGGACTTCGCGGACGGGCCGGCCGACCTGCGGCGGGCGGATCCGGAGCTGGTGCGCCTCGAGTTCGCCGTCCCCCTGCTCACGCCCTGGCCCGGCGGCGGCGAGGGCAGGGATCCGCAGGTGCTGGGCCGACCGGACGTACGCCGTCTGTTGCGCGAGTGCCTCGCACGGGAGAGCGACGAGGCGATGGCCGCGATGCTCCTCGACGACCCCGGTGCGCTGCTCGAACGGTTCCTGGGCATGCTGGAGCGCTACTGGCGGGAGGCGTTCGAGGAGGAGTGGGCACGCCGGGGTCGAAGAGGCCGGACACCGGATCGAGCGGCACGGCCTGTACGCAATGCTGCGCGGCCTGTGGCCGGAAGTGCGCAGCGATCCACAGGCCGAACGCTTCTGGCTGGAGCGACCGCACGACCACGAGGTGACCGTCGGCCCGCACGACACGATCGTGCTCGCCCCGAGCGCCTATGTGTGGCCTCATGTGCGCGTCAACTGCGACGGCCCGTGGCCCCTCGGACTCGTCTTCCCCCTCTCCTCGATCGCCCGCGAGGCCCGCCCGAGGATTCCACCGGCCCGGCTCGTGGGCACCCTGCGCGCGCTCGCCGACGACACCCGGCTGCGAGCCCTGCGACTCCTCGCCGAACGCCCCCGCAGCACACAGGAGTTGGCCCCGCTCGTCGGCGTCGGCGAGGCCGCCCTGTCCAAGCATCTGCGGGTGCTGGCCGACGCGGGCCTGCTGGAGCGCCGCCGTGAGGGCTACTACGTCCTGTACCGGCTCGCGCCCGGCCAGGTCGCGGGCCTGAGCCCCAGCCTGGAAAGCTTCCTGCACGGCGAGGGCGGAGGCGACTGATTAGCCGTCCGGCTAATCAGTGGATCACACGCCCGAGGGGACCCGACAGTGGCCGCATGTCCCTGCTGAAGGACCGCGACTTCCTGCTTCTCTTCGCCGGCCAGGGCATCTCACGCTTCGGCGACGGCCTGTACACCGCCGCGACCGCCTGGCTGGCCTGGTCGCTGACCGGGAGCCCCACGGCCGTCGCCGTCGTGAGCGTGGCCGCGTTCGCGCCCGCGTTCGCGGCCACCTTCGTCTTCGCCTCGTACGCCGACCGCCGCGACCGCCGCAAACTGATGATCGCCACCGACCTGGCCCGGGTCGCCGTGGTGGCCGCGGCTTCCGTCCTGCTCTTCCTAGGCCTGCTGAACCTGTCCCTGCTGGTGGCGACCACGGCCCTGCTGGCGCTGATCGGCGCCCCGTTCACCCCGGCCCGCAACGCCATCGTCACGCAGATCGTGCCGGACGACCGCCTCCAGCAGGCGAACGGGCTGCTGCAAGTCGCCTTCCGGGCCGCCTTCTTCATCGGCCCGCTCGCGCTCGCGCCGCTCCTGGCCTTCGGCTCGTTGCAGTCGGTGCTGGCGGTGAACGGCCTCACGTTCCTGGGCTCGGCGGCAGCCGTGGCCGCGATCCGCGTGACCCGCCCCGCCCCCGTCGGCGGCCGGACGGGGCTGTGGTCCGATCTCGCCGCCGGGCTGCGGGCGGTGCGGGCCGCTCCCGACGTGCTCGTGGTCATCACGACCTTCGTGCTCGCCCTCGCCCTCACCAACGGATTCCTGACCGTCGGGCTGGTCGCGGTCGTGGGGCAGGGCGGCCGCT
Source organism: Streptomyces sp. NPDC048481 (assembly GCF_043200075.1). NCBI lineage: Bacteria > Bacillati > Actinomycetota > Actinomycetes > Kitasatosporales > Streptomycetaceae > Streptomyces > Streptomyces sp. NPDC048481. The sequence goes on from NZ_JBICXC010000014.1 coordinate 54,160, forward strand.
ACGGCCTGCTCCTCGGCGTCGCCGGGATCGCCGAAGTGGTGGGGGCCCTGGCCCTGGCCGGACTGCGCATCCGCGGACTCGCACTGGCCGCGGTGCTGGCATGGGCGCTGCTCGGCGTCTTCCGCGCTCCCCTGGGAACGGTCACCTCCCACACCGTGGCGGCGGTTCTCCTGGCCGCCACCGGACTGGCCTCGGCGCTCACGGACATCCCCCTGATCGCCCTGGTGCAGCAGCGCATACCGAGCCGTCATCTGGCGAAGGCGCTCGGCCTGTGGGAGGCCGGGGTGGCCGGGGCTCTGGCGATCTCCCCCTTCGTGGCCTCGGCCGCCATCACGCTCGCCGGGGTCCGAGACGCCTTCCTGCTCTCGGGAGCCGCCGTCGTCGTCCTCGTCGCGGTCGCCGCGCTCACCCTGTGCCTCGGCGCCCGGCGGTCCGACCGCGGGCCCAGCGTCCCGGCCGACGGCACGGCAGGCGCCGCGGCGCCTGCGGGGAGAGCGGCGATCACGGCCGAACCGGAGTGACGGCGCGGATCGTCGCCGTGTCCGCCTGCCGATGCCGGCACGCTGCGCCGCACGCCGGACGGACCGCACCGGTCGAACCGGCCGCCGCAGCCCCTCCGTCGAGCGCCGGCCCCGGGCGACCGTGCCGTCGCACGCATGCTGCGGCTCTCAGCGGTTACTCCGGTGACATGGCAGCGAGAGCGAATTCCCACGACGGCCGCGCCCAGGCTCCGGCGTCCGGCCGGGAGCAGACGGCGGGTCCGGACGAGCGGGTGGAACGCAACCAGCCGGACGAACCGGCGCAGTTGCCGAAGCGGTCCTGGTGGGCCGTGCTGAAGGGCACCGTGCGGGAGTTCCAGGACGACGAACTCACGGACCGGGCCGCGGCGCTCACGTACTACGGCGTCCTGTCGCTGTTCCCGGCCCTGCTGGTCCTCGTGTCGCTCCTGGGAGTGGCGGGGAAGTCGGCGACCGACGAGGTGCTGGACAACCTCCGCAAGGTGACGCCGGGTTCCGCCCGGGACGTCATCAGCGACGCCGTGCAGCAGCTTGAGGGCCGGGGCGGCGTCGGCTCCGTCATGGCGGTCGTCGGACTCGTGCTCGCGGTGTGGTCGGCCTCCGGCTACACCGCCGCGTTCATCCGCAGCGCCAACGCGGTGTACGACATGCCCGAGGGGCGGCCGGTGTGGAAGGTGCTGCCGATCCGGGTCGGCGTGACGGTGGTGCTGCTGGTGCTCGCCGTGGTCAGCGCGCTGATCGTGGTGTTCACGGGCGGTCTGGCCCGGCAGGCGGGCGCCGCGCTCGGCGTCGGCGACACCGCGCTCACGGTGTGGTCCATCGCCAAGTGGCCGGTGCTGGTCGTCCTGGTCACCGTCATGGTGGGGATCCTGTACTGGGCGGCGCCGAACGTACGCGGCCGGGGCTTCCGGTGGATCACCCCCGGCAGCGTCGTGGCACTGCTCATCTGGCTGGTCGCCTCCGCCGGGTTCGCGTTCTACGTGGCCAACTTCGCCTCGTACAACAAGACCTACGGCACGGTCGCCGGCGTGATCGTGTTCCTGGTGTGGCTGTGGATCAGCAACATCGCGATCCTGCTGGGCCTGGAGTTCGACGCCGAACTCGCCCGTCAGCGCGCCGAGGCGGGCGGTCTGCCGGAGGGCGAGGAACCCTACGTCCGGCCACGGGACACCCGCGCGTGGAGCGAGGAGGACAAGCGCCGGGCGCAGGAGTGACGCGCCCGGGCGCGGACGGCGGCGCTCAGCGCACCGGGAAGCCGAAGGAGTAGCCCTGCTGCTTCAGCCACGGAAGGACCTCGCGCAGGGCGGCCACGGTCTCCGACCGGTCGCCGCCCGCGTCGTGGAAGAGGATCGTCGGGCCGTTGGAGACCTCGCTCTTGACTGTCGCCACGATGGCGGCCGAGCCCGGCTTCTCGAAGTCCTTGGTGTCGACGTTCCAGCCCAGCGGCCGCATCCCGTGCGAGGCGGCGAGATTGCGGCTGTAGGGGGTGAAGGCGCCGCCCGGAGCCCGGTAGTACAGGGGCCGGACGCCGCCCGAGGCCTCGGTGATCATGCGTTCGGCGTCCAGGATCTGCTGCGACTGGTAGCCCTCGGACTTCTTGTCCATCGTGGTGTCGTGCGACACCGTGTGGTCGCACAGCCGGTGCCCCTCCGCCACGACCGCCTTGACCATGTCCGGGTGGGCCTTGGCCTGCGAGCCCACCATGCAGAACGTCGCCTTGACGCCGTTCTCCCGCAGCACCTTGAGCACTTCCGGGGTCCAGTTCGGGTCCGGCCCGTCGTCCACGGTGATGTTGACGCCGCGGGCGCCGTGGTCGGAGGCGTGGGCGATGTCCACCGACACCTTCGCCGGGACCGAGCCGGGACTGCCCGGGGACGGGCTCGCCGAAACGCCCGCGTCCGCGTGCGCGCCGGAGGCGGGACCGGCCTGCGCGGTCCACACGGAGGTGACGGCCGCAACCGTCGTGACCCCGATCGCCGCCGCGAATACCCGGCCGTACCAACCCCGCCCGCCATGCCGCGCCATGTCTGCCCTGTCCTCGTCGTGTCCGTGTGTCCCGTGCAGTTGTCAGGACGGCGAAACGACGCGGCAGGATCCGCCTGTTACCGATTGCGGACACTTCCGCGGGAGTTCGGGGACGAACGGGGGCCGCACGGAGGTGCGGCGGCGCTCGACGGCGCCCTCGACGGGCCCGCCGCCGGGGTGCGAACGCGCCGCCGCCTCCGGGGATCCGGTGAGGTCACCAGGTGTGCGCGACGTCCACCACGAGGTGGTCGGCCTGACGCAGCACCCGGAACGGCAGACGGGCCCGCACACCGAGTCCGAACTGCGTGACGCCCTCGAAGCTTCCGCCGTAGCGGGTGTCCCGGAAGGTGCGGTACCCGGCGAGGTCGACGCCCGGCAGGGGCTGGGCGACCCGCCCCGGATAGGTGGAGGCGCCGGTCTGCACGTCGTACGCGGGCGCGTCGACCCGGATCTCCAGGATGGCCCCGCCGCCGACGGGGATGGGGCGGCCCGAGCCGTCCTGGTAGAGCTGGTCGACGTATCCGACCGAGAAGCCGAGGCGGTCGGCGCTCGCGCCGGGCACGTCGACGACGAACCGGTCGTAGCAGTCGTGCCGGCCGGTGCGCACGTTCGTCACCGACGTGGTGGCGGAGGCGAGGTACGTCTTGCCGAGACTGCCCCAGCCGGTAGGACAGACGGCGGCGGCGGGCGCCGCGGCGGCGGGCACGGCCACGGCGGGAGCCATGGACGCGCCGAGCGTGACGGTGAGAAGGGCGGTGGTGGCCCAGACGGTTCTGCTTCGCATCATGGTCTCCCCCGAGGGATGTGCGTGTCGGACATCTACTGAGACAACCGGAACGCCCCGGGGGTTGCACCCCTTTCCGTCTCGGTGGGCCCGAACGTGTCCGTGCCCCCGGCCGCCGACATCGGCCGGGGACACGGACGGACGGGGGGTCAGCGCGAGACAAGCCTCCAGAGGTGGTCGGACGTGCCGTTGTCGGTCCACTGCAGGACCCGCGCGCCCGACGACGTGCTCATGCCGTTGACGCCCAGCAGGAGCCCGCTGTTGTAGTTGGCGATCTTGTAGTAGCCGTCACGGGCCGGGATGACCTGCCAGAGGTGGTCCGCGGTGCCGTTGTCACCCCAGACCAGCGCATTGCCGCCGGCGGTGGTGCTCATCGTGTCGATGCCCAGGAGCAGGCCGCTCTTCTGGTTGACGATCTTGTACAGGCCCGAACCGGCGGCGGTCAGCGTCCAGTTCTGGTCGGTTCCCGTGGTGGACGTGGACTGCACGACGGCTGTGCCCTGGGCGGTGCCCGCGTTCTGCGTGTCCAGCGCGAGTCCGCTGTTCTTGTTGGTGATCTGGTAGCGCCCGGCCAGCGAGGTGTTCGTGCCGCTCGGGGTGATCACCAGGTGGTAGCCGTCGGCGGCGTTCATGGTGACGGGCACGGTGATCGAGCCGTTGCTCACGGTGTAGTCGGCGTCGGAGACGGTGATGGGGCCGGGGGAGGCGGCGAGGCGGCCGGTGTCCGGGCTGTACTCCAGTTTCACGTGGACGGTGCCGCCGAACGCCGGAAGCGAGGAGAGGCCCTTCACCGTCACCGCGCAGGAGCCGCTGCACCCGCCGGCGACGACGCCGATCTGGTTGCCCGCGCCGTTGAGCGAGGCGAGACCGTCGATGCCGGTCTGGGCGGGAGGCGTGGTGACCAGCATGTTGCCCGACATGTCACCGTACCACTTGTAGGTCCAGTACGAGCCGTTGGGCGAGCCGCCGGTGTCGGTGAGGGTGTCGCCGAGGGTGCCGTAGTGGTTCCAGAAGGCGAGTTCCGCGTCGCGCACTCCGGTCCGCTCGAATTTGGCGGCGTAGCCGATGAGCGCGCCGCTGTCGCCCATCTCGGCCGGCGTGCCGTACTCCTCGATGGCGATGGGGCGCGGGCTGATGCCGAGGCTCGACTCCAGCGAGCGGTAGGCGGCGACATGCGCGGCGATGCCGGAGCTGCCCTGGAGTTCGTGCCAGGCGATGACGTCGGGGACCGTGCCGCTCGCCTTGGCGTCGGTGAGGAACGAGGTCATCCAGGACTGGTTCCACGCAGAGTGGCTGGGCCCCTGGATGGGCGTCCTGGCGTCTTTCGCGCGGACCTCCTTGAAGGTGCGCGCCCACCCGTCGTCGAACGCGCCGGCCTTCGCGGTGTCCCAGGTCCAGTCGGGCTCGTTCCACAGTTCGTACGCGCTGACGTTCGTCGCGCCGGAGGCCTGCACGGAGGCGACCTGCTTGTCGACGGCGGACAGCCAGTCCGCCCAGCTCACCCACCGGTAGGGGAAGTTCGGGTACCAGTCCGGCATGCGTACGACGACCTTGGCGCCGGCGCGGGCCGCCTTCGGCGCGACGACCAGGGCGTCGCCGGCCGACCGGGGCTCGCCGTTGGGAAGCTGGGAGCCGCCGGGCGCCATCTGCACGAACGTGTTCGGCTTCAGCGCCTGGACCAGGCTGTCGGAGGGGGTGGCGTTGTCCGCGAGGCCGTAGAGGCTGCCCGTGGCGACGTGCGTGACCGGACGCAGGGTCCGGCCGGCGTCGACGACCAGCGTGGTGGCGGAGGTGGGCGCCGCGTCGGCCGGCGCCGCGGTGGCCAGGGCGGCGGCCGACAGCGCGGCCACGGCGACGCCGGCGGTGAGGCGTACGGGCAGGGGCGATCCGGTGCGGCTCATGAAGGGTGTTCTCCTCACGGAGGGAGAGGGGGAGAGGCTCAGATTGGGAAACCGTTTTCTCGTCGTGAAAGTAGAGGGCAGCGGGTCTACCCGGTCAAGAGTGGGGGCAGGGAATTTTTGCTTTCCCTCATGGACTGGCAAAACGCCCCGTCACCTGTCACCATGTCGGGCGACCGCACAGCTCAGGAAAAGGTTTGCTCGTGACCTCTGCTCCAGGCTCTCCCTCCGACGGCCGGGCCCGACTGACCGATGTCGCCGCCCTCGCCGGCGTCAGCGTCGGCACGGCGTCCAAAGCGCTGAACGGCGGGGGGCGGATGCGTCCCGAGACGCGTCAGCGCGTGATGGACGCGGTGGCGGAGCTGGGGTTCAGGCCGAACCAGCACGCGCAGAGCCTGCACAGCGGACGCAGCTGGACGGTCGGTCTGATGACGACCGACGGCATCGGCCGCTTCAGCACGCCGGTGCTGCTGGGCGCCGAGGACGCGCTCGGAGCGGGGAAGATCTCCGTGCTGCTGTGCGACACCCGGGGCGACGCCATCCGCGAGCAGCACCATCTGCGCAATCTCATGGACCGCCGGGTCGACGGCATCATCGTCGCCGGACGCCGTACCGACCCGCGGCCGCCGCTGCCCGGTGTGGAGTCCGTTCCCGTCGTCTACGCGCTCTCCCCGTCCACCGATCCGTCGGACACCTCCGTCGTCACCGACGACCGCGGGGGCGTGCGGCTGGCGATCGAGCACCTGGTGTCCACCGGACGCACCCGCATCGCACATGTCACCGGTCCCGAGCACCACGCGGCCGCCCGGGAACGGGCGCGGTTCGCGGTCGAGGAGCTGGCGGGCGCCTCACTGGAGCCGTCGACGGGACGCATCCACTACGGCGAGTGGAGCGAGGCGTGGGGCCGCCGCGCCGCCGACGCGGTGCTGCGCACGGCCCCCGGCACGGACGCCTTCTTCTGCGGCAACGACCAGATCGCCCGGGGAGTGGCGGACGCCCTGCGCGAGCGCGGGGTGGCGGTGCCGGCGGACGTCGCCGTCGTCGGTTACGACAACTGGGACACCATGGCCCTGGCCAGCCGCCCGCCCCTCACCACCGTCGACACCAGCCTCGCCGAGATCGGGCGGATCGCCGCCCTGGAGCTGCTGCGGGCCATCGACGCCGAGCCGCGCCCCGGCGTGCACACCGTGCCGTGCCGGCTGGTCGTCCGCGAGTCCAGCTGAGTCTCGCCGAGGGCTCGCGCCCGGCCGCGGGCCCTGCCGGGGTCGAATGGTTCCGGGGACGCCGTTCCCCGTGGCACCGCCTCGGAGCCGGCGCCGGGCGCACCGGCGCTTCGGTACCGTCACGCCTTGACGCCTTGACGCCTTGACGCCTCGGTATCGGCGGCCGTCTTCGCCGTGGCGGCATGCGCCGGGACGGCCCCGGCCGCGCCCGGCCCCGCTTCCGTGGTCTCCGCGTCGGGGACGCGGTGACCGGGACGGGACAGGCGGCGCGGCCGGGGCCGTCGCACGGAGTGCGCTCAGACGTTGCGGCGGTACTGGCCGCCCACCTCGAAGAAGGCGTCGGTGATCTGCTGGAGGGAGCAGACCCGGGCGGCGTCCATGAGGACGGCGAAGACGTTGCGGTCGTTCACCGCCGCGTCCTTGAGGGCGGTCAGCGCCTCGTGCGCCTCGTCACGGTGTCCGGCCTGGAAGGCGCGTACCCGCTCCAGCTGCGAGACCTTCTCCTCCTCGGTCGCGCGGGCCAGTTCGATGACGCCGGGCTCGGCGGTCTCGGCGTGCGGGTTGCGGAACGTGTTGACGCCGATGATGGGCAGGGTGCCGTCGTGCTTGCGCTGCTCGTAGAGCATCGACTCGTCCTGGATGCGGCCGCGCTGGTAGCCGGTCTCCATCGCGCCGAGCACGCCGCCGCGCTCGCTGATCCGGTCGAACTCCTGGAGCACCGCCTCCTCCACCAGGTCGGTGAGCTCGTCGATGACGAACGACCCCTGCAACGGGTTCTCGTTCATCGCCAGGCCCCATTCCCGGTTGATGATCAGCTGGATGGCCAGGGCCCGGCGCACCGACTCCTCGGTCGGCGTGGTGACGGCTTCGTCGTAGGCGTTGGTGTGCAGGCTGTTGCAGTTGTCGTAGATCGCGATCAGCGCCTGAAGGCTGGTGCGGATGTCGTTGAAGTCCATCTCCTGGGCGTGCAGGGAGCGTCCCGAGGTCTGGACGTGGTACTTCAGCTTCTGGCTGCGCTCGTTCGCGCCGTACTTCTCCTTCATGGCGACGGCCCAGATGCGGCGGGCGACCCGGCCGAGGACGGAGTACTCCGGGTCCATGCCGTTGGAGAAGAAGAACGACAGGTTCGGCGCGAAGTCGTCGATGTGCATGCCCCGGGCGAGGTAGGCCTCGACGTAGGTGAAGCCGTTGGCCAGGGTGAAGGCGAGCTGGCTGATGGGGTTCGCGCCGGCCTCGGCGATGTGGTAGCCGGAGATCGACACCGAGTAGAAGTTGCGGACCTTCTGCGCGATGAACCATTCCTGGATGTCGGCCATCATCCGCAGACTGAACTCGGTCGAGAACAGGCAGGTGTTCTGGCCCTGGTCCTCCTTGAGGATGTCGGCCTGCACGGTGCCGCGCACGCTCGCCAGCGCGCGCGCCCGCAGTTCGGCCGCCTCCTCCGGGGCGGGCTCGCGGCCCTCGGCGGCGCGGAAGGCGTCCAGTTGCTGGTCGATGGCGGTGTTCAGGAAGAACGCCAGCACCGTCGGGGCGGGGCCGTTGATCGTCATGGAGACGGATGTGGTGGGCGCGACGAGGTCGAAGCCGTCGTACAGCGCCTTCATGTCGTCCAGTGTGGCCACCGACACGCCGGAGGTGCCGACCTTGCCGTAGATGTCGGGCCGTTCGTCGGGGTCGCGGCCGTAGAGGGTGACCGAGTCGAACGCGGTGGACAGCCGGGTCGCGGGCTGGCCCTCGGAGAGCAGCTTGAAGCGCCGGTTCGTGCGGAACGGGTCGCCCTCGCCCGCGAACATGCGCGCCGGGTCCTCGCCGTCGCGCTTGAACGGGAACACCCCGGCGGTGAAGGGGAAGCGGCCCGGCAGGTTCTCCCGGCGCCAGAACCGCACCAGCTCGCCGTGGTCGGTGAAGCGGGGGAGCGCGACGCGCGGGATCTTGTTGCCCGACAGGGACTCGCGGGTCAGCTTGGTGCGGATCTCCTTGTCGCGGATCCGCACCACCTGCTCGTCCCCGGAGTAGGCGGCCACGACGGCCGGCCACTCGCGGAGCTGCTCGGTGACCGGGCGCGGAAGGTCTCCGCGGGCGGTGTCGAGGAGCGCCTGCACGTTCGCCGCGTCCGTGCCGGCCTCGGCGAGTTCGCCGCTGACCGTCTCCAGCCGCTGCACCCGGCGCGCCGCCTCGGCCAGCCGCTCGGTCTCGGCGTGATAGGCGCGGACGCTCTCGGTGATCTCGGCGAGGTAGCGCACGCGGTCCGCGGGGACCACCTGCCGGATGCCGGAGGAGTGGCGCACGTCCACGGGCGCGAGCCGGCCCTCCGAGAGCGGCAGACCCTTCTCCGCGAGGGCGGCCTTGAGGTACTGGTGCAGGGCGGTGACGCCGTCGTCGTTGAAGGTGGCCGCCGAGGTGCCGAAGACCGGCATGTCCTCCGGCCGCTTGCCGAACGCCTCGCGGTTCCGCACCAGTTGACGCCCCACGTCACGCATCGCGTCCTTCGCGCCGCGCCGTTCGAACTTGTTGATCGCCACGACGTCGGCGAAGTCGAGCATGTCGATCTTCTCGAGCTGCGAGGCGGCGCCGAACTCCGGTGTCATCACGTACAGCGAGGTGTCGACGAACGGCACGATCGCCGCGTCGCCCTGGCCGATGCCCGGCGTCTCCACGATGACCAGGTCGAACCCGGCCGCCTTGACCACGTCGATCACATCGGACAGGTGCTCCGGCAGCTCATGGCTGCCGCGGGTGGCCAGGCTGCGGAAGAACACCCGGTTGCCGTCGAGCGAGTTCATCCGGATCCGGTCGCCGAGCAGCGCGCCGCCGCCCCGCCGCCGGGTCGGGTCGACGGCGATCACCGCGATCCGCAGCTTGTCCTGCTGGTCCACCCGGAACCTGCGCACCAGTTCGTCGGTCAGCGACGACTTGCCCGAGCCGCCGGTGCCGGTGATGCCCAGCACCGGGGTGGTGCGCCCCGCCGCCGTGGCCCGCACCTGGTCCGTGAAGTCCTTCGGCAGCTTGCCGAGTTCCGCGCCGGTGATCGCGCGGGCGACGGCGAACCGGTCGCCGGCGAGCACACCGGCCGCGTCGGCCGGCTTGGCGTCCCACAGGTCGAAGTCGCAGTCGCGGACGACGGAGTTGACCATGCCGGCCAGGCCCATCCGCTGCCCGTCCTCCGGGGAGAAGATCGTCACCCCGCCCGCGCGCAGCCGGGCGATCTCCTCGGGGACGATGACACCGCCCCCGCCGCCCACGACGCGGACGTGCTCCGCCCCGCGCGCGTGCAGCGACTCGACGAGGTACTCGAAGTACTCCACGTGTCCGCCCTGGTAGGAGGAGACGGCCACGCCGTGCGCGTCCTCCTCCAGCGCCGCGTCGACGACCTCCTGGACCGAGCGGTTGTGGCCGAGGTGGATCACCTCCGCGCCCTGGGACTGGAAGATCCGCCGCATGATGTTGATCGATGCGTCATGCCCGTCGAACAGGGCCGAAGCCGTGACCAGACGGACGGGGTGCACGGGACGGTGCAGATCGCTCATGGGGCCTTCCCAGACAGATCACGGTGACGCCTACTGAGAAAATAGTAGGACGTCCTAGTAAATAGGGCGAGCGGTGTGACCAGAAGCACAGACCGTGCGCCGGGGAAAGGGGGAGCGGGAGGCAGGGGGCGCCGAGCGGCGGGGAAAGCCGGGAACGCGCCGGGGGGCCGGCCCGGGGGCGGCCGGACTGCGCCCCCGGCTCCGGCCTCGGCCGGCCGGGGCGACCGCCCCGCCGGCCGGACGGCCCGCCGCTCGGATCAGAGCTGGCCGGACGCCGAGATCGTGATCTTCGCCGAGGTGCTGCCGCCACGGGAGCCGAGCGCCTCGATCTTCTTGACGAGGGCCATGCTGTCCTCGTCGGCGACCTCGCCGAACACCACGTGCTTGCCGTCGAGCCAGTCGGTCACCACCGTGGTGACGAAGAACTGCGAGCCGTTGGTGTTCGGGCCCGCGTTGGCCATGGACAGCAGGCCGGGACGGTCGTGCTTGAGCTGGAAGTTCTCGTCGGCGAACTTCTCGCCGTAGATGCTCTTGCCGCCGGTGCCGTCGCCCCGGGTGAAGTCGCCGCCCTGGAGCATGAACGCCGGGATGACCCGGTGGAAGGAGGAGCCGGCGTAGCCGAAGCCCTTCTCGCCGGTGGCCAGCGCGCGGAAGTTCTCCGCCGTCTTCGGCACGACGTCCTCGAAGAGGTTGAAGTTGATGCGGCCCGCGGGCTGGTCGTTGATGGTGATGTCGAAGTAAACCTTGATCGTCATACCTCTATCCTGCACGGTCCCCTCCGCGCTGTCGCACCGCGGGGTCCCGTGTCGCCCGCCGCCGCCCGCGCGGGCGTGCCCGCCCGCAGCCGCCCGACGCCCCGCACACCGCGCTGATCTGCGCGGACGTCACCCCCCCGGGGTCAGTCGGCAGGGAAGGTGTGCGCCGGGGTCAGTCGACCGGCCAGGTGTGCGCCGGGGCGTTGAGATGCATGTAGTCGATGTACTGCCGCGTCATCCGCCGCAGCGCCTCGTGGCGGCCCGCGTGGGCGGCCGCCGTGATACGACGGAACGTCTCCTTCTGCCACACCGCCCCGTTGCGGCCGGTGACACAGCGCTGCTCGATGATGCCGAGCAGCGGCTCCCGCCACGCGGCGTCCATGCCGGAGTGCTCCAGGCCCCGGTGGGCCAGCGGCAGCAGACGGCGCAGGACCAGTTCGGGCACCGGCACCTCGCCCATCCCCGGCCAGTACAGCCGCGCCTCGATGCCGTGCCGGGCCGCCGCGTGCAGGTTGTCCTCGGCGGCCTGGAAGGACATCCGCGACCACACCGGCCGCTCCTCCTCCACCAGAGCGCGGGTGATGCCGTAGTAGAAGGCGCCGTTGGCGAGGGTGTCGGCGACCGTCGGGCCGGCCGGCAGACAGCGGTTCTCCACCCTGACGTGCGGCTGGTCGTTCGCGACGGCGTACACCGGGCGGTTCCAGCGGTAGATCGTCCCGTTGTGCAGGGTCAGCTCGGCGAGTTCGGGGACGTCCCCCGCGGCCAGCGTCTCGCGCGGATCCTGCTCGTCGCACAGCGGAAGCAGCGCCGGGAAGTAGCGCAGGTTCTCCTCGAAGAGGTCGAAGACGCTGGTGATCCAGCGCTCTCCGAACCAGACCCGCGGGCGCACGCCCTGCACCTTGATCTCCTGCGGGCGGGTGTCGGTGGCCTGCTCGAACAGGGGGATCCGGGTCTCGTGCCACAGCTCCCGGCCGAACAGGAACGGTGAGTTCGCCGCCAGCCCCACCTGCACGCCGGCGACCGCCTGCGCCGCGTTCCAGTAGGGGGCGAACTCGTCGGGGGAGACCTGGAGGTGGAACTGGGTGCTCGTGCAGGCGGCCTCGGGCGTGATCGTGTCCGCGTACGTGCGCAGCCGGTCCACGCCGTCCAGCTCGATGCGCAGATCCTCGCCGCGCGCGGCGAAGACCTGGTCGTTGAGCAGCCGGTAACGGGCGTTCTCCGACAGCGCCCCCTCGCCGACGTCCTGCTGCCGCAGGGTCGGCAGGATCCCGACCATGATCAGATGAGTGCCGACCGACGCGGCGCGCTCCTCGGCGTGATTGAGCGCGGCACGGATCTCGGACTCCCAGGCGTCCGGGCCGCCCTGGGTCAGACGGCGCGGCGGGACGTTGATCTCCAGGTTGAAGCGGCCCAGCTCGGTGGACCAGGCCGGATCCGCGATCGCCTCCAGGACGTCGTTGTTGCGCATCGCCGGCTCGGCCTCGTCGTCGACGAGGTTCAGTTCTATCTCCAGGCCCACCTGCGGCCGCTCCGACTCGAACCGCGACTCGCGCAGCATCTGCGCGAACACGTCGAGGTTCTCCTGCATCTTGATCCGGTACCGGCGGCGGTCCTCGCGGGTGAAGACCAGCGCCGGGACATCTCGTCCCATCGGCCCTCCCGGCTCGCCCGGTGGCGGACGCCTCGTGCCTCCAGCGTCGCACCGCGCGGACCGCCCCGCACCACGCGGGACGACGGACACGACCGGCGGGCCGGGCCCGGCCGCCGCGGCGTCCCGGCCGGACGTCTCAGCCGGGACCGGACCGCGGCCCGGTGAGGCGCCGCAGCTTCCGTTCGGCGTCCCGAGCCTCCCGCCCGGCCGCGGTCACGGCGTCCGCGGCCGCCCGGCGCCGCTCGTCGGCCGTCCGGCGCTCCTGCTCCGCGCCGTGCAGATCCTGCTCCGCCTGCCGCACTTCCCCCTCGGCCTGCCGCAGTTCCCGCTCCGCGTCGTGCAGCCGCTGTCCGGCGTCGGCGTGCCGCCGGCGGGCCCGCTCCTGACGGTCCTGAGCGCGGTGCAGCTCCTCCTCGGCCTCCGCCAGCGCCGTTTGCAGGTCGCCGAGGCGGCGATCGGCGGCCTCGGACGCCCGGCGTGCCTCGGCCTCCTGTTCCCGGCGGCGACGGCGCCGCTCGGCCGGCTCGTCCTGTTTCCGGGACGACTGCGACGGCTGCGAGGACCGGGGTGAACGGGGGGACCGGGTCGAGGCTTCGGGCGGGTCCGACCGGGACGAGTCCGGCGCCTGCTTCGCGGATCCCGCTCGGGCCGGTCCGCCGGTCGCCGCGCCGGTGACGGAGGGGAACTCCGACGGCGGGGTGAGGGCGCTCTCCAGCCGGCCCGCCGCCCACCGGTCCGCCGCGTCCTGGTCGGCGAGCACCGCCCGCAGCGTCGCCTCGACGTCGCGCCGGGCCGCGTCCGAGAGCCGGTGCCCGGCCTCGCCCGCCAGCTCGGCGGCCTGCCGGGACATGGCGGAGACGACGCTCCGGCGCTGCTCGGACAGCTCCCTGACCCCCTGGGCGTCCAGATTCCCGTAGGCCTCGCGCAGTGCCCGGCCAAGCTCCAGGAACCGCCGGCTCTCCTGTTCCCGCGCACGCAGCAGCAGGTTCGCCGCCCAGGCCGCGAGGGTCGGACGGCGGGCGGCGTGCAGGCGGCGGGCGTCCTGCGGACGTCCCTCGGTCCTCGCCGCGAGGGCCAGTCGCTCGCGCAGGGGGACGAACTCGGACGGCGGAGCGGCGTAGAGCTCGTCGAGGGCCGCCTCCACGTCCTGCGTGTCATCGGGCCGCACGCCCTTGCGCACCATGATCGCCAGCTTCCCTCCGCCGGGACGCTCACGCATGTCGGCCGGACGCCGCGCTCCCCAGGAGCCGCCCGACACGGCCACGGCGTCCCCGCGCCGCCCCGGACGGGCGGACTCGCCCGCGATCGCGCGGAGCACCCCTGAGCGCCCACCGCCGCGGGCTGCCGACGTTCCGTCAGACCGGAAGCGCGACGCGCGGGACGCGGGCCGCGGCAGCGCGCCCCGCCGCTGGACGCGCCCGCCGCCGTCGGAGGGCCGGCCCTCCCGCGATGACCACGCACTGCCGCTCACCGCATGCGTCGTCACCCGAGCGGGAGCAGACTGAGGGAATGACTGGCATGTACACCAAGCAGCAGGCGGGCGGCGCGCCCGCGGGCCGGGGTGCTCCTTCGCAGTCAGTGGCGCTCGCGGCCATGATGTTCGCGGTGGCGATGACCTTCATCGACCAGACCATCGTGGCGATCGCGACGCCGGACATCGTCGACGAACTCGGTCTTTCCACGACCGGGATGCAGTGGGTCGTCAACGCCTACCTGCTGGCGCTGGCCGCGTTCTTCGCGCTCGGCGGACGACTGGCCGACCTGTTCGGCCCCCGGCGCATCGTGGTGGTGGGCACCCTCGTGTTCGTGGTCTCGTCCGTGCTGTGCGGCTGCGTCCCCCGGGGCGACTTCGCCCTGAGCTGGCTCATCGTCTTCCGTGCGACCCAGGGGCTCGGCGCGGCCCTGCTCTTCCCCGCCGCGCTCGCGGTGGTCGTCGCGGTCTTCCCGGTGGAACGGCGCGGCCGCGCGCTCGCCCTGTTCTTCGGCGTCACCGGGGCCCTGACAGCCGTCGGTCCGCTGCTCGGCGGCTGGCTCACCGACTGGACGTGGCGGGCCATCTTCTGGGTCAACGTGCCCGTGGCCGTCGTCGCGCTGGTCCTCACCGCGCTCGCCCACGTGTCCGACCGCCGCCGCGACGAGCGCCTGGACGTGCCCGGCGCCGCGCTCGTGGCGCTCGGCATGGGCGCCAGCGTGCTGGGCTTCCAGCAGGCGTCCGCGTGGGGATGGGACAGCGCGTACACCTGGATCTGCATCGTGGGCGGTCTCGCCGTGCTGTGGCTGTTCTGCCGCTACGAACTGCGCACGGCCCACCCGCTGGTCAAGCTCGCGGTCTTCCGCGACCGGGCGTTCGTGGTCGACGGGCTCGTGCTGTTCTTCGCCATGCTCGCGTTCGTCCCGCTGTTCTTCTTCGCCTCCGTGTACGCCCAGGTCTCCTTGAGCGCATCGCCCAACCAGGCCGCCCTGTACCTGCTGTACTTCTTCGTCGGTTTCGCGCTCGCCTCGCAGTGGGGCGGGCGCATCCTCGACAAACGCGGCGCGAGGCCGACGATGAAACTGGGCTGCGTGGTCGGCGCCGTCGGCTTCGCCCTCTGGGCCGGGAAGCTGACCGACCTGTCCATGCACGACCAGTGGCCCTACGTGTGCCTCGCGGGGGCCGGGATCGGCTTCATCCTCGCGCCCGCCTCCACGGACGCCGTCAACCGGGCGATCGACGCCTCGTACGGCGAGGTCACCGGCATCACCCAGACCATCCGCAACTACGCCGCGAGCGTCGGACTGGCCCTGTTCGGCACGATGCTGACGCACGCCATGACCGACAACGTCAGGAACACGCTGGAATCGCACGGAGTGCCGTCGTCGGCGGCGGGGGACGCGGCGAGGAACGTCGCGGAATCGGTGACCGGCAGCGGCGACGAGCGCCGGCTGAGCGGCGGCGGCGCGGTCGCGCAGACGGTGCGGGAGCAGATGTCCGCGATCCGCATGGACTTCGCCGAGGCCAACCAGTACGTGTTCTACGCGATGGCGGTCGCGCTGGGCGTCGGCTACCTGTGCGCGCTGCGGCACCCCGGCGGCAGGGGGACCGACGAAGAGGCGTCGAAGGAAGGCGCCGATCGCGGCTGAGGGCACGGGCCCGGCCGGTCGGCCGCACGGCCGGGGAAGCGGGCGCTCCGCCGCCCCGGCCCGTGCGTCAGCGGCTGCGCAGCGCGCTGGTGGTGAAGAATCCCGTGGCTGCGGCGCTGACCAGAGCGCAGACGGCCAGGAGAGCGGTACGTCGCATGGAGGGGCCTTTCCGGTGATGACGGCTGGGTTCTGCCCAACGCGGGCCGGCCCCCCGTCGGTTCGCCGGTGGAGCGAAGCCACTCGTACGGACGCGCCCAGGCGTGTTCGGACCCGCGCGGCCCCACCCCATGAGCGGCACCGCGCCTGCCGGCGGACCGGGACGCGTGCCTGGGGCCGAACGGTACGTCGGGCTCACGCCTTCGCCGGCAGCGGTCGCCGGAACAGGTAGGCGGCCGCGGTCGTCACGAGGACGGCCATGCAGGCGATGAACACCAGCCCGGCGCCCTCCAGACCGAGCGGGTCCGTCAGCAGGCCCACGCCGATCACCGGCACCGAGATGCCCGTGTACGCCACGACGAAGAGCGTCGAGATCACCGCCGCCCGCTGCTCCGGCGGGGACGCCCCGGCCACCGCCGACAGCGCCGCGCGGAACGCCAGCCCCTGCCCCGCGCCGCCGACGAGCGCGCTGAGCACCACCAGTGCCGGCGACTCCCAGCGCAGCGCGCCCGCGAGCAGCGCGAGACCGGCCAGCAGCGCGGCGCAGCCCAGGGGCAGCGCCCGCCGCACGCCGACCCGGCCGACGGCCGACTGTCCGCCCGTCGACGCGAAGAACGCCAGCGCCACGACCAGTCCGCTGACGGCGTGATCGGTCACGTCCAGGGACTCGGCGAGGAACGCGGGGCTGACCGAGGTGAACACGCCGAACAGGGCGAACCCCGCGAACGACGCGGTGGCCGCCGGCCCGAACACCGCCCGCACCTGCGCCGGCAGGGCCGGTCGCCGCGGCCGCACGCTGCTCACGGGCCTGCGCTCGCGCACCGTCTCCGGAAGCCGTGCCACCACGACGGCCGAGCAGGCCACCAGGGCCAGATGCACGAGGAACGGCAGGTACAGCGGCCAGGGGGCGTACTGCGCGAGCAGTCCGGCGAGCAGCGGACCGCAGCCCAGGCCGCCCATGTTGGCGGCCGTCGCCACGAGGGTGGCCCGGGAGGCGCCGCCCCGGGGGGCCAGGTCCATGACGTAGGCCGTCGCCGCCCCGGTGAACAGTCCGGCCGACAGCCCCGACAGCAGCCGCCCCGCGTAGAGCCAGCCCAGGCCGGTGGCGCACAGGAAGCAGACCGCGCTCGCCGCCGCGCAGCCGAGGCCCCACAGCAGCACCGTGCGCCGGCCCACCGTGTCCGAGGCGTTGCCCGCCAGCAGCAGCACGCCGATGACGCCGAAGGCGTACACGGCGTACACGACGGTGACCGTCAGCTCGGAGAAGCCGAACTTGTCCTGGTACAGGCCGTAGAGGGGCGTCGGCAGGGTGGTACCGGCCATGCACACGGCGAACACCGCGCCGCCGAGCAGACAGGGGAGCCATCGTCGGCCATCACGGTCCATGCCGGCGACAGTAGTACCGCGACCGCCGTGACCGCCGCGACCCGGCCCGCTCCGACGGCGAGTCGTCACGCCGGGTCCGGCGCCCGCGGCCGGGGACCGGCGGACGGCGTCGTCGCGCGGGAGCGGACCACGGAACCGGCCGCCCGCAGTTCGCGCGCGCTCCGAGAGTGCCCCAAACCGCTTGAAACCGCCCGATATCGCAAGGAGTTTGTTTACGGAACCTGCACGGGGTCGCCCGGATGTGACCGCCTCCATTGCACCGGGGGGCGCACGGCGACCAGTCTCTGTCCTCGCACGTTTTTCCGAAGAACTGTTATCCGTCGCTCCCGAGGAGATCCCCGATGCGACGGACAGCACCGTTCGGAATCGACGACAGGGAAGCTGCAATGAGTGAACGGCACACGGTGGAGACGACGGCACTGGTGACCGCCGCGCGAGCGGGAGACCAGGCGGCCCAGGAGGCGCTCGTCGGCGAGTACCTCCCGCTCGTCTACAACATCGTGGGCCGGGCGCTGAACGGCTCGGTGGACGTGGACGACGTCGTGCAGGACACCATGCTGCGCGCCCTGGACTCGCTCGGCGCGCTGCGCGACCCGGAGAGCTTCCGCTCCTGGCTGGTGGCGATCGCGATGAACCAGGTCCGGGCGCACTGGAACCGGCAGCAGCCGACCCGGACCGCCATGGAGGAGGCAGACGAAGTGGCCGACCCGGGCGCCGACTTCGTCGATCTGACCATCGTCCGGCTGCAGTTGTCCGGCCAGCGCCAGGAGACCGCCCTGGCCACGCGCTGGCTGGAGCCGGACGACCGGGGGCTGCTGTCGCTGTGGTGGCTGGAGTGCGCCGGTGAACTCACCCGGGCCGAGATAGCCGAGGCCCTCGCCCTGACGCCGCAGCACACCGCGGTCCGCGTCCAGCGGATGAAGGCGCAGCTGGAGGCGGCCCGCGTGGTCGTGCGGGCCCTGGAGGCCCAGCCGCCGTGCCCGGAACTGCGCGGCGAGCTGGCCGCGTGGGACGGCCGGCCCTCGACGCTGTGGCGCAAGCGCATAGCCCGCCACGCGCGCGGGTGCGTCCGGTGTTCCGGCCTGTGGAGCGGACTGGTGCCCGCGGAAGGGCTGCTGGCCGGCCTCGCGCTGGTCGCCGTGTCCTCCGCGCTGCTCGCGCGGACGCGCTCCGTCGCCGACACGGTCGCCCTGGCGGGTTCGGCGTCCTCCCTCCCCGAGGGCGCACCGGACGTCACCGTCCGCTCCGGCTCACGGCACTCGACGGCCGGCCGTTCGGCGTCCCGCACCGCGACCCGGCGCAGGCGGCGCACCCGGCGACGCGCGGTGGGCGGCGCGGTCGTGGCGGTGTGCGTGGCGGGCGGCGGCTTCCTCTATTTCAACCTGCGGCCGGACGGTGACGCCCAGGACAGCACCGCCGTACGGCCCGTGGACGACGCGCTGGTCTCCGGCCGCCCCACCCCCGCCGCCGGTGACGCGACCTCGCCGTCGCCGTCCGCCTCCCCGACGGCGTCCGCGTCGCCGTCACCGTCGTCGTCGCCGAGCGCGAGTGCCTCGCCGAGCCCCCGCAAGAGCGCCACCGCGTCGGCGGCGCCCGCGGCGAAGCCGGCCGGCTCGCGTCCGCCGGCCTCCCGCAGGCCGACGGTGCGGTCCGGGTCGTCGGACCGCTCGTCCCAGGTGATCGCGCTCGTCAACGAGGAGCGGGCGAAGGCCGGTTGCGGGCCCCTCACCGAGGACCCCCTGCTGCGCAACTCCGCACAGGGGCACTCCGACGACATGGCCGCCCGCGGCTTCTTCGACCACACCAACCCGGACGGCGCCGACCCCGGCAAACGCATCACGGCCGCGGGCTACCGCTGGTCCACCTACGGGGAGAACATCGCCATGGGGCAGCAGACCGCCCAGTCGGTGATGACGTCCTGGATGAACAGCCCCGGCCACCGCGCCAACATCCTCAACTGCTCCTTCAAGAACATCGGCGTCGGGATCCACGACGGGTCGGGCGGCCCGTGGTGGACACAGAACTTCGGCGCCAGACTCTGACCGCCGGGCGGCGCCGGTCCCGGTGACCCTCACCCGTCCAGCCCGCCCGGCCCGTCGTGAACCCGCGCGGGCCGGGCGTCCTGCCCCGACTTGCCCGCCCCGCCCGTCGGGAGCAGTTCGCGCGCGGCAGGCCACGACCTCGCGGTCGGGGTCGCCCGGCACGGTGACGCCGGTCAGCCGGGCGGTGTCGCGAGGCCGGCGTCGATCCCGGCCAGGTCGCCGCCGGGGGCGGTGGCCGTGACGTCCTTCAGCACCACATGACGCCGGAAGCGCTTCGCGCAGTCGCCGCAGGAGCGGACCAGCTCGCCGAAGCCGACCGCCTCGAAGTTCCGCACGGTCAGCGTGCCGGCGCCGTCGAACCGGAACACCGTGTCCGCCGCCCCGGCCGCACCGCCGCCGCTGACGACGTAGGCGGCGTCGGGGGACTCGCCGAGGAAGGCCGCGGCGTCCTCGCCGACGTCCTCCCAGTACACGTTCTCCAGAGTGCAGCTGCCCAGACAGTGGACGCCGTCGGAGGCGGGCGCGCCGAGGATCACGTTCTTCAGGACGGCGCCGTCGGCGAGTTCGAACAGCGGGTCCCGGCCGCCGGCCTTCCGTCCCTTCCGGGCCGGCGTCGCCGCCGTGAACCTGGTCAGCTCCCCGTCGAAGACGCCGGTGATCCGCCGTGTGGCGGTGAGCCGCTCCTCGCCGGCCGCCCGCGGCGCCGCGAGCGCGTGTGCACCGGCCGCGCCCTCGGTCCCGGTCGCGAGAGCGGCCTGCGCGGCGATCGCGAGGCCGAGCACGCCCGCCGCGACCGCGGCGGTCAGCGGGGTCCTGTTCTGCGGCCTGCGGTGCCCGGAGTGGGGAGAGCGAGCCGTCACGTGATCACCGCGCCTTTCCGAAAGCAGTCGGGACTGCATACGGGCCCGGCGCCACGGGCGTTCAGGGGACGGAGCGAGGGCGAGGAGGGTGTGGACGGAAGACGCGGGAAGGAGTGACCGGGCGGGGGTGGCCGCGCCTGACATGCGGCCACCCCCGCCCTTCGGTGCCGGGAGCCCCGGGCCCCGAGGAGTGTCCTCGGGGAGGAGGGCCGGGGCGTCCCGGGCCTGTGCGCCGCCGGGCCGTACGCGCCGCGTCGCGGTGGACGCGCACGGCGCGGGGCGGCGGCCGGCGGTCAGTAGGTGTGCAGGGTGAGTCCGTAACGGCCGAGGATCTCGTTGACGGGCTGGAACCAGGTCTCGCCGCCGGAGGAGCAGTTGCCCCAGCCGCCGGAGGTGACGCCCTGTGCCTGGTCCCCGCTGATGAACGAGCCGCCGGAGTCGCCGCCTTCGGCGCAGACGCTCGTCTTCGTCATCTGGTGCACGGCGCCCTGGCTGTAGTTCACGGTTTCGTTCTTGGCCAGCACCGTCCCGCAGTGCCAGTGGGTGGTCGACCCGGAGCGGCAGACGGAGGAGCCCACGGGCGCCTCGGCGGACCCGCGCACCAACTGGTCGGGGACCGTGCCCCAGCCGAGCACGACCGGCACCGTCCACCAGCCGCTGCCCACGCTGACCCACGCGTAGTCGTTGTCGGGGAACGAGGAGCCCCGGAACTCGCCGACGTAGGAGCCGTCCCAGCCCCGGACGCCCGCACCGGCGTTGCCGCAGTGGCCGGCGGTGACGAAACCTCCGTGGACGGAGAAGCCGATGGAACAGCGGACGTTGCCCGTGTAGTAGGGGTCGCCGCCGACCGTGCCGGCCGCGAAGGTGCGCGGCGCCGCGGAGACGGTCTCCACCCTCACGGGCGCGGCGGCGCCGGCCCGTGCGAGGAAGCGCCGGACATCGTTGTCGGCGCGCCGGTCGCGGACGACCGTGACCACCACGCCGTTCGCGGCCGGGTCGACGTGCCAGCCCGCCACCCCGGCGGGGGCGGAGAGCCGGTCGATGCGCGACTTGGCGGCGTCCAGCGTCCTCGCGCTGTGCTCGACGACGCGGACCACCGCCCCCGCTGAGCCGATCGCGGTGCGCGTGGCCTGCGAGGCCCCCGAGGTGACCGCCACCGTCAGACGGCCGTCGGCGGCGTCGAACCAGGACCCCGCGTACGCGGAGCCCGCCGTGCGGCGCACCCTCGGTTCGAGGGCGGCGGCGATCCGCTCGGCCCGCAGCCGGGCGCTCGCCTCGCGCTCGGTGAGGCCGAACTGTCGGCGCATGGCCCGCAGCAGGCCCGCGGAGGCGGGGGCGGAGTCGCCGCCGGTGGGCGCGGCGGCGGGACGGGAGGCGGGGGAGCCGGGGGCGGCCGGTGGCGCCGGGGCCTGGCCGCTCGCCGCCGCGGGGGAGATGCCGGCGCCGACGAGCCCGCCCAGGGTCAGCAGCGCCGCCAGACAGAGGGGGCCGAACCGTGTGCGTCTCATGGGAGTTGCCCTTCGTCGTTCCAGGAGTGGGGGTGGAACAGGGGCGGAACAAGGGTGGAGCAGGTGCCTGAGAGCGCTCTCAGGTGGGGCGGAGCCTAATGGGTGACGGGTGGCAGGTCTATGCCAATGTCGGGGTGGATTTCGAGCACGGTCCGCCGGGGTCCGTCCCGCCGCGTCGGAGGGCGAAGACATCGGCGGAGCGACGTCGGCGGAGCGACGTCGGCGGAGGCGCCGCGGCAGCGCCGTACCCTTTCCGGGTGCCGTCCTCCCGTCTGCAACGTGTCGCCGTCCTCGTGCTCGAAGGAGCGAAGCCGCTCGACGTCGGCATCCCCGCGCAGGTGTTCACGACCCGCGCGAGCATGCCCTACGAGGTGCGGGTGTGCGGCGCGACGCCCGGCCTCGTCACGGGCGGCGACGGGCTGTCGTACCACGTCGCCCACGGGCTGGAGGCGCTCGACTGGGCGGACGTCGTCTTCCTCCCCGGCTACCGCCACCCCGACCGCGACGACCCTCCGAGCGCGGTCGTCGACGCGCTGCGCGCCGCCCACGAGCGGGGGGCACGGCTGGCCGCCATCTCGACCGGCGCGTTCGCCCTCGCCGCGACGGGCCTGCTCGACGGCAGACGCGCCACCACCCACTGGCACTACACCCGGGCCCTGGCCGCCAGGCACCCGCACGTGCGGGTCGACGAGAACGTCCTGTTCGTCGACGAGGGCAGCGTGCTGACGTCGGCCGGCGCCGCCTCCGGCATCGACCTGTGCCTGCACGTCCTGCGCCGCGACCTCGGCGTGGCCGCCTCCAACCACGCGGCCCGGCGGCTGGTCGCGGCCCCCTACCGCAGCGGCGGCCAGGCCCAGTACGTGCCGCGCAGTGTGCCGGAGCCGCTCGGCGAGCGCTTCGCCGCCACCCGCGAATGGGCGCTGCACCACCTCGGCGAGCCCCTCACCCTGGAGACCTTGGCCCGGCACGCGGCCGTCTCCGAGCGGACCCTGTCGCGGCGCTTCGTCGAGGACACCGGATACACGCCCATGCAGTGGGTGATGCGCGCCCGCATCGACCGGGCGCGCGAGCTGCTGGAGCGTTCCGGGCGCGGCGTCGAGCAGATCGCCGGGGACGTCGGGCTCGGCACCGGCGCGAACCTGCGACTGCACTTCCAGCAGATCCTCGGGACCACGCCGAGCGAGTACCGGCGCACCTTCACCCGGGGCGAGTGACCGGGGCCGGGACCGGCGGCGTGAAGATCACCGGGTTGGCGAGATCCTTGCGAACCATGGCGCTCACGCCCGGGCCATGCGCGGGCGCGGCGCGCGAGGCTGGTGGAGAACCGAAGGGACATCACTCATGACTCGCATCGCCATCAACGGATTCGGCCGCATCGGACGCAACGTGCTGCGCGCACTCCTGGAGCGCGACAGCGACCTGGAGATCGTCGCCGTCAACGACCTCACCGAGCCGACCGCCCTGGCCCGGCTGCTCGCCTTCGACTCGACGTCCGGCCGGCTGGGCCGCCCGGTAACCGTCGAGGGGGACGTCCTCGTCGTCGACGGCCGCCGTATCAAGGTCCTCGCCGAGCGCGAGCCGGCGCAGCTGCCCTGGGCCGCGCTCGAGGTCGACATCGTGCTGGAGGCCACCGGCCGGTTCACCTCGGCGAAGGCCGCCCGCGCCCACCTGGACGCGGGTGCGCGCAAGGTGCTCGTCAGCGCGCCCTCGGACGGCGCCGACGTCACCCTCGCGTACGGCGTCAACACCGACGCCTACGACCCCGAGCTGCACACGATCGTCTCGAACGCGTCCTGCACCACCAACGCGCTCGCCCCCCTCGCCGCCGTCCTGGACGACCTCGCCGGCATCGAGCACGGCTTCATGACGACCGTGCACGCCTACACGCAGGAGCAGAACCTCCAGGACGGCCCGCACCGCGACCCGCGCCGCGCCCGTGCCGCCGGCGTCAACATCGTGCCGACCACGACCGGCGCCGCCAAGGCCATCGGCCACGTGCTGCCCGGCCTCGACGGCAAGCTGTCCGGCGACTCGATCCGGGTGCCGGTCCCGGTGGGCTCCATCGTGGAGCTGAACACGACCGTCGCCCGCGACGTCACCCGCGAGGACGTGCTGGCGGCGTACCGCACGGCCGCCGAGGGCCCGCTGGCCGGCGTCCTCGAGTACTCGGAGGACCCGCTGGTGTCGGCCGACATCACCGGCAACCCGGCGTCGTCGATCTTCGACTCGGAGCTGACCCGCGTCGAGGGCCGCCATGTCAAGGTCGTCGCCTGGTACGACAACGAGTGGGGCTTCTCCAACCGGGTGATCGACACGCTCGAACTGCTCGCCGCCCGCTGACCCGCCGATTCACCGGGGCCGGCCGCCCGACGCGGCGCCGGCCCGCAGGTCCGCCGCGAGGGCGTCCAGCCACACCTCCATGTCGCTCAGGAGGGACAGCACGCCCGGCGGGGAGCCCGGCGCGAGGGACGGCGGCGGCTCCGGCCGGATCCGGACGCCGCCCGCGGGGAAGCCGGCCGCCCGCACGCCGGCCGCCTCCACCTCCCCGGCGGCTTCCCGCAGCCAGTGCCGGGCGGCGCCGGACAGCTCGCGGACCCGGTCCGTGCGGGGCAGCCAGTGGGCTCCCACCAGGACCCGGGCGCCGAAGTTGAGAGCGGCCAGGTAGTCGGGCTCCGTCCCGGACCCGGACGCGGAGGGCTCGGTGCGGTACTGCGCGTACGCCGCCTCCGCGATCCGGAGCCGGTGCCGGGTCAGCCGGACGGCCCGGTCGGCCTCCTCACCGCCCGGACCGCCGGTGCAGCCGTCGCCGGCCGTGGCGGCGGCGGTGGCCGTCACCAGGGGCCCGGCCGCGCGCAGCAGGGCCGCCATGCTGCGCCGCGTCTCGGCGCGGGCGCCGAACGGCCACGCGAGGACGCCGCACAGCAGCCCCACCGCGCTCCCGGTCACCACGTCGACGACCCGCATCTCCGCGAGCCGCCAGGTCACGGGCGCGATCTGCGCGAACGCCACCGACACGACCAGGGTGAACAGCCCCTGCGCCCAGGCCGGCCCCTCCAGCGGGCCCACCGTGAAGGCCACCAGCATCATCGGCACGAGCAGCCACGCGTACACCTCGGTGGCACCGCCCGCCTCGACCAGCAGCAGCCCGGCCGCGAGAGCTCCGGCCAGCGTGCCGACGACGGCCGCGCGGACCGTCGACCACGTCGCCCCCGCCGTGGTGCGCCCCAGCGTCAGCACGGCCAGGAGCACCCAGAAGCCGTGCGAGAGGTCCAGCGAACCCGCCACCAGCCGGGCGGCACAGAGCCCCAGAGCGGTGCGCATCGCGTTCTGGAAGACGACGGAGCGTCGCGTCAGATTGCCCGACAGACGCACCGTGAACAGACGCACCGCCGGCAGACCGGCGTACCAGAACTGCTCCCGGGGCAGCCCGTGCACGGGCCGCCGGCCGCCGTACGCCAGCGCGACCGCGGTGCGCACGGTCACCGCAGAGACGGCGATCGTCAGCACCGCCGACTGCTGGCGCAGCAGCTCGCGCGGCCGGGCGCCGCGCCCGGCCGGGTTCGTCTCGCGCGAGACGAGGAATTCGGCGATCATCTCCTCGATCAGCTCCGGCCCGGCCGCGGGGCGCCGGTCGCGCAGGGAGCGGGCCGCCCCGCCGCAGCCGTCGGCGACGCCCCGCAGCAGCTGCCGCGAGGCGCTGTCCGCGGCGCCGGGCGGCATCTCGCACAGCGCCGCCAGCTGGTCCACGAGGCGCCGGGTCGCGGAGCCCGCCTGGGCCAGCGCACGGTCCCGGCGACCCGCGCCGGTCGGACGCACCCCGGCGGGGAGCCGGGAGAAGCGCAGCTCGCGGCCGGCCGCCCGCAGCCGCCCGCCCGCCCCGGGCTCCGCGCCCCCGGTGCGGGTCAGCGCCACGGACGTGCGCTCGGCGAGGTCCAGGACGTCGGCGATCCGGCCGCGGTAGGAGGGCTGCGGCGGGTCGGGGAGCACCGTCCGCTCGCACAGCGCGAGCAGCAGTCCGCCGAGGGCGACGCCCGCCAGCCGCTGCGGCAGGGTCTGCGGGGCGAAGGGCGGGAAACAGGCGAGGATGTAGAACAGCAGCAGCCCGGGCGCGGCCCCGGCCGGGCGGGGGCCGCACACCGCGCCGAAGGCCAGCCCGAACCCCACGAGCAGCATGCCCGCCACGGCCGCCCAGGTCGTCACGGCGAGCGCGGTTCCCAGGGCGGCGAGAGCGGCGGCGGCCGGCAGCGCCCACAGCACGGTGACGGCGCGTGCGCGCCCGGAGCCCGGCAGCGGTGACAGGACGCCCAGGGCGATGGGCGTGAACAGCGCGTACACCGCGGTCACGGGCTGGTCGAGGAGGTAGGCGGCCGGATAGAACCCGGCGGCCGCGGAGGCCGTCACCCGGACCGCCCGGCGGCCGGCCCCGACGGACTCGGCGAGCGAGGGCCGCTTGGGCATCGGGGTTCCTCTCCGCGCGCCACCCGAGATCGTCAGCACTCCCAGTGTCGCGCGGCTCCGACGCCGCCGCAGTGGCGGCCGCCCGCCGCGGGGCGCGAGGCGCGCGCGGGGCGGGCGTCGGGGTCAGTCGTCGAG
The DNA here is from genome assembly GCF_043200075.1 of Streptomyces sp. NPDC048481. Taxonomy (NCBI): domain Bacteria; kingdom Bacillati; phylum Actinomycetota; class Actinomycetes; order Kitasatosporales; family Streptomycetaceae; genus Streptomyces; species Streptomyces sp. NPDC048481. The sequence continues at coordinate 80,206 of NZ_JBICXC010000014.1, forward strand.
CAGGGTCCGGCCGGGCGGCCGCCGGTAGACCTCGCGGTAGAGCGCGGCGAAGCGGCCCGGGTGGAAGAAGCCCCAGCGGGCCGCGACTTCGGTGACCGTCGTCCCGCCGTCGGGGGCCGCGGCCTGTAGCTCCCGGTGGGCGTGGGAGAGCCGCACATGGCGCAGGTGGGCGAGCGGCGTGGTGTCCAGGTGCCGCCGGAACGCGTACTGAAGTGCGCGGACGGTGACGTGGGACGCCGCCGCGATGTCGGCGACGGTGATCGCCCGGTCGGCGTGGTCGTCGATGTAGGCCAGCGCCCGGCGCAGCGCGTCGGGATGCGCGTCGCGGCGGTCGGCCGGCGTGGGGTCCGTCAGCGCCGTGTTGGGGAAGGTGTTCAGCACGGTGGCGGCCAGGTGCTGGGCGGCCGTCGACACCACCAGCGGCTGCTCCGTCATGGCCGGCTCGGTCAGGACGTGGTCGCGGACGTAGGTGATCGTCTGCCGCAGCCGCTCGGCCGCGGCGGGGGAGTGCGGCCGGTGTCCGGTCAGCCGGACCGGGCCGGTCGCGGCCGGGGCCGCGGTGGCGGCCACCTGGTCGAGCAGGGCCGGCTCCAGCATGGTGATGTTGTAGCGGGCGCCGCAGACCCGCCCCGCGTAGGACAACGTCGGCGGCGCGAAGGACACCACGTCCCCGGGGCCGAACGAGTCCTCCACCCCCCGGTAGACGTGGTCCCGGATGGTGCCCTCGTGGACCATGCACAGGCAGATCCGGTTCAGCGGGGTGACGGCGTAGCTCATGTCGAAGTCGAGGTCGAGCTCGTCCACGGTGACCGGTCCGAGACCGTTGCGGCTGATCCGCGCCCGGCTGGTCTCCGGCGTGCTGCTGCCGATCCGCATCTTCGCGTAGGCGCGGCTGAGGAAGTCCTCGGTGCGGTCCAGGTCGTCGCTGTCGAACGTCAGCGTGTGCATGCCCCCGGATCTCCTCGCCCTGGAACGGTGTGCTCGTTTCCCAGTGCGTCTGCCCCACATTTCCTGCACGAAGCCCGCGCGACCCGCATGCGGCCGGATCTTGTTTCGTTGTGCGGACGGCCACCCCCGGTTTCTTTCGTTTCCGGGATCGCGGCCAGGCGCCGGGCCGCGCAGAGTGGAGCAGAACTGCGTCGTGCGCGTCCCCGTGCATCGGCGCTCCAGGGGCGTGAGGAGGAGAAGCGACCTCGTATGCCGGACCACGACGAACTCGTACAGAAGGTCGCCGCCCTCGAACAAGAGGTGGACCAGCTGCGCCAGGCCCTGGCCTCGCGCGCCGACATCGACCAGGCGCTGGGCGTGGTGGCGGCGGTGTGCCGGCTGAGCCCCGAGAACAGCTGGGAGGTGCTCCGGCAGGTCTCCCAGCACACCAACATCAAGCTGCGCGACGTCGCCCGGCACGTCATGCGCTGGGTGGCGAGCGGACGTCTGCCCGAGGAGATCCGCCCGGCGATGCGGGCCGCGGTGCTCAGGACCCGGCACCGGGCCCGGCACGGTGCGGCGGGCGGCCCCGGCGCCGGACTGCTCGACCGGGACGCCGACGGCGACCGGGGCGACCGCGGCCGCCGGGCCGCCAGGCCGTCCGCCTCCCAGGACGCGTGAGCCCACGCCCGCGACCCTTCGCCCGCGACCACCTTCCCCTCCCCGGCCCGCCGGGGCCCGGTCGTGCCCGACGGCCGGTCTCTGACATCCTCGACCCCTCGACCGGGACCGGCGGACCGGCCGTCCGCGACGGGGCCGGCCCGGTCCGGTCCGGCGGCACAGCGCGCGAAGCGGGGGAGCAGCAGTGGAGGAACGGGAGGCCCTGACCGCGGCCGGGACCGCACTGGTGGTGCGGCGCCGGCCGGCCACACCGCCGGGAGCCGCGGTCCTGGTCCTGCACGGCGGACGCGAACACGGCCGTGATCGCTCCCGGCCCTGGCACCCGGCGCCTCTGCGGATGCGTCCCGTCGTGCGGGCGGCGCTGACCGCTACGGACCGGCGCGATGTGCTGGTCGGCGAGGTCCGCTACCGCTTCCGGGGCTGGAACGACACGGCCGACCCCGTGGCCGACACCGTGCGCGCCCTCGGCGAACTGCGTGCGTGCGCGGGCGGGCTGCCGGTGGTCCTGGTGGGTCACTCGATGGGCGGCCGGGCGGCGCTGCGGGCGGCGGCCGATCCCTCGGTGCACGCGGTGCTGGCTCTGGCTCCGTGGTGTCCGCCCGGCGAGCCGGCCGGCCATCTCGCCGGGACGAGCGTGGTCGTCCTGCACGGCGACCGCGACCGGGTCACCGACCCCGGGGAGTCCGCCCGCTATGTGCGCCGCGCCCGGGAGGCAGGCGCGCGTGCCGGTCTCGTCCTCGTCCGGGGCGGCGACCACGCGATGCTGCGCCGGGCCGGCGACTGGCATCGTGCCACCGCCTCGGTCGTCGCCCAACTTCTGGTCTCCGACCCGGGGTTGACGGGTCTGGCCGGTGAAGCCTGCGCGGCCGAGGGCCCTTTGCCGTGGTGACGGGGGGCGGGTCCGGCCGCGCCGCGCCGTTCGCGGGGCCTCGGTGTCGGCGCTCGCCGCCCCGTCGGGGACAATACGATGATGTCGTCGCCCGTGGCCGGCTTGCCGAGCCGTCAGGCGGCGTCCCGTCAACGCCGGTTCGCCCCGTCGGATCGTCGGCCGTGTCCCCTGTCCGTCCTGCCGCGTCGGCCCGCCCGACCGTCCACGAAAGCAGAGCCTCTCCGGTGATTTCCGCCTTCGACGACACTCCCATCTACCACCGACTCGTCACCGAACGCGGCGACGTGCCCGCCGACGTCCGCGGCGAGGCCGAGCGCATCAAGCGCGACCTCGACCGCGTGATGAGCGCCCCCTCCTCCTTCGCCCAGGGCAGTCTGCCCGCGCAGCGGTCGTTCTTCTCCTGAGGACCCGGCCGGTTCCTCCCGGGAGCGCGCCGGTATCCACCGGGCCCACGTCGCGACGTCCGTGCCGCTCACTGCGCGGTGGCGACGCCCACACCCAGGGCGATGAACAGCCAGCCCGTCGTGCGTTCCCAGCGACGCCGCCAGGCGGGCCGCGCCGGCAGTGCCCGCAGCCGCGTGGCGACCCGCACCAGCAGCAGCCAGTAGACGACGCCGACGGCGATGTCGAGTCCGCCGAGCAGGAGGACCTCCCGGGCGGGCGCGCCGCCGTGGCGGGTGAACTGGGGCAGGACGCTGAGGAAGAACAGTGCCGCCTTGGGGTTGAGGACGTTCGTCAGGAACCCCTGGACGAAGCTGTCGCGCCGGCTGCCCGGGACGTCCGCCGACGTGCCTGTGCCCGAACCGATCGCCGCCCCGTCCTGCCGGAGGTGCCCCGAGCCGGTCGCCGCGCCGTGCCGGGCGCGGGCCTGCGGAGCCGCGCCGGCCGCCCCCTCGCGGGCCGTACGCCGGTCCCCGAGCAGCACCCGCACACCCAGATAGGTGAGATAGGCCGCCCCCGCCAGCCTGACGGCGGTGAAGGCGAACGCGGACCCCGCGGCGAGCGCCGACAGCCCCAGGGACGCCGCGCACATGTGCACGCACAGCCCGGTCTGGGCGCCCAGCGCGGCCGCCCGGCCCAGAGCGGCACGCCGCGCCGCCGCCCTGACGATCACCAGGAAGTCGGGCCCGGGAACCAGGTAGGCCAGCAGCACCACGCCCAAAAAGCCCGTCAGATCGACCGACACCGGCCCACTCCGTCCCGTGAACCCCCGCGGGCCCACCACCGGCCTGCCGGGTTCCGCACAAGGCCCGGATCATGCCCGTGCTCCCGCCCCCATGCGCCGGATGAGTTCCGCGCACCGGCCCGAATCTGCCCCTGAACCCGACCGGCGCGCGCTCTCACCGTCCGCCGGGCCCCTCGTGCGAGCGGGCCGTTCCGCCGTCGGCGCGGCCGCCCGCGCCGAGGAGCCCGGTGGGGCGGAACGGCTCGGCGGCCTCCAGCCGCGGCAGTTCGTGCCGGGCCACGCGCAGGACCAGCGGCGGCAGCGCGGCGCGCGTCCCCTGCACCAGGCGCAGCCAGGCGGGGACGTAGACGGCGGTGCGCCGGCGTTCGACGGCCACGGCGAGCCGCCGTGCGACGAACTCCGGCGGATACACGCGCCGGGCGGGCGGCGGCATGTGCGCGCGCAGCTCACGCAGCACCGCATGACGGTCGGCGTCCCGGATCATGTCCGTGTCGGCCCAGTTCAGGTAGGCGACCCCGACGGCCACGCCGTGCTGGGCCACCTCGGCCCGCAGTGAGTGCGCGAACGACTCCACCGCCGCCTTCGAGGCGCAGTAGGCGCTCATCAGGGGAGCGGCGCCCATCGAGGCCAGGGAGGCGATCTGCAGGTAATAGCCGGCCGTGTCCATCAGGTCCGGCAGGAACGTGCGCGCCGTCAGCGCGCTGCCCACCACGTTGACGTCGATGACGCGCCGCCACGAGACCATGTCCGCGTCGGCGAACGGCCCGCCCTCGGCGACGCCCGCGTTGGCGACGACCACGGACGGCGGCCCCAGCCGCGCCCGCACGGCCGCCGCGGCCCGGCCGAGGGCCTCCGCGTCGGTGACGTCGGCCTCCACGGCCAGCGCGGGGCCCGGCAGGGACGCGGCCAGCTTCCGCAACGCCGCCCCCTCGTGCCCGATCAGCGCCAGCCGGGCGCCGCGCCGGGCCAGTTCCCGCGCCTGCGCCGCGCCCAGGCCGCGCGCGGCTCCCGTGATCACGACGGTGCGCTCCTGAAGGGGGCTCTCGTGCACGGCCTGCTCCGTTCCTCGACGACGGTGGAACCGGTCAGCCGCTGGAGGGCTTCTTCGCCCCCGTGCGGTCACGGCGGGCCAGGATCCGCTGCACATGGCTGCGGCCCGGCGGGACACGGCGGCGCAACGCCGCGCGAGCCGCGTTCGCGCCCGGCGCGCCATGGACCCCGCCGCCCGGGTGGGCGCCCGCGGAGGCCAGGAACAGGCCGCGCACGGCGGTCTCGGGGCGGCCGCTGCCGGCCAGCGGCCGGAAGAAGAGCTGCTGGTGGAGCGCGGTCGTGCCGCCGTTGATCGCGCCGCCGTGCAGATTGGCGTCGAGGGACTGCAACGTGGGCGGAGCCAGGACGCGCCGGGCCCGGATCAGGGACCGGAAGCCGGGGGCGAACCGTTCCACCTGCCGTTCGACCCGGTCGGCCATCAGCTCCTGCTCCTTCGCGTCCCAGACGCCCGTCAGCCCGTCGTCCCCGGCGTCGCCCGCGACCTCCTGCGGCACGTGCGTGTAGGCCCAGGCGGACTCGGTGCCGGCGGGGGAGCGCACCGGGTCCGTCGTGGTCATCTGGCCGAACAGCGCGAAGGGGCGGTCGGGGACCTGGTGCATGGCGATCTGGGCGGCGAAGCGGGTCAGCTCGTCGAGCCCGTCCGCCAGGTGCACGGTCCCGGCCCGGCGGGCCGCCTCGGCCTGCCAGGGCACGGGCCCGTCCAGCGCCCAGTCGACCTTGAAGGTCGCGAAGTCCCACTGGAACCGCTCCAGGTCGGCCGCCACCTGGGCCGGCAGGTGCTCCGGCTCCAGGAGCGAGCCGTACAGCGCCGGGACCGACACGTCGGCCAGCACGGCGCGCCGCGCGGCGAGCGGCTCGCCGTCCGCGGTGCGCACCCCGACCGCGCGCCCGTCGCGGACGACGATCCGGTCCACCCGCTGCCCGCAGCGCAGGACGCCGCCGCGCGAGCGCAGCCGCCGGACCAGGGCCGCCGTCAGCGCGCCGGAGCCGCCGACCGGAGCGGGAAAGCCGTAGCTCTGCCCGAGCATCGACATCAGCCAGCCGAAACCGCCGCTGCCCGCCGCCTCGGGGGCGAGGTCGGCGTGCAGCGCGTTGCCTGCGAGCAGCAGACGACCGCCCTCGCCCCCGAACTCCTCCTCGCCCATCCGGCGCACCGGCAGGATGAGCGTGCGGGCCATGCGCAGTCCGCCGGCCGCACGGAGCCGGGCCGCCAGCCGGGCCGTCGCCCGCACCGGCGGGAACGGCGTGAACAGCGCGTCGAGGATGTCCGGCCGCAGCTGCTCCCAGACCTCGTGCAGCCGGCGCCAGGCGTCCCCGTCACCGGGCCGGAAGGCGTCCAGCGAGTCGGCCGTGACGGCGATCCTGCGGTCCAGGAGCGCGCAGCGCCCGTCGGTGAGGGGGTGGGCCAGGACGCTGGGCGCATGGCTCCAGCGCAGGCCGTGCTCGTGCAGGCGCAGGGCGGACAGAACGGGGGAGGACACGGCCAGCGGATAGAACGAGCTGAAGAGATCGTTCACGAACTCCGGGTCCACGGACCGGTCGTGCCGCACCGCGCCCCCGGGCTCGGGCTGCTCCTCCAGGACCTCCACGCTCCAGCCGGCGTCCACCAGGAGGTTGGCCGCGACCAGTCCGTTCGGTCCGGCGCCGATCACCACCGCGTCAGCCATCGCCGCCTCCCCGGGCGAGCGGGAGCGCCGTGCCCTTCGGGGACGCTCCGGCCGGTCGGCTCCTGGCCGGCCGGCGCGGTCGGTGCGGTCGGTGCGCAACAGCCACCGTGCCTCCTGCGATCGCTGCGGACGAGGTGCGCCGAGTGCCCATATCGGCAGCCGTGAACCCTTTCGTGGTGTACGGGGCCCGCACCGGGGCACGAGTGGATCTTGAAGGCGGGCTCGTTGTCAGTGCCTTGATGAAGGATGCCCCCAGGTGAGATCAACTCCGGCTCAGCCGGGTAGGCGGTCTCATGTCCCCGTCCAGGAAAGGTCACCGACGATGCCGCTCACCGCCGACCAGCCGCACATCCTCGACGTACGCTCCGCCGCGCGCCGCCCGATGCGTGAGGAATGGCCGGCCCCCGTCGCCCCGGGACCCGTCGTCGCGGTCGTGGCCGGTGTGCCCCGCCCGCGCGAGGCGCCGCGTCCGGCCCGGCGCACGGCCGCCCCGCGTCCCGCCGCCACGCCGCGCCGCGCCGGGACCGACGTGCTGCGCATCGTCTCCGACCCGCGTACGCCCGTGTTCGTCACCGAGCACGCCAACGGACGCCGGGTGTACGGCTACTGGCGGCCGCTGGACGCCGAGGGCGGGCGCGGCGGCTGCTACGTGGCGCTGTCGGCCGCTGAATGCGACGAGCTGTACGCGGCCGGGCGGATCACGCTCGGCGAGCCGGTCACGGATCCCGCCAAGACGACCTACCGGGTGCTGCCCGCGCGCACCGCGGGCGCGGCGGCCCGCCCCGCGCCCGCGCCCGTCGCGCCGGCCGGAGTGCGGCGGCGCCCGGCCCGGGCTGCCTGATCGGCGCTTCTCGGGGTAGCCGCAGCCCGAGGGCGTGTTCCGGAAGTCCCGTCCGCCGGGCGACGTGCAACACGCCCCGGAAGCGGACGCCCGCAGACGGCGCCGCACACACACGGCGCGGACCGGCCGCGCAGAGCCGCGTACCCGGACCGCGCGCACCGACCAGGGGAGGACACCATGAGCGTCATCCAGCGCATCAAGGAATTCAGCAGGAGCCCTCAGGGGCGGCGCACGATCGAGCAGGTGCGCCGTACCGCGGCCGACCCGCAGCGCCGGGCCCAGGCACGGGGCCTGCTGGCACGGCTGCGCACCCGCCGCTGACCGCTTCCGGCACCGGCCGGCCCGGCCGGCCCGCCGGGCGACGCACACGAATCCGCCCGCCGTCATGACGACGGCGGGCGGACTGCTGTGCCAGGTGTCCGGGTCAGGCGTCCGTGGGCTGCGGGCTGAAGCAGGCCGTGACGGTCTTGCCGTGTGGGCACGGGTGCGCCTCCCAGCTGTCGGCCAGCGCGTCGACGAGGAACATGCCCCGTCCCCCGGCGCGGTCGGTGCTGGGGTCGCGGGGAGCGGGCAGCTCGGCCGACGCGTCGTGGACCGCGATGTGCAGACAGCGGCTGTCCCAGGTCATCACGAGCTGCGCGTCGCTGTGCGCGTGCCGGTGGGCGTTGGTCACCAGTTCGGACACGGTCAGCAGCACGGCGTCGACGGTGTCCGGAGCGGAGGTCGCCCAGCCCAGGGTGTCGAGGTGATGCCGGGCCCAGTCGCGGGCCGTCTTGACCGTGCACTCCAGGGGCAGGGAGCGGGCCCATCCGACTGCCCGCAGCGCTGATCGGTCCATTCCTTGATCCCTCCGAGATAGCGTCCACCGGCCCTCCGTCTACCCCGGGACGCCCGTGTGACGCCGCGCGGGAACGGGTCCACCGGCGGAGACGACGCCCCGGACGCGTCCGACGCGCCCGGGGGCGGCTGTCCGGCCGCCGGTTTCCCGGGCAAGGTGGAGACATGACCGTGCTCGCGCTGTTCTTCGCCGTCCTCGGGGCCGCCAGCAACGCGGTGGGCACGGCGTTCCAGCGCAAGGCCGCCTCCACCGTTGCCGAGGGCGGCGGCCTGCGGCTGCTGCGCGCCCTCGTGCGGCGCCCCGCCTGGTCGCTCGGCATCGCCGGCGTCATCGGCGCCGCGGTGTTCCAGGCGCTCGCCCTCGTCAACGGGCCCATGGCCCTCGTGCAGCCCGTGTTCATCCTGGAGCTGCCGTTCGCCCTGCTGGTGGCCGCGCCCCTGATGCACCGGCGGCTGTCGCCCGAGGCCTGGCGGGCGGTCGCGGCGGCGGTGGCCGGGCTGGCTCTGCTGCTGGCCTCGGCCGCCCCGCACGGCACACGGCAGCAGGCGGCCATGGAGCGGTGGATTCCGGTCCTGGCGCTCACGCTGGGCGCGATGGCCGCGGCGGTCGCCCTCGCCCGGTCCTCCGGCTCGCCGCTGCTGCGGGCCGCCGCGCTCGGCTCGGCGGCGGCGATCGGCAACGCGCTGACGGCCGCCCTCATGAAGTCGTCCACCGGACGCCTGGCGGACGACGGGCTGCCCGCCTTCCTCACCGCCTGGCAGACCTACGGGTTCGCCCTCACCGGCGTGGCGGCCCTCCTGTTGCTGGAGAACGCTCTCCAGGCCGGCCCCCTCACCGCCTCGCAGCCGGCGCTGACCATCGGCGACGCCACGGTCAGCCTCCTGCTGGGCGTCGTCCTGTTCGAGGAGGAGATCCGCTCGGGCTGGTGGCTGCTGCCCGAGGCGCTCGGCGTGCTCCTCATCCTGTGGGGCGTGCTGCGGCTGACCCGGGTGGTGCCCCACCTGTCCGACGTCGTCCGCTGAGCGCGGCCACGGAGCGCGGTCACGGAGCACGTCTGCCGGGCGCGTCCACGGGGCAGCGTGGCGCGCACCCGGCCGCCGTCACGCCGGATGCGCCACGGCGTCCTTCTGGAGTTCCACCGCCGCCAGCAGGCTCAGCCTCTTCTCCGCCCGGCGCAGGGCCTTCACGGCCGCGATCGAGGCCACGTCCCCCGTGAAGCCGACGGCGGCCAGCCGGGAGCGCACCCAGTCGGCGCGCAGCCGCGCCTCGGTGGCCGCCGCGGTGGCTTCCACCAGGGCGACGGCGCGCTCCAGTCCCGGGCGCTCCTCGGGGGAGGCCCCGGCCAGGGCCTCGCGCAGCGCCGCCGCGACCACGTCCGCGTCCCGGACGACCAGCACGACGTCCTGCTTCTTGCCCAATCCCGTGAGTCCTGTCATGCCGATCATGCTCGCCTCCGGGGCGGTCCCTGCCAAGCGACTTGAGGAGCCTCAGAGCCTCCGTCCCGCGCCGGGAGGCGAGCCGGGCGTGCTGCGGGGTAGGCGGGAGGGAGCAGACCGACGAAGGGAACGACATGACGACCTACGTGATCACCGTGCCCGGCACCTTCACCGCGGGGATCGAGGACGAGGCGCGCACCCGGCTGAACCGGGCCCTGCGCCCCGCCGACCCGCATCACACACGCATGGGCGACGCGGAGGACCTCGACCCCCTCACCGTGAACGAGGACGACACGTTCACCATCCGGCTCGCCGTCGAGGCCGACAGCGTTCCCCACGCGGAGGAGGACGCCCGCAGGCTCGCGGACTCCGCCCTGCGGGCGGCGGGCCTCGACGGGAGCGACGCGCCGCTCGGACCGGCGGTGATCACCGGCATCGACTCCGAGTTGTGAGCCGGCCGCGCTCCCCCGCCCGCCGACCGCGACCCGCTTCCGTGCAGGGGCAGTCGTGGACCGCCGGTCAGTGGCCGCGCCGCCCGTGGGCCAGGCGCTGCCACACCGCGTCCGCCATCGCCGCCTCCCCCTTGGCGTTGGGGTGGGCGGGGGCGGCGGGGGAGGCGGGCTGGAGCGGCTCGATCCACCGGACCGCGGCAGGCGTGCACATGTCGTGGCCGACGGTCGGGCCGTAGGTGTCGACGTACTCCGCGCGGTTCCACAGGGCCACCAGACGGAGCATCAGGTTGAGGCGCTTGCCGGTGTCGCGCAGGTAGGGGAAGTCGCGCGCCGCGAACGGCACCGACGGCGCGCAGCCGCTGCCGTCGTCCGGCAGCAGGTCCGGGTAGCCGACCAGGACGACCCGGGCCCGGGGGGCGCGCTCGTGCACGGCCCGCAGGACCCGCGCGATCTTCGGCGCGGTCTTCGCGATCGTCACGGTGAGCTGGTCGACGCCCGAGACGCTGTAGTGGCGACGGCACGGATCCCCGGCAGGGTCCTGCGCGGCCACCTGCGCGCAGGTGGCGATGATGGAGCCGAAGCCGATGTCGTTCCCGCCGATCTGCACCGTGACAAGGTCGCTGCGGCGGTTCACCGCGTCCAGCTGGGGCCCGTTGGCGCCCTGCGGCTTCCACATGTTCTCGGTGGTCGCCCCGCCGCAGCTCACGTCCTCGAACGTGGTGGCGTGCAGCCGGGCGGCCACCAGAGACGGGTAGTTGTGGTCGGACCGGGCGCAACCGGCGTCCACCTGGCGGGGGATGAAGGGGCCGGAGGTGTAGGAGTCCCCGAGCGCCGTGTAGCGCGCCCCGCCACCCGGCCCGTGCGCGGCGACGGGCGTCGCCGAGGCGGCCACGAGGGCGCAACCGCCGAGCGCCGCAGCCAAGGTGACGCCGCGTCGGCGACGCACCGCCGGTCTTCCCGTGCCTGTTTCGCGTTGCATCGAGTCTCTCCCCCTCGCAGCCCGTGGCCCGCCCGCGACGCCGCCGGTACGGCGGCCGCGACGGTTCGACCGGGCATGTATACCGCCCGGTCGGTCGACGGTGCCAGACTCGGGAACCAACCCGTTCAGCTCGTCGAAGGGGAACCGGCATGCCCGAGGGATGGCAGTGGGACAGGACCTTGTTCGCCGGCAGCGCCGCCCACTACGTGCGCGGCCGCCTTCCGTACGCTCCGGGCTTCGCCGAGGCGCTGGCCGGCGCGCTCGGCGCGGACGGCCGGGGCCGGCTCCTCGACGTGGGCTGCGGCCCGGGCGTCGTCCTGCTGCCCATGGCGCGCTTCTTCGACGAGGCGGTCGGCGTCGACCCCGACGAGGACATGCTCGCCGACGCGGCACGACGGGCGGCGCGTCGCGGTGTGGGAAACGTCCGGCTGGTCGCCGCGCGCGCCGAGGAACTCCCGGCGGGACTGGGAAAGTTCAGGGCGGTGGTGTTCGCCCAGTCCTTCCACTGGACGGACCGTGAGCGCGTCGCGGCGCTCGTGCGGGGGATGCTGGAGCCGGGCGGCGCGCTCGTCCACATCAGCGAGGCGCAGGACCCGCCCGCCGAACCCGCGCCGCCGACGCCCCCCGCGCCGCCCTTCGAGAACATGGCCGCGCTGGTGCGCCGCTACCTGGGCCCGGTGCGACGGGCGGGGCGGGGAACCCTCGCCGGCGGGACGCCCGGCGGGGAGTCGCGCGTCTTCGCCGGGGCCGGCTTCGAGCACGCCGGGCGGCTCGTCGTGCCGGCGGGCGCGACGGTCGAGCGCACGGTGGACGACCTGGTCGCCTGGACGTTCTCCCGCTCCGCCTCGGCGCCGCACCTGTTCGGGGACCGGCAGGCGGACTTCGAACGGGACCTGCGCGCGCTGCTGTCGCGAGCGGCGCCCGACGGCCGGTTCGCGGAGCGTCTCCCGGCGACCGAGATCGTGATCTGGCGAAAACCGCCGACCCCGTGATCCACGGCCCGGCGGACCCGGCACGGACCCGCTGCCTCCCTCCTGTGCGACCGGGCACGGGCGGCGACGGCTCGGCCGTAATCCGCTTGACCGGGTGGTGGCGCGACGCTGCACTGTGCGGGGCGCACGAGCCGTGGCGTCCGTGTGTTCCGGGGAGGCGCCGCCAGCCATGGAGATACGTTCCACGACCGACCAGGACCTCGACGTCTTCGTCGATACGCTCCATGCCGCGTTCGGGCGGTTTCCGCAGACCCCGACCGGTGACGGCGGGCTCTGGTGGTCGGCGATCGAGATGGACCGCGCGCTGCTCGCCCTCACCGGGGACGGCCGCCCCGTGGGCACCGCCTGCGCGTACTCCTTCGAACTCACCCTGCCCGGCGAGACTCTCGCCCCCTGCGCCGGGGTGAGCGGCGTGGGCGTCCTGCCCACGCACCGTCGCCGCGGCGTGCTCAGCGCCATGATGCGCCATCAGCTCGCCGAGCTTCGGGCCCGCGGGGAGTTCCTATCCGTGCTGCTGGCCTCCGAGGCCCTGATCTACCGCAGGTTCGGCTACGGCCCGGCGACCTACACCCAGCGGCTGACGGTGCCGCGCCGGCAGGGCGCCCTCGCCGTACCGCCGGCGGACGGCGGCGCCGTGGAGCTGATGCGGCGGTCCGCGTGCGTCGACGTCCTGGAAGACGTCTACGACCGGTACCGCCGCGCCCAGCCCGGCGCGCTGTCCCGGCCGCACCGCTGGTGGGCCGTGGGCGCGGGGCAGCCGCCGGTCTCCCCGGCGGCGCGCCACGTCGCCGTCCACCGCGACGCCGACGGCGTCCCCGACGGATACGCCTCCTACGCGCTCGACGACTCCGAGACCCTCACCGTCGACGAGACCGTCGCCGTCGACGACGCCGTGTTCACCGAGCTGGTCCGGTTCGTCCTCGGGCACGACCTGGTCACCGAGGTGGTGCTCAAGCACTTTCCCCCCGGTCATCCGCTGCGCTGGCAGTTCGCGGACTTCCGCGCGGGCCGGGTGAGCGGCGACACCGACTGGCTCTGGGTGCGGCTGCTGGACGTCCCGCGCGCGCTGACCGCGCGCGGCTGGTTCGCGGACGGCGAGCTGGTCCTCGACGTCGACGACCCGTTCCTGGACGAGCGCGGCCGCCACCTGCTGACCGTCCGCGACGGCAAGGCCGAGTGCGTCCCCACCGACCGCGACCCCGACCTGTCGCTCGACGTGAGCGACCTGGGCTCGGTCTACCTCGGCGGCACCGACCCCGGCACCCTCGTGCGCGCCGGACGGATCCGGGCCCACCGCCCGGGCGCGGCCGTCCTCGCCGACGCCCTGTTCCGCTCCGACCGCTCCCCGCACTGCCTGCACTGGTTCTGACGGCGGTCCCGGGGCCGCCCCGGCGACGGCCCCGGCCGCGGCTCTGGCGGGAACGTCCGGCGGCGCCGGCGGCCGGTCTCGCTCACGGTCTGCGGTCCGGCCCCTCCCGCCCGCTCACGGACCCGCCGCCCCGGCCGTCGGCCCCGCGGAAGCGGAGGGCGCCGTGACCGCGCCGGACGGGTGGGCGGCCTCGGTGCGGGACTCCAGGGCGTGCAGGACGGCGGCCATGTCCTCGGCCCCGTGTCCCTGGGTGACCGTCTCGCCGTACAGGGCGTGGCAGACGTCGAGGAGCGGGGACGCGACGCCGGCCTCGCGGGCGGCCTCCGCGATCAGCCGGTTGTTCTTCAGGACGTCCGCGGCGGCGGCCTGCACGCTGAAGTCGCGTTCCACCAGCTTGGGGCCCTTGATCCGGGACACGGCGCTGGCCATCGGGCCCGCGTCCAGCACGTCGCTCAGCAGCCGCCGGTCGAGCCCGTGCCGCTCGGCGAAGTGGAACGCCTCGGCCAGGCCGGTGACCTGGGTGATCAGGAACAGGTTCACCGAGAACTTCATCAGCAGCGCGCCCGGGACCGGGCCGCAGTCGAACGTCTCCCGGCACAGGGGGGCGAGCAGGGGCCGGACGGCCGCCACGGCGTCGTCGTCGCCCGCGAGCATCCCGACCAGTTCACCGCGTTCGGCGGGCACGCGGGATCCGGAGACCGGGGCCTCGACGTAGCGGCCGCCCGCCGCCCCGATGTCGGTCCGCAGGCCGGCCGAGTACTCGGCGGACGTGGTGCCCATGTGGACGACGGTGTGTCCGGCGACGCGGGAGGCGAAGGCGGGGGTGCCGCGTCCGAGGACGTCGTCGACCGCCGTCTCGTCCGCCAGCATCAGGATGACGGTGCCGGCCCGGTCGAAGACCTCGGCGGGACTCGCCGCGACCTCGGCGCCCAGCGCGCGCAGCGGATCGCACCGGCCGGGCGTGCGGTTCGCCACGACGAGCGGCGTCCCGGCGCGGACGAGGTTGGCCGCCATGGGCGCGCCCATGACCCCGAGCCCGATGAATCCGACGTGCACGACGCACCGCCCTTCCCGGCCCAGCCCCGTTTCCCCGGCTCCCTGGCTGGAACGGCCGACCGGTTCGGGGGACTGTCCGGCCCGCGCGCCGTCCGGCCGTGCCCGGCCCCGCGGGCCGTCACGGACGTCGGCGGGCACCGACTATGACAGCGGTCATAGTAGTGCCCTCTATGACCGCAGTCATAGAGTGAGCCGGGTACGAAGCGATGACGCGAGGGTCGGGGGAGGTCGGCGATGGCGGTGTCCGAGCGGGGACCGCGTGAGCGGATGGTGTTCAGCGCCGCCCAGCTGATCCGGCGCGAGGGGGTGGGCGCCACCGGCATGCGCGAGGTCGCCGCCCACGCCGGCGCGCCGCGCGGATCACTCCAGCACTACTTCCCCGGCGGCAAGGAACAGCTGGTCAACGAAGCGGTCGGGTGGGCGGGCCGGTACGCGGGCAACCGCGTGGCCCGCTTCCTCGCCGCACTGCCGGAGCCCACGCCGGCCGCGCTGTTCGCGCAGATGGTGCGGCAGTGGACCGACGAGTACGAGTCGGCCGGCTTCGCGGGCGGCTGCCCGGTGGCCGCCGCCACGGTGGACTGCGCGCGGTCCACCGACTCCACCCGGGAGGCGACGGCCGCCGCGTTCGCCGCCTGGACCGCGCCGGTGGCCCGTGCGCTGACCGGCCTGGGGGTGCCCGAGGAACGGTCCGGCGCGCTCGCCACGCTCATGATCAGCGCCCTGGAGGGGGCGATCCTGATCGCCCGCGCCGAGCGCGACGTCCGCGCCCTGACGACGGTGGCCGCGGAACTTGGCCCTCTCCTGGACGCCGCGGTGCCCGAGCGCCCCTGAAGCCTCGCGCGGGGGGACGGGAGTCGGGCGCCGGGTGCGCTACCGGAGTCCGGCCACGAACTTCCCCAGTCGGGCGAGCCCTTCGCGCAGGTCGTCCGCCGACGCCGCGTACGACAGGCGGACGTGTGTCTGCGCCGAGTGCACGCCGAAATCCCGGCCCGGAGTCAGGGCGACGTGCGCCTCCTGGAGGGCTCGCTCGCAGAACTCCCACGAGGTGAGCCCGGTGCCGGCGACGTCGAAGTAGACGTAGAAGGCGCCGTCGGGCGGGACGGGCACCGGCAGGCCGATCCGCGTCAGGCCGTCCAGGACGAGCGCCCTGCGCTGCGCGAACTCGGCGCGGCGGTCCTCGCACACCGCCAGGGACTCCTCGGTGAAACAGGCCAGAGCGGCATGCTGGGCGGGCGCGGACGCGCAGAGGAAGTAGTTCTGCGCCAGCCGCTCCATCACGGGCACGAGCGCCTCGGGGACGACGCACCAGCCCAGCCGCCAGCCCGTCATGCCGAAGTACTTCGAGAAGCTGTTGACGACGACGGCGTCCGGGTCCGTCGACAGGGCGCTGCGCGGCGGCCGGCCCGCCGCGTCGTGGTCGGCGAGGTCCAGGTAGATCTCGTCGACGAGGCGCCAGGCGTCGCGCTCCCGGGCGATGTCGCAGATCGCGGCGAGTTCCCCGGCCGGAACCGAGGTGCCGGTGGGGTTGGACGGGGTGGCGACCATGACGCCGCGCGTGTGCTGCGTCCAACTCGCCCGCACCGAGGCGGCGTCCAGCTGGAACCGGCTCGCGGCGGTCGCGGGCACCAGGGTGACGCGGGCGCCGAAGCTCTCCATGATCTGCCGGTTGCAGGGGTACGACGGATCGCCGATGAGCACCTCGTCGCCGGGATCGACCAGCGCGGCGGCGGTCAGCACCAGCGCGGCCGACGCCCCCGCCGTCACGACGATCCGGGCCGGATCGACCTCGACCCCGTGCCGGCCCCCGTAGAACCCGGAGATCGCCCGGCGCAGCGCGGGCAGCCCGAGAGCCTCGGTGTAGGCCATGGGCCGTCCGTCCATGGCCTCGCGCATCGCGCTCAGCACGGCCGGCGGCGCGCCGAAGTCGGGCTCGCCGAGGCTGAGTCTGACGACGTCGTGGCCCCGCGCCCGCAGAGCGGCGGCCTGCTTGCCGAACTCCATGGCGTAGAACGGGGCGACGGCCCGGGCCCGCCGGGAGATCCGTGGGGTGCTCATGCCGCGGCCTCCGGCCCTGTTCCCTGCTGCGTCCGCTGTCGCACGGTTCTCCTTCGGCTCGGGCCTGTGGCTCAGCCGATTATCGACCGCGCGGACGCGCCGCCCGTCACCAGGCCCCGTTCGCCCCCTCGCCCCCGGACGCGGCGGGCGGGATGTTCTGGTTCGCGCGGAAGAAGTTGTCCGGGTCGTAGGCGCGTTTGACCTCGGCCAGCCGGCCGTAGTGCCCACGGTAGGTGGTCCGCACGCGCTCCGGGCTCTCCTGCGCGCCCAGGAAGTTGACGTAGGAGCCGCCCATGGAATGCCCGTGCAGGTCGGCCCAGTAGTCGACGCACCACTGCCGGACCAGGCCGGCGTTGGCCGGGTCGGGGTCGATCCCCCCGATCACGCAGGACCACACGGCGTCCCGGTAGGCCCAGGCCGTGTCGTCGCGCCCGACCCGGTGCGCGGCCCCGTCCACCGGGTACAGGTGCATCGTCGACAGGTCGGTGGGCAGGCCCTCGCCGTACCGTCCGTGCACCTCGATCGCCCCGTCGGAGATCGAGTCGAAGAAGTCCCCGCGCCAGTACCACTGCAACCCCGCGGGGATCAGCTCGTCGAACATGCTCTGAAGCGCCGGGTACGGCATCGGCGCGGTGAAGTGGAAGGCCGGGGGCGCGGGGTCGTTCACCACGGCGAGCGTCTCCTCCAGCCGCCCGTCCGCCAGGTCGCCGGTGCAGCACCACACGACGGCGCACATCTTGTGCCCGTGGATCGGTTCCGGGAACGGCGGCCCGGGGGGCACCGCCAGCACGGCGAAGAAGCCGCTCACCTCGTCGGGCGCGGCGGGCAGGAACTCCCGGTACCAGCGGAGCACCTCCGCGGTGCGGTCGACCGGCCACAGCGTCACCGCCACGCCCACCGTGTCCACGGGGTGCAGCTGGAACGTGAACGCCGTGACCACGCCGAAGTTGCCGCCGCCGCCCCGCAGCGCCCAGAACAGGTCGGGGTGCTCCTTCTCGGAGGCGGTGACGAACGAGCCGTCGGCCAGGACGACGTCGGCCGACAGCAGGCTGTCGATGGTCAGCCCGTGCCTGCGCGTCAGATGCCCGTGGCCGCCGCCCAGCGTCAGCCCGCCCACCCCGGTGGTCGACATGATGCCCGCCGGCACGCCGAGACCGAAGGCGTGCGCCGCGTGGTCGAGGTCGCCCAGCCGGGTGCCGCCGCCCACCTGCGCGGTCCTGGCCTCCGGGTCGACGCGCACCCAGCGCATCGGCGACAGGTCCAGCGTCAGCCCGTCCTCGATCACGCACAGGCCCGGTCCGCTGTGCCCGCCGCCGCGCACCGCGAGGTCCGTGCCCGTCTCCTGCGCGAAGGCCAGCGTCTCCCGCACGTCCCCGGCGTCCACGCACCGGGCCACGGCGGCCGGACGCCGGTCGATCATCGCGTTGTAGACGGTGCGGGCCTCGTCGTACCCCGCGTCCCCGGGCGCGAGGACCGGCCCCCGCAGCCTCTCCCGCAGACCTTCCAGCGCCGCTCCGTTGTCGCCGCCCATGCCGAACACCCCTGTGACGATGGCGGTGGCGGACGCACGCGCGCGCGATGTCCGGGAGGGTCTCGGTGGGCGGCGCGGGCGTCCGTGCGCACCTCGGACTGTTGCCGACGGCCGAGGCCGGGGCCTTCGCCGCCAGTCCCAGTGTCCGTCCGGCGGGCGGCGCCCGCACGTCGGTCGACGGCCCGCGGCACGACCCGTCAGCGGGCGTCGGCCCGGCCGTCACCGGGATCGTCGCCGGGATCCAGGCACAGCACCGGCACGCGCTGGACCGCGTTGTTGGCGAACCCGCCCCGGTTCCAGGCCTGTTCGAGCGGTTGCGTGTTTCCCGCCCCGTCGCGGGCACGGGCGCTCAGCACATGGGCGCCGGGGGCGGCCGACCACGCGTAGGTCCACCGGCGCCAGGCCCAGCGCCGGCCGTGGTCCGGTTCGAGCGCGGCCGCGTCCCACGTCCGCCCGCCGTCCGCGCTCACCTCGACGGACGTCACCGGCGCCCGTCCCGACCATGCACGGCCCGCCAGCGGGACCGGTCCCGCGCGCACCACGCGGGTGCGGGACATGAAGTCGGGGCAGCCCGGCGGGATCAGCAGCGCCCGGGGAGCGATCAGGGTGACGGGCTCGCCCGGCTCGGCGGGCGTCCGCCTGATCCGGTAGGCGACGGACTGCTGGAAGCCGGCGAAGGGGGAGTCGCTCACCTCGACGTCCCGGAGCCACTTCACCTGAGCCATGCCGTACCAGCCGGGCACCACCAGCCGCAGCGGGCTCCCGTGCTGCGGCGGCAGCGGCGCGCCGTTCATCGCGTACGCCACCAGGACCTCCGGATCGTCGCCCATGGCCACGTCGAGCGGAAGAGCGCGCCGGTAGTCCTGCTCGACGCCGCGCTCCACCCCGTGGTCCGCGCCCGTGAAGACGACGTCGACCGCGTCGGACGCGACGCCGGCCTCGTCGAGGAGGAGCCGCAGCGGCACCCCCGTCCAGTCCGCGGTGCCCACGGCCTCCACCAGCCACGGCTGGCTCACGGGGCGGGGCGACAGCAGGGCCCGGCCGTTGCCCGCGCACTCCATCGTCGTGCGGACGACGACGGCGGGACGGGCGCGCAGCCGGCCGGGGGAGAGGCTGAGGGCGCGGCGCACCCGGCCGCCCACCGTCAGCCGCCAGGCGTCGTCGTCCGGCGAGGCGGGGAGGCCGGCGGGGATGTCGTAGTGCGTGAGCACGTAGTGCAGGCCGGGCGGTGTCACGTCGTAGCGCAGGGCCTCCAGCGGCAGGCCGTGGTTGCGCGCGGCCAGCGCCAGCTCGTCCCTACCGAGACCCTCGCCCGGCGCGGCCAGCCGGGCGGGCCCGCTCACGTCGGCGAGTCGACGCCTCATGCCCCGATTCTGCCCCCGTCCGGGGACCGGCGCACGCGGCCGCCGACGGCACTGCGCGGCGGCCGAAGCGTACCGTGCGTCAGAGGCTCGCGGCGTGGTCGGGGACGTACGTCCGCAGGTTCCTGGGCGGCCGCTCGTAGCCGGTCGACGCCGGGCGCTCCGGCAGTTCCAGCACCGGCGGCGGCACCTCGCGGTACGGCACGGACGACAGCAGATGGGCGATCATGTTCAGCCGCGCCCGCCGCTTGTCGTCGCTCTCCACGACGTACCAGGGCGCCTCGGAGATGTCGGTGTGCACCATCATCTCGTCCTTGGCCCGGGAGTACGCCTCCCAGTGGGTGATCGACTCCAGGTCCATCGGCGAGAGCTTCCAGCGCCGCAGCGGGTCCTCCAGCCTGCGCCGGAAGCGGTCCTGCTGCTCGGTGTCGCTCACCGAGAACCAGTACTTGCGCAGCAGCACCCCGTCCTCGACCAGCATGCGTTCGAAGATCGGGCACTGGCGCAGGAAGAGCTGGTGCTCCTCCTTCGTGCAGAAGCCCATCACGTGCTCGACGCCGGCCCGGTTGTACCAGGACCGGTCGAAGAGCACGATCTCACCGGCGGCGGGCAGATGCTCGACGTACCGCTGGAAGTACCACTGGGTGCGCTCGCGTTCGGTCGGCTTCGGCAGCGCCGCGATGCGCGCCACACGAGGGTTGAGGTGTTCCGACACCCGCTTGATGGTGCCGCCCTTGCCGGCCGCGTCCCGTCCCTCGAACACGATCACCATCCGGGTGCCCGACACCCGCACCCACTCCTGCAGCTTCACCAACTCCGTCTGGAGCCGCAGCAGTTCCTTCTCGTAACCCTTGCGCGGCAAAGTCGCCGCCTTCTTGTCGGCCATGCCGCCTCCACCGTCCGATGACCTCGTGCCGCCGACTCAGGAGTTCCCGCCCTGCCCGGAGCCGAACACCCGGACCCGAACGACCGGATCGAACACCGGGAGGCCGAACACCGGGACGCCACCGTACTGACCGCCGACGGGCCGCGCATCCCCGTGCACGCGGCCCGGCTCCGGTGGCGGTGCGCCGTCCGGTTCACGAGGGACGGGCCCGGCCGGGCGGGGTCATGACCCAGCGGATGGCGCGGGTCAGGACCTGCCCGGCCGGGCGCACGGCCAGGCCTTCGACGAGCGGCACGCGAGGCAGCCACAGCATGCCCCGGGCCCAGGGCGGCAGCAGGGCGACGGCGTTCGCGGCGAGGCCGCCGTAGAGGGGCCGTACGGCCAGCGGCACCGGCGGCCGCAGCAGCAGGAACCGTGCCGTGGAGCGGGCCTCGGGGGTGGCGCGCAATTCAGGCCGGTAGGCGCTCAGGCGCTCGGCCAGCTCGTCGCGGTCGCGCGGCGGGTCGGGCACTCCCAGCGCCTCGGCGACCCGCGCGGTGTCGGCGACGTAGGCGTCGTAGCCGTCGGCGTCCAGGGGAGCGGCTCCGAAGCGTTCGTGGGCGCGCAGGAAGCTGTCCGTCTCGGCGGCGTGCACCCAGCCCAGCAGCCGGGGGTCGGCGGCGTGGTAGGGCACGCCCTCGGCGGTCGTCCCGCGGATCCGCTCGTGGATGCCGCGGACATGGTCGACCGCGCGCTGGGCGTCCTCGGCGGTGCCGTACGTCGTCACGGCCAGGAAGGTGCTGGTGCGCTGCAACCGCCCCCACGGGTCGCCCCGGAAGCCGGAGTGACCGGCGACCGCCGCCATGGCGAGCGGGTGCAGGGACTGAAGCAGCAGGGCGCTCAGGCCGCCGATGAACATCGAGGCGTCGCCGTGGACGATGCGGACCGGCCGGTCCGGTCCGAACCACCGCGGGCCCGGGGTGTCGTGGATGCGGGCGCGGTTCGCGGGCCCGTCGGGTCCGGCGACACGCTGGAACAGGGCCTGTCCCAACTGGTCACGGACGGTGGTCAGCACGGTCGGCCTCCCCTCGGCTGTCTCCTGCTGTCCAGTGTCCGCGATGCGTGGCCGTATGCGGGCTGTCCGCGGGCGACAGGACCCGGGCCCGGGCGGCCGGACGGTCAGGAGGAGGCCTGCGGCCGGGGGCCCCGGCGCTGGTCGCCGCTGTGGCGGCGGAGCGCCTCGGTGTGCCGGGCGACGTCGTCGACGCGGGCCGCGAGGTCGGGGTGGCCGGCCGCCAGATACGCGCGCGTGCCCTGCAACGGGCCGACGAGAGCGGCGGCGTCGTCGGCCGCGAGGGCCGTGCTCAGCTCACCCAGCGGGGTCCGCGCTGCGGCGGGCAGGTCGGCGAGCGCGGTGATCTGCCCGGCGAGCCGGCGCAGGTCGGCCGCGTTGGCGCGGGCCCACGCCGTGACGGTGCGGTCGGCGGCGCGACGGTCACGCGTGGCCTGGACCCGCTGTTCGCTCGTGGACCCGGGGTTCCCCGGGCGCACCCGCAGATAGCGGCGTTCGGCGGCCTGCCGGCTGGAGACGCCCAGCGGCCGGGCGAGATCCGCCCAGCTGGCCCCCGCGTCCCGGGCCTCCTCGATCAGCCCCGGCTCCCACGCGGCCAACTGGTCGCGCACCTCCCGCAGCATCAGGAGCGCGGCGAGCGCCTGCTCCGAGCCGGCCCCGCCCTGGCCCGGCCGGTCCCCGTGCGGGCGTTCCCCGTCCGGCCGCCCGTCGTCCGGCGTGGTCCGGGCGGTGTGCAGGGCCTCGTGGATCGTGCGGAGCGCCGCGGCGGCCAGGAAGGACGCCGGAGTGACGTCACGGGCGCGGGCGACGGGCTCGTCGTCGGTGGTCATGGGTGCCTCCAGCGCGTCTGGCGGGTGTGTCGGCTCATGTCATCGTGCCGACGACATTCGGCTTGTCATCACTTCGATGACATGTTCAACGATGGCAGGTGAACCGCATTGGCAGCTACGTGCCTGATCCGAACCCTGGAGGTGTCTCCGATGCTTATGCGCACCGACCCGTTCCGTGAGCTCGACCGACTCACCCAGCAGCTCCTGCACACGCCCGGCACCTGGTCGCGGCCGTCGCCGATGCCGATGGACGCCTACCGCGAGGGCGAGGAGTACGTCATCGCCCTGGACCTGCCGGGCGTCTCGCCGGACGCGATCGACGTCGACGTCGAACGGAACATGCTCACCGTCAAGGCCGAGCGGCGGCCCGTCGCCAAGGCGGACGACGTGCAGATGGAGCTGTCCGAGCGGCCCCTCGGCGTGTTCTCCCGCCAGGTGGTGCTGGCCGACACCCTGGACACCGAGCGCATCAAGGCCGACTACGAGGCGGGTGTGCTCACCCTGCGCATCCCGATCGCCGAGCGCGCCAAGCCCCGCAAGGTCGCCGTCGGCGGCGGCTCCGCGCAGAAGGAGATCAGCGGCTGAGCGCTCCCGCCGGCGGCACCGCACCACCCCATCCCCGACCGTGAGCGACGTCGGCGGCCGACGGGCGAGCCCCGGCCGCCGACGCGCGCACCGCAGACGAGAAAGGCACCCGCGTCACCGATGTTTTCGCTGCAGGAACGCCCGTCCGCCGTCGGCATGACGTTCGAGCAGATGCTGGAGAGAGTGCGGTACGAAGGCGCGTACCCGACCCGCGCCCGGGCCGAGGAGTCGCTGCGCGCCGTACTGGCCGCCCTCGGCCGTCAGATCACCGGCGACGAACGCGTGGAACTCGCGGCCCGGCTCCCGCAGCAGGCCGCGCGCCTCTTCACCGCCGAGATCCCCGCCACGGAGAACCTCACCGGCTGGGGCTTCGTCAAGGACCTGGCGTCCCGCACCGGCGGCACGCCCGCCACCACCCGGTGGGACGCCGGCACCGTCCTGCGGGTCGTGGCCCAGCTCGCCGGAGAGGACCTGCTCAGCCGGATCCTCGGCCGGCTCCCTTCGGGCTATGCCCTGCTGTTCGGCCGCGCCGAACTGGTCCAGGCGGCCTGAACGGAAGACAGGGGCGGAGAGCAGGGGCCGCCGGCGGAGGCGACGGGCCTCGGAGCACGGCGGCCCTCATGTGAGGGCGGCGGCGCCCGGATTCAGAACGCGTACCGGATGCGCAGCCAGGGGGCCCGTGCGGCGACCAGCGCACGGAGTCGCTCCACCGCCCGCGCCTTGTCGCCGCCCGCGTAGCGGACGTTCAGCGCGCCGTTCTCCGAGCGTTTGCTCTCCTGGAGGTCCGGCCGCCACAGGACCTCCTCGGCCCGCGGGTGCCAGCCCAGGTTGACCTCGTGCAGTTCCCGGTTGTGCGTCAGCATGATCACCTCGGCGGCGGCCTGCCGCTTCACCCGGTCGGGCAGGACGTCGTCGAGATGGTCGAGGAGCTCCGCCCACGCCTCCTCCCAGCCCGGACGCACGACGACGGGGGAGAGGTTGAAGTGCACCTCGTACCCCGCCTCCAGGAAGTCGGCGGCGGCGGCGATCCGGTCGGCGACCGGCGAGGTCCGCAGGTCCAGCAGCCGGGAGTCCTCCGGGGGCATGACGGAGAAGCGGACGCGGGTGCGGCCGCGCGGGTCGAGGGCCAGCAGGTCGGGATTGACGAACTTGGTCGCGAAGGACGCCTTCGCGGTCGGCCACCGACGGAAGGCGTGCACGAGATCCGCGGTGTTGTCGCAGATCAGCGCGTCCACCGAGCAGTCGCCGTTCTCGCCGACGTCGTACACCCAGGCCTGCGGGTCGCACTGGTTGGGCTCGGTCTTGGGGCCCTGCCGGGCGATGTGCCGGCCGATGTGAGCGATGATCCGGTCGATGTTGGTGAAGACGGTGACCGGGTTGGCGTACCCCTTGCGGCGCGGCACGTAGCAGTAGGCGCAGGCCATGGCGCAGCCGTTGGAGGCCCCCGGCGCGATCCAGTCCGCCGACCGCCCGTTGGGACGGGTGCGCGGTGACTTGCGCTCGCCGAGGACGAGCGTCTCCCCCTTGACGCGCACCCACCGCGCGACGTTGCCCTCGTTGCCGTGCAGCCCGGGGATGCCCCAGTGTGACTCGACCTCGATCACCCGCGCCCCGGGGAACCGGGCGATGATCTGCCGGCCGCGCGGGGACGCCGCTGCCGCCGGTTCGGCGTGGATCTCCCGCACGGGCAGCAGCCGGCGCGCGGCGTCGGAGTCGCGGAAGGACCGCCCGGCCGGGGTGCGGGCCTCGGGCTCGGGGCCGAGGGCGTCGAGCCCGAACAGGGTGTCGGGATCGTGGTCCGGGCCGGTGGACGGGCGTCGCATGAACGTTCCGAGGGGGTCGCAGGGTGTCTGACCGGGGCGAAGGCGGAGGAACCGCCCTTTCACTGTACGGGCCCGCCGCTCCTCGGGAGGCCTTGGACGGCGGACCGCCCTCGCCCCCGCGGACGCATGCCGGCCAGGCGACCTGCCCCTCGGCGGGGAGCGGCCGGGCGGGTCAGCGGGCGGCCGCGCTGTGCTGCCGGGAGCGGTCCGGCCGCGCGGAGCGGTCCTGCTTCCGGCAGACGTCGTCGAGCCGGGCCAGCATCGCGCGGTGCCGCAGCTGGATCAGCGCCTCGGTGCCGGCGTTGTGGAATCGCCCGCCCGCGCCCTGCAACGGATGTTCGTCGACGATGACCAGGCAGTATTCGCCCCAGGGCCGCAGCTCGATGGCGATCCGCGCGGTGCCCAGCGCGCCCGCGTGCGCCTCCAGTTCCAGTTCGGAACCCTCCACGCAGTGCCGGACGACGGTCTCGTTCGTCAGCCGGAGCGGGCCGAGGCGCACCTCGAAACCGATCGCCGCGCCGACCTGCGGCCACTGTCCCCGCACGGGCTCGGAGGACGCCGTCCCCACCACCCACTCCGCGTAGAGGTTGCCGTCCGAGAGGACGTCCCACACGGTCTGCGGACTCACCTTGATCAGACGATGCCGTACCGCCACGCCACACCTCCAGGACAGGGAACCGGTCCACTGCCAAGTGCCCGGCCCGGCGAAGACCAACCGGGACACAGCGGACCTGTCCCTCTCCCGGGGGGAACCCCGAGAGGGCGCGGACGTCACCTGTCCGGGTCCCGTGCCGGCACGTGATTCCGCCGCGGTGGGGTAAAGGGACGTCGACCGGCCGTCCCCCCCCGACGCGGCCGCTCTCCCCGCAGAAGGAGTGAGCATGACCGACGACGCCTACCTGTTCCTGCTCGACGACGCGACCACGGCGCTCGGCGTCTCTCCGGCCGCCGTCGGCGACCTCGCCTGCATGGACACCCCCGCCGTGCGGGCCTGGCTGGCGGCGCAGGGCAGCTCGGCGGCCTCCCCGCTCCTGCGGCTGCTTCCGCCGGAGGAGCGGGGAGCCGTCCCGGAGGGCGCGGAGCGCCTGCCGGTCCCGCTGAGCGAGGAGGAGCTGTCCCGGGTGCGCCGTCACGGGGCCCCGGCGGCGCTCGCGAAGGTCGAGGAGGAACTCCTCGCCTACCGGGACTGCGCCGACGGCAGGGACGGCCTGATCGGGCGGGCGCTGGCCGCGGGCGTGCCGCCGCACCGCGTGGTGGAGCTGACCGGAGTGGATCCCACGACGGTGACGGCGGCCGCCGGCCGATGACACCGGCCCGGCGGCGCCGGCACCCGAACCGGTGTCACGTGACCCGGTCCGGTTCGCCGCCCGGCGCCGCCGGTAGCCTCGGCCACCATGACCGTCGTGCGTTCCGTGTCCCTGTTCGTCGTCGCCGCCCTGTTCGAGATCGGCGGCGCCTGGATGATGTGGCAGGGCGTCCGCGAGCACAAGGGCTGGGCGTGGATCGGCGCCGGCGTGGTCGCGCTGGGTCTGTACGGCGCCGTCGCCACCCTCCAGTCCGACGACCACTTCGGACGCGTTCTCGCCGCCTACGGCGGGATCTTCGTCGCGGGGTCGATCGCCTGGGGCATGATCGCCGACGGCTACCGCCCGGATCGCTGGGACGTGACCGGGACGCTGGTCTGCCTCGCCGGCATGGCCGTCATCATGTACGCGCCCCGCGGCCGCTGACGCGCTAGTTCTCGCTCAGGAACGTCCGGGCCAGCCGGTCGCCGACGGTCACCGCCGCGCTGTGGCTCTCGATGGGGGACACCCGGGAGTTCTTGAACAGGATGTAGGTGACGCCGGAGTCCGTGCCGCCGTTCTCCGGGTCCGGATCGATGCCGAGCGCCGCCGCCGTCGCGTACGAGGCCTCGCCGATGATGTTCGTGGGTCCGGTGTCGCCGACGACCGCGTACTCGACCTTGCCCTGGTAGACGACGGCCACCACGCCGCCGCCCTTGATGCCGGCCGAGCCGTAGTTCCAGATCGAGCTGGAACTCGGCACGACGACATAGGGCAGGGTGTCGGCGCGCAGCGGTTTGCCGTCCGACTGGTGGAAGGCGGTGTCGTCCTGGTACCAGGGGTCGGTGTCCTCGTTGCACCGGGACGTGCGCCGGCCGTCGCAGTCGACGTCCATGTCGGCCTTCCAGAAGACCGCGCCGTTCTTGCCGCACACCGGCACGGTGGCCGAGGTCTCGTCGTCCGTCCGGTACTTGCCGCTGGATATCTGCGAGCAGGACGTCACCTTGGCGAGGAGGTCGGCCGCGCTGACCGAGCCCTCCTGCGCCGACGCGGGGGCCGCGGCGCTTCGGCCGGAGCCCGAGGCGGATCCGGACGCGTGCGCGGGGAGAGCGGCGCCGGCGAGGAGGGCGGCGCCGACGGCCGCCGTGAGGGTCAGTGTTCGAGAGCGCACTGTGGGGGAACCCTTCTGTTAGGAAAGTTTCCTTACGGGTGCGCTACAAGGTGGCCCTCTCCGGCAGGCGTCGTCAAGTCCCGTGCGCCGATCGGGAATTCGGCCAGGGCGTCGGCGGCCGACGGCCGCCCGTCATCCCGCTCGCCCCGGGGGCCGGCGACCGTGTGCGCGTGAGGCGCGGGCGGTCGCCGGCCCCACGGGATCAGAGCCCGGTGACCTTGGCGCTCGCCGACAGCTCGTACACCAGCGTGACCGTGCGCCGACCGCCCGGCGGCAGGACGACGTTCCAGCGGGCGATTCCGTCGGCGTCGACCTCGTCGGGAACCGGTGAGCAGGCGTCCTCCCGCACCCGCGTCTGCACCGCCGAGACCTCCGACACCGGGATCCGCTCGCGCAGGACGACCGTCTGGTCGCCGTGCTCGCCGGGGGTGGAGAACCGGGACAGATGCAGGCGCACGGTGCGGGTGACGAGGGTCCGCTGGGTGATCGTCGAGGTGTCGCGGACCTCCTCGGCCCGCCGGACCACCCGGTGGTCGTCGCGACTGCCGAAGGCGAGTTCCGCGGCGGCCCCCGGGGCGGTGAACTCCAGCGCGCCGCGGCCGCTGTACCCGCTGCGGCGGACCAGGTCGACCGGCCCGGCGAGGAGCGCGTGGCCCGACCGGTTGTCGAATCTCACCACCTGGGTGACCAGCGGGGACAGCTCGGGCGCGCAGGCGTACTCGGTGCCCGCGGTCGTGGTGAAGGCCGACAGCGGCACCCGGTGGGCGCGTCCGTCGGCCGGCACGGAGACCGGCGCGGGGGCGTGCAGCACCCGGACCTCGCCGCCGTCGTCCACCCCCGGCAGGCCGAGCACCGGGGCCGGGCCCAGGTCCGCGACGTCCTCCTCGCGCACTTCCACGTCGACCGTGCGGCGTTCCGCCGAGGAGCGGTCCTGGAGCGTCAGCCGGTCCTCGCCGAGCCGGGGAGGCTCGGCCGCCAGCGCGGAACGCGCCGTCGACAGCGTCAGCCGGACGTCCGACCAGTCCTCGCCGGTACGTTGCCACACCATCGCGTCGGTCTCCAGCGTGAGGGCGTCGCCGTCGAGCACGGCCCGGTACGCGGGCCGCCACAGCGCGCACGGAGTGAGGTGGCTGAGCCGCAGCCCGGCCGGACCGGCGGACGCGGCCTCGACGGTCAGCTCGACGTGGCCGATCAGTTCGGCAGGCTCCTCCCCGGCGAGGTCCACGGCCCGCCGGAGTTCGCCCAGTTCGGCCTCCAGAGTCGCCGACTCGGCCTCCACGGCGCGCAGTCGCTCGCCGTGGGAGTCGCGTTCGGCGTCCACCCGGTCGAGTTCGCGATGCCAGCGCGGGCCGTCGCTCTCCCCGAAGCCCGCGCCCTCGCCGATCTCCCGCAGCAGGTCCGCGGCGAGACGGCCGAGCACGTCCAGACGCGTCCGCAGCCGGTCGCGCCGCCGGCTCAGGGCCTCCAGCTCCGCTTCCAGGAACCTCATCCGGCGGTGCGGCGCCGAGTCCTCGTCGGCCGGCAGGGGGCCGCGCGGCTGCCACGTGCGCACGATCCGCACGTCGAGCACGGTCGCCGGGCCGGACGCGGTCAGTTCGGCGTGCAGCGTTCGGTCGACGGCCAGCGCGCTGACCGGCCCCAGACGCAGGCGCTGGACCCCGGCCTCCAGGACGAGCCGGGCGGTGCGTTCGACGTGGGCGCGGTCCTCCAGGCAGGTGACGGCGGTGACGGGGAGCGGAATCGGCTGCGGTGCCGTGGACATGGGTGGTGTCAGCTCCTGCGGTTGCCGCCGGCCAGGGCCTTGGCGGTCGGGATGCGGATCTCGTAGCCGCCGTCGAGGGCGGTGGTCCCGCCGGCGGGCAGCTCCACCCGCCGGACGCGGGTGCCGGGGGCGTGCTGCTCCGTGCCGGCGTCGTCGCGGGGCGCCGACCAGCCGGCCCGCTCCTCGACGCGCACGTCCGCGTCGGACGTCACGGGGACGCGCTCGCGGACCTCCACGGTGACCGGCCCGGCGAGACGGTTGGCCAGTTCCACGTGGACGCGGTGATCGAGCACCGTGGTGGAGTTGCGCAGTCCCGACGTCGACTCGTGCATCGTGGTGCGGCGGGTGACGGTGATGCCCTCCGCCGGGCCGAGCCCCACCCGGCAGACTCCGCCGGGCGCGAGGGTGGGCAGCGCGGCGGTCAGCGCGAAGTCGTCGCCGACGACGACCTCCACCGGGCCGGCCAGCAGGGCCTGGCCGGTGGTGTGCGACAGCACCAGCGTGCCGTACACCGTCTGCTCGACGGACGGCACGCAGACGTACTCCGTGCGCAGGCCGACGGGGACCTCGCCGACGGTGACGGTGTGCCAGGCGCCGTCCGAGGGGATGTCGGCGCGGGCGACGGCGTCGAAGCGGTGGTCGAAGGACCCGGCGGACACGCGGGGAGGCACCGCGTGACCGGGCAGCGGCAGCGCGGCCACCGCCTCGGCACGGCGGCGGTACTCGGCCGCCACCGGGTCGTACGGGACGTCGGGGAACAGCCGGCCCCGCCGGCCGCCCTGCTCGTCGGGGCCGCTCAGGACGAGCGCCGGGTAGTCCAGCTCGGCGCCGCTGGGCTGCGGCGGACCTGCCGCCGGCGAAGGCGCGGCCGGCGCTGACCCGGGCGCGGCGGGCGCGGGGGACCGTGGCGTCATCGGGCGGGCCGAGGCCATGGGGGCCATGGCGGCGGGGGGCGGCGGCATCATGCCGCCGGACCGCTGGCGCGCCCCGCCGGGCGGCCCGGAGGCAGCGGCCGGGGCGGCGGGAGCGGCGCCGTAGGCCTGCGGCCGGCCGCCGACGGGAAACGGCGGGGGCGGCGGAGCGCCGTAGACCGCGGCCTCCCCGTAACCCCCGGTATCTGCGTGACCGCCGGTCTCGCCGTAGCCCCCCGAGTCCTCGCCGGGGCCCGCGGCGAACGCCGGGGTCCGTCCCTTGGCCGTCCCTCCGACGGCCAGGGGGGCGCCGGCGCCGTAGGGGCGGGGGCCGGTCGCGTCGTATCCGGCGAACAGGTCGGCCAAGCCGGTCGGCGGCTCGCGCCAGCCGGACGGCGCGGGGGAGGGCTGACGGCGTCCGATCCGCATCGAGCGCAGCCGGGGCAGGTCGGTGCGACGCCGCAGGTCGGCGGTGGCCAGGGCGATGCGCACGCCCTTCCAGTCCTCGCCGGTGCGCTGCGCGACGGAGGCCCGCAGCACCAGACGGCCGCCGTCCTCGCCGTGACGGTGGGTGAGACGGTAGGCCGGAGCCCACACGGCGCCCGGCACCGCGTACTCGATCTCCACCTCGACCTCGCTGTCGTCCCGGGCTCCCGACGGCTCCGCCGCCTCCGCCGCCTCCGCCGCGGCCGGTCCGGCGCTGACGTCGAAGGTCAGGACCGCCGAGACCGTCGTCAGCACAGGCGAGGACGGCGCGTCGGTGGAGGCGCGGTCGAGCCGGTCGGAGGCGACCATGAACGCGTGCTCGGCGACTTCGAGGTCCTGCTCCAGTTCGACGAGACGGGCGTGCAGCGCGGTCAGCCGCTCGTCGACGAAGTCGGCGAGGCCCAGCCACGCGTCCACCGGGGTGCGGCGGTGCGGGTCCTCGCGTCGGCGGGCCGGGGGTACCGGGCGTACGGCGCCGATCTCCTCGATCAGACCCAGTTGCCGGTCCCGGCGGCCCTGGGCCGCCGCCCACTCGTCGCGCCGTCGCTCCACCTCGCGTCGCAGCGCGTCGGACGCCGCCTCGTCGAGGGATTCGGCCTCGACCTCCACGCGTGCCTCGACGACGCGGGCCGCGCGGACGCCGGTGACGCGGGCCCGCAGCGATCCCGGGTCCATCGAGCGCGGCAGTCCCGTCACCCGCACACGGCCGTCCGGCGGGACGCTGCCGCGGGCCAGCCGTCGGCAGAGCGCCCCCTGCGCGTACACCACGACCTCGTCGAGGGCCGACCCCCACCGCTGTGCCGTCTCCGCCGTCATGTGCTCCGTCCCCCGTCGAGCCGGTTGGAGGTGCAGCCTACTTGCGGCCCGTCCGCCGTGCGCGGGTGGAACCCCGTGGGGTTCGGCCCGCGACACGGCGACGGCGTGGGCTCAGCCGGCGCGCAGACCCCGGTCGGCGAAGGCGATGAGCCACTCGAAACTCTCGTCGACGTCGGCCTTCCACTGGAAGCCGCCCGCCGCCTGCAAGGTGGCGAAGCCGTGGAAGAGGCTGCGCAGCAAGCGCAGGGCGTGGTCCACGTCGGACTCCGCGATCTCGTAGCCGCGCAGGACGGCCGTGAACGCCTCCAGCAGCCGCGCGCTCCCGGCGGCCAGCGGGTCGTCCGGACCGGACGGTTCCATGCCGATGGTGGCGGCGTACCGGCCGGGGTGCTCCACGACGAAGGCGCGGAAGGCACGGGCCGCGGCCGCGAGCGCGTCACGGCCCGCACGTCCCTGCACCGCGACGCCGACGGCGTCCGCGGCCTCCCCCAGCGCCAGGGCCGCGATGCGGCGGTTGAGGTCCTCCTGGCCGCCGACGTGCTTGTACAGGGAGGGGGTGCGAACGCCGAGCCGTTCGGCCAGCAGCCCCATCGTCAGCCGGTCGAAGCCCGTCTCGTCGGCCAGGTCCGCGCCGGCCGCGACCACGGCGGCCGGGTCCAGGCCCGCCCTAGGCACGGGCGGCCTCCGACCGCAGGAAGGCGAGCACCAGGGAGGCCACCCGGTCGGGGAACTGGTCGTGCGGGTAGTGCCCCGCGCCCTCGATCATCTCGAGGCGGCCGAGGCCGGACGGCAGCGCCTCGACGACCGCCGCGCCCTCGGCTTGCGGGTCGGCCCAGTCGGGGTCGAGCGTGCCCATCACGACCAGTACCGGGCAGCGGACGTCGCCGAGCCGGGCGCCGGCGTCGGTGGGGGCGCTGCGGCCCATGGCCTGCATGGCCTTCATCCGGCCCGGCTCGCGCAGCCGGGACTCGATGAGGCCGAGCCGCTCGGTCCAGTCGGCCGGCCGGACGCCGGGGTAGGCCAGGTCGAGGTACGAGCGCCACAGCGGCACGCTGCCGAAAAGGCCGGCGCCGGCCAGCCGCAGCATCCCCTGCCGGAAGCGCCTGACCCGCAGGTCGCCGAGGCGCGGCGACTGCTTGCGGGTGAAAGGCGCCAGCTCGACGACGCCGGTGATCAGGGAGGGCTCCGTCGCCGCGGCGATGGTGGCGGCGCCACCGGACACCGAATGGCCGACGAGGACGGCAGGGCCGCCCAGCCGGCGGACGACGGCGAGCAGATCGCCCGCGATGGCGGTGCGGCTCCAGTCCGGCCAGTCGACGCTCGACTCGCCGCAGCCGCGCAGGTCGACGGCGGCGACCCGGTAACCCGCCGCGACGAGCGCGGGGACGACGGCACGGTAGGCGGCGCGGCTGTCGCCCATGCCGTGGGCGAGCACGACGAGCGGTCCGGACCCCGTCACCTCGTACGCGATGGTGCCGCCGTCGACGGCCAGGTACTCGGTCATGGCTTCCCCTGGTTGGTTGGCTAATATCGTTAGCCAAAAGCTAATCGCATTAGCCTCATGTGTCAACGGCGCGGCTCCCGCCGGGTGTCGGTCGGGTGCGCGGGGGGTGGTTGACGGGCCTCGGTAGGGTGGCGTAGGAGCCCCGGACGGTCGATCCACCCGGAGAAAATCTGTAGTGGCCGGAGTAGACATGGGCTCGCTGCAGGGCTAGAGTTTCTGACGTACCAGAAAAGTCGAAGGAAGACGGCGCGGTCGGCGCGAGGCCTCCGCGCAAGCAGATCCAGCAGAAAGCGGCCCCTCCCGGGCCGTGAGCAGTACCCGCGGTATCCAGCAGTGCAACCGAGTAACCGAAGGTAAGGAGCGCACGCCATCAGGATCGCCCGGGCGAGGAAGCAGTCCGCCCGGGTACCGCAGGCCCCGATTGGAAGGTGGTCCCCGGTCACGCATCCGCGATCCCCGCAGCCGCACCTCTCCGGGTGCACCCTGCGGAACAGAATTCCGGCGCAGTCAGCCGGCAGATGGTGTTGAAGGCTCGGGGCCCGGGTGCCGGCATGGCGCCCGGGCCCCCCGACGCGTCTTGCGGAAGAAGAGGTCTATGCCCCCTCGCAGTACCCCCTCCGTCGCCCCTCTCGATGACGACGACTATCCCGCCTACACCATGGGCCGGGCCGCCGAGATGCTCGGCACCACCCCCGCCTTCCTCCGTGCTCTCGGCGAACACCGCCTGATCACCCCCCTGCGTTCCGAAGGCGGCCACCGCCGCTACTCCCGCTATCAGTTGCGGGTGGCGGGCCGCGCCCGCGAACTCGTCGACCAGGGCACCCCGATCGAGGCTGCCTGCCGCATCGTCATCCTCGAGGACCAGCTCGAAGAGGCCCAGCGCATCAACGACGAACTGCGCGCCCAGGACGGCTCCCCGGACCCGACGGGCTCGACCGTGTCCACCTCCTCACCCTGATCCGTCGCCGGGCGCCGGTCCCGGCCCGCGGCCCGCGGGCTTCCGCATGCGGCACCCGCCGCCGGGGCCGATGCGGGGGCGCCGGATGGATCCCGGCCCGACATTGCACGGGGCCGACGGATGAGGGATGGTTGCCGAACGGCAATTTTTTCGCATGACAGAGAGGTGGTGGGGTGCGCTACGCGTTCCCCCGCTTGTGATTTCTTCTCCGGGTACCTCCGAGCGCCCGCACGACGGCGTCGGCGCAGCATGGAGCCACGCTCCCTTTCCCGTGGTCGTCCTGGACGGCGAGGGGAGCGTCGTCGAGGCGAACGACGCGGCCCGGGCGCTCCTCGCCGAACCGCCCGCGGGCGATGCCGCGGCGAACGGCCTGCCCCTCTGGCTCACGCAGGCCCACGACCACCTCACACGCTCCGCACCGGCCGACCCGGCCGCGCGCGCCGTCTCGGGCGCGGTGGGGCGCCGCACCTTCGCGGCGCACCCCTCGCCCGGCGAGGACGGCACCGTCGTCTGGTGGCTGCTGGAGGACACCGCACTG
This sequence comes from Streptomyces sp. NPDC048481, assembly GCF_043200075.1. Lineage (NCBI taxonomy): Bacteria > Bacillati > Actinomycetota > Actinomycetes > Kitasatosporales > Streptomycetaceae > Streptomyces > Streptomyces sp. NPDC048481. Next base: position 114,120 of record NZ_JBICXC010000014.1, read on the forward strand.
CGCGACGCCGAGCGGGCGCTGCGCGGCGAACGCGAACGCACGGCGCTGCTGGCGGAGGTCTCCGGCGCCCTGCTGTCGTCGCTGAACGTGGACCGCTGCACGGAGGTGACGGCGCGGATGGCCGCCGACCACCTGGCCGACGCGGCCCTCATCGTCGCCCCCTCCGCAGGCCACCGCCACTCCCTGACGCACGCGCGGGCGGGCGGCCCCGCCACCCAGACCGTGGCGCACATCGACGCCGCAACGGTCCCCGGGCTCGCCGAGGCGCTCCAGGGGTTCCCGCCGGTTCCCGCCCGCTGGATCGACCCGGACGTCCTGCCCGACTGGGTGATCCCGCCCGGCTTCGACGGGCCGATCGGATCGGTGATCGTCACTCCGCTGCCCGGACACGGGGTGCCGGCCGGCGTGCTGATCCTGCTGCGGTCCGGCACGCGGCGCGTGTTCACCGACGGCGAGGAGGTCTTCGCCCGGCTGTTCGCGGCGCGGGCCGGCGCGGCCCTCTCGGCGGCCCGCCTCTACGCCGAGCAGACGTCGATCACGGCCACGCTGCTGCGTGAGCTGCTGCCGCCGCGACTGGAGCGGGTCCACGGCGTGGAGTACGCGGGGGCCTTCCGCGCCTCGCAGGACCACGAACGCGTCGGCGGCGACTTCTACGACGTCCATCCGCCCGCCGACCCCGCCGGGGAGACCTTCGTCGTCCTGGGCGACGTGGCCGGCAAGGGACTGGAAGCCGCCGTGCTGACCGGGAAGATCCGCACGGTGCTCCAGGCGCTCCTGCCGCTCGCGGACGACCACCGGCGCGTCCTCGGCCTGCTCAACGACGCGCTGCTCCACGCCCACCAGACCCGGTTCGCGACACTCGTGCTGGCATCCGTCCGCCGCCGGGCAGGGCTCGTGGAACTGCGGCTGACCAGCGCCGGCCATCTGCCGCCGCTGATCATCCGCGCCGACGGCCGGGTGGAGGAGGCCGACACCGGCGGCACGCTGGTGGGCGCGCTGCCCCGCGTCACCGTGCGCAGCGCCGACGTCGTCCTGGCGCCGGGGGAGACGTGCCTGCTCTACACGGACGGGATCACCGAGGCCCGCGGCGGCCCCCTCGGCGACCGGCTCTACGGCGAGGCCCGCCTGCAGGAAGCGCTGCGCGAGTGCGCGCGGATGCCGGCCGAGGCGGTCGTGGAACGCGTGCAGATGCTGGTGGCGCAATGGCTGGGCGGAGGCCGCCACGACGACCTGGCGACCCTGGCGATCACCAACCCCATGGGCGGTCACGGCGCGCCGGGCGTCGTCGACGGCCACGAGCCCCGCCGCCGGGAGGCGCGATGACGGCCGAGACCGTCCGCTGCACCGACGCCGAGACCCTCGCGGACGCGCTGTGGGCCGCCGTGACCGGCCGGGACGAGCAGGCGGCGGTGCGGACCGTGTGCGCGGCGGCCGACGCGGGAGCGGACGAGGAGACGCTCCTGCTCGACGTCGTCGCGCGCGTGCAGCACCGGGTCGGGGTCGAATGGGCCGCCGGCCGGACCAGCGTGGCCGAGGAGCACGCGGCCAGCGCCATCACCGACCGGGTCGTCGCCGCGCTCGCCCACCGCCGCGCCGCGGCCGGCGGACCCGGCACGCGTGGACGGGTGACGGTGGCCTGCGTCGACGGCGAGTGGCACGCCCTTCCCGCCCGGCTGCTGGCCGAGGTCCTCGTCCGCCGCGGGTGGCAGGTCGACTTCCTGGGCGCCCACACCCCCACGCAGCATCTGGTCGCGCACGTCCATCAGACCAATCCCGTCGCCGTGCTGCTGTCGGCGTCCATTCCCACGCATCTGCCCGCCGCGCACAAAGCGGTGACCGCCGTGCAGTCCCTCGGCGTCCCCGTCATGGTCGGCGGCGCCGCGTTCGGACCGGGCGGCCGCTACGCCCGCCTCATCCAGGCCGACGAATGGGCCCCGGACGCCCGCACCGCGGCCGACCGTCTCGCCGAAGGGCTGACCGCGCCCCGGACGAGCCGGCGGGAGCAGGTCGACGACCTTCCCCACCTGGCCGACCAGGAGTACACCCTCGTCAGGAACAGCCGCGCCGAGCTGGTCCGCCGCGCCCTCGTCGCGCTGGACGAACGCCGGCCGGCCATGCGCTCCTACAGCGACGCCCAGCGGGAACGCACCGCCGAGGACCTCGCCCACATCGTGGATTTCCTCGCCGCCGCCCTCTACGCCGACGACGCCGCCCTGTTCACCACGTTCGTCACCTGGACCGCGGACGTCCTGGCCGCCCGCGGCGTGCCGGCGCGCAGTCTGGCCCTCGGGCTGAGCGTCCTGGCCGACCAGCTGTACGACTTCCCCCGCGCCCTCGCCTTCCTCGGCGAGGCCGCCGGCGCCCTGCCGGCGTCCTCCCCGTGACTCTGTGAGTTTGTGGGGCCGGGACTCCGGCCGTCGGCGGCTACGCGCTGTGCACCAGCTGGATCAGGTTGCCGCAGGTGTCGTCCAGCACAGCTGTGGTGACCGGGCCCATCTCCAGCGGCTCCTGGGTGAAGCGCACCCCGAGTCCGCGCAGCCGGTCGAACTCCGCGCGCACGTCGTCCACGGCGAAGGAGGTGGCGGGGATGCCGTCCTCGACCAGCGCCGACTTGTACGGGCCCACCGCCGGGTGACCGGAGGGTTCGAGGAGCAGCTCCGTGCCGTCGGGGTCCTCCGGCGAGACCACGGTGAGCCACCGGTGCTCGCCGAGGGGGACGTCGTGCTTCTTCACGAAGCCCAGCACGTCCGTGTAGAAACGCAGCGCCGTCTCCTGGTCGTCGACGAACACGCTGGAAAGGTGGATCCTCATGGAGTGCTCTCCCGTGGGTCGGGCCTGAGCCACCGGGCCGCGATGCGCTCAAGGGGTTCGGTGTGCAGATCATGGAACTTGTAGCGGCCCTCGCGCCGGGACACCACCAGGCCCGCCGACTCCAGGACGGCGAGGTGCTGGCTGATCGCCTGGCGGGACAGCCCGATGCCGTGCCGGGTGACCAGGCGCGCGCAGATCTCGAACAGCGTCTGGCCGTCCCGCTCCACCAGCTCGTCGAGGATGCGCCGACGGGTGGGGTCGGCCAGGGCCTTGAAGACGTCCTCCGCCATGGCACCCAGGATAGGCAAGCGACGACTTGCCTATCAAGCCGAAGCCGAAGCCCGACGCCCCCACGCACAGGTGACGGGGCGCGGCGCGCCGAAGCCGCGGGCCCGCCCCCGCGCTCACCGCCCCTTACGGGCTCTCGTCCGGTCTGCGGCCCCAGGCGGTGAGCATGCCGGCCGACAGCGCCGCGCAGTCCTCGGAGTCCAGGTACCGGATCGCCGCGTCGACGCCGGCGTCGTCGAGCAGCCCCGTGGAGGTCATCGCCGTCCTGCCGCGCTCCCAGGTGTCCGCCCAGAAGCGGCTGAGGGGACTGCCCGGCGTCAGCGGCGGCACATGGATCTCGGCGGCGACGGAGACCAGTCCCGCCCCGCGCAGCAGCCGCGGGTACGACGGCACCCAGGACACGTCGGTGCCGATGGTGGCCCGCAGTCCCTGCCACATCGCCCGCATCGCCGTGCTGTACGGCGTGCCCGGCGTCAGGCCGCTCGTCAGGTCGACGGCGTCGCTGAGCACCAGCAGGCCTCCGGGCGCCACGAGTTCGGCCAGCGTGCCGAGCACGCGGTCGCGCGCGGGCAGGTGCATCAGCACGAAGCGGGCGTGGACGAGGGAGAACCGGCCCGGCACGGACGCCGGTTCGGTGATGTCGGCCTCCAGCACGTCGAGACCGGGCGTCGGCCGGGCGTCGAGGAAGCGCGTGTCGCGGTCCACGGCGAGCACGTTCGCCACCCCCGCCTCCTCCAGCAGCCGACGGGAGACCGTGCCGGTGCCCGCTCCCACGTCCAGGCAGCGCCAGCCCGGACCGGCCCCGAGCGCCCGCAGCCGCGCCATGGTGATGTCGTCGTAGGCGAGCGCGCCGAAGTCGATGCGCTCGCCCTCGCCCGCCTGCTCCGGACGGAAGACGGCCTCGCCGTACCGGCCGCCGCCCGCCGGGTTCCCGTCCCCGCCGGCGCTCACGACGCGCTCCGCGGGCCGCGGCCGTCCCCGACGCGCCCGACGGACCGTCCCGACGGGGACGCCGACCGCGGGTCGCCGGGCAGGCGACCGGCGAAGGAGTCGTCGAAAGGCGGGGTGTCGACGGAAGGCGGGGCGGCGGACACTCGCATGGCGGGCCTCTTCACACGGTCGGGTGCTACCGGGGCGGGGCCCCTCCCGGGGCGCCGCCTGGGCGATCCTTCACGAGCGGCCGCCCGGACGTCCGAGGCGCGCCGCGCCTGGGCCGATCGGCCCTGCGGCCCTCCGGCCCGCGGCGCGGCGCCGGGGGTGTCCGCCGCGCAGCGCGCGACCTCAGCAGGCGGGGACGTCGGAGAGCCAGGCCGGGCCCTTGATGTAGATGTTCGTCAGCCAGGAACCGTCGGTCAGCTTCGACCAGGCGTCGTTGGTGTAGCCCTCCGCCGTCACCTCCTGGGCGTGCCGCTGGCACACCACGTTGACCGTCGTCGGCTGCGCGAAGTAGTCGACGACCGCGGCGTTGACGTTCGGCTCGCCGTGGGTGCGCACCCCGGTGCCCCAGGTTTGGTGCGCCTTGCTGCCACCGGACGGCGGCGGGGTGCTGCTGCCGCCGCAGTCCGGGACGCCGGGCAGCTCGGCCGGGCCCTTGATGTAGATGTTCGTCAGCCACGAGCCGTCGGCCAGCTTCGACCAGACGTCGTTGGTGTAGCCCTCGGCGGACACCGTCTCCGCGTGCTCCTGGCACTGCACCGACACCTGGGTCGGACCGGGGAAGGTGTCCACCACCGAGGAGCGCACACTCGGCGTGGAGTGGGTGCGCACCCCCGTGCCCCAGGTCTCGAAGGTCGTGCCGCCGTCCGCGGGCGGCGGGGTCGGCGTGCCGGAGCCGTTGATCCGGACGGCGCCGGCGTAGTCGCCGCCCGTGCGGACCGGCGCGACGCGGATGTGCGTGCCCGACTCGTACGCCTCGACCATCTGCCCGCCGCCCAGGTACATGGCGACGTGGTGGATGTGCCCGGCGCCCCAGAACATCAGGTCGCCCGGCAGCAGCGGCGCGGTCCCCTGGGCGGCGGAGAACCGGGCCGAGGCCTGCGAGCTGTGGAACTGGTCGTTCGACGTGCCGTTGAGCAGGTCCTTGCCGGTCGCCCGGTAGTACGCGTAGCGCATCAGACCGGAGCAGTCGAAGCCCTTGCGCTCGTTGTCGTGCGCGCTGTCGGGGTCGGAGCCGTCGTAGTAGCCGTAGGTGGCGCCCGGAGTGGCGCCGTGGCCGCCGCCCCAGCTGTACCAGACGCCGATCTGGGAGCAGGCCGCGGCCACGGCGGCCTGCGCGGTGGCCGTCGCCCCCGGCGCGAGGACCCCGCAGGAGGCGGCGGGCGCGGCGTGCGCCGGGGCGGAGAAGAATGCGGAGAGGGCCAGGACCGAGGCGCCCAGGATCGCGCCGCCGGCCCGGCCGCGCGTGCTGGTGATCTTCAAGGAACTCTTCCTTCGTCGACGTGCCGTCACCGGTGAGGGCGGTGACGGCGGAGAGGAACGGGCGTGTCGCACCCACCCCCGTGGGATGCGGCACATGGCCCGAGAACGATCGATGCCCGTGGACAACGAGGCCGCTGCATGAACGGCGTGGGTTGACGAGTGCGGTGGGGGCGCGCGGTCAGCGGACGAGTGCCGCGCGCATCTTGGCGAGGCCGCGCATGCGGTTGCGCTGCACCGTGCCGCGGTGCGCGCCGAGCCGCCGCGCGGCCGTGTCGTGGCTGAGGCCCTCCAGATCCACCAGGATGACCGCGGCGGCCTCCTTCTCGGACAGCACGCTCAACAGCGAGAGCGCCGTCGCGCAGGCCTCGTGGACGCCGAGTCCGCCGTCCCAGCCGGACTCGGGCAGCCGGTCGGTGGTGTGTTCACGCCGGGAGGGCCGGGTCCACGAGTCGCGCAGCAGGTTGGCCGCGACTGCGCACGTGTAGGCGTACGGATGCTGGTGCTGGGTCAGGCTCCGGGCGCGGGCCCGCCGGGAGAGCCGCAGGTACGTCTCCTGGAGCAGGTCGTCGGCGTCGTGCGGATCGCCGGTCAGCGCCAGGAGCCGCCTGCGCAGCCGTGGCATGTCGGCCGTGAAGGAGGCGTCGAACTCGTCCGGGCTCATCCCGTCGTCGTCCGCGCGCGGTGGCGGCGGACAGGACGCGTTGCTGATCTCCACTTCTTCTCCCCGTCGTTCAGATGTGTCGGTGCCGCACCGTGCCCGCGGTGGTCAGGCCGTCGGGCGGGGCGGGGCGGCCGGTCCGTAGCGGGCGGCCGGGGCGTCGGCGAGCAGTGCCCAGTACCGGTCGCCGTAGGACCAGTGCCACCATTCGGTGGGGTAGTTGACGAACCCGGACGACGTCAGCGCCCGGGCCATCAGCGACCGGTTGGCACGCGCCTCGGCGGTGATGCCGGGCGCTGCGGTGCGACAGGCTCCCGCGCTCTCCTCCGGGGTCGCGTTGACCTCCGTGCCCAGCGGCAGTTCACGGCCGTCCCGGTCGCACAGCGTCAGGTCGACCGCTCCGCCGCTGACGTGCGGTGCGACCTCCGGAGGGGAAATGTAGGCGCTCGCCAGCTCCCGTATCCGCTCGTCCGACGCGCCGGAATGCGCCCGGCGCATCGTCGCCGCGTACTGCTCGAAGTAGCGCCGCTGGAGCTCCGGCGGCCGGTATCCCTCGACCACCAGGAACCGCACCCCGGCCGGCAGCAGCCGCTGGGCCCGCACTAGCCGCCGCAGCACGCCCGACCGCAGATGGGCGTAACTGCCCTGGTCGTCGGCCTGGCGGCGGTCGAGCCGCAGGCCGGCGCCGGCGCTGCCGCGCAGGTCGACGAGCGGCTCACCGCACTCGTCCTGGGCGACCCCGGCGACCCGCGGGTCCGAGAGCGTGATGATGTCTGTCACGGGAGAAGAGTCCCGCGGGCCGCTGCAAATGCTCTGCAGGTTGCCTGCAAGCAGCCGGCCAGGCCTTTTGCAGCGCGACCGGGCCGCCGGCCGGACGGTACCGTGCCCAGCCCCGACCCGGCGGCCCCACCCCGGCCCACGCAGCCGACCGGCGCCCCCGACGCCTCGGCCGACGCATGCCGTTCGCCTCGGTGCGCGTCACCGGATCGTTCCCGCGTCGCGTTTCGGCCCGCTCACGCCGTTCGCCTCGGACTGCGTCACCGGAACGTTCACCCGCCTCGCCACCAACCCGCTCACGCCGTTCGCCCCGGCCCCCCGTCGCCGGATCGCCCACGCGCCGCGCCTCAGTCCGCGTCGGGGGTCCGTTCGCGTGCTTCGCGGCAGTCCAGCTCGCGGAAGACCGTGAGCGCCTCGGCCCGTGCGGCCCGCGCCCGGTCCTCGTCGCCGTCCGCCTCCCACACCCGCGCCAGGTCCCAGGCCGTGCGCGCCCGCCACAGCGGCAGCCGCAGCGCCTCCCAGCCCGCGAGCGCCCGCTCCAACGGCTCCCGGGCGCGCTCGGGTTCACCCGCCGCCAGGTGCCGTTCCCCCAAGGTGCGCAGCACCAGCGCCTCGCCGAACCGGTCCTGCCGCTCGCGCGCCACGTCCAGGCACCGGCCCAGCCGGTCCGCCGCCTCCGCCAGCCGGCCCTGCCGCAGTTCCACCTTGGCCAGCGACTGCTCCGCGTACATCACACCGAACGTGTCGCGCAGCCCGGTGAAGATCGCCAGCGCGTCGTGCAGCAGCCGTTCGGCCTGCTCCAGTTCGCCCTCCGCCCGGTGGCACAGGGCGAGCGAGCGCAGGGTGAGCGCCTCGCCGTGCCGGTCCGCCTGCGCGCGGTACAGCTCCAGCGCCCGGGTCAGCGCCTCCCGGGCCCGGGGGCCGTGGCCCTGCTCCCGGTACACGTACCCGATGCCGTACAGCACGCGGGCCCGTGCGCCGCGCTCCGCGTCCGGGCCGTACCGGTGGAGGGCCGCGTCGAGCAGTTCGAGCGCCTCGGTGTACCGGGCCTGCTCGCGCCGGGCCGTGCCCATCCCCGCCAGCGCCACCGCGGCCCCCTGCGCCGGTCCGCCGCGCTCCTCGAACAACCGCAGCGCTTCACTGAACCGGGCGTACGAGTCCTCGAACTCGTCCTGCTCGTAGCAGAGTTGTCCCAGCCCGTTGAGCAGCCAGGCCTCGCCCTCGCCGTCCTCGCTGCGGCGCACCGCCGCGATGGCCGCGGCGTGCGAGCGCGACCAGGCGTCGAACTGGTTGTAGAGCGCGGCCGAACTGGCGATCAGCGCCCCGGCCAGGTCCCGGGCGGGCCGGTCCAGTCGGTGGCCGGCGCAGTACTCCACCGCCGCCAGCAGCGAGGCCTGTTCGGCGGCGAACCAGGCCGCGGGCCGCTCCAGCAGCGACTCCTCGGCCTCCGGGCCCAGGGGGTGCACGGTCGCGGGCCGCGGGAAGTACCTGACGGCGCCGCCCGGTCCGCGCGCCGCCGCCTTCCTGGCGAGCCCCAGCCAGCAGCCCACGAGCCGCAGCACGGCCGCCTCGCGCTGCTCGGCGCTCTCCTCGGACAGGCAGCGCTCGCGGGCGTGTTCGCGGGCCAGGTCGTGGATGCGGTAGCGGTTGCGGCCCGTGTCGTCCACGCCGATGACGTCGATGAAGTGGCAGTCCACGAGCCGCTCCACCGCCTCCTCGGCGTCCTCGGTGCCGATGTCCAGCAGGGGAGCGGCTATCCAGCCCGCGAAGTCGGGCAGGTCCAGCAGGGCGAGACGGCGCAGGGCCCGGCGCTCCTGCGGGTCGAGGTCGGCGTAGCCCAGCTCCAGGCTGGTGCGCAACTCCAGGTCCCCGGCGCGCAGTTCGTTGAGCCGGCGCCGTTCGTCGCGCAGCCGCCCGGCCAGCTGCGCCGGCGCCCAGTGCGGGCGGGCGGCCAGCCGGGCACCGGCGATGCGCACGGCCAGCGGCAGCCGCCCGCACAGCGCGACGATCTCGGCCGCCCGCTCCGGTTGCGCGCCGGTCCGCTCCCGGCCCGCGACCTGCCGCAGGAGTTCCAGCGACTCCTCGTCGTCCGGCACGGTCAGGTCCAGGTGGGCCGCGCCCTCCAGGGCCACCAGGCGGCGGCGGCTGGTCACGAGCACCGCCGAGCCGGGGCCCGGCGGCAGCAGCGGTCGCACGTGCGCCTCGCCGGCAGCGTTGTCGAGGATCAGCAGGATGCGCCGGTGCCCGACCTGCGTGCGGTACAGGCCCGTCAGCTCCTCGATGGAGCCGGGCAGCGTCTTGGGGTCGGCGCCCATGGCCCGCAGCAGTCGGGTGAGGGCGTCGGCCGGCTGGAGCGGAGCGGCGTCGGCGGCCCGGAGGTCTATGAACAGCCGCCCGTCGGGGAAGAGTTCGGCGGTGCGGTGGCCCACGTGCACGGCCAGCGCGGTCTTGCCGGTGCCGGAGCGTCCGGAGATCACGCCGATCGGCGGCGCGGTGCGCTCGGCGTCGTCGACACCGCGCAACAGCGCCTCCGCCCACCGGATCTGGCCCGTACGGCCGACGAAGTCGGCGATGTCGGGCGGGAGATGGGAGGGCGCGGGGGCGGGTGCGGAAGCGCCCGGACGCACGGTCCGCCCGGGCGCCGGGGCCTCGTCGCCCGCCTCCCGCGCCCGCGGGGGCCCGGCGGGCCGCGGGACGGAGGGCGGGCCGGCGTCCGCGCCCAGCAGGGCGGTGTCGTTGGTCAGCACCGCCTTGTGCAGGGCCCGCAGCTCCGGGCCGGCGTCGATGCCCAGTTCGTCGCGCAGGGCCTCGCGGCCCTCCTGGTACGTGCGCAGCGCGTCGGAGACGCGGCCCGTGCGGAACAGCGCCGTCATCAACTGGCCGCGCGGCCCCTCCCGCAGGGGGTGGGCGGCGACGTGCGCGAGAAGCGGTGCGATCGTCCGGTCCGCCCGCCCGAGTTGCAACTGAAGGCCGAACGATTCCTCCTGCGCGACCAGGCGCAGTTCCGCCAGCCGTGCCGCCTCGATCCTCGCGAACGACTGGCCGAGGCCTTCGAGGGCCTCCTGCCCGCGCCACAGGCCCAGCGCGGAGGCCAGCAGCTCGGCGGCCTCCTCCGGGCGGCCGCCCGCGGCCGACGCCCGGCCCGCGGTGAGGAGCCGCTCGAACCGGCGGGCGTCCACCTGGGACGGGGCGAGTTCGGCGAGATAGCCGGGCGGCCTGGTCCGGATCGTGTCGGCCGCGCCGACGCGGGCCAGCGCACGGCGCACGGCGGAGACATGGGTGGCGACCAGGGCGGCGGCGGTCGCGGGAGCCTGCTCGTCCCAGACGAAGTCCACGAGCCGCTCGGTGGAGAGCACCTGACCGAGGTGGACGACGAGCGCGGACAGCACGGCCAGTGGCCGGATCCCGCCGAGCGGGGCCCGCCGTTCCCCCGCCCACACCTCGACCGGACCGAGTAGACGAACCTCGTGCATGAGTCCCCGATCGCTGTACCGTTCCCGCATCGCGGAGCGCGCCAACGATATCGGCGGGCGTCGGGGGCAGGACGCCGGCCACGGGGCCGGCTGGCCGGATCCGGCCGGTGCGACGAGTCGGACACACCCGCGCGTGGGCCGGGCGTCGGGTCGGACACGGCGGCCCGCGCGTTCTCGCGCGAGGCGGCACTTGGCCGGATCGGGGCGGTCCGAGTCGGGGGGCTCGTCCGAGAGACGGCCCGCGCGCGACGTTCGTATGAGTCCGACGACCCGGTAAAACCGTTCGGTTCCGGCGTCATACGAACGCACCGTCCAAGGCGTCAACGGCTCGAAAGCACCCCCGTCCGCTCTGCAACGCCGATGGGAACAGCCACGGTCGCTACCCCCGGCAACGACCCCGAGTCGGGTGACGCCCTCGGCCGGGACCGCTAAACCAACGGCGCGTTCATGGACAACACCATCGAGTCGCACGCCTGGGTGACGGCGAGCGCCTGCGCGCCGGGCTCCTTCATCAGCCGACCCGTGTGCGGGGAGCGCCCGCGGGCCTCGCACCGGCGGGCCGCCGCCCGCGGCCGCACGGGGGAGCGGCGTACGGGGGGAGTACGGGCAGGACCGACGGTCCGGTGCTCAGCGGCTCTTGCGCACCCGCGCCGCGGCCCGGGCCTCCGCCGCCTTGCGGGCCTCCGCGGCCTTGCGGGACTCCTTGGCGGGGCGGCCCGGACGGGTGCCGAGGCCGCGGAAGGGGGCGTTGCCGCCGACAGCCTTCACCCCGGACGGCGGCCGCTTCGCCCCGGTGATGGCGGTCAGCTTCTCCTCGCCGGAGCGCACCTGCGTGACCGTGGGCCGGATCCCGGCCTCGGACATCATCCGGTTCACGTCGCGCCGCTGGCCGGGGGTGACGAGGGTGACCACCCGCCCGGACTCGCCGGCGCGCGCCGTGCGCCCGCCGCGGTGCAGATAGTCCTTGGCGTCGGCCGGCGGGTCGACGTTGACGACGAGGTCGAGCGCCTCGATGTGGATGCCCCGCGCCGCGACGTTCGTGGCCACCAGCACCGTGATCTCCCCCTCCTTGAACCGGGCGAGGGTGTGCGTGCGCTGCGGCTGCGACTTCCCGCTGTGCAGGGCGGCGGCGCGGACGCCGGCCGCCCGCAGCTGGCGGGTGAACTGGTCCACGCCGGCCTTGGTGTCCAGGAACATCAGCACCCTGCCGTCGCGCGCGGCGATCTCGGTGGCGGTGGCGTACTTGTCGGCGGCGTGGACGTTCAGGACGTGGTGGTCCATCGTGGCGACCGAGCCCGCGATCCGGTCGACCGACACGACCACCGGGTCGTGCAGGTGCTCGTGCACCAGTCGGTCGACGTTGCGGTCGAGCGTCGCGGAGAACAGCAGCCGCTGCCCGTCGGCCGGAATCTGCTCGAGCAGCTCCGAGACCTGCGGCAGGAAACCCAGGTCGCACATCTGGTCCGCCTCGTCCAGGACCGTGATCCGCACCTGGTTCAGCAGGCAGTCGCGGCGCGAGACCAGGTCGGTCAGCCGCCCCGGGGTGGCGATGAGCACCTCGACGCCGGCCCGCAGCTCGGCCTGCTGCCGGTTGATGGACAGACCGCCGACCACCGTCGCCGTCCGTACCTTCAGCGTCTGCGCGTACGGCGCCAGCGCCTCGCCGACCTGCTGGGCGAGCTCCCGGGTCGGCACCAGGACCACCGCGAGGGGCCGCTTGGCCTCCGCGCGCAGGCCGGCCGTCCGCACGAGCAGCGCCAGACCGAAGGCGAGCGTCTTGCCCGAGCCGGTCCGCGCCCGCCCCAGGACGTCACGGCCGGCCAGCGCGTTGGGCAGGGTCGCCGCCTGGACGGGGAAGGGCTCCGTCACCCCCAGGCCGGTCATCGTCTCCACCAGCGCCGCGGGCAGCCCGAGCGTGTCGAAGGACGCGGCGGGCGGCAGGCCGGGTGACACCGCGTCCGGCGTGGACGGATCGTCGTCCCGGGCCGTCGTCCGCCGGACCCGGCCGGTCTGCGGGAGTCCGGGTTCCGGCAGCTGCGCGTTCATGGGGAGCCTTTCTGGTCTGACGCCCGGAACACGCCGGGGCCCGTACCCCTCGGTACGGGCCCCGGCGGTGTCGAAGCGTGCCCCCAGTTTACCAGCGGCCGGCGCGCGGCCGGCCGACGAGCGGCGGCCCCTGCGCCCGCCGCGCCGGCCCGGGCCCGTCAGAAGTTGCCGTAGTTGACCTGCCAGGTCGGCAGGCCCATCCGGCGCCACACGGCGACGACGCGGTCGCGGTCGTCGAGGGAGACGCGCACGGCGAAGCGATGGCGCACATGCCGGTCGAAGAGCTCGGCCTTCACCACGTCGTCGCGGCGGCCGTCGCCGGCGGCGCGCATCCACAGCTCGTCGTAGGGGACGTCGTGCGCCGCCAGCCACGCCTCCGTGCGGCCGCGGTGCTCCTCACCGCGACCCGAGAGCAGCACCACGACGTCGCCGTCCGCGGAGCGGAAGGAGCGCAGCGCCCGGCGCACGGACTCGTTGAGCAGGTCCTCCTCGCAGCGGGTGAAGTCGAACGGGCCCCGGGCGCCCCGCAGGGCGAGCGTGCCGTCGATGTCGCACATGACGGCCGACGGGAGCGCCGGATCGGGCGTGTACGGCTCGACGGCGGGCTCGTCGTTGAACCACTCCGCGGTGAGCCGCCAGCCGCCCCGCCGGGACGCGGCGTGCTTGTCGGCGAGGATGCGGATGATCTCCTCGCCGACCGGGCGCTCCCGTTCGGCGTCACGCCGGATGCACTCCTCCACGGGGACGTCGGTGAAGTCGTGCACGACGAAGGTGGCCTGTCCCGCCACCGCCGCCTTCAGCCGCTTCGGGATGTGCGGCGTCATGTGCGTGTTGTCGACCACGACGTCGAACCCGCCGTCGACGGCCGCCCGGACCGCCGCGTCCTGGATCGCCAGCACGGTCTGCTCGTGCGCGTACGAGCGGCCTTGCCCGGCGGCGGGGACGTCGAGCATCGCCCGCAGGTCGTCGAGGTTGACGCGGCGCAGCCGCCCCCCGGCCTCGGCCTGCATCCTGCGCGCCTCGGTCGTCTTCCCCGAGGCCGGCAGGCCGGTCATGACGTGTACTACGGGCACTTTCAGTTCTCCTCGTCGGTCTGGAACGGGTCGGACGCCTCCGGCCGCACCGAACGGTAGGTCACCAGTTCGGTCGGGCGTCCGTCCAGGCGCAGGAACATGGCGGGACGCAGGGCCGGATCGGGCAGCGCCCGCACGGCGCGCGCGAACGCCCCCCGGTCGCCGGCGAACGGCGCCAGGGACCGGAACGCGTCGTCGATCGCCCGTTCCCGGTCCGCCACCTGCTTCTCGATGCCCGCGACGACGGCGCGCACCCACGCGTCGAACTCGTCGGGCACCTGCTCCAGCAGCGCGTCCAGGGGCCGCCCCCCGGACGCTTCGATGTCGTCGGCCGAGCAGCCGAGCGCCTGGGCCACCTGCCTGGCGGGCAGGCCGGAGAACCGCTGCACGCCGTGACCGCGCCAGACGTCCCGCTCGCTCACACCGGTGAGGACCTTGTGCAGCCGGACGTACTCCGCCAGCTTCGCCTTGGCGCGCACTCCCGAGGCGAACCGCAGCACGAAGCCCTCGGCCTCGGTGCCGGTGGCGGCGCGGCCACCGGGCAGCCGGTTGGACTCGGCCAGCGCCAGCAGTTCCGCCAGCGGCATGGCGGGCCACACCGTGACGACCGACCCGATGCCCCGCCAGTGCGGCGCGGCGTCGGCCAGGGCGACTTCCGCGCCGTCCCCGGCGAACGCCGCCAGCAGCACCAGATCACGACGCTCGCCGTAGTCGACGACGATCCGGTTCTGCGGGTACACGATCTCGGCCAGGTAGGTCACGCCGGGCACGAGGGCGGAGGTGTCCTTGCCGTCGAGCAGCCGCTGCGCCCAGGCGGCCTGCGTGCTGACGAACGATCCCTTGGACGCGACGCGCCACCGGCCGGCGTAGTGGAAGACCACGGCCAGGCTGCCGTCGACCTTGTCGTACACCTCGAACGGCTCGTCGGGCAGACCGGGCGCGTAGGGCCGGCCGGCCTCGTGCTCACCGACGTTGAAGAACTTCGGCAGCGGCAGCGCGACGATCTCGCCGGTGGCGTCGTCGGCCACCAGACCGCGGCAACGGGTGGTCACCCGGTTCCACACCTGCTCGTACTGGCACGTCCGCGTGTACGTGTAGATGGACAGCGGCAGTTCCGGGTGCGTCCTGCGCGTGACGTGCCCCGCGTCGAGCGCCGCCGCCAACTCCTGCCGCGGCAGCAGCTCGTGAAGAGTCAGGTGGTCCTGGCTCATGGTGTTCCTCCCCTTGCCGGTCCCTGATTCTCACCTGCGAGGACAGGGCGAGGACAGTGAATTTCCGTCCGGAGCCGGGGGAGAGGCGCAGGTCACGGCGGTGTTCCGCCCGAAGACCGGACGGGCGCGGGGACCGGTCAGGGGCGGGCGAGGACCGCGGCGACCGCCTCGTCCAGGGTCGCGGGCGGCCGGCCGAGGACGTTGCGGAGGTCGTCGGTCTGCCGCTCCAGGGCGCCGGCCCGCACCTGGTCCTCCAGCCATCCCTGAGCCCCGGGTGCGCGGCCGGCCCGCTCCCGCCGGACGACGGGCCCGCCGCGGACCCTGCTGAGGGCCCGGGCCAGTTCGTGGTGGTTCCACAGGCTTCCGGTGAAGTCGTAGGAGCGGCCCAGGTGTCCGTCACCGGTGAGGACGCGGGCCGCGGCCTCGGCGAGATCGCCGCGCAGCGCGGTGTTGAGACCGCGCCCCGCGGTGCCGTCGGTCAGTTCGCCCGCGTCGACGGCTGCGTGCAGCCCGGGGTGGACGAAGGCCTCGGTGTAGAACGGGTGGCGCAGCACCGTGCAGGGCAGCCCGCAGGTGCTCAGGGCGCGCTCGGTGGCGTGGTGGGCCGCGGTGAGCCCCTCGGCCTGTGTGTCGGCGCCCAGGAAACTGGTGTAGACGACCGAGCCGACTCCGGCGGCCACGGCCGCGTCGAGGGCCGCCAGGTGCTGGGCGGTCCGGCGGGCGGTGTCCAGCTCGGGGGAGGAGATCAGCAGCAGCCGGTCGGCTCCCGCGAACGCGGTGCGCAGGGTCGCGGGATCGTCGTAGTCGCCGTGGCGGACGTCCACCTGGCGAGCGGCCAGATCCGCGGCCCCGTCGGGACGTCGTACGGCGGCCACGACCCGGACGGCCGGACTCCCTTCCAGCAGCCGGTCGACGACCAGCCTGCCGAAGGCTCCCGAAGCGGCCGACACCACGATCATCCACGACTCCCTCGCCGGTGACGCGCTCACCGCCCGGACGGCGGCCCGGGCCGCTCGGCCCGGACGTCGGCCTCACCCTCGGGGAACGGCGAACGGCACGTCAAAGTCTTTTCCGCGGCGCCGCGACCCGCACGGCAGCGGCTGCGGACGCGCGCGCTCGGGATCTCGGGCCGCCCCAACTGTGCGCGAAGAGGCATCACTTGGACCTGTCCGAGTCGGCAGAGCGGTCGCCCCCCGTCGCCCCCGGTCGTCTCAGGCGGACGGGTCGAGGTCGTTGGCCTGGTCGCTCGTGGCCGGCGCGGTGGCCCGCCACTGCGCGGGTGTCAGGAGCCGGGTCCGTGCGGCCAGGCGGCGCAGGGCGGCGACGGCCGCGTCGTCCAGCGTCGCCCCGCTGTAGCCGACGTACGCCACCACGCCGGGCGTCGGCTCCCAGACCAGCGCGCCGTTGCCGCCGACGCCCGAGGCGACGACCGCGGGCCTGCCGTGCACCGTCCCCGCCGTGCGCACGGGGGCGGCGTACAGCCCGTCCTCGAGGCCGCCGCACCGGGCGACGCCGGTGAAGGTGAGGCCCCCCGACAGCGCTTCGGACTCGCCGGTCGCCTTCGAGCTGTAGCGGGCTTCGAGCAGTCGGCCGGGGCGGGAGGGCCCCCGGGAGACGACGGTGAGCCCCGGCGGCGGGTCGACGGCGGGGCGGCCCGAGGCCACGCCGGTCGCCGCGGCGACCGCGATCAGGTCGGTGCGCGGCAGGTCCCCGCGCACACGTGCGTACGAGCCCGCGACCGGCCAGGTGATCTCGTGCTCGCGGGCCCGCCCCGAGGCGTCGCCGACCCGGACGGGACGTCCGCCCGCCGGGGCGGGCACGGGGAAGGTGACCACCGCGCCGTTGCGCCCCAGCGAACCGCCGGCGCGTCGCACGACCACGGTCCACGGTCCGGCGAGCGCGGTCCGGTCATGCCTGATCAGGGTCGCGTCCTTGGGCAGCGGCATCCCCGTGATCACCAGTCCGGGGGTCTGCCCGGCCGCGACGGCGGCGTCGGGGCCGTCCGGGAACGGGCTCCCGGCCGGCGACGCCGGCGCCGGACTCCGGGGCACCGCGCCGCCGTCGTCGGAGCCGCCCACGGCCACGACGCCCGCCACGAGCGCCGCGGCGAGCGCCGACGCCGAGGCGGCGACGACGAGCCGCCTCGGTGGTCTCCAGGGCGGCCGGCCGGGGCCGCCGCTCAGCACATCCCCCATGCGGACAGTCTGTCCCACCGGGCCGCCCGCCACGACCCCCCTGCACCGGCCCCGACTCGGAACCTCGGCATTGCCGTTCGGCCGAACTCCACTGCGGGCGGAGCGGCTTCAGCGGGCGACGACGGCGGACGGCAGCTCGGCGCGCCGAGCTGCCGACGCCCGGACGGGACGGTCGCCGCGTCCGCCGTACCGCGCCGAGAGCCGTCGCGCCCCCGCCGGGGAAGAGGAAGCGGCAGGAGGGGCCGTCAGCCCGTCAGCCCGTCGGCCGGGCCTCCGGCGGCGTGCCGGTCTGGGTGGCGGGGCCGGTCTCGGCGGCGGGGCCGTTCTCCGCGACGGGGGCGGGCCCGCCACGGCGCTCGTTGCGCCAGGACGCCGCCCAGGCGAGCAGCGTGCCGCCCACCGCGTAGGCGCCGAGCACCCAGAGCGCGGGCGTGACGGCGTGAGCGGAGAAGTAGACCGTGTTGCGGACCAGGGTCGTCCCGGCCCCCGGCGGGAGGAGCTGCCCGATGGCGCTCCAGAACGAGGGGAGCAGCGGCGCCGGATAGACGCCGCCCGAACTCGGGTTGCCGAGCACCACGAACAGCAGGATGACCAGGCCGGTGCCCAGCAGGCCCAGCAGGGTCTGCAACGCGAGCGCGGTCGCCGCCGAGGCGAGGACGACCAGGGCGCCGATGCCGCTCAGGGCCCAGAAGTGGCCGTCGAGCGCGTCGAAGACCGGTCCCACGACGGCCGCTCCGGCGATTCCGGAGACGAGCGCGTACAGCGCGAGGACGCCCAGGCGGATCAGGGTGCGCTGACGGTTGGCGGGACGGGACCCGGCGGCCATGCCCATGATCGTCGCGGTCAGGTAGCCGCCGATCACCCAGCCCAGCACGAGGTAGAAGGAGGTCATGCCGCGTCCGTCGCCCGGGTCGGGGGGCCGGATGTCGGTGACGCCGATCCGCCGCTTCTGCGCGGTCTCGATCTTCTGGGCGATCTGGGTGGCGGTCTGCGACACGGACGGCCCGCCCGCCGAGGCGACCAGGAGGGTGTCCTCGGCGCCGCTCGCGTCGAAGAGGAACGCGGCGTCCGCCTTCCTCGTGAGGACCCACTGCCGGGCCGTCGCCGCGTCCGGCGCGGCCGTCGCGTCGACCGGATCGCCGGCCAGGCCGTCGAGCTGGGCGACGATCTTCGCGGACGCCTGCTGGGGAGCGACGACCGCGACGGGTATCCGGTGGGGGGTGGGGGAGTGGAAGGCGCCGACGTAGGACACGACGAAGGCGAGCTGCACGAGCAGGCCCCCGAGCACGAGCCCGAAGGCCCGCAGCGTGACCGCGTCCTTGAACTCGGCCGCGAAACCTGGCGACTTGGCGCTGCTCTCGACTGAAGACACGTCCGGAGAAGGGCTGGAGGGTGCGTTCACGGGGCGAATGATCGCACAGACAGGTGAATCAGACCCTCCGCTTCGCCTGCTGCCCGCCCGGCGCGCAGGTCCGTGCACGGCGGCGGCTCCCGCCCTGCGAGCAGGGGGGAGCCGTCCGGATGACCGACTGCGTGCGACGTCAGTGCGTCACGCGTGGCGGTGCGTCACGCGTGGCGGTGCGAGTGCCGGTTGCCCGTGACGAGGCGGTAGATGGCGAGCAGGATGAAGGATCCGACGATCGCGGCGATCCACGTCGAGATGTCGAAGAAGCCGTCGATGGAGTCGACGCCGAATATCACCTTGCCGAGCCAGCCGCCGAGGAGACCGCCCGCGATGCCGATGAGCATGGTGACGATGATGCCGCCGGGGTCCTTGCCCGGCATCAAGGCCTTGGCGATGGCGCCGGCGAGCAGGCCGATGAGGATCCACGCGATGATGCCCATGATTGCGTCTCCGCTTCGTCTTGTAAGAACGGTGTTAGCTCCCGTGTGCACCGTCCGCGCCCTTGCAAACGTCTCTTTTGTTGAGTCCTTGACCGGAGGGCGGAAATTCTTCGCACGGGGCGAGACGGACGGCGGTCACCGGGGGGCGTCGGCGGGAGCGCGCAACGCCTGGCGGACGGACCAGACCACGGCCACCAGCGGCACGGCGACGACGGCGCCGATGACCCCGGCCGCGACCGCCCCGCCGACGACGGCCAGCGCGACCACCACCGGGTGCAGCCGCACCGCCCAGCTCATCACGAGAGGGTGCAGCAGATGGCCCTCGATCTGGCCGATGACCACGATCAGGAGCACGACCAGCAGGGCGATGAAGACCCCCTTCGACGCCAGGGCGACCACGGTCGCGACGGCCAGGGCGATCGGCGAGCCGATCAGGGGGACGAACGCGGCGAGGAACTCCAGCAGCGCCAACGGCACGGCGAGCGGCACCCCGAGGGCGAACAGCGCGACGCCCACGAGGACGGCGTTGGTCGCGGCGACGAGCAGGATGCCGTGCGTGTACCCGGTGAAGGTCCGCCAGGCGGCCTGTCCGGCCGCCATGAAGTGCCGGCGCCCCCCGGCGGGGAGCTGGTCGCACAGCCACCGCCACTGCCGGTCCCCGGAGTGCGTGAAGAAGACCGAGCAGAACACGGCCAGGGCGAGCACGGTCAGCACCTCCACCAGCCGGCTCGCACCGCTGAGCGCCGTGCTGAAGAGGGCGGACCGGTGGCTGGACAGGAGGTCGCCGATCCGGGACCGCAGATCGTCGAAGGCGTGCGAGGGGAGCTGGAAGGGAGGCGCTTCGAGCTGACGCTCGATCCGGTCGACGCCTGTCACGAACTCCCGCTGAAGCCCGCTGCGCTGGCCCGCGGCGGACTCGCCCACCAGGGTCAGCACGCCGAGGATCAGGAGGACGCACCCGACGAGCGCCGCGGCCACCGCGAGCGGGCGGGGCACGAACCGGGCGAGCAGACCGGCGACGGGGCGCAGCACCGCGGTGATGACCAGACCGAGGAACACGGCGACGGCGATCTGGTGGAACTCCCCGAGCACGGAGAACACGGCGCGGGCGACGACGCCGACGGCGATGAGCCGCCAGGAGTACGCGGCCGCCGTGCGCAGCAGCCCCGGCACACGCGGATCCTGGCCGCTTCGGCGTCCGGGCGGCGAGGCGGGCTGATCCGGGGGTGTGGACACCCCATGCCCGTACCACCAGCCCGCCCGCCGATCGCGGCCTCGGCCCGGAGTTCCCCCGAAGGCGCTACCGGCCGGGCGAACGGGGACGGAGGCGAGGGGCGGGCCCGGCCCGACACGGGCCGGGCCGGGCCCGCCCGCCGGGTGGACCGGCGGACCCCGCCCCCTGGCATCGCCCTCGGCGTTCGCCCCCGGACGTCAGTGGGTGAGCACGTCGAGAAGGTCGCTGCCGCGCTGTGTGCGGCGGACCATGACGTGCTGGCCCTGCCGGCGGCGGTGGATGAGACCCGCGTCCTCGAGCCGGGAGCAGTGGTGGGACAGCGTCGCGGGCGCGTAGCCCAGGGCGGACGAGAGGCTTCCCATGTGCGTGCTCGCGCCGGTCGCCCGGAGGATGGCGGCCCTCGCGTCGCCCAGGAGAAGCTGCGCGGGATCCTGACGGCTCGTCCGGTGCTCCGGCCGGCGCCCGGCCCAGAGGGCGTCGAGGCCGGGCAGCGGATAGCCCACCCAGACGCTGTCGGGCCGGTCGAACGCGAACAGCGAGGCGTCGCTGCCGGAGGCCACGGGCACCAGCAGCAGCCGCCGTCCGACGAGGTCGAAGTCCTCGGGGTGGTCGTCCGGGAGCCGGAGCACCGTGCCGTCCAGGCGGTAGCGCGGGCTGAGCGAGGACAGCGCCAGTTCGGGACGGCCGCACACCAGGGAGCCGCCCACCCGCTCCGCCTCACGGTCCAGCGTCCTGCCCGCCGCCGTCCACACCGGCCGCACGGTCTTCCACGCGCACCGCATCACCTGGGCGTAGGCGTCCAGCCACCGCTTCGGGCGCTCGATCACGTGACGCCACTGCGGGGGGACGTCACCGCCGAAGTCGGCTTCCAGATCCGCCAGCAGCATGTCACTGGACACGTCGTGCAACTGCTCGAGATGGCGGGCCGCTCCCTCGTGGGACATGGTGCCCGTCGGCGTCAGGCAGTCCGGGATCGCCGGGTGTTCGGGAGCGAAGAGCGGGCGGAGCGTGGCATGGGCATGCGCCGGTGTGTCGGCGAGGACGGCTCTGCGCGCCGAGTGCGGGACGGCGTGCCGTCGCCGCCCGAACGCGTCCGCGACGAGCGAGAGCAGGCTCGCTCCCGGATGCGGCACGACCTGGACGCGGAGATCGGAAGGATTTCCCAGCTGAAGCTTCGAATAGGTGGTCATTTCTGTCCCCCGGTTCTCGCCGCGCATCCCCGTCGAGCGCGGCTGTTCCGAGCTTACGCCTTGTCATCCGGTATGCGGCCAAACGTTTTTCGACGATCATCAAAATGCTTGATCCGTACCTCGTCGGCCCGCAGAGTCGAGTCATGCCGGATGCGGAGATAGCAGAATTCATTCGTGGGGCGGGATACGGCGAGTTCCTGCCCGACACCGTCGTCACCTTCCCCGGGCGCAACCAGAACGTCGCCGGGACCACGACCACCGGGGTGGACCTGTTCGCCAAGCGAATACGGCTCGCTGACCAGCTCGGAGGCGGTCTGCGACGAGCCGGGCTCTTCGAGCGGCTGGCCGCGGGACAGCCCTTGCGGCATCTGCGCCGGCCGGCTCCGCTCGCCGGCGACCCGCGTCGCGGCATTCATGTCACACGTTGGCTGAAAAACTGTCATACGGCGGCCGAAGGGCTCGCCCGGGAAACTTTCGGGCCCGAGTCGGCCCGCGAACTCGGTCGCGCGATCGGTGAACTGCATTCGCTGGAAGCGCCGCCGGAATTACTGCCGCGCGAGCCATTGCCGCTGCCGAATCACCGCATGCTGTCCACGCTGTCCGTGAACCAGTATGTGGAGAGCAGCGCGGGCTTGATCGCCCTGTGGCGCATCGTTCAGCGCGACGCCGCGATCGCGGAGTCCGTGCGGCGCCTGAGGGAGACGGAGGACGCCGCCCCGGCCGTGCCGATCCACGCCGACCTGAGGCTGGACCAGGTCCTCGTCGACGGGGGCGGGTTGCTGGTCTGCGACTGGGAGGAGTTCCGCCGTGGCGACGCGGCGCGCGACGTCGGCGCCGTGGTCGGCGAGTTCCTCTTCCGCAGTGTGGTGGGCATCGCCGACGACGAATTCCCCCCTGCGGACCCCGGGGCCGAGGCCGGTGGCCCGTCGGCCCCGGGGCGGGCCCACGCGGAGGTCATGAGCAGGGGGGTCGGGAGACTGGAGGCGGCGCGGCCCGCGCTGACGGCCTTCGCGGAGGGCTACCGGTCCCTGCGCACCGCCTCCGACCAGGGGCTCGCCGTGCGTGCGGTCGCTTTCGCCGGATGGCATCTCTTCGACCGGGTGCTGGCCGCCGCCGCGTTCCGCTCCGACCTCTCACCGGTGCACCGGGCCGCGGCGGGAGTGGGCCGCACCGCCCTCGTCACGCCGGAGGCCTTCGTCGCCGTCCTCGGTCTGGAGTCGGTATGACCCCCGGACTGGCCGAGATCGCCGAGGTGACCACGGTCCACGCGGAGAGCCTGACGGCACGGGTCGCGGACGCGGAGTTCCGCGCCGGCAGCCTGCGGGCCCTGCGTGAACGCCTCGCGGACACCCTCTACCGCACGCTGCACCAGGGCGCGGCCGGCACGGCGGCCCACCCGCGCGACCTGTCCGACGACGCCTTCGTGGCCGATCTGAGGAGCGCGGTCCCGCATTCCGTGTGCCGGGTGCCGGCCCGGCACACGGAGGCTGCCGGGATGCGGGACGACGAGGTGACCGTCGTCCTGAACGGGGTACGCGTCGCCGTCCCGCGAGCGCTGGTGCGTCCCGCGTCGCCCGGGAACACGGCGACGGGGGACGACGTCACCGTGGAACTGCCGCCGTGCCGCCCCGCGCTCTCGCCGGGCTTCCTGGCCGTCCTCGGCTCGCTCCGGCCGCCCGCCACGACCGCCCCGGTGCTGCGGGTCTACCTGCACATCGCCCGCGCCGAGGCGGCCCGCACCGTCTGGGGCGGGGCACTGCGTGCCCTCGAAGGTCTCCGGATCCCCTACCAGGCGAAGGCGCTCGCGCATCCGTCCCGGTATCCCCGCAAGGACGCGATGGTCGTCTATCTGAGCGCTCGCACCGACATCGCGCTGCGCGCCCTCGCCGGCACGGCCGCGAACGCCCCGGACGGCGACCTGGCCGACGCCGTCTCCCCGTTCACCCGCCGGATCGCCCCCGGTGTGTCGATCGCCTGGGAGCCCCACCCGGAGCCCGGGGCCGTCCGGCGGCTGAGCTTCGGTCAGCACCGCGCCCGCGCCTACGCGGACGGTCTCGTCGACCACTCCCTGCACGGGACGCCGCTCACGGAATCCGTCGCCCGGGCCCTGCGCGCCGCGGGGGCCGACCCCGACCGTCCCTATCGCAACCCCGACAGCCCGTCCGTCACCCCATGACTCTCCGACCCGTCGACGCCGGTCACGGCCGACGGGACGGAGGAACCGGAGAAACCGCAATCCGCACACAGGAGGAACGATGAAGATCGAGAACCCCGCAGAGGCCCTGGTCGCCGGCTACCGCACCTACACCGACGGAGACCAGGTGGCCCAGGTGGCCGGCGCCGAGGGCCCGGACGCCACGGCCTCCATCACGACCGCGACGCCGGTCATCACCACCACCACCCTGATCTTCGACTGCTGATCCGGTCGAAGCGCCGCCCCGGAAGGTCCGTCACAGGGCCTTCCGGGGCCTCACCGAAAGGCCGCGAGGTGGCACCCCCGACACCCGAGCCCGCCGTCGTCTCCTACGGCACGCGCGCGTCGACGACCCGTGTCGTGCGCCGGGGCCCGCATCTCTTCCACTGGCACCGGACACCGGGCGTGACCACGGTCAAGCCGGCCGGGCCGCCCCCGCCGCCCGTACTGCGGCACCTCACGGGCCAACCCGCCGAGAACGCCGTCCGCTTCGCCGTCCCCCGCGTGGCGGGGCCGCCGTCGCGGGATCCGGCGCGGCCTCGACAGGAGCCGCCCGACGTGGTCTACGAACTGCCCGACAGCGTCAGCATCGGATGGCACATGCTGGCGGGCGCCGCCGTTCCGCGGCAGTACACCGATGTCGTGTCGCGGGTCGGCCGAGCGGTCCGAACGCTCCATCAGGGCCCGGCGCCCCTTGCGCCGCACCGGCCCGTTCCCTGGCTCGGCGGGCTGTGCGACTGGCTGTCGCGCCGGCCCGACGCGCTGTCCGAGCGGCTCGTCCGCCGTCTCGGCGCCGGCCGTTGCGCACTTCTCGCCCGGTGGGCGGAGGAAGCGTCTGCCGTCGCGGACACGGTCGTGCTGGGCACACTGTCTCCCGGCGTGATCGTGGTGGACGCCCGCGATCGCACCGCCCACGTCCTGGTCGGCGCGGAGGCGGGGCACGGCGCACCCGCACTCGACGTCGGCGCCTTCGCGGAGGCGCTGTCCACCTCTGTCGACGTCGCCCTGGCCGGCGCCCACCACGATCCCGAGCAGCTCGACTACCCGTCGCTGTGGCAGGCCTTCGACTCCGGCTACGGACCGGGCCGCCCCGGTGAGGCGGCCGTGCGGCGCGCGGCGCTGCTCAGACGGGTCCACCGGCTGCGCGCGATGAGCGGCCACATCGGCGACAACGCCTTTCTCCAGGTTCAGATCGACCGGCTGCCCGCGCTCGTCGAGCAGCAGGGCGGCCCCCTCATTCCCGCACCCAGAGACGGAGCCGGCGCATGGGAACGCTGAACGGCCTGACGGCCCTGGTCACCGGAGGCTCCCGAGGCATCGGACGGGCCGTGGTCCGGCGGCTCGCGGCCGAGGGAGCGGCGGTGGTGTTCGGATACCACCGGGACGCGGCCGCCGCCGATTCCTGCCTGGCGGAGGTCCGCGAGGCGGGGGGAACGGCCCATGCCGTCAGGGCGGATCTGGCCGACCTCGGCGAGGTCCGGCGCCTCGTCGACACCGCGAACGGCCTGCTGCGCGGGCTGGACATCGTCGTCAACAACGCGGCCGAGCCCGAGCAGCTCGGCATCGCCGACGCCACGCCCGAACACTACGAGCGGCTGATGGCGGTCAACGCGAGGGCGCCGTTCTTCGTCATGCGCCACGCCCTGGAGGCGCTGCGCGACGGCGGCCGCATCGTGAACGTCTCCAGCATCGCGGCCTCCATGGCCGCTCCGGGCGCCGCGGTGTACGCGGGCGGCAAGGCCGCCCTGGAACGGTTCACCACGACCGCCGCTCAGGAGTTCGGCCCTCGTGGCATCACTGTCAACGCCGTCGCCCCCGGCACGGTGGACACCGACATGCTCCGCGATCTGCACGACGAACGGTCGCGGCACACGCTCGCGGCGGTGACGCCGCTGCGGCGCCTTGGACGCGGATCCGACGTCGCCGGTGTGGTGGCCTTCCTGGCCGGCCCCGACGCCGCGTTCGTCACCGGGCAGATCGTCCCGGTCAACGGAGGCCTGCGCTGAGCCGGAGCCGCCCGACTGTCACGTGTACGTGAAGGCCTGGTCACAGGCCCTCGCCGAACACCCACCACCCCGCGTCCGGGCCCGGCCGCCGTGGCACCATGCTCCCTCGAGCACCACGTCCAGGGGGGACACACCATGCGTACGCGCGCCACCATCGTCACTGCGGCACTGCTCCTCGCCGCGCTCACCGCCTGCTCCTCGTCGTCCGGGTCCGACGACGCCGCGACCCCGGCCGCCAACGACTCGGGCACGCCCGTGGCCGAACCCACCGTCAGCGTGCCCGCCGCGCACCAGGGCGACGACCTCAAGGCGGCCGTCGCCGTCTACACCGCCTCCTACTTCGCCGGGGACGCGGACACCGCGTACAGCATGCTGTCGGCACGCTGCGCGAAGAAGATCGCCAAGGACTCGTACGCCGACGTCGTCAAGCAGGCGGCGGCCGACTACGGCGCCGACCACGCGGTCGGCGACGTGCGGGCGGAGGTGTCGGGCACGACGGGCCGCGCCACCTACAAGGTGACGGGACTGCCCAAGTTCGACCAGCGGTCGCAGCCGTGGGCGCTGGAGGGCGACGCCTGGAAGTACGACGCGTGCTGACCGGCTGAGGCGCATGCCGAAGCGGAACCGGGCGGCCTGACCGCCCGGCGCGGGGCGCGCGGCCGTGCCGCCGGCCGTGGCGCCGGCGGGGTCCGGTCTCAGCGCCGGGCGGTCTGGGCGGCGAAGGCGTCGAGCAGGGCGAAGGTCTGCTCCGGTTGTTCGAGGTGGGGGAGGTGCCCCGCTTCCGGGACGACGGCGAAGCGGGCGTCGGGGAACGACGCCGCGTACTGCCTGCCGTAGGCCGGGGTCACGATGCCGTCGCTCTCGCCCCATACGACGAGGGTCGGGACGGTGACGGCCGCGAGGCGGGGCCGCAGGCCGGGGTCGCTCATGGCGGGGCCGCCGGAGAGGAAGCGCAGGGCCTCCATGTTGCCCCGCATGACGGCGAGCCGTTCCGCCGGGACGGTCGCGGGGTCGACGTAGAAGCGCTCGGAGTCGTGGTAGGCGTGCTCGGCGACGCCGCGGGCGTCGAGCGCGAAGAAGTCGCGCACCGGCTCGCCGTCGGCCTCGATGCCGACGGCGTTCACCAGGACGAGCCCGCTGATCAGGCCCTCGGTGTCGGCCGCGGCCATCTCGGCCCCGATCCAGCCGCCGAGGGAGGAACCGATCACCAGCACGTCGGACAGGCCGCGTTCGCGCAGCAGCCCAAGGTAGGCGGCGGCGAGGCCGCCGACGGTCGCGGGGCCGTCGGGGCGGGGAGTGCCGTTCCATCCCGGATGGGTGGGCAGCAGGGCGAGTGCGCCGGCGGCGAAGTGCGCGGCGACGGGGGCGACGGTGAGAGGGCCTCCGCCGCCGTGCAGGACGAGGACGGGGCGGCCGTTCGCCGGCCCCGATGCGGTGAGCGTCGGTTGCGAGGTCATGGCCAGACCCTAACTAAAGATGTTTAGCTAAACAAGCTTAGTCCGGGTGATAGCCTGGCAGGCATGGCTGTCGAACCGCAGATCCTCGGAAGGGCCGTGAAGGCCGCCCAGTACCGCCAGCACCGGACGCTCGACAGCCGTCTCGCGTCGGTCGGCAGCACACTCGCCCAGTGGGACGCCCTCAGGGCCATCGCCCGCACGCCCGGGGCCAGCGCGCGCCGGCTGGCGGCGGCGACGTTCCAGAGCGAGCAGGCGTTCGGCACGCTCGCGGGACGGCTGGTGGCGCAGAACCTGGTGGAGCGGCGCCCCGGACACGGCCGGAGCATCGAGCACCACCTCACCGCCGAGGGCGAGCGTGTCCTGCGCGCGGGCCACGAGGTGGCGGACTCGGTGCTGCGGGAGTGCTTCGCGGGCCTGACCGAGCCGGAGCGGGAGACTCTCCTGCGACTGCTGCTCAAGATCGAGGACGCGCGGCCCGAAGCCGGCACCGGCTGACCGTCCGAGGGGACCGGGGTTGACGGACAGCGCCCTGTCGCACGCCTTCGACCAGCCGGAACGGGCGGATCAGGTGACGTTGCGAAGATCTGGGGAAGAAGATGCGGCAGCCGATGGGAGGTTGCCGTGGAGGGTGGAGATCTGGAACTGGGCGAACTGCTGGCCGCCGCAGAGGCGGCCCCGCCCGGTGAATCCGTGGACGTGGTGGCACACGACCTGCAGAAGCGGTTCGGTGCCGCACGCGTGTCCTTTCTCTTCGTCGATCTCGTCGGCCGGCGGCTGGTACGCCTCGCCGCGACCGGTGACGACGCCGTCGACGACGCGGGACCGATCGATCTGCAAGGCAGTGTCTACGACGAGGTCCTGCGCAGTCAGCGCCAGCATGTGGAGGCCGACGGCCAGGGCGGGCAGTGCGTCATCACGCCGGTCACCAACCGCGGCGACTGCATCGGCTTGCTGGAGGTGACTTTGCAGTCCGTGCACGACGCCGTGCTGCGGCAGGTCCGCGACGCGGCCCACGCGCTGGCGTACATCATCGTCACCGACCGCCGCTTCACCGACCTGTACCACCTGGGCCGCCGGACCACCGAGACCAGCCTGGCCGCGGAGATCCAGCACCAGCTGCTGCCCTCGGCCCCCTGCTGCGAGGCCGACGAGTTCACGCTCGCCGCCGGGCTGATCCCGGCCGACGACATCGGCGGCGACACCTACGACTACACCCTCGACCGCGACACGCTGCATCTGTCCATCACGGACGCCATGGGCCACGACACGAACTCGGCGCTGCTGGCCACCCTGCTGGTCGGCGCACTGCGACGGGCCCGCCGCAGCGGCTGCGACGCGCTCAAGCAGGCCGAGCACGCCCACCGGGCCCTGCTGAGCCACAGCCGCGGCCTGGCCACCGGTCAGTTGCTCTGCGTCGACCTCGACACCGGCCTGTGCAACCTGGTCAACGCCGGCCACCCCTGGCCGATGCGAGTGCGCGACGGCGCCGTCGAGGAGGTCAGACTCGCCGTGAACCTGCCGTTCGGCGTGGCGGCGCCCACCTCGTTCCTCCTGCAGCAACTGCAACTGCTCCCCGGCGACCGGCTGATCCTGCTCACCGACGGCATGCAGGAGCGCGGCGCCGCCGCCGCCGACCTCGCCTCGGTCGCCCACGAGACCCGCGCCCTGCACCCGCGCGAAGCCGTCCAGAGCCTGACCGCCGCCGTGATCCAGGCCTGCCACGGCAGCCTCAGGGACGACGCCACGGTTCTGATACTGGACTGGCACGGCAACCGGCGCCGTCCTGACGGAACCGGATCGGCCGCAACGAGACCGCCCGGAACGAGACCGGACCCGCGGCCGTGACCGCTAGCGCTCCGGACCACGCCGGTCCGGAGCGCACCCTCACTCGCGCAGCGCCTGCTCGACCGTGGCACGGCAGGGAATGAGCACGTCGATGCCGACCAGTTGCAGCACACGCGCCACCGGCGCCTGCGCGCCCGCGATGCGCAGCCATCCCCGGGCTTCGCTCGCCCGCTGATGGGCGGCGACCAGGACGTTGATCCCGCTGGAGTCCATGAAGGTCACACCGCTGAGGTCGGCCACGATCCGGGGCGGGGCGGACCCGCCTTCGGACGTCAGCGCCCGGCCGAGGACGTCCGTCACGTCATGGTCGATCTCGCCGCGCACCCGCACGACACGGACGCCGTCGACTTCTTCGGGGCGGACGGAGAGGCGTTGCGGCCGGTCCGTTTGCTGGTTGTCGGTCACTGTCTCCTCGACTGCGCTTAGGCTGGCCCCCGGAAAACGGGCGTGCGCGGAATTCTGCCCGGATGCCACGGCGGCATGCACCCGGGCGGCTGCGCTGAGAACATCCCTGGCATGAACGGCGCCGTTGTGGGTACCGGCGCACGTGAACGGGGGAGTGAGGGCTAACGCGTGGAATCCCATGCCGACGATGACGGCTGTACCAGTCCGGGTGAGTACCTGATGCGGGCCGGCTATGCGCTGGGAGCGGACGACGGCTGTATCGCCGACGCCCGCCACCACGCCGTGGCCTTCCTCGACCGGGCCCACGCCGAACTTCGCCTGCCGCTGCCCGACCGGGTGAGGGATCTCACCCAGCTGGTGGTCAGCGAGCTGGTCACCAACGCCCGCAAGTACGCCCCCGGGCCGGTCCTGATGGAACTGCGCATCACCGCGGGCTGCGTGGACGTCGTCGTGTGGGACAGCGATCCCACGGTGCCGGCGGCGCGGGCCGCCAACCCCGGACGCATCGGCCAGCACGGCCTGGAGATCGTCAAGGCCGTCACCGAGGACCTCTTCGTCGAGCAGGAAGCGGTCGGCAAGCGCATCACGGCGCGCATCGCCCTCGCCGAGACACCCGGCAGCGGCACTCCCGCGGCTCGCACCCTGACCTGACGCACCCCGGGGCCTGCCCGGCTACGAGGCCCAGAGGGTGACCGCCAGCCGCGGCGCGTTGCGCGTCAGCCAGGCGCTGCCCAGCCCGATCACGGCGCCCGCGACGACGTCGCTCGGATAGTGGGCGCCGCTCTGCACCCGCTCGACGGCGACCAGCGCCGCCGGGACCGCGCACAACGCGCCGGCCGCCGGCAGGGAGGGGGCGACGGCCGCCGTGAAGGCGACGGCGGCGGCCGTGTGCCCGGAGGGGAAGGACGACGAGTCGGGACGGTCCTCCACCTCGTCGTGCGGGATCAGCTCCTTCGGCGGCCGAGGCCGGTCGGCTAGCTGCTTGCACACACCGTTGGCGGCGAGCTGCGCGACGGCGAGCGCCGTCAGCCCCGCCGCGGCGGCCCGCCGCCCCCGCCGCCCGCTGCACGCCGCCATCACGACGGCGGCGCAGCACCACAGCTTCGAACTCTCCGCGCATTCCTCGACGGCCGACAGCACCTTCCCGAAGCCGGCCGGAACACGGGAGGCGGTCCGCCCGGTCAGCCGCCGGTCCGTCTCCCGCAATGTCCTCGTCACGCTCATGATCTGCAGGTATCCCCGATGACGGCCGGTCACACCGGGAAAATGTCCGGTGCCGTGCCCGCTCGGGCATGCCCGCACGTCACCGCGCGACCTGTGACCGCGACGACCTGTGACGGGCTCTCGTCCCCGGCCGACGCGCGCCCGCTGCCGGGCCGTTGACGGTCATTCCGGTCGACGGGGTGCGTTGCGGGCTTCTGGTGGGGCGGGACGCGCCCGCCCGCCTTTCGACAATTGCCGTTCCATAGAGGGTGTAGACAGGGCTAAATCAGTCACTCGTGTACATATCAGCAGAAAAGCCGTATGGATGTGCGAGGAGGCGTGGCTGATGAGTGAGGCAGTGCAGGGCGACACGACCAGATTGCAGCAGACCGGTGAGACGGCGCGGGCCGAGGCGTCGGCCACGGCCGGGCAGGCCCAGCAGGCCGCGGGCCAGGTCGCGGGTACCGCCGTGGACCAGGCGAAGGCCGTGGCGGGGGAGGCGCGGCAACAGGCCGGGGCCGTGGCCGCCGATCTGCGTCACCGCGCGATGGACGAGGCCGAGGGACAGACCCGGCGGGCGGCCGGAACGCTGCACGGCTGGGCGGACGACCTGGCGGGCCTGGCCGAGAACGCCCAGGGCGATTCTCCCGCCCGAAGCCTCGCCGCCCAGGCGGCGGACGGCGGGCACCGGGCGGCCGACTATCTGGAGAAGCAGGGCGTCGAAGGCGTCCTCTCCGATGTGCAGGGCTTCGCCCGCCGCCGCCCCGCGGCGTTCCTGGGCGGCGCGCTGCTGGCCGGGCTGGTCGTGGGGCGCGTGATGAAGGCGGCGTCCAAGGCCGACACCCCGTCCGGCGCTTCACCGGGCGACGGGGCCTTCGGGGCGCAGAGGCAGGGAGCCGTCGCCGCATCCGAACGGGCGGCATTGAACGAGCCGAGGCCGGCCGCACTCCCGACCGCCTCCGCGACGGGCGCCGCGCCCGGTCGTCCGGTTCCGGGGGTGTGAGAGATGTCCTCCCTTCCCTCCCGCCCGGCGGCCGTGTCCGCCGACGACCGCACGGTGGGCGAGTTGCTGTCCGTCGTGACGTCGGACGTCCAGACCCTGTTCCGCCAGGAGGTCGAACTGGCCAAGGCCGAGATCACCCAGGAGGCGACCAAGGCCGGCAAGGCCGCGGGCATGTACGGCGGCGCCGGGTTCGCCGGCTACATGGTGCTGCTGTTCCTGTCGCTGGCCGCCGTGCTCGGCCTGGCCAACGTGATCGACGGAGGCTGGGCCGCCCTGATCGTCGCCGCCGTCTGGGGCGTGATCGGAGCCGTCCTGTACCAACGGGGCAGGACGCGCATGCGCACGGTGGCACCCAAGCCGGAACGCACAGTCGAGACCATGAAGGAGAATGCGCAATGGGCACGTCACCCGACCGGATGAGGGCCGAGATCGACGCCACTCGGGGCCGGCTGTCCGCCGACGTGGACCGGCTCGCGGACAGGGCCAGTCCCCGAAGGGTGGTCCGCCGGCGTACGAGGATCATGCGCGGCGCCGTCTCCGGCATGCGTGAGCGGGTCATGGGAACGGCGTCGTACACCGCCCATGGCGTCGCCGACGGCGCCCAGTCGGCGGCCGGTTCGCTCCAGGACGGCACCCAGCAGGCGGCCGGCGCGGCGCGCGAGGCGGCCGGTCAGGCGGGCGAGGCGATGCGTCAGGCGCCCGACGAGGCGATACGCCGGACCCAGGGCAACCCGCTGGCCGCCGGACTGATCGCGTTCGGCACCGGACTGCTGGCCTCCTCGCTGCTGCCCACCTCGGAGACGGAGCAGCAGAAGGCGGCGGACCTGATGGCCCGCGGCGGCGAGGTGCTGGAACCGGTCAAGGAGGCCGCGCTCGAATCGGCGCAGCACCTCAAGGAGGGCACGGTGGAAGCCGCGCAGGGCGCCGCCCAGGAGGTCAAGGACAGCGCCGCGGAAGCCGCCCGCGTCACGCAGGACGAGGCCCGTGAGCAGGCCGGGCAGGTGACCGACCAGGCGCGCGAGTCCGGCAGGCAGGTGGCCGGCGAGGCCCGCAACCAGCCCGGATCCGGCTGACCGGGCCGGCCGTCCCCACCCTCGACGCGATCGCGCTGCCGGCCCGAGAATCCCGGACCGGCAGCGCACGAGGTCGCCCGCGCCCGACGTCTCCGCCGACACCGGACCACGTCCACCCGTCCCCCGGCGGACGCCCGAACTCCGGTGCCGCCCGGGGGTCTTACGCGTGCGCGCGGATGGCCGGGGCCCGTCCTTGTGACCCTCGGCGTCCACCGCGTCGCGTCGGCCGGCGTTCTCCCGGTGTTCGGCCTCGGCGGTCCAGGGGTGGTGCGGGTCGAAGGCCGGGGCCTGCGAACGGATGCTCCTTTCCGTACTTGGCATGGCGGTCCGCCACGCGTTGTAGAGGAACGGCAGCGGGGACAGGCCCAGGAGGAACGTGCCGACGGCGGCGGCGCCCTGCGCAGTGGAAGCGCCGCATTCCGCTGTCGACGTACCGTCACCACGGCGACGCCGTACGCCGATGCCGCGGATGCCGCAGAGGGACGGAGCGGATGCCGTGCAACCAGTCGGCGATCGGTGCACTCCTCCGGCCACGGGCCGGGTTCCGGGACCCCCGGCTCCCGTCAGCCCGCGGGGCACGCGGGCTGAACGGCTGGCGCGTCCGACCCGTAAGGACCCGTAAGACCCGTACGCAGGGACACGGGCGCAGGGGGACGGGCGCGACCAGGGGGAACGAGGCCGGAGATGATCGTGCGCAGGCGCGTGAAGAGGTCTTCCCCGGGCATGACACCATCGGCGGACATGAGTGCGTCCATGGGCGTGCGGAGCCTTCGGGCGGCGGTGTTCGCCGTTCTCTGCGTGCTGCTCGCGGCGGGAGGCCACGCGCTGGCCACCGGTGCGGCACCGACGGCGTGGGTGCAGACCGCCGCGGTGGTGCCGGTCTTCGCGAGCGCGTGCCTGCTGGGCGGCCGCGAGCGGTCCCTCGCCGGCATCGGCGCGGCCATGCTGGCAACTCAGGGCGCGCTGCACCTGGCGTTCCACACCGCCGGGCCGCACTCCGGCATGGTCGCGCACGGCATGCGGACGCCCCCCTCCGCCGCGCACCCCCTCACCCTTCACGCACCGGCCTCCCCCGCCCTGACCTCGCACGCACCGGCCCTGCACGCCCTGTCGCCGCACGCCCTGTCCCCGCACGCCCTGTCCCCGCACGTACTGGCCCCGCACGCGGGGACGCCCCACGGGACCGCCGCCCACGTCGTCGCCGCCCTTGCGCTGACCTGGTGGCTGAAGCGCGGCGAGGCCGCGTTGTGGTCGCTGCTGCGGTGGGCGGTCGCCCTGGTGCCGGGGCTCGGTGCCTGGTGGCGCCTGGTGCTGGGGTTCCGCGGCGGGGCGAGGACGCCGGGTCGCGTGCGTCCCGCGGCCGGCCGGGCCCGGCCGCCGCGCCCGGCGCGGCTGCGGCACGCCGTACAGCGACGGGGACCGCCGACGGGGGCGTCGTACGCGATCTGACACCGGGCGTCCCCGTTCGCCCCGCGTCCCGCGTCCGTCGTGCCTTGTCCCCTTCAGTTCCCGTCAGTACGGAGACCCACTCAGTCATGCCCACGACTCGCACCACCACTGCTGCCACCGCCACCACCGCACTGCGCCGCGCCGGAGCCGTCCTCGTCCTCGCCTCCGCCACGGTCCTCACCACCGCGGGCGCCGCCTTCGCCCATGTCACCGTGCACCCCGAGGCCTACGCCGGGGGAGCCACGGACGGCGTGCTGACGTTCCGCGTCCCGAACGAGGAGAACACGGCCGCCACCACGAAGGTGCAGGTCTTCCTCCCGACCGACCACCCCGTGCTCGGCGTGCTCGTCTCGCCGCGGGACGGCTGGACCGCCAAGGTCACGACCACGAAGCTGAAGACGCCGGTCAAGACCGACGACGGCTCCGTCACCGACGCCGTCTCCGAGATCACCTGGACCGGCGGGAAGATCGGCGCCGGGCAGTTCGAGGACTTCGATGTGGCCTTCGGCCAACTGCCCGACGACACAGGCGAACTCGCCTTCAAGACCCTCCAGACCTACTCCGACGGCAAGACCGTCCGCTGGATCGAGGAGGCCGAGTCCGGCGGCGGGGAGCCGGAGAACCCGGCCCCGGTCCTCAAGCTGACGGCGAAGGCCGCCGGGGCCGCTTCGGGGAACGTGAAGAGCTCCGGCGGCTCCTCGGTCACCGCGTCGGCCTCTGCGTCGGCCGACGACTCGACCGCCCGCGGCTTCGGCGTCGCCGGGCTGGTGGCGGGGGTCCTGGGGCTGGCCGCGGCTGCCTTCGCCGTCGTCCGCGGCCGCTCTGCGGGAACCCGGTCGCAATAGTCCGGTCGGCGGGATCCGGGCGTCGGCTCCGCCATGATCGGACCTGTGGCCTGTATCACTCGCCTCGGCGTGAGTGTCGGGACCGGGTCTCGTGCGTACCACCCGTGAGGACGGTGGCCGGATGCGAGGATGAGGCGGTCATGACTGCTGGGTGGGGTGCGCGCACGGTGCGGGCCGCGGTGTTCGCCGCCGTCTGCGTGCTGCTCGCCGCCCTGGGCCACACCCTGATGTCGGGATCTCCCGTCCCGTGGTGGACGGTGTCCGCGGGCTTCGCCGCCACGAGCGCCGTCGGCTGGGCCCTGGCCGACCGTGAACGCGGGCCCGCGACGGTGGTGTCCGTCGTGGTCCTCGCCCAGGGGGCGCTGCACTCGGCCTTCTCCTGGGGCCTGCCGACGGCATCGCGCCCCGCCCCGGGCCTCGCGGCGCACGGCATGAGCGGCATGAGCGGCATGCCGTCCATGGACGGCATGTCCATGGACGCCATGCCCGTCGACCCGATGGACATGGCGGACACGGGGAACGCGGGGGAGGCGGCGCACTCCGCGTACGTGGGGCATCTCGGCCACATGGCCCACGGTGAGCACATGTCGTCGCTGGGCATGCTAGCCGCCCACACCGTGGCCGCCCTGCTGACCGGTCTGTGGCTGGCGTACGGCGAGCGGGCCGCGTTCCGCCTCCTGCGGGCCGTCGCCGCCCGGCTGGCCGCACCGCTGCGGCTGCCCCTGGCGGCCTTGCCCGTTCCGGCACGCAGGCCCGCGCTGCGCCCGACGCGCGAACGGGCCGAGCCGCTCCCGCGGCTGACGCTCACACACACGATCATCTCCCGGGGGCCTCCGGCCGCGACCGCTGTCCTCTGAGACAGCCGGCTTCCCGAGGCCGTCACGTCGCCGCATCGCCGGCAGCGCGGCCCCCTCGGGCGCGGGCGTGCCCGGCGCACGCCCGTCCCACTCCTCCCGTTCCGGAACCTCCGCAGCGACGCGTCCCCTCGCGTGCGCGCAGCATCCGCACCGCGTGCACCATGCGCGCCGCCTCCACCACCGCGCGCCCGGCCTTCCCGGCCTCTTCGGCGCGCCCGGTGCGACGGCGTGACGTGCCCGGTGCTCCGGATGCCCGCTCGCGTGCGTGGCGCGCCGCGCGGTCTCGGTCCCGGACCCCCCCCGAGAAGGACCTCAGGTGATCACTCCTGTCCTCGCCCTGCCGTCGGAGCAGCGCGACGCCGCCCGCGTGACGGCGGACCGGACCGCCGCGACGGATCCGCCCGGCGACCCGGCGACCCTCTGGGCCCTCGCCGCCCGCACCGGCGATCCCGACGCAGTCGAACGCTTCGTGCGCGCCCTGCGTCCGGACGTCGTCCGCTACGTCACCCATCTGTGCGCCGACCGTCAACTGGCCGACGACCTCGCCCAGGACACCTTCCTGAGGGCGCTGGGCAGCCTGCACCGGTTCGAGGGGCGTTCGTCGGCCCGTACCTGGCTGCTGTCGATCGCGCGCCGCACCGTCGTCGACAGCCTGCGGCACGCCGCCGCCCGGCCGCGTCCGGCCGACGTGGACGACTGGACGGCCTGCGCCGACCGCGCCCAGCCCGGCGGCCTGCCCGGATTCGACGACGGCGTCGCCCTGCTCGACCTGCTGGACGCGCTGCCCGCCGAGCGGCGGGAGGCGTTCGTCCTGACCCAGCTGCGGGGGCTGCCCTATGAGGCGGCCGCCGAGGCGAGCGGCTGCCCGGTCGGCACGATCCGCTCACGGGTCGCTCGGGACCGCGCGACGCTCGTGCTGCTGCTCGACGAGGCCGAGAACCCCGGCCCCGCGGCCGCCGCCTGACGCGACGGGCGCCGGCGTCCTCCGGAGCAGGGGACGCCGGCCACCGCGCGCCACCTGCCGGTTTCCGGTGCCGCGGCACGCTCGTTCCTTGACCATTTCATGAGCCGTTCGGGCGGCGGCGACATGCATGGGAAACGCCTGGCGGGCAAGGTGCGAAAGGTGACACGCGTCGGAATCGTTCTTGTGACCCTGCTCGCCGCCCTCGCGGCGGTGGCGGCCTCGGCCTGGCTCTCGCTCTTCTGGCTCCTCGCCGCCGTCCCGCTGCTGTCGCTGGGGCTCCTGGGCGCCTGGGACCTGGTGCAGCGCCGCCACTCGGTGCTGCGCAACTATCCCGTCCTCGGACACGCCCGCTACCTCATGGAGCGGATCAGGCCCGAGCTCCAGCAGTACTTCATCGAGCGGAACTACGACGGGCGCCCCTTCGACCGGGACGTGCGCAGCATCGTCTACGAGCGGGCGAAGGGCACCGCCGCCGAGGAGCCGTACGGCACCGAACGCGACGTGTACCTGCCCGGCTACGAGTTCCTCGTGCCGTCGATGGCTCCCCGCGAGGCCCCGAAGACACCCCCGCGCGTGCACATCGGCGGCCCCGACTGCACCCGCCCCTACGACATGGCGCTGCTCAACGTGTCGGCCATGAGCTTCGGATCGCTGTCGGCCAACGCGATCCTCGCCCTCAACGGCGGGGCCGCGGCCGGAGGCTTCGCCCACGACACCGGAGAGGGCGGACTGTCCGAGTACCACCTGCGGCCCGGCGGCGACATCGTCTGGGAGATCGGCACCGGCTACTTCGGCTGCCGGACCCGCGACGGCGACTTCGACCCGTCCGAGTTCGCCGACAAGGCCGCGCACGACCACGTCAAGTGCGTGTCCCTGAAACTGTCGCAAGGCGCCAAGCCGGGCATCGGAGGGGTCCTGCCCGGAGCCAAGGTCAACGCCGAGATCGCCGAGGTCCGGGACGTCCCCCAGGGGCAGACGGTCGTCTCGCCGCCGTATCACCGGGTCTTCTCCACCCCGCGCGAACTCGTGCGCTTCATCGCCCGCATGCGGGAACTGGCCGACGGCAAACCGACCGGGTTCAAGCTCTGCGTGGGGTCGCGCCGGCAGTTCCTCGCCGTGTGCAAGGCCATGCTGGAGGAGGGCGTCACGCCCGACTTCGTCATCGTGGACGGCGCCGAGGGCGGTACCGGCGCGGCGCCGCTGGAGTTCGCCGACCACGTCGGCGCCCCGCTCACCGAGGGACTCCTCACGGTGCACAACGCCCTGGTCGGCACCGGCCTGCGGGACGTCGTCAAGGTCGGCGCGAGCGGCAAGATCGCCACCGGCACCGATCTCGTCAAACGCATGGTCCAGGGCGCCGACTACGGCAACGCCGCACGGGCCATGATGTTCGCCGTCGGCTGCATCCAGGCCCAGCGCTGCCACACCAACACCTGCCCCACCGGCGTCACGACCCAGGACCCCCGCCGCGCCCGCGCCCTCGACGTCCGCGACAAGACGCCCCGCGTCCAGCGCTTCCAGGAGGCCACCGTGGCCAGCGCCCTGCAGATCATGGCGTCCATGGGCGTCACCGATCCCGCGCAGCTGCGCCCCCACATGCTGCGGCGGC
Organism: Streptomyces sp. NPDC048481; assembly: GCF_043200075.1. Lineage (NCBI taxonomy): Bacteria > Bacillati > Actinomycetota > Actinomycetes > Kitasatosporales > Streptomycetaceae > Streptomyces > Streptomyces sp. NPDC048481. The sequence goes on from NZ_JBICXC010000014.1 coordinate 152,249, forward strand.
GCATCGACCCCTACACCGAGCGTTCCTACGCGGAGCTGTACGAGTGGCTGGAGCCGGGGCAGCTGCTCGCGGAGCCCCCGCTGTCCTGGGCGGCCGACTGGAAGGCCGCCGACCCTGACCGATTCACCGTCTGAACTGGAGTGCCAAGTGGCCCGTACCGTTGCCCGTGTCATCGTGGACGCACTGAGCGAACTCGGCGTGCGCCAGGTCTTCGGCGTCGTGGGAGACGCGCTCAACCCCGTGACCGACGCCATCCGCACCACCGAGGGCCTGGAGTGGGTGGGCTGCCGGCACGAGGAGGCCGCGGCGTTCGCCGCGAGCGCCCAGTCGCAGCTCGGCGACACGCTCGGCGTCTGCATGGGCACCGTCGGCCCCGGCTCCGTCCACCTCCTCAACGGGCTGTACGACGCGGCGAAGAGCCGTACCCCGGTGCTGGCGATCGCCGGTCAGGTGCCGCTCGCGGAACTGGGCAGCGACTACTTCCAGGAGGTCGACAACGACGCCCTCTTCAGCGACGTGGCCGTCTTCCGCGCCACCGTCACCTCGCCCGACCAGCTGCCGCAGATGCTGGAGACGGCGGTGCGCAACGCCCTGGGCCGCAAGGGGGTCGCGGTCCTGACCGTCCCCGGCGACCTGGGGGAGCGGGAGCTGACCGCCGACCGTCCGACGCGGTTCTCCCTGAACCCGCCCCTGAGCCGCCCCGACGAGACCGCCGTGGACCGGGCCGCGGAACTCCTCGACCGCGCCGAACGCGTCACGCTGCTCGTCGGACAGGGCGCGCGCGGCGCACGCGCGGACGTGCTGGCCCTCGCGGACCGGCTCGCCGCACCGATGGTGCTGACCCTGAAGGCCAAGGCCGGATTCGAGGGAGACGCCAACCCCTTCCAGGTCGGACAGACGGGCCTGATCGGCAACCCGGCGGCCGCGTCGGCCCTCCAGGACGCGGACACGCTCCTGATGCTCGGCACCGACTTCCCCTACCGGGACTGGTATCCCGAGGGCCGGACCGTCATCCAGGTGGACACCGAGGCCGCCCACATCGGACGCCGGGTGCCTGTCGAGGTCGGGCTCGTCGGCGACACCGGCGCCACCGTGCGCGACCTCCTGGCCCGGCTCGACGCCCCGCCCGCCGGGACCGAGGGCGCGCGCGACCGCTCGCACCTGGAGAAGGCCCGCGAACGCTTCGACAAGTGGCGCGCCGGACAGGCCCGGCTGGCCGACCCGTCGCACGACAAGGGCCTGGTGGGCCGCGTCCGCTCGGCTCTGGACAACCGCGCCCACGACATCCGCCCGGAGGCGCTGGCCGCGCTCGTGGACCGGATCGCCGCCGACGACGCCGTCTTCACCTCCGACACCGGCATGGCCACGGTGTGGCTCTCCCGCTTCGTCGAGATGCGCGGTGAGCGGCGGCTGATCGGCTCCTACAACCTCGGCTCCATGGCCAACGCGATGCCCCAGGCCCTGGGCGCCCAGTGCCTGGACCGCGACCGCCAGGTGGTGGCGTTCTGCGGCGACGGCGGGCTCAGCATGCTCCTCGGCGACCTCATGACGCTCAAGACGCACCGCCTGCCCGTCAAGCTCGTCGTCTTCGACAACCGGCGGCTCGGCATGGTGAAGCTGGAGCAGGAGCAGGCGGGCCTCCCCGAGTTCGGCACCGTGCTGGACAACCCGGACTTCGCGGCCGTCGCCGAGGCCATGGGCATCACGGGCATCCGCGTCACCGACCCGGCCGACCTGGAGAGCGCCGTGCGCCGCGCCTTCGAGGCCCCCGGCCCCGTGCTGCTGGACGTCCTCACCAACCCCGACGAGATCGCCGTTCCGGCCAAGCCGACCGTGGAGCAGGGCTGGGGCTTCGCCGTGGCCAAGGTGAAGGAGATCGTCCGCAGCGAGGGAGACACCGACGACTGACCGGAACGCCGGAGGACCGTGGCACCGGCGGGCCGGGGAGCGGAACGGCGGAAGGACGCAAGGACGGGACCGGCGACCGCTGGCCCCGGTCCCGAAAAAAGGTGGGCAAGAAGCAGGCATGCCCGCCGGGACCCGGGGTACGCGCGTCCTTGCCGGAGCAGGGACCGGCGAGAACGAGCTGAGCGACAGGGAGGGGCACATCATGTTGACGACGACCGCGGCGGCTGCCGTGCGGACCGTGGAGGTTCCGGAGATCGCGGACCCGTCCAAGGTGGCGCCGAAGGACGCGCGGGAGTTGTCGAAGGTGTTCTTCGACCAGCTCACGGTGCTGGAGGAGGGGACCCCCGAGTACCAGTACGCCCGTAACACGCTGATCGAGATGAACATGTCCCTCGTCCGCTACGCGGCCGGCCGTTTCCGCAGCCGTGGACCGGAGGAGATGGAGGACATCGTCCAGGTCGGCATGATCGGGCTGATCAAGGCGATCGACCGGTTCGAGCTCACCCGCGAGGTCGAGTTCACCTCCTTCGCGGTGCCGTACATCGTGGGCGAGATCAAGCGCTTCTTCCGCGACACCTCCTGGGCCGTGCACGTGCCGCGACGCCTTCAGGAGGCCCGCGTCCAGCTGGCCCGCGCCAACGAGGAACTGCGCAGCCGCCTGGGCCGGACGCCCACCACCCGGGAGCTCTCCGAGCTGATGAGCCTTCCCGAGGAGGAGGTCGTCGACGCGCAGCTCGCCTCCAACGGCTACCGGTCCGCCTCGCTGGACGCCGCGATCAGCGGCAACGAGGACGGCGAGGCCGCGCTCGCGGACTTCATCGGCAACGAGGACGCCGCTCTCGGCCTGGTCGAGGACTTCCACGCCCTCGCGCCCATGATCGCCGAACTCGACGACCGGGACCGCCAGATCATCCACTGGCGTTTCGTGGAGGAGCTGACCCAGAAGGAGATCGGCGAGCGTCTGGGCGTCTCCCAGATGCACGTCTCCCGTCTGATCACCCGCATGCTGACCCGCCTGCGGGAAGGAATGCTCACCACCCAGTGACGGACCGCGGCGCCACGCGCTCCCCCGCGCGGCGCCCGCTCCGAGGAGTTCCGCGCACCGCACGACCGCCCCGCCGCCGACGTGTCGACCGTCGGCCGGCGGGGTTCGTCGTGCGCTGGGCCGGGTGCACGGCGGGCGGTGGTCCGGACGGGACAACCGGCCTGCCCCGGACGGCCGTTCATCGATTTCTACAGTGATGTAGATTTCAGGTGCCGGCCGTGACGGTCCGGACCTGTCGCATCGACGAAGGAGTTCACCGTGGGAGTTTCCCTTTCCAAGGGCGGCAACGTCTCGCTCAACAAGGAGGCGCCGGGCCTGACGGCGGTCCTCGTCGGCCTCGGGTGGGACGTGCGCACCACGACGGGCACCGACTACGACCTCGACGCCTCCGCCCTGCTGCTGGACGCGTCCGGCAAGGTCCTGTCCGACCGGCACTTCGTCTTCTACAACAACCTGACCAGCCCCGACGGTTCGGTCGAGCACACCGGCGACAACCTGACCGGCGAGGGCGAGGGCGACGACGAGTCGGTCAAGGTGAACCTCGCGGCCGTACCCGCCGAGGTCGACCGGATCGTCTTCCCGGTGTCCATCCACGACGCCGAGAGCCGGGGCCAGAGCTTCGGCCAGGTCCGCAACGCCTTCATCCGGGTCGTCAACCAGGCCGGCGGAGCCGAGATCGCCCGCTACGACCTGTCCGAGGACGCCTCGACGGAGACGGCCATGGTGTTCGGCGAGCTCTACCGCAACGGCGGCGAGTGGAAGTTCCGCGCCGTCGGCCAGGGCTACGCCTCCGGCCTCGCGGGCATCGCCGCGGACTTCGGCGTCAACGTCTGACCGGGAAACGCCCGATTCCGGAGCTTTCCAGCCCGGAGCACGAGGGCTCCGACGCGGCGACGGTCCTCGGGCCGTCGCCGCGCGATCCGGTGGGGGATCTCCGGGGTCAGCGCTCGGTGTAGATGAAGCCCACCTTGTCCAGTTCGTCGGCGGCGCGGCCGTGGAATCCGGCGAGCTGCCGGCCCGCGGGCGCGGTGCGGGTCACGCAGTCGGAGGTGGCGGTGCCGCCGGCCAGGCTCCGCCCGAGGTTCGTGGTGAACTTCGCGTAGAAGATCCGGGTCTGGCCGCTCTTCTGGCCCTGGCAGAGCTGGGCGGTGGTGACGTACTCCCCGCTGCCGAGCGCCAGCGTGGACACCGTCCCGCCGGTGCCGCCGTGGCTGAGGACCCGGCCGTTGCCGAGCGTCACGCCGACGCCGTCGACGCGGGACCCGCTGCGCAGCGACAGGCTCACCGGGGCCGCGCCCGCGGGTACGGCGTCGATGTCGGTGAAGTAGTCGCCGTGGGGGCCGCCGAACTGGTCGCTGAGCCGGTAGGCGGGGTTGCTGGTCCAGGTGAAGCCGGCGCTGACCGGGTCGTGGTCGGAGAGCATGAGCCCGGTGTCGGTGAGGAACTTGGCGTGCTCGTTGGCGTAGGCGGTGGCCCGCAGGGAGAGCGCCGCGCTGCCGCGGTAGAGGATCTTGTCCACGACCTCGCAGGTGTCGGGGACGGTGGGTCCGCTCTGGTCGCAGACGAGGGCGTCGGAGCCCTTCGCGGGCGGGGTGCCGCCGCGGACGAGCTGGACCCAGGCGTCGGTGAGGCGGTTGGCGGCGGCGAACTCGGCGATGGTGTCGCCGCTGCGGGTGTAGCGGGTGTTGGTGTCGCCCATGACGACGACGGCGTTGCCCGCGGAGTGGGTCGAGATGAAGGCGGTGAGCTGATCGAGGTTGTCGGCGCGCGAGGCGAGGTCGCCGGGGTTGGTGCCGGCGTTGGTGTGCAGGTTGTAGAAGTCGACGTAGACGCCTTCGGCGAGGCGGTGGCGCAGGAAGGTGAACCCCTTGGGGGTGAGGCAGTCGCCGGAGTCGATCTGGCAGGAGTTCCAGCGGACGCGCTCGAAGTCGTCGGCGTCGTAGGGGAGTTTGGACAGGGTGTTGAGTCCGCTGCCGATGCCCGCGCCGCCGCTGGTGGGGGTGCGGTAGGGGTGCGCGGTGTCACCGGCGTAGAGGTAGGAGTGGTAGTTGAAGTCCTCTTCGACGTGCACGATGTCGTAGGGGGCGATGCGCCGGCCGATGGCCGTCGTGCTGGTGTCGCGGGGCGTCGAGGCGCTGGAGATGATCTCGGGCAGGCCCGCGACGTTGTAGGTGAGGGTGCTGAAGGTTCCTGCGGCCGGGTCCGCCGCGGCGGCGGGGGACGCGGTCGCGAGGAATCCGGTGCAGGCCGCGGCCGTCGCCGCGAGACAGGTGAGAAGACGGCGCATGAAGGGGAGCTCCTGTGAAGTGGGGGAGGGCCAGCGGGAACGTACCGCCGGTAACCCCCTCCTGTCGCCGGCTGCGTCGAGGGAGATCAAGATGTGACCGCGTGGTCTGATCCAGTGGGCCCGAGGGGGGTTGCCGGACGGTGTCCGCGGGGTGAACCCCGGTCGGTGACGCCCTTCTTCGGCCCGCGGGTGCGACGGCAACGGTGTCCGCCGGCCGCGGTGTCCGCCGGCGCCGCGGCGGCCGTGCGCCGCGCTCGGTTCAGGCGGGGAGCGGCTCGTAGTCGAACCAGTCGAAGTGGACGTCGCCGGACGCGGCGTACAGGCCGATGACCCGGCCGGTGAAGCCGCCGGCCACCTCGGTCGACAGGTAGCGGCCGTCCAGGACGGCTAGCGCGGTGAACGTGCCCTGCGGATCCTCGACGCCCAGCGTGAGGACGTCGGGCCCGCTGCGGGAGTCCTCCTGCGGTGCGCCGGTGACGCGAACGGCCAGGGTCACCGGCCCGGCGGGCACGGACCGGGAGGCCGCGGCGGTGCGCAGCGGTCCCACGCGGCTGAGCACACGCACCTCCCCGTCCCGGGCCTCGATCTCGTAGTGGTGGCGCTCGTCCAGACGGACCGCGAGGCCGCCGCGCCCCTGGGCCGGGTCGACGCGGGTGCGCGCCAGGCAGGCGAGATGCTGCTGGCGGCGGCCGACGAACACGACGTCCGGGTCGTCCAGGGAGGCGCCCCGGGCACGCAGGGTGAGCCAGCCCGGCCGCTCCTCGGTGGTGCAGTGCCCGGCCGGGCGGTCGCGCAGCGAGATCCACTGCGGCCGCAGTTCGCTCCGGTCGAAGTCGTCCCGGACCGGTTCGACGGGCCCGGGCGCCAACGGCCAGGGCGGTGCGGGCAGTTCGGACGTCACCGCGGCGACGACCGGCCAGTCGTCCGCCCAGGTGACTGGTGCGAGGAAGGTCTCGCGGCCCAGCACGTGCCAGCCCGGTGTCCCGCCGCGCGGCCGGACGCCGAGCACCACCATCCACCAGGAGCCGTCGGGCCCCTGGACCAGGTCCGCGTGACCGGTGTTCTGGACGGGGTGGTCGGTGCCGCGGTGCGTGAGGATCGGGTTGGCCGGACACGGTTCGAACGGGCCGCCCGGCGTGCGCCCGCGGGCGATCGACACACCGTGGCAGCGCTCGGTGCCGCCCTCGGCGATGAGCAGGTACCAGTAGTCGCCGATCCGGTACAGGTGCGGCGCCTCCGGGGCCTTGGCGTCGGGCGCGCCCGACCAGAGCCGGCGCGGCGTGCCGAGCGTCTCGCCGGTGTACGGGTCGATGCGCACCTGGGACACCCCGGCGACGGTGCACCAGCAGACGCCGTCCTCGTCCCACGCGAGGTCCGGGTCGATGCCGTGGACGCCGGGCAGCCGGACCGGGTCGGACCAGGGCCCGGCCGGGTCGGAGGCGGTGAACAGCATGTTGCCGCCGCCGGACACCTGGGTGACGATCAGCCAGAAGCGGCCGTCGTGGTGGCGCAGCGTGGGGGCGTAGATGCCGCCGGAGGACCGCGCCTCGGCGGTCAGCCGCAGTTGGCCCGGCCGGTCGAGGGCGTTGCCGATCTGCGTCCAGTGGATCAGGTCGCGGCTGTGGAACACGGGGATGCCGGGGAAGTACTCGAAGCTGGAGCAGACGACGTAGTAGTCGTCGCCCACGCGGCACACGCTGGGGTCGGGGTGGAATCCGGGGATCACCGGGTTGGCGAACGTGGCGGGGCGAACGGCGGCGGCCGTCTGCGACTCGTCTGACACGCGGTCGATTCCTTCGTCTCGTGCGGTGGTGTCGCGTGCGGTTGCCGGGCGAGGGCCCGGCGTTCCCGCCGACGCACCCGGGGCGGCGTCCGGCTGCCGGTGGCGGGCCCGGGCGGTGGTTCTCTCCGCCTTGTCGAAGCGCTTCACCTGGTCGCTCCACGCTAATGACAGCTCTCTGGAGAGACAAGAGGGCGACACAGGTGGAAGTTCGCTCCGGCCTGGTCATTGACAGGCCTGCTCGACCGGTGGGAGCGTCGAAGCGCTTCAACAATGTCGCATCCTCCTGGTTAGGGGTGAGCCTCGTGGCCCTTCCGTCCCCGTCCGCCGCCGGTCCGCGTGCACGGCTCGCCGCCCACCGCACGACGCCGGCCCGCACCCGCCCAGCCACGAGCCTGAGGCGCCGGGGTCCGCTCGCCGCACGCCGTGTGCGAACGGGGGAGCCCGCCCGATGAAGTTCACGGACGGCCGCTGGCTGATGCGCCCGGGCCGCACGCCGGGCTTCGCCGCCGAGGTGGCGGACGCGCACGTGGGCACGGACCGCCTGACCCTGTACGCGCCGGTCAGGCGCGTCACCGGCCGTGGGGGCACGCTCAACAGCCCGCTGCTGACCGTGGAGTGCTGGTCTCCGGCCGAGGGCGTCATCGGGGTGCGCGCCACCCACCACGCCGGCTCCGTGCGCCGGGGACCGGAGTTCGCGCTGTCCGGGTCCCGCTTCGCCGACGAGGGCGTCGGCAAGGTACGCCGCGACGGGCCGCTGCTGGAGCTGACCTCCGGTGAACTGACCCTGCGCGTCGACTCCTCGCAGCCGTGGCGGCTGGACTTCGTCGCGGACGGCAGGGTGCTGACCTCCTCGGGTGAGCGGGGCTCCGGGTTCGTCACCGACGCCGACGGCCGCCACCACATGGTCGGCCGGCTTTCCCTGGGCGTCGGCGAGGCGGTGTACGGCCTGGGCGAGCGGTTCACCCCCTTCGTCAAGAACGGCCAGAGCGTGGACGTCTGGCAGGCCGACGGCGGGACGAGCAGCGAACAGGCCTACAAGAACGTCCCCTTCCACCTGACGAACCGCGGCTACGGCGTCTTCGTCAACCATCCGGGACGGGTGAGCTACGAGATCGGCTCGGAGGCGGTCGGCGAGGTCCAGTTCAGCGTGGAGGACCAGTCGCTGGAGTACTTCCTCGTCCACGGCCCGAGCCCCAAGAAGATCCTGGAGCGCTACACCGCGCTCACCGGCCGCCCGGCTCTGCCGCCGGCCTGGGCGCTCGGCCTGTGGCTGACCACGTCGTTCACCACCGACTACGACGAGGCCACCGTGAACGGCTTCGTCGACGGCATGGCCGAACGCGGGATCCCGCTGAGCGTCTTCCACTTCGACTGCTTCTGGATGCGCGGCCACCAGTGGTGCGACTTCGACTGGGACCCCGGCACCTTCCCCGACCCGGCGGGCATGGTGGCCCGGCTCAAGGAACGCGGTCTCAAGGTGTCCGTCTGGATCAACCCCTACATCGCCCAGAAGTCGCCGCTGTTCGAGGAGGGCCGGCGCGCGGGCCACCTCGTGCGCCGGCCGGACGGCAGCGTGTGGCAGTGGGACATGTGGCAGCCCGGCATGGCCCTGGTCGACTTCACCGACCCCGCCGCGCGCGCCTGGTACACCGGCAAGCTGCGGGTCCTGCTCGACCAGGGCGTCGACTGCTTCAAGACCGACTTCGGCGAGCGCGTCCCCACCGACGTCGTCTGGCACGACGGCTCCGACCCGGAGCGGATGCACAACTACTACACCCACCTCTACAACCGAGCGGTGTTCGAGCTGCTGCGCGAGGAGCGCGGCGAGGGCGAGGCGCTGCTCTTCGCCCGCTCCGCCACCGCGGGCGGCCAGCAGTACCCCGTGCACTGGGGCGGCGACTGCGACTCGCACTTCGGCGCCATGGCCGAGTCCTTGCGCGGCGGGCTCTCCCTCGGCCTGTCCGGCTTCGGCTTCTGGAGCCACGACATCGGCGGCTTCGAGGGCACCCCCACCCCGACCGTCTTCAAGCGCTGGACGCAGTTCGGCCTGCTCTCCTCGCACAGCCGTCTGCACGGCAGCTCGTCGTACCGCGTCCCCTGGGACTACGGCGAGGAAGCCGTCGACGTCACCCGTGAGTTCACCCTGCTCAAACACCGCCTCGCCCCCTACCTCCAGCGCGCCGCACAGCAGGCGCACGCCACCGGCGTCCCGGTCATGCGCGCCATGCTGCTGGAGTTCCCCGACGACCCCACCGCCGCCCTGCTCGACCGTCAGTACATGCTCGGCGACGACCTTCTCGTCGCCCCCGTCTTCACCGACGACGGGACGGTCGAGTACCACGTGCCCGAGGGCGTGTGGACGAACGTCCTGACCGGCGCCCGCGTCACCGGCCCGGCCTGGGTGCGCGAGCGGCACGACTTCCACACGCTGCCGCTGCTGGCCCGCCCCGACTCGGTGATCGCGCTGGCCGCCGACGACCGGCGTCCGGTCTCCGCCTGGGCCGAGGACGTCGAACTGCGGGTGCACGCCTTCGCCGACGGCGCCCGGCGCACGGTCGTGATCCCCCGGCCGGACGGGCCGGGGGAGACCGCCCGCTTCGACGTGCGTCGTGACGGGGGCCTGATCCGGGTGACGACGGACAGCCCGCACCCCTGGCGACTGCGTCTCGGCGGCCCGGACGGCGCCTTGCACCTCGCGGCCGCGGGGACCGGGACGGCGGAATTCCCCTGCGAGGGACTGCCGGGCGCCGCCGCGGCCTCGCACGGGAGGCCGTCCTGACGCCCGGCCGTCACCCGGGTGTCTCCCCGGCGCGGACCAGGCCCGTCTCGTAGGCGATGACGACGAGCTGGGCGCGGTCGCGGGCGCCCAGCTTGGTCATCGCCCGGTTGGCGTGCGTCTTCGCGGTGACCGGCGTGACGAACAGGCGTTCCGCGATCTGGTCGTTGGACAGACCGGCGGCGACCAGGGCCATCACCTCGCGCTCGCGGGGAGTCAGCGCGGCCAGCCGCCGGGGGTCCACGAGATCGCCGGGGGAGGGCTGGGCGAGGACGCGGGCGATGAGGCCCCTGGTCGCCGCGGCGGACAGCAGGGCCTCCCCGGCGGCGACGAGGCGGATGGCGTCGAGGAGGCGGTCCGGCTCGACGCCCTTGCCCAGGAAGCCGGCGGCCCCGGCCCGCAGCGCCTCCACCACGAGGTCGTCCTCCTCGAAGGTGGTCAGCACGAGCACCTTCACCCCGGCCAGGTCCTCGTCCCGCCCGATCAGCCGGGTACCCTCGATGCCGTCGACCCCGGGCATCCGGATGTCCATCACCACGACGTCGGCGCGCTCGGCCCGGGCCAGCCGCGCCGCCTCCCGCCCGTCGGCGGCCTCCGCGACGACCTCCATGTCGGGCTGTGCGTCGATGAGCAGGCGGAAGGTCCCGCGGAGCAGGGCCTGGTCGTCGGCGAGCAGAACGCGAATCGGCACGTGCGGCATCCTCACGGGTGGGTCAGACGGACGCGGGGGAGAGCGGCAGCGGCAGATCGGCGACCACCCGGAAGCCGCCCTCGGGCAGGGGGCCCGCGGTGACGGTTCCGCCGACGGCCGTGGCCCGCTCCCGCATGCCGATCAGTCCGTTGCCGGTGCCCGCGCCCTGGGCGGCGCCGGGACGTCCGTCGTCCGTCACGGTGACGCGCAACGACCGGGGACCGTGGTCCAGGAGCACGGCGGCCCGGGTGGCGGCCGCGTGCTTGTGGGAGTTGGTGAGGGCCTCCTGGACGATGCGGTAGGCGGTCAGCTCGGTGGCGGGCGCCTGCGCCGCGGGCGTGCCGGTGCGGGTCACCTCCACCGCGAGCCCGCTCGCACGGAAGCCGTCGGCCAGGCGGTCGAGATCGGCGAGGCGGGGGATGGGCGCACGGGCGCCGGACGTGTCGTCGGGCCTGCGCAACAGGCCTACGGTGGCGCGCAGTTCGTCGAGTGCGGCGCGACTGTTGTCCTTGATGTGGGCCAGCGCCTCGAACGCCCGGTCCGGGTCGGCGCGCAGCAGATGGTGGGCGACTCCCGCCTGCGCGTTGACCAGGGTGACGTGGTGGGCGACGACATCGTGCAGGTCGCGTGCGATCCGCACGCGTTCCTCGGCCACGCGGCGCCGTGCCTCCTCCTCCCGCGTGCTCTCGGCACGCTCCGCGCGTTCCCGCGCCGCCGCGAGGTGGTCGCGGCGGCTGCGGACGGCGCGGCCCAGGGCCGTGGCCGCGATCGCGGAGTCGAACCGCAGCAGGGCGGACCCGCCTACCGGCGATTCCGCGTGCGAGGCCGCGTGGACGCCCGCGAGCGCCACGGCGGCGAGCACGCCGACGGTCCACGCCGTGCGCCGGCCGCCGCACACGGCGAGCGTGTACAGGGCGACGAGCCCGGCCGCCGGAGCGAACGCGAGGGCCGGGACGAAGGCCATCAGGGTGAGGCCGCCCGCCAGCGTCACGACAGTGACGAGCAGCGGCCGTCTGCTGCGCACGACCAGCGGCAGGCAGGACGCCGCCGTCCAGGCCGCCGCCTGCCAGCGCGGCTCGTGCCAGGAGGACTCGCCGACGGCGGTCGCCGCGGTGGCCACCAGGACCAGCGGCGCCGCGGGCAGCGCATCCCCGACCCGCTCATGGCGGGCGAGCCATCGGCGCCCCTGCGTGCTCACGTCCATCCCCTCACTCTAGGCACCCCGGCCGGAGACTCCGGCGGGCCGCGGCTCGGGCGCCGGGCACGGCACGCGCGCCGGCTCGTCCGCGGGTCCCTCGACGGACACGTCGGGCAGGACCCTGTCCAGACGGCGGGGCAGCCACCAGTTGGCCCGTCCGCACAGGTGCATCAGGGCGGGCACCAGGACCATGCGGATCAGCAGGGCGTCGACGGCGACCGCCACCGCGAGGCTGACCCCGAACTCGGCGATGACCCGCATGCCGCCGAAGACGAAGGAGCCGAAGACGCAGACCATGATGGCGGCGGCGACCGCGATCACCCTGCCGGTCTCGGCCTGCCCGACCCGGACCGCGCGAGCGCTGTCGCCGGTGTGCGCCCACTCCTCGCGCATCCGGCTGACGAGGAAGACCTGGTAGTCCATGGACAGGCCGAACATGATGCCGACGACCAGGATCGGCACGAACGACTCGATCGGTCCGCCCGCCCCGAGCCCGAGGAGCCCGGCGCCGAAGCCGTACTGGAAGACGACGGTGATCGCGCCGAAGGCCACCCCGATGCTCGCGACGTTGAGGACCGCACCGACGGCCGGGACGAGCAGGCTGCGGAACGCGACCGTCAGCAGCAGGAAGCCGAGTACGGCGATCACCAGCACGAACACCGGCAGTTTCGCCATCAGCACCGACGCGAAGTCGTCGTTGGCCGCGGTGACCCCGCCCACGTACACCTTCATCGACGTGCCCCGCTCGGCCCGCGGGATCACCGTGTCGCGCAGCCGGTGGATCAGCTCGGAGGTGGCGGCCGACTGGGGCGAGGTCGTCGGCACGACGGAGACCACACCCACCGTCTGCCCCGCCTTCATGGGCGCCGCGAGGGCGCCGGCGACGCCGTCGGCCTGCCTGAGGCCGGTGACGAGCCGCGCCGCGGCCGCCCTGTCCGCGGCGGTGGGAGCCTGGACGGCGAGGACGAGCGGACCGTTGAAACCGGGCCCGAACCCTTCCGCGATCATGTCGTAGGCCTGGCGGTTCGTGGACGTGACGGGCAGGTTGCCGTCGTCGGACGCCCCCAGACGCAGCGACAGCGTGGGGAACGCGAGTGCCGCAAGCACGGCGAGGGCGACCAGGCCCAGCGCCTTGGGACGGGCCTGGACGACCGCCGCCCACCGGGCCCACGGACCGGGCCGGCCGGCCGGGCGCCGTACGCCCCCGGAGAGTTCCCGGCGCTCCCCGCGGCTGAGGACCCGCGCCCCGATCATGCCGAGCAGCGCGGGCAGCAGGGTCACGGCGGCGAGCACGGTCAGGACGACGGTGACGGCGGCGCCGACGGCCATGCCGTTGATGATGCCGACGTTCAGGGTGAGCATGCCCAGCAGCGCGACGACGACGGTCAGTCCCGCGAACAGCACGGCGCGGCCCGACGTGTCGAGGGCCTTGGCCACCGACTCGGGCACGCCCATGCCCGCCGACAGATTGGCGCGGTGCCGGTTGACGATGAACAGGGCGTAGTCGATGCCCACGCCGAGGCCGATCAGCGAGCCGAGGGTCAGCGTGGTGTCGGACAGCGTGATGACGTGGCCGAGCAGGATCACCGTGACCGCGGACGTGCCGACGCCGACGACGGCCGTGATGATGGGCAGCGCCGCCACCCACACCGCCCGGAAGACGAGCAGCAGCACGACGAAGGCGAGGACGACGCCCATCACGTCGGCGACCGGGTTCGGCCGGGGGGCGACGGTGAACGCCTGGCCGTTCAGCGCGATGTGCAGGCTCGTCGTCCCCGGCGCGGTGGCCAGTTCCTTCACATGGTCGACCTGGGCGTCCGCCGCGTCACGGTCGAACGCGACCGTGGCGTAGGCCGTCCCGCCGTCCTCGCTGACCTGTGTCCTGCCCTCGGCGCTGTAGGGGCTGCTCACCGCGGCGACCCCTGGGGCGCCGGCGATCCGCTCCAGCGCGCCGCTCATCGCCTCCCGCGCCGCGGGCGCGGTGACCTTCGCGCCGTCCAGCTGCCAGACCACGCGGCCGCTCTTGCCCGCCGCGCTGTTCGAGGCCTGTCGCAGCAGGGCCGTCGCCCTGGCCGAGTCGGTGTCCTGCGAGCCGGGACTGTCACCGAAGGCGCTGCCGGCCGCGCCCACCCCGGCTCCCAGGCTGATCAGCAGGCCCACCCAGACCAGGACGACGGCGAGCCGGTGCCGATGGCACCAGCGGGCAAGAGAGGACATCGACGAGCCTTTCACGGGGGAGTGCGTCACGCGGCCGGACCGGCGTTCCCCGGCCCGCCCCCACGCTCGCAGTTCCGCGCTCCCCGGTCGTCGGCCGTCCGCAGACACTCGCGTCTGCTGCGTACGCAGCAGACGCGGCGCCGCGCCCCCGTCCCCCGGCCCTCACGTCCCGTAACGGCCGGCGGCGGGCAGCGTCCCGGGATCGCTCAACGGCCCTGCGGGGCCCGCGAGTCCGGGACAGGCCCGCCGCCGGCGGCGCCGTCGTTCATCAGCATGCGGGTGAGGCTGGTGCGGTTCGACACGCCGAGCTTGCGGTACACCTGCCCGAGGTGGGTCTCCACCGTCCGCACGCTGAGGAAGAGGCTCTCGGCGATCCGGATGTTGGTCATGCCGGTGCTCACGAGACTCGCGATCTCCCGTTCGCGGGCGGTCAGGGCAGTCAGGGGGGACAGCGCGGGCAGCACACGTGGTGCGTTCTCCGCCTCGGCGCACGCGGCGAGCCGGGCCCGCCACCGGACGACCTCGCCCCGCAGCCGCGCGGAACCGCACTGGTCGGCGAGGACCCCGGCGCCGTCCAGCCAGGCGGCGACGCCGTCGGTGCGATCCGCTTCCAGGGACAGCTGGGCCGCCGCGAGCAGAGTGATGCATGCCTCGACGCGCTCGCCGCCGAGCGAGAAGTCGGCGACCGCCTCCAGCGCCCGGTCCAGCGCCTGTCCCGTCCGCCCGGCCGCCGCGTGGGCGCGCATCCGGGCGCGCAGGGCGAACCCCCGGCGGCCGGGCGACGGGAGCTGTTCGAGGCACTGCTCGGCCAGCTCGGCCCACTGCCCGACCGCCGCCCGGTCGCCCACCGCGAGCGACGCCTGCGCCAGGGCGTCGCACCAGCGGGGCTTGCGCCAGACGGTGAGCCGGGGCAGCCCGGCGCCGCCCGCCGCGTCCAGCAGCAGCCAGCGCGAGCGCGCCGGGTCGCCGGTGCGCTGCACCCACTCGGCGTGGAAGCAGCGGACGGTGACCGCCCACCCGGTCGGCGAGGCTCCGGCCACGGCGAGGGCGCGCTCGGCGGACGCCTGCGCCCGCGCCCGGTCGCCCGGACCGTCCCGCCAGGACAGCGCCTCGGCCCGCACCATCGAGCTGACGGCCTCCTCCGCCGGACCGGCCCCTTTCGCGGTGCGGTGGCCGACCTCGTCGAGAGCCGCCAGCGCGTCGTCCAGATTCCCGCGCCGCAGATGGGTGTTGGCCAGGACCGTGAGGATCTGCGGCTGGACGTACGTCTGGCCCGTGCGCCGGGACAAAGCCGCCGCGCGCGTGAGGTGCCGTTCGGCGTCGACCAGCCGGCCGAGCATCCCCTCGGTCAGGCCCGTCTGCAACGAGGCGTTCAGATTCGTGAGCAGGGCGCTGTCGGGCGCGGCGTCGATCAGCGCGGCCGCGGTGGTCGTCCGCTCCTGCGCGGTGGCCAGGTCACCGGTGAACAGATGACCCAGGGCGCTCTGCGCCAGCGCCTGGGCCTCGCCGACCCGGTCGTGGTGCTGCCGTGCGATGACGGCGGCCGTCTCGGCGTGATGCCGGGACGTCACGTACTCCTGGAGGTCGTAGGCGTGATCGGCCAGTTCGGTGTGGAGGGCGGCCGCGATCGCCGCGTCCTCGCCGGCCAGCGTGGCGAGCCCGGAACGGGCCAGTGCGCCGGCCTCGGCGTACCGGCCCAGGGTCCGTTCGATCCGGCTGGAGTCGGCGAGCGCGCCCGCCTCACCCGAGCGGTCCGGCATGGCCGACCGCAGGGCGTCGAGCAGTTCACGGCTCTCGGCCGCGTCCCCGGTCAGCAGCCGGGCCCGCGCCAGCAGGACCTGGGCCTCGTGCCGGTGCGGCTCGCCCGCGCGCAGGACCGGCAGCGCCGCCTCCAGGTGGCCGGCGGCCACGGCGGGGGAGCGGTACAGCAGCTCGCGTGCGGCGGCGATCAGGGTGAGCGCGTGCTCCGGGCGGTCCGGGTCGGCGGCGCGGGCCACGTGGTGGGCGCGCCTTGCGATGGGGGCGCCCTGTTCGGCCAGTGCGGACTCGGCTCGTCGGTGCAGGTCGACGCGGCGGCTGGGTGCGAGCCGCTCGTAGACGACGTCGCCGACCGCCCGGTGGCGCAGCGCGAGCCGCGGCGCGGGCTCGGCGGGCCGCACGAGGTCCAGTCGGGTGAGCGTGTCCAGGGCCCGGACGGCGGCGGCGACGTCCAAGCCGGCGACGGCGGCCGGCAGTTCGGGCCGGAACGGCTCTCCGAGGACCGCCGCCGCCTCCAGGACCGCCACGGAGTCGGCGTCGAGACCCGCCAGTTCGCCGAGGACGGCCGTCGACGCGGCCGCCGCGTCCTGACCGCGGGCGCCGAGCACCTTGAGGTACTGCGGGTTTCCCTGGGCCTCGCGGTGGATCTCCGCGGCGTCCGGGTGGTCCCCGAGCAGTTCACCGGCCGCCTCGCGGGACAGCGGGCCGATGTCCCACACCTCCAGTGAGCCCGCGGACCCGGCCCGCGAGAGCAGTTCGGCGTGCCAGGGGGCCAACTGGCGCTGCCGGCAGGCGATGAGGCACAGCACCGGACCGGTGGACGCCGCCTGAAGCAGCCGTTCCACGTCGAGCCGGCTGCCGGACGCAAGGAGGTGGAAGTCCTCCACCACCGCGAGCAGCGGCCCGCCCTCCGCCGCGCCTGCCGCGACCTCCCGCACGCCGGTCAGGCGCGGTTCCCCGGCGCCGGTCGACGCTTGTGCGGTCCTCCCGCGTGCGGTCCGGACGGGTATGCCGAGGGCTCGGGCCTCGGCCGCCGCCGCCCACGCCAACGCGCTCTTGCCGATGCCCGGTTCCCCGACGAGCGCGACCGACCTCCCCGCTCCCGTCCCGGCGAGATCCGCCAAGGCACGTGCCAGCTCCCGCACTTCCGCCTCACGACCTGCCAACGGACGTGCGTCGCCCTGCGCGCGGCGGACGGGAGTGGGCGCTTCGCCCCGCGGATCATCGGACATGACACGGCACGATAGTGGCTGCCGATCACAACCAGGCAAAGGGGACGTATTCCGCGCCCCGGCCGGGGAGCCGCCGTCGGCGTCCACCCGCCGCACCCGGTCGTCACCCAGCCCGCGAAAGCCGCCCCGTGCCAGGCGAGTCGGTGATTTCACGGGTGTGCGCCCGACTGATTATGATCTTGGTCATGTCTGTGCAGAGTGCCGAACGAGCCCTTTCCCGCAAGCAGCGACTCCAGGAGAAGCAGCGCCGTCAGCTGGCGGTGGTGGACACCGTGGACAAGGCCGAGGCGAAGGTCCGCAAGGCGGAGGTCGAACTGGCGATGGCGGTCGCCGAGGCGGTGCAGGTCTTCGGCGACGAGGAGGCCGCCTCCGAGGGGCTCGACATGCGGGTCGAGACGATCCGGCGCTTCCTCGGCATCGCGCGCGAGGAGGCCGCCGGCGCCCAGGACGCGGCCGAAGCCGCCAGCGGGTCCTGACCCCCCCGGCCGCCGCGCCGAGGACGGCACGCGGCGACCGGCTCGCGGGGGCTGCCGAGGCGAGCGGCGACCACAGGGCTACCGGTCGACGGAGCGCATCCCCGCCTCGTCGTACCGCTCGCCCGCGGCTTTGGGCAGTTCCGCGTCGATACGGGCCAGGTCGTCCCCGGTCAGCTCGACGTCGACGGCGCCGGCGTTCTGCTCCAGATAGGTGCGCCGCTTGGTGCCCGGGATCGGCACCAGGTCATCGCCCTGCGCCAGCACCCACGCGATGGCCAGCTGCGCCGGAAGGACGTCCTTCTCGGCGGCGATCTCCTTCACCTTCGCGGCCAGCCGCAGGTTCGCCTCCAGGTTGGCGTCCTGGAAGCGGGGGTTCTGCCTGCGCCAGTCGTTCGCGTCCAGCTCGTCGGGCGAGCTGAAGCGCCCGGCGAGGAAACCCCGCCCGAGCGGCGAGTACGGCACGAAGCCGATACCCAGCTCACGGCAGACGGGCAGCACCTCGGCCTCCACGTCGCGCGACCACAGCGAGTACTCGCTCTGCACCGCGGTGACCGGGTGCACGGCGTGGGCGCGCCGGATGGTCTGGGCACTCGCCTCGCTCAGTCCGATGCCGCGCACCTTGCCCTCGGCGACGAGTTCGCCCAGCGCGCCGACCGTCTCCTCGATGGGGACGTTC
The DNA here is from genome assembly GCF_043200075.1 of Streptomyces sp. NPDC048481. NCBI lineage: Bacteria > Bacillati > Actinomycetota > Actinomycetes > Kitasatosporales > Streptomycetaceae > Streptomyces > Streptomyces sp. NPDC048481. The sequence goes on from NZ_JBICXC010000014.1 coordinate 170,296, forward strand.
GGATCGACCCGGTGCTGGTAGTACAGGTCGATGTGGTCGGTGCCCAGGCGCTTCAGGGAGCCGTGCACGGAGCTGCGCACATGCTCCGCCGAACCGTCCTGCGCGCCGACCGTCGTGATGTCGCCTGGTACGGCGTCGTCCATCCGGTAGTTGAACTTCGTCGCGATCACGTACTCGTCGCGATGCCCGCGCACCGCCTCGCCGACGAGCGACTCGTTGGTGAGGGGGCCGTACATCTGTGCGGTGTCGAGGAAGTTCACCCCGACGTCGAGGGCCCGCCGGATGGTGGCGACGCCCTCCTCCTGATCGGCGGTTCCGTAGAAGGCGGACATCCCCATGCATCCCAGGCCGATCGCCGACACCTGGAGGTCCCGCAGACTGCGCTTCTGCATGCCGTGTTCCAGCCTTTCCTGCCACTCGTACGGTGTGCGGACGCCACGAAGCCCCGTCGTCCATTGGGCGACGCTTTCCTCCGCCCGGCAATTCCGGAAGGGGGGCCGGGTGACACGGGCCGAGAGCGCCGTCATGTCCGCAACGCTACGACCTGGAGCGCACTCCAGCGCAAGCGCCCGGGTCAGCCGGTCCGGCGCAGGCCCGCCACGAGGAGGGCGACCAGTCGGCGCGCGTCGTAGCGGGGGTCGCTGTCGGCGCCGATGCAGAGGTTTCCGATGCCCCGCATGAACGGGTAGGCGTCCAGACCGGCGCGGATCTCGCCGGAGGCGGCGGCGGCCTCCAGCAGTCGGGCGCACACCGGCAGGAGCCGGTCGAGGAAGTAGGCGTGCAGCGTCTCGAAGCCGGCGCTGTCGTTGTGCAGCGCGGCCGCGAGACCGTGCTTGGTGACCAGGAAGCCGACGAACAGATCCACCCACCGTTCGAGGGCGGTGAACGCGGACGGGCTGCTCGCCAGCAGCTCGGGACCGGCTTCGGCGCAGGCGTCCACCTGGTGGCGGTAGACGGCGATGACCAGGTCCGCCCTGGTCGGGAAGTGGCGGTAGATCGTCCCCACCCCCACCCCGGCCTCGGCGGCGATGTCGCGCACCGGCGCGTCGACGCCCGAGGCGGCGAAGACCGCGGCGGCCGCGTCCAGCAGCGTCTGCTGGTTGCGCCGGGCGTCCTTGCGCTTGGAGCCGGCCGCGCCGGCCGGGCTCTGCCCTGTGTCGTCCACCGCGACCTTCCTCGTCGGCGGGATCCCCGCGCGACCCCGTCCCTGCCATCGGCGGAACAGGGTTCCGCTTCCCCCATGATGGCAGACCCGTCCGGTTGCGCGGACGCCGGACCGGGGCGTGTGTCGCCGGCGGGGGGATTCGCATAGCCTCGTCCACGGGTGCGGCGGACGCGGCCCGCGTCCGCGGGGAGGAGACTGCGGTGCTCAAAACGGGCGCGCGATGGCTCGCGGGCGTGGTGGCCGTCCTGTGCGTGGTGCTCGTCGGCCCGAGTGTGCCGGCCGACGCGCCCGCCGGGCGGAGCCTGCCCGCCGGGGCCGCCCGCGACGTCGTGGCCGCCAACAGGGTCATGACCTGGAACATCTGCAACCCCTGCGACGAGAGCAACGTCGACCGGGCGGCCGCGATCGCCGCGTTCGCACCCCAGGTCGTCGGCCTCCAGGAAGCGTGCACGCGGGACGTCGACCGGATCCGGGACGACCTGGAGAGCCGCTACGGGCTCGTCTACCACGTCGAGTACGGCATGGTCCTGCGCAGTTGGGCGCGGTGCGGGGGAGTGCCGTGGAACCCGGGAGGTTACGGGGAGGCGATCCTGTCGGCGGCGCCGATGACGGACCGCGTCCACGCGGAATACCCCGACGGCGGCTCCGAGGACCGTGGCTACCTCGCGGTGACCACCGTCGTCGACGGCCGGCCGGTGCGGGTCTTCAACACCCACCTCGCCGAACGCCGCCAGGAGGAGGTCCGCGCCGACCAGGCCCGCGTGCTCGCCGCGAAGGTCGCCCCCTACGAGCACGCCGTCGTCCTCGGCGACTTCAACGCCCGTGCGGACGCCGCTGAGCTGGCCCCGCTGTGGTCGCTGGCCGCGGACGCGGACCCCCGGTGCCGCCCGTCCGACGCGGACGCCTGTGAGCCCACCACCGACTGGTACAGCAGATTCGACTACGTCTTCCTGCGGGGCGTCACCGCGCTCACGCACGGAGTGCGCCCCACCCCGGTCTCGGACCACCATCTGCTCCACGCCGACCTCGACCTGGACCGCGCCTGAGGCGTCCCCGCCTCCCCCCGGGGGTTGCCCTCTTCCCGGTGTCCGTGCTGGTCAGGGCCGGTTTCCCAAGTGGCAGGAAATCGGGAAACGGGAAACCCGTCGACCGGCCCCGGCCGTGCGGTCGAGGCTGATGCCGAAAGTCCGAGCACGACCTGCGACCAGGCAGGACGACCGCAAGGGGGAAACATGCGCAAGTTGTTCAGTGGAGCCGTAGCACTGGCCACCGCCGCCACGGCGATGGTGGCGCTGGCCGGAACGGCCGAGGCCAAGCCTGCCGGGGACTGGGCGGGCTGCCCGTCCGGCGCCGTCTGCGTCTACCCGCAGAACCAGGACCCCGCCCAGAGCCCGAGCGCCGTCTACTGGAGCTACGGGGCCCACAACCTCAGCAACCAGGTGGGCCGGCACTGGGTCCTCAACAACCAGACCGGCGGCGCGTCCGCGGAGCTGTGTCTGAACTACGGCGGCACGAACTGCAACTACACCATCGCGGCGCAGCACGGGGCGTACGCCGACCTCACGCCGGTCAACTCGATCAAGCTGAACCGGCCGTAGCACCGCTCTGACGCAGAACGTCCGGAACCGCCCCACCGGTTCCGGACGTTCACGTCTTCACCTCGGTACGCCTTCACGTCCTCGCCTCGTCCTCCCTTCGCTTCCTCGCCTGTTCCCGCCGTCTTCGCGCCACGCCGCCGCAATGCGTGATCTGTCGTCATATGCCCGCAGTAGCCTGGGCGTCGGCCGTCACACGGCGCACGCGCGCGACACCCGGGGGATGTGGTGGGGGAGCAGCAGTACACCGGCGACCACGTGGAACCGGCACCGTCCGAGGCCGCGCTCGCGGACTTCCCCGGCCGGCTCAGACACCTCCGCCGGCAGCGCGGACTGTCGCTGGCCGACCTGGCCCGGCAGACGCACTACAGCAAGGGCTACCTCAGCAAGATCGAGACGGGTGCGAAGCGGGTCACCGTCGACGTCGCACGACGCTGCGACGAGATCCTGCGGGCCGACGGAGGGCTGCTGCGCTTGCTCACGACGCACGCCGGGACCGACGGCGAAGCGGCGGGCGGGCGCGACGACGTCCCTCCCTACCGTGGGCTGTCGGCGTTCACCGCGCGGGACGCCGAGTGGTTCTTCGGCCGCGAGCGGGCGACCGCCGCCCTGGTCGAGAGGGTCTTCGCGCGCGTCGGCGAAGGGCCGCTGATGGTCGTCGCCCCATCGGGCGCCGGCAAGTCCTCCCTGTTCCACGCCGGACTGGTGCCGGCCTTCCGCACCCCCGGCCGCTTTCCCATGCCGGGTGCCGAGCGGTGGCCGGTGGTGGCCCTCACCCCCACCGCCCGTCCGCTGGAGGAACTGCTCACCGGCGTCGCCAAGGCGCTGGACGGCGATCCCGGCGTCGGCGTGCGGGAGGTGAGGCGGCGGCCCGAGGCCCTGCTGGAGGCCGTGCGGCGCACGGCCGGCGACGGCTCGGGCTCCGACCGGGACGGACGTCCGCCGCCGGTGCGTCCCGTGTTCCTCGTCGACCAGTTCGAGGAGCTGTTCACGCTCTGCGCCGACGACGACGAGCGCCGGGACTTCGTCCGGGTGCTGTGCGCCGTGTCGACCGCCCCCGGCCGCCGCGGCCCGGCGGACGGGTCCGGGCCCGATCCGGCCGTGGTCGTGCTGGGAGTGCGGGCCGACGTGTCCGGCCGGTGCCTCGAACTCCCCGAGCTGGCACCGGTGTTCACCGACGGGCTCTTCGTGCTCCCTCCGATGTCCGTCGCCGGGCTGCGAGAGGCGATCACCCGCCCCGCCGACCTCGCCGGACTCACCCTGGAACCCGGTCTCGTCCCCCTGCTGCTGCGCGACGCGGGACTGCGCGACGACGCCGCGGGACTGCCCGGCGGCGCGGGCGACGCCGGACGCGCCCTGCCGGACGTCACCCCGTCCGGCGCGCTGCCGCTGGTCTCCCACGCGTTGCTGACCACCTGGCAGCGGCGCGAGGGCACCACCCTCACGGTCGCGGGATACGAGCGAACCGGCGGGATCCGCGGGGCGGTCGCCCGCACCGCCGAGGACGTGTTCGCAGGGCTGCACCCGGGCGAGCAGCAGACGATCCGTCGGCTCCTGGTGCGGCTGGTCCACGTGGCCGACGGCGTGGGACCGGCCCGGTGCCGGATGAGCCGCGCCGCGCTGGTGGACCGGCCCGCCGACGCGGCCGACGCCGCGACCGCCCTGGACGCCTTCGTACGGGCCCGCCTGGTCACCGCCGACCGCGACACCGTGGAGATCGCCCACGAGGCCCTGCTGCACGCCTGGCCCCGGCTGCGCGGCTGGATCGACGCTGACCGGGACGGACTGCTGATCCATCAGCAGCTCGCCCACGCCGCCGACCAGTGGGAGCGCGAGGGCCGCGATCCCTCCGCCCTCTACCGCGGCGCCCGGCTGGAAGCCGTCCGGGAGTGGGCGGGGGAGGCGGCCGGGGAACGGGACGGCCGCGGCCGGCTCAGCGCACGGGAGGAGGCGTTCCTGCGGGCCAGCCGGGACGAGGAGGACGAACGCCTGCGGCAGGCCCGACGGCAGATCCGGCGGCGGCAGAGCACGCTCGTCGCGCTGGTCGTACTGCTGACCCTGGCCGTCGGCGCCGGACTCCTCGCCTTCCGGCAGCGCTCGGACGCCCTGGACCAGGAGCGGGTTGCCCGCTCACGGGCGCTCGCCGCGCAGTCGGCGTCGCTCGCCGCCGGCCAGCCCGAGGAGTCGATGCGGCTCGCCGAGGAGGCCTACCGTTCCCGGGCGACGCCCGAGGCGCGCGGCGCCTTGCTGAGCACCCAGGCGCAGCCCTTCCTGGCCCGGCTCCGCGGGCACCGCGGGCCGGTCAACGCGGTGGCGTTCGCCCCCGACGGGCGCACCCTGGCGACCGCCAGTTCGGACGGCACGGTCACGCTGCGACGGCTCGCGGACCGCCGTACGACCGCCACGTTCGCGATGTCCGGGCAGGCCCGCTCGGTCGCCTTCAGCCCCGACGGCCGCACGCTCGCGGCGGGCGCCACGGACGCGCCCGTTCACCTGTGGGGAGCGGCCGGCCACCATGCGCAGGCGGTGCTGCCGCCGAGCACCGCGGGCGCCCGGGCCGTCGCCTTCGACCCCAGGGGCCGCAGGCTGGCCCTCGCCGCGGCCGACGGCACGGTCCAGGTCTGGGACACCCGCCGGTCGCGTCGCGTCGCCTCGTTCACCGGCCACGTCGGACAGGTCGACGCGCTGGCCTACGCCCCGGACGGCCGGACCCTCGCCTCGGCCGGCGCGGACCGCACCGTCCGGCTGTGGGACACGGACCGCGACCGTCCGGCGCGGGTGCTGAGAGGCCACACCGACGAGGTGTACGGCGTGGCGTTCGCGCCGGACGGCCGGAGCCTGGCCAGCGGCGGCGCCGACCGGACCGTACGGCTGTGGGACCTGGCGGGCCGCCGCCCGGCCGCGGTCCTGACCGGGCACAGCGACGACGTGAACGCGGTCGCCTACACCCCCGACGGCGCCACGGTCGTCAGCGCCGGCGGCGACGGCACGACCCGCCTGTGGGACGTGCGCAGCGGGACGACGACGCTGACGCTCACCGGCCACACCGACTACACGATGGGCGTGGCCGTGAACGCCGACGGCACCGTGCTCGCCACCGCCGGGTTCGACCAGTCCGTGGTGCTGTGGGACCTGGACGGCCCGGTCCTCACGGCCCGCCCGCACACCGAGATCTGGCAGTCCGCCTACAGCCACGACGGAAGACTGCTGGCGACCGCCGACACCGATCACACGGTGCGGCTGTGGGACGTGGCACGGCGCCGGTCCGTGGCGACCCTGAGCGGCCACCGCTCGGCCGTCTTCTCGGTCGCCTTCGCCCCCGACGGCCAGACGCTCGCCTCGGCCGGCTCCGACGGCACGGTCCGGCTGTGGGACGTGGCCGCCCACCGCCTCCTGCGCACGCTCACCGGGCATCGCGGGGACGTCTTCTCCGTGGCGTTCTCGCCCGACGGCGCGCTGCTGGCGTCGGCGGGCGCGGACCGCACGGTGCGGCTGTGGGACGCGGCCGCGCGCCGCCCCCTGGCCACGCTGACCGGCCACACGGACTTCGTCAACGACATCGCCTTCAGCCCCGACGGGCGCACCCTCGCCAGCGCGGGCGACGATCTGACCGTACGGCTGTGGGACGTCGCCTCCCGCGCGCGGCTGACCACCCTCACCGGTCACACCGGCGCGGTCAGGGGGGTGGCGTTCAGCCCGGACGGCCGGGCGCTCGCGAGCAGCGGCAACGACGGCACCGTCCGGCTCTGGGACGTCGCCGGCCGCCGGGCGACGGCGGTCCTGGGAGGGCACACCGGATCGGTGCGGGGCATCGCGTTCTCCCCCGACGGCCGTCTGCTGGCCGGCAGCGGCAGCGACCGCACGGTACGGGTGTGGGACGTGGCCGGGCGGCGGCCGTGGTCCACCCTGACCGGTCACACGAACGCGGTCTGGGGCACGGTGTTCTCCCCGGACGGGCGGACCGTCGCGAGCAGCAGCAACGACGGGACCGTACGACTGTGGAACCTGGACGTCGCGTCCCGGCTCGCCGCGATCTGCCGGCTGCGCCCGACCCCGGCCGCAAGCGCGCCGGGTCCGCTCGCGGAGCCGGTCGAACCGACCGCCCCGCGTCCGTGCGGACGGTGAGAGATGGGCGCCGGGCCGGCCACGGCCCGGCGCCGGGCGTTCACGCCGGAGGCTGCCCGTCGCTCAGGATCTCGACGTACCCCTCGGTCCCGTGGACGCGGATCCGCTGCCCGTCCCGGATCAGCCGGGTTGCCCCCTCCACGCCCACGACGGCCGGCAGGCCGTACTCGCGGGCGATCACGGCGCCATGGGTCATCAGGCCGCCCACCTCCGTCACCAGGCCCGCGATGCCGACGAACAGGGGCGACCAGCTGGGGTCCGTGAACGCCGTGACGAGGATGTCACCCGCCTCCAGATCCGCGTCGGCCATGTCGAGCACGACCCGGGCCCTGCCCTCGACCGTCCCGGCCGACACCGGCAGACCGGTCAGGGCGCCGGCCGGCACGTCGTCGCGCCGGTACGACCCGCTCACCGCCTCGCCCTCGGACGTGAGCACCCGCGGCGGGGTGAGCGCCTCGTACGAGCGGAACGCCTCCTTGCGCCGCCGGACGAGGCCCTCGTCCACCCGCCGCGAGCGCACGGCCTCGTGGAACTCCTGGAAGGTGAGGTAGAAGACGTCCTCCGCGTCGGCCAGCACACCGTCGCGCGCCAGGCTTTCGGCCTCGCGCATCAGGGCCTGCTTGTAGACGAAATAGCGGCTGATGATGCCGTACTTCGGGTACTCCCGGTAGCCGATGAACGTGCGCAGCCGGTCGATCATCCGCTTGGCCTCGGCCGCCTTCGCCTCCCCGTCGGGCAGGGCCCGCAGCCGCGACAGCACCTCCTGCTCCTTCCGCGAGGCCTTCTGCCGGCCGCGCTCGAAGCGCTGCGCGGCCGCACCCGGCCCGAAATTGCGGACGTGGTCGAGGATGACGGGCAGCAGCGTGGTGGGCCGCTCGCTCCATCGCGGCCTGGTGATGTCGATCTCGCCGACGCAGCGCATGCCGTACCGGTCGAGATAGCCCTCGATGGCTTCGCGCGCTTCCGCTCCGCCCGCCACCTTCCCCAGCCGGTCGAGGAAGTCCTCGTCCTCGACGCCCTGGAGGAACGCCACGACCTCCGGATGCGGGCGGATCACGTCCGCGACGTCGAGCAGCGCCAGCCCCATCTCCGAGGTGATGTTGCCGGGGGCGGACAGCGTGAGCGTGTCGGCCGCGTTCGTCTCGCCGAGCCACTCCTTGAGGGTGTCGTTGAGCCACCACGTGGCCTCCATGCCGGCCATGATCGCCTGCATGCTCCGCCGGTCGCCCAGGGCCCGCTTGTGCTCCTGGAAGGCCTCCAGCAGGAATTCGAACAGCGCCGGTCCCGTCTTCGTCCGGATGTCGCGCTTCAGGGCGGCGACGTCGGCCCGGCTGCGTTCGACGAGTTCGGCGACGACGGCCGGGTCGGCCGGGATCGGCGCGGGCGCGCCGCCGGGCGGCGGCCCGGCGGGAGCCGCGTCGGGGAGTGTGGGGACGAAGCCACGGTCGAGGACCGTCTCCAGCGCGTCCCTGATCACCGGATCGCCCTTGCCGATGAGGTCGAGGAGCGCGGCCCGGCTCGCGGGCGCGGCCAGGCGCGGCGTGGCGTCGACGAACAGCCTGCCGCCCGCCTCGTGCATCGGCGCCATGGCCGTCAGCAGCCACACCGACAGCCCCAGGGGTTTCATCGGGTCGGTCATCATCTGCTGGTGGCCGACGGAGATGTAGACGCGAGGGTCGTCGTCGTCCCTCTCGGGCACGGGGAACAGTGTCGTGATCGGCCGGCTCTGGACGATCCGGAAGCCGTCGTCGGCCAGGCACCACTCGATGTCCTGCGGCCGGCCGAAGTGCGCCTCGATCCGCCGTCCGAGCCGCACGAGCCGCCCTACCTGATCATCCGTCAATGCCGGCTCGCGCTGCCGTTCCGGGGCGATCACGACGTCTCGTGTGCCGCCTTCGGGCCGGGCGTGAACGGCCCGCTGTTTCGCGGCGATCGCCCTGTCGACGATCTTGCCGTCGCGCACCTTGTACACGTCGGGGTTGACCAGGCCGGAGACCAGGGCCTCGCCGAGACCGAAGCCGGCGTCCACGGTGGCGACCTTCCGGTTGCCCGTGACGGGGTCGGCGGTGAACAGGATGCCGGAGGCCTCGGGGAATACCATCCGCTGCACCACCACGGCCATGTGGACCGTGCGGTGGTCGATGCCGTTGCGCTGACGGTACGTCACCGCCCGCTCGGTGAACAGCGAGGCCCAGCACCGGCTGACGTGCCGCAGGACCTCCGCCGGCCCCATCACGTTCAGGTACGTGTCCTGCTGGCCGGCGAAGGACGCCGTCGGCAGGTCCTCCGCCGTCGCGCTGGAGCGCACGGCGTACGCGGACCGCTCACCGGTCCGGGCGAGCGCGCCGGTGATCGCCGCGGCGATGTCGCCGGGAACCGGGATCTCCTCGATGGTCTCGCGGACCAGCGCGCTGAGCGCGCGCACCGCCTCCCGGTCGTCCGCCGCCACCCGCGCCAGCCGGCCGAGCAGATCGTCGAGCGACGGCGCCTCGGCCAGCGTCCGGCGGAAGGCGTCCGTCGTCACACAGAAACCGTCCGGCACCAGGACGCCGTCGATCCGCGACAGCGCGCCCAGATGCGCGCCCTTGCCGCCGACGTCCGCGATCCGCCCGGCGTCGATGTCCCCGAGTGCCAGCACGTACGGCCCGTTCATCGCGCCACCCCCGCGCCCGCCGCGCCTGTCCGCCGCACCCGCACCGCGTCGCCCGCTCGTGTCACCGGCGCGCTCCCGGTCGCCTGTCCTCCTCCGGTCGGTCCCGCCGTCGGTCCGACGTCACCGCGTCCCCCGTACGTCGACAACAACACCAGCACGTAGCGCCCTCATTTCCGCAGGTTGTGGCCTCGGCCGACGATTGTGCGCCCCGACGGGGGCCTTGCGGCAAGCCCCCTGGCGCGCTATAACTTAGGAGAGGCAGGGAGAGGTTTCTCCTTGCCTTCGCTGTTTCCGGGGTTGTTTTCAGGTCGGTTCGTGCCGTGTGCCGTGTGCCGTGTGCCGTGTGCCGGGGCGCGCGTCGGCGAGGCGGCCGTGCGCCGCGCCCCCGTCTCAGCCGCGCAGGTCGAACCCGCCGTGACCGAGCGCGGACCGGATCCGGCCCAGCCCCTCCACGCCCATCCGGCGCCCGCCGGGAAACCGGTCGTCCCGGTCCCAGCGCCACGCGGTGACGATGGCCGTCACGAGGATCCGGCACGCGCGCAGCATGTCCGCGTCGATCCCGTCGCAGTGTCCGCCGACCGCCTCCGGGGCATGGGCGACGTCGAACTCGACCGGCCCACGGCAGCACGTCTCGAAGTCGATGAACAGCGGCCCCTCGGCGGTGGCGAGCAGGTTGCCCGGGTGCGGCTCCCCGTGCAGCAGCTGCTCGCCGCCGCCGTGCCCGGCGACGAGGCGTCCGAGGCCGCGCAGGGCGTCGACGAGCAACGCGCGGTCTTCGCCGCCGAGTTCGGGCGTACGGTCACGGTCCGCGACGAGTCGCCGGGCCTGCTCGGCGCGATCGGTGAAGTGCGGCACCGGGACGTCGACCCGCCGCAGGCCGGCGTGCAACCGCTCCAGCGCCCGGGCGTAGTCGCGGGGCGGCACCTCGTAGGGCGGCACGGGTGCGTGGAAGGTCCACAACGTGACGACGAAGCCGTCCCGCTCGTGGACGCGGGGCTCCACCCGGGGGTGGAGCCGGGCCACCGGGCACCCGGAGGCGGCGAGCCGCCTGGCGAGGTCGACCTCGAACCGGGCGACCTGGTGCCCGGCGGGAGCCACCCGGGCCACGACGTCACAGGGCAGCAGACGCACGGTGAGCTTGTTCGAGTCATGCAGCACCGTCACGTCGTCGGCCGCCAGACCGAGGGACACGGCGATCGACCGCGCCGCCGCCACCGCACGCACCGCCTCCGCCGCCCGCATCGCTCCCCGCCCCCTTCTCCCGGGCGGCGCCGACGGCGGGAAGCCGGCCCCGCCTCCGGAGCACCGACCCCGGAACTCGCTGGATCACCGGTCGCCTTCCACCATACGGTGGCGCCATGAGCGATCACCCGGAAGTGCCCGTCGCGCCCGTCGAGGCCTACGAACCGCCCTACTACGTCGCCGTGTTCACCACCGTGCGCACCGACGACCAGAGCGGCTACGGCGAGACCAACGCCCGCATGGAAGACCTCGTGAAGGACGTCCCCGGATACCTCGGGATGGACCATGCGCAGACTCCGGGAGGGCTGGGCATCACCGTCGGCTACTTCCGCGACGCCGACGCCCTCACGCAGTGGCGGAGCAACGCCGAGCACCGCGCGGCCCAGGAGCGGGGACGGGCCGACTGGTACCGGAGCTACACGCTCCACGTGGCGAAGGTGGAGCGCAGTCACGGCTTCGTGCGGGACCGGACGCCGCGGCGCCCCGCGGCGGGCTGACCGGCGCGCACGTGTCAGGAGCGGACGACGGCGACTCCGCCGATCAGGCCCCACGCGTCGATCCGGACCGTCGGCCCGCCCGGCCGGCTCGGGCCGTCGTCCCTCACTCCGCCCAGACGCAGTCCGCGCACCTCCACCCGGACGTCGTCGCGGACCCTGAGACCGACACCGCCGATCAGGCTCAGCTTGGTGATGCGCAGTTCGGCGCCGTCGGGGATGTCGACGTCCGTCAGATCGACGTCGGCGCCGCCGATGAGGGACGCGGTGAGCGTCCGCTCGTGGAGTGTGGCGCCCGCCAGGCGGTGACCGCCGATCAGGCTCACCCTGACGTCGGTCTTCCCGGACTTCTCGTCGCTGTGCTTCGTCATGAGAAGTACCCTACGGGCGGCCGCACTTGGGCCGCAGTGGCAGTCGTCCTGGGTTGCGCATGACAAGAGTCATGTCCGGGGGCCGCGCCCCGGCTCCCGTCATGCGCGGCCGGTGCCGTAGAAGCGCACGTAGTCGACGGTCATCGTCGCGGGGGACGGCGTCGAGGCGTCAGGAGGTCCGGGCCAGTCGCCTCCGACGGCGACGTTGAGCAGCAGGTGCATGTCCTGCTCGAAGACCCAGTCGCGCGGCGCGGGCAGTTTCGAGGGAGTAAGGGTGAAGTAGGGCTCGCCGTCCACGGACCAGGTGACGCGCCCCGGTCGCTTGTCCACGGCGTACGTGTGGAACGCCGTCGAGGCGTCGGCAGGAAGGGTGACGGAGCCGCCGACGCCGTTCTCGTCGAAGTAGGTCGGCCCGTGCGCGGTGCCGTGGACGGTGCGCGGTTCCCCGCCGACGACCTCGCAGATGTCCAGCTCACCCTGGGCGGGCCACTCGGCCCCGTTGTCGCCGAGCATCCAGATCGCCGGCAGCAGACCCGTTCCCGTGGGGAGCTTCGCACGGACCTCCACGCGCCCGTGGCGCAGGGCGGCCTTCCCCTCGGTGGTCAGCCGGGCCGACGTCCACGGGCAGAACTCCCGCGTGTAGCACGGCAGTCGGGACCCGGCGGGGGCCGGGCGTGCCGAGATCAGCAGATGCCCCTCGCCGTCGAGGCCGGAGTTGGCCGCGTCGTCCGTGTAGAACTGCAACTCGTTGTTGCCCCACCCCTCGGCGTCCCGGTTTCCCGTCTCGGTGTTCCAGGACGTCGCCGACGGGCGGACGCCCTCCTCGCCGTCGAACTCAGCCCGCCAGAAGGGCCGTTCCGCGGCGGCGGACGAGGGCGCCTCATCGTGGGAGCCCGAGCCCGAGCCCGAGCCGCATCCGCAGAGCAGGCCGCTCAGCGCCAGGACGAGGGCCAGGGCGGTGCGTCGGTTCATGTGCGCTGCTCCCGGAGGTCGTGCCGAAGACGATAGCCGGTGGGGCGCGGCGCGAGGCTCCTGGGGACACCCGACCATCCGCCCCGTCCCGGCCATCCGCCCCGTCCCGGCCATCCGACCCGTCCCGCGGCGATGAGTCCGCCGGCTGCCCGGAGTCCCCCTTGTGACATTCCCGCCCGGACGGGGGAAGGACAGAGCACGCCCAGGCAATGAAGGAGAGGTGCAGGCCGCGATGAGCAATCCGATTCGGCTGTACATGTCGATGTCGCTCGACGGCTGCATCGCCGGTCCCGACGACCGACCGGGCCAGGAACTCGGGCGCGCGGGAGGACGTCTTTTCAACTGGCTCGACGACCGGGAGTCCGACGGTCCCAGCGGCCAGGTCTACCGCGAGGCGCTGGCCACCGGTGCCGTGATCTCCGGCCGCCGGACCTTCGAGCTCGCCGGGCGCTGGCGGGGCGACCACCACGACGGTGTGCCGATCTTCGTGCTCACCCACCAGGTCGACGACGGGGACGTGCCGCCCGGCCGCGCGCGGTTCGTCACGGACGTCGACGAATGCGCCCGTCAGGCCCGCGCGGCGGCCGGTGACCGGCCGGTGATGGTCCACGGCGCGAGCGCGGCCCGGGCGCTCCTGCGCGCCGGACAGCTGGACGAGATGGAGATCCACCTCGTGCAGGTCCTCCTCGGGGACGGCCGGCGCCTCTTCGACGGTCTGGGCGGTGATCACATCGAGCTCGACCTCGTCCGGCGGCTCGACGACCGGGACGTCACGCACCTGCGCTACCGGGTGCGCCGCCGCGAGGAGGCCGCGTGAGGACGCTGTTCGTCTCCTACCGCGTCACCGACCTGGACCGTTCGCTCGCTTTCTACACCGCCCTGGGCTACGCGGAGCTGGGCAGGGTGCACGGCGGTGACGCGGGTCGCCTCGCGCTCCTGAGGTTCCCGGGCGAGACCTCGGCCTCGCTCGAACTGGTCCACCGCCCCGCGGACGGAAGCGTCGACGTGGGCACCGGCTTCGACCACCTCGCGATCCAGGTGGACACACTGGCCGGCACCCTGGAGCGGCTGACCCGCGCAGGCCTGGAGCCGGGGCCCGTCCAGCACCCGGGCGGCCCCGACGGCCCGACGACCGCGTGGCTCACCGACCCGGACGGCTACCGGATCGAGCTGGTGCAATGGCCGCCCGGGCACGCCGACGGCCTCACCGACGCGGACTTCTCCTGAGCGGTCCGGGCCGAGGGGCCGGTGGCGTCCGGTTCAGACGGCCATGGCTTCCTGGAGCCAGCGGGACACCCGGTAGGGCAGCCACCACGCCAGGTCGCCGACGCGCAGCACCAGGTGCTCGGCCGTGAACTCCTCGAGGATGTCGGCGGGCACGGCGGCGTGGTGGACGCCCGGCACGAGCCGGTCGACGGCCTCGTGGTAGCGGGGCTCCTCGGCGGTGAAGCGGCGCAGATCGCCCCAGCGGCGGTCCCGGATCTGCACGAAGCCCGGACCCTGGCGCCAGACGAGTTTGCACAGGTAGTGCCGGGTCCGCCAGGCGTGCAGCGCCTCGTCGGCGGCTTCGAGGCCGGTGACGGTGCGGGGCGGCTGGAGGTGGGACAGCACCTTCCACTGGTGGGCGGAGTCGTGCGGGGACAGGCGCAGGTCCCAGTCGACGGAGACGGCGCGGGCGGTGAGGTCGCGCACCAGGCACAGCCGGTCGACGGCCCTTCGGTGGGACGCGGGATCGTCGCCGGTCAGGTCGACGGCCGTGTCCAGTTCGGCATGGCGCACCCCCAGGTCCCACAACCGGTCGACCTGCGGTGGCTGTGCGGTCACCTGGAGGGTTCCCAGCGACATGCCCGGCAGATCACGGGCCTGTGGATCGAGGTCGCGCCACGCTCGGACGGTGACGCTCGGTGCGGTGGCTGTCATGTGCGGTCCTTCGTCGGGTCGCGGGGCCGGGGGGACGGGGGGACGGGCAAGCGGGGAAGGGCGAAGGGGAAGGTGGCCCGTGCTCAGGACGGGACCGGCGCGGGCTCTGCGGTGGCGTCGGCGACGGTGGTGCTCCCGACGGCGGTGGCCGGCCCGCTCGCGGTGGTGGTCTCGTCGCGGGTGTGGGCGTGCCGCATGTAGTCCAGACGCAGCAGGTCCTGGTTCACGGCGGCCGGGGCGATGTGCACGTACTGGCCCGCGTCCGTGAAGACGATGCCCTGCGTGACCCACTCCTTGAGAAGCGCCTCCACCTCGTGCGGTGTGCACGGCGCGCCGTCGGGCGAGCCGGCGGCCGAGGTCAACTTGCGGTGCAGCGCGACTACGGTGTGCGGCTGGTCCAGGAGGCGGAAGAGCGCCGTCTCCAGCGGGCCGGCGAGTTGCAGGGTCCGCCATGCGTAGGACGGACGCCGGCTGACCAGGACGATCCGGTCGCCCAGGTCGGTGTGGGTGAGGCGCGCGTCGGCGTGGTGCTTCTTCCAGGCGGCGATGCCGTCGTTGAGGAGCGTGACCGTGGGCTCGGTGATGCCGCGCTCCGGCGCCTGGAAGACGTAGGCCAGATCGTGGAGCTCCGCCTCGGGCAGGTCGTACGTGAACAGGTAGTGCTCCTCCGGGCGCAGTCCGGTGAAGCCCAGTTCGGGGCGGTTGAAGTACGGGCTGAACCGTTCGATGGCGATGCGGGCGGACAGGTCGACCGGCGGGTTGAGATGCTCCAGGGCGGGGAGCTGCCGGATGACGGGTTCGTAGTCGTCCGCGGTCTCGCCGGGGAAGCCGTGCAGGTAGTTCCATGACACCGACAGCCCGGTCTCCGCCGCGTCGCGGAGCATGCGCACGTTCTGGCAGCCGCTGACGCCCTTGTCCATGAGGTCGAGGACCCGGCTGTTGAGGCTCTCGATGCCCGGCTGGACGTAGATGAGCCCGGCGTCGGCCAGGACCTGCAACTGGGGGCGCCGCATGTTGGCCTTGATCTCGATGTGCATGCGCAGGTCGTAGCCGCTGTCGATGACGCGGGGCAGCACGGTGGACAGGTAGCGCATGTCCAGGATGTTGTCGACCACGTACATGTCCAGCACCCGGTGCCGCTCCGCCAGGTCCATGATCTCCTGGTAGAACGTGTCGGGGCTCTTGCTGCGGAACTGCATGAAGGAGCCGTTGAGGCCGCAGAAGGTGCAGTGGTGCTTCTCGCCCCACCAGCAGCCCCGCGCGCCCTCGACGACCAGTTTCGGCTCCACCCAGTTGCGCGCCACGGACGCGGCGAGACGTTCGAAGTAGCCGCTGTAGTCGGGCGGCAGGATCGCCGCGGGCGGCAACGGTCCGGCGGGCATGGGGTTGACGGTGTGTCCCGACTCGGGGGTGCGGTGGCACAGCCCCGGGATCGAGGCCGCGGCGGACGGGTCGCCGTCGCGCAGCGCGGTCAGCAGCCGGGGGAAGGCGTCCTCGCCCTCGCCGCGCACCACGTAGTCCACGAACGGGAAGTTGCGGTGGACGGCGGCGCCCTGCTCGGCGTCGCAGTTGGCTCCGCCCATGACGGTGACGACGTGCGGGGCGAGACGCTTGATGTGACGGGCGGCCGCCAGCGCGGCCGTGTTCTGCTGGAACGTGGAGGTGAACCCGACCACGTCGGGCTGCAGCGCGACGACGCGCTCGGCCACCTCGGCGACGAACTCCGGCACGACGCGGTGCAGTTCGCGTGTCATGCGCATCCGGGACCGGCGCAGCTTGGACGTCATGGCGTCGACGAACTCCGACTCCCGCCATTGCGGGTCGTCGTAGAGCGCCGAGGAGAACACCCAGTCCCCGCAGCCGAGGAAGTAGGAGGAGAGGGCGTAGTAGTCGTAGTCCTCGGCCGTGAACTCGGTGCGGCCGGTGATCCAGTCGGTGAATTCCAGATTGGCGTGCAGCACCTCGCACGTGGCGTCCTGGACGTGTTCGTCGACGCTTCGTTTCAGGATGCCGAGCGCCAGTGAGGGCAGGTCCATCGGGGACCAGGGCATGTTGACGAGAAGAACGCGCACGGTGGGCTCCTCGGAGCGCGAGCGGCTGGCGGGACGGGAACGGGAGGGTGCCCGGCCGGCCCGGGTCGGACCGGGCCGGCCGGGCCGCGGGTCACTCCTCGTCGTCGCTCTCGGCGGCGTTGCGGAACGGGATCGTGATGGTGATGCCGATGCCCGGCTTCCGGTTCTCCTCGTCGCCGTCGAGCGGGTCGTTGTGGATGATGTCCTTCTGCATGGTCGTCCTCCTTCTCGGGTTCATGGAGTGTTCTTCGGGCGGGTGGTGCCGTGCACGCCCGGTCCCGCTGTGTCCATCAGCGGGGCCGGGGTCCTCCGGACGGTGCCGGAGGACGTGAGGGGGTGTCCGCCGCCGGTGCGGGCAGACACGAGTGCAGGAACGTCAGGGAGCGGCGCAGGACGGCGACGTGTGCCGCGCCGTCGTAGCCGTCGTGTCCGGTGTCGAGCCACAGCTGCTCGTGGGCCACGCCCGCGGCGGTCAGGGCGGCGGAGTAGCTGCGGATCTGCTCGGGCGGGCACTTGGCGTCCTTCTCCGCGCCGACGAGGAGCAACGGCGCGCGGACCGCTGACGCGTAGGTGAGGGGAGAGCTGCGGGAGTAACGTTCCGGCACCTCTTCCGGCGTCCCCCCGAACCAGCGGACGTCCAGGGCGCGCAGTGCGGGGGTGGTCAGCCGGTGGGCGCTCACCCAGTCGGCGACGGGCTTCACCGCGATGCCGGCCTGCCAGGTCCGCGGGCGGCTGCCGAGCGCGAGGAGTACCAGGTACGCCCCCCAGGACACGCCCCACAGGGCGGTCGCGCGGTCGTCGGCGAGTCCGCGGCGGACGAGATCGGCCCGTACGGCGACCAGGTCGTCCACCTGGGCGTGGCCGACGTCTGTCCCGAACGCCCGCCGCCAGCGGGGACCGTAGCCGGTCGAGCCGCGGTAGTTGACCCGCGCGACGGCGTATCCGGAGGCCACGAGCGAGTGCACGGTGGCGTCGTAGGCGTCCCGGTCGTGGTCCGCGGGCCCGCCGTGGACGAGGAACACGGTCGGCCACGGACCGCCGGAGGCGGGATGTCCGGCGCCGGCGCCGGCGCCGCTTCCGCCCGCCGTCTCGTCCGGCAGGCTGAGGAACGTGTGGACGGAGCCGTGGGGCGTCGGGGTCCACAGATCGGTGTGACGGCCGGGCACATGGGGCAGGGGGCCGGGTTCCGGCAGCGCGATCCCGTCGGTCGAGCGCGGAACGGGCGGGTGCGCGGTGTCGGTCCACAGGTAGTGCAGCCCCCCGCCGGGCCGCGGGGCGGCGTCGAGCAGACTGCCCGCGGGGGTGGGGACGACGCGGCGGGCGCGGTCGCGCAGGGACACCCGGTGCAGCAGCGACCGGCCATGGCGCTCCTGGCGCACCAGCACCTCGTCGGTGTCGGGATACCAGGACGCGGTGATCTCCGTGTCGAAGCGGCACCACGCGTGAACGGCCAGCCCGTCGTGCGGCGTCCACGTCGCCAACTGGTAGCAGTCCTCCAGCTCGTGCACCAGCAGCAGTTCCCTGCGGCCCCGCCGCGGCGAGAAGCCCCGGCACCAGAATCTGCCGCCGGGTCCGCCGGGTCCGCCGGGGGGCGCGGCTTCAACAAATCCGTCGGCGCTGTCGGGGCGGGGCAGGGCGGCGAGCACCCGGCCCGACGGGGTCACGACGACGACGGTCGCATCGCCGTCGGACGCCGTCGCGAGGGCCATGAGATCGCCTTCCGGTGTGATGCCCCCCAGCCGGGCCGGACCGGCGGTGCGGAGCACCTCGCGCGGTACCCGGCCACGCCGTCCCACCAGCAGACTCGTGCCTCCCTGCCGGGGCGCGACCGCCGCGGCGACCGTGCCGTCGGCCGTCACCGCGAGCCCGCGCGGCGACCCGGCCGGCGCCCCCGGCAGGCCGGGCAGCCGGCAGCCGCCGTCGAACGGCTCGAACCACCAGCGCCCCACGCCGTCGGCGTCCTCGTCGAACCACCACACGTACGCGTCCGCGTCGACGGCGTGATGCACCGTGCCCCCGGGCCGGTCGGTGACCTGACGGGCGCTGCGGGTCGAGGCGTCCCACGTGAAGACCTCGCAGCGGCCCCCGGCGTCGCCCGTCAGCACCATGCGCCGGGCGTCGCGCGGGCACACCTGCGGGAGCGCGCCGACGAAGACCCTGAAGGCGTCACCCACGGCCGTCACCCGTCGTCCCCTCGGCGGACACGGCGGACGCGGCGCCCGAGCGCAGCAGTCCCGGAGCCTTCACCTGCGTGTGGACGGCCAGTGCGCCGAACAGCACGGTGCACAGCAGCACCGGAGTGCGCGCGGTGCCCACGGTGACCATGAACGCGGCGAGCGCCGGCGCGCCGGCCGCGGCGAGGGCGGAGAGCGAGCCGAAGACGCCCGCGGTCCGCGACTGCAACGCCACCGGCGTGCACGCGACGGCGACGCCGGCCAGGACCACCGTGATCAACGGCACCAGCAGCGAGATCCCGGCGAACGCCGCTCCCCAGCCGACCGCGCCGTCCGCCCACACCAGGGATCCGCACGGCACGGGCAGCAGCCAGGCGGCCAGGGTCAACAGGCGTCCCGCACCTAGGCGGCGTACCGCGGGGGCGGCGAGCAGCGCGCCCAGAAGCCCGGCCGCCCCGGAAGCCGCGAGCACCGCGCCGACGGCCGCGCCGTCGCTGTGGCCGT
Source organism: Streptomyces sp. NPDC048481 (assembly GCF_043200075.1). Lineage (NCBI taxonomy): Bacteria > Bacillati > Actinomycetota > Actinomycetes > Kitasatosporales > Streptomycetaceae > Streptomyces > Streptomyces sp. NPDC048481. The sequence goes on from NZ_JBICXC010000014.1 coordinate 189,583, forward strand.
GACCGTCGGAGCCGAGCCGGAAGAGCGCGGTGTAGAACAGCAGCGTCAGTGTTCCCCCGGCGGTCGACGTCCAGATCAGGACGAGACGCAGGACGGGGGACCGGGCCACCGTCACCACGCCCGCCGTCATGGCGCCGAACCTTCCCGACCACATCCCCCGCATCCCGCGGTCGCCCGTCTTTCCCGGACGGACTGCTGCCTCCGGCGCATGGGCCGGCGGGTCGAGGGGCGTGCGGATGGACCGGACGCCGAGCGCGGCCGCCGCGTAGGAGAGCGCGTCCGCGAGGAAGGGCAGGGGCCGGGCGAGCTGGAAGAGGACTCCGCCCAGCACCGGACCCACGACGAGCGAGATCTGATCGCCCACCTGCATCCCGGCGGCCGCCCGGGGCAGTTCGTCGGTCGCGGCCAGATGGACGAGGGCTCCGCGCGACGCGGCCTCGTAGACCACCGCGCACAGCCGCTCGGCCAGCGCGAGCGCCATCACGACCCATAACGCGGGCCGGCCCAGGCAGGTCAGGGCCAGCACGCCCGTGCACAGGGCCGCGAGCGCCGCCGACCCCGTCATGAGGAGCCGCCGTCGTCCCCGGTCCGCCGGCACCGCGACGACCGGCCCGAGAACGACCCCGCTCAGCGCGGTGGCGGTGGCCAGCGAACCGGCGGTGCCGGGACTGTGGCCGAGGTCCAGCAGCAGCAACGGCAGGACGAGACCGGAGGCCTGGCTGCCGAGTCCGTCGACGGCGTTCACCCACCACAAAGTCCTGAGGTCGCCGCGCGCCGGAGCGGCCGCACCGGCCCCGGGTCTGCGCCGTCGCGCACGAGGTGGCCGTTCGGCGGCGGGGTGCGCGTCATACGGTGGTGAGGGACGGCCCGAAGGCCGGCGAACCGGTGACCCGTCGACGTTCCCCACCCCCCGTACGCCTGGGGGCCCGCGCCGCAGGGCCGGTCCCCGTGTGCCGTGCGTAGAAAATGTGCGCGAAACGTGAAAGCGAGCGGGAGCCTAGCCAGGGCGTGACTGCGGCGACAAGTACCGAACAGTGCGCCGTCTCCGCCCAATAAGCCGATATGGCCGAAGATCTACTGGCCGATGTCCCGAGCCCGTGGACGGCGGGCGAGCGCGCGGGTCCGAGGGCGTCGCGGCGGTGCCGTCCCGGCGCGGAGCATTCCGCTTCACAGGCGCACAGCACCGCGGCTGCCGCGCCCACCCGAACACGCGGTGGGGGGGCGGTTTCCGCGGCGCGGCATGCGTCGCCGCTCCGTCCACGGGTCGCGGCGGCCGGAGCGGGGCGCACGGTCCGAGCAACGTTGCGCAGCCGAACTCCACCGGCAGCGCACGGCGCTGATGACCCATCATGTGACGGCGGTCCGGTCTGCCGCGCCGCTCGCCGGTGTCCCCGCACCCGCGGCGACGGCGGGAGGCATTGGCCGACAATCCACCCTGCGCAGCGGTTGATGTCGGCCAGATGGCCACATGTGAGGCCTGACGCCCGAGCGGGCGTCGGCCGTGGCCCTCGCCGAGATGCGAAGGGCGGGAACCCTTTTACAAATCCTTGCTCTGCCGGGTACCTTGTCTTGCATGGAACCAGGTGATTCGACCAAGCAGGCACGGGCCGCAGCCCAACTGCGCAAGGGCGTCCTGGAGTACTGCGTACTCGCCCTGATGCGGGACCGTCCCCGCTACGGCGTGGAGCTTCTCCACGCCCTGGAGGAATCCGGCGCCCTCGCCACCAGCCAGGGCACCGTCTACCCGCTGCTCTCCCGGCTCCGCCGCGACGACCTGGTCACCACCACCTGGCAGGAATCCGCCTCCGGACCACCGCGCCGGTACTACGCGCTCACCGACAGCGGCCGGGCGGCGCTCGACGAGTTCACCCGCGTCTGGCCCGGCTTCCGCGACGCCGTCGACGCCTTCCTGGCCGCCCCGCACCCACCGACCGGAGACTCCGCATGAAGACCTCTGCCGACCCCGTACGCGACTACCTCTCCGCCGTCGGGCGCGAGAGCGCAGCCCTTCCCGCCGACCGCAGTCAGGAGCTGCTCGCCGACCTCGCCGAACACATCGAGGTGACGCGTGCCGAACGTCCACAGGCACCGATCGGCACGATACTGGCCGAGTTGGGGGACCCCCGCACGATCGCGGCGACGGCGCTGGCCGAGGCAGGGGGTGCAGCGGCCGGTGCCCCGACCCGGACCGGCTCCGACGCCCCCGTGCGGCGGGGCAGGGTGCACCCCATGGTCCCCCTTCTGATGCTCACCCTCTCGCTGCCCTTCACCATGATCTTCCCGGACCTCCCCGGACCGGTGTTCGGCGTCCTGTTCCGGATCGCAGGCGCCGTCCTGCTGTGTACCTCGGTGCACTGGACCACCGTCCAGAAGACCACCGGCGTACTCGTGACCGCCGTCCTGCCGACCGTCGTCATCGCCACGTGGAACCTCTCGGGCGCCCCGGCCGGCACCCCGTCGCTGGTGGCCGGTCTGGTCACGCTCGCCCTGCTGGCCGGCGCCGCGGCATGGCTGTGGCGGGTCCGCCGCGCCTGAGCACGGTCTCCGGGCGGCCCGGGACGGGAGTACGGTGGCGGTACCGAGCGCACCTCGCACGCCGTCACCGTTTCGGCGTCGCCCTCGGGGAACGGCAATCCCGGAGCGCATCGCGCCCGGCCGGAAATGAGCCGCCCCATGAGTCCGATGAGCCTCGGAGTACTCGCCTCCTCGCACAAGGAGAACGAGTTCCGCCTGCCCCTGCATCCCAGCCACCTCGAACGGATCCCCGCGGACCTGCGCGGGAGAATCTTCCTCGAACAGGGTTACGGCCGGCGGTTCGGCGTCGCCGACGATGCGCTGCGACCACTCGTGGCGGGCCTGCGCCCCCGTGCGGACCTCCTCGCCGAGTGCGACATCCTGCTGCTGCCCAAGCCGACCCACGACGACGTCGCCGAACTGCGCGAGGGCCAGGTGCTGTGGGGGTGGCCGCACTGTGTGCAGGACGAGAAGACGACCCAGCTGGCCATCGACCGGCGGCTGACGCTGATCGCCTGGGAGGCCATGAACCACTGGACCTCCACCGGCGCCTTCAGCGTTCATGTGTTCCACAAGAACAACGAGCTGGCCGGCTACTGCTCGGTGCTGCACGCCTTGCAGCTGGCCGGGCTGACCGGCAGTTACGGCCGCCGCCTGCGGGCCGTGGTGATCAGCTTCGGCGCCACCGCCCGCGGAGCGGTCACCGGCCTGGGCGCCATGGGGATCTCCGACGTCACCGTCCTCACCCAGCGTGCCGCCGCGGCCGTCGCCTCACCGATGCCCTCGGTCGTGATGGGCCACTTCAAGGAGGACGACGACGATCCTTCGCGTCTGTGCGCCGTTACCGGCTCCGGCACGGTGCCGCTGGCGGAGTACCTGGCCGGGTTCGATGTCGTCGTCAACTGTGTCCTTCAGGACACCGACGCGCCCCTGACGTTCGTGACCGACGACGAACTCGCCCTGTTCCGGCCCGGGACCCTGTTCGTCGACGTCTCCTGCGACGAGGGCATGGGCTTTTCGTGGGCGCGTCCGACCACCTTCGGGGAGCCCATGCTCGACACGGGGCCGGGCTGCCACTACTACGCCGTGGATCACAGCCCGTCCCACCTGTGGAACTCCGCCACCTGGGAGATCAGCGAGGCGCTGCTTCCCTATCTGCGAAAGGTCATGAGCGGCCCGGTGGCATGGGACGCGGACGTGACGGTCCAGAAGGCCATCGAGATCCGCGACGGCGTCGTCCAGAACCCGAAGATCCTCTCCTTCCAGCACCGGCAGGCCGCATACCCCCATGCCCCCGCCGCCCCCGCGGCCGCGCCGCACCCGAGGCTGCGGGAATCATCCGTCTGACCCGCCGCTCCGACCGCACCGGGCGACACCCGGCGTCCGGGGCGACCGGCGGCGCCAGGTCATGGACGCCGCCGGTCGCACCAGACGTCACCGGGCTCGGTGGTGGACTCGTGCTGACCGGCCGACCGGCCGGCGCGAAGCGCGGGCGGTCAGCGGGTGGTGGTCGTCCGGTGCTCCTTGAGGGACGCGCAGTTGGAGCCGGTCACCTGGACCGTGGTGTTGGCGATGCCGCCGCCCCAGTCCACACAGTGGCCCTTGCCGATGACGTACGACGGTCCCGCGTACGAGGTGTAGCGCCCGTAGTCGTCGTCGCCCTCGTTCGTGTCGGGCACGTAGATCCAGGCCGACATGTCCACGGCGTTGCCGGGGTTGTTGCGGATGGTGACGACGCAGTTGTTGCCGTTGGCGGCGTTGTAGGTCAGGTAGACGGTGCCCAGCGAGCCGATGGCGGCGGAGTTCACGGTCTTGTAGCCGCTGCCGCAGACCTTCTGCGGGGTGGTGTTCGGTGTGGCGGACGCGGGTGCCGCGAGCGCGGTCGTGGCCCCCACCGACACCGCGGCCAGCGTCGCGGCGCCCAACATGGCGTGAGTGAAGCGCATATTTCCCCCTTGTGTACTTAGGAGTTGGTTGCTCCTGCCATATGTGACGGGCGAGCCGTTCGGATGGTTGTGCCGGATTTGCTACCGCTTTCGGTCACAACTGACGCCCGGTTTGGCTGAGTTGAAGCACAACCGAAGAGGCCCCCGCGTTGCGCGCCAGGTGGCGGGCGTCGGGCGGGGGAGCGCGGTGGACCGGTCGAGCCGGCTGGGCAGAGCCGGCTCGCCGGGGCGTCACGGAGGTAGGGGAGGTAGGGGAGGTGAGGGAGGTCAGTCCAGGCAGAATTCGTTGCCCTCGATGTCCTGCATCACGATGCAGGACTCGTTCTCCTCGTCGGCGACGAGGACCTGTACGCAGGTCGCGCCGAGGGCGAGCAGGCGGTCGCGCTCGGCCGTGAGCGTGGCCAGCCGCTCGTCACCCACGAGGCCGGTGCCGACCCGCACGTCGAGATGGACCCGGTTCTTGACGACCTTGCCCTCGGGGACGCGCTGGAAGTACAGCCGCGGTCCCGCGCCCGAGGGGTCACTGCACGCGAACCACGCCCCGCGCTCCCCGGGGGGCAGGGTGGCGTTGTACTCGTCCCAGGTGTCGAAGCCCTGGGGTGGCGTCGGCGGCTCGTACCCCAGCACCTCGCACCAGAAGCGGGCCACCCGCTCGGGGTCCGCGCAGTCGAAGGTGACCTGGAACTTCTTGATCGTCGTCGTCATCGGATCACCGTAACAGGGACGTTCGCTCGCCCAACTCCGGTTTTTCGCGGGGGTGGTGACGGGTCCGGGCGGGCCTTCAGAACCCCGGCCGACTGCCCGCTCGCGCAATGAGCAGGGGTTGGAAGAAGCCCGTCTCCTCGGGCACCCGCCAGGTGGCGTCCACGAACCCCGCGTCGGCCGCGAGAGCGGTCAGCCGCTCCCGGCCGATGGCCCAGTAGGTCGTTCGGCGGACCCGGACGCGCCACTCCCCGTCCGACCGGGTCGCGGAAGGCGCAGGCGCGACGGGGGACAGGCCGCCGCGGGCGGGGCGGTGTGCCGGAAGGTCGTCTGCCGGGAGGAGCTGGAAGTGCTCCAGGTCGTAGTGCTGGCCGTCGTCGTGCCAGTGCCAGAGCTGGAACGTCACGGTCCGCTCCGCCCCGTCGACCGGTGCGTGGACCTGCGGAGGCGTCGAGACGGGACGGTCGCGGAGGAGATCGTCGTAGGGGCGGGTGCTCACGAGCAGCAGGCCGGCGGGACGCAGCACACGGTGCATCTCGGTCAGGGCCGCGTGGACGTCCTGCTCCGTCAGAAGGTGGGGCAGCGAGTTGTCGGCGCAGACGACGGCGTCGAACCGGTCGTCCGAGAAGGGGAGGCGGCGCATGTCCGCGGCGGCCGTGCGCAGCGCCACGCTCCGGCGGGCGGCCTCGTCGGCGGCGCGGGCGACGGCGCGTGGACTGAGATCGGTCGCGGTGACACGGTGTCCCCGAAGGGCCAGGCCGAGTGCCTGCGTGCCGATGCCGCAGGAGCAGTCGAGGACCGTTGCACCGTCCTCGCCGATCAGATCGTTCAGGGCCGCTCCCTGCCGGCGGACGCTCGCGTCCCAGTCCGCGTAGACGAGGTGGTAGTCGTCGGTCAGCTCGTCGTAGAAGCGTGCCACCGAGGTGTCGGGCATGACCCGAGCGTAGCGCCGTCGACCGCCTGAGGACCGGGCGATCGTGCGGTCAAGGGGTGGGACGTCGGGGGCCCCGAGGTCCCGCGCGGCCCGTTCGGGGTGGCGTTCGGCCGGGGAGGTCGTGCGCGGGTGCCCGCACGACCGGGTTCCGTGGAACCGGCCGTGCGGGCGACCCCCGGCCCCCGTTCCCGTGCTACCGGAGGTATGCGGCGAGCGGCAGGTTCTGCCGGCGTACGTCCCCGGCGACGAGACGGGCGATCTGTTGCGCGCCGTAGGTCTCGAAGTGGGTGTGGTCGTTGCAGAAGAACGCGCCGAGGGGTCCGGACCCGTAGTCGCCGTTGTTCGGGCAGAACCGGACGCTGTTGTAGAGCGACACGCTCAGCGTCTGGAGGTCGATGACGGGCGACCCGGTGGCCGTTCCCGCGGCGAGGGTCTGGGCGACGAAGCCGCGGTTCTTGGTCGCCGTGCCGCCGGAACAGGTGATGGCGGCGACGGAGGTGAGCAGGACCGGGTGCGCCCCACGGGCCTGGGCCGCCCGAGCCATGGCGGTCAGCAGTTGCTGGAAACGGGCCGTGCCCACGTGCTTGGGACAGGCCGACGTCGAGTCGTTGATGCCGAACTGGATGAAGAGGTAGTCGCCGGCCTTCATCCCGGTGCTCGCGTTCAGCATCGCCTGCCAGCGTGCCGAGTAGGCGGAGGAGGTGAGCCGGCATTCGCCGTCCGAGCCCTTGGCCGCGCTCACGTTCCCCTCGTACATCCAGGTCTGGATGCTGCGGCCGCTCACCGCCTGGTTCCTGACGGTCACGTCGCCGTCGAACAGGGCGTCGAACTGGCTTCCCCAGCCGACCGGGCAGCGCCCGGACCCCGGGTTCGCCATCGTGGAGTCGCCGGCCAGCCACACGGTCACCGGCGCGGCCGCTCGCGTCGCGGCCGGCGCGGAGTGGTGCGCGGAGCCGACGCAGTCCGCCGTCGTGCTCCCGGCCGCCGAGGCGGCCCGCACGCCGAGGCTCGACAAGGCCAGGACCAGTACGGTCGTGACGAGTATCCGTAACTTCTTCATCGGGTCCCTCCCGGGGACGGGCGCGGCCGCGAGGCGGTCAGCGCAGGTACGCGGCCAGGGGCAGGTTCTGTTCCCGGATGCTCTGGAGCAGCAGCCCGCCGATCCGGGTCGCGCCGTACTGCGAGAAGTGGGTGTTGTCCGTGACGCCGTCGACGGAGGAGCGCAGGAAGAGCTGCGCGGAGGCGGAGGGCCCGAGGGACTCGACCAGCGCCTTGCTCCTGGTGGTCAGATCGATCACCGGGACCCGCTGCGCCGAGGCGACCGCGCGCATCTCCGCCGGCAGGTTCACGCCCACGCCGTTGACGTGCAGGGCCGTCGGCGTGAGGCGCGAGCCGTCGAACAGCCGGCGGACCGGCGGCGTCACGAGGACCGGGACACCGCCCTTCGCGCGGATCCGCGTGATCATGGCGGTGAGGTTGCCGCGGTAGGCGGACGCGGTCGTCTGCTTGTCGTTGTGCCCGAGCTGGATGAAGACCGGATCGTTCGCCCCGACCTTCGACAGCATCGCGGGGAACAGTGCCGAGTTGCCGAGGAAGCTTCCCGAACTCTCGCCCGAGTCCGCGTAGTTGGCGATGGACGCCCCGGCGCGCACCTCGGTCGTGATCATCTGGCCCCAGCCCGTGTAGGGGGCCGACGGCTGGTCGCACACGGTCGAGTCGCCGGCCAGGTAGGCGACCAGCGGCCGGGTCGCCGGTTTCACCGAGACGGCGGTCACCCGTGGGGCGGACCCCGTGAACCGGATGTCCAGACCGGGGTTCCCGGTCCCGCCCTGGCCGGTGGGCTGCCCCTCCGGCAGGCGTACGTCGACGGTGAACGAATACGCGGCGACGGCGCCGGCGGCCGTCCTCGTCGCCGGAAGCATCAGACGCCGGGCCTCGACCCACATCTCGGTCTGCCCGGCGGTCGCCCCGCCGAGGGAGACCGTCACGTCGTAGTCGCCCGGTGCGACGGCGTAGTGGCAGGTGATCGGGGAGGTGCCGGTGCAACCCGCGGGCGCGGCGGCGGAGCCGGGCCCGGTCGTGGCCCCGGCGCGGGCGGTGCCCGCGCCGGCCAGGGCGGCCAAGGTCAGGAGGCCCGCGGCCGCCAGCCGCGCGCCCCGCCCGCCCCGGCCTCGCGGAGCCGTGCTCATAGCAAGCATGTGTGTCGTCCTTGTCGACGAAGAGGTGTTGATCGAGGAGGGTTCACGAAGGCGTCGCTCAGGCCTGGGTGAAGCCGTTCATGATGACGGTGGGCCGCTTGGTGGCGGAGTCCCAGGCGCCCATGTTGTAGCCGGTGAACGGGGACATGCCTTCCGGCTCCCAGTAGAAGATGCCCTGTCCGCCGGTCGCCTTCAGCGCCTTGATGTAGGCGACGAGCGAGGCCTGCGTGGCGGACGCCCGGTCCACCCGGCCGCCGAACTCGCTCTGGAGGAACGGCTTGCCGTAGGCGGCGGAGATCTTCTGCATGTTCGCCACGATGCCGGGCGCGAGGTCCGCGCTGCCGTACGAGGAGAACACGGACATGTCCCACTTGCCGCCGTTGGCCGCGTAGCGGCTGAAGAACGTCGTCATGGAGTCGTACTTCTGCGGCTGGGCCAGGTGGATGCAGACCGTGGAGTTCGGCGAGACCGCCTTCACCTGCGCGTACGCCGCGTTGAGCAGCCCGGTCAGCTGGGCCGCGTTGGAAACGCTGCCGACCGGACGGCAGATGCCGCTGTTGATCTCGTTGCCGATCTGCACCCAGGTCGGCAGCACGTCGTTGTTCCTCATGACCGTCATGGTCCGGTTCACGTACGTGCCCATCGCGGAGCGCATCTGGCTGTAGCTCATGTTCCGCCAGGCGGCGGGCGGGTTCTGCACGCCGACGGAGTTCCACGTGTCGCCGAACATGTAGTCGAGCATGATCGACATCCCGGCGGCCTTGATCCGCTTGGCGAACGCGGCGACCTCGTCGATGCCGCAGTGCCCGTTGGCGGGGTCGCCGGACGGGTTGACGAACGTGCGCAGCCGGACGGCCGTGATGCCGTACCCCTTGAGGATGGTGAGCAGATCCTGCGTCTGTCCGCTCGCGTTCTTCCAGGAGTACCCGCGGGCCTCCATCTGCGGCGCCCAGCTGATGTCGACGCCCTTGACGAAGCCTGCCGCGGCCTCGGCCGGCGTCTCCAGTTCCGCGAACGCGGCAGCGGTGGCGATCGCTCCGGCCGTGGCGGTCGTGGCCTTGAGAAGAGTCCTTCGGCTGATCCGTCCGGAACCGGACGCATGGGTGGGGGACATGGTCGCTCCTCCCTGCCCGTCTGCCGCACCTGGAACGTCGCGGCGGACGGGCAGTCGGTCGTGGGGGTGGTGGGGGTGGTGGAGGTGGTGGAGGTGGTGGAGGTGGTGGGGGGACGCGCAGTGCGTCAAGTGCCCTGGGGGCGGCAGGTGGAGCCGGTGCCGGTGACCAGGTACGGCGGATACCGGTGGCGTCCGGGTGGGGACCGGACGCCGTACCGCCCCATGGGATGCGGAGCGGGCGGTCGGTCGGATCATCGGGCCCGGGCCCGCGCCAATCGACCAGGGAGAACTGTGAGCGATCCCAGAGACCGAGCGATTTCACGGACGGGACCTCTCGCGAGGCCGCATCCATCAACGGACATCTGGCACTTGACGACTGTGCTCGTTCACATGAAACGCGAGAGGCATCACGCAGTTTCCCGGTCGGACACATGGCTGTCAATCGTCTGGGACGCCCGAACTCACGGACCCGAACAGGGCCGAACATCGAGTCGGACAGAATCCTTGACGACACATCACCTCCTCCTTACGCTCCCCCTCTGTGGGAGCGTTCCCACGCTCGCAGGCCGTCCGACCGACAGACCCGCCGACAGACCGAGTGACCGGACGACCGGCCGATCGACCGGCTCGTCGGCAGGGCGACGGCCGGCCGAGCGCACCACCGCCCCTCGCGCCCTCCCCCTGGGCCGTGCTCCCGCATCCCCCCACACACCCACACCCCCCACACCGGAGGTCACCGTGGCCGATTCCGCCGGGCGTCCCCACGCGTCGTGGTCCGAGCGACGTGGAGGCCGGTCACCGGGCCGGCTGATCAGCGGCATCGCCGCCGCCATCGCGCTGGCGGCCGCCGCCCTCACCGCACTGCCCCAGAGCGCCGACGCCGCCACCGCGCGGCAGGTCGAGCGCCTCGACCGGGGACTGACCAGCACCCATTCCAGCAGCGGAAACCTGGTGTCGTGGCGTTGGCTCGCCACCGACCCCGGTGACGTGGCGTTCAACGTCTACCGGGGTGGCGTCAGGCTCAACTCCTCGCCGATCGGCACGTCGACGAACTACTTCGACGCCGGCGCCCCGGACTCGGCCGGGTACACCGTGCGCGCGGTGGTCGACGGAGCCGAACAGGCCGCCTCCGAGCCCGCGTTGCAGCTCAGGTCGGGGTATCTCAACGTGCCGCTCTCACCGCCGGCCGGCGGCACCACTCCCGACGGCGTCGCCTACACCTACGAGGCCAACGACGCCTCGGTCGGCGACCTGGACGGCGACGGCCGTCTCGACCTGGTCCTGAAGTGGTATCCGACCAACGCGAAGGACAACTCGCAGTCCGGCTACACCGGGAACACGATCATCGACGGGCTGAAGCTCGACGGCACCCGGCTGTGGCGGATCGACCTGGGCCGCAACATCCGCTCGGGCGCCCACTACACGCAGTTCCAGGTGTACGACTACGACGGCGACGGCAAGGCCGAGGTCGCGATGAAGACCGCCGACGGCGCGCGGGACGGCGCCGGCACGGTGATCGGCAACTCGTCCGCCGACCACCGCAATTCGTCCGGTTACGTGCTGTCCGGCCCCGAGTACCTGACCATGTTCAACGGTCAGAGCGGCAGGGCGATGCAGAGCGTCGACTACGTCCCGGCCCGCGGCACCGTCTCGTCCTGGGGCGACTCCTACGGCAACCGCGTCGACCGCTTCCTCGCGGGAACCGCGTATCTCGACGGCTCCCGTCCCTCGCTGGTCATGGCGCGCGGCTACTACACCCGCACGGTGATCGCCGCCTGGGACTGGCGGAACGGGCAGTTCACGCGCCGCTGGACCTTCGACACGAACTCCTCCTCGAACAGCGGCAAGGGCTACGACGGCCAGGGCAACCACAGCCTGTCCGTCGCCGACGTCGACAACGACGGCAAGGACGAGATCGTCTACGGCGCCATGACAGTCGACGACAACGGATCCGGTCTGTGGACCACGCGCATGGGCCACGGTGACGCCATGCACGTCGGGGACCTGGACCCCTCACGGGCGGGCCTGGAGGAGTTCAAGGTGTCCGAGGAGTCCGGCAAGCCCGGCTCGTGGATGGCCGACGCGCGCACCGGAAGGATCCTCTGGCAGACGGCGGGCGGCTCCGACAACGGCCGCGGGGTCGCCGGCGACGTCTACGCCGGCAGTCCGGGCGCCGAGGCCTGGTCCGCCTCCGACACCACGCTGCGCTCGGTGACCGGAGCCTCCCTCGGCAGGGAGCCCTCCAGCGTCAACTTCCTGTCGTGGTGGGACGGCGACACCCTGCGCGAACTGCTCGACGGCACCCACATCGACAAGTACGGCACCTCGGGCGACACCCGTCTCCTGACGGCCTCGGGCGTCCACGCCAACAACGGCACGAAGTCGACGCCGTCGCTGTCCGGGGACATCCTCGGCGACTGGCGGGAGGAGGTCGTCTGGCCCACCAGCGACAACCGCGCCCTGCGGATCTACAGCACGCCGTATACGACGAGCACCCGCATCACCACGCTGCTCCACGACACCCAGTACCGCACCGCGCTCGCCTGGCAGAACACCGCCTACAACCAGCCGCCGCACCCGAGCTTCTTCATCGGCGCCGGCATGCCCACCGCGCCCCGCCCCGCCGTCTACACACCCTGACCGGGACGGGCGGCCGGCAGGAGTTCCGGGACCTGTGCCGTCGGCCCGGCCCACGGATGCGTCCCGCGTCCGGAGCCGTCCGGACTTCCGGCCGTCCCGCTGTCCGGCCGTCCCGTCGTGTCGTCGGGACGTCCCTGTTCCGTAAGGGTTTCATGGTTCCGAACCGGCCGTGTGCGCAGGTGGGATGGGACCATGAAACTGCACGTGTCTTTGCCGGCGTTCCGGGGCCGGCTGCACGATCCCCGCACGGCGACCTCGATCGGCCGCTGGCTCGGGGCGGCGTTCGCGGTGTGCTTCGTCACCGGTCTGATCAGTCACTTCATGCAGCACCCGCCCGGCTGGCTGGCCGACGACATCCCGAGCCGCCCGGTCTGGGGCTACCGGTTCACGCAGGGCCTGCACGTCGCCTCCGGCACCGCGGCCGTCCCGCTGCTGCTCGCCAAGCTGTGGACGGTGTATCCGCGGCTGTTCGCCTGGCCGCCGCTGAGGTCGGTCAGGCACGCCCTGGAGCGGCTGTCCGTGGCGGTGCTGGTCGCCGGGTCCGTCTTCCAGGTGTCGACCGGCCTGCTGAACACGGCCCAGTGGTATCCGTGGCCCTTCTCGTTCGTGCCGGTGCACTACGCGGTGGCGTGGCTGGTCATCGGGGCGCTGGCGCTGCACGTGGCGGTCAAGGCGCCGGAGATCAGGGCGCACTGGACCCGCCGGTCGCCGGGGACGCTCGCCCTGCCCGTGCAGGACGGACCGGACCGGCGTTCCCTGCTGGCCGCGGTGGGCGCGGCGGTCGGGGCCGTCACGCTCACCACCGTGGGCCAGTCGTTCACCCCGCTGAAGGACTTCCTGCTGTTCGCGCCCCGGGACCCGGACAAGGGGCCCCAGTCGCTGCCCGTGAACCGGACCGCCGCGGCGGCCGGTGTCGGCCGGGTCGCCGACGAGGCCTACCGGCTGGTGGTCGCCGGCCCGCGGCCCTACACCCTCACCCTGGACGAGCTGCGCGCCATGCCGCAGCACGAGGTGGAACTGCCGATCGCGTGCGTGGAGGGGTGGAGCAAGTCGGCGCGCTGGAGCGGTGTGCGCATCGTCGACCTGCTGGACCGCGCGGGGACCCCGGCCCACGCGCGGGTACGGGTGGTCTCCTTGCAGCTGCGCGGCGGCTACCGGGTGTCGGAGATGGGCCATGAGCACGCCCGGGACCCGCTGACGCTGCTCGCCCTGCGGCTGAACGGCGAGGAACTCGACCCCGACCACGGATTTCCGGCGCGGCTCATCGCCCCGAACCGGCCGGGTGTGCTCCAGACCAAATGGGTGAGCCGGCTGGAGGTGGCGGGATGAAGGCGCTGCGGGTCCTGCTGGGCGCGGTGGGCTTGGCGCTCATGGGCGTCGGCGCGTTCCAGCTGACGGACGTGCGTGATCCGATCGGGGTGCTGGTCTGGCTGGGAGGGGCGGTCCTCCTGCACGACGCGGTGATCGCCCCCTTGGTGCTGCTGGTGGGGCTCGTGCTGGTGCGGCGCCGCGCGCGGGGGCCTGTGCGGGGCGCGCTGCTCGTCGCGGGCGCGCTCACGGCGGTGGCACTGCCCGTGCTGCTGCGACCGGGCAGGACGGCCAACCCGTCGGTACTGCCCCTCGACTATCCGCGCAACTGGCTGATCGCCGTGGTGGCCGTGGCCACGGCGGCGGCATTGTGGGGGGCCGGGCGCGGGCTCGTGCGCCGGCGGCGGCGGCCCGACCGGTGACCTTCCGGCCGGGCCGCCGCCGCACGCCCCGCCGTAGACGCCGTCTCGCGCACGCTCACCCGTACGTGACACGGCGGGCTACGCCTTACAGGTGTCTTACGCCCACCGGACGGCCGGCGTGTCCGCACCGCCGCGCCCCTAGCGTGAGCGGATGCGATCTCTGCGTACTGCGCGCCTCACGGCGCTGGTCACCGTCCCTCCGCTGCTGCTGGCCGCCGCGGGCCTGGTGCATCCCCGGCATCTCACGCCGGCGACGGCGGGCGACTGGGCCGGGCTGCACATCGTTCTGCTGCCCGTCTTCCCCCTCCTCGTCCTCGGTCTGGTGGTCCCGCTGTGGGGCAGGCCGCGCCGGGACGTGGACGGGGCGCTGACGCTGCTCGCCTGGGCCGGATGCCTCTGCTTCGCCGCCTACTACTCCGGACTGGACGCGGTGGCGGGGATCTCCGCCGGGACGGTGGTCGAGCACGGCGTGCACGGGGCGGCCGGGCGGCTGTTCGCCACCGGCGACGAACTGGGGCTGACCGGGGTCTACGGGCTGGCCGTGGCCTCGCTGGCCTGCTGCGCGGTGCTGTGGCGGCGGCACGGCGTCCGGGTCCTGCCGGGCGCGGCCGTCCTGCTCGCCGCCTGCTGGTCGTTCGCCGACAGTCACATATTCTGGCCGCGAGGCGTGTTCACCATGCTGGGCTTCGCCGTGGCCTTCGCGCTGCTGACGCTGACGGCGGCCCGGTCGGCCGGGCCGCCGCGGGAGCCCGGGCAGTCGCGGGAGCCGGAAAGGCTTACGAACCCCTGACGTCCGCGGGTGGCGCGGCCCGCGGCCGGGCCGAAAGCCCTACGGTCGGTGGCATGTTGATCCTGGTCACCGGAGGCGCGGGCTTCATCGGCTCGCACATCGTCACCGCTCTCCTCGGCGCGGGGCACGAGGTGCGCGTCCTCGACGCGCTGCTGCCCGCCGCACACCGCACGGCGCCCGACATCCCCGACGGGACGGACTGGCGGCACGCCGACGTCCGCGACAGACAGGCCGTGGCCCACGCCCTGCGGGGCGTCGACGCCGTCTGCCACCAGGCCGCGATGGTCGGACTCGGCAAGGACTTCGCCGACGCCCCGGACTACGTCGGCTGCAACGACCTCGGCACCGCCGTGCTCCTGGCCGCGATGGCGGAAGCGGGCCCGCGCCGCCTGGTGCTGGCGAGTTCGATGGTGGTCTACGGCGAGGGACGCTACGAGTGCTCCCGGCACGGTGTCGTACGCCCCGGACCGCGGCGGGTGGCCGACCTGGAGGCGGGCCGCTTCGAGCCGCCCTGTCCGCGCTGCGGGCAGCCGCTGGCCGCCGGCCTGGTGGACGAGGACGCCCCGGCCGATCCGCGCAACGTGTACGCGGCCACCAAGCTGGCCCAGGAACACCTGGCCGCCGCCTGGGCGCGCGCGACCGGCGGGCGGGTCGCCGCCCTGCGCTACCACAACGTGTACGGCCCGGGCATGCCCAGGGACACCCCGTACGCGGGCGTCGCCTCCCTGTTCCGGTCCGCCCTCTCGCGCGGCGAGGCACCGCGCGTCTTCGAGGACGGCGGCCAACGCCGCGACTTCGTGCACGTCCGGGACGTCGCGGGCGCCAACCTCGCGTCCCTGGACGGCTTGGAAGGCGCCCCGGACGGCGGCCTGCGGGCCTACAACGTGGGCAGCGGCGAGCCGCACACGGTGGGCGAGATGGCCGGTGCGCTGGCAGCGGCGTACGGCGGACCGGCGCCGGTGGTCACGGGGGAGTACCGGCTCGGCGACGTCCGCCACATCACCGCCTCCTCCCTGCGGCTGCGCGAGGAGGCGGGCTGGAAGCCGGGGGTCCCCTTCGCGGAGGGGATGACGGAGTTCGCGACGGCACCGCTGCGGGCCGGTTAACGGCGTCCGCCCCCGTGACGGCGAAGCTGCCCGTCCTCCGCCGCGACCGGCCGGCCGGTGACCGGACGGGACCGGGCCTCCGGCGTCAGCGGCGTAGGTCGGCTCCGACTGTCGTCCCGGCCGACCGCACGGAGCCCGTCCTCCGCCATGACCGGCGTGTCCGGCGACCGGGCGGGTCAGGTGCTCCGTGCGACCGGCGGGGCCGGCTTCGGCTGTCGTGCCCGGTCGGCCCCGTCGCGAGCCGTGCGCCACGGTGACCTCGCCGACGTCCGTGCTGACGTCCCTCGGTCGTCCCGGGTCGGTGTGTTGACGTCCCTGGGTGTTCGTCCCGCGACGACGAAGCCGGTCCTCCGCCATGACCGGCCGGTCCGGCCACCGGGCGGGATCGGTGCTCCACCGTGGCCGGCCGGGGCCCGCCCGGCTGTCGTGCCGGCCCCGCCCCGTCCCGAAGCCCGAGCGGGGCCGCCAGGCGGCCTCCCGACGTCCGGGCCGGTGTCCGCGCCCGCGTCCGCGCCGGTGTCCGGTGGTCGTCGTCAGACCACTGCCGGAAGGTGCACCTCGAACCGGCAGCCGCCCGGCACGTTGCACACCGCCGCGCGTCCCTGGTGGGCCTCGACGATGCCCCGCACGATGGCCAGGCCGAGGCCCGCGCCGGCCGGGGGAGTGCGGGCGTCGGTGCCGCGCCAGCCGGTGTCGAAGACGCGGGGCAGGTCCTCCGGGGCGATGCCGCCGCAGCCGTCGGTCACCGAGAGCACGACGCGGTCGGCCTCGCGGTGGGCCGCGACGGCGACCGTGCCGTCCGCGGGCGTGCGGCGGATCGCGTTGACGAGCAGGTTCGCCAGGACGCGGGACATCTCGCGGCCGTCGACCTCCACCGGCACGGCGTCGACCCCGTGACCGACCAGCCGCACCCCGTGTTCCCTGGCCAAGGCGTCGACTCCGGCGATGGCGTCGCCGACGAGGTCGTAGACGGACATCCGGGTGGGGGAGAGGGCGAGCACCCCGGCCTGGATGCGCGACAGTTCGAACAGGTCGGCGACCATGGCGCTCATCCGGCCGACCTCCCCGCGGATGCGGCTGAGGTATATCCGGGGGTCGTCGACCATGCCGTCCTCGAGGGCCTCGGTCATCGCCTGGAGACCGGCCAGCGGGGTGCGCAGATCGTGCGAGATCCAGGCGACCAGTTCGCGCCGGGAGGCCTCAAGGGTGCGCTCCCGCTCCCGGGAGGCGGCGAGCTTGTCACTGGTTGCGGCCAACTGGCGGCTGAGCTGCGCGAGTTCCGCGGTCGGCGCGGCGGAAGGCGGAGTGAAACTGCCGTCCTCCCCGAGGGCGCGCGTGGCCTCGGCCAGCTCCCGGCTGCCCCTGACGACGCTCCGGCCCAGCAACAGCGCCACGACGAGCGAGACGACCGCCGCCATCGAGCACACCATCGTCACGACCCACAGGTCGTGCTCGGAGAGGAACATCGCCCACGACACCAGCATGGTCCCGGCCAGCATCGCCGCAACGGTGACGGCGGCGACCACGGCCAGCGACACGGATACGGAACGGTGGCGCAGGCCCCGCAGGGCCGCCGCGCCCGCCAGTCCGGCGGCCGCCGCGCCGATCGCCGCGTAGAGCGCGATGAGAAGCGTGTCACCGACCATCGCCGACCTCGCCCTCCGCGCCGCCGGGCGGGTCGAAGCGATAGCCGACGCCCCACACGGTGCTGATCAGACGGGGGCGGGCCGGGTCGTCCTCGACCTTCTCGCGCAGTCGCCGCACATGCACGGTGACCGTCGACAGATCGCCGAACTCCCAGCCCCAGACCCGCTGCATCAGCTGCTCCCGGCTCGTCGCCCGGCCGGGGTTGCGGATGAAGAACTCCAGCAGATCGAACTCCCGGATGGTGAGGGCCAGTTCGGCGCCGTCGCGGGTGGCGCGCCTGGCGGCAGGGTCCACGGCGAGCGGGCCGGCGCGCAGCCATGTCCCCGACGCCCCGGTCCGGGCGGCGGTCGGCGCGCCGGACCGGCGCAGCACGGACTCCACCCGCAGGACCAGCTCCCGGGGGCTGAAGGGCTTGGTGACGTAGTCGTCCGCGCCGACCTCCAGGCCGAGGATGCGGTCCTCCTCGTCGCCACGCGCGGTCAGCATGATCACCGGGAGCGGCGCGGTCGCGCGGATGCGGCGGCAGACCTCCAGCCCGTCCATGCCGGGCAGCATCAGGTCCAGCACGACCAGGTCGGGTGTGCGCAGGGCGGCCTGGGCGACGGCGGCGGGGCCGTCGGCGGCCACGTCCACGGCGAAGCCCGCCCGGTCGAGGTATCCGGCGACGACCTCGGAGACGGTGGGGTCGTCATCGACGACGAGTACGCGTTTCACACCACCGAGTCTCACACCAGGGCAGCGCGACGGGCGGGCAGGGCGGGTGACGTCAGGCTTCCGTAAGAACACGAAATCCTTTATGTCGCATATGCGTCCGTACAGTGAGTGAGGTGATCAACACATCCCCCCCTTCCGTGGACGTCGTGCTGCCCTGCCTCGACGAGGCCGAGGCCCTGCCGTGGGTGCTGGAGCGGATCCCGCCCGGCTGGCGCGCGATCGTCGTCGACAACGGGTCCACCGACGGGTCCCCCGGCATCGCCCGCGAGCTGGGCGCCCGGGTGGTCCACGAACCGCGGCGCGGCTTCGGCGCCGCCTGCCACGCGGGCCTCACCGCGGCGACGGCCGACGTGGTCTGCTTCTGCGACTGCGACGCCTCCCTCGACCCCGCGCTGCTGCCGTCCGTCGCCGGTCCCGTCCTCGACGGCGTCGCCGACCTGGTCCTGGGCCGGCGCAGGCCCACCACCCTCGGCGCCTGGCCCCTGCACGCCCGGTTCGCCAACCTCGAACTGGCCCGCCTCGTGCGCCGCCGCACCGGGCTGCGCCTGCACGACCTGGGGCCCATGCGTGCCGCCCGGCGCGAAGCGCTGCTGGCTCTGGACCTGACCGACCGGCGCTCCGGCTACCCGCTCCAGATGGTGGTGCGCGCCGCCGACGCGGGCTGGCGGGTCGCGGAGACCGACGTCTCCTACCGTCCGCGCACCGGCCGCTCCAAGGTCACCGGCACCTGGCGCGGCGCCTGGCAGGCCGTCCGCGACATGCGCGCCGTCCTCGCCGAGCCGCCGGCCGCCACGCCCGCCGGCGCACCCGCCACCGCGCCGGATCTCGGGGCCGGCATCGCGGGAGGCCTCCGGTGAACCCGCGCCGCACCGCCCCCGGCAGCGCGCCCACCCTGCTGGTCATCGCGAAGGAACCGCTGCCCGGGCGGGTCAAGACCCGCCTGACCCCGCCCTACACGCCGCAGGAGGCCGCGGCCCTGGCCGAGGCCGCCCTGACCGACACACTGCACGCCCTGCTCCGGACCCCCGCCCGGCGCCGCGTGCTCGTTCTCGACGGGACCCCCGGCGCCTGGCTCCCGCCCGGTTACGAGGTCGCGCCCCAGGCGGCCGGCGGCCTCGACGAGCGCATCGCCGCCGCCTTCGGGCTCTGCGACGACGGCCCGGCGCTCCTGGTCGGCATGGACACCCCTCAGCTCACCCCCGCCCTGCTGGCCGGGGTCGGCCGCGACGGGCACGACGCCTGGTTCGGACCCGCCGCCGACGGCGGCTTCTGGGCCCTGGGCCTCGCCGAACCCGCCCGCGCCGGGGCCCTCGTCACGGGCGTCGAGATGTCCACCGACCGCACCGGAGCCGTCCAGCGCCGGCGGCTCGCCGACGCCGGCCTGAACGTCGCGACGCTGCCGACGCTGCGCGACGTGGACACCGCGGCCGACGCCGCCGCGGTGGCCGCGTGCTGTCCGCCCGGCTCCCGCTTCGCCACCGCCATGGCCGCGCTCGCCCAGGCCGTCCGTTGAGCGGCCTCGCGCAGGACGCGCGCACCGCCGCCACCGCGACGACCGACACCGGCCGGCGGCCACCGCCCGAAAAGGACCACCTTCACGTGACGCTGTCCATCCCGCTCCCGGCGAGCGGGCCACGCGCCGACCGGCGTGCGCCCGCCGAGCCGGGGGAGCCCTGGACCGACGACCCCTATGGGCGCGCGGTGCGACTCGGCCGTGGCCCTCTCTACCTGCGCCGCATGACGACGCCGCCCCCGGGGACCCCCGACCTGCTGCCCCTGGACGTGGAGCGCTACTGCGCCGCGCCCGACGCCGCCGACACCGGCGTGCTGCACCGCTGTGCCGGGCCCGTCCTGGACGTGGGCTGCGGCCCCGGACGCCTGGTCGCCGCCCTGTCCGCCCGGGGCATGACCGCGCTCGGCGTGGACGTCAGCCCCGCCGCCGTCGCCCTCACCCGGAAGCGGGGCGCGAGCGCCCTGCGGCGCTCCGTCTTCGACCCCCTCCCCAGGGAGGGGCGCTGGGGCACGGTGCTGCTGATGGACGGCAACGTCGGCATCGGCGGCGACCCTTCGGCGCTGCTGACCCGCCTGCGCGGACTGCTCCGGCCCGGCGGACGCCTGCTGGTCGAGGCGGCCCCGCACGACGTCGACGAACGGCTCACCGTCCGCGTCGAGGACGCCGACGGCCGCCACGGAGGCCCCTTCGCCTGGGCCAGGGTCGGCGCCACCGCCCTGCTGCACGCCGCCGACGCGACCGGCTGGATCCTCACCGGCCGCTGGACGAGCCACGGCCGGGTCTTCGTCGAACTGCACCGCCCCACCGCGCGGTTCGACGCCGTCCCCCCTCTCCGCGGGGGAGGACCGGACCGCCCATGACCGTCGTCGGCCCGCACCCGCGGGACACCGCCCAAAACGGCCCGCCGCCGACGGGCCCCGCCGCCCCGGCCCCCACACGGGCCGGCCGGACCCGCCTCGCGGCGACCGCAGCGCTCGTGGCCGCCGTCGCCGTCGCCGTCGCGGGCACCCTCCACCAGGGCGACCACGAGAGCGTCCCCGGCCGCCTGCTCGCCGGATACGGCCTCGCCTGGACGCTGTTCGCCGCCGCCGTGTGGAGCGTGCGCAAGGTCCCGGCCCGTGCCGCGACCGTCCTCGTCCTCGCCGGCGCGGCCGCGGTCGCCGTGGCCGGGCTCGCCGCCCAGCCCCGCACCAGCAACGACATGTACCGCTACGCCTGGGACGGCCGGGTCCAGGCGGCCGGCGTCTCCCCCTACGCCCACCCGCCGGCCGCCCCGGAACTCGCCCCGCTGCGGGACGCCTGGCTGTTCCCCACCCGGGCCTCCTGCGAGGGCTGGGGGCTGACCCACACGGCCGCGGGCCTCTGCGTCCGCATCAACCGGCCCACCGTCCCCACGATCTACCCTCCCGTGGCCGAGGGCTGGTTCTTCGCGGTGCACGAACTCTCCCCGGCGGACAGCCGCCACAAGCCGCTCCAGGTGGGGGGAGCGGTCCTGGCCTTCGCCACGACCGTCGCCCTGCTGGCCGTCCTGCGCCGCCGCGGCGACCCGCGGCAGGCTCCCGCCAGGGCCGCACTGTGGGGCTGGTGCCCGGCGGTCTCCCTCGAAGCGGTGAACAACGCCCACATCGACACCCTGGGCGTGCTGTTCGTGGTGCTCGCCCTCGGCACCGCGAGCGCCGGGACCCGCCGGGGCGCCCTGCTGGGCGCCGCCGTCGCCGTCAAGCTGCTGCCCGTCCTCGTCCTGCCCGGAGCCCTGTCGGGGCAGCGCGGGCCGGCGCGCGTCCTGCGCGTGGTCACGGCGGCCGTCGCCGCGGTGGCACTCGCCTATCTGCCCCATGTCGTGAGCTCCGGCGCCGGCGTTCTGGGCTACCTCCCCGGCTACCTCCACGAGGAGGGCTACGAACCGGGCCACGTACGCCGGTTCGCCCTGCTGCGGCTTCTGCTGCCCGACACGGCCGCGGGCCCGGCCGCCGCACTGCTGATCGCCCTGGCGGCGCTGTACGTGTGGCGGCGCGGGGACCCCGCCCGCCCCTGGCGCGGCGCCCTCCTGGTCACCGGCACGGCCCTGCTCCTGTTCTCGCCCAGCTACCCCTGGTACTCCCTGCTCGTGGTCGCCCTCGTCGCCCTGGACGGCCGCTGGGAGTGGCTGACCGTCACCCTCGCCGGCAGCGCCCTCTACCTCGCCGGCCGCCTGCTGCCCGGATTCCCCCTCCAGGCCTGGGCCTACGGCAGCGCGGCCGCCGTGATCGCCGTCGCGGCGCGGCTGCGCTCGGGCGGGGCCCGCCGCCTCCCGCGACGCCGCCCGGGCGCGGCCTGACGCCCGCAGACCAGGGACCGTCCGGTCGCCGGGCTGCCACCTCTGTGGCATCCCCGGTGCGTGCCGGGACCGGCTTTCGGGGGAGCGCTCCACCGGGAGCCGGGGCCCCGGCGAAACCCGCTGTCCGGGCGACGGGGTCCGGTGATAGAAACACGAAGTGCAAGACACCTTGGAATTCACCGACTTGCTGCGCCTGATCGACGATCGGTCGCATGCCTTCCGCGCCGCGATATCCGCCGCCCCGGACCTCGACGTGCGGGTGCCGACCTGCCCCGAGTGGACGCTGTACGACCTCGCGAAGCACCTGGGCGAGGGCCGCCGCGTGTGGGCCGCGACCGTCGCCGCGGGCCCCGACGCCACAGGCAAGGCCGTCCCGCAGGGCGACTGGACCGCGCCCCGGGACCGCGAGGACCTGCCGGCCTGGCTGGCCGCCTCCACCCGGCTTCTGCTGGACGCGCTGCGCGAGGCCGGCCCCGACCGCCGGTGCTGGGCGTTCTGGGGCAGGTCGCAGTCGCCGCGGACCGCCACCGGCGTCGCCCGGCGCCAGCTCCACGAGATCGCCGTGCACACCTACGACGCCCAGCTCACCGTCGGCGCCGCGCAACCGGTGCCGGAAGAGGTGGCGCTCGACGGCGTGGAGGAGTTCCTGTCCACGTTCGGCACCACGGACGTCGCATGGCCGCACGAGCCCGCCGTGGTCGACTACCACGCCGCCGAGGGCCGCTCCTGGCGCAGCCTGCTCTCCGACGACGGCTCACGGCTCGCCCGTCTGCCCGCGCCCGGCGCGCAGCCCGGCCCCGACGGGACGCCTGCCGTCGCCGCCGACGCCTCCATGGCGGGCACGGCGAGCGAACTGGTCCTGGCGCTGCACGACCGCATTCCGCAGGAGTCCCTGAAACTCGACGGCGATCTGCGCCTCTTCGAGCAGCTCATGGAGTGGGACCCCGAGCGGTAGCACGAAACGGTCGCACGGGAGGGCGCACCGCCTCCCGAGCTTCTCGACCGCCGTCCCGCCCGGTGCGCCGAGGACCAGCGGATGGTCTTCGGCGCCGCCGGTGCCGGGCGTTCCCGCGGAAGGCGGCAGCCGGTTCCGACGGGGTCCCGGGTGCGTGACGCGTGGTCACCCGGACGACCGGTCCTGCCGGCCACGGTGCTGTCGAACATGTGGGAGGGACCGCCGGACCGGCCGAACGTGAGCGTCGTCGGCGGCGACGCGGTCGACGTCGTCGCCCGGCTCAAGGAGGAGTCCGAGGCGCCGCTGCGCGCACATGGCAGCCTGTCGCCGCACCGGGCGCTCATGGCCGCCGGTCCGGTCGACCGTCCAGGTGACGCTCTTCCCCGTCACCACGGGACGCACCGCGCTCGGCCGCGTCTTCGACGGCGGGGCCGGCTTCGGCCTGGACCTGATCGGGCGGCGCACGCTCGACGGCCGCACCCGGGAACTCGCCTACCGGCCCGCCCCTCGCCGGGACGCGCGCCGCGCGCGCCGCGGTCTCCGCGTTCTCCGCCTCCGGGCGGTTGAGCGGGATGTGCCGTGGCAGGATGCTGGAGGCAGCGCCGGTGACGGTCGACGCGGCGCCGCGCCGGGCGCGAGAGGAACGACGTCGGGATGGCTCCCATGGACCACCAAGCCGAGACGACCCCAGGAGCGCGAGCCACGGGAGCTCCTGAGGACTTCGCCGTCGTCATCGACGCCCGCGGCGCCGTCGCGGCCTGGAGCGCCGGAGCGGAGCGGCTGCTCGGCCACCGGTCCGAGGACGTACTCGGCCGGTCCGCGGCCCGCCTGCTCGCCGCCAGGCCGCCCACCGCGATGCGCCGCCGCCTCGCCGCCGGTGAGCCCTGGACCAGCGACCTCGCACTGCGCCGGAGCGACGGCGACCGGGTCAAGGCACAGCTGCGCGGCACACCGCTGACGGACTCCGGCGGCGCGGGCCCGTGGGTCGTCACGCCGGCGGCCACGACCTACCAGGCCGGGCCGACCGACGCGGCGGCGGCGGAGCTGTGGGACCTCACGCTCGCCCAGCTCCCGCTGCCCGTGGCCGTCTACGACCGCGACGCCCGGTTCGTGGCCTGCAACCAGGTGATGAGCCGTGCCATGGGACTCACCCAGGAGGAGATGAGGGGCCTCACCTTGTGGGAGATCTACCCCGCCCCGCCCCTCGGCGAGATCGACCGCCTCCAGCGGCAGGTCGTGCGCACCGGAGAGATGATCTTCCGCGAGGAGCAGCCCTTCCGCGCCTCCGGCGAGGTCCGCGATCACGCCTGGTCGGTCTACCTGTCCCCGCTGAAGGACCGGGCGGGCGCGGTCCTCGGGGTGTCGGCCCTGGTCATCGACATCACCGAGCAGTACTGGGCCCGTCGCCGCCTGGCCGTGCTGAACGACGCCGGGGCCCGCATCGGCAGCACCCTGGACGTCACCCGCACGACCGAGGAACTCGTGGAGGTGGCGGTGAGCGGGTTCGCCGACTTCGCCACCGTGGACCTGCTGGAGTCCGTCGTCCAGGGCCACGAACCGCAGCCGATACCGCCCGACACGCCGGTGCAGTGCCGCCGCACCGCGCAAGGGTCGGTCCTGTCCGGATGCCCCGAATCCGTGGTCCGGGCGGGCGACGTCGACGTCTACCCGCCCGGCTCGCCGCCGGCCCGGGCGCTGACCAGCGGCCGGGGCGCGCACTACCGTGCGGGCGACCCGAGGCTCGTCGAGTGGTCCACGTCCTCCCCGGCCCGCGCCGAGAGCATCAGACGGTTCCGGATCCACTCGGTGATGATGGTGCCGCTGCGCGCCCGGGGCGTCACCCTGGGCGTGATGCACCTCCTGCGCCACCGCACCGCGGACGCCTTCGGCGAGGACGACCTGCTGCTCGCCGAGGAGATCGCCGCGAGGGCGGCGGTCAGCATCGACAACGCCCGCCGCTACACGCGCGAGCGCCGGACCGCGCTCACCCTCCAGCGCAGCCTGCTGCCCGAGCGGCTGCCGCGGGCGCAGGCCGTCGACCTCGCCCACCGCTACCTGCCCGCCGGCGCCGGGGAGGAGATCGGCGGGGACTGGTTCGACGTCATCGCCCTGGCCGGGGGACGGGTCGCGCTGGTGGTGGGCGACGTCGTGGGCCACGGCGTGCGCGCCTCGGCGACGATGGGCCGCCTGCGCACCGCGGTGCGGACGCTAGCCGACGCCGACTTCGCGCCCGACGAACTGCTCACCCGCCTCGACGACCTGGTCATCCGCCTCGACCGGGAGGAGGGCCCCGACGCCCGAAGGCAGGCGGAGGAGGCCTCGGCGGAGGTGGGGGCCACCTGCCTCTACGCCGTGTACGACCCCGTCGCGGGCCTGTGCGACCTGGCACGGGCCGGCCATCCGCCGCCCGTCCTGGTGACCTCCGACGGCGAAGTCCGGGTCCTCGACCTGCCCGCCGGGCCGCCGCTCGGCCTGGGCGGCCTGCCCTTCGAGTCCGCCCGCATCACCATGGAGAAGGGCAGTCTCCTCGCCCTGTACACCGACGGACTGATCGAGACACCCGGGCGCGACATCGACGTCGGACTGGACCTGCTCACCGAGGCGCTGCGCGGCCCGGCCACCGGCCTGGAGGAAGTCTGCGACGAGGTGATGCGCAAGGTGCGGGCCGACCCGCCAGGCGACGACATCGTCCTGCTGCTGGCCCGGGCGTCCGGTCTCGGGGCGGAGCAGGTGCGCACCTGGCGGCTGCCCGCGGACCCGGCGGCCGTCGCCGGGGCCCGCCGGACGGCGAGCGAGCAACTGGCCGCCTGGGGTCTGAGCGACCTCGAGTTCGCCACCGAGCTGATCGTCAGCGAACTGGTCACCAACGCCATCCGGTACGGCGCCGACCCCATCGAGCTGCGGCTCATTCTCGCCGACGTGCTGATCTGCGAGGTGTCCGACGGCAGCAGCGCCGCCCCGCACCTGCGGCGGGCCCGCGTCTTCGACGAGGGCGGGCGCGGGCTCCTGCTGGTCGCCCAGGTGGCCGAGCGCTGGGGCAGCCGCCACACCGCCACCGGCAAGACCATCTGGGCCGAACAACCCCTGCCACGCTGACCGCACGGCGAGCGGCGCCCCGGCGGGCAGCGAAGCCCTGGGGCGCCCCGGCTCCCCGCCCTCGCTCCCCGCCCCGCGCCGTTCCCCTCCCAGGACCCCCAGGGCCCACCGGGCCCCCAATATCGTCCGTCGGCCTCCGGCGCCGCCGCGTCATGCATGCGGACGGACCTTCTCCGGTGGCAGCCCGCCTCCCGTGCTGATCAGCTCGGAGCAGGAAGCAACGGCCAGCGAGCGAGAGCGGTCCCCACCTTGACGATCATCATCACGTTCGACTTCCCGGGCGCGACCCAGGCCCAGTACGACCAGCTCACCGACAGGATGACCGGCGGACGCGGTCTCGAGAAGGCGTCGGACTGGCCCGTGCCGGGCCTGATCTCCCACGCGACGGGACCCAGCCCGACCGGCTGGTTCGTCACCGATGTCTGGGAGTCCGAGGACGCCTTCCGGCAGTTCGGCGAGAAACTCGCCCCGATGCTGAGGGAAGTCGGCATCCCCGAGACACAGCCGACGATCTACCAGGCCCACAAGGTGGTCACCGGCTAGGCGTTCTGCCTGCCCTGCGAGGTCGTGCCCGCGGCCCCGGACCCGTCGTGGCCGGTTCACCGACGTCCGGCGCACAGGCAGGGGTTGTCCGCCGCTGTCCGGGTACACGGCTGGTCGGCCCGGCGTCGGGCGTCCGCGGCGACCGTCCGGGGGCGCGGCGCCGGCAGGCGTTCCCACCGGTTCGTCCCCTCCGTATCCCCACCGTTCGGAAGCAAGGAATGTGACGATGAGCGAGGCCAACCCCCTCCAGCGAGCAGCCCGGAAGGTCACGGACACGCTGCACGGCGACGACGGGACCCCCGAGGACGGCATCCCCGGGAAGCCGGGTTCCGAGTCGCCGTCCGTCGCGGAACCCACGCAGCCCCGGGACCCGCTGCCGCCGAAGGCGGACCAGAGCGGGCCCGACACCGCGTCGCCGACCGGCCAGCCCACCGGCGCCGACCAGGCCCGTATGGCGCAGTCCGGCAGCTTCCTGACGACCGCGCAGGGGACGCGGCTGCACGACACCGACCACTCGCTCAAGGCCGGACCGCGCGGTCCCGTGCTGCTCCAGGACCACCACCTGCGCGAGAAGGTCATGCACTTCGACCACGAGCGCATCCCGGAGCGCGTGGTCCACGCCCGCGGCGCGGCGGCGCACGGGGTGTTCCGCAGCTACGGCACCGCCGCCACCGTCACCAAGGCCGCGTTCCTCGCCGCGGACGAGGAGACCCCGGTCTTCGTGCGCTTCTCCACCGTCCTGGGATCGCGCGGCTCCTCCGACACGGTGCGCGACACCCGCGGCTTCGCGACGAAGTTCTACACGAGCGAAGGCGTCTTCGACCTGGTCGGCAACAACATGCCGGTGTTCTTCATCCAGGACGCCATCAAGTTCCCCGACGTCATCCACGCCGGGAAGCCGCACCCGGACCGGGAGATCCCGCAGGCTCAGAGCGCGCACGACACGTTCTGGGACTTCGTCACCCTGCACACCGAGGCGGCCCACCACACCCTGTGGAACATGTCCGACAGGGGCATCCCGCGCTCCTACCGGATGATGGAGGGCTTCGGCGTCCACACCTTCCGCCTCGTCGACGCCCAGGGCGCCACCACCCTGGTCAAGTTCCACTGGAAGCCGAAGCTCGGAGTGCACTCCCTCGTGTGGGAGGAGGCGCAGATCACCAACGGCGTCGACCCCGACTTCCACCGCCGCGACCTCGCCGACGCCATCGAGGCGGGCGCCCACCCGCAGTGGGAGCTGGGCATCCAGACCTTCCCCGACACCCCCGACCAGACCTTCGAGGGCATCGACCTCCTGGATCCGACGAACCTCGTCCCCGAGGAACTCGCCCCCGTGCAGCCGGTCGGTCTGCTGACCCTGAACCGGAACCCGTCCAACTTCTTCGCCGAGACCGAGCAGGTCGCCTTCCACGTGGGCCACCTCGTGCCGGGCATCGACGTCACCGACGACCCGCTGCTCGCCGGACGCCTGTTCTCCTACCTCGACACCCAGATCACCCGCCTGGGCGGCCCCAACTTCCCCCAGCTGCCCATCAACCGGCCGCACGCGCCCGTCAACGACATGCAGCGGGACGGCATGCACCAGACGGCCGTGCACCGGGGCGTCGCCCCGTACCGCCCCAACTCCCTTGACGGCGGCTGCCCCTTCACCGCGGGGGCCGACACCGGGGCGTTCGTCGAGGCGCCGGTGCGCGTCCCGGAGGCGGCCAAGGTGCGGGAGGCGCCCGAGTCCTTCGCCGACCACTTCAGCCAGCCCCGCCGGTTCTGGCTCAGCATGAGCCCGGTCGAGCGCGAGCACATCATCGGCGCGTACACCTTCGAACTGGGCAAATGCTTCGAACAGGCCATCAAGGAGCGGGCCCTCCAGGTCCTCGCCAACATCGACACGGAGCTGTGCGCCCAGGTCGCCGCGGGCCTCGGACTGCCGGCCCCCGCCCCCACCGTGCCGCACGCCGACGTCCAGCCGAGTCCGGCGCTGTCCCAGCTGGGCCGCAGCTGGCCCACCGACGGCCGCATCATCGGGATCGTCGCCGCCGGGAACGGCGACCTGGACGAGGTCCGCGCCGTACGCGAGTCGGTGCTCGCGAGCGGCATGGTGCCCCTGATCGTCGCCCCGGTCGGCGGCACGCTGGGCGAGGGCGACAGCGGACCGACGGTCCAGCGGACGTACGCGACGGCGCGGTCCGTCGAGTTCGACGCCGTCCTGCTCGCGGGAACCCCCGCGGTCGGCGACGACGCCTTCGGCGCCCGCGACGCGAAGGCCACTCCCGCCGGAGCGCCGGCCGGCGTCGATCCGCGCGTGGCGCTGCTGCTGTCGGAGGCCTTCCGGCACGGCAAGGCCATCGGCGCCTGGTCGGTGGACGCGGACGTGCTGGCGGCGGCCGGCGTTCCCGCGAACGCGCCCGGCGTCGTCCTGGGCGACTCCGGCTCCGCCGTTCTGGAGCGGATCACCGGGCTGCTGGGATCCCACCGGGTCTGGGAGCGGTTCTCCGGAGTCTGATCACCGCAACGCACGCGCGCCGAAGGCCGGACGGGAGCGATCCCGCCCGGCCTTCGGCGTCGCCCGGCTCGGATCGACGCCGTAGGCTTCCTGGCTTCGCGGCTTCCCGGCTTCTTGTTGAACCGCCGGGCCGCACGCCACGTACCAGTCACGACGAACGTGCGCGGCAGCGCCCCGCGAGCCGGTCCGGACACGGCCGCGCGCGGGAGGCCGCCGGGCACGGGCCGGTGGCAGGTGGTTCTTCGGGCACCTCGTGCCCAGGGAAGGGTTGACGATTTCAGTGGATTCGAGCCGTCCGGCGACCAGCGCCGTGGCCCTGGCCGCCCCACCGCAACAGGCGGAGAGGGCGAGCGGGACGCCCGCCCGCCGGCAGGTGCCGGGCCTGGACGGCCTGCGGGGCCTGGCGGCGCTCTACGTCGTGCTGTTCCACTGCTGGCTGTACACCTTCCCGGGATATCCCGACAGTTCAGCTCCCGCGTGGCTGGACGTGCTGATGTTCGGCCGTCTCGCGGTCGTCTTCTTCCTGGTGCTGTCCGGGTTCTCGCTGGCGATCTCCCCGGCCTTCCACGGCTGGCGCTCGGGCGGTGTCGCCCGGTTCCTGCGCCGGCGCGCGTGGCGCATCCTGCCTCCCTACTGGGCGGCCCTCGCCATGAGCCTGGTCATCTCCTGGGCCCTGGTGCCCGCCTCCCACTTCGGACCGCCCACCGGCGCGTCGGTCCTGGTCTACGGTCTCGTCGCCCAGGACATGGTGCACGCCCCGACACCGAACGGCGCGTTCTGGTCGATCGGCGTCGAGGCGGAGCTCTACGTCCTCTTCCCCCTGCTGCTGCTCCTGCGCAGACGGTTCGGCGCGGTCGCGCTGACCGCCTGCGTGACGCTTCCCGTGGTGGCGCTGGGGCTGGCGGCCGCCCACGCGAACCCCGTCGAGGGCGAGAACTGGCTCGCCCCGCATCTCGCCCCCGTCTTCGTCGCGGGAGTGGCCGGCGCCGCCGTCGTCGCCGCGTCGGAGCGCGTGCGACGCCTGCCGTGGGCATGGTTCGCCGTCCTGGCCGCCGCGCCGGTCGTCGTCGTCGGATACACGCGCGGTTCCGTCTGGACGGTCCATCACTACTTCTGGGTGGACCTCGCCGTCGCGCCCGCCATGACGATGCTCATCGCCGCGGTCGCCACCGGCAGACCCACGGGCCTCGTACGGCTCCTGAGCACGCGCCCCGTGCGCGCCCTCGGCGACTTCTCGTACAGCCTCTACCTGATCCATCTGCCGCTCGTCATGGTCGTCATCCGCCGGGTCGCGCCCCGGTTCGTGGCCCCCGGCATGCCCACCTTCTGCTTCACGCTCGCCCTGGCCCTGCCGGTGTCCGTTCTCGCCGCCTGGCTCTTCTCCCGCGTCTTCGAGATGCCCTTCAAGCGCAACAGATCGTGGAGCTCCATGGTCGCGGACGGCCGTTCCCGCTGGAGCGCGCGGAGCGCGCGAGACGGCGGACGCCGGCCCGAGCCGCAAGCCGCCGAGAACTGACGCCATGGACGACGCCGAGGCCCCACCGGCCGCTCCGTAGCTCACCGCCGCACAGCCGGCCGTGCACACGGATGCGTAGAGCCGACCGCCGGGGCAAGCCGGGAGGCATGACCGCAACCCTCGGCGCCTTCGTCCTCGGCACCCCCGACCCTCCCGCACTGGCCGACTTCTACCGGGCCCTGCTCGGCTGGGAGGAAGCCGAGCGCGGGCCGGAGTGGGTCCGCCTGACCTCACCGGAGCAGGAACGCCCCAGCCTCAGCTTCCAGCTGGAGACCGACCACACACCTCCGACGTGGCCGCAGCGCCCGGGCGTCCAGCAGATGCAGGCCCATCTGGACCTGCGGGTCGACGACCTGGAGGCGGAGACGCGACGAGCCTGCGCCCTGGGCGCGACGCTGTGCGAGGAACAGCCCCAGAAGGACGTCCGGGTCCTGCTCGACCCGCACGGCCACCCCTTCTGCCTCTTCCTCCCGGGCGCCTGAACGCCGACGGCAGCACGGCGCGGGCGTGACGGCGTGGGCATGACGCCGTCACGCTTCGGGCCGACCCACAGGCGACGCCCACGCCCGTCCCTTGCGCCCCGAGAATTTCGTCCGAGGCGTTGACACCCGCCACGGTTGCTCCTAACTTCTCCTCACGCGAACCGGTTCGACAGCCCAACACTGCATGGTCCTCCTGGATTGTCGAACCGGTTCGATCAGGCAGACACCGTGAGGAGTGTTCCGTGAACATCGGTGAGATCGCCCGGCGGGCCGGTGTCTCGCGGAGCACCGTGTCGTATGCCCTGAGCGGGAAGCGTCCGGTGTCGCAGGACACGCGTCGCAGGATCCAGCAGGTGATCGACGAGCTGGACTATCGGCCCAATGCGAGTGCGCGGGCGCTGGCGAACGGGCGGACCAGCACGATCGG
>NZ_JBICXC010000015.1:0-161638 GCF_043200075.1 Streptomyces sp. NPDC048481
CCCGCGGAGCGGGTCCCCTTGCGCTGCGCGCAAGGAAAGGAAATGGATTCGCTGCGCGAATCCATAAAGGCGCTGCGCGACTTTTATAAATTCCCGCTTTGCGGGAATTGGATTTCCGCTGCGCTCCAATCTGTGAAGGGAAGCAATTCCCGCTACGCGCGAATTGCGGGCGTCCGCTGCGCTCCCGCCTTACCGGCTGCGCCGGAGCAGCGAGGGATGAGGGGGCCTCAGGCCGTTGCCTGTGTACCGTCTGGGATTCTGGCCCACCACCTGGACGCGGTCGCCCCTCGCCCCCACCTCACGGCTAAAACGCCGGGACAGCTCCGATCTTCCTCGACCTGACACCTGTTCAGGGTGCCTTGGCCCGGAAATTCAGGATCGCCCATTGAGCCTCCTGACGTGAAGTTATGCAGCATGTTCATTTGGCGGATCCGAACCACACTATCTGGAAGGCAAGTCTCAGCGCTGCATCACTTGATGCAGCGTGTAGCAATTGGGATTCTAGGCCACCATGCCGGGACGCGACTTCGTAAGCAACCAAAATCTATGAATAGGCATGCAACAGAACCATTTCTAGGTCATTTTGGAGGATCGGCTCGAGGTCGGAGTGCGCATACCTTGCCGTCGCGCCGTGCCGGCCCGGCCCCGTCCAGGGCGGGCATGCCGCCCTGGACGGGGCCGGGCCGGCAGAGGGAGATGTCGGCGATGTCCGCAACCGCTCCCGCAGCGGGCGGGCATGACCGGCCACCTCGCAGTGAAAGCACTGACCGGCCACGGGTGGGCGTTGTCACGTTGTCGGGTGGGTACGGCCTGACGGGGTGTCGAGGCACGGTTCAGTCGGGCTCCGGGCCCGGTTCGGCGTGCGTCGTTGCCCGCGAACGCCAGGAACACCGGAGCCGGACCTGTGTCATGTCACCGGATAGCGCTGCAGTGTCAGCACGCCCGGCCGGTAGGGCAGGAGGCCGTAGTCCCCGCCGTCGCTGCTGGGGTCGCGCCCCTGGTAGAGGAACTGCAGATTGCAAGGGTCGATGGTCTTGGTCTGGTCGGGGTTGGCGCGAACCAGATCGCCGTGGCTGATGTCCCTGGTCCAGGCCGTCGCGCCGCTGTTGGCGCTGCCGGCGAAGGGGCTGGTCACGGTGTCGGCCCCGGCCTGCGGTGTCCACGTGCCGTCGAGGCTGGTGGCCGTGAACGCGCGGAAGTAGCGGCCATATCCTGTGTAGTTCTGGGCCTCGACGATCATGAGGTACTGGTTCTGGCCCTGGACCTTGTAGACCTCCGGCGCCTCGAACAGGTTGAGCGCCGTGTCGCTCATGATCTTCGTGGCCGAGCCGAAGATGCCCGGGAAGTTGCCGATGGGCATGCTGGACCGGTAGATGTCGCCCTCGTCGTTGGCGAAGAACATGTACATGTTCGTGTCGTCGCCGATGAGGGTCACGTCGAGGGGACCCCCCTTCGGGAGGGTGCCCGTGAACAGCTCCTGCTGCGGGCCCCAGCCGTTAGGGTTGGTGGGGTCGGTCGAGGTTCGGTAGGAGAAGCTGTAGGGCCAACCCCCGTTGTAGGCGAGCACCCAGAGGTTCTTCGGGGCGAAGTAAAACAGCGTCGGCGCGATGCCGTCGAAGGGGATCGTGGCCTGGGTGGCGGTGGCCATGTCGGACCAGTTCGTGAAGGGGCTGAAGGTCGCCAATCCCCAGCGACCGTCGTTACCGGCGAGGTTGTTGTGCGACGTGGCATAGACGACGTGCTTGCCGTTGTAGACGACGCTGGTGAAGTCCTTGAGCGAGGCCCACCCCTCCTTCGGCTCCGCCAGCGGGCCGGTCGATGTCCAGCGGTACGTCGACGGAAGAGCACACATGTTGTTCGCCCCTGACAGGCCGGTCCACTTCTGGTTGGCGCCGCCGTGGCACGACCAGATCTGCACCGGCGTGCCGTTGGCCTTACCCCAGCCCGCGGCCTCCAGGCACAGCCCGGACCGCACGCCGACGATCGTGCCGTCGGCGTTCACCCGCCACTGCTGGTTGTCACTGCCGTTGCACGACCAGATCTGCACCGGGGTCCCGTTCGTGGTACCGCCGCCCCGGACATCCAGGCACTTGTTGCCGTACACGGTCAGCTGGCTGCTGTCCGTCAACGTCCACTGCTGGTTGATCCCACCGTGGCAGTCCCAGATCTGCACGTTCGCGCCGTCGGCCTGGCTGAAGCCCGACACATCGAGACACTTGCCGGAATCAACACCGCGCACGTCACTGGTGGTGGCCGCCTGAGCCGGGCCGGCG
This sequence comes from Streptomyces sp. NPDC048481, assembly GCF_043200075.1. Lineage (NCBI taxonomy): Bacteria > Bacillati > Actinomycetota > Actinomycetes > Kitasatosporales > Streptomycetaceae > Streptomyces > Streptomyces sp. NPDC048481. The sequence goes on from NZ_JBICXC010000015.1 coordinate 2,274, forward strand.
ATGAGCAGCGCCGCCAACGCGGCCAGCGCCGCAGCCACGGCAGCGAGCACCGCAGACGGACGTCTGAGACGGAAACTACGTCTGCGCATAAGGACCTCGTAATCCTTGAGCAAGCGGATCCGGTTGGCCCGTCAGAGGCTGTCCGGAGGCGGTGCAGTGCGGCCTAGAATGTTCGACATAGCGAACGTGGGTCGAAGTGTCGAGCAACTGGATACTAGGGTGCCGGTGATCAACGTCAATACCTTGCGCAAAATTCGCGGGCAGAAACGTTCGCAGGCTGAAACCAGGCGGCTTCAAGTCCCGTGGTTGTACGGGGCTTCGGCGTGAGGTCAGGACCCAGACCAGGTCGCTCACCCGCCTGGAAACTGGTGCTTGAGGAGTGCACCGGACTGCTCCATCAGGCTGTCGTGAGAGCCGGCCGGTGAGCGGCCCCGTCGCGCCCGGTACGCGCGGGACGTGTTCGCGGGTAAAGCGCGTGTGACGAAAGCGTTGACGGAATCATTGCCCCCGCTTATCTTCTGACCGAATTCACGAACGACGTTCGAAATTACGGACAGGAACGGTCTCGCATGCCACAGAGGTCAGAGCAGCCCCCCGCCAGACGCCACAGATCCCTGATCCTGTGCGTGCTCGCCGTACTGATCGCCATGGTGTCGGCGACGACCCCGGCCGCCGCCGCCGAAGGCCGCCCGTACACCAACGCGATCAAGTCACAGAAGGGCGCCGACCCCTGGCTCGAGTACTACAACGGCAACTACTACCTGGTCACCACGTCCTTCACCGGTGTGCTGACCATGCGGAAGTCGCCGACCCTGGCCGGGCTCTCCACAGCCGCCAGTGTCCAGATCTGGAGTGACACCACCTCCACCCGCAACACCAACATCTGGGCGCCGGAGATCCACTTCTTCGACGGCCACTGGTACCTGTACTACTCCGCGGCGCAGAGCGGTGTCGCCTGCTGCGACTCCCAGCGCACCCACGTCCTGGAGAGCGCGGGCACCGACCCGATGGGCCCGTACACCTACAAGAACCAGCTCTCCGGTTCCAACCTCAGCTCCGGCGGCTGGCTCATCGACGCCACCGTCCTGCAGAACAACAACAAGCTGTACCTGGTCGGCAGCGGCTACATCAACGGCAGTCCGCAGAGCCTGGTCATCGCGCCGATGAGTAACCCGTACACGCTGGCCAGCAGCACCTTCACCGTCATCTCCAGCCCCACCGCGAGCTGGGAGACCTCGGGGGCCGCGGTCAACGAGGGACCCGAGCCGCTCTACCACGACGGCCGCACCTTCCTCACCTTCTCCGCCAGCTACTGCATGACCCCGGACTACAAGCTGGGCCAGCTGGAACTGACTGGTACCGACCCGTTGAACCCCGCTTCCTGGACGAAGAAGTCCACGCCGGTCTTCCAGCGCAATGACGCGGCAGGCGTCTACGGCCCCGGCCACAACGGCTTCTTCACCTCGCCGGACGGCACCGAGAACTGGATCGTCTACCACGCCAACAACTCCGCGAGCAGCGGCTGCGGCAACGAACGTACGACGCGGGCGCAGAAGTTCACCTGGAACGCGGACGGCACGCCGAACTTCGGCGCCCCGGTCGCGCTCGGCACCACGCTGCCCGGCCCCTCGGGCGAGACGGCGACGACCCCGACCGCGTACACCCTGGTGAACCGCAACAGCGGCAAGTGCCTGGACGTCGAGGGCGGCAGCACCTTGGACGGCGCCAACATCTCCCAGTGGAGCTGCCACGGCGGCGCCAACCAGAAGTGGCGCGTCGAGGACCTCGGCGACGACACCAGCCGGCTGGTCAACGTCGCGACCGGCAAGGTCGCGGACACCGCGAACTGCGCGATGGCCGACGGCACGGACATCGCGCAGTGGTCCTGGCTGAACAACAACTGCCAGAAGTGGCGTCTGGTCTACACGGCCACCGGCGACTACGTGCGGATCGTGAACGAGAACAGCGGCAAGGTCGCCGACGTGGCCAACTGCGGCACCGCCGACGGGACCGATGTACGGCTGTGGACCTGGCTGAACAACGACTGCCAGCAGTGGCGCCTCGTCCCCACGACCTGACCTCCCTGCGCACCCCGTGATCTGGATGCCAGGTCGGCAAACGCCTCAAGCTGCTGTCGCAGCCGGCTCACGGCGGACTCGGACCGCCCACCCTTCCCCGCTACCGCACCCCACCGCCAGCCGTCTGCGTCCTCGCCGCGCAGGCGGGTGCGGAGCGGTTACCGAGGTGACCTGGAGGCAGGGCAGCAAAGGCACGATGACCTCACGGTTCGCGGTGCTGACAGTGCGGCCTGCGGGCAAGCAGTCGCTGGCCGCAGCTCAGGAGGCGGGCGGCGGCCGCAACCGCTGGGACGGCGTCCTGCCCGTCCAGACACTCCTCGTGGAATGGCCGGACGGCCAGGACACTCCGACGGGCTACTGGATATCGAACCTGCCCGCCGCCACCCCGGTCGCTGACCTGGTGCGGTGGGCGAAGATGCGCCGGCGGATCGAGCACGACTACCGCGAGCTCAAGCATGGCCTCGGGCTGGGCCACTTCGAGGGCCCCACCTGGCGCGGCTGGCACCACCACGTCACCCTTGTCACCGCCGCCCAGGCATTCCTCACCCTCCGGCGGCTCGACCCAAAAGTCCGCACACTGGCCTGACTCTCTACCAAGTCCTCGACGTTCTTCAGGACCTGCTCAGGTGCTGGACCGGTACCTGCACCACCTGCGGATGCCCCCTGCCCGCCCTCGGAGCAGCCGCAGACAGCCCACAACCTAACGAAGCACTACTAGTCCACCTCCGATTCCCACATGCTCACGCTCCCGGCGATGCCGGGGATCCAGTTGGCGCTGAGTCCACAGGGAGTTGGCGCAGAGTTTTCGACCCGCGAGGCAGCCTTGTCCGGGACCGAGTCATGGGAGAAAAGTTGCCGCAAGCGTGAACCGTCGCCGCCTCCCTTGGAGGTGGCAAGAGAACGGGAGAGAGTCTTGCGAGTCTTGCGAAGTGCCTCGATGGTGGTTGCGATCGCGGCGACATCGATGATGGGTCTGGCCACTCAGGCGCAGGCGTCATCGAACAGCGGCTGGGTGTACACCAGCAATATGAGCGGCGCCGCGTACTTCGACGCCGATCTCAACGGTTACCCGAGCGTGGAGAAGGTCACGGTCTGCGACAACACCTCCGACAGGCGTGGCATCCAGGTCAGGCTTGTCGGCAAGAGTGGCGATGGAAACACCACCTCAATGACCATCCTGCGCGACCCCTCAAATGACGGCCACTGCGAGTCGTCCCAGGGCAACTGGTTCCTCGAGGAGACGGTCGTCGGCGTCAGCGTGGAAGAGTACTGGACCGCTTCTGACGGCCACACGGAGTACGACCACTTCGGCGCCGGGCAGGGCATCGCCTGACGAGGCGTAGCTGCTGGCCTCACGTGGGCGTGCCCTCTCATGAGACGGAAGCTGGGCGCCGGCTCCGAGCGTACTTTTCAGGCGGCGTCCAACACCTCCCTCCTCACGTTTTGCAGGTCAGCCACGGCTATCCACCTGACATCCGTTCGAGATGTACAGCAACCGCTTTTCGGCACATGCGGGTCGGCTCCGTCCAACTGGACGCCTGGCCGTGGACTGGGCCACTGTCGTCTCGACCTGACAGGTCAAGGACACGGGCCCGGTCGTGCTCCTTGCGGTTCGGCGGCTCCCGCACGCGATACTCCATGGCGACACCCAGTACGCGTTCCGGAAGGCGCGCGTGAAGTCGGAGGCACGGAACGGGCGACTCGAAGGCACCCCCCGCGCCGTGTATCCGAGCCGAACGGGTCACGTCAGCCCCTCAGGGTCGGTCCGGGCCCGCCGCGTGTGACAGGAGCTCCGCCGGAATCGGCCCCACGGTGCGCATGGGTCCGCGGTGCGGCATCCGGGCAGGGGGACAGTCGACCTCGTGGACGACGGTTCGACCGATGACGTACGGCCCCCACTCCGCCCCCGGGTGGTGGGCTGCCGCCGCGGAGCGTGAGGCGACGAGCACCAGGTCCCCGTCGAAGACACCCGGCTTGTGGGCGTGGGCCAGGCGCGCGGTGTACCTCAGTTCCGCGGCCATGGTCCGCGTCCGCTCGGGACCGAGCAGCTCGGCGACGCCCAGCTCGGTGAGGAACTCCCTCTGCCGGTCGCAGTGCCCGGCCGGCTCGGGACCTTCGTGCAGCGGGTAGGCGTCCAGCAGCGCGAGCACGGCCACCTTCCGGCCGTCGGCGCGCAGGCGGGTGGCCAGGGCGTGGGCGACGAGACCGCCGTACGACCAGCCGAGCAGGTGGTCCGGCTCCTCGGGCTGGACCATCGTGACCTGCCGCACCATCCGTGCGGCCACCGCGTCCAGGCCGCCCGTGGACTCCTCGGCGCCCACGCCAGCGTTCCGATAGGAGTTTCTACGGATCATGAGCGGAGATCCGATAGCAGACGTGCTCGCGGTTGGTAGAACTGCCGGATATGGTCGCGGCGCAGCGGCGGTGGACCGGCAGCGGTAGAGCCCGACGGCCCCGGCCGAGCGGGCCGAGTCAGACCGGGCCAGTGACGGGTTTCGTCCTCCCGGCCCTCTCTGCGGCGGTAGCGCCATCACATCGGCTTGCAGGTCATTGGTGTGGGACAAGAGGGCTCGAGGCCGGACGATGTCAGGGCGCGCCCTTCGCGGCCAGCGAGATGACCATCTGGCGGTCAGGCGCTTCTGGCGCTTCTGGCGCTTCTTGACGATCTTCGGTTGGAGCGGGGTGCCGCGTCCGTCGCAGATCCGGTGGTGTTTGCTGCCCGTCTTGCGGCGGTCGACTGGCGACGGACCAGTTTTGGCGCCCTCTTTTTCGCGTGGACGTGGGAGCCGTCCACGCCCGCGCGGGACCAGTCGACTTCGGCGGCCGCGTTCAGCTCGGCGAGCAGGATGCGGTGCAGTGGGTCGAAGACTCCGGCCTGCTGCCAGTGGTCCAGGCGCCACCAGCAGGTCCGTCCCGAGCCGAATCCCAGCTCCGGCGGCAGGAGTTGCCAGGCTATGCCGTTGTAGAAGACGTACAGGATGCCCTGCAGACACAGCCGGTCCGGTACCGGCCGTGGGCCCGGCGACTTCTCTGGCCAGGGGCGGCAGCAGCGGCTCGATCAGCGCCCACGAGTCGTCGTCCACGATCCATGGCCGGGTGCTCTCATCCTCCCGAACGGCGGAATCGTCACATCGGTCATGCCGGACCAGGGCACTACGACAAGATCAAGTTACGAGCTCGTAGGACATGGTCTGATACCGCAACGGTCTTCGGCGTGACTGGTTGCCAGGCTGTTCGCCGGCCTGGGCTGGATGGGGGTCTTGGTGATGTCAGGGCGTAACGGGGAGGCTAGCGAGGCGCCGCGAGTACGTCCCGGAGTACGTTCGCGAGCGTGACGCGGGCCAGCTCGTGTCTCAGGGTCTCCTCGATGCCCTCGTAGATGTTCTGCATCGCCGGCTGGATGCCGTGACCCACCACGCATTCCTGGTCCGGGGTGGTGCGGTGCATTGCGAACAGCGGGCCGGGTTCCACTGCCTCGTACACGTCGAGCAGGGTCATCGACTCCAGCTCGCGTGCCAGTGACCAGCCCGCGCCCACGCCCCGCCGGGACTCCACGAGCCCGGCCCTGCGCAGCTCGCCGAGCAGCCGTCTGATCACCACTGGGTTGGTGTTCGCGCTGGTCGCGATCTGCTCGGAGGTGGCGACCTCATGGCCTTGGCGCTGGTAGAGGCCGATCCAGGCCAGCGCATGGGCGGCGATGGTCAGCCTGCTGTTGGCGCTCATGGACTCCTCCTCTCGGCCGTGACGCTTCATCTTACGGCAGTCGTAACAGTGAAGGTTGCAATCACCTGTCGTAACAATTAACGTTGCGACAGCCGGAAAGGGTCAATCAACGAGGTGAGAAGAATGAGCAAGCCGCTCACGGGCAAAGTCGCCCTGGTCACCGGGGGGTCGCGCGGACTGGGAGCCGCGACCGTACGACTGCTGGCCGAGCAGGGCGCAGACGTCGCCTTCACCTACGTCAGCTCCGAGAAACAGGCGCAGGCCGTCGTCGACGAGGTGCACGGCAAGGGAGCCAAGGCCGTCGCCTTCCAGTCGGACCAGGCGGACACGCGCCGGGCGCCGGCGCTGATCGACGACGTGGTCGCGCACTTCGGCGGCTTGGACATCCTCGTCAACAACGCGGCGATCTCCGTGGCCGGCACGGTGGACGACCCGGATGCCGACACCGCCGCACTGGACCGGATGCACGCCACCAACTACCTCGGCGTGATCGCCGTCATCCGGGCCGCCTCCCGAGTGCTGCGCGCGGGCGGCCGCATCATCACAGTCAGTTCGGGACTGGGCTCCCGGGTCGGCGCCCCCGGCCTTGCCGACTACTCGGCGACCAAGTCCGGGATCGAGAGGTACACCATGGGCGTCGCACGCGACCTCGGGCCCCGGAACATCACGGCCAACGTCGTGGAGGCCGGACTGATGGAGGGCGGCATGCAACCGCCGGACCCCGAGACCCTCAAGGCCCTGGTCAGCTCGCTGTCCCTGCAACGCATGGGGCACCCAGACGAAATCGCCGCGGCGATCGCCTTCCTGGCGAGCCCCGCCGCGTCGTACGTCACGGGCGCAGTGCTGGACGCCCACGGCGGCTACAACGCCTGAACCCGAACCCCTGCCACGCGCCTGTACTCGACACGCATCCGCATCGTGACGGAACAGGTGCGCCAGCCGCTGGCGACGAGACCGCAGAACAGGCCCTGCCGGGCTGCCGGCGCATCGATGTGGATACTGTGCGGGCCGTACCCGCCGGCAAAACGGAAAATGCCGTGGCCGGTCAGGCCTCGCCTTCGTTCCCTGCCCCGCACCGTGATGCTCCCAGTGCGGGGCAGGGCGCTTGTGTCTGAGTGTCCGCGGTTGGGCGGCAGGGTCACTCGGACGCCATGCGGTCACCCTGGGAGGTGCTCGCGAGCCAGCAGACGCCACCCGCGGGCATCCAGCCGACCTGGTCGAGGGCGGTCACGAGCCGGGCGAGGACGGCTTCGGCGCCACCGCTCCAGGGCTCGAGCCCGGTGTCGCCGAGTTCGCCGATCTCCATCAGGCCGTCCCGCATCAGTTCGGTGAGCAGCTCGATGGCCAGGAACCGGAAGTCGCCGCCCGACTGCTCGCTCTCCTCGCGTGCGAGCCAGATCAGCCGGTCCACCGGGACCCAGTCGTCCAGTCCTTCGACGAGGAGGTCACGGATGATGGCCTTACTGTCCATCGGGCAGATGCACCTTCATTCCTGTGCCGGTGACGGGGAAGATGTCGATCGTCTCACCGCCGGACCCACCGACCGCCTTGTCCAGCCTCCCGGCCCACCAGCCTTCGACCAGACTCGCCTGCGCCTCCAACCCGAAGGTGCGCCACGGTGGTCCGGGCGGACCATACCTGTAGCTGGCATGGCCGCCCATATTGGCGAGCGCCGCTTTCACCATCACCCGCCCCAGCAAGTGAGCTGCCGGGACGGCCACCTCCACGTATGCAGGCCGCTCAGCAGCGGCCCCATTCGCGACGATCTACAGCTGGAGTATCAGGAAGGCTTGACCGCCGAGACCGGGGTGACGGTCACCTTGTTGTCGCACTCGGCCCACCACCCGTCGTTCAGGGCGACCTGGTGCTTCCCGGAGTGCGGCAACCCGATGACCATCGTCGGATACGCCGCCGGGGTCTTGCCCGACACGCAGTAGCCGTCACCCTCCCCCTGGACCTGGACGAAGGTCAGCTTCACCCACGCCTTGCCGTGGGGCCGGACCGTCACGGTGGCCGCCCTGCCGGTGCGGGTGACCTTGAGCGGGGTGTTGTGGGAGGGGGAGCCGTTGCCGGCGCCCGCGACCGTCGGATAGCCCTTCAGGACGCACGTCTTCCGGGAGACGTTGATGAACTGCACGACCGCCGCCCCGGTCCCGGTCCCGACGGGCGGGTGAGCGGCCTGCCGGGCGCTGATCTGGAGGGCGGAGGCCGGGCAGGCGGGCGGCGGGGTGGTGGTGCTCGCCGCCAGGGCGGTGCCGGGCAGGATGGCGGTCACCGCCGCCGCGACGGCCGTGACCGCCGTCGTCGCCAGAGCCGCCCTGCGAATGCTGTTGCTGTGTCGCATGCTGTCGTCCCCCTGAGTCGTGTCGTCCGCGGGTTTCGGTCGTTGGTTGTTGTCCCGCGGTACGCGTGGTCGTTGGTACGTGAGTGCAGAGAGGGCGGGAGAGCGGCAGGGTTCCGTGCGGCGACTGCTTGTGACGGAACGGTGACGACAGGCTGCCTGCTGCGCAGATTGCCGTCAGGGCAGACAGGAGCACCTTCAGCGCGCCACGGGTCTTGCCCCGCCCCGGTGCGCACAGAAGGTTCGCTGAGTCGCTGACCTGCGGTAATCGAACTCCGATGACCCAAACTCGCGCCCGTCGAAGTCCGATGGCAAACGGTCAGGACGCAGTGGCACGGGACAGCGGCAGACGGCGCCGCCGGGTACCGGCCGGACCGGGTCGCCCAGGCGATGGCGCAGCCGCCCCCGACAACGCGGGCTTCCGGGGCTGCCTTGGGGTTGCCCGCGTGGTCGGTGGCCGCGGCTTGCCCGGGTCGCGTGCGGAAGCGGGAGAGCCAGCCGCCGGCCTTCTGCGCAGCGCCCTATTTCTCCGCCTCGCGGCGCAGGCGCTCCTGCTCCTGGCGCTCGCGTTCGTCGGCTTCGGTCTGCTGCTCGGCGGATACGGCCCGGTCCTGGCAGTCCTCGCACAGGTGTGGGTGCGACTGGCGCTTGCACTCCCGGGTGCAGCCGATCGCCTCCCACCTGGCGTCGGCGAACTTCTGCCCGCAGTCCGCGCAGACCGGACGCCTCGCCTCCCGCTCCGCGGCCATCCGTTCCTCACGGCGCCGTTCCTCTTCCCGGGCGGCCTGGCGGCGGCGGGCGAGGCAGGCGTCGCGGCGGGCGTTTCCGATCGCGTCCAGCAGTGGCTGGCGGTGTTCGCGGCCGAAGCGGCAGAAGACGAACCCGGCCGGGCCCTGTTCGCGCAGCTGGTTCAGTGTGGTCGCCACGATCGGGATGCAGCGGGCCGGCCGCACCCGGACAAGGGGGCGGCGGCGCGGGCGCACCACGTGTACAGCACCGTCGTGGCGGCGGCGCGGTGGTCGGCCTGGTCCTGCACGAGCCGTTCCGGGTAGCCGGACTCGTGCGTGATGTAGGTGTGCCGCAGGCAGTACGGTTCAAGTCCTGCTCCAGCCCGGCAAGATCCCGAACGAGGGCGAAGGCCTCATCGATGCGCCGGGGGTTGATCCCGCCGCAGCGTTCGGTCACCTGCAGCGCCGGATGCGCGCCCGCCCCGAAACCGGCCCGCACGTCGGTCGTCCACTTCTTGACTAGGGGAAAGGCTGCGGGCCATGTAGCACCGAAGCGGAGCGAAGTGTTGTCGGTGTGCCATCTCGCGCCCTTGCTCCGGCCGTCATGTCGCGACCGGAGCGTCCCGGGCAAGCAGCCCGCGCGACCAGTCCAGCGCACCGCGAGCGCCCAGCTCGTCCAAGACGACGCGGTGGAGCCGGGCCCACACCCGGTCCCGGCTCCGCTGAGCACAGCCCCGGTAGACAGTGGGCCACGGGTCCTGGAGGCTTCGTCGTCCGGGCCCGCCGACAACCGCCGGCGCGACGTAAGCGTTCGTTGCTGAGATGCCCAGCACCTCCGCTCCGATCACCCCGGGGCCGAGCCGTAAGCGCTCGTTTCCCAGACCCGGGCGGAGCCGGGACACTGGAGGCGTGTCACGAGGGCTCGGGCGAGTGTAGCGAGCCGTGCTGGCGTACGTGCGCAGCGAGCCCGGCGGACGCAGCGACATCGACGGGACCCCACTGGCAGCCTCGGTCACCGGCCTCGCCCGCGTCGTCTCCGGCAGTCGAGCAGCCGAGCGACGCCCAGCGCGCTGCCGTACGGCGAGCCGTGCGCCGCCTCGAGGCCGGAGGCCAGGTCGAAGTCCACCGCCTCCGTGTCGGGCGTACCTACACCCAGCAGCGCGCCCATCCCTGCTTCTGGCCGCCGGGCTACGACAGGCCCAGCGGCTGCCCGCAACGCGGATCAGCTCGTCCAGGGTCGTCTCGGCGGGGCAGTAGGCGATGTAGTAGGAGATTTCATCCGGGCGGCTGACGCTGCGGCGGGCGAGGACCCAGTGCCGACGGTCGGGCCGGTGCCAGGGCCTGACCTCAACCCGTGCCCAGTCATAGATCCTCCGGCCGTGGACGCCATCGCCGCAGGAGCGGCGTTTCCACTTCCCCCGGGGCAGGCCGGGAAACAGGTCGTGGACGGGGTGATCGATGGCCCAGCGGGTGACGACGGTGTCGTGGCGAGCGTGGCCATGACGTGGAAAACGTCCGCTTGCTCGAGCTCGTGACGCCAGCCCTTGGAGAAGCCGTAGGCGGCGTCTGCGGTCACCCACCGGAACGGCATCTTGTCGGCGATCGCGCGGCGGTCCATCGCTTTTGCCATCGCCACCTTCGTCTCGAAGGCGACCTCGTCGCCGATGTCGGCCCGGCGGCACCGTTCCCGGTCGTCTGTCCAGGACGTAGGCAGATACAGACGGCGGTCGATCAACGTCCGGCCACCGGGAGCCGCATAGGCCAGGAAGACTCCGATTTGGCAGTTCTCCGTCCGCCCGGCGGTGCCGGAGTACTGCCGCTGCACCCCTGCCGACCGCACCCCCTTCTTCAGGAAGCCAGCGTCGTCCACGATCAGGACGGCGTCCGGGTCACCCAAATTGCCGACTGCGTACTGACGCACGTCGTCGAGAACGTCGTCGGCATCCCGGTCGGTTCGGCTCAGCATCCGGTGGATGCGGTCCGGGCCCGCATGACCGGCCTCCTCCGCCAGGGTCCAGCCGTTCTTGCGTTGCAGCGGAGCGATCAGTCCACGCATATAGGCCAGCGCCGACTGGCGCGGCTCCTCCCGGTTGAACCGGGCAACGAACCGCTCATGCAGAGCGCCTCGTTCACCTGCCCACAAACCTGGCACCAGCAACGTAGCCACCCATACCGACACCCACGACCGACCTGGCCAGCAGTCACGGCAAGCACCGTTGCAGTACTAGGAGCGCCGGGAGGAACGGTCGCCGAAGAGCTGCTCGCGGTGCACCCGCCAGCGCTCCATCATGGCCGCGATCTCACCGTCGACGAACTCGAAGAACGCGAGCGTCTCGGCCAGACGGCGTCCCGCCGGGGTGTCGTCGCCGAGACCGGCGACGCCCTCGCGCAGCGCAGCACCCCACCGCTTGAGCACGGCCTCGCGGTTGGTGAGGGCCTCGTACCACTGGTCGCTGTGCACCCGGTAGCGCTCGCGCCGGGAGCCGGGCTCGCGCTCCCTCGAGACCATATGCTGCTGGGACAGGTAACGCACCGCGCCGGACACCGCGGCGGGACTGATCCGCAGCTGCTCGCCCAACTCGGCGGAGGTCAGGGCGCCTTGGTCCGAGGCGAGGAGCGCGGTGAAGACCCGGGCAGGCATGCGCTGCATCCCGGCTTCGAAGAGCTGCGCCGCGAAGGACTCCACGAACCGGGACACCGCCTCGGCGTTCCGCGTGTCCGATCCGTCACCCGCTGAATCCGTCATGAGAGCCATCCTATCGACGCTTCACCAGCTTCCTCATCTTCACAACTTTCTGAAAGAAGCGTACGTTCTGGAGCATGACGAAGGCCATCTCTGTGTCCGGACTGCACAAGTCCTTCGGGCGCACCCACGCCCTCACCGGTCTCGATCTGCAGGTCGAGACCGGTGAGGTGCACGGTTTCCTCGGCCCCAATGGAGCCGGCAAGTCCACCGCCATCCGGATCCTGCTCGGCCTGCTGCGCGCCGACGCGGGCGCGGCCCGGGTCCTCGGCCTCGACCCGTGGGCCGACGCGGTCGAGGCGCACCGTCGTATCGCGTACGTGCCGGGCGACGTGACCCTCTGGCGCAACCTCTCCGGCGGCGAGGTCATCGACCTGTACGGCCGGCTGCGCGGCGGCCTGGACGCGGCCCGCCGTGCCGAGCTGATCGACCGCTTCGAACTCGACCCCACCAAGAAGGGCCGCACCTACTCCAAGGGCAACCGGCAGAAGGTCGCCCTGGTCGCCGCGTTCGCCTCGGACGTCGACCTCCTCATCCTCGACGAACCGACCTCGGGCCTGGACCCGCTGATGGAGGCGGTCTTCCGGCGCTGTGTGGAGGAGGAGCGCGACAGGGGCCGGACGATCCTGCTGTCCTCCCACATCCTCAGCGAGGTCGAGGAGTTGTGCGACCGCGTCAGCATCGTCCGCAAGGGCCGCACCGTCGAGACGGGCTCGCTGGCCGACCTGCGCCATCTGACGAGGACGAGCGTCTCAGCCGAACTCGCGGGCCCGCCCGACGGACTGGCCGGCCTCCCCGGCGTGCACGGTCTCGACGTCCGGGGAAACCGGGTGCGGTTGCAGGTCGACGCCGACCGGCTCGACGGCGTGCTGCGCTCGTTGAGCGAATCGGGGGTGCGCTCACTGACGTCGACGCCGCCGACCCTGGAGGAACTCTTCCTGCGCCACTACCAGGAGACGCCGGCATGACCGCCCTCGCGGGCACCGGCCCGCTCCTGCGCTTCGCGCTGCGCCGCGACCGTGTGCTGATCCCCGTCTGGGTAGCCGTCAACACCACGATGGTGCTCTCCATGCCGGCCACCCTCAAGGGCCTCTACGACACCCCGGCCGACCGCGCCGACCTGCTGCAGCAGGTGGAGACCAACTCCTCCCTGCGGGCTCTGATCGGCCCGGCCTTCGACGACTCCCTCGGGGCGCTCACCGCCTGGCGGGTGGGCGTCTACGCGGCCGCGCTGGCCGCCGTGACCAGCCTGCTGATCGTCGTACGGCACACCCGTGACGAGGAGGAGAGCGGACGTCAGGAGCTGATCGCGTCCGGCATGGTCGGCCGGCGGGCCTCGCTGACGGCGGCGCTGCTGGCCGCCGGGGTCGCGAACACCGTGCTGGCTCTGCTGGTCACGGCGGGTCTGGCCGGTCAGGGAGCGGCGGGGGCGGCGGCGTTCGGCCTCGGTCTCGCCGGGGTGGGCATGCTGTTCGCCACGACGGCCGCCCTGGCGGCACAGCTAACGGAGAGCGCGCGGCTGGCCCGTGGCCTGACGGCGGCGGTGCTGAGCGGGGCCTTCGTGCTGCGGGCCGCGGGCGACTCGTCGGCGGACGATGGCTCGTCGCCGCTGACCTGGCTGTCTCCGCTGGGCTGGCTGGAGAACCTGCGGGCGTTCGCGGACGAACGGTGGTGGGTGCTGTCACTGCTCGCGGCCGCGATCGCGACGCAGGGCGCGCTGGCGTACGGGCTCGCCGGCCGCCGGGACGTGGGCATGAGTTTCCTGCCGACCCGGCCGGGCCCGGCGGCCGGACGCCTGGGCACGGCCGCCGCCCTGTCCTGGCGGCTGCAACGGGGCGCCGTGCTCGGCTGGAGCGCCGGCTTCTTCCTCGCGGGGGTGGTGTACGGCGGCCTGACGGAGGGCGCGGCGGACCTGGTCGGCGACAACGACAAGGCCCGCGAGATCTTCGAGCGGATGGGTGGCCGGTCGGGGCTGACGGACGCCTTCCTCGCCTCGATGATCGGCATGCTGGGCATGGTCGCGGCCCTGTACGTCGTCGCGTCCGTGCTGCGCCTGCACGGTGAGGAGACCTCCGGGCGCGCGGAACCGGTGCTGGCGAACACGGTGGGCCGGCTGCGCTGGGCCGCCGGGCATCTGACGATCGCCTTCGGCGGCGCGGCGCTGATCATGCTCCTGGCCGGCCTCGGCTTCGCGGCGGGTTACGGCAGGGACGGCGGACCGATCCTGGCCGCCTGTCTGGTGCAGCTGCCGGCGGTGTGGCTGGTCGGTGGCCTGACGGTCGTGCTCTACGGAACCGTCCCGCGTCTGGCCCCGGCCGCCTGGGGAGTGGCGGGCGCGGTCCTGCTCATCGGCTGGATCGGGCCGGCCCTCGATGCCCCGCAGTCGGTCCTGGACCTGTCGCCGTTCGGCCACCTGCCCAAGCTGCCGGGCGCGGAGATGCGGTGGACGCCGGTGCTGACGCTCCTGTGCGCAGCGGCGCTGCTGGTGGCCGCCGGGCTGGCGGGACTGCGACGCCGGGACATGACCTCGTCCTAGCTCTCAAGAAGTGGAGGTTTCGTTCGGATCATCGGGCGGACCAGAGGAAGAGGCCTGCGATATGGAATCCGGCCAGGTAGATGGTGGCGGTCTTCCTGGAACGGGTGGCGATGCCGCGCCACTGCTTCAGGCGGTTGATGCACCGCTCGACGGTGTTGCTCCGCTTGCAGATCTCGCGGTGGCTGCGAGGTAGTAGACGGGCAGCCGCGCATAGCCCGGGGCGGACGACGTCGTGCAGACCCTGCTGGTGCAGGTCCGGCGCGAAAGCGAGGACGCCTCACCCCAGCGCCGCGCTGTACGAGGGGCCCGCGGTGTACGGGGAGTCCCAGGCCCGGGCCAGGCTGAGCCATCCGGCCGCTGGTCCGGGCCCTGGTCGTGTGATCGCTCTCGCTGGCCTGACGGCGATAAAGATCTCGACGAATCCGTCTGCGACAGCAACGAAGATGTGGTCCGCGGTGTTGACGAAGACTCCAGTCGTCAGCAGAGCGCGCTTGGTCTCCGTGACAAGATCAATCGATTCTCCGCGGCCAGGGGTACGGGTCACCACATACAGCGCTACCAACTCATCGGCTACCCGGCAGTGGAATCAAGCACGCTCCAGGTCAGCCCTCCGCCACCAGCACCGGGCCGAGCGGTGTGGGAGACAAAGACTCGTTGCTCAGGTTCTGGGCGTGACACCGGAAGGCCGCTTCCTCGCCCCGTTCCCGGCGAGCGGTGTCGAACTTGGCTCCGGCGAGGCTGCTTATCCCGGCCACAGGGCCAGTAGATCCCTCCGGAGCGCGCCTTTCCCCGCGGTCGGGCCGCGCCGGTTGGCCGGCCGGTTGTGCTTGCCGCATTCTTCCGGCACCGCCGCGATGCGCGACGTTCGCCCCCGTGCAGAAATGGAGGCGACGTGTAGACCGGTCCGGCAGGCGGACGCTAGGGAGCCCGAGACAATGGGAAAGTGGAAGGCGCTGGCCGTGCTGGGCACGGCCCAGTTCTTGATGGTCCTCGATACCGCCGTGATGAACGTGTCCATCAGCCGGTTGGTGGAGGACTTCCACACCACCGTCACCGCAATCCAGACCGTGATCGCCCTGTACGCGCTGGTGATGGCGGCGTTCATGATCACCGGGGGCAAGCTCGGCGACCTGCTCGGCCGCCGCCGCGCCTTCGGTCTGGGGCTCGTGGTCTACGGGCTCGGCTCGGCGATCACGGCTGCTGCGCCGGTGCTGTGGGTGCTGGCGCTGGGCTGGTCGGTCATCGAAGGCCTGGGCGCCGCGATCGTCCTGCCCGCCTTGGCGGCGCTGGTCGCGGGATCCTACCGAGGCCGGGATCGTGTGCTGGCCTACGGGGTCATCGGCGGGCTCTCGGGCGTCGGCATCGCCGTCGGGCCGCTCCTGGGCGGATGGGTGACCACCTATCTCACCTGGCGGCTGGTCTTCGTGGGTGAGGTGGTTGTGGTCGTCGTAATCCTCGCGCTGCTGCGCTGGATCGAGGTGCCCCCGGAGGCCGCCCGGCGGGTGCGGCTCGACGTCGTCGGCGCGGTGCTGTGCGCGGTGGGTCTGGCGGGGATCGTGCTCGGCATCCTGCAGAGCAGTTCCTGGGGCTGGCTGCGGCCGAAGGAGTCGCCATTTACCGTATTCGGCTTCTCCGCCACGCTGTTCGTCGTCGCGGCCGGAGGCGTGGTGCTCGGCCTGTTCGTCAGCTGGGAGCGGCGTCGGGAGGCGCGCGGCGCGGACCCGCTGGTCCGCCTGGAACTGTTCCGGGTGCCAACGTTGCGGGCCGGGCTGCTCATGCTGCTGATCCAGAGCACGGTCCTGCTCGGCCTGTTCTTCGTCATCCCGCTCTACCTCCAGGTGGTCCAGGAGTTCAGCGCATTCCAGACCGGTCTGCGACTGCTTCCCGTCTCGGCGACCATGCTGGTCGCCGCCATGAGCGGCTCCGCGCTCGCCCGCGCCGCCTCGCCCCGGACGGTGGCGCGCTGCGGTCTGCTCGTCATGCTCGGGGCCGTCGTTTGGCTGCTGGCCACCGTCGAGCCGGTGATCGACGACCTCTCCTTCGCTTTCGCCATGGCCCTGCTCGGGCTCGGCATGGGTCTGCTGGCGTCGCAACTGGGCAACGTCGTTCAGTCCAGCGTGGGCGAGGAGGCGCGCAGCGAGGCGGGCGGCCTGCAGAACACGGCCCAGCAGTTCGGCTCGGCTCTGGGCACGGCCCTGATCGGCGCCATTTTGATTGCCGCCCTCGCCGGAGCGTTGAACAAGCAGATCGAGGCGGACCCGCGGATCTCCCAGGCGGTACGTCAGCAGGTCGGCGTGGCGCTCGAGACCGGGGTGCAGTTCGTGCCGACCGACCAGGTGTCCGCCGCGTTGAAACAGGCGCAGGTGCCCCCCGACCAGGCCCAGCATCTCGTCGATGCGTACGCCGCCGCGCAGCTCAACGGGCTGAAGGCCGCGATCCTCGCGGCGGGCGGCATCACGCTGTGCGGCTTCGGCTTCACCCGCCATCTGCCCGCCCGGCGGCTCACCGCGGAGAAGGACGTCCCGAGCAAGGAGGGGTGAGCTCTGGGCGCACATCGCAAAAACCGAAAGCCGTCGTGCAGGTGGGGTGAGCGGGCCGGCCTCTGGGCCGCCCACCGATCACCTTTATGCGCTGGCAACGAGTACCGCCGCCCTGTGGCCACGGGAAGCAAGCAGCTGACGTAGCGCAGCACCCGGCGTCGGGGCGCTGTAGCTGCCGACACATCCCCCGCCGTCGGTGGCACCGACTCTGCCGATGAGGCCGCCATGTCCGGCACCGCCCGCCCGGACATGGGCGAGGACGCCATGACGCGCTCGGGGGAGCGCATGCACGTCGGCATCGAAAAGCGGGGCCGGACATCAGCGAGGCCGAACACGAGTCACCCTCCACGAGAGGAACACCCCGTGGCACAGACCGAGACTGTACCGGTGGAGCGGGTGCGCATGACGTCCGAAGAACACACCGACAACCGTGCGCGGCCAGGTCCGCAAGGGACACATCGACACCGATGATCCGCCGGGCCATCGCCGACAAGATCCCGTTCAGCTGGGTCACGGCGGACACCACATACGGCTACAGCAAAGGCTGGCGGTTGGAGCTGGAGCAGGCGGGCGTCTTCCCACGGCATGGCCACCACCAGGCAGGACACCGCCGTCACCCGCTGGTTCATCGACCATCCCGTGCACGAGCTGTTTCCCTGTCCCGCGGCAGAAGGGGAAACGCCGGTCCTGCGGTGAAGGACCCCATGGCCGACGGATCTTTGACCAGGCCCGTGTAGAGGTTCGGCCCTGGCACCGCGAGGACCGTCGGCACTTGGTCCTCGCCCGCCGCAGAGTGAGCAGGCTCAAAGAGATCTCCCATTACATCGCCTACTGTCCCGCCGCCACGACGCTGGACGCCCCCCGGCTGGCACCGTCACATGATCCTGGCCATGGCAGCCCACGCCTGCCTCACCGTCCCGCGCGCCCGACACCTGGACACGGACATTGCAGAAACGGATCCTCCCAGCTCATGCACCCGTCTCACCGACCGCCGACCCACACCCATCGACCACATCCTGCACTGGTCGCCCTGGCGCCGACGACGCCGGCACCAAGCCCCCGTTAGTCACTACGAACGACGCGGACACAGCCAGCACTCAGAACAAGCCACCGCTGCTGTACCAGGCCTTCTTCCGGCTCGTGACTTCTCCGGCGCGTGAATCCTGTGAGAAGTATTGACGCGAGTGACCGGATCTTTATTATCCACTTGCTCGATACTTCGATCCATGTTCGAAATGGCGAACATATGCGAGGTCACGCCGCCCCACCCCACGCACAGCCTCCGAGGAGCGGCAGAGCCGCGCACACAGAAACACGAGGTCTCCATGCACAGACTTGGCTTCAGCCGCAGACGTCGGTCCGCGGTCATCGCCGCCGCGACCGCCACCATGGTCTCGCTTGCGGCGTTGCTGGTCGCCGGCCCGGCCGCCCAGGCGGCCACCAGCGGCGCCCTGCGCGGCACCGGTTCCGGCCGGTGTCTCGACGTGTCGGGCGCCAGCCAGAGCAATGGCACCACCACCCAGATCTATGACTGCTGGGGCGGGACCAACCAGCAGTGGACGCTGACGGACAGCAACCAGCTGACCGTGTACGGCAGCAAGTGCCTGGATGTGCCCGGCCACGCCACGACGTCCGGGACCCGGCCGGTGATCTGGGACTGCACCGGCGGTACGAACCAGCAGTGGCGGGTGAACACGGACGGTACGGTCGTCGGCGTGGAGTCCGGGCTGTGCCTGAGCGTCGTGGGTGCCGGTACCGCCAACGGCACTGCGGTGGAGATCGCGACCTGCAACGGCGGCGGCAACCAGAAGTGGACCGGCCTGTCCGCCTCGGGCACCACGTGTTCCCTTCCGTCGACATACCGGTGGACCTCGACCGGGGCACTGGCCCAGCCGGCGAACGGGTGGGCCGCGCTCAAGGACTTCACCACGGTGACGTACCAGGGCAAGCACCTGGTCTACGGGACGTACTCCGACGGCAACTGGAAGTCGATGGGCTTCGGCGCCTTCACGAACTGGTCGGACATGGCCTCCGCCCCCCAGAGCGCCATGAGCCAGACCGCGGTGGCGCCCACCCTGTTCTACTTCGCGCCCAGGAACATCTGGGTGATGGCCTCCCAGTGGAGCGGTGGCTGGCCCTTCAACTACCGCACGTCGACCGACCCCACCAACCCCAACAGCTGGTCCGCGCCGCAGCCGCTGTTCACCGGCACCCTCCCCAGCACCGAGAACTCCCCCACCGGCGCGCTCGACCAGACCCTGATCGCCGACAACCAGAACATGTACCTGTTCTTCGCCGGTGACAACGGCAAGATCTACAAGTCGACCATGCCGCTCGCGAACTTCCCGGGCAACTTCGGGTCGTCGTACACGACGGTCATCAGCGACACCGTGGACAAGGTGTTCGAGGCGCCGGAGGTCTACAAGGTCCAGGGCCAGAACCAGTACCTCATGATCGTCGAGGCGCGGGGCGCGAACGGGCGCTACTTCCGCTCGTACACCGCCTCCAGCCTGAACGGTCCGTGGACCGTGCAGGCCGGCAGCGAGAGCGCCCCCTTCGCGGGCAAGGCCAACAGCGGCGCCACCTGGACCAACGACATCAGCCACGGTGACCTGGTCCGCAACAATCCCGACCAGACCAAGACCGTCGACCCCTGCAACCTGCAGTTCCTCTACCAGGGCAGGGGCGCCACCCAGAACGGCCTCGACTACTCGCTGTGGCCGTACCGTCCGGGTGTCCTCACTCTGCAGCGCTGACACGCTCGACACGCACAATCCGAGGGAACCTCAGCCGCACCTCGGCTGGGGTTCCTCCCCTTTGGCGCTCGGCGGGCCCCGGGGGTGATCCCGCCGTGCCGGCGATCTCCCTTCGGCCGCGGGTTCCGCCCGGTCCGCGCCGTCGCCGTACCGGGAGCGCGCTCCGACAGCACGCTGAACACCGCCGCCGTCAGCGGCACCGACAGCGGCCGGCCACTGTCCTAGGCTCCGGTCCTCAGTCAGGGCCGCGTCCACATGAGAATCGCAGCGAGGTGCAGTGCGGCCTGGTAGGCGATGGCAAGCTTGTCGGTTCGCCGGGCCAGGCCACGCCACTGCTTGAGGCGGTTGATGCACCGTTCGACGGCATTGCGCTGCTTGTGCGCCTCGGCGTCGAATCCGGGTGGGCGACCACCGGCGCGACCTCGTCGTAGTCGGTGACCGACCTGGTCGGCGGGCTGCGGGATCACGGCACGGATACCTCGCCGCCGACGATGCTGACGGATCGCGCGGGACGAATACGCGCGGTCCGCCAGGACGGCGTCCGGCCGGGTTCGCGGTCTTCCCGGCCCGCCTCGCGAAACACGGATCGCTGCCATGACCATCTCGAAGGCCGGCGCGTCGCCCGCCTGGCCCGCGGAGACGCGGAGGACCAAGGGCCGTGTGCGGCTGTCGCTGACGAGATGGACCTTCGTGCTCAGGCCGCCACGGGAACGTCCGAGCGCATGGTCATCGGGCTCAGCCTGAAATGGCGCCCCTTTTTCCTGGCTCCAGCGGCGTGCTGGTGAGCCCGGCAGACGGTGGAGTCCACCGACATGGTCCAGCCGATGTCGTCAGCACCGTCAGCCGCTGCCAGGCGGCGAGGATCCCTTCCCAGGTGCCGTCCACGGCCCACCTGAGCAGCCGTTTGTGAGCGGTCTGGAATGAGCCGAGCTCGTCGGGCAGGTCCCGCCAGGGCGAGCCGGTGCGGTACTTCCACGCGATGGCCTCCAGGGTTCGACGATGGTCGGCCCATCGCCGGCCACGGACCGGATCGGCCGGCATCAACGGCTCGATCCGGCCCCACATCGCATCAGTGATCACCCGCCGGACAGACGCATCCGATCAACCGACCAGCAGATCAAGGAGACACGCTCTAGGGGCCTGGTCGGCCGTCCGGCTTCCGGTGGAGGTAGCCCCTGGCCGCGCAAGGCGCACTCTGGCGGGGCGCCTCCCGCTTCGACGGCCATCCCGAGGAGACCAACGCGACCGTGACCGATCTCGCGGAGCCCCAGCGGCAAATGCTTGGCTAGCCACATGTTTGCTGTACGGTAGTTATGTGTCCAGCCACTTAAATGGGTGGCGACACGAGAGGAGTCGTCATGAAGGCCATCCTGTTCGACCGTTTCGGCGGCACCGACCTGCTGCACAAGGCGGACATCGAGGTTCCGCAGCCCGGCCCCGGCCAGGTTCGCGTCCGCGTCAAGGCGGCCGGGCTGAACGCGCTGGATGGCAAGATCCGCTCCGGAGCGATGCAGGCCGCGTTCCCCACGCCGCTCCCCGCCGTCCCCGGTGCCGAGCTCGCCGGCGTGGTGGACGCCCTGGGTGAGGGCGTGCAGGACGTACAGGTGGGCGACGAGGTGCTGGGCTGGTCGGACACCGGCTCATACGCCCAGTACGCGCTGGCCACCACCGTGGCCCTCAAGCCCGCCAGCCTCGACTGGCAGCGCGCGGTCGCGCTGCCGGTGGCGGGCGAGACGGCCGAGCGGGTCCTGGACCTGCTGGGCGTCGCCGCCGGAGAGACCGTACTGATGCACGGCGCGGCCGGAGCGGTCGGCACCCTGGCGGTCCAGCTGGCCACGGCCCGCGGAGCGCGTGTCATCGCCACCGCCGGCCCCGCCAACCAGGACTACCTCACCTCGCTCGGCGCCACCGCGACGCTCTACGGCGAGGGCCTGGTCGAGCGGGTCCGGGCGCTCGCCCCCGACGGCGTGGACGCGGTGTTCGACCTGGCCGGGAAGGGAGCCCTGGAGGACTCCATCACCCTGCGCGGCGGCACCGAGCGCATCGTCACCATCGCCGACTTCCGCGCACACCAGCTCGGCATCACCTTCTCCAGCGGTGGCCAGGGACGCTCGGCCGCCCGCCTGGCCGCGCTGGCGCAGGACGCCGCGACCGGCAAGCTCGTCACCACCGTCACCGCCTACCCACTCGACCGGGCCGCCACGGCCCAGCAGGTCAGCGACGCCGGGCATGGCCGGGGCAAGCTCGTCCTCACCCTCGACTGATCACGCCCGCCCTTCCCTCTTGTTCTGCCTTGTCCTGCTCCTCACCTAACCATCACCGCACCGAAGGACCACTCATGCTGAACGCCCTGTGGACACCGACCACCGTCGGCGACATCTCCCTCCCGCACCGCCTGGTCATGGCCCCCATGACCCGTGACCGCTCCACCCCCGAAGGCGTACCGACCGAGCTGAACGCCGAGTACTACGCCCAGCGGGCCTCGCACGCGCTCATCATCACCGAGGGGACCCAGCCCAACGCCGATGGCCAGGGCTACCTCCTCACCCCCGGCGTCCACAATGACGAGCAGATCGCCGGGTGGCGCAAGGTCACCGACGCCGTGCACGCAGCGGACGGCCGGATCGTCATCCAGTTGATGCACACCGGACGGATCTCCCACCCCGACAACACCCCGCACGGCCGTCAGCCGGTCGCCCCTTCGGCTATCCAGCCGCAGGGCGCGATGTTCACCGCGTCCGGGCCCCAGGAGATGCCGACGCCCCGTGCGCTTTCAACGCAGGAGGTTGTGGCGACCGTCGACGACTTCCGCCGCGCCGCGGCGGCCGCCGTCGCGGCAGGCGCCGACGGCGTGGAGATCCACGGCGCCAACGGCTACCTCGTGCACCAGTTCCTCGCCGACAACAGCAACCAGCGCACCGACCAGTACGGCGGCTCCATCGAGGGCCGCATCCGCTTCGCCGTCGAGGTCGCCACCGCCGTGGCCGAGGAGATCGGCGCCGACCGCACCGGCCTGCGCATCTCCCCCGGCAACCCCTACAACGACATCGCCGAGTCCGACACAGCCGAGCTGTATCCGGCGCTCCTGCGCGCCCTCAGCCCGCTCGGCCTCGCCTACCTGCACATCCTCCAAGCGGGGGACGAGGAGCTGCTGGGCACCCTGCGCGCGCTGTGGCCGACCACGCTGATCCTCAACCGGGCCGGCACCGACCTGCCCACCCGCGCCAAGGACATCGACAACGGCACGGCCGACCTCGTCTCCGTCGGCGCCCTCGCGCTCGCCAACCCGGACCTGGTCGAGCGGCTACGCTCTGACGCGCCGCTGAACACCCCCGACCCGGCGACTTTCTACGGCGGCGGAGTGGCCGGCTACACCGACTACCCCACCCACACTGTCTGAGGAACAGCACCATGCCCGCCTCCACCCACCGCACCCCCTCCACGGCCAGCGAGGGGCCGATGAGCTACGCGATCTTCCAGCTCGCCCGCGCCCACCGCGCCCGCGCCGCCGCCATGCTCCGCGAAATGGACCTGCATCCCGGCCAGGAATTGCTGCTCATGCAACTCCTCGACCGGGACGGCCAGACCCAGTCCGAACTGCTCGAAAGCGTCGGCCTGGACCACTCCACCGTCTCCAAGTCCCTGCGCCGCATGCAGGACGCCGGCCTGCTCGTGCGCGAGCCGGCCGCACACGACCGGCGCGTCATGGTCGTCCACCTCACCGACAAGGGCCGCGCTATGCGCGAGCCCCTGGCAGCCATGTGGCAGGCCCTGGAGGAGACCTCCGCGGTGAACCTGTCGGCGCAGCAGGCAGAGTCCTTCGTCCGCACCGCCTACGCCATCGCCTCCGCGATCAACGGCCGCGCTCTTCCGCAGGAAGAGTCCGGGTAACTCCTTTCGGTCCGCACCGCCCGTCTACGGCATGGAGCGCGCTTCGTTTCCGGCGTTGCTGCAAGGGGGACGTGCTGCAGGGCACTCGGCTCATGAAGACCGCGCTGAACGGAGCCAGCCTCCCAACTGCCGAAGCCCAGCGAGCCGAGCTAGCCGATGGGCGGTACCCACGCTCACCCCCGTACCTCGGGGAGAACGGGGATGTGCGCCACGCCGGTCCTGCAGCAGTGGGGCCCGCGCGTACGCCACCTCAGCACCCGCCCGTGACCACTCAGTCCGGCCGTGCGGCGGCCTGGTGTACTCAGCCCGCCGCGATCTTCAAACGGATCCGGCCGTCGTGTCGGACAGGGCGATGCGGGCCGTGATGCGCTTGCCGACCGGCGCCTGCTCGACCAGTAGGGCCTGGCTGACGGCTTTGACGATCTCCAAACCGTGCTGGCCGATCCGGCCGGGATCGGCGGCCCGGGCGGCAGGGACGAGGGGATCGCTGTCCCACACGACGACGTCCACGAAGCGGGCGGTGATGCCCAACTCCACCAGGACCGGGCCCGGGGCGTACTTGCAGGCGTTGGTGACCAGCTCGCTGACGACCAGCTGGGTCACATCACGCGCGCGGGCGGACACGGACACGGGGTAGTCGACTTCGGCCTGGGCGAGGAAGGCGAGGGCGCACCGGCGGGCGTCGGCGATGCAGCCGTCGTCCCCGCCGAGGGCGTAGCCGGCCCGGATCAGGTGTCCGATGGGCGCAGCACCAGCGCTTCGGGAGGCGTGGGGTCCGCTTGGTGGCGCCGTCATTCTGCGTTCACGAGTGCGCCCCTACCCGCCCTTTCCTCGCACATGCCCGGAGCATCTTGTTCCGCACAGCCGTCTGAGAGCATGTGCCCCGGTTGGCGGGGCACAATCAATGCCGCAGGCCCTGACCTGGGCACGCCCGCGCGCAACCGAGGACACCGTGACCGACATCGCCACAGCAGACCAGCCGGAGCAGTTCTGCGTAGAGCAGCGCCTCGTCGACGGTGTCCGCTTGGTGAGTGTCCAGGGCGAGATCGACCACGACGTCCAGGACGTCCTGACCGAGGCTCTGCTGCCCGGAGACGACGGCGCGCCGGCGCGGATCGTGGCGGACCTCAGCGGCGTGACCTTCATGGACTCCACCGGCATCAACGTCTTCGTCACCGCCCACCAGGCCGTCACTGGCACAGACGGCTGGGTGCGCATCGCCGGCGCGCAGGAGCCCGTCCAGCGCGTCCTCGCCATGGTGGGCGTCGACACTCTCATCCCCTGCCACCCCACGCTCGAGCACGCCCTGCACCACTGACGGGCCCCCTATTCGGTCGAACCCAGGCCTGGGGCGTTGCCCCGACACCCGTGATTGGTGCACGGCCGCCTCCAGTTCCTGACGCACCGGCTCTGGCGGGCGCGAAACCGTGGTCAGTCCTGCGAGGGGACGCGGGCGCCGATCGGCCGTCTGAGGAGAACGCCACCGTGTGGACCCCCGCTGTCGGACCCAAGTCCACCGGCCCCGCCGACCCGGTTATGGGTCTGAGCGTCCCACAGCTGCACGCTCCCGCCCCCGGAGCCAGTGGCGAGGAGGCGGCCGTCGGGAGAATGCGACGGTGTAGATCCAGACATTTTCATGCCTGAGGGGTTCGCCGACGGGGTTGTGGGTCTGGGTATCCCACGGCCGCACGGTCCAATCGGCGCTGGCGGTGGCGAGGAGGCGGCCATCGGGGGAAACGCCACCCCGTCGGCCTCCGCGGCATGACGTCTACGCCACCATCAAGCCCGACGCAACTGCCCCAGTGGTCGGGGTCACCGTTGCTGCCGATGCCGGCCAGGACCGCGTCGTTCTTCATGCGCGGCTCGATGACTTCCCAGGTGGCGCTCTCCACCTTCACGTCGAAGCCGGCCTTCCTATCGTCGGAGGCGTAGGCGAGGGCGTGGTCCCTGGCGGACCTTGTCGCCGGAGGGGTACGGGACGGGCGAACGAGGCCCGCTGCCCGCCCTTGGTGCGGATGCCGCCCCTCGGCTACGGCGCGCGCGTCTTCGGCTGCTGTCCGCGTACCACCTTCGTAGCCTTCCCTACCGGCGTCTGTCCCACCACGGACCGTAGAGCAGACTCCTAGCGGCCGACGCACCCCGTCCCCTGACTCCCGCCCGTGTCTCGGGCGCGACCTCCGGGCGATACAAGGCGTGGCCAAGCACGCAGACGGGGTTCCGGCCCTCCTCCGAGGAAGCCGGAACCCCGCCGTCAGCTGGGCGTCAGCAGATGTTGAGACCCGGGATGGGCTCGTAGTTGTTGCCGCCCGAGACCTTGTTGGCCGGGAACCAGCCCCAACCTCCGTCGTCGTATGCCTCATCGCCTTGGGTGAAGAGCCACCAGTTGTTACGGGCGTTGCCGACCGGCACGTTGTCGCCCGCCTGTGTCTGGCAGACGAACCAGTTGTCACCGGCGTACAGGTAGCCAGTGAGCCGGTTGCCCTGTCCCACGGTGTTCCCCTGGTAGTTGTGGCAGTAGCGAGCGCTGTACGTCTGGCCGCCGGGGCCGGTCTTCTGGCCCGCGTTCCCCCAGCAGCCGCTCGCCGCCGACGCGCTCGCCGGCGTCAGGGCGACCGCGCTGGCCGCCAGCACCGCTGCGGCGCCGAACGAGGCAAGGATGCGCTTCATCATGTGGTCCTTCCGGTACTGCCACCCCCGTTGGTGGACCCGGCCATCGTGGCACCAAGCCACTGGGGCCAACCATGCTTTTCGACGCTGACCGAAGCAAAAGACAACGAAGCACTCAATGTGCTAGATCGTCGCCGGCACCCTCCTCCTGGATCAGGTCGCCGCCGCACATCCCAGCATCCGCAAAGCGTGGGTCGACGGCGGCTACCGCCAGCACCTCGTCGAGCACGCAGCCACCCTCGGCATCGACATGGAAATCACACAACGCAAGCCCGGGACCAGGGGATTCACCCCCATCCCGAAACGCTGGGCGGTCGAGCGGACCTACGGCTGGCTCATGCTCACTGAGTTGTTTCAGGTGG
This sequence comes from Streptomyces sp. NPDC048481, assembly GCF_043200075.1. NCBI lineage: Bacteria > Bacillati > Actinomycetota > Actinomycetes > Kitasatosporales > Streptomycetaceae > Streptomyces > Streptomyces sp. NPDC048481. Next base: position 28,639 of record NZ_JBICXC010000015.1, read on the forward strand.
CGGTGGGCCAGGCCCGCAGCAGGGCAGCGATCTTCGCGGCGGTGCAGGCGGGGTCCAAGAGCAGGTCCTTGAGGGCGATGGCGTCTTCGCGGGCGGGCTTGACGGGAATCCCTGCGGCCTCGAGATACATGACGCCGGTGGCAGCGGCGACGGCGAGGTTGGAGCGCTCCAGCCAACGGCAGCGGCCCAGCGTGTGCACCAGGGCGGCGGCTTTGGCGTAGGGGCCGTCGTAAACGGGCTGCTCGAACAGCTCGGCCCGGTGGCGGGCGACCGCGGAAAGGGGAACACCGTAGTCGTCGGGGGCCGGGTCATTGGCTCCGGCGGCCTCGGCGACCTGCAAGATCCAGGGGACCTCGATGTGCAGTTCCATCAGGCGGCGCGCGCTCCGGGGGGCGTCTGCTCGGCTTGTTCGGCCTCGTCGAAGACGGATTGGTGGTCGGCCAGGAACCGGGCGGCGGCGTCCACCGCGCGGGCGCGCAGACCGCTGGTGTCATCGTGCACGAGGCGGGCGAGGTAGTCGCCGATGCTCAGTCCGAGGTCGGCGGCGCGCTTCTTCGCGAGTTCTGCGACGTCTTCGTCCACGCGCGCGCCCAGCTGTGTCTTGGCCATACCAGTATGGTAACAGCTGTTACCGCGCCGTGTGGGCGGCAGGCGCACTCTTCTGCGTCCAGTCCCCGTCGAAAGGGGCGGCGACCAGACCTACGCGATCGTTTGGGGAGTTGGCTGGGGCGGCGTTTCACTCAGCCCTTGACGAGCAAGGCGACAAGCCGAAGGGGCTGCGCCGGCACAGCTTGCCGGTTTTAGACACGGGGCGCCGGTGCATTCGCTCGCGGGGGTGGGGCAGATTCGACTGCGCGCGCCCCGGCCCCCTGTGAGGGGCTTGAACGTGGTCGAGGAGACGGCGAGCGACATCGGGAACGCGGACCAGCCAGCCCGGCTTCATGCCGAGCACCGCACGGTCGAGGACATCGGCGTCGTCACGCTGCGGGGCAAGATCGACAACGACGGCCAGGAGCGGCTCAGCGCGGCCCTGCAAGGCGGGCAGGGCGCCGGGCCGGAACGGATCGCCGCAGACCTCAGCCAGGTCACGTTCATGGACTCCACCGGCATCAACGTCTAGTTCCGCGCCCACCAGCGGGTGAGCGGCGCGGGCGGATGGATCCGCATCGCGGGAGCTCAAGAACCCGTCCGGCACGTTCTGCAACTGGTCGGCGTCGATGCCGTCATCACCTGCTTGCCCACCGTCGAGCAGGCCCTGACCGACTGCCCCCGTCAGCGGGGCGGAGCGGTGCCGTCTGAGAGGCGCGAGCGTCGCAGCACCACTTCGAATGCCTCCTTCACGGGCTGCGGCAGTGTCTCGCCTAGAGCCCAGGCGATTACCGCGTCGGCGACCGTGTGCAGCTTGACGTTGGCGCGCTGAGAGACCTCCCGCAGCACCGCGAACCCCGCCGTAGGAGGGATCTTGCGGACCGCGACGAGAACACCGATGGCCTGATCGACCGCCGCGTGAGAGTCGACCGCGCGCCGCAACTGCGCATTCTCCTCCTCCAGACGGGCCAGCTCCTCGTCCCGGCCGCCCGCAGGCATGGACCGCTGCACACGTTGGGGCCGCACGGCCGGCACTCCCTTCATGAGCGACATTTCTAGTACGCCTGCCCGATCCCGGGGTCGCAAGACGTCCCTGCCGGCCGGAGGGAGGGGTTCTTCGCCGAGCATGGCCGACGAAGAACAAGAGGCTGTCTCCCCAACCCCTCACCAGTGCAAGTCACCCGCCTGGCCCCGCTCGGACGTATGGGAACCGCCTCCTCACGGCAGAGCCATTCCCCCGGAGCTCGCACCCGCCGCCAGCCAGACAACTATTGGAAACCCTGCCATACGGCAGGAACGCGGCCTGGCCGGGTGTCGCCGCACCGCGGACCTCTCGGTTACCTGCATGGGAAGGGTGTCTTCCATGCCTCGAACGGTCTGGTCGGGCGCGCTCTGGTTCGGCCTGGTCGCGGGTCAGGTGAGCGGGGGTGACTGAGCGGGTGTTCGTGCGACGAGGAGGGCGATGTCGTCGGTGTGGTCGGTAGTCAGACCGGCGGGGAGTTCGTCGCAGAAGGGGTCGAGGTCTTCGCGGGCGAGGGCGGCGGCGTGTTGTCTCAGGCGTGTCATGCCGTGGGTGAGGTCTTCTCCGCGGCGTTCTATGAGGCCGTCGGTGTACATGAGCACGGTGGAGCGGGCCGGCAGGTTTTCGGTGGCGTGATGGCGCGGGAGGTCGGGGTCGACGCCGAGGAGGAGACCGCGTCCGCCCGCGTACCGGGGCGACCACGGCGGTGTGGGTGCCGAGCTGGTCGAACAGCTCGAGCTGACGGGCGTGCAGCGGGTCGGCGGCCTTGTCGGGGCTGGGGATGTCGCTGGCGGTCAGCAACAGAGGGCCGGCGCCGATGAGCACGCGCGACAGCGGGCCGACGGGGTCTTCCGGAATGGCGGGCAGCAGCCCGGACAGGCCGCCTGCCGGCAGTACGGAGGGATCACGGTGGACGACGCTGACCCGGCGGGGCTGGCCGTCGTCGTCGAGCAGATCGACCGCGCACCAGTCCGCCAGCTGAGGCACGACGATCCGGCACGCCCGTTGCACCGCGGCATGCGAGTCGAGCGTGCTGGTCATGGCAGTGGTCGTCTCCGCCAGCAGCGTCAGCCGGTCCAGCGCCCGCTGGACCACCTGGTCCACCTCGAAATCGTCTATGTCCCGTCCTTCCCGCGGGACCTGCCGTTAAAGGCAACCGGGGGGCTGGTGCCGGGCTGAGTTGAGCGGCGCAGGCCGACCTCGTCTGACTGCATCTGGCATCACCCGTGTGGGGCAGCATGCCATCGTGTGGTGGGGGAAGCCGGAGGCTGAGCCTGTGGGTGTGGCGTCGTCCCCGCATGCCGGCGTCGGGGTGGCCGCGGTTGAACCCCCGAGTCGATTGCGGCCACCTCGAACGACAGGTACGGGCGCGACCTGTCCGGCCCTTCCTGTTCAGGCGGTCCGGACCCCGGGCGGGGCGGGCTGATCCGCACGACCAGGCTGCACCTGCCGCCGCACATGTCGCGTCGCCGCTCATCGGCTGCCGGGTGGGCGAAATGCCCGGTCCGGGTGCGTCAGCTGAGCGGCCAGTCAACGGGCCTCGCGGACACGCCGTGCGCAGGCGCCTTCGTTCGCCTGGCCTGGGCCTACTGGGAACGGCGGGGCAATCGCGTGCATGACCGGTCGATGGCCACGCTCTGCTGGACGTGATCGTCCGGCACACGGCCAGGCGCAGGGCCCGCGCGTCAGCACGCACCGATGCCGGTGCTGGTACGGCGAGGTCACCAGTAGTGGCGTCGGCCGGCGACCGCGTGTCCCATGGACCCCAAGATCCACAGGATCGCGCCGATGACCGCGAGAATGATTCCGATCGTCCACAGGATCGATATGCCGGTGACGAAACCGACGACCAGCAAGATGATGCCGAGGAGGAGCATGACTGCCTCCGGTGCGAAGTAGTACTGCTTTCACTCTGCACCGCAGCGCCGTGCCAGGGAAGTGCCAATACCTACATATTCCGGATTCCTCGCTGTGATCGGGGCGTCTGCTTCCGAGCCATGGGAAATTGCGTGCCTACGTGCGGGAGGGAAGCCCGAAGGCAGGGATCGCTCGGGCCGCCAGGAACGGTGGGCGCGCCTTTCCATCCTGACCCGGTGCAGGCTGAGCACCGGTGGGCGCCAGTCAGCGACACATACCAACAGACGATCCGAGGCTCCGAAGGAAGTGGCCCATCTGCCAATCGGTCGGCGCAGCACGGGGGGGGGACATGCGCTAACGAAGAAAGTACGGTGCACTCCGCGCAGCCACGCCTAGTAGAGCCAAGCGGAACTCTCACGAAGCGCGGCGAAAGACGGTGGCAGGGCCGATGACGCGGGGGGCACTTGTCGCGCACCCGGTCGATGGCCGATTCAGCGACCAGTCGGGCCTCTCGGGTGTCGTCGAGGCTGATCTGCTGCGCGACCTGGTCGGCGTCGACCAGGTCCTCCCCCCTGCAACGCAAGGGCGGTCAAACGGCCGCGCTGGGCCGGCCGGGGCGAGGGCAAGCACCAGATGGTGACCGGCTGGCCGTACTCGGTGGGGACCGCACTGGAGGTCCGGCCGCACCTCCTGGACAGCGGTGCTGGACGCGGTTCCCCTGGGGCCCGGCGCAGACGTCGCCGCGGTGACCACGGTGCAGATACGCGGGGTCGTCGAGAGGCTCGTCCCGCCGGCCAAAAGCGGCCGGGACGGGGTGGAGAAGTCGTTCGATGAGGTTACGTCGCCGCTTTCGGCTGGGGCGATCGGACGTCCCCGCGACGTGCCCGGCAACCCAGGCCGGGCTTGGGAGGTCTGGTCACCCAGCGCGCTGGGTTGCCTCCTCGGCCTGAGCGGGTACGGCGGGCAGGGAGACGGTGCAGGAGGCGCAGCGTCGAGCCTGGGCGGGTACGGGGCTGAGGCATTCGGGGCAGTCCCGTTTGGGGGCCTGGACGTCTTGGTGCGGGGCGAGGCGTTCGTGGAGTTTGTTGATCGGGAGCACGACCAGGAAGTACAGGGCGCTGGCAAGGAGGAGGAAGCTGATCGCCGCGTTGATGAAGGCACCATAAGGGAACTGGGTGGCGCCAAGGGTGAAGGTCTTGCGGCTCATGTCGCCGGTGGCGCCGGTGGCCAGCCCGACGAGTGGCGTCAGGAAGGCGCTGACGAAGCCGTTCACCACGGCGGTGAACGCCGCCCCGATGACGATGCCGACGGCCAGATCGACCACGTTGCCGCGCAGAATGAAGCTGCGGAAACCCTTCACCTTCTCACCCCTCAGAGGCACTCGACGTCGACGGGCGGCACCGAAACCGCGGTCAGCTAACCGCCTTCGCCTCGGATGCCCTGCTACCCGTCCCCCATGCCGGCTCCGCCGCGCGGCGCGGTGGTGTTCGTCGAGGTGGCCGGGGTGAGTGCGCTGGCGGTCACGGCCATGAACCTGCAGGGCAGACAGGTAGTGGTGGAGCATCCGCCGCCGCAGTTGCCCCGGATTTTGGAGTTGTTCGGCCGGGTCTGGACAGGATCGAGGTGGCTCTGTGATGAGCAGGGTGACCACTCGCGGGGCGTTCGTGCACCCTGCCCTGTTCTACCGCACCGACCAGGAGTACACGCGGCAGACGGTGTCCTTCCTGCGAAAGGCTCGACAACGGCGAGCCGATGGCCGTCGCCGTGCCCGGCCCCAACCTGCAACTGATCAAAAGCGGGTGGGGCGCGGACGCCGAGGGCATCCTGTTCCTCCGGGGGCGGATCATCGGTGAACCGATCTGGGCCGGGCGCAGCGCGGTGGAGTACCCGGCGTGCGCGCAGCACGAGGCTCTGATCAACGCCGCCTTCGAGGGCAGGGCGGTGACGATCAGTGCACGTACGACGAGGTGCGGGATCGGCAGGTGCTCGCCGATGCCCGGGTTACCCACCCGACCCTCATCAGCGGGGAGGGCCGTGAGTGGGTCAGCGACGTCTACGACTGGCAGGCGGTCGTCGCCCGTTACAACCAGGAGCCGCCAACGGTGCCGGGCCCGTGCGGGTGTGCGTCGGCGGATCCGCGTAGCGCCTTGGGGATGATTCGCCCCGGGTTGCGGCCGGCCTCGGTCATGTTCAACGCCGCGATCTTCTCCTACGGCGCAGAGGACCTTCCGGCGGTCCGCCGTTGCGCTGTCGCTCAGTCCGCGCGGCTGGGCCTAGCCGGTGAGCGGCTGATCGATGTGGAGCTGGCGGTCGCGGAGCTGACGACCAACAGCGTGGTGCACGGCGGAGGCTGCGGGACGCTTGCGATCTGGGCCGACGAAGAACAGCTCGTGATCGAGGTCCGTGACGCAGGCCGGCTGACTGATCCGCTGGCCGGCCGCCGGCCGCCAGAGCGCGGGCAGGTGGGCGGCCGGGGCCTGATGCTGGTCCACTACGTGTCCGATCTGGTGCGCGGACACGCCGGCGACGACGGCACGAGGGTGCGCTACTGCCTCAGCCTGTAACCGCACGTGGGCGGCCCGCCTGTCCGGGCGGCCGCCTGCCCCTTCACGCAGCGACGATTAACGAGTCGCGGCGCCCTCGGGCCAGGGGCGGTTCGACATCGGCGGGCAGGCGCATACAGTTCGCGTCCGAGGCCAGGCTTTTAGGTGACCAGTCGGCCGGCCAGCCGGTGCGCCTGTGTCAGCAGAGTTCCGTACGTTGCGACCTCGTCGGGATCGTCCGGCCGCGCATGGGACAAGTGGTCGCGCAGTGCCTCGAGCGTCCGGTGGAGTTCCTGTACTGCTTGGCGCAGCTCTTGATCGTTCTGGTGGCTGAAGCGACTCTGGCTGTAGAGGCGTAGGGCGTGGGCGGTCTGGCGTAGGAAGTCGGCGTAGCGGCGGGCGAGGGTGGGGTCCGGCCGGCTGGCTGCTCGGTCTTCGCCTGCGCGATGGACCGGTAGACGCGCGATGGACCGGTAGACGGTCGATTCCACCAGCACGATCGCCACCCATGGTGCGACGAACGCCACGGGCGCCTTGAGCCACCAGCCCGCCACCGCCCAGGCGCTCCAGGCGGCCAGCGCCGCCTTGACGGCCTGCACCGCCACGTCCCGCTCCCTGCCGGGCCCAGCACATGCCCGTTTCACCGTTTGCCCGGCGTCCAGCGCGTTGCGGCGCACGGACTGGACCGTCGCCCCTATCCATTGCTTGGCAGTGCAGGTGCCACCCGTTCGATCGGGTACGCCTCTGCGCCGGCTCCGGTGGCTGACCAAGCGTCGCGCCCGGGCTTGCCGACGGCAGCGGGCCAGCGGGGACGGCTGGGGTGTTCAGAGCCAGCCGTTGTGGCGGAAGGCCCGGTATAGCAGTCCCGCGCCGAGGGCCATCGCGGCCAGCGCGCAGGGGTAGCCGTAGCGCCAGTCCAGTTCGGGCATGTGGGCGAAGTTCATGCCGTAGATCCCGGCGACCATGGTGGGGATGGCGAGGATGGCGGCCCAGGCGCTGATACGGCGCATGTCGTCGTTCTGCCAGGTGCCGACCTTGGCGAGGTGGGCGTCGAGGACGGAGGCGAGCAGGTCGTCCAGGGCGCGGACTTCGGTGTCGGTGCGGGTGAGGTGGTCGGCGACGTCGCGGAAGTACGGGACTATCTGCTGGGGCCAGTCGTCGTGGGGCGCGGTGAAGTGCTGCACGACGGGGACCAGCGGCTGGACGGCGTCGCGGAACTCGACCACCTCCCGCTTGAGCGCGTAGATACGCGCAGTCAGGTCATCGCGGGCAGGTGAGAACACGCACCGTTCCAGGTCGGTGAGGTCCGTCCGGACCTGAGCCGCGGCCAGTGCGTAGTCGTCGACGATCACGTCGGTGACCGCGTGCAGCACACTGACCGGTCCGAGCCGTGCTATCTGCGGGACGTCCGTCAGCCGCCGGGCCGCCTCAGCTGTCGGATCGTTCGCCCCATGCCGGACGGTCAGCGCGAACGACGGGCCGAGGAAGATCATGACTTCGCCGGTTTCCACGTCTGCGGTCTGCTCGACGAACCACAGGGTCTTCACGGCGACTGCCAGGACGTCACCGTAGCGTTCCTGCTTCGGCCGCTGATGTGCCTGGGCTGCGTCCTCAATCGCCAGAGGATGCAGCTTCAGGTACTCGCCTAGTCGCTGCAGCTCGTCCTCGCGGGGGTCGTCCATCCGGATCCAGGCGAACTCGTCGGGCTTCAGCGCCGCCAGGCGGTCGAGGGCGCCCTGGCATCCTCCGTCTTCCTGCCCGGCGCCGATCTTTTCGCATTCGCCCGTCTGCTCTTGATAGATCACGCAATCCATGCCTTCTCGGGTGCTTCCGCCGCCGCATTCCATGCCTGGGCAGCAGCCAGACCCAGCACCCGAACGCCGTCTGCACCCGATGGGCACCAGACCTTCACACAGGCCAGCTGCACACCGAGCCTCCGTGGGAACCCGACGGGTGTCACCCACCAGGAGGGAACTGGGCCGTGATCCTGCTGCTGGCCGTCCATGTCGTCGCGGCGAGCGTCCAGGACCGTGACGGCGCGAAGCGGCCGTTGCTGTGGACCAGACTCGACCATCCCGGTGTCCGGAAGGTCTGGGCCGCCCAGGGCTTCGCCGGCCGCTTGGTCGAGTGGGTCGCACAGATCCTCGGCGGCGATCTGGAGATCGTCCGCAGGGCCCCTGACCAGCGCGATTTCCAGGTCCAGCCCAAGCGGTGGGCGGTAGAGCGCACCCTCGCGTGGCTTACCGCCCACCGGCGCCTCGCCCGGGCTACGAGACCAGCCCGGCCCATTCCGAGACGATGATTCGATGGGCCATGATCGGCGTCATGGTCCGCCGCCTTACCCGAGGCCGACCGGCGACCTGACCAGGCCCACGATCGCTCTCCCGCGCTGAGGCCCACAGGCTCAACCGCGGTGCGACCCAAGCCTCGTCGCTCACTTCATGAACGCGATCACCAGCGGGTCCGACTCTGGCGCAACGTAGTCGTATGTCGGATAGTCGACGTGGCAATGATCGCTTGCACCCGCCTCGGAGGCGAAGCCCTCAAGGTTGTCGGCGAGGAGGTCGAGAGCTTCCCGCCCTCCCTTGATCCTCAGGACCTGAGCTTCCGTGACGATCGAAACCGTGGCCCGCTCCGGATCCTCTCGAAACGCGATCTCCGACAGCGACCTCTCGTAGGGAGAGGGGCACGGGTTCTCCGAGAGATCAAAGCTTCCGGCCCTCCCCCGCAGCAGCTGCCCGAACGCCAGCAGTCCTTGACGCGTCCCGGAGAACTCGATCTCTTTCGTTTCCCCGCTGTACAGAACCTGCAACATCGCATCCCCTCCAACCCGCCGATCGTACCGATCACCAAGAGGGATCGCCCCGCTGACACTTCCGCTGCGGTCGGGTCTGCGGCTCTGTGGCAGATCTCAAACGCGGTCCGAGCATGGATCCGGGCCCTGACGGATGCGGTGATGCAAATGCCCGACCGCTGGCGGCGCCAGGTATGGCAGCATCACCGCCATGTCTATGCTGACCTGGGACTACGACGGTGATCTGTTCTGCGCCCTCACCACCGAGACGGGTACGGGCCAGGGTCGGATGACACAATTCGAGCTCAGCGAGGCCCGCATGGTTTCGGGCCGAGCCTCTTCTATGCCTGCTTCACCTGCTCCAGGGCCGACAGCCGTGACGGTGCTTGTCTACGCGCCCGAGGAGGAGAAGCCGGCAGAGGTCTACTTCGACGCAACGCAGACGCTGCCCTTCGCCGTTCTCCAGCACTTCGTGGCGCTCGTCGCCTCACGCCTGGCGAGTACAGGATCGTAGAGCAGCCGTCTTGGCAGCACGGCGAGACCCTGGGCCGACATCACGAGTTGAAATTCAGTAGCAGATGGAGCTGGCCTTCCACGCCGTCCTCACCCCCCTTGGAACAAGCTCCTGGGATTAAGCGCTCACACTGCATCACGATGACACAGGACGAAGATCTTGAGACAAGGTTCTTGATTCAAGCTTTGCCCTCCACTTCCAGCACCGACGAGTCGCTTCGTACCCTTTCGGACACGGAAGGCGCGGGAACTGATAGCACTGCGTGATCGGGATCCCGCCATCATCCAGGAACTTGCCCCACGAGATCGCGTAATGCGCTCCACCTCGACGCGATTGCGATCTAACGAGTGTGCTGGGTAAGGCGGAACAGAGCGCCGGTGGGATCGCGCATGACCGCGTCTCCGTTGGAGTCCTGGCGAACTTCGGTCGCACCGAGCTGTCGGGCCTGCTGGGCGTCGGCATCGGGTCTGTTGCTGGCGAAGCTGACCAGCCAGAGTGATCGCTGCACTGTTGGTTTGCCTGGCGGCGGGCTGGTGGCGGCGATGGAGTTGTCCGGCAATCGGAACTCGGTGTGCTCAGGGTTGGAGTTCCAGTGCAGGGCTGGTCGGTAGAAGGCGGCGGCCTGCTCGGAGTGGTCGGTGAGCAGGCTGATGCCGGCGAAGGTGCCCGGTTCGTGGTTCAGCTGCATGCCGGTGTGGGTGCCGGGTTGCCAGAGTGACAGTGGTGCGCCGACGGGGTCGAGAGCGACGGCGTAGTGGCCGAGTGTCCCGACTTCGGTGGGTGCCACGATGATCTGGGCGCCCAGGTTCGTGAAGCGGGTGGCGGTGGCTTGGATGTCCGACACGGTGACGTTGATCGTCCAGTAGGGTGCGCCTGGGTCCTCGGCCGCCCCCAGGCCGGCGACGAGTTGTCCGCGCAGTGTGCAGAGCCTGTAGCCGTTGGGGTCCGGTGGGGCGACGGTCCAGCCGAACAGCGCGGTGTAGAAGGCCGTCGTCGTCTGCGTGTCGGGAGTACCGAGGTCGATCCAGCTCACGCTGTTCTCGGGGTGCCGCGTGATGTTCATCGAGATGACTTTCCGTTGGGGCCGCCTCGCCCCGGAAGTGGAGCGAGGCGGCGTCCAGAGCTGACGCTGCAGCGCCCTGCGGTGTCAGGTGTAGTAGGGGGAGTTCAGGTCGATACTGGCGGCCTTGACGATGTCGCCGTCGAACAGTCGTGTCGTTGCCGGGGCTCCGGCCCGGCGGGCTTCTTCGGCGAAGGGGCCCTGGGCGAAGGCCAGGGCGTTCTCGGCGCTGTCGAACTCGTAGAAGCCACCGATGGTGTGGGTGCCGATCCCGGACAGCCACGTCTTGCGTATCAGGCCCGGTGCGGTCTTCAGGGCCACGTTGACCAGGTGCCAGTCGAACTGCTCGAACGGCACTGCTGCCTGGATCTCGGTGTAGAGAAACGTCTTGCCCATCACGAACCTCCGGTTTCGGGGCCTGCCCGGCCCACATCACTAGTACGTGCGTCCTAGCGGCGTGAGCATGGACTAGGATGGACGTACTAGTCAAGGGGGGTGCGATGGCCGCGGACACGAAGTCCCGCATGATCAGCGCAGCGATCGGACTGCTGCAGCGCCATGGCCTGGCCGCGATGTCGTTCACCGACGTCCTGGCCGAGAGCGGTGCCGCACGCGGAGCGATCTATCACCATTTCCCGGGCGGCAAACAGCAACTCGCACTCGAAGCCGCCCGCCGCAACGCGGAGGACGTCCGCGGTCACCTGCACGCACTGTCGGCCGGCACGCCACGCGAAGTCGTGGAGGTGTTCCTCGGCAACGTCCGCCCCGTGGTGCAGGCGTCCGCCGGGGGCGGCGGTTGCGCAGTCGCGGCGGTCACCGTCGACGGCGGTGCGGCCATTGCCGACCAGAGCGGCCTGCGCACTGTCGCGGCCGAAGGGTTCGCCGGCTGGGCCGGCGAGCTCACCGGGAAACTCACCCACGCCGGAATGAGCTCGTCCCAGGCCGCTGATCTGGCCACCCTCATGATCGTCACACTCGAAGGCGCCCACATCCTGTGTCGCGCCGCGGGCAGCATCGACCCTTTCGACAGAGCTGCCGCGGCCCTGCTCTCCGGCCTCCCGAGCTTGGGTTGAGCCGGTGCCGGAACACCACAACGTGGCGCGCTGACACGATCAGGCTTCTGCCATGGCATGCACAGGGTCGTGCGGGCTGGGTGTTGCTGTGACGTAATACCTTGGCCGCACGGCCTTGTCCCATCGTCTCTTCACCGGCCTCCAGCGCCGTCGACTCGGTTCGCTGATCGCAGAATTGGCCGAGGCGTGGATGGCTACAGAGGAGGGCCGACTGCACGAGCGTCGAGGCCGCAGCCGGTTGCGTGCGGCCGGCGCGGGACGGGCGGGCATGTCCATCTCCTCTTTGCGTCTATAGGGTGAATCCGTTCGCGGCCCGTCAGGCTGTGAGTACCCGCCCCTGTGTGCGGCTGTTGCAGCGGCGTGGGCTCTTCGTCCGCTTCATCACCGACACGGACGACTCCCGTCCTCAGGACCGCGACCACAGGACCGTCGCCTGGTGGCGCTTCTCCTCGCCCTGGTGGTAGGGCTGCTGATCACCGGCGCGGCCGTTGACCTCATCCGCGAGCACCCCAGTCTCGCGCAACCCCTGGGCGTAGGCGCCGCCGCCATAAGCCGCTCGCCGCCATCGCCGGCATCGTCGCCCGTGTCATACGGCGATGATGCCGAGTCCGACAGTCAGGGCCTTCAGCGCGGCGGCCAGCATGCGGCTGGCGCCCTCGCGGACGATCTCGTCGATCAGGAAGCCGGACTGGGTCGAGCCGTCGTCGGTGACTACGCTGAGCACGGGCGTGCCTTCCAGACCCGCGCTGCGAACGCGGGCCTACTCGGTGACCATCACAGGATCATTCGGGAAGGTACGCCCTCCGCGTCCCTTCCCGCACCGATCCACAGGTCTTGAGCATTGCTCCCCTCCACCGCGGACCCCACATGCTGGCCATCCCCGGCACCGCCAACCCGGCCCACCTCGCCGAAAACATCGCCGCCGCAGCCCTTCGCCTCACCGAGGAAGAACTGGCCCTCCTCGACCTGCCGGGCCAGGCCACCGCCTGAGACCGCCTGTGACCGGACCTCGGCCGAGAGTTCAGACACAGGCACTAAGCCTGTCATTTATGGTCCGACGTCGCACACGGCTCGAACTCGGTCGGTGTTTTCGCAGTTCACGTGAGTTTGGTGCATGAGGGCGTCCTGCGGGATGCGTTCGCGGAAGTGTCACACTTCCGGTCGGAGCTGTACGCGTCTTTGACCTTGCGGGGGCTGCCCTATCTCTTTGTTCAAGCTCGTCGGTTGGGTGCTCGAGAGGGATGGAACGATTGCCCGTGGATGCTGATGATCAGGCGGAAGCAGTGGGCGGGGACGGGCCGGAGTGGACGGGCGTGGTGAGCCGGCGCCTGCGTTGCTGCGTCTGTGGTGGGTCGACTGATGGCTCCGAGGACTACGTGCTCGTCGAACTGACGGCGCAGTTCTCGGGCGCTCGCCAGTGGCTGGGTGCGCATGCGGAGCACCTGAACTCCGTCCTGGCAGACGGGTTCTCCGTGGAGGTGCACCAGTTGTAGCGGTTCGCTACTGAACTTGATCGGGTGATGTCGGGTGGTTCGCCGGACAGCAAACAGGTGTCTTCGGTAGTCCTGATGAGGTGACATATCCGCAAGACGGCGGCTTGACCGACGCCAGGAGAGCGTGATCACTGTCGAGGAGAGCCGGACGACGGTGATCGTGAGGTGGTCGTGTAGGCCTCCGCGTCGAAGCGGTCGAGGCGGCGGCGCATGCGCCCGGTGGACCAGGGCCAACTGAAGCTGTTGACGCCGTTGGCGTCGAGGTAGTAACTGGAGCAGCCGCCCGTGTTGTAGACGGTGGGGCGCAGGGCCTGCTGGACCTCGGCGCGGAAGGCGGCCTGGACTTCGGGGCGTACGTCCATGCTGGTCCAGCCCGCGGACCGGGAATGGAGCACCGCTGCTGCCACGTAGGCGAGTTGTGCTTCGAGGACCATGAACGCCGAGGAGTGCCCGGTGCCCAGGTGCGGCCCGAGGAGGACGAACGCGTTGGGGAATCCGCTGACAGTGGTGCCCAGATAGGCGTCCGGACTGCCCTTCCAGTGGTCGTCGAGACTGGCGCCGTCGGCGTCGAACACGCGGGTGGCGATGGGCATGTCGAGGATGTGGAAGCCGGTGGCGAGGATGACGGTGTCGACCTCGGCGGTGCTGCCGTCCGCGCCGACGACCCGATTGCCCTGGATGCTGTCGACCGCGGTGGCGTGCACGGTGACGTTGGGCCGGGTCAGCGCGGGATAGTACGAGTTGGACAGCAGCAGGCGTTTGCAGCCCAGGGTGTAGTCGGGGGTCAGCGCCTGCCGCAGCGCGGGGTCCTTGACCGTCGCCCGCAGATGCACACTGCCGATCCTCTGCACCGCGCGCAGGAGGGAGGGGTGACGGAATCCGATGCCCAGGGCTTCCAGGGCCGCGTACTCGGCGTTGCGCAGGGCGCGTTGGGCCGCGGGGAAGCGACGCATGAGCTGGCGTTCGACGCGCGGGACGTAGTGGTCCGGCTTGGGCAGCACCCATTGGGCTGTGCGCTGGAACAGGTGCAGCCGGCTCACCTGGGGCTGGATCGCCGGGATGAACTGCACAGCTGAGGCCCCGCTGCCCACGACCGCTACCCGCGTGCCGTCGAGCGGGTGGTCGTGGCGCCAGCGGGAGGAGTGGAACACAGGTCCAGGGAAGTCGGCGAGGCCCGGGATGTCGGGGGTGAGCGGCTCGTGCCAGGGGCCGGCGGCCGAGATGAGGAAGCGGGCGGTGTATCGGCCTCGGCCGGTGTCGACGTGCCAGCGGGCTTCGCCGGGCTGCCACTGCGCGCGGATGACCTCGGTGCGGAAGTGGATGAGGGGCGTGATCCCGTGCCGGGAAGCCGTGTCGGTGAGGTAGGCGCGAATCTCGGCTTGGCCGGCGAAGGCGCGCGTCCATTCGGGGTTGGGGGCGAAGGAGTAGGAGTACAGGGCGGACGGCACATCGCAGGCACAGCCCGGGTAGGTGTTGTCCCGCCAGGTGCCGCCGAGTCGGTCCGCCTTCTCCAGGAGTACGAGGTTGCGCACGCCCGCCTGACGCAGTGCCACGGCGGCTCCGATGCCGCTGATGCCGCTGCCTATGACCAGTGCCTCCACGTCGAAGGGCTCGAGGGCGGGCTGGGTGTCCTGGGCGTCGTCGGGTCGAGGCATGTCGAGGGCTCCTGTGACGGGGCGGGGAGGGTGGCGGGACTCAAGTGCGCGGTTGGGGTGTCGCGGTGAGGGCGTCGCGGACTGCCGCGCGCGTCGTGCGCAGTGCCGTCTCCAGCACCGCGGGCCGGCGCCGGGGGTCCATGAGGTTGCCGCCCATGGCGTCCAGGTCGGCGGCGGAGGGTTCGACGCGGATCACGCGGGTGCCGGCCGCTCGCAGTGCGGCGCATTCGGCGTTCAGGATGCCCGTCATGACACGGCGCAGCAGGGCTTCTGCCCGGCCGAGTCCGGTACGGCGGCCCGGAGCGGCCGTGCTCATCGGCGCGACGACATACACCTCGTCGAGTCCGCGGTCCGCCAGCAGGTCCGCGGAGGTCGGTGAGCTGATGCCGCCGTCGGCGTAGAGACGGCCGTCGACGCGGACCGGGGGGAACCAGCCGGGAATGGCCCAGGATGCGCGGAGCGCGTCGCGCAGAGCGGCCTTCGGTGCGTTTGGATGGCCGAAGAGAGTGCGGCGGCCCGTGTCGAGGTCGGTGGCCGCCAGCCAGGTCGCGGGGTGGCTCACCCATCCACCGCCGGGGGCGAGGCGGTCCGCGAGGGCGGCCAGCCAGGCGGCGTCGCCTCGTCCTCGGGGCAGCAGACCGGACAGGCCCGTCAGAGCAGGGACGGCCCCGGTGAGGGCGTGTGCGGAAAGCCGGGGCGCGCTGAGCATGAGCGCGGGACGTGGCGGTGTCCGGCGGGGCGGGTGAGCGAAGTGCCGTGCCAGGTCGGGCCGGGCGGAGGCGGTGGCGAGCTGTGCGGCGAGAAGTTGGTCGACATCGACGCCTGCGCCCAGCAGCGCTGCGAGTTCCGCGCCGGCCGAGGTGCCGACCAGGACGTCGGCGTCGCGGGGGTCCCATGCGGTGGCCTGCCGAATGGAGTGCAGGGCGGCGACGCTCCAGGCGGTGCCGAGGGTACCGCCACAGCCCAGCACCAGGCCTCGGGAGGGTGGGGTCTGCGTGCCGTGCACGGTCACTGGCCGCTCCGCTCTTCGGTTCTTCGGTTGGGATTGCCGGTGGCGTACCTGAGGGGCACCGGGAGGACACCACTGGAATACCGGCGAGATCCGGATACTAGCGGTATTCGAAACGTGAGGACAGGGCGCGTCGGAGATACGATCGGTAGACCAACTGGAGGCTTCCTGGAAAGCCGCACAGGACGGACCCAACGGGAGAAGGACACAGCACATGGCCCGTCTCAGCCGCGTCGAGAGTCAGGAGCTCACGCGTGAGCGGCTCGTCGCGACCGCACGCACGCTGTTGCTGAGCAAGGGGTACGCGGCCACCTCGCTCAGCGACGTCGCGGAGACGGCCGGCTATTCCAAAGGCGCGGTGTACTCCAACTTCCGCAACAAGGACCGCCTCTGCCTCGCCGTCCTCGACGACATCCGCGCCGAGCAGCTCGCACTGCTCACCGACTCCGTGATGGGCGACGGTGCGGTGGACAGCCGTCTCGCCGCGTTCACGGCCTGGAGCGAGACCCACATCGGCGACCTGGCGTGGACGACGTTCGAAGTCGAGTTCCTTGTCCGGGCGCGTCACGACGACGAGCTGCGGGGCGAGATGACGGGCAGGGTAGGGATGATCCGCGAGATGCTGGCCCAGCTCCTCGAAGCGCTGGCCGACGAAGCGGGCGTGCGGCTGACCGTGCCTGCCGATCGGGCGGCGACGATGCTGCTGAGCCTCGGCATCGGACTCGGGGTGCAGCGGGTGGCCGACCCGTCGGTCTCCACCGCGGTGCTCACCGACACCCTGCGCCTCGTCTTGGGGCTGGACGCCGGGCACGCCTGAGACTCGCACCCCTGTTCCGCGCCGAGGGTTGCCGCCAGCGCCGTGTTCCACGGGGAACGCCCGAGCTGACGCCTTCGGCCACACTGGCCCAGACGCCGTCCGGGGGTCGTGTCTCGACAGCGACCCTGGTCACGGCCACCGTGGCGGCACGGACAGTGGCGGGTGGCCGCTGCGGGTGCGGCAGCCGGCCCGCCAGGGGGTCCTTGGCCGCGTCCGGCAGGTCCAGGCGGGTGGTGATCTGGAGGAAGCTCACAGGGCCGGCGTCGACCATGCCCAGAGCCGGGCGGCCGTCCGGCCCGAGCTCCGGGGAAACGGTGAAGGGCCCTCCAGCATGCCCGCCCGGGGGCGTCGGCCGCGCGGCCGGATGAGCGGGTGCGCGCGAGCATCGCACGGACCGGGAAAGCCGGCCGAGACGCGGGAGCCCGGGGGGCGAGCCTGGAGTCACATCACCGCGAAGACCCCAAGGAGACCCTCGGACCGAAGGAAAGTTTGACATTGTTTCAAACCGCGCTGAGAGAAGGGCTATTGGCGATCGTATTGCGTGCATGAAAGGGCGCACGCGCTCGGACGGCCGGTGTAGCTTCTACCCGTCAGTAGAGGCTTGAGCAAGGGTGGAAGAGTGGTTGCCTCTCCGCATACCGATAAGTTCGCCGCCTGTCTTCGCATGCTGAAGGAGCGCAGCGGCCGGGGGTACGACCGCCTCGGCAAGGAGGCGGGCGTCAGTGGTTCCAGTCTGCATCGGTACTGCTCGGGGCTCGGTGTTCCGACGGACTACCGGGTCGTGCACTCCTTCGCCAAGGTGTGCGGTGCCAGTGCGGAGGAGCTCCGCGAACTTCACCGGCTCTGGGCACTGGCGGACACCGACAGGGACGCAGCCACCGGGACCGCCAAGGAGAGCCTCGCGGCAGATCGCGAGGCCGCAGCGGAGACGGTGGCGCAATGGGACGCCGACGGGAGCCCGGAGGCCGGGCCGGTGGCAACCACGGCTGCGGCCGAAGGTGCCGAGACCGGGTCCAGGCACGGCGCACCGCACGCGGCGCCGGACACGGGGGCGGACGACGTCGTCCCGCTGGAGGTAGAGCTCGGTACGACGGGGCGGCCCGGGCGGTCCCGGATGCCCGAGAACCTCTCCCCCCGCTTCGCGGTCCTGGCGGCCGTGGTCGCGGTGCTGCTGGTGGCCGGCTTCGTGTGGCTGCCCGGCGGTCGTTCCGCCGACGGGTCACCGGCGGCGGACGACGGGCTGCTGTACTCCCCCGCGTGCAAGACGGTGAGCATGGGCCAGCACGACGAGTGCGTGCGCGAGGTCCAGACCCTGCTGGTGGCGGCGAAGGGCCGGCTCGCCGTCGATGGGGACTTCGGGCCGGAGACCCTGCGCAGGCTGACCGCCTTCCAGGTGCTGGCGCGACTGCCTGCCAGCAACGTGGTCGACGAGGACACCAAGAAGGCGCTCTACGCCCGGAGGGTGAGCATGTCGACCTGGTCGCCGGCCAGGGTGGCGGAGCGGATCCGTCAGGTGTTCACCGAGGATCCCGCGTCCGCGGTGGCCGTCGCCCGCTGCGCGTCCTTCCTGGACCCGTTGTGGGTCCTGCCCAACACCAACGGCAGCCGCAACTGGGGCGTCTTCCAGATCTCCGACGGCCGCCTGCGCGAGCTCGGCGGCACCCCGCTGCGGGCGTTCGACCCGGAGTGGAACATCAAGGCGGCCCACCGCCTGTGGAGTGCGCAGCACGACTTCCACGACTGGCCCTCCTGCGAGGCGGCGCTGAAGGACAAGCCGAAGGGCTGAGGCGTGCAGCCCCGGGTACCGCCGCCGCGGTACCCGGGGTACACGGTCGCGGCCGGGCCGCGACCGCGTCAGATCGTGCCGCTCTCCCACCACCAGTCGCGGCCCAGGTCGGCCCGGCTGTCGACGTGCTGGTGGTCGACGGTGTACCGCTCCAGGCCGGAGAACCCGCAGGTCTCCGCCTTCTGGTAGACGGTCTTGGTGGCGACGCCGGGCACGTCGAGGTCGGCGGCAGTGCCGTACAGGTGCATGCTGTCGCTGGCCCCGCCGATGTCGGCGTTGTGCGCGATGCTGCGGAAGCCCGAGTTGACCGTGATCGGCTTGTCCCCGAGCTTCTTGCGCAACGCCTCCAGCTTGTACATGCAGCGGCGGGCGTTCTCCTTGGTCTGCGCCGCGCTCAGCTTGCCGCCGTTGAAGGTGCCGCTCGACTGGTCCACGAACTCGCTCCAGTTGAAGTGGGCCGTGGAGCCGTCCGACTGCTCGAGCGCGTTGAGCTTCGCCTGGGTGTTGGGGCCGGCGACCCCGTCGTTGTCCAGGCCGTACGCGGCCTGGAACCGCTTGACGGCCGCGAGCGTGCCGGGGCCGAAGTCGCCGTCGAGGCCGACCCGGGTGTGGCTCGCGCTGTCGGCCGCCCAGCCGGAGACCCGGATCTGCAGCTCGAGCACGTCGGCGCCGTTGTCGCCCTGCTTCATGGTGCGCGACCACGAATAGGCCTGCGCGGTACCGGAGAGGAACAGGGGGCCGATCGCCAGGCCGGCGCCGGCGGCCAGCGTGCCGCGCAGCATGCTGCGGCGGTCGAGCGGGCGGCTTGCGGCGGAGCGCCCTTCGGCGGAACGGAAGAGGAAGGTCATCGTCGTCCTTTCGGAACGGTCGGAACAGTCGGAACGGTGCGCGCGCGAAGTGCGGAAGGTGATCAGTAGGCGAGCTGGAAGTTCACGTTCTGCGCGTCGGTGTCGTAGGGGCCGACGCGCAGGACGAAGCGGGTGCCGTCCTTGACGTCGGTGGCGACCGTCGCCCACGGGGTGCCGTGCAGGGAGTACGTGTTGTCGTGGTTGCACTTGTCGGTGTGCTCGACGAACACCACACAGGCGTAGAGGAACGCGCCGTTGTCCGTGGTGAGGCGCATGTTGATGTCACCGCACCGTGAGGACGTGGTGAACGGTCCGAAGTCCTTCGGCCCCACCTGGTAGCGGTAGTTGAGGTTCTTGGCGCCGCCGTAGCAGCTGGTCGCCGCGGCCGAGGACTGTGCGGCGGCGGGCGCGGCACCCGCTGCCAGCAGTGCGGCCACGGTGACGAGAGCCGAGGCGAGCGCCCGGGTCTTGATCATGGTGGTCTCCGTTCGTGATGTGGGTGAGACGTCAGAAGGCGATCTGGAAGGTGGCGGAACTGCCCTCCAGGTCCACGCCGTTGGGCACGGTGAACTTCGTTCCGTTCAGGACGTCGGTGGCGATGGTCGTCCAGCTCCGGCCGATCTTGGTCCAGTAGTTGCAGCCACTGGCCCTCGCGAACTGCACGCAGGCCCAGCCGAAGTCGGCGTCGCCGCCGGTCATCCGCATGTTGATGTCCGTGCAGCGGCTCGTGGTCACGTAGGGGCCGAAGTCGCGGACCTCCCCGTAGTGGACCGTGACCGCTCCGCCGTAGCAGCTCGTGGCGGCGGTGACCGCGGTGGCTGCCGAGGCGGGCGCCGGGGCGGTGAAGCCCAGGACGGCGAGCAGGGCGACGAGAGCCGCGCGGGAGAGGCGGTCGGTCATGGTGTTCCTCCTCGGTACGGTGACGGCCACGGCCGGGATCACCGGTTGGCCAGCCGGTCGAGGTCGGCCTGGGTGCCGTTGAACACGTCCCCGGTCGCCGGCGCCCGCAGGCCGGGGAAGAGCGCGGCGTCCGTGTACTGCCACATCGCCCAGGTCGTCGAGCCGTTCGGCAGCGGAGGCTGGGTGATCGACTGGCGGTAGTCCGCGAGTTGCAGCGGATACCGGGCGAAGGCGGTGGTCGACCCCATGCAGTCGTCCAGGAAGGACTTCTGGGTGTAGATCATCGGAACGCGGCCGAAAGCGTTCTCGACCCGGTCCAGCCAGGCCTTGGCGTCGGCCACCGTGCCGTAGGTGGGACAGCGTCCGCTGCCGTCGTCCATGCGCTCCAGGTCGAAGATGGGAGGCAGGTCGCCCGCGCGCTTGCCGGTGTAGCCGGTCGCCCGCACGGCGGCGATGAACCGGTCGGCCTGCGCGGCACCCGTGTCGGCTGCCGAGCCCGTGTAGAAGTGGTACGGCGCGACGGCCAGCCCCGCCGCCCGGGCCGCCTCCAGGTCGGTGGCGAGGTACTCGTCGGTGACGTTCATGCCCCGGGTGGCCTTGACCGTCGCGAACTCGACGCCCGAGGCACGGACGGCCTTCCAGTCGATCGGCGCACCGCCCGGGTGCTGGTACTTGGCGGTGTCCAGCCCGTCGATCGGGTGCCCGGCCGGGCGGGGCGGGGTGCAGTACGTGTTACGGCTGGACCAGTCGACCAGCTTCGCCCACGTGTTGGGGCCCACCGTGCCGTCGGCGCTGAGGTTGGCGCAGTGCTGGAGCTCGATGACCCGCTCCTCGGTGCCGCCGCCGAAGTCGCCGTCGATCGTCAGCGGCGCATAGTGGTACGGCTCCATGGCGAGGTTCAGCCGGCACTGCACCTCCTTGACCTCGTCGCTCTTCGCCCCCTTCTTCAGGGTCGGGCGCGAGTCGGTGTGGCCGCACACGGTCGCCTGCGCCGTGCCCGCCGTGCCCTGGGTCGCGCAGGTGTGCGGCTGGGCGGCCCAGGTGTTGAGCGCGGCCCAGGTGTTCGGGCCGAGCACGCCGTCCGCGCTCAGTCCGGCGCACCGCTGGAACTCCCTGACGCGTGTCTCCGTCGCCGCACCGAACGTGCCGTCGGCCGCGATCGGCGTGTACCGGCTCGGCTTCGTCGCGAGGTCGAGTTCGCACTGCGCCTCGACCGTCGCGTCCCCCGTCGATCCCTGCTGCAGCGTGGGCTGTGCGCTCGTGTGCCCGCAGACCGCGGCCGCGGTGGCCGCGGCCTGTGCCGACTGCGTGGCCGTTTGCCCGTACAGGGGCAGGACCGCTGCCACGGCGAGGGTCAGACCCCGCAGGAGCGTCCTCTTTTCCATCTGGTGTTCCCCCTCTTGCTGGTGAGTGGCCGGGAGCCCTCCCGGCCCGAGTGATGCTGGCAGCGGACGTCCCGTGGTGGTCGCGTCCGGCGGAGATCGGGACGCCGGGACGCCGGCACGGCTGTGACCTGCGCGGACACACCGGTGCTGGGACGGGCGCGGGACGCGGACAGCCGTGCGGTTCCGGCGACCGGGAGTAGTGGCGATCGAACAGGACGTGCGAGGGCTGCAGATGGGAAGCGGGGAACGGTCGGGCCGGGTCAAGACGGCCCTGTACGCCATGACCCTGACGGTGCTCGGCAGCGTGCTGCTCCACGGCGGCGGCTCGGTGGTCATCGCCCGGTCCCTGACCGGCCCGCCTCCCTCGGCTGCCAGCGGCCCTGGCTCCCCGGGGACTGACGAGCCGGAGTCACAAGTCATCGCCAAGCGGAGTTGACGCGCCTGGCGGCCCCGACGGCTCCTACCCCAGGCTGGTCTTCTCCAGCCACTCGGCGGGGGTGCACCCGACAGTCGCCGGATGTGCGGAGAGCGGCCGGGCACCCAGGCTGGAGGCATGACACAGCACGTCCGTGACAAAGGGCCCGAGACCACCCACAGGACGTCGGCCGACATCGACGCAGGCCGTGATGTCACACCTGGCAGAGGCGGGTTGCTGGAATTTCTCGGCCTGACGCTGGCGGCGGGCGCCGGTGTCCTGTTCGTCGTCCGTCCTGACCTCTACGAGCCAGGGGCGCACATCGTCGCCACGCAGGCGGCCTCACTGGTCCAGTGAGCAGGTGATCGGCGAGCACATCCGCCCAAGGGGAGGGTCCCTGGGGGGTTCGACCATTCCGCGTTCGTGGGGTGCGCCCCCCAAGCCGACCCTTTCTGCCTGGCTGTCAGTACGCCCTGAACTCCGCGATGACAGGCCCCCGCGCCGACCGGTGACCGCACCCGCTGACGCACTGCGCAGCCGACCACATAGGAAAGGAATTCTGTGAACACCGCATCCGCCCCGGAGGCGACGGGTGCCGACTCTCTGCGCATCAGCGAGACGCTCAAGGCGCTGTACGGGTATGTCCGCCCGCACCGGCGGGCCGTCGTACTCGGCCTGCTGTTGGCGCTGGCGGGTGCTGCCGGCGGGCTGCTCCAGCCCCTGGCCACGAAGGCGCTGGTCGACCGGCTCTCGTCCGGTGGCACGATCGGCACCATCCTGCTGGCCATGACCGTTCTGGTCCTGCT
Source organism: Streptomyces sp. NPDC048481 (assembly GCF_043200075.1). Taxonomy (NCBI): domain Bacteria; kingdom Bacillati; phylum Actinomycetota; class Actinomycetes; order Kitasatosporales; family Streptomycetaceae; genus Streptomyces; species Streptomyces sp. NPDC048481. The sequence goes on from NZ_JBICXC010000015.1 coordinate 51,203, forward strand.
GAGCATGGTGGCCGAGGCCTTCGGCGCCTATGTGCTGGAACGGACGGCGGAGTCGGTGGTGCTCGCCGCCCGTCAAAGCCTCATCAGACGGTTGCTGCGGCTGCGCCTCGCGGAGGTGGACCGGATGCAGCCGGGCGACCTGATGTCCCGGGTGACCTCCGACACCACGCTGTTGCGGGCGGTCAGCACCCAGGCGGTGGTCTCCGCGGCGACGGGGGCGGTGACACTGGTCGCGGCGGTCGTGGTGATGGCGTTCCTCGATGCCGTCCTGCTGGGCGTCACGCTCGGCGTGGTCGCGGTCGTCGGTGTGGGTGCCGTGCTGGTGATGCCGAAGATCGGGCAGGCCGCCGAGCGTGCGCAAGCGGCTGTCGGGGAGATGTCCACGGGCCTGGAGCGGGTCTTCGGCGCGTTCCGTACGGTGAAGGCGTCCGGCGCCGAGCAGCGGGAGACCGCTCGCGTCGAGGCGGCGGCGCGCAGGGCGTGGCGTCACGGGGTGCGCAGCGCGAAGTGGGAGGCCGTGCTGGGTTCGGCGGACAACCTCGCCGTCGAGCTGGCGTTCCTCGCGTGTCTCGCCGTGGGCGGGGCGCGGGTGGCGTCCGGGGACATGCCCGTGTCCACCCTGATCGCGTTCCTGCTGTACCTCTTCTTCCTGATGGAGCCGGTGTACCAATTGGTCGAGGCGGCGTCCCACTATCAGGAGGGCGCGGCCGCCATCGCGCGGATCGCGCAGGTGGACGGCCTGGCGACGGAGCCGCAGGACCGGCACCGGCCGGTGCGGCCCGCGGCGACCGAGGCGGCGCGGCCGCGGGCGGCGTCGGTGCGCTTCGAGGAGGTGTCCTTCCGGTACGGGCCCGGGTTGCCGGACATCCACCGGCGGGTGGACTTCGAGGTGCCGGGGGGCGGGATGACGGCGTTCGTCGGCCCCTCGGGCGCGGGCAAATCGACGGTCTTCGCGCTCGTCGAGCGGTTCTACGAGGCGACCGGCGGCCGTGTCCTGGTCGACGGCAAGAACGTGACGAAGTGGCCGCTGTCCGAGCTGCGTTCCGTCATCGGGTACGTCGAGCAGGACGCCCCGGTGCTGGCCGGCACGCTGCGTGAGAACCTGGTCTTCGCCGCGCCCGGCGCGACCGACGACGACATTCGCGAGGTCCTCGCCCGGACCGGGCTCGACGCCCTCGTCGAGCGTCTCCCCCATGGCGTGGACACCCCGGTCGGGCACCGCGGCACGAAACTGTCCGGCGGCGAGCGTCAGCGCGTCGCGATCGCCCGCGCGCTGCTGCGCAGGCCCCGGCTGCTGCTCCTGGACGAGGCGACTTCGCAGCTCGACGCCGTCAACGAGCTGGCACTGAGGGACGTCATCGCCGAGACGGCAACCGAGACGACCGTGCTGGTGGTGGCCCACCGGCTGTCGACGGTCACGGACGCCGACCGCATCGTCGTCATGGACGCCGGCAAGGTCCGCGCGGTCGGCACCCACGAGGAACTGGTGGCCAAGGACGAGCTGTACGCGCAACTCGCGGCGACGCAGCTCCTGACCTCGGCCGAACGCCGGTGAGATGAGCCTGACCGGCGGGTCCGCCGGTGCCGTCGGCCCTCGGCCGTCAGCCGTCGGCCGTCAGCCCTCGTCCACCGGCTGCCTCCGCCGTGCGGCGGGGGCAGCCGGCTGCGGTGGTTCGCTGCCCGGCCAGTCCGTCCCTCCACCCGGGAGTCCCCACGCCCGTGCGCGCGGCCACGGGGAGGCAGTCCGCTGAGCAGGCCGGATGGCCGCCCGCTCGACCAGATGCGCACCGGCATCGGCGGCGGCAGCCGACGCGTGGATCAAGACGGTCATTGGCGAACGGGCGACCTGCGCCCCGTTCGCGGACCTCCCCCAGGCCATCGACCTGGTGCCGGCGGCGCCGAGCGGTGCGGGGATCGTGCTCACGTGCTCCCGCCGCCGTCATGTCAGGTCCGAATCAGGGGATAGACAGCCGACCGCATCACATACCGGAGTCTCCTGTTTCTGGGCAACCCCCTTCCGCCTGCCTGCGTCCTGGGTAGCGACGTCGGCACCGCGCACAGAAGAGGTACGCATGAAGCACGACCCGGATACCTGTCTGCTCGTTCCCAGCGACCTGGATTGGGATGTCGACCCGGTCCAGCCGATGGCGTCGATGCTGTTCACCAGCGACAATCCGACGGAGCCCTTCGCAAAGGCCGCCCGATGGCTCGCGGGCTACGACAGTGTGGAGATCAACGTGATCGACACCTCGTGGAAGGTCTTTCACGGTGAGGAGGAGCCCTACGGGCTGAGGGTCTACTTCTCCTTCGGGGACGACGAGGAGGACTGACGCGGCGGGGTGCGCCGTCGCTCGATCCGGCGCGCCGCGCGGCGGCCCCGTAAGTGATCGTCAGCGAGCCGGCGGTATGAGGGCAGTGCGGTCGAACGGGCCACTATGGGAAGCGGCGTACGCGACGGCGTCGTTGACGGCGTGGAGGCCGAACGACCGGACCCGTTCGCCGGCGAGGTCCAGGGTGCCCGAGGCGAGGAGCCGGATGATGCCGACGTTCGCTGTACGCGGGTACATCCACTGGCCGCGCACGGTGATCGAGTTGCGCATGATCCATGGGTACGGGAGGGCGAGATCGTCGCCACCGAGCATGCCGATGCCGCCCATGAGAACGACGCGGCCGTATTCACGCACGGTCATGGCTGCCGTGCGCGTTACCGAGCTGGGTGCGCTCGGCGGCAGCAGGTCGATCACCATGTCGATCGGGCCGTCAGCCGCCGTGGACATCGCCGTACGGTCGCCGGCCTCATCTCCGGTGAGCTGAACCGGACGCAGACGCGGACCGAACCGGTCGGCGAGGAGGTCGAGCGTGGCCCGGTTGCGGCCCGGGGCGACCACGCGGCCCGCCCCCATGGCGAGCGCGACCGCGACCGCACTGCTTCCGAGGTTGCCGGTGGCCCCGCTGACGAGCAGCGTCTCACCGGCTGCGAGCCCGCCGGCCAGCAGCCCGCCGTAAGGGATGACGTGCACGGCGAGCGCGGCCCAGCGGGCAGGGTCGTCCCCCGCCGCTGCGGGAAGCGGAAAGACGTTCTCCGTAGGGACCCGCATGAGCTCGGCGAACGACCCGTCGTGCAGGTACCGGGCAAGGCGCGCGCCGCCCTCGCCGCGGGAACTCCAGCCCTGAAGCGTGATGTCGGGCGTCAGGGCGTCGTCCCGCGAGCGCACCGTCGCGTCGCACCACACCAGGTCGCCGCGGCGCAGCCGGGTGGCGTCCGAACCTACGTGGACGACCCGTCCCACGCCGCCGATCCCAGGCACGACGGGAGGGACCAGGGGGTAGTTCCGCTCACCGCTGAAGACCTCAGCCGCGTACGGGGCCACACAGGCGGCGAGAACCTGGATCAGCACCTCGCCGCCGCCGGCCTCGGGATCGGGAACCTCCCGCACCGTCAGCGGGGCACCGAACTGCGTCAGAACTGCTGCTCGCACCTGATGACCTCCGTGTTCGTCCTTGTTCGTCGGGGTCGACACTAGGCACCCGGGCGACATGCGGGAAGCGACGATCGGGCATCTGTGGTATGCGTATCCCGCATGGACATCTCCAGCACAGGCCTACGCGTCCTGCGGCAGATCGCCGAGTCCGGCAGCTTCACCGCAGCGGCCACCCGGCTCGGCTACACCCAGTCGGCGGTCTCGCGCCAGGCCGCCTCCCTCGAACGAAGTGCGGGCACCGCCCTGTTCGAACGCCGCCCCGACGGAGTACGGCTCACCCCGGCGGGACTGACTCTGCTGCGCCACGCCCGCACGATCCTGGACTGCCTGACGGCGGCCGAACGCGACCTCAACGGCACCGTCCCGCATACCGAACTGGTGCGGCTCGGACTGTTCCTGAGCGCGGGCGCGGCCATCCTGCCCCTCGCACTCACCCGGCTCGCGGCTACCGACCCGCAGATCACGGTCACGACCACCGAGGGCACCACGCCCTCCCTGATCCGGGCACTGCGGGCGGGCTCGATCGACCTCGCCGTACTGACGTCCCGACCGCCCCACCGGCCTTTGGACAGCGAGTCGCCGCGCCTGCACGTCGAGACCGTTGCGGACACCGAACTGGTCGTGGCGGCGCCTTCGACCGGAGCGTTCACCGGCCGCACCGCGGTGCACGTCGACGAACTGGTCGGCGCCCCCTGGATTGCTGCCCCGGCGTCGAACGCCGAGCCCTTGCTCGGCGTCTGGCCTGGCCTGCCCGGGCGGCCGGACATCGTCCACTGCGCACGCGACTGGCTGACGAAGCTTCAACTGGTCGCTGCCGGCTTCGGGGTGACAACGGTGCCCTGGCGGCTCTCGCCGGTGCTGCCGCCCGGCGTGAGCCTGCTGCACGTAGAAGGCGCACCCCCCGAGATCCGCCGAGTCCTCGTGGCGCGGCTCCCCGGCCGCCCCACCCCGGCGATCACGACCGTCACCCGAGCGATCATCTCGGTCACCTGATACGCCGCCGCCCGTCACATGCGGTGCCGTAGAGCTCGTGACACGATCATGCAGCCCCATCCCAGTGGTTCTGTCGTGGTGGAGCGCGCAGCGAGCATCACCGCCGCCAGATCCGTCAACGGCGGCACCGCCCCCTCCTCCTCTCCCGCCGGGTCCGCGCCTACGGCGAGTTCAACGCCGACGACGGGAGAAACCAGCCCGGGCATCCATACCGTCAGAACCCTGCGAGATCACCCCGACGGTCCCCCGACAGCATCCGCGCCTGACTCGTCTGCACCTTCGCTCGATTCGATCGTCTTCACGCTTGAATCGAGCACAGCAATCCGGCATCGTGCTTGAAGCAAGCGCAACGGCTGCCGTTCAGGCAGGCGAGAGAGGTGTTTCGTGGACGAGATCGACCGGGCCATCCTGCGGGAATTGCAGGTCGACGGCCGGATCCCTTACGCCGATCTGGGGCCGAAGGTGGGATTGTCACCCTCGGCCGCGAGGCTCCGGCTGCAGCGGCTGATCGACACGAACGCGGTCCAGGTCGTCGGAGTGACCGATCCGATGACCATGGGCCAGCAGACGATGGCACTGCTGGGCCTGCGCATCGACGGCGATCCCCGGGCGGTCGCCGATGAGCTGGCCCGGCACGACGAAGTGGTGTACACGGTCCTGACGTCCGGGGGCTTCGACCTGTTCGCGGAGGTGGTGTGCGCTCAGCCTCGAGATCTTCTGGACTTCATCAACGACGTCGTGCGGCCCATCGAGGGTGTCGCATCTGTGGCGAACTTCCCCTACTTCGGGATTCACACTCACCGCTTCCTGTGGCATGTCGACTGAGGCATCCGAGCGTCCCAGCCCTGTCTGCCGCACCAGCCGAGGAACCCTGCATGCTGCCCGACGAGTACCGCACGATCGACTTCTTCACCGAGGACGCCCTTCCCGTACCCCGCGTGGCGCCGGCCGAGGCTGAGCTCATCGCTGCCGAACACCTCGGCATCACTGCTCGCGCGCAGTCGCTGGGCAGCCAGCAGGACGCCAACTTCCTGCTGCACGCCGACGATGAGATGCCCGCGGCGATTCTGAAGATCGCCAACCCTGCCTTCAGCACTGTGGAGATCGAAGCCCAGGACGCGGCAGCCGACCTGATCGCCTCGGCTCGCCCGGAACTGCGCATCGCCACCGTCCTGCGCCGCCCTGACGGCTCCCCGCGTCGCGCGACGGTGGACACCGAGGCCGGTCCGGCCGTCGCGCGACTGCTGCGCTACCTGCCCGGCGGCGCACTCTCGGGACCCCGGCACCTGTCACCGACCACGGTGGCGGCCATGGGCACGATCGCCGGAAACGTCAGCACCGCTCTGCGCGACTTCCGGCACCCGGGCCTTGACCGCGTGCTCCAGTGGGACCCGCGGCACGCCGATCGCGTCGTCGCCAAGCTCGCCGGGCACATCGACGAGCACGACCGGCGCACCGCCGTACAGGCCGCGACCTCCGAGGCCTGGGCACACGTCCAGAAGCTCGCCGCCGCGCTGCCGTCGCAGGCCGTGCACCTGGACCTCACCGACGACAATCTGATCCGCCGTCCCGACACCCGTCCGCCCATGCCGGACGGGGTCATCGACTTCGGTGACGTCACCACGAGCTGGGCCGTCGGCGAACTTGCCGTGACACTGTCCTCACTGCTCCACCACGACGGCGTCGAGCCTCACCACGTGCTGCCGGCCGTCCGCGCCTTCCACGCCGTTCGGCCGCTCTCCCCGGAGGAGGCGGAGGCGTTGTGGCCGCTCGTGGTCCTGCGCGCGTCCGTGCTGGTCGCCAGCGGGAGGCAGCAGGCTGCCGTCGACGAGGACAACGCCTACGCGAAGGCCGCACTCGACCGCGAGTGGCGCATATTCGAACAGGCCACCTGGCTGCCTCTGCCGGTGATGATCCGCCTCGTCAGGGGCGTGACCGGCATGGCCGACGACGAGCCTGCCCGGACCGGGCAGGCCGATACGCCGGTGCGCCCTCTTCTGCGGGACCTCCCCGCCGGTGACATCACCCTCCTCGACCTGTCCACCGACGCCGATTCCATGGACCACGGCGCCTGGATGGACGCCGGGACCGAGGACAGGCTGGCGGCCGCCGCGCTCGCGGACGGGGCAGCCGCGGCCGCCACCCGGTACGCCCGCGCGCGGCTCACTCGGACACCGGCACTGTCGGCGGTCTCCACCGCCACGGTGCCCACCGGAATCGACCTCTGGCTCGGCCGGGATGCCGTGGTGCAGGCGCCCGCCGCGGGCAGGGTCCTCGCCGCGGCGCCGGGCCGCGTGGACCTCACCTACGGCGCGCAGGCGCTGTCGCTGTCCTTCCCCCGCGCGATCCAGCCCGTGGTCAGCACAGGTGCGGCGGTGCAGGCGGGCGAGGACATCGTCCAGCTCGGCTCCGGCGCCTCGCTCCACGTCGCGTTGCGTGACGCCGACGGCCCCGCCGCCCCGCGCCTGGTCCGTCCCGAGTACGCCGCCGGCTGGCTCGCGCTCACCGCCGACCCCGCCCCGCTCCTCGGCCTCCCGGTCGACGCCGACCTCACGCGCGAGAGGAACCTGCTCGACCGGCGCGACGCCGCGTTCGCGACCGTACAGGAGCACTACTACGCCGACCCTCCCCATATCGAACGAGGCTGGCGCCACCATCTCCTGTCCACCGACGGCCGCTCGTACCTCGACATCGTCAACAACGTCACCCCGTTGGGCCACGCCCATCCCCGGGTCGAGCAGGCGGTCTCCCGGCAGCTGCGACGGCTCAACACCAACTCGCGATTCCACTATGCCTCGGTGGTGGAGTTCACCGAACGTCTCGCCGGACTGCTTCCCGAGCCCCTGGACACGGTGTTCCTGGTCAACTCCGGTTCCGAGGCGGTGGACCTGGGCATGCGGCTGGCCATCGGGGCCTCAGGGCAGCACGATGTCGTCGCCCTGCGCGAGGCGTACCACGGCTGGACGTACGCATCCGACGCGGTCTCCACCTCGCTCCAGGACAACCCGAACGCCCTCGCCACCCGCCCGAGCTGGGTCCACACCGTGGACTCGCCCAACTCCTACCGAGGCCGGCACCGCGGGACGGACGCCGGGCGCTACGGACCCGAGGCCGTCGGGGTGATCAACGAACTGGCCGCTTCCGGCCGCCCGGCAGGAGCGTTCATCGCCGAGACCTACTACGGCAACGCCGGAGGCGTCGCCCTCCCCGACGACTATCTCGCCCAGGTGTACGCGGCCGTCCGCCGTCACGGCGGCCTCGCCGTCGCCGACGAGGTCCAAGTGGGCTACGGCCGCCTGGGACACTGGTTCTGGGGCTTCGAGCAGCAGCGGGTCATCCCTGACATCGTCTGTGTCGCCAAGGCCATGGGCAACGGACACCCCCTCGGCGCGGTCATCACGTCCAAGTCGGTCGCGGACCGGTACCGGGACCAGGGCTACTTCTTCTCCTCCACCGGTGGCAGCCCGGTCTCCAGCGTCGTGGGCCTCACCGTCCTGGACACCCTGTGCGACGAGGACCTCCAGGGCAACGCGGTGCGCGTCGGCGGCCATCTGAAGCGCCGGCTCGAGACCCTGGCCGACCGCTACGGCATCATCGGCGCCGTCCACGGCTCGGGCCTCTACCTCGGTCTCGAACTCGTCCGGGACCGCACCGACCTGGAACCCGCCACCGAAGAGACCGCCGAACTCTGCGACCGCATGCTCGACCTCGGGGTCATCGTCCAACCCACCGGCGACCATCTCAACATCCTGAAGATCAAGCCACCGCTGTGCATCGACATCGCCGCCGCGGACTTCTTCGTCGACATGCTCGACCTGGCCCTCACCCAACTCGGCCACGGCCACACCTGGTGACACCCGGCTCGGCATCGGCGCTTCGCGATTCGGCGCCGAGGTGACGCTCGACCTGCTGATCGGCGACCGCGACCCCACCCGCCGCCGGTGCTCCGGCTCTGCGTATCGGCCAGCCCTGGCGTCCCTTTGTGGAGCGCCTGTCCGAAGCGGTACGGGGGCTGGCCCCGGAAGCGATCGTGAGTGCGGGTGGCGAGGTCACGGACCTCACCGACAGCGCCCGATCTTTCCGCGAGGCGGCTCGCGTCGCCGGGGCCACCCCGCCCGGTCAGCCACTCCCCCACGACCGCTCGTTCCATGAGCCGTCCGGCATCGGCCTGCGCCGTGTCCTGCGCGCCCTGCGAGAAGCCCCTCGTGTCGGGCCGGGCACGCGCCCCAGCCAGGGCACGGCGAAAAATCCGGCGGGAACGCGACCCCTTGTCAGGGTCATGGCCCTCTTCTACAGTCCCGGATACGGAGGATGTGGGAGCGCTCCCACAGTGAGGGTCCTCCAGCGCTCACTCCCCTCACTCCGAGAGGAGTTCCCCACGAACGTCACGGCGCCCCGTCACGAAGAAGGCGGATCCCCCCATGCAGCTTCTTTCGATCCACCGCTCGCCCGCCCGGAATCGCATTGCCGTGTTGCTGGCAGCGCTCTGCTGTGCCGCGCTACCGGTCATGGCCGCGGCCGCCCGGGCGCCCGTGGCGAGCGCCGCCGCCACTGAGGTCTTGGGCAACGCGACCCACTTCGACGGGCTCGGGAGCCCCTACGGCGGCTGTGGTCTGCCGCAGCGCGAACTGGACAGCCAGGACTTCGTGGCGCTCAACGTGTTCAACACACCCGGCGACTACTCGGGCTCCTACCCGCGTCCGGTGCCGGAGTCGAGGGAGCCGATCAAGGGGGCCTTCGACAACGGCCGCAACTGCGGCCGCTGGGTCAAGGTCACCATCGGGGACTACTGCGCCGGCACCAACGACGGCGCCCCTGGCCAGCCCTTCTGCCGCAACGGCTCCTGGGCGGCCGACAAGTACAACGGGGCCACCCTGACCATGCTCGTCGCGGACAGCTGTGCCGATTCCAACGCCTGGTGCCGGGACGACCCGAACCACCTCGATCTGGCGACCGACTCCCTCAACCGCTTCCGGATCGGCGGCACCCCCGTGGGGGCGATGTACCCGGACCGCTGGAACAACCGTCATGTCTCCTGGACCTTCGTCCCGGCCCCGGACTACAGCGGCGACATCCGTATCGGCTTTCTCAGGGGAGCCCAGCGGTACTGGCCCGCCATCGCCGTCTCCCATTTGCCCAACGGCGTCCACGGCATCCAGTACCTGGCGAACGGCACCTGGACCGACGCCACCATGAACAGCGACATGGGGCAGTCCTATGTCATCGGCGCGACGGCCTCCGGTGGAAGCGACTTCACCGTGCGCATCCGCGACGCCGCCGACGCCTGGCTGGGCGGCGGCCGTGTGTACTCCTTCTCGCTGCCGCCGCGCTGCGCGGGAGGCTGCTCGCAGGACTACACCGCCGTCCCCTACACCACCGACTCCTCTGGAGGGACACCGTCTCCCACTCCCGCGCCGAGCCCCTCCGGCGACATCGCCTGCACGGCGCAGTGGAAGCTGACCGGCTCATGGCAGGGCGGGTACCAGGCCGACGTCACGGTCACCAACTCCGGGTCCCGGCCGGTCACCGGCTGGTCGGTGCACCACACGCTGCCGGGCGGTGTGACCGTGGCGAACCGCTGGAACGCGGTGGTGGATCCGTCCCGCCCGGCCACCACCGTGCACAACGCCTCCTACAACGGCTCCCTGGCGCCGGGTGCGTCGACGACCTGGGGAATGACGCTCAACGGCGACGACCGAGACCTCGGCACACTCCTCTGCACCGCGTCCTGACTCCCGCGAGAGAGTGATCATGGCCATGACTTCATTACGCGTGCGCCGCCGCCGGCTCCCTCTGTGGGCTTTGATTCTGACCGTGGTGGCGGTTGCCCTTCCCGCCATCGCGATGTCGCGCGCACAAGGCGCGGCGACGGGCTGCACGGTCACGTACACCACCAACGAGTGGTCCGGCGGTTTCACCGCCCAGATCCGCGTCACGAATCTCGGCACCGCCCTGAACGGCTGGCGGCTGGAGTGGGCCTACGGCGGCGACCAGCAGGTCACGTCCGCCTGGAACGCGCAGGCCACCCAGTCGGGCAGCGCGGTGACCGCCGTGAACGCCGCGCACAACGCCGTGCTCGCCGCAGGCGGGTCCGTGGACTTCGGCCTCCAGGGCACCTGGCGCACCGCCGACCCCGCCCCCACCGCCTTTGCCCTCAACGGCGCTCCGTGCGGCGGAACCGCGACTCCCACGCCGACGCCCACACCGACGCCCACGCCGACGGCGACGACGCCGGCCGAATGCGCCGGGGCCGGGGCGACGATCTGCTCCGACTTCGAGGACCAGACCGGCACCGTGCCCTCGGGCGCCTGGCAGACCACGGCACCCGACTGCCAGGGAACGGGGAAGGTCAGCGTCGACACGTCCGTCGCCTACAGCGGCACCAGGTCGCTGCGCGTCGACGGCGGCGCCGGCTACTGCAACCACGTCTTCGCAGCCTCCACCCGCGATCTGTCCTCCGTCGGGCCCGTGGTGTACGTGCGGATGCGGGTCCGGCACACCACCGCCCTGCCCATCGACCACGTCACCTTCGTGTCCATGCCGGACGCCTCACAGGGCGGCAAGGCGCTGCGCGTCGGCGGGCAGAACGGCGCGCTGCAGTGGAACCGCGAGAGCGACGACGCGACGCTGCCGGAACAGAGCCCGGCGGGTGTGGCGCTCAGCAGCCCGCTGGCGACCGGCCGGTGGCTGTGCCTGCGGTACCAGATCGACACAACCGCCCAGTCCATGCGCACCTGGGTCGACGACCAGGAGATCGCCGGGCTGCGCGTGGACGGGGTGCCGACCCAGAACGTCGACGGGCAGTGGCTCGCCCGCAGGACCCCTCCCCGTCCCACCGGCCTGCGCCTGGGCTGGGAGAGCTACGGCACCGGGAACGACACTCTTTGGTTCGACGACGTGGCCCTGGGCTCCTCACCGATCGGCTGCTGACGCCCGCACGGAATGTGCCGGGACGACAGGATCCGACCGCGCGACAGTTGTCGATTCCTTGATCCGTACGGCGCGCAGCACCGCCCGGTGGACCGGTCGACTGCAGGCCCTCGGCCTGGGCCCTGGCTCACCCCTTCCGTCGATCAGATGGGTATCGAGCTCATCGATCCCTTACACAACAAGGAGATCAGGTGAAACGTCGTCACACCTTGATAGCCACCGGCGCCGCCGGTGCACTGATCCTGGGTGGCCTTGCCGTCGCCACCCTGCCCGCATCGGCAACCGCCACCGGCTGCTCGGTCACCTACAAGGTGCAGAGCCAATGGCCGGGAGGGTTCACCGCGGACCTGGCCATCACCAATCTCGGCTCCCCCGTGCGAGGGTGGACCGCGACGTTCGACTTCCCGGACTCCGACCAGAAGGTCACCAACGGCTGGAGTGCCACCTGGGCACAGTCCGCAACCCACGTGTCCGCCACCAACCTCGACTGGAACGGGACGCTGGACACGGGCGGGTCGGCGTCCATCGGGTTCAACGGTGCGTGGAAGGGCGCCAATCCGCAACCCGCATCGGTTGCGCTCAACGGCGTGACCTGTACCGGCACGGTGACATCCCCGACTCCCAGCCCCACCACCACTGCCACCGGCGGTCCCAGCGGTCCGGCCCCGGAGCTGAAGCTTTCCGGCAACAAGATCGTCACCGCGAGCGGCAGACCGTACCGGCTGCTGGGCGTGGACCGCTCCAGCGGTGAATACGCTTGTGTTCAAGGCAAGGGGCTGTGGGACGGCGGCCCGGTCGACCAGGCTTCCGTCGACGCGATGAAGACGTGGAACATCCACGCGGTACGTGTGCCGTTGAACGAAGAATGCTGGCTCGGCCTCAACGGCTCGCCCCAGGGGGCCGCCTACCAGCAAGGCGTCGAAGATTACGTCGACCTGCTGGTCGCCAATGGCATCACCCCGATCCTCGACCTGCACTGGACGCGGGGCGCCTATACCAATGGGCCGGACTGGCACTGCAAGGACGCCACCGCGACCTGCCAGAAACCCATGCCGGACGCGCAGTACGCCCCCCGGTTCTGGACCGGTGTCGCCAACGCCTTCAAGGGCAATGACGCCGTCGTCCTCGATCTGTTCAACGAGCCGTACCCTGAGATCGCCGCCGACTGGGACAAGACCGTCGGCTGGCAGTGCTGGCGCGACGGCGGCGCCTGCACGGGCCTCCCGTACGAGACGGCCGGCATGCAGGACCTGGTCGACGCGGTCCGGGCCACCGGCGCGACCAACGTCCTCATGCTGGGTGGCCTTGAGTGGGCCAACGACATGCGCGAGTGGCTGACGCACATGCCGAACGACCCGTTGAACAACATCGCCGCGTCATGGCATGCGTACAGCTTCAACGCCTGTGCGACGGTGTCCTGCTGGGACAGCCAAGTCGCGCCGCTCGCCCAGCACGTGCCGGTCGTCATCGGAGAGTTCGGCCAGGACAACTGCGGCTTCGACTACATGCAGCAGTTGGCGGACTGGGCCGACGCGCACACCATGAGTTACCTCGCGTGGACCTGGAACCCCTGGGGCTGCAGCAGTGGCGGCGTGCTCATCAAGGACTGGGCGGGCACCCCGGAACCCGGCGTCGGAGAGGGGCTGAAGAGCCACCTGATCAGCCAAGACCCCTACTCGACCCCATAACGGAGTACCCAGGTTCCCGCCAGGGTCGTCGACGGCGCACCGGCCGGTGCGGAGATCGCGCTGGTCGGTGTCCGCCTGCGCCCCGTCACGGTCGGCCCCGGGGTCGTGATGGGCGGGGAGCTGGACACGTACGGGCCGTTCGGCGGCAGCCCGGGTGAGCACCGCCGGAGGTTCATGGTCGGCCCCGTGGTCGCTCCACCACGGCAGTCCGGCCCGGCCGTTGAACGGCACCCGGGCGGGTGATGTTCTTTCACGTACGCGGGCGTAGTCCTGGTACGGCGGGCGGCCCGCAGGAGGTGCGAAAGCGCGGTCAGTCCTGCGGGGGGGATGCGGACGGCGATCCCCCCGCACCACGCAATCCGCCTCCCCACCGCCGACCCGCCCTCCAGGCCACCTGACGCAGCACTCGGCGGAGCAGATCACGCGTCTCGTCCAGCCGCAGTAACTCGGGGAAGACCATGACGCTCCAGCCTGCCGCGCGGAGCGACGCCCCGCACAGCCATGCCGGACGATTCGGGGACCCGCCCCGACCGCACCGTATCCACGTCCCGGGTCAGCACCACGAGCGCTGCTGCGCCCACCGTCAGCACGAAGGCCCCTTGCAACGGCTCACACGACGAGCCGAGTTGCCGGTCGGTGATGAGGCAGCAGGCGAGTTTGCAGAACGCTTCGTGGATGTCGGCTCGCCGTTCCTCTCGGATGCGCAGTCGTCGCAAGCCGTGCAGCCACGCAATACTTCGCTCGCTTATCGAGCGGTAGGCACCCGGCCCGGTGCCGTGCAGAGTGCGGCAGCGGGCGAGCGCGGGCACGATGCCGCGGACCCGGAGGCGGCAGATGTCGTGGTCGTAGCCGCGGCCGGCAAAGAGCGAATCCTGCTTGCGGATGGTGTCACGCCTTGCCCAACCGCTTGGCCCGATCGACGATTTCGTCACTCCGAGCCGTAGTACAGCCGGAGGAACTCCTCCATCGCCGCGTCAACGCCGACACGGTCACCGGTGGCGAGCAGGTCGAGCAACAGACCGCGGACAGTGGCGAGTCCCAGCCTGGCGCGGTTCCGGGCCGCGGCGGGATCCGCCCCTGCTCCGACCTCGGCGGCCACGAGCGGCTCCAGCCAGTCCGCCACAAGCCCTTCCAGGGCCGGGACGGCCTCGGGGCGGCCCCGCAACGCGTGCCCGAAGATTTCGAAGAAGAGCCGCTCCTGACCGGCCAGCTGAGGGTCCGCCAGCTGCTGCCATAGCAGCCGCGCGACGTCGGCGGGTGAGAGACCGGGCTCCAGACGGAGTCGGGACAGCAGATCGCGCTGGCGTCGCTCCGACGCACGGACGACCTCGACGAGCAACTGTTCCTTGGAGCCGAAGTAGTGGATCAGCATGCGGTGACTGATGCCGATCGCAGCGCCCAGGCGGCGCAGGCTCAGGTCCGTGATGCCGTGTGCCGCGACGTGGTCGACAGCCGCGTCGACCAGTTGCGCGCGCCGGACCTCGTACTTGCCTTGCCTGGCCTCGCTCTCGGGGTGCGAGCCCTCCATGTTCGCCACAACATGAGTGTACCGATTGGTACATGCTGGATGTACCGTGTGGTACATGAAGTCTGTCACCGTGTCGATCGACGTACCTCAGACACCCGAGCAGGTCTACGGCTTCCTCGATGTCATGGCTCACCATGAGCGGTTCACCAACCACTACCTGACCAACTGGCGCTTCAGCGGCCCCAGCCGCGGCATCGGATCGTGCGCAACGGTCACCGCCTCGTTAGGCGGCACGAGGACCGATGTCACCATCGAGGTCGTCGAGGCCCACGTGCCGCGGCGCATCGTCGAACGCAACGTCAGCGCGGCCGGCCGGCGCCTGGCCCACGGCACCTACAGCATCGAACCGCTGCGAACCGGAGGGAGCCACGTCTCGTTCACGTACACCTGGGTCCAAGCCCCGCTCGTCGAACGGCTGTTGGCCCCTGTCGTACGGACCACGATGCGGCGTGCCAACCACACGGTCATGCGACGCCTGGCCACCGAGTTGACTCGCCATGTCTCCCCCGCCGACTCCTGACACCGGTACGCCGCTCTCCTGCCCGACCCAGGACCCGACTCCCACGGTGTGGCCCTGCCCAGGCACTCAGGCGGGACGCGCGGATGTCCGGCGCGAGCCCTCTCGGCTTCCTCCCGGCAGCACACCGCGACCTGCGCATACCTCGACCCGTGAGCGTTCGACGACCGGCTCCCGCCACGTTCGCAGCCTTCGGCGACCGCCATGACGATCCCAGGTTGTACCCCGATCATGCCGGCTTTCCGCGTCGCCACCGCCTCATCGGAACATGGCCTGGCAGCCGAACGCACCCTGAACACCTACGGCCTGGCTGACGAGGTGATCGGCGGTCCGGCCGGGGCTGCGCAGTCCGGCGCCCCCGCGTAGTCGGGCAGCTCGATGCCGTTGATCGCGCGCCCGACCAGCTCGGTGAACCATTCGCCGGCGAAATCGGGGCGCGGCTCGGCGTCTGGCCCTGGGACGTCGCGGCTGCGGGCGTTCAATCGGCCGATCTCCTGGTTGGCCTCGACGAACGAGCGCATCCGCGCCTCGTAGCGGGCGAACCCGGTGTCGGGGTCCCACTGGGCGGCGGCCAGCTCTCCGGCCAGCAGGTAGGCGCCGACCAGTGCCAGCCCGGTGCCCTGCCCGGACATCGGCGAGGAGCTGAACGCCGCGTCCCCGAGCAGCCCCACCCGCCCTGTCGACCAGCGGTCCATCACCACCTGGGCGACCGGGTCGAGGTAGAAGTCCGGGGTGTCGTCCAGGTGCGCGAGGATGTCCGGGGTCAGCCATCCCAGGCCCGCCATCCGCTCACGCAGCAGGCGCTTTTGAGCCCCGACGTCACGGTAGTCGACGTCGAAGTCGGCCGAGGCGAAGTAGAACATGGCCATCGCCCGGGTGGCGTCCTGGATGGGTCGCAGGAGGGCTGAGCGCCCGGACTCCTGGTCCTGGTACTCGAGCAGCCAGCGGTCCAGCCCGAACTCGTTGGGCACACTGTAGAAAGCCAGCACGTGCCCGAGGCGGCGGAGGAACCGCTCATGCGGCCCGAAGACCATCGCCCGCAGCTCCGAGTGCACCCCGTCGGCCCCCACCACCAGGTCGAAGCGCCGCCGGTCGCCGCCGGCGAAGACCACGTCGACCCCGTCCGCGTCCTGGACGAGCCCGGCGATTCGGTCCCCGAAGATGTACTCGACGCCGTCGCGGGTGTCGTCGTAGAGCACCTGGGACAGGTCCCCGCGCAGGATCTCGATGTCCGCGATGAACCCGTCGCCACCGTTGTCGTCGGCGCGGAAGGTCTCCAGCACCTGCCCGTCCGCGTCCACGGTGTGCGCGCCGGCGGTGTCGGTGCACGCCGCGCGGACCACCGCGTCCAGCCCCATACGCCCGATGACCTCCTTGGCGACCCCGCGCGCGTCCACCGCCTGCCCGCCGGGACGCAGCTCGGAAGCCCGCTCCACCACGGTCACCTCGGCCCCGCGCCGGCGCAGCCAGTGGGCCAGCGCGGGACCCGCGATGCTCGCCCCCGCCACCAACACCCTGGGTCCCCTCACCCGCGTCCCCTGCTCACCCGTCCGGACCGTGCGCTCCTGCTCGGATTCGTTGACGCCCATCGCTGCCTCCACGTGCTTCCTCCCGCGCTGAAACGTACCCAGCACGGGCCCACCGCCGGCGGTGGATACAGGACGTGGACTGCGGATCCGCACAGAACTCATCGGTGCGGCCGAAAACGCGTCCCACGCTCCCGCAAACGCTCTTCACGTTGGGCTCAGCGGGCCAGGCGCACGACATCTGCCCGGCATGCCGCCATCGGCCACGGCTTGGCGATGACCGGACGCTGATCGGCTCCGGGGGGACTGTGCGCGGTGCAGGCCGTGCCGAAGCCGCGGCCGCGCAGTCCGAGGACCGGCGACCGGTGCCGTGGCCGGGCCTGCGGTCAGGGTGTGTCGCCGGAGTAGTAGCGGCGGCAGCTCACACCCGGGCCGGGCCGGCGGGGTCGCCGAGGTGCGGTGAGTGGCGGGTGGCCGGGGTCAGGGGTGAAGCTGGAGGTGGCCGCCGGGTGCCGGAAGAAGCCCGGTGGACATGCCTTCGGGCCCATGCACAGGGTCGGGGGTGCGGTCGGGGACTCGAAACCCGGGATCGGGGAACCGGAAGTGGTGCCCTGAACCATCAGGGGAGGCCCGGCGTCCGGATGCCCGGCCTTCTCACCGGAAGAAGGACCATGATGGCGCAAGAAGAGGACGACGGGCGCACCGGCGGCGACGGCTTCATGCGCCGCCGTCCGCTGCGCGAGCGGCACGTCGAGGAGACGGTCGAGGTCGCGGTGCCGGTCCGTACGGCCTACAACCAGTGGACGCAGTTCAAGACGTTTCCGCGCTTCTCGGCTGTGGTGCGCGACGTCGAGCAGGTCAGGCCCACCGTCACCGCGTGGACCATCGGCTACGGCCCGGTGCGCCATCGTTTCCCGGTCGAGATCGTGGAACAGGACCCCGACGCCTACCTCGCCTGGCGGGGCCTCGAGCAGCATCCCACCCATGAGGGCGAGATCGAGTTCCGGCCCACGGAGTCCGGGGGCACCGCGATCACCGTCCGGCTGCTCCTGCGGCCGCACGGCGCCGTGAAGGTCCTCGCCCGCTCCCCCAGGGTCACGGAGCTGGCCGCCCGGCTGGTGCGCGGAGAACTCGTCGGCTTCAAGCACTTCATCGAAGGGCTCGGCCAGGAGGGCGGCGCCTGGCGCGGCACCATCCGCAACGGCCGTGTCCAGCACGACACCCCGGAACCGCCCAGGAGCCGTGTCGCCCAGTGGCCCGTCGGCTGACCTGCCCGCCCGACACGGCAAGAGAAAGGCCAAGCGATGCAGAACCCGCCCGCTGAGGAGCCGGAGACCTCCCTCTCCGTGACACCGCCGAAGAAGTGGGCGGCCGGGGTCCCCGCTGTCGTGCACGCCCTGGAGTACTCCCTGGAGCAGACCTCCCCGCGCAAGACCGGGGTCGACCTGCTCACCATGAACCAGGTGGGCGGGATCGACTGCCCCGGCTGCGCTTGGGCGGACCCCGCCCCGGGCCAACGCCACCGCAACGAGTACTGCGAGAACGGCGCCAAGCACATCAACGACGAGGCCACCACGCGCCGGATCACCGCCGACTTCTTCCGCGAGCACAGCGTGTCCGACCTGGCCGCCCGTTCCGACATGTGGCTCAACCAGCAGGGCCGGCTCACCGAGCCGATGATCAAACGGCCCGGATCGGACCACTACGAGCCCATCGGCTGGAACGACGCCCTGGGCGTTCTCGCGCAGGAACTCAAAGGGCTGGACTCGCCCGACGAGGCGGTCTTCTACACCTCCGGCCGGGCCAGCAACGAAGCCGCCTTCGTCTTCCAGCTCTTCGCCCGCGCCCTGGGCACCAACAACCTGCCCGACTGCAGCAACATGTGCCACGAGTCCAGCGGCTTCGCCCTGAACGAGACCCTCGGCGTAGGCAAGGGCACCGTGAGCCTGGACGACCTCCACCACGCGGAGCTGATCTTCCTGGTGGGGCAGAATCCCGGCAGCAACCACCCACGCCAGCTCTCCGCCCTGGAGGAGGCCAAGCGCAACGGCGGCCGCATCGTGGCGGTCAACCCGCTGCCGGAGGCGGGGCTGCGCCGCTTCAAGAACCCCCAGAAGCCGCGCGGAATCGTGGGGCGGGGCACCCAGATCGCCGACCGCTTCCTGCACATCAAGCCCGGCGGGGACCTCGCCCTGTTCCAGGCACTGAACCGGCTGCTGCTGGAGGCGGAGGACGCCCGCCCCGGCGCCGTCCTGGACCACGACTTCATCGACGCCCACACCTCGGGCTTCGAGGAGTTCGCCCGGCACGCCCGCACCGTCGACTGGGACGACGTCCGCGCGGCAACGGGACTGACCCGCGAGGAGATCGAGAAGGTCCGCGATGAGGTCCTGGCCAGCGAACGCGTCGTCGTGTGCTGGGCGATGGGCATCACCCAGCACAAGCACGGCGTGCCCACCATCCGGGAGATCGTCAACTTCCTGATGCTGCGCGGCAACCTGGGACGTGCCGGCACGGGCGTCTGCCCGGTGCGCGGCCACAGCAACGTCCAGGGCGACCGCACCATGGGCATCTGGGAGCAGATGCCGGACAGCTTCCTGGACGCCCTGCGAGAGGAGTTCGGCTTCGACCCGCCACGCCCGCACGGCCTGGACTCGGTGAACTCGATCAAGGCGATGCTGGAGGGCCGCGTCAAGGTCTTCCTCGCCCTGGCCGGGAACTTCGTGCGCGCAGCGCCCGACAGCGCGGTCACCGAGAAGGCGATGCGTACGTGCCGGCTGACCGCCCACATCTCCACCAAGCTCAACCGCTCGCACACCGTCTGCGGCGACACCGCCCTCATCCTGCCGACGCTGGGGCGCACCGAGCGTGACATCCAGGCCGACGGCGAGCAGTTCGTCACCGTCGAGAACTCCATGAGCGAGGTGCACACCTCCCGGGGACGGATCGAACCGGCCTCGCGCATGCTGCTCAGCGAGGTCGCCATCCTGTGCCGGCTCGCCCGGCTCAGCGTCGACGGCACGGGGGACATCCCCTGGGCGAAGTTCGAGGGTGACTACGACACCATCCGCGACAGCATCTCCCGGATCGTGCCCGGGTTCCACGACTTCAACGCCCGGGTGACCCGGCCGGGAGGCTTCCAGCTGCCCAACCCGGTCAACGAGGGCGTGTTCCGGACCGAGACCGGCAAGGCACGCTTCACCTGCAACGAGCCGGTGATCCCGCTGGCCCCTACGGGGCACCTGCTCCTGCAGACCGTGCGCTCGCACGACCAGTGGAACACCGTCCCGTACACCAACAACGACCGCTACCGGGGCATCCACGGCAGCCGTCACGTCGTCCTGGTCAACCCGGCCGACCTGTCCGCGCTCGGCCTCGCCCAGGGCGACCGGGTGGACCTGGTGAGCGTCTGGGAGGACGGCACCGAGCGCCGGGCCGAGAACTTCGAGGTCGTGTCCTACCCGGCGGCCAAGGGGTCGGCCGCCGCCTATTACCCGGAGACGAATGTCCTCGTGCCGCTCGACAGCGTCGCCGACATGAGCAACCAGCCCACCTCCAAGGGCATCGTCGTCCGCCTGGAACCCACGGGCGACCGGTCCCGGCCGGCACCAGCCTGACCGAGACCACGGCCGGGGCCGGCGACGACGTCGTGCCCCGGCGGGGCCCGCGCACGGGTGCCTGGATCGCTGATCAGATGCACCACGGCCTCGGCCTCGACACCACCCGCCCGCCTCCGTCGGCGCAGTACTACGGAATGAGGACCACTCGTAGCGCTACGCAAGGCTGCCACGGCGCAGAAGACGCCAGACGACGCCCGCGCAGCGCCTCTCGGGCCACGAGCCCGGAACGGAGAACGGCCTCTCAGAGTGTGATCCAGTAGCGGCGCTTGACCCCGGTCGCAGTGCTGCGCACGTCCTCGAGGACGCCGCCGTTGCGTTCGATGGTGCGCGCCGAGCCGACATTGCCGTCGTCACAGGTGAGGAGGACCCGGTCCAGGCCGAGCGAGGGCGCTTTGAGCAGGACGGTCCCCAGCGCCCAAGAGGCCAGTCCGCGCCTTCTGGCAGAGGGCCGGACGCTGTATCCGATGTGCCCGCCGCCTTCCAGGAGGAGGGCGTTCAGGTAGTGCCGAAGGTCGATGGCCCCGAGGTAGGTCTCACCGTCGACGATCCACCAGTGCGTGGCGTGCACGCGTCCTTCGCCGACGGGCAGCGACCGGTCGGCTTGCTGTCGCAGGCGCTGGACCCATGAGGCGAACCCGTCCGGGCTGTCGAGGTCGTCGTCACCGGCCAGGCGCAGGCCTGCCCCGTCCTGGTGAGCACCGTGCTGCCACTCCGCACGAGCCGCGAGCCATGAGGCGTGCAACCGGCCTGTGCGAGCGATCAGTTCAGCCATGCGAGGGACGATAACACCCGCATCCGGTGCGTGATCGGGCACTTGCTTCGGACCAAGGACTCCGTCCCTGGGAGGGGGTGCGGGGCGGGTCGGATCGGGGGCGGGGCCGTAGGGCGGCGCGGCCTGCCCGGCCCGCCCGCCCGCCGGGCTCACCGTCGCTCATGCGGCTGTCGTCTCCTTGGGCCTCGGCCTCCTGACGGTCACACGCCCCCCGGACGTGATGTGACCTGGATCATGCGGCACGGGTGCAGCGTCGCGTGGGGGCCAGCGTCTTTTTCCAGGTGTAGGGGGATGGCCGGAACGAGGACGGTGGGGATGGAGCAGAGTCGAGCCGATGCGTTCGACGGGTTCGTGGCAGCCCGCTGGTCGGCGTTGTTCCACCTGGCCCGTCTGCTCGTGGGAGGTGATCGGCACCGGGCCGAGGACCTGCTGCAGGAAGCCCTGGTCAAGCTCTGGTTCGTCTGGCCGCGCATCGCGGAGGAGGCTCCGGAGGCGTATGTGCGCAAGGTGCTGGCCCGGGCGGCGGCTCGGTCGGCGCGTCGGCGGTGGTGGGGCGAGCGCCCGGTCGAGGAACTGCCCGATGTGACGGAGGTGGGCGACGTGTCCGCCGCCGTGGCCGAACGCACGCGGCTGGAGGCCGCGTTGGCCCAGTTGCCGCCGCGGCAACGGGCCGCGGTGGTACTGCGCTACTACCAGGACTTGCCCGAGAGGCAGGTCGCGGAAGCACTGGGATGCCCGGTGGGCACCGCCCGGTCCCACGCGTCTCGCGGCGTGGCCCGGCTGCGCCGGATCCTCGGCGATGTCATCGAACCGGTCGGATGAAGGGGAGGGCCATGGACCATTTCGAGCGGGAGCTGGCGCGGATGATGCGCGACTCCCATGAGCACAGCCCCTTCGAACCCGAGCAGCGCACGAGCCTGCGGACCCGGGTGCGGGCCCGACGCCGCGCACGCGCGGTGCAGAGGGCCGTCGGTTCGGTGCTGGCCGTGGCCGGACTCGGCCTCGGCTTCTTCCTGCTGCCCCGCGACTCCTCCGAGACCAGACCGCAGGCCCCCCTCCCCCGGCCTGCGGTCGGCCCGACGTCCCCGCACGCGACTCCGGCGCCGACACCGGACGCGTCGCCGAGCACGCTCCCCACCGCCGGGCCCACCGGACCCGCCGGAGGGACCGCCGCCACGTCCACGGCCGGGGCCACGACGAGCAGTTCGTTCACACCGTCGAACGCGACCGGCACCGAGTCCGGCGCCCCGTCACCCTCCAGCACAGGCACGGCGAACGCCTCGGCCACCACGCCGGCGGCCCCGACGACGACTCCTCCGACGATGGGCGCTTCGTCCCACGGCAGCTCCGCGGACTCCGGATAGGCGCGGCAGCGCCGACTTCCCACCGTCCGGCAGTGGCACCCGTCTCTTACGTCCCACTGCCGTGCGTGACCTCAGCCTGTCTTGCGACAGCACACGAAAGCGGATGAACAGTGACAGAACTGGCGAACCCTCTCCCCCTGCGGACACCGTTGCCGGTGCACCATCGCGAGCCCGTCCTGGACGTGGTCGTGCCGGTGTTCAACGAGGAGAGGGATCTGGAGCCGAGCGTCCGGCGGCTTCATGCTCACCTGTGTGCGACCTTTCCGTACGCGTTCCGGATCACCGTCGCGGACAACGCCAGTGCCGACGCGACCCCTTCGATCGCGACTCGGCTGGCCGCGGAGCTGCCCGAGGTGCAGTGGATACGGCTGGACGAGAAGGGGCGCGGCCGGGCGTTGCACGCCGCCTGGTCCGGTTCACGAGCGCCGGTGCTCGCCTACCTGGACGTCGACCTGTCCACCGATCTGACGGCGCTGCTGCCACTGGTCGCGCCGCTGATCTCCGGGCACTCCGACATCGCCATCGGCACGCGCCTGGCCCGCGGCTCGCGCGTGGTGCGCGGCCCCAAGCGCGAGATCATCTCCCGCTGTTACAACGCCCTGTTGCGCTCCACTCTCGCCGTTGG
Organism: Streptomyces sp. NPDC048481; assembly: GCF_043200075.1. Lineage (NCBI taxonomy): Bacteria > Bacillati > Actinomycetota > Actinomycetes > Kitasatosporales > Streptomycetaceae > Streptomyces > Streptomyces sp. NPDC048481. The sequence goes on from NZ_JBICXC010000015.1 coordinate 74,248, forward strand.
ATTCTCCGACGCGCAGTGCGGCTTCAAAGCGGTGCGGCGGGATGTGGCCGAACGGTTGCTGCCCCTGGTGAAGGACTCGCAATGGTTCTTCGACACCGAACTGCTGGTGATAGCCGAGCGGGCCGGGCTGCGGATCCACGAGGTACCGGTCGACTGGGTGGACGATCCTGACAGCCGGGTGGACCTGGTGGCCACGGCCCTGGCAGACCTGCGGGGCATCGCGAGGCTCGGCCGCGATCTGGCCCGTGGCACCCTGCCGACAGTGGGGCTTCGCCGCGGCGCCGCCGACCAGGTGCGCGGGGGGCTGGCCGGCCAGTTGCTGCGCTTCGCCGCCGTGGGCGCCGTGAGCACGATGGGCTACGTGCTGCTGTACAGCGCGCTGCGCCCGGTCTGCGGGTCCCAGGGCTCCAATGCACTGGCGCTGCTCGCCTGTGCTCTGGCCAACACCGCCGCGAACAGGCGGCTCACCTTCGGGCTGCGCGGCCGCGACGGCGCCCTGCGCCACCAGGCCAAAGGCCTCCTGGTCTTCGTGATCGGCCTCGTCCTGACCAGCGGATCGCTTGCGGCACTACAGCATGCGACGCCTCGGGCCTCGCACGGCACGGAGGTCGGCGTCCTCGTCACCGCCGGCCTCGCCGCGACCCTCCTGCGCTTCCTGCTCCTGCGGGCCTGGGTGTTCCCCACCGCTCGCCACCGTGGGACGGGGGACCTCGCCGCATGAACCACCCGACGACGCTGGGCACCCCTCCCGGCTCAGGCGCAGAAGCGGGCGCACACGCAGACGCCGCCGACGCCGATGCGGACGCCGAAGCACGCGAAGTCCGCCACCGCGTTCCCGACGCGGACCGCCGCTCACACCTGTACCGTGCGGTCAGTCGCTACATCCCGGTACTGGCGCTGTACGGCGGGCTGAAGCTCATCGGTTTCTCCGTCTTCATGTACCTGCTGGACTCCGCCGGGGACTTCCGGCACAAACACCCGCGCTTCGGCGGAGGCGCACACCCCTGGGACGTCCTGGCCAGCTGGGACGGCTGGTGGTACCAGCAGGTCGCCGCGCACGGCTACACCCCCGCGCTGATCCCGGATCCCAACGGCACGGACCTGATCACCCTCAAGGGAAACTCGGCGGCCTTCTTCCCTCTGTACCCGGCCGCGATGCGGCTGGTCTCCGACTGCACGGGGCTCGGTCTGTACGGCTCCGGGATGCTCGTCTCGGTCCTCGCGTCGTTCGTCGCCGCCCTCGGCATCCACGCCGTCACCGCCCGGTTCGGCGGCGGGCGGGCCGGGCTGGCCGCGGCCGGGCTGTGGGCCGTGTGGCCGGGTTCCGGCACGGAATGGGCGGGCTACTCGGAGTCCCTCTATGTCGCCCTCGCCGTCTGGGCCTGTCACTGCGTGATGAGCGACCGCTGGCTCACCGCCGGCGTCCTCACCTTCGCCGCCGGCCTGGGCCGCCCCACCGCCGTCGCCCTCATCGCCGCGCTCACCGTCGCCGGGCTGCTGACGCTCCGTCGCCGCAGGGAGGATGTCGCCCGACCTTGGACCGCGATCCTCGTCGCGCCACTCGGGCTCATCGGCTACCTGCTGTGGGTCGGCAACCGAATGGGCGATCTCAGAGGTTACTTCACCTTGCAGAAAGGCGCGTGGGCCCACACCTTCGACTTCGGTGAGCAGACGCTCGACGTCTTCGCCTCTCTCGCCGTCGGCCGGACCGACTACCTCTTCGCCTGCCCCGTCGAGGACATGATCGGCGCGATGACCGTGCTTCTCGGTCTGCTCCTGATACCCCTTCTGATCCGGCTGCGGCCGCCGGCCGTCCTGACCGTGTACACGATCCTGACCTTTGTCCTGGTCCTGGGCAGTCAGCAGATCTTCGGCAACGTCTCCCGCTATCTGCTCCCCGCCTTCCCCCTGTTCATCCCGCCGGCCGTCAAGCTGCGCGGACTCGGTCTGCCCACGCTGAGTGCGCTGCTCGCCGTCACGGCGGTCGCGTCGGGCTCGTACGCCGGGTATGCGCTCTTCGAGCTGGGGGTGCCGTAGAAGCCGCGGCCCCCGGCGGCTCCGACGGGGACCGTTCAGAGGTGGCCGTCGAGGGTCTCCCGGACCGCGGCGTCGGTCATCGGACCCGCGCCGCGCGCCACCGCCTCGCCCTCCTTCAGCAGGACGTAGGACGGGGCGCCGGTGATCCCGTACCGCTCCGTCGCAGCCGGGCAGCGTGTGATGTCCGTGCGGACGGCCGTCAGACGGCTCCTGTAGTCGTGGGCGACGGCCTCTACGACGCGGTCCATCTCCCGGCAGGGCTCGATCGCCTTGGGCCATGTCCCCGTGAAGTACGCGAGGACCGGCACGTCGCTCATCCGCAGGATGAAAGCGAACTCCGCGTCCTCACGGGCCTGGTGGACCCGATGCGCCATGGAAGGCTCCTGACCTCGCGTTCCGTCGTACGTCGAACGTCGTTCCGTCCCCACCATCCCTGGGCGGGCCGCCGCCACCGGAATCCCGCTCAGCGACGGCCGGTGGACAGGACGACGAGGAACTGGCCCCCGCCCGCCTGTACCTCGGCGGTCACCGGCAGCCCCGGGACCAGTCGGGAGAACCGGTCCACCAGCCAGTCCGCCGCGTCCTGAGCGTCCTGTCCGGTCGGGCAACGGCCCACCGTCTCGCGGCCTCCCTTGCGCTCCAGCCTCGCGGCGACGGTGATCAGCGACGCGGGTTCGACCACGTACAGGTGGTCCGGCCAGGCGATGACCGCCTTGACCGCACCCTTGCGGGTGTTGCAGCCGCGGTGGGCGAGCCGCTCGGCCACCTTCGCCTTACGGTCGGCGGTCCGGCTGTCCACGCTGGGCCCTCGCGGATCGTTCACGGACTTCTCGGGGTCGACCGGCTCGTCGCACACCCAGCACCGCCAGCCGTCGCGCTCGCCCACATCATCAAGGAGACTCATCCGAGCAAGCTATCCTGCCGGGCCGTCTCCCCGCGCACCGAGCCCCGTCGACCAGGCGAGCCGTCGTGTGCCGCAGGGCCGGGGCAGCCCGAGACGGTTCATTGCGCGCGCCCACCGGCCGTGCTTGGCTCGCCCGATGAACCTTTTGCTGACGGCGAGCGGTCTGCGCAACGAGACACAGCGGGAAGCACTGCGGGACATGCTGGGAAAGCCGTTCGGATCGGCGAACGTCGTGTACGTCCCCACGGCGTCGGTCGCCGAGCCCGGAGACCACGGCTGGTTCGTCGCGAACATGAACCGGCTGCACGGCCTCGGCTGGCGGGAGTTCGACGTCCTGGAACTGAACGGTCTCCCCCGGCAGATGGTCGTCGACCGGCTGTTGCACGCCGACGTCGTCCACGTCGAGGGCGGCAACCACTACCACCTCGCGCGCAGCATCACCGGCAACGGTCTGGCCGACGGCTTCCTGGAAGCGCTGCGGGAGCGGGTCTACGTGGGGGTCAGCGCCGGATCGATGATCTTCAGCCGTCATCTCACCACGCACTCCGCCGACGTCATCGGGGACAGTGCGGACCTTCATGCGCTGGGCGCGACGACCGTGGAGCCGCCGTTCGGTCTCTTCGACTGGTATCTCAAGCCCCATCTGTACTCGCCGGACTTCCCCGAGCGGGACGACGCCTGGGCCGATCGCATCGTTGCCCAGTCGGATTTCCCGATCTACTTCATCGACGACGACACCGCCGTCCGCGTCGGCGGCGGCAAGGTGGACGTCGTCTCCGAAGGCCGGTGGCGCTTCCATCCGTGACTCGGTGCGTGCACCGCTCCGCTCCCCTCCCCTCCCGTAGCTCGCCTGCCCGGTCACGGCCTCTGTCCGTCGTGGCCCCGATCTGCCTCCCGAGGCGCATCGCGGGCCAGGGCCGCCCACGGGTCGCCGTCGGACCGGCCGGGGCCGGTACTACGGCAGGTACACCCTGGTACAGCGCCGGATTCCGGCCCTCATCGGTCACCCTGAGTCGTCCCCGCACACGCCCGCTCCCTCCGGCCTCCGGCCTCCGGTGACGATGGTGCATCCGAGATGCCCCTTTCCGGTGAACAGGTGACAAGGGTTCGGGACACGTTCCCGTTCGAGTGCCCGCCGCACGAGGGATACGGGTTGCGCGGCACTCCCGGGTCCCACGCGGCGGCGTCGGGGCCCGGTCCGCATGACAGGCGTCCGTCCGCGGCCGATCCCGGGCCCGGATGGTCCCGCAGGCGGCCGCCGAGCGGCGATCCAGGGGCGGGACGACCGGGCCTCCGGCGTTTCCGGTCGCGCGTCGCCGCAAGCGATCCGGTCGATCCTCCCGCAGGATGGTGCCGGCGGCGCGGCACCACGAGTCCGTGAGGCCGGCCCTTCCGTGCGGCGGGACGACGACCCCCGCCCTTCTGCGAGGGAGCACCTCATGGCAGCGATGACGGAGGAACTCGTACCGGTGCTGGAGCACGTCCGCCAGGCACACGCGGCGCTCCTCGACCGGCTCGGGACGGACGCGCTCGTCACTCCCCCGGGTCGACATCGCCAGACGCTGGAACGCCAGGCCGCCCAGATCCACATCGGCCTCGAGCGCCTCCACCGCCTGGAACGCTCCCTGCACCCGCGTGGCCTGCTGGAGTCCGCCGTCGGTGCGACGCTGTTGGTCTCGCGCGGCGCCCTGCGCACGGCGATGCTGCCGCTGACCATCGGATCGGTGGTCGTCCGGGGACTGCTCCCCGGTGGGGGCCCGGTCGATCCGCGACACCTGCTGAGGAACACCGAGGACGAGTACGCGGCCGTCGCGCGGGCCTTGGCGGCAAGCCGGGCCGGAGAGGTGCTCGCCGACCAGCTGGACGACCGTCGCACCGCTGACCTGCTCGGCTCGCTCCGCATCCAGGACGAGGAACTGTTGCGGGAACTGGACGGCCTTCTCACCGAGCACGCTCGCGACGTCGCGCGGAACGTCGCCGAGCGCGGCATCCGGGAGGCCCGGGACACCGGCGAGGACGCGGGCCGTCAGCGGCCCGAGCCAGGGCCCATGGCCGAGGAGGTCCTGGGCGCGGTCAGGCGGCAGGAAGACCTGCCGATTCCCGGATTCGGCAGCCTCACCGCGGCACAGGTCGAGGCACGGCTGACGGTGCTCTCCCAGCTCGAGCTGACCGTGGTCGAGGGCTACGAGCGTGCGCACGCCCGGCGCAAGGAGGTCCTGAACGCCATCGAGCGGTTGCGGTCGCCTGAGCCGTGGACCGGATACGACGCCCTGGACGCGGCCGGGGTCACCGCGAGCCTGCGGGACGCACCCCCTGAAACGGCCCGCCGGGTGCTGGAGTACGAGCAGCTCCACCGGCGACGCCAGGAGGTGGTCGCCGCGGCGGCGGAGCGCGCCTGCGCCTGAGCGGGGAACGCCAGATCCAGCACAGCAGACCGACACAGCCACGCTCAGCGGAAGGTGTCGCACCGGGCCATGTCCCCGGTGCGGTAACCCAGGCCGAACCACTGCTGCCGCTGCTCGGACGAGCCGTGGGTCCAGGTGTCGGGGGTCACCCGCCCCTGGAACTCCTCCTGGATACGGTCGTCGCCGACAGCCGCGGCCGCGTCCAGACCGTCGCGGATGTCCGCGGCGGTGAGGCTGGTGATCAGCGGCCTGCCGGTGGACTCGTCCTTGACCGTCGTCGCGTGGTGCGCCCAGACGCCCGCATAACAGTCGGCCTGCAGTTCCGTCTTGACCGAGGCGCTGTCGGCACCGGTCAGCCCGTTGTGGGACTTGCCCAGTGTCCCCTGGAGGTCCTGGACATGGTGCCCGTATTCGTGCGCCACCACATAGGCTTGCGCGAAGGGCCCGCCGCTCGCTCCGAACTTCGACCGCAGATCGTCGAAGAAGCCGAGGTCGAGGTAGACCGTCTTGTCGCCGGGGCAGTAGAAGGGCCCCACCTCGGACGTGGCGTTGCCGCACGCAGTGTTCACCTGGCGGCTGAACAGCACCGTCCGCGCCTTCGTGTAGGCCACCTGGCCGCTGCGCCCCAACGCCTGTGTCCAGTAGTCCTGGACGCTGTTGACCACGGCCACGATGCGGCAGTCGTCCTTGGTGTTGGCGTCCCGTCCGGTGCGGCACGCCTGCTCGGTCCGGGCGAGCGAGGACGAGGCCGGGGGCGGCTGGTCGCCGGAGGTGAGGCCCAACTGGTCGGGGCCGATACCCAGCACGAGTCCCACGACCAGTACGACGAGGCCGACGATTCCGCCGCCGATGGTCGCACCGCCACCAGGGATCCGACTGCCGCGCACGTCCTGCACCTCGGAGGTGTCCAGACGGGCGTTGTCGTCGAACTGCATGAGGCGCCGCCTTTGCCGTGAGTCGTCGGGGTCGCTGCTCCTTGTACCCGCTTTCCCGTGCCTGGTGCCCTGCGCGCGGCGGGCGCTGCGCCAAACGATTCCGTCCACTTCGAGGTGCGGCCCGCCGTGCGGGAGCCAGTGCCCGTGCGCCGTGCGGCCCGCCGTACGGGAACCAGTGCCCGCCCGGCTTCACGCGCGCCTCCGCGGCGCGTACGGGACGTCGCCCAAGGAGTACCGCGCGCAGGTACGGACTGGCGCGACCGGGGACACGCCGGCCATGTGAGGACCGTCGGCGTTCTGAACCGTCCGGCCGTTTCACCGACACGTTCACGGTCCGCGCGACGACCACGAACATCTGCTGGAAGGTCGGCAGCAGCCCGTCCGTGCGAACTGCTTCACCCACACCGAGGCCGGACGGCAGATGCTGGAGTGCCGCCCCCGCATGCTGTGGGACGCAGCCGTCAACTGTCGCGGCGTACCCACTGCGCGGCACGGACCGTTCCCTCCTGAATGTCCTGCCGGGGCAACTGGAGGCCGAACGCGTCCTCCAGGGCGTGGAAGTACAGCTCGAACTCGCTGGTGAGTCGGGGGTGATCCAGTTCGGCGCGGCGTATGGCCTGGTTGAGGAAGTCGAGCTGACCGCCTCGGAAGTAGGGTGCGCGGCCGCGGTCGTACCAGATCAGCTCCAGAACGCCCCAGCCGTCGTCGATACGGCAGCCGTCGCGCAGGTAGTCGAAGGTGTAGATGGCCTTCGCGGAGGTGGCGCTCAGGTGCACCGTCTCGGTGACGCCGAGCTGACCGAGAGCATCCTGACCGGGCCCGATGCCAGGCAGCTCGTGGTACATCAGGAACGCCCAGCCGCCGGCCTGCCCGAAACAGCAGGTCTCCCAGACGATGTCCCAGTAGTCGAAAGTCCCGCCGTCCATGCTGCCCAGATCCGCCAGACGGGTCCCGGCGGCGATCTGCGCGGGGTCGGCTCCGTGGAGCAGGGCGATCTGTTCGGCGCTGATGTTCTCGCCGCGGAAGAAGGCGAGGTGGGTGTAGGGGTCCTGCTCGCGCCAGCTGCCGGCGATCCAGGCGAGGCGTTCCAGCGGGTCGCGTACGCACGCCGTCGAGGGCTCTGTACCGTCCACGCCGCCGCTGCGGAATCTGCTGCCCCAGTCGGGGTTGATCCGGTCCAGCAGCTCGGCCTGCCCGGAGACGACATTGGCCACCGCCCCGCGCCCCGGTGACCGGGCCACGATGTGCTCGGCGATCGCGCGGACCGCGTCCTCGGCAGCGAAATACAGCGCTTGGTCCAGGTCCTGAGTGGCGAAGACCTCCCGGTAGGGACCGATGTGGCCGCGCACCGTCCCGTCTTCGTCCAGGACCAGGAAGAGACGACCGTGCGGCTCGCCCATGTACCGCTCGTACTGGTCCGGTGAGGTGCCGATGGGCGGGAGCATCGCTTCGTCGAGCACGTCGGAGCCCGCGGCCACCCGGTCCCAGGCCCGTTTGAGTGTGTACGCCGATATCTGCATGGGCGTCAGTATGCGACCGGGCACTGACACCGTCGGCTGACCCGCGGCGGGGCGACGCCGGCGGCTCGGTCGGCAGTACGTCCGGGGGGCGTCACACGACGATCCTGGATGCCCTGTCTGCGTTCCCGGATGCGCGGTCATGACCCGAGTGCTTCGAGGAGAGCAGCGCCGCTGGTTCGCTCGGCGACCGTTCCCGCCTTCGTGACAGGGTGAACGAATGGCGACGAACCGCGGGCGCTCACCCGATCCTCAACCCACCGGATTCACACCGTGGTCGGACACCGTCCCGGCCCACAGGGATCTCCTCGCGGCGAAAGCGCTCATCTACGACCCCTGCGGGTTCACCTGCTCGCAGCCGGCCTCGGAAACGGAGAGCGCCGCATACGCCGCCCATGCCTTCACCCTTGACGGACTCGCCGTCCGATTCCGCGCAGCCAAAACGACCCCGACCAAGGTCGGTCAGTTCGTCACCGTATGGAAGCGCTCCCCGGGCGGGCCCATCCGGCCTTTCGACTCCACCGACCCCGTCGACCTCTTCGTCGTCAGCACTCGCGACCGTCATCACTTCGGCCAATTCGTCTTTCCCATGGACGCGCTCTGCACGAACGGTGTCGTATCAGCAGACGGCGCCGGTGGTAAGCGAGCCTTCCGCGTCTATCCGACTTGGGTGACGACCACCAACCGCCAAGCCGACGCTGCGCAGGCGTGGCAGCTGGACTACTTCCTGCCCCTGCCCCAGGACCGACCCATCGATTCCGCCCGCGCCCAAGCGCTGTATCACCCCTGAAGGTCGTGCACGCGGGATCGGTAGTGCCGGGCGAACCGTCCCGCCCTGAAATCCTCTGCTTGGCATCTGTCACCTCCGATAGCGTCGGGCCACCGCCGCGAAGGCGGCCTTGGGTTCCCATTCCATGTCGGGGTAGGTCTGGCCCCGGCGCCCTTCGAGCAGTTTGACGATGCCCATGCCGGCCCGGTCCAAGTCGTCTCTGGGGTCGCCGTGCGGGCGGTGCGGGTAGCCGGGCAGGGCGAACAGGAAGACAAATGCGCTGTCCACGCCCTCGGTCTCGAAGATCTCCAACAGTTCGCTCAGATATGCGGCCTGGCCGGACTCGTCTCGCTCGTAAATGCCGTTCAGCCGTACAGGGGCTTTGGTGTGCGGGTCGTACTCGACCACATCGAGCACCCGTCCACCGCGGTCTCCCGCGCCGCTGTAAGCCGCGGTTCCGAACCCGGTGATCGCGAGCGGCTTGGGACCTTGAGCCAGGGTGCGCACCGCGCCCCGGAACTGGTCGGCGACTTCGGCGGAGCGGATGAGCTCGTACGTCACGATGTCGAAGCGGGTCCAGTCGACCTGCTCGAACTGGATGGATGCGTAGGTGAGCCTGCCCTGGAAGCGCTCACGGACCGTGGCCGCGGCGTCGCGGAGGAATGCGTTGATGCGCACGCCGAGCTCGCGCATCATCTCGGCCCGGCGGCCGGGTTGACTCATCAGACGCTCGACCCGCTCTCCGGGGCTCTTTCCGGGCAGGAACCCTATGTTCATCACGCTCAGCTCGACCCCTGCGACGAACACGACCGTGGCTCCCTGCCGCCGGAGCCGTTCCGCTCGCTCGGCACAGTCGCGGAAGAGCGTGAGGATCTGCTCCGGATCCAGCTCCAGCGGGTAGGGCGAGAACCAGACCTCGAGGCCGAGCTCGGCGGCGGCACCGGCGGCCAGCTCCAGCCGGTCCGGATCGCCGCCGATGATCTGGACCGCGTTGCAGTGCAGGTCGTCGCGGATGATGGCGAGTTCACGCCTGACCATCGTGGGGTCGAAGTGCTCCATCGGTCTCAGTGGGGCGAGGCTGGCATGAAACATGCGTGCACGCAAGTTTGCGTGCACGCAATCTTGCTGGCACGCAGTTCTGTGTGGAACGCTGATGCCGTGACGACACCAGCACCAGGGCTGCGGGAGCGAAAGAAGCAGGCCACTCGTGAGGCACTGCGCGAGGCCGCCTTGCGCCTGGCCATGGAGCGCGGCGCCGACCAAGTGCGGGTCGAGGACATCGCCGAGGCCGCCGGAGTCTCGCCGCGCACGTACAACAACTACTTCGCCAGCCGTGAGCAGGCGATCGTCTCCGCTGTCACCGCAGACAGGGAGGCGCGGGTCGCGGCGGCGGTCGCGGCCCAGCCCGCCGCGGTTCGCCTGGCCGACGCCGTCACCGAAGCGGTGGTCGAGCAGTACACGAATGCCGACGAGCGCGAGCACAAGGCGTTCCTGCTGATCACCACCCAGACCGCGCTGCGTGATGCGTTCCTCGACACCACCGTCGGCATCGAGCCTCCTCTCACGGCGGCGCTAACCGAACGTCTGGGTGTCGCCGAAGCACACGCAGCCCGCGTCCTCGCGGCGAGCGTGGCCGCCGCGGTTCGCATCGCACTGGACGACTGGCTCCGACCAGCCGGGAACGCAGGAGCCGGGGCGAGTTCCGTCGCGGGAGAACTCGTCGTGCCCTCCGGCTCATTGCCCGACCAGCTCCGTGCGGCGCTGTCCCCGCTCGCACCCGCCTTCGATGCCGCCGAGCGCCGCATCCAGCCGTGAAACCAGCCTCCCGGCTCCCGGCTCCCGGTTCGGTTCAAAGGAACGTCGGAAGACGGTCGCGGCGCCGACGTCGCGGCGACGTCGAACTTGTCGCGGACGCAGCCGACGACGGATCCGCCGCCCATCCGGGCTTCGCGCGCGTCGTCGAAGCTGATCCGCTGCGCGACTTGAACGGCGTCGACCAGGCCCCCCTCGCTTCAACGCCAGGACGGTCAGTCGGTCGTGTTGCAGTCCGGCTGACACGAGCCGACTACGGGCATTCTGACCGGCGGAGATCCCCCCTCTCGCGGGCCGGACGGTGGTCAGCCGCGGTCGCGGGCAGCGCCGCCACGGAGACGAGGGCACCGGGCGCCGGGACGGCGGCAGCGAGGACGGTGGCAGCGAGGCGACGGGCGGCGCCGGAAGCAGAAGCGGACAAGGAGTCCCCGAGCGGTGCGGGCACCCATCTCCACGAACGGACCCTCCGAAGCAGTGGCATCGGGAGCGTTGTGCGGGCGGCGGCCTGACCAGTCGCACACACACCTCACCCGCCGCACGCCGCACGCCGAAAAGAGAACGAGCTTGTGTGAACAGTTCCCCGAATCTCTGCGGCTGCCGCCTGCAACGACGATGCATTCGGTGAATGCGCAACGCTGACGAGGCGCCAGCCTCTGGACACGCTGCATCTGGCCGAGCCCCGACTGCCCCAAGCTCCCCACCCCATCAGACCCCACACCACCCCAACATCGTCTGATCATCACCCGGAAGTGAATAGCGACCCCGCATAAACCCCAGCGCTGGGCGCCACGTGCGACCGCATCTCGTCGCGCTGCGGGCCGGGGCACAAGGTCGGCGACGTAGGCTCCTGCCTATGGGTGCGTTCTTACCGTTCCTGATCATGATTGCGGTCCTCGCTGCGGTTCTGGGGTTCTTCGTGTGGCTGGCAGCGCGCATTCGTCGCCGGGGCCTCGCCGGCAGCGCCGTGAGCGCGGCGCTGGCGTCGTACGAGGAGGCGTTCCGTGTCACGGCTCATGAATCTCACGTGGAGATCCGAGCTCGAACGGAGCGCAAGGCGCCGATCCTGCTTCCGGGCGATCACTGGGGGCGAAGCCGGGGTGAGGCCGGCTCGGCGGCAGCGAAGGACCGTCGGCCGCTTCGGCCACGTTCTCGCTGGTCGCGACGCGGGCCCGGCCGTTGGGCCGGTCGGCTGACGCGCCGTCGCTGACCGTGTGTGCGCGTGCGGTCGGCACCCCGAGGCGGTCCGCCCGAAAGCTCTGGCCAGCGGCGGAGAGCGCGGTTGCCGGAGCGGCGTCGCGGGTGGTGCCGTAGTCGCGGTCGAAGCGGTTGGCCTCCGGTGCGCATCCGGAGGATGCGACCGGACCCTACGCAGCTGGACGCCGGCCGACCATGACGTTGACGGCCTGCTTCGCCGGGCCCGCAAGCGGGTCTCTCGTGAGGTCAGCACAGACGAGCGACGAGCCTTCCTGCTACCCGACAGAAGGTCTTGATACGACGCGAGCGAACCGGCGTCGTCCAGCCGCAATTCGGCGTTTCGGTCCTCGACGACCGCTCGCCGCTCGTCGAGGGCCCTGAAACCGGACAGATCTTCAAGGACGTGGAAGAGGGGACCGGCGGGGCTGACGCGGGCGGAACGGGGCATCCGCAGAGGAACAGCCCACCCCACCGGGAGCCCACCCGTGACGCGACACCTCGCCCTCGCCCGCGCCTGCCGCACCCTGGCCCTCGCCCAAGTGGCGGTCGCGGCCTGGCTCCTCGCCCACCACGCGTGGCTGCTCGGGATCCTCGTCGTCTGGGCCGCGCCCAGCTTGCTCGCCGCCGACGGCGTCTGCCGGCGCGCACACCACCGCGCGCGGGCCATGGCACGGCGCGCGGCGCAGTTGGGGGCCGGTGAGCAGGTCCCGACGCTCACTCCGTGCTGCCAGTTCTGGAAGCACTCCGACGGACAGGTCCACGGACCGGGCTGTACCCGCCCGCCCCTCCCCCGACGTGACACCTACCGTCTCGACGACGCCGGCCGAGCCGCGTTCGACGAGATCGTCCGCCACTACCACGACCGTAGTACTGCCTGACCGGCCCTCTCCGCGGGTTCCTCGCAAGAACGACGAACTGCGCCGTCAGACTCGGTGAGCAGCGGCCCCACCGGATCGCTTGGTCCGGCGTCGTTGCGTCCTGCGGCGCAACCCGCGGCAACGCTCCCCCGGCCGCGGGCCGCGCCCGGACCCGCGGGCGGCCCCGTCCGGAGGCGCCCACGGGTCCGGTCCCTCGTCAGCTCCAGGGAGACGCGGTGAGCCAGCTGGTGTCCTGGGCCCACGACGTCGTGGAGTCCCAGGCGTTGGTGCCGCCGTTGCCGGCGACGTAGACCGTGTAGTTGTAGTGGCGCAGGTACTTGGTCGGGAAGTTCGCGGACTGGAAGGAGGTGCCGACGCCGCTGTTGCCCGCGGTGGGGCAGAAGGTGGCGTCCTTCGCGAACGCGCTGCCGCCGTCGTCGAAGTTCAGATTGAGCTGGTAGTTGAAGTGGCGCAGGAACTGGCCGGGCTTGTCGACGGACTCGAAGGACAGGCAGGAGGTGTTGGAGAGGCCGGCGCGGACGATCCAGGTGGCGTCGGCCTTGTCGGTGGCCGAGCTGGCGGAGGTGATGTTGGAGATGACCACCTTGGTGTCGGCGTCGTTGTGGCGGAGGTAGTGCGAGGTGCAGCAGGGCGAGGTGGTGGCCTTCAAAGAGATCCTGGAGCCGGGGGTCAGTGACCCGGTGCTGGTCGAGCCGCCGTCGTAGCCTGCGGCGGTGATGTTGGCCTGTACGGCGTTCTCGGTGGCGTCAGAGGGGTAGCCCGAGGTCATGACGCCTTCGTAGAAGGTGCCCTGGGCCCACTTGCTGTTGTCACCTCCGATGCCGAGGATGATCGCGCCTTCCTTGCTCATCGGGTTGTAGCCGCCGGCGGTGGGACGTATTCCGTTGTAGTACGTGGACAGGCCGCCCGACTGGGCATTGCCGCCACGCAGGGCCCACTGGTTCGCGCCGCCCTTGAGCATGGCCGTCAGGAACCGGTTGTCGACGCTCGGGTCACCCGCGTTGAAGCCGCGGTTGACCCCGGAGAACAGGCCGTTCTCCAGATCGGCCATGACCCAGGGGCCGTTGCCGCTGCCCCAGCCCCAGCCCTTGCTGTTGCCGAAGTAGAGGGCCTCCATGTGACCGTTGCCGGTGTCCAGGCTGTTGGTCTCGGCGTTGCCGTAGTCGAAGCAGCAGCCACCGTTGAAGTGCTTGCCGTTGAAGATCGCGTACATGCCCTCGGGCTGGTCGCCGGTGGCGATGCCGTTGGTGTTGTTGTTCCGGTAGCCGGTCCCGGGGGCGATGTAGACGCCGTACGCCTTGTGCCCGCCCACGGTGACCGGCGCCTCGACGGCGTTGGCGAGATTGTCGGGCCCGCCGGCGGCTCCGCCCGCGGGCGCCTGGGTGAGGTTGTTGCCTTTCGGGGACTGGTCGTAGATGACGGTGATGACGCAGGTGGTGTTCGCGCAGAAGGAGTCCTGCGCGGCGGCGTCGGCGACGCCTCCGGCGGCCAGCGGGACGATGTTCTTGGTCGTGTTGTCGGAGGCGCGCCTGACCTGGTACAACGGGCCGGTGTACGCCCCGTACAGGGCGCGCGTGGTGCTGTGCGCGGCGACGCAGGGGGTACCGCCCGCGGCGTAGATGTCGCATGGCCCCTGGGTGGCGGCCTGCGAGGGGGCGGCCGTGGCGGTGAGCAGGCCGGCGGCGAGCGCGGCGGTGGCGCCGGCGGCGAGGACCGCCCGTCTGACGCTGCGTACCCATGGTTGCTTGATCATGAAGAACTCCTTCACGAGGCGGGATATGAGGTGAGGTGCCGACGAACCCGGGTGTCAGGCTCTGCGGACAATGCGGGTCGCGTCGACGCCTCCCGGGCCCGGTGCGGCTTCGGCCGTCTTCGGCACCGGGCCCGGAGGCTGGTTGCTCATCGGAGTCGGACCTCGTCGGATCCGGACCTCCTCGGACCCGGACAGCGACGGGTGGAGGACGTGCGGAGGCGGTGAGCAGAGGCCCGTTATGGGACCTGTGACGAAAGTTCGCGATCGCCTCCCCTGCCCGCCTTAACGTCGTCGTCGCCACCGAGAGGGGGAAGGGTCGGCGTCGGATCAGCTCGTCACACGGAAGGTGGCGTCGCTGCGTCCCGTCGCGGTGGTGATCGGGTCGAGACGCAGCTCGTAGGCGAAGTGGCGGATGTAGCGGTCGGGGTAGTTGTACGACTGGAACGACGACCAGCCGGCGTCGGCGAGGCCGGCGACCTTGCGGAAGGTGGCGTCGGCGGCGAACTGGGTGGTGCCGTCGTTGTGGGCGAGCTGGAAGTCGAAGTTGAAGTGGCGCAGGAAGTAGCCGGGGTGGTTCACCGACTCGAAGGAGACGGTGCCGGTGCCGGCCAGGCCGGGGCGCAGCCGGAACTGGGCGTCCTCGGCGGGGCTCACGTTGGGGTCGATGCGCACGTCGAAGTCGCTCTGGCGCACGTACCGGTCCTGGAAGTTGTACGACTGGAGCCGCTGGGCGGGGGTGTTGGGCCAACGGGCGAGGACGCGGCTCTCCTCGGCGGCGGTCAGGTTCATGATCCAGCCGTGGCGCTTCTTCGTGCCGCCCATGCTGTAGCTTCCCGCAGCCTGCCTCTGGTAGGAGGCGGGATTGGACGGGTCGGTCGTCAGGACCGGCATGTAGCCGCCGCCGGAGGCGTACTGGTCGAGGTAGAGGGCCCACTTGTTGGTGCCGTTGAACTTCATCCACATCGGGCCCTCGACCATCGACCCGGTCAGGCCGACGCCGGAGAGGTCGCCGAGCCGGGTCCAGGTTCCGAGGATCGAGTTGCTGCCCTCGAGGGTGATCTGGCCGTCACCGGAGGCCCGCACGTAGCGGTAGTTGCCCACTCCGGCCGGCATCTCGATGACCTGGGTGTCGATGATCTCCTGCGTGCCGGGTCGCTCGATGTAGGTCTGCGGGGTGGTGACGGTGCGGAAGTCGCTGGTGTGGGCGTAGTAGATGCGGTGCTTCGTCTTGCCGTCGAGGGGCACGTTCGTCGCCCAGTACAGGACGTAGTCGTTGGTCTCGCGGTCGAAGATCGCCTCGGGCGCCCAGGCGTTGCGCCCGTCGGGGATGGCGCCGGCGACGTTGAGCAGCCACGGCTGCGACCAGGTGAGCAGGTCCGTCGACTCCCACACCACCAGGTTGCGGCTGCCGTTGTTGATGGCGGCGTTCCAGTCCTGCCCGCAGCCGATGCACAGGTCGGTGGCGATGATCCAGTACTTGCTGCCGTCAGGGGATCTCACGAATGCGGGGTCTCGCACCCCCTTCGTGCCGACCGTGGAGCGCAGGACCATCCCGCCGCCGTTGAGATCGTTCCAGTGGAGGCCGTCCGTGCTGTGCGAGAGGTACATCTGCTGGTTGGTCGCCCCCTCACCGGTGAAGTGCACCATCAGGTAACCCGGATCGGCTGCGTCGGCCCGCTGGGGTGAGGTCAGGGCCTGGCCGGCGAAGAGGAGGCACACGGCGAGCAATATCACCGTCAGCCGGGCGCGAAGCACGGACATGTGGGCGGACATGCGGATCTCCTGTCGTTGTGGGGGTGCCAACGTCGGGGGGAACGGGAGAGTCGGGGGAACGGGAGAGTCGGGGGAACGGGAGAGTCGGGGGAACGGGAGAGCGGGGTGGCGAAGACAGCTTGGTCTCGGTGTGGGCGGGGCGGCGGAACGGTTCTGCGCTCGAGCTGGGGTGCAGATCCGGGTGAGCCAGGGTGCAGATCCGGGCAAAAGGTGTCTCACCTCGCGTGTATGTGTGCGGCGCGGGCCGACCGCGATGACGGTGGAGGCCCGGGCACACGAGCCGGCCGGACGGCTTCTGCGGGGACGTCACGGCTGTCGCCTTGGTGGGGCGGTCGTGGCGCGGGCGAGGCGGACGGTCTGTGGTGCGTCGGCGCCCGAGAGGCGCTTCGGGGGCCGACGCTTCGGGGCCCAGGCGTCCGGCGTTCCGGCGTCCCGGCTTCCTGTGTCGGGGCTCCTCTTCTCTGCGGCCCGGTCCCGGCCGCCATCACCTTCGGGGTGCGGTGATGTCAGCGGGCGGGCACCAAGTGCCACCTCCTGATGCCGACTGCTGTTGCGCCCGACGGCGTTCCGTCCCGGCGTTCAACTGGGGGGAAGTTCTCGTAGCCAACCCACTCTCCGAGCGAGCACGTTGTGCGACATATCGAACACTGTTCGTAAGATCGGGCAGAGATTAAGTCCGCCAAACACGACGCGTCAATACATCCGACTCAGGATCATCGAACCTGCCCAGCAGACGGACAGTGGCGGAGCCCGGCGTGATGGACCCCGTCGCCTTTCAGGCGGCAGTCGCGGAGGATCTTCCGGCTCTCCGTCCGGGCGAGGACGTGCGCGATGCAGACACGGACCTTGCCGTTCCAGGCGTTGTGACCGGAGGATCCGGCTGCTGCCCGAGCCGGCCCGGCGGCTCGACGCGCCCGAGCAGCGGCAGGCTGCCCCGCACCGCTTCCCGGCCGGCCTGCTGCATCGTCGGACGCTTCCCGCACGGGAAGCGCCACAGGCAGCCGTCGTCAGCCGCCACCCGAGCCGGCCGATGCCGAACCGCCGGAGGTCCAGGTGGAGTTGGGCTGCGGCCGATCGCGCGTGCTGCGCTCGGTGCGCAGCTCCACCACGACCCCGGCCGTGCCGAGCAGGGCCTTCAGCGCGTCGGCGAGCCGCCGCGGGTCGCCGCCGAACGGGAGAGTGAGCTGTTCCCGGACGCCCTGCAAAACGAGTTCCAGCGCGAGCGTGGAGACGGCCGGCTTGTGGTCGCCCTCGTACGGCTCCACCACCTTGTGCGTCAGCCGCACCTCTCGCAGGGTCTTTACGGGCAGCCAGTCATCCGGTCCGGCGGCCCGGACCAACCGCAGGGACGCGGGCGCCCCGGCCGGCGCGAACTCCACCCGCAGGATGTCCCGGGCCCGGGAAAGGGCCAGGACCGGCCAGCCGATCAGGTATTCCAGGCCGGCGATCACCCCCACCACCACGAACACGGTCGACGCCCGCGCCCCGGCCAGCGCCATCCAGAAGGCGATGAGCAGAGTCGGCACACCCAGGACGAGCGGAGTCAACAGCGCCGGCCCCGCCGAGGTCAGTACGTTCCACGCCCGCCCTGTCGGACCGGCGCGCAGGACCAGATACGTCGAGTCGGGGCCGTGTCTCAGCAAGGGATCGGTGGCCATGCCTCCAGCGTAGGACCGGTCCGCAAGAGCGCCTCGGCCTGTCCGGGCCGATGAGCCAGGACCTCTGACGGCCCGTGAACCTCAGCTGACGGGCGCGGGCAGGCTTCCAGGGCGCACGAAGGCGGACAACGGGCAGTGAGGCTGGATGAAGGACACAGCGATCTCCGGCGAGGCTAAACCGCTGCCCGGCTCAACCACTCCCGGATCATCGGCTACCCGGCCTCCGCCCGCTCCGCCAGGATCACGGGGGTCACGGCGGGCCACGCGTACGTGATCCTGGTCTGCGCCTGGCACGCGTCGGGTGAGGGGAAGCCGAGCATGAGCGACACGGTGGTCCCAGGCTGGCGACCGGGTGCCCCGCCTGTGCCGAGCGCTCCGTCCGGGACACGTTCCGGGTGGGGCGCTCGGCCACCGGTACCGGCGGGTGCACAGCATGCCGATCAGGTGGAGGGTCGGGCGGGCCCGGTATTGCGGCCGCAACCTGCGCCCGGAGGCACCGGTTCGGCGCGTCGTCGCTCACGGCAGCGCGCGTCACCACAGCGCACGCCGATCACCCCGTTTGCAGTCTCCGCATCCTTCGAATCATCTGACGGGACTACCGGCGCCCGGTAGCGTCGGCCTCGGCCGGGCCTGTCGGGATGCGGGAGTGAGGGACACAGTGGCACGCAGACTCCTGGCGTTCGCCGACGCTCTGGTGCTTCTCGGTGCCGAGCCGCCGCGGCTGGCGGCGTTGGATCGGGCGCTCGGTGGGGCGTTGAATCTGGCGACCGCCGGGGTCAGCGGCACGGTGATCGGCATGGCCGACGCCAACGGACGCCTCCTCGGCCTCGGACGCGACGCGATCCGCGGCGTCGGCGCCCGTCTGGACCGTACCCAGGGGCGTGCGGAGCGGACCGATGTGCTGCGCGCGGCCCACACGGTCATCGTCGTGGTGGCCTTCTTCGAGACGATGGAGGAGTTGGAGCTTCCGTTCGCCCTTGCCGAGGTGCGGTTGACCCGGGACGAGCAACTTGCCCTCGCACGGACCGAGTCGGGCCCGAACCGGCAGACGTGGGACCTGGTGTCGCTGCTGCTCGCCACGGACCTGCCCTGCCCGGCGCCGCACCTACCGGCCTCGGCGCTCACCGCGATGCTGCTCGCGAGTTACACCGACTACGCCCGCAGGTTCTACGCCTTCCTGGAAGGCCTTGCTCTTTGGGAGCACCTGGACACGTCGCGGCGCCTTCGGGCCCATGCCGCTCTCATGGACGACCTGCCGCGCGCGGCTCATGAGCGGTACCAGAGCCTGTACGTCGAACTCGCCAAAGAGGCACCCGAATTCGGATTCTGGGTCACACATGTGGCGCAGCAGGCGATCCACACAGACGTCGGCCGTGCCCTGTCCGGGATCGAGACTCTCCTCAGCCGCACGGCCGAGGCGCTGCGCCCGCCGGTCGACGTGGCCTCCGCGCTGGCGCGCGCTCACCGGGCGGCGCTCGCTCACCCTGTACTGGACGCCGCGTCGGCGCCGGACGGCATCAGGATTCCCAGCCTCCAAGACCTCTACCTCGACCCGGACTTCCGCGTCAGTGCCGTCTCCGCGCAGGCCGCACCGGCCGACCACGAGTGGTGGGGCCGACTGCCCCTGCGCCGAGACCTCACCCTCTACCTGGCCGGGGCGCTCACCTCTCCACAGCTCGCCGAGGCGCCCCTGCTGATCCTGGGCCAGCCCGGCGCCGGCAAATCCGCCCTCACCCGGGTGCTCGCCGCACGGCTTCCCTCTGTCGGCTACCTCCCCGTGCGTGTGCCGCTGAGGGACGTCCGGGTGGAGGACGAACTGCAGGACCAGATCGAACAGGCGATCCGTGCTTCCACCGGCGAACGCGTCGGCTGGCCGGAACTGGTGCGCGCGGCAGGCGGCAGCACTCCTGTTCTGCTCCTGGACGGCTTCGACGAGTTGCTGCAGACGACCGGCGTCCACCAGACCAACTTCCTGGAGCGCGTGTCCCAGTTCCAGCGGCGTGAGGCGGATCAGGGGCGGCCCGTGCTGGCCGTGGTGACGAGCCGGACCTCCGTGGCCGACCGCGCCCGGTACCCCGCCGGCATGGTCGTGCTGCGCCTGGAGCCCTTCCGTGCCGAGCAGATCACGACCTGGCTGGCGGTGTGGAACGAGGCCAACACGGCCGGACTCTCGGCGCACGGCCGCGGCCCGCTGACTTGGCAGTACGTCGAACGGCACGCCGAACTCGCCTCTCAGCCCCTGCTGCTGACGATGCTCGCGCTGTACGACGCTGCCGAGGGTGCTCTGCGGCGCGCCGTCGACGACTTCGACGTCACCGAGTTGTACGAGCAGTTGCTGTCCTCCTTCGCCCGGCGCGAGGTCGGCAAGACGACACTCCACGCCGTCTCCGACGAGGACACGGCCGCACTCGTCGAGCAGGAACTTCAGCGCCTGTCGCTCGTCGCCTTCGCCCAGCTGAACCGCGGGCGCCAGTGGGTGTCGGCCGACGAACTCGAACAGGACCTCACCGCCGTACTGGGCGGGCAGCCGGTGCGACCACCGGGGTTCCGCACCCCGCTCACCGCCGCCGAGGCGGCTCTCGGCCGCTTCTTCTTCGTCCAGCGGGCCCAGTCGGTGCGCGACGGACAGGTACTCGCCACCTACGAATTCCTGCACGCGACCTTCGGCGAGTACCTGGCCGTACGCCTCACCCTGCACCTGCTCACCGACCTGCTAGCGCCCCGCCCCGCGCTCTCTCTCGGGGACACCCGCATCGACGACGACCTCGCCTACGCACTGCTCTCCTACACCTCCCTGGCGTCCCGGCAGATGCTGCGCTTCGCGCGGTCGCTGACCGGCAGACTGTCCGTGGCCGAACGGCACCGGCTCACTCGGATCCTCGTCCAGGTCCTGACCCAGCACGCGACGCGCACCGGTGACCAGCACCCGGCCTACCGGCCCGCCCTCTTGCGCACCACGACACGCCACGGCCTGTACGGTTCCAACCTCGTGCTCCTGACGGTGCTGCTCGCCGAGCGCTGCTCCGCCGCCGCACTGTTCCCGGGCTCCGCGGACCCGCCGGGCGCCTGGCACCGGCACTGTCTGCTGTGGCGCTCGGCGATGAACGAGAGCCAGTGGACGGACTTCGCTCTGTCCTTCGACGTGCATCACACGTGGGACGGCGACGGCCGGTCCCTGGAGATATCGCTTCGCTCCGAGCCGGGCGCCCCACCACAGCCCCTCGACATGAACTGGCACTTCCGCTACCGGCGAGGCAGCGGAGGCCCCGGCTGGTCACGGTCGTACTGGGATGACCTGTGGCACAAGACGGGCGTCTCCGGGGGAACCAATGACTCGGTGATGCGGCATGCCCTGGACCCGGTGTTCCGGTGGCTCGGCCAGGCCGTGACCGTGTTCAGTCCGGTCGACGGTGCTCCGGCCTCATCACTCGCCCACGACCTGCTCGAACTGCTGCTGGCCGACCGCACGACCATGAGCGACGGGGAACTCGGCGATCTCTACGAGCGGGCGCTCCAAGGTACGCGGCTGCTGATGGACATGCGCCACCCCCAGCTGGCGTCGGCCGTGCACGCCCTTCTCACGGCCTTCGGCCAGGACGGAGGGCGAGTCGCCGGCGACGCACACGACGACGTCCTTCTGTTTCTCGCACAGCTCATTCACCTCGTGTTCGGTGACAGCGAGAGGGTACAGCCGTTGTCGTCGTCCGTCCTCGACGCGCTGTCCCGTAGGCTGGCGTCCCACCGATCCCTGGTGCATGCTCTCGCATCGCCGGAGAGCCGGGCTCTGCTCGCGCGCCACCACGATCCGACCACAGGCCCGAGCGAGTGAGCAGCCGAGTCCGTGTCCAGCGAGGCAGTTGGTCAACAATCCTGGTCGGGCTGGATCTGCTCGACTGACTCGCCGCGCGCGGGCCGGCGTCGCAGCGGTGATCTTCACTGCCCTTCGTGAACGCGCGACAGGTGGTGACGAACAGGGCTACGTCCGCGTCGAGTTCGAGCCGGGGGGCGCCGACGAACTTCTGCTTCCCTGACAGGGTTTCGGACGTACCGAAGGGGGCGATCATGCCGGGCACGGAGTCCGGCGGTTCCTCCTGCGAGGCCCCGAAGGAAGCGCGGGGGATCGCGCAGTACCGCTCCGGAGAGTCGAGGCCCCGGGCACGCGTGCACCGCGAGGAGACGAGCCGGGCACGCGCGGGCGTGTCACCGACGACGTCCGACCGTATCGAGTTGGAGGCTGAGGGCATGACCGACCCTGTGCACGATCCCCGCTTTCTCCAGGACCCCTATCCCGCCTACGCGGCCATACGTTCCACTTGTCCGGTGCAGCCCGTGCCCGGGCCGGACGGACGTGTCAGTTACCTGATCACCGGTTACGCGGAAGCCAAGGAGGCGCTCGGCGACACCCGGCTCTCGAAGGACACGGACGCATTCTTCGCGGGCAAGGCATCCCGACGACGACTGCATCCCGCGGTGGCGCACACCATGCTGGCCAGCGATCCGCCCCGGCACACCCGCCTGCGCACACTGGTCACCAAAGCGTTCACGACGGGGGCCGTGACACAGCTGCGCCCGTTCATCGTCACGGTCACCGACGACCTGCTGGACCGATGGCCCGCAGGCGAACCCTTCGACTTGGTGGAAGCCTTGGCGGCGCCCCTGCCGGTCCTCGTGATCTGCGAACTGCTCGGCGTCCCGCAGGAGGACCGGGCCGACGTCCGGCGCTGGTCCGCCGAATTGTTCGCGGCCGGAGAGCCCGAGGTCATCGACGCGGCCTCGCATGCCCTCGCCGATTACATGACGGCCCTCATCGCCGCCAAGCGCCGGGGCCCCGGGAACTGCCTTCTGGACCGGCTCATCCGCGCTCGCGACGCCGACGACCGGCTGAGCGAGGACGAACTGCTCTCCCTGGCCGTGCTGTTGCTCGTCGCCGGGCACGAGACCACCACCGATTTCCTCGCCTGCGCCACGCTGGCACTGCTGCGACACCCAGCCGAACTGGACCGTCTGCGCAGCGATCCGAACGAGGTGCCGGCAGCGCTGGATGAGCTGCTCCGGTTCGACTCCCCCGTCAGCACCGCCACATTCCGGTTCACCACGCAGGACCTCGCCCTCGGCGGCACCGACCTCCCGGCAGGCGTCCCTGTGCTCGTCGCGCTGGGAGCCGCCAACCGCGACCCGCGGCGGTTCCCGGATCCGGACCGGCTCGACCTCAACCGGGACGCCTCCGCTCATCTCGGCTTCGGCCACGGCATCCACCGCTGCGTCGGCGCGCCCCTGGCCAGGGCCGAGGCGGAGATCGTCCTGCGCGCGGTCCTCACCCGGTTTCCCGGAATCCGGCTCGCGGTGGCACCGGAACGGGTGCAGTGGCGGCGCACCCGACTCCTGCGCGGGCCGGCTTCGCTGCCCGTCCTGGTGTGACCGGACGGGCACGACGCTCCTGCCTCCCCCGGCAGTTGTCCCGGCGCAATCCGCCGAGCTCCTCCGACTCGGGTGCCGAGCCGACGGCGGGTGCCTTCTTCGGCTTCTTCGCGGTGCTGGCCACCGTGATGGGCTCGACGAGGTCGTCCATGGTCGTTTCGGCTCCTTGGCAGACAACCGCCCGCCCGTCTTCCCGCTTCCCGGGCACCCCGGACCGGCCGCGCGCGACCTCACCGTTTGTCACACACACCGGCATCCCGGCCACTCCCGAACGAGCCGCGGAACCGTTCGCGAGGGCTGCCCGCCCCGGCATGGGGGTGTGTGCCGGGGCGGGCTGTTGACGCGGCTGCGGCGTGCTACTTGATGCCGATCTCGGCCAGTTGCAGGCGGAACTTGGTGCTCTCGTCGGAGGCGGCGGCGCCGAGTCTGGTTGCCGTAAGGCGCAGGTAGCGGCCGGTGGTGGAGGTGAGGGCGTAGGTCTGGGCGGCCCCGTTCGGATTGGCCTGGCCGGTGACGGTGCGGGCCGTGGTGTAGGCGCCGGATCCGTCGGGGCGGGTCTGCAGGGTGAAGTCGACCGGGAAGTTCGCGGTGCCGCCGCCGGCTCCGCCGGTGTCGGTGCGGGGGTGGAGGGTGACGGCGCCGATGGACCGGTCGGCGCCGAGGTCGACCTCGATCCATACCGGTGTGGCGCTGACGTCGGCGGAGGGGAAGTCGATGCTGGTGAAGCCCTTGGCGCCGGTGACGCTGGTGGTGGTGCCGTCCAGGATCCGGGTCTTGCCCCAGTCGTTGTTCTCCAGCGTGTAGTTGGCCGTGACGGTGGTCGCGGCGGTGGGGACGGTGAGTTCGGCGAGTTGCAGACGGAACTTGGCGGATTCGTCGGAGGCGGCGGCTCCGAGCTTGGTGGCCTGCAGGCGGACGTAGCGGGCGGTGGCGGTCCTGAAGCCGTACGTCTGCACCAGCCCCTGTGGGTTGGCCTGGCCGGTGACGGTGCGGGCCGTGGTGTAGGTGCCGGACCCGTCGGGGCGGGTCTGGATCGTGAAGTCCACGGGGAAGCCCGCGGTCCCTCCCCCGGCGGCCTGGATGTCGGTGCGGGGGAAGAGGCGTACGGCGTCGAGGTCGGTGTCGGCGCCGAGGTCGATCTCCACCCACACGGGTGTGGCGCTGACGTCGGCGGAGGTGAACTCGTTGCTGGTGTACCCTCTGGCGCCGCTCACGCTGGTGAGTTTGCCGTCGGTGAGCCGGTTCCTGCCCCAGTTGCTGTTCTCCAGGCTGTTGTTGCTGGTGACCGGCCGGTTCAGGGCGAGGTTGTCGAGTCGGCCGGTGCCTGTGGCCGTGAACGTCCAGGTGCCCGGCTGGACCTTGAAGTAGACGTACGAGGAGTCCTGGCCGTCGTAGCTCAGGCCGCTGACGCTGCCGGTGGAAGAGCCGCCGGTGAAGACGGTGGTGCCGCCTGCCTTGATGACGGGCTGGGAGCCGCCGTAGGTGGGCACGCCCACTCGGGCGGTCGTACCGGCGGGCGAGGTGAGCGTGAGAGTCGCCTGGGTCCCGTCGCGGGTGATGCCGAAGCGGATGTCGCCCGCGGCGGTCGGCGTCACCGTATTGATCTTCGTGAGGGTGCCGGTCTGAGGGATCACCTCGTACGTCGTCCAGCCCGCCGTGGTGGGGCGCACCCCCGCGGCGTAGGCGGACAGCGCGTACAGCGGGCCGCCGTTCCAGGCATGGTTGTCGGTGCCTTGCGACTTGACCCACACCTCCCACAGGGTGTGGCAGGCGGGGTCGGCGACCTGGGCGGCGAAGCGGTTGCGCATCCGCTCCTCGGCGACGGTGGCCGCACCCATCAGGTACAGCGCCTCCAGGGCGTAGAACTCCATGTAAGGGCTGGCGTTGAGGTGGGTGCGCAGCACGTTGGTGATCGCCGGGTAGTGGCTGGGGGCGGCGAGGCCCGCGACGACGGCGAGCGCGTTGCCGCGGTCGTCGGTGTCGCCGTTGTAGCCGGGTGAGCGGTACTCGTTCTTCGTGCTGTTCCACAGCAGGCTGTCGAAGTTGGCCTTGATACTGGCGCGCTGGGCCTGCCATCGGGCGACGTCGCCGGTGTTGCCGCTGAGGGCCGCCAGCCTGGCGGCGGTGTCGAGGGCCAGGTAGTACCAGCAGTTGTTCAGGACGCGGGTGTCGATGTCGCTGCCCCAGTCCTGCCAGTCCCAGTCCCCGGCGCGGTGGGCAACCAGGCCGTCGCTGCCCAGGCCCCACAGGCCCAGGTACGTCTTCACCGCCAGGTAGGCGCCGGTGACCGTGCTCGTGTCGCCGGTGTAGAGGTGGAACGTCCAGAAGGACCACACCGAGGCGAGCATCTGGTTGGGCAGCTCGGCGGTCCAGATGGTCGAGGGCATCGGGGAGTAGAGCGCCCCGGTGTCCTTCGCCCAGGAGGCCAGCTGGGAGACGGCCTTCTTACCGAGGGCGTGGGACCTGGTGTCGAAGGTGTAGAAGCCCTCCTTCAGCTGGTTGACCACGTCGCCCCACCACTGGGCGCGTTCGCGGGTCGGGCAGTCCATGTAGTTGTCCCGCATGTTGACGTACATGGTGCGGGCGGCCTTGGTCCACACGGTGTCGAAGAAGGCGTCGCTGCTGGTGAACGACCCGTCGAAGTCGGTGTCGTAACCGGACTCCCGGTACTTGAGGTCCAGGACGGTCACGCCGGCCGGGACGGTGTACCGCACGGCCGTACCGCTCATCCACGACAGCGCCTCGAACTCCTGGACCCCGCCGGTGCAGACGTAGGTGGCGCGGACGTTGAAGATGGTCTCCTGGTCGATGCCGACCAGCCCTTTGCCGTCGTCGTAGTGGTCGGTCTGGATGCCGATCACCGCGCCGGCCGGGGCGTCCACCTTCAGGTACGGCGTGACCTGGATGTTGGAGGGCAGAGTGGCCGAGATGGCGGTGGAGCCCTGACCGGTGCCCGGGAGCGAGGCGGCGTTGGTGTAGGACGTCAGGCCGGAGTAGCGGAACTGCGGGATGGGCCGTTCGACGAGGCCGTTCCATGGAGCGGCGCCCGCGGCGCCGAAGTCGGTGGGCGCGCTCCAGCCGCTGTCGTCGAAGCCGCGGGACTGCCAGTCGGCCATGGCGGCGGCGTTGCGGGCGTCGTAGTAGACGTTCGATTCCGGGAGTCGGAAGTTGACCTGGGTGCCGCTGGTGTTGTTCGAGTAGGCCGGGTGGACCTTGTGCTTCCAGTCGGTGTCGCTGACCAGCCGGGTGGTGGTGGATCCGGTCGTGATGTCGGACTGGAACAGCAGGCCGCCCTTGCCGCTGCTGCTGTGCGAGAAGCCCTCCTTGCCGAAGTACCGCACCAGCAGTGCCACCGTGTTGGTGCCGCTGGTCAGGTACGGGGCAAGGTCGATTTCGTCGTAGTAGGTGTCCGTACGGTTCGGGCCGCGCTTGAGTCCGCCCTCGAAGACCACGAGCGTGCCGTTGACCCACAGCCAGTACTTGGAGTCGGCCGCTATCTGGGTGATGGCCGTCGAGGGCGCGGAGCCCAGGGTGAACGTTCTGCGGAAGGCCACCCACTGGTTGGCCGTACTGGACGGAGCCCAGACCCACTTCGCGGTCCACGAGACCGCCGCGGAGGCCGTCGGCGCGAGCCCGGGCAGCATCACGGAACCCAGAGTGGGGGCCAGGACCACAGCTATGGCCGAGCGCAGAATGTTGCGGCGCTTCACATCGTGCATCGCGGGCTCCTAGGAGATGTGCGGAGAGGGCGGCAGAACGCGTCGGCAGCCTGGGGCAAAACAGGGCAGAATCACTGCTTCCAGACGTTTGAAACGTTTCAATACTATGTTTGCAGGCGTGATCCTGGCCCCGTCGCAGGCGTCGTGTCAATGGCCGCGCGCCTAGAAAACGTGCGGGAGTCGCCCGCGTGACGTCGCGACCTCTGCGCGGTTCAAAGGGGTCGAGTTCGGAGGATTCCATGCGGCGAGCGGCCAGGCGTGCGGTTCGGGACCGACCCTGCCGGTTCCATCGACGTACCCCCGGTCGGCCGTGCTGCAGCGCCGCGGCGCCATGCTTGCGGTGGTTCTTCGCCCGGTACGACCCGGAGGAGACAGCGCGCCCTGGGCATCACCGTCTCGAACATTCAGGTACGGTCCAGCGGGCCCTCAACTCGCCGAGACCTGGCCTCTGTCCGACGAGCCAAGCTCCACGTCGGGACGGACAGCACCTACGCGCCGCCCGAGGCGGCAGCGCGCACAGGCGGCCGCGCAGGGCCACAAGCAAGGCAAGATCGCGTTGAGGGTGGTCTCGCCATCGCCGAACCACAGCGGGCGGTGGCGAAGTACGCCACGGCTCGGACGAGTTCAATGGCCCGTGCTGGTTGCGGTCCTGACCGAAGACACCACACGGGCCTTCACGATGCCCGGGCAGGGAGTGCTCGGGGCGCTCCCCCACCGACGTTTCCCACCTGTCGCCGCCATCCGACCGCCGGCAGCGGCGACAGCACAGCTGCGCGGCCCCGGGGGGCGATGCCCCGCCGACCTGCTGTGGTCGGGCTCATGGGCGGGGGACCCGCCGAACCGGCCCGTGCCCGGCGGACCGGTTCGTCCGTGCGGACCTGACACCCGTGCACACCTGGCTCACCCAGGCTCTGCGAAAGTACCGTGCCGCACAGGCACCGCGTGGGCACGCCGCTCGGCGGACCGCTGCGCCGGTTCAGGTTTTGACGGTGTGCAGCTGTATGTTCCGGTTGACGAAGAGGTGCACGAAACCGCAGCGCAGGCAGATCAATCCGGTGGCGGTTTCGTCCGCCCAGGCCAGGTTGAACAACTCCCCGCCCGTGCTGTTGAGTTTCACTCCCCGTTCGCGGAAGAGTTCGCTTTTGCAGACCTGGCACGTGATCTGCATCTCGCCCAGTGAGGCCCGTACCGCCTTGGCCATTGCATCCTCCTTGTCGGGCTCGGCGCGCGGCTGAGTCGTCAGCAGCCGCGTCGCTCCTGCCCGGCTTGTGTTTGATCATCGTCAGACCGAGGCGAAGGCTTCCTCGGGGGCGTCGTCGAGGACGAATCCGTTGTCGAGGCGGACGCGGACCGTGACGCGGAGCATCCGGCGCTGATGGGCGACCCAGTGCTCCTCCAAGGCGCTCACCTGCTCTTGCAGTTGCCTTCTGCTCTCCGGCGGCATCTGGTGGCCGAAGTCGTCGAGGAGCGACTTGAGGCGCAGGTACTCGCGGACCTCGTGGCTCTGCCGGCGGTGATGCTCGTCCACCCGCTCGACCGTGCCCTCGATGCCTGCCGCGAGGGAGACCGAGGTGCCCGCGACACCTGATTCGGCGGGAACGTCCTCGGTCGAGGTCACCGTGCCGGCCAGCCGCAGCTCCGCGGCCAGGCGTACCCGCCGGCCCACACTCAGCGTCATCGGTCCCTCACAGTCCTCGTCAGTCCTCGTCACGACGGTCCGGCAGGCATACCGGAGAGGAAAGGATCATCGCACCCTCCCCTCGGCATCGGCATCCGGCCTGGTCACGGCCCGGTCGAAGCCCTCCAGCCGGCCGGGCCCCGTCCGTTGGCCGCCGCCTTCTCGGGTGCCGCCCTCGCGTCACTCCTGACGGGCGGGGGTCCACGCGGCTGCGCGTTCGCGAAGCCCGCCGAGCAATTACTTGGCTGGCCACATAATCGGTGCTACTTTTATGTGGCTGGCCACAGAAGTGGTCGGCGCGGCATTCCATCCCAGGAGAGCACCGTGATGAAGGCCATCGTCTTCGACGCGTTCGGCGGCACCGAGGTCCTGCACGAGGCGCAGATCGACGTTCCTCAGCCCGGCTCCGGCCAGGTCCGCGTGCGTGTACAGGCCGTCGGCGTCAACCCGGTGGACGGCAAGATCCGCTCCGGCGCGATGCAGGCCATCTTCCCCACCACGCTGCCCGCAGTCCCCGGCGGTGAGATCGCCGGTGTCGTCGACGCCGTCGGCGAGGGCGTCGACCACCTGAAGCCGGGTGACGAGGTTTTGGGCTGGTCGGACACCGGCTCCTACGCCCAGTACGCCCTGGCCTCCGCGGCCGTCCTCGCTCCCAAGCCGGCCGGGCTGGCCTGGACGCACGCCGCCGCCCTGCCGGTGGCGAGCGACGGCGCCGAACGCGTGCTGGACCTGCTCGGCGTCACCTCCGGTGAAACCCTGCTGATCCACGGAGCTTCCGGCGCACTCGGCACCATCGCCGTCCAGCTCGCCGTCGCGCGCGGCGCCCGCGTCATCGGCACGGCCTCGGCCGCGAACCAGGAGTACGTCACCTCGCTCGGCGCGACCGCCCTCGTCTACGGCGACAATCTGGTCCGGCGGGTCCGCGAACTCGCCCCCCGAGGGATCGACGCCGTCTTCGACGCCGCGGGCAAGGGTGCGCTGGAGGACTCCATCACCCTGCGCGGCGGCACCGACCGCATCGTCACCACCGCCGACTTCCGCGCCCGCGAACTCGGCGTCGTCTTCGCGGAGGGCCCGCAGCGCCGCTCCGCCGCGCGCCTGGCCGAACTGGCCCGCAAGGTCGCCGACGGCACACTGGTGACCACGATCAGCGCCACCTACCCGCTGGCAGACGCCGCCAAGGCGCAGCAGGCCGGCGATGCCGGCCACAACCGCGGCAAGATCGTCCTCACCGTCGACTGACCGGTCGCACTCGACCTCCAGGCCAGGGAGCCGCACCATGCCCGATCCCACCGCGTCGCAACTGCCGAGCACCGCACGCGACGGACGTCTGAGCTACGCCATCTTTCAGCTCGCCCGCGCCCATCGCGGACACGCCGCCGCCATGCTGCGCGCCCTGAACCTGCACCCGGGACAGGAACTGCTGCTGATGCAGCTCTTCGACCGGGACGGTCAGACGCAGGGAGAACTGCTGGAGCGCGTCGGCCTCGACCACTCCACCGTGTCCAAGTCGCTGCGCCGCATGCAGGAAGCCGGACTTCTCACCCGGGAGCCGGCTCCCCACGACAGGCGCGCCATGGTGGTCCACCTCACCGACGCCGGCCGCGCCCTCCGGGAACCCATCGCCGACATGTGGCGCACCTTGGAGGAGATCTCCGTCCGCGATCTGTCCCCCGAGCAGATCGACATGTTCGTCGCGTGCGCGCACACGGTGGAGAAGTCCGTCAAGGAGCACAGCCGGCAGGCACCCGCCGGGTGATCGCGAACCGGCCCGACGGGCGGCACCGGTGTGCGCGCCTGCCCGGCGCGGCCGACCCATGCGGCGTCCGCCCCATCCGGCGTCCGGCCATCCGTCCTCCGGGCCCGGTCGGGGCCGGTATGCGGCTCACGGTCCGGTCCGGTGGGCCGCGGAGGGCACGCCGCCGTCGGGCGACGCGCTCACTTCTCGGGGTCGTGGCCCCAGTTCATGAGGGAGTAGCGCCAGCGGGTGGCGGTGACGTCTCCGGCGGGCCGCTGCGCGACGTGGCGATGGACGTAGCCGACGACCTTGCGCATGTGCGCGAGATCGTCGTCGGTGAGGTCCGCTTTCCGGGTGCGCAGGAGTCCGACGATGCGGCGCCCGGAGGAGTGTCCGACGCTTTCACCGCCGTCGCTCTGCCCGACTCCCGCGGATTCGTCCGTGGCCAGCCACTTGTCCAGCTCGCCGGCGGTCATGTTGACGGCCTCGTGGAACTCGCGGACCGTCCCGTCACGGTCGTCGTCGTGCTCGCCGCCGGCCATCAGGAGCGACGGCCCTTCTTGCGCAGCGCACCGGGCTTGTGCACGGCCGAGCGGCCGGACTTGTCGCTCTCGACCTCGTACTGCGGCTCCTCGGACGAGGCGTCGACGGTGCGGCCCGCGGCCTGCGTGCGACCGGTGATCTTCTTCTTGACCTTTCCGGTGACGTTCTGGCCGTGGCTTCTCCACGTCACCTCGTCGCCTTTGTTCAGGTCGTCCTTCTCGGGCATGGCGTCCTCCTCGCAACGGATGCCGACGGCGCTCGCGCGCGGACAGGGCCCGGTGCCGCGAGGCGACCGACCGGCGATGTCCTGGTCCCCAGACTCGCGCCGACGCCCTGTTCCCGCATCCGCGGGCGAGCCGGGGTGGAGCGTGACGGGGCCGCGGTCGTCGCAGGCCGGCGGCGTCCCCGTCACGCCGGGCGTGCGCCACCACCGGGTCCCGGCGGAGCCGGTCGGCGGCCCTTTTGCGGCGCGGGCCGCGGATTGCCGCCGCCTTCCCGGGTTGGCATGTCCCGACCATCGGCTAGCCTCGACGTCGGCGCTGCGGAGCGGCTCCGCACGCACGGCGGCGGGTGTCCCGCCGAAGGGGGAAAAGACCATGAACGGACATTTGCGCGCCGGGCCGGCCTGGCCGGGGCTGCTTCGGTCGCTGCTGGTTTGCGCGTTGCTGGCCCTGGGGCTGGCGGTCCTGCCCGCGGCGCCCGCGCACGCCGCGGGCGACTGCCGGGCGTACGGGGAGACCAGCGTCCAGGGGGCACTCGCCGTGAAGGCGGCCTGCGACGAGGTGGCGGCCGGCACCATGTACTCGTGGGGCGGCGGACACGGCCCCGTCCCCGGCAAGACGCACGGAACCCCCGACGGCGGCGGTGACGAGGCGTGGAACGACGGCAATGTCGTCGGCTTCGACTGCTCGGGCCTGACCCGCTGGGCATGGTCGGTGGCCACCGGCCGCGACGTCCTCGGTCCCGGAACGACGTCCGACGTGTTCGACCGCTACTGGCCGGTCCGCTTCGGGGGCGGCGACGGCACCGCCCACCTCAAGCCGGGTGACGTGCTGTTCTGGAAGGCCAGCCGGGTCCTCGTGTGGATGAGCACCACCCACACCGCGATCTACCTCGGCGACGGGAAGATCGTGGAAGCGGCGGAGTCCCAGCACCCGCTCCAGGTCGCCGACTTCAGCTCGCATTCCAGCAGCATCTACGTCGGAGCGATCAGGCCGAGCGAGAGCTCGGACTCGGCCACGCCGGACAACTCCGGCCTTCCCGGCCAGCTCTTCAGCACCTGGGGCGAATGGGTGCGAGCCGGGAACGAGCCGCGTCGGGGATCGACGGTGCAGCACACCTTCCCGGGCCCGACCCAGGTGAAGATCTCCTGCCAGATCCACGGCGAGTCCATCACCGCCGAGGGGATCACCAACGACTTGTGGTCGTATCTGCCCGGGTACGACGCCTGGATCACCAACATCTACGTGCGCGGGCCGGCCGCGCTGCCCGGCGTGCCCGACTGCCTGAGCGGAGGCCCGGTCGGCGGGGGCGGCTCCAACGGGCAGTTCACCACCTGGGGCGACGGAGTGAACGTACGATCCCAGCCCACGCTCACCGCCGCCGTCCGTCAGACGATCGGCGGCGAGACCACTGTCCGCGTCTCCTGCCAGCAGCACGGCGACACCGTCAACGCGGAGGGCCTGGTCAACACGGTCTGGTCCTACCTGCCCGACTACAACGGCTGGATCACCAACATCTACCTCAAGGGCCCGGCGGTACTGCCAGGAATTCCCGACTGCGCCGGCGGCGCGCTCGGCGGAGGCACCACCACCGCGGGCTGCACCGACGGAGGCGCCCCCGACGGCACGGGCGCCCGCTCACCGCGCTCGGTGTCGATCGCGGGCCGACTGATCGAACTGCGCTACAGCGACACCACCGAGTGCGCCTGGGGACGGATCACCGGCGGCACGTCCGGTGACGAAGTGTGGGTCGACCGCAGTCTCACCGGCGGGCAGTCCTGGGACCAGCTCGGCTTCACCAAGATCACCAGCGGTTCGGACGCGTTCACCACCGAATGGAACGACCACAACGTGGTCATGCGGGCCTGCGGCAGCCCCGGAGACAGCGACACCGTCGTCTGCACCGATTGGTTCTGACCGACCGGCGGCAGTGGACGACACCCGGCGGACCGCCGACATGAAGGCCGAAGGCCAACGCCCGAGGCCCGACCGTCGGCGGTCCGCCTGCCACTCCGCCCTCCCCCGCAGGCGCAGAGCGACCACCACCCCTTGCGAGGACTTCGGCACCGATCGCCGGCCTTGCGGGCATGATGGCTGCTCATGGACGACATTTCCGAGCTGGTCGGCCTTCTGGGCTTGGAGCCGCACGTCGAAGGCGGATGGTTTCGGCAGACCTGGCGGACCGGACCCGCGGCAGTCCCCGACGGCTACGCGGGGCCCCGCGCCTTCGCCACCGGCATCTACTTCCTGCTGCACCCGGGCGAAGTCTCCCGTTGGCACCGGGTGCGGTCGGACGAACTGTGGCTGTGGCACCGGGGCGGCCCGCTGACCCTGCGGCTCGGCGGAAACGCATCCACTCCGCAGGAGGCGACCGTCGCATCGCTGGGCCCGGACGTCGAAAGCGGGCAGCGACCGCAGCTCCTCGTGCCCGCCGGGGTCTGGCAGACCGCACAACCGGCCACCGACGAGCCGGTCCTGGTGTCCTGCATCGTCGCTCCGGGCTTCGAGTACGAGGACTTCGAGATGCTGTGACGTCACGGGCCCGGCTCTCCGAGGCTCGCGGCACCACGAACGGCCGCCGTCTGCCAACGGCCTCGGCGCCCACCCGTCGACCGCAGCCCACCGACCACGACGGCCTCCCCGTCGAGCCCACCCCCGTCGAGATCGCCCGCGCAGAGGGGCGGACGATGAACGTGTTCGGCTGCGGGCGCCGGACCCGGTCGCTGCGGGCAGGTCCGTAAAGCGCTTTGCCTGATCGGTCCGACCGTGTCTACCGTTCGACGGTGTCGGAGTCGGCACGCGGGTGAACGGGGGCGGGAGGCGGTCGTCGTGGGGGTGTTCGTTCGGATAAGGGGCTGGCTGGAGTGCGACGACCTGCAGCTCGTCCAGGTCAAGAAGATCGTCGAGGCTGACGATCCCGATCGGACGTACAGCGGTGGCTGGGCCTTTCCCGCGAGGCAGTACAACTTCACCAACTGGGCTTTTTTCGGGGCGGAGATGCGTGCGCCGTCCGCCGACTGGCTCCTGGAGCGCCTGTACCGTGTGGCGCGGCTTCCCGCTTCCGACGCCGATGGCGATCTGATCACCGGGTTGTTCCTCGTCAGCCATGAGTGCGACGGCATGAGCGAGTGGCGGATCCACGACGGAACCCTGTCGACCGGCGCTCCGAGCGGGGTCTATCAGTTCCTGGACGAGTAGGGCGCGTGCCGGAAGTGCTTCAGGTCGGCTGACGTGAACGGGCGGACGCGGAGGTACCGATATGTCGGACCGATTGAGCTGAAGGCTGTGGCCCGGCCCGGTGGTGGCGGGTGCCGCATCGGCTCGGCGGCCGACTTCGACGGCTGGATCGCCGAGCGACCGGCAGCAGAACTGACCGAACCGTTCACCTTCGTGGTCGGCACGGACGGTGTGCTTCGGCTGGCGCCGCGGCGAAGTGAGCACGTGGCCTGCGCCGGCGGAGACGTGGTGCCGAGCGCCGGTGAGATCAGCTTCGTGCGTGAGGCAGACCGGTGGACCGTGGGCGAGGTCAGCAACCAGTCCACCGGATACTGCCCCGACGTCACCTCCTGGCCGGCAGTCGCTCATGCTCTGGACGGCGTAGAGCTTGGGCGGCCTTCCGGCTTCACCCATGAGTTCGTGTTCCGGCGATGCCCCGACTGCCAGCAGCACAACATCGTGCGTGAGGACGACTTCGCCTGCGTCTTCTGCGGCCGCGATCTGCCACGCACGTGGAACGTGGATCCCACCGTCTGACGGCTTCGGGTCACAGCTGCTCGTTGACGGCAGCGACGAGAACGGTTGCTTCGTAGCGAACCGCGAGGTGGGCCCGGTTCTCGCGGGAGGAGTACGCATGGTCGGCCCGCACCGGTCGGGACGGAGGCGTGTCCGGACCGGCCCGATGCGGGGCACGTGGACCTTGTCCGGCACCGGTCCGAGCTGCGGCGAGTCCTCGCGCTGTCCTGCCGCGACCACGGTCGACATGGGCTTCCGGTACTGCTGAACGGCCAGGCGCAGCTTGGCAGTGAACCCGCCGCGTGAGCGTTCCAGCCCGTGATCAGAGGGCTCGGTGAAAGATGCCGTCCCGGTGGCTCCTTCAGCTGGATTCGCGCACCACGAGGCGGCAGGGCACGGTGTGCAGGCCCGGTCGCGGGTCGGAGCCGATGGCGTCGAGCAACCGGAGGGCTGCCTGGCGGCCGATCTCGGTGAGGTCGGTGTCGATGGTGGTGAGGGGCGGCCGGCAGGCCAGGGCCATGACGTCCCAGTTGTCGTAGCCCACGATGGCGACCCGGCCGGGAACGTCCAGGCCGTGCTCGCGCAGGGTGTCGGCCACGCCCCTGGCGATCTGGTCGTTGCCGCAGAAGAAGGCGTCCGTGTCCGGTGCCGTGCGCAGGACCGCCTCGGCGGCGCGGCGCCCCCATGCCTCGCTCCACTCACCGAAGTGGACACGGCCGGAGGAGAGTGCGAGCGAGGCGCGTTCGAGCAGTTCGACGGTGTGGTGGGCGCGGTCGCGGGCGGCGGCGTGGTGGGCCGGGCCGGTGATGTGCGCGATCCGTGTGCGGCCGGTGGCCAGCAGATGCTCGACCGCCAGCCGGACTCCGTTCAGGTCGTCGGACACGACGGAGATGTCGTCCGGGTCGGTGGACGGCGAGAGGGCGTAGACCGTCGGGACCGGATCGATGCCGGTGAGGGGCGGCCTCGGATCGGTGCGCCGGCCGGTCACGATGATGCCGTCGACCCGCCGGTCCGTGAGGTTGCGCAGGTGGTGCTCCTCGCGGATCGCGTCGCCGCGGGTGTCGCACAGGAGCACGGAGATCTTCCCGGCTCCGAGCGCGTCCTCGGCGCCGAGGAGCACCGGTGTGCTGAACCGGCCGATGCCGTCGGTGGTCATCAGCCCCACGGTCCAGCTGCGGCCGGTGTGCAGGCTCTGCGCATGCTGGTTGGGGCGGAAGTCGAGCGCCTTCACGGCGGCCAGCACACGCTGCCGTGTCTCGGGCCGCATCCTGCCGTTGCCGTTCAGCGCCTTCGAGGCCGTTCCGACGCTGACGCCGGCCAGCTGGGCGACGTCGGCGAGCTTCGCCCGCCCGGCTGGAGGAGACTCTGGAACGGCGGTCACGCGCAACCCTTTTCCTAGATGACGTCGGGACGCACATAGTGGCACTGTTCGCGCCCCCTGAACAGCCCTGACCAGGAAGCCGCAAATACTTGCCGCATCCCTCTTGACTCACACCCGCCCGCTCCTTACGTTTCCGGCAGAAAAACGATTTCTCAAACGGGTCCGAGAGGCGAACACCGCCCGCCCGGTCTGCCCGGGACGCCACGACACCCCCGTGAGCCGGCCCCGCCCGCTTCCCCTCTACCTCTTCGGAGAGCCATGCCCCGCCCACGTTCAGCTGTGCCCTCCTTCCCGTCCGCGGCCCCGGCCGACGCGGGAAGAGGCCCCACGGGTCCGGTCCGTCTCGGTCCGGGCGCCAAGGCAGCGCTGGTCCCCGCCACCGCCGAGGTGCGTGCCGGTTTCTGGGACACCCGGCGCGAGGTGAATGCGCACACCTCCATCCCGCAGGGTCCGGGGCTGCTGGAGTCGGCGGGAAACCTGGGCAACCTGCGGATCGCCGCGGGTGTCACCGAAGGTGAATTCCAGGGCGCCTACCCCTTCGTGGACTCGGACGTCTACAAATGGCTGGAGGCCGCCTCCTGGCAGCTCGCCCGGCAGACGGCCGGGGACGACGGCCCGCTCGCCGCCGACGTGGAGCGGATCGTCTCCCTGGTCGCAGGCGCCCAGCAGCCCGACGGCTACCTCAACACCTGGTTCCAGCTGCTCAAGGGCGGCGAGCGGTACCAGGACCTGCGCTGGGGGCACGAGCTGTACTGCGCGGGGCATCTGATCCAGGCCGCCGTCGCCCACCACCGGGCCACCGGGCGGCCCGAACTCCTCGATGTGGCGGTGAAGTTCGCCGACCACATCGACTCCGTCTTCGGTCTGCCGGGCAGCGGCAGACCCGTCGACGGCGTGGACGGCCACCCCGAGGTGGAGACCGCCCTGGTCGAGCTGTACCGGGAGACCGGCGAGCGCCGCTACCTCGAGCTGGCCGGCTACTTCGTCGACCGCTACGGTCACGGACTGCTCGGCGGCGAGGCCTACTGCCAGGACCGCGTCCCGCTGCGCCGGGCCACCACCGTGGAAGGGCACGCCGTACGCCAGTTGTACCTGCTGGCCGCGGCCACCGACCTGGCGACCGAGACGGAGGACGCCGAACTGCGCGCCGCCGCGGAACGGCTGTGGGCCGCGATGACCGCCACCAAGACGCACATCACCGGCGGGCTCGGCGCGCACCACG
Organism: Streptomyces sp. NPDC048481; assembly: GCF_043200075.1. Classification (NCBI taxonomy): domain Bacteria; kingdom Bacillati; phylum Actinomycetota; class Actinomycetes; order Kitasatosporales; family Streptomycetaceae; genus Streptomyces; species Streptomyces sp. NPDC048481. The sequence continues at coordinate 111,535 of NZ_JBICXC010000015.1, forward strand.
ACAAGGAGGACTTCGGCGACCCCTACGAACTGCCCAACGAACGCGCCTACTGCGAGACCTGCGCGGCCATCGCCTCGATCCAGTGGAGCTGGCGCATGGCGCTGCTCACCGGCGAGGCCCGCTATTCCGACCTCGTCGAACGCACCCTGTTCAACGGCTTCCTGGCCGGAGTCTCCCTGGACGGCGAGCGCTGGCTGTACGTCAACCCGCTCCAGGTCCGCGACGGTCACACCGACCCCGGCGGCGACCAGTCGGCCCGGCGCACCCGCTGGTTCCGCTGCGCCTGCTGCCCGCCCAACGTGATGCGCCTCCTCGCCTCCCTGGAGCACTACCTCGCCACCAGCGACGACGGCGGCCTGCAGATCCACCAGTACGCCACCGGCCGCTACACCGGCGACCTCGGCGGAACCCCCCTCTCGGTGAGCGCCGAGACCGACTACCCCTGGCAGGGCGTGATCGCCCTGACCGTCGAGGAGACGCCCGCCGACCGTCCCTGGACCCTCTCGCTGCGTGTCCCGCAGTGGTGCCGCGCCTTCCGGGTCCGCTGCGGGGAGACGGTGTACGACCGGAGCGACGCGCCCGTCACCGACGGCTGGCTGCGACTGGAGCGCGTCTGGGCGCCCGGCGACCGGGTCGTCCTCGAACTCGCCCTGGAGCCACGCCTCACGGCCGCCGACCCCCGGGTGGACGCCGTGCGCGGCTGTGTGGCGCTCGAGCGCGGACCGCTCGTGTACTGCCTGGAAGGAGTCGACCACCCCGGCGGCGGCCTGGACGACATCGTCCTCGACCCCACCCGTCCCCTCACGGTGGAGCACCGCCCCGACCTGCTCGGCGGCGTCACCACCGTCGTCGCCGAAGGCCGCCGCCGGGACATCCCCGACGCCGGCTGGTGGCCGTACCGGGCCGCCGCGCCTGCCGACGCCCCATCCACCGACGCCCCACCGGCCGAAGCGTCCCTCCGGCTGACCGCCGTCCCGTACTACGCCTGGGCCAACCGCCAGGACGGCAGCATGCGCATCTGGCTGCCCACCTCCTGAGCACTCCCTCCCCGCCCGCATACCCCCCGCGCCTTCCCCCTCCCGTCCCCCCGCTTCGGTCTTCCCTGCTTCCTCCGACTGCTCCCTGCGTCCCACCACAAGACAACGAGGTCACCGTGAGAAACCACCGCCGTACCCTCATCACCGCCGTCGCCGCCGTCGGCGCGCTGACCGCACTCGCCGCCTGCGGCAACGGTTCCGACTCCTCGGCCTCCGGGTCCGGCAAGGCCGCCGGCGGGACGTACACCTTCTGGGACCCGTACCCGCAGTTCGACGCCTCCTCCGACTGGGGCAAGCTCGTCACCAAGTGCGGCAGCGACGCCGGGGTCACGGTCAAGCGCACCGGCATGGACACCTCGGACCTGGGCAACAAGGCGCTGCTCGCCGCCCAGCAGGGCAACGCCCCCGACGTGATGCTCGTCGACAATCCGGTCGTGTCCACGCTGGTGGAGGCGGGGATCCTCAACAAGATGGACGACCTGGGGATCGCCACCACGTCGATCCAGAAGAACATCATCGGGGCCGGCACCCTGCACGGCTACCCGTACGGTGTGCCGATCGGCGCCAACACCCTCGCCCTCTACTACAACAAGAAGGTCCTGTCCGCGGCCCATGTCGACCCCGCCTCGCTCACGAACTGGGCCGCCCTGTCGGAGGCGTTGAAGAAGGTCAAGGCCGCCGGCAAGAAGGGCATCACCTTCTCGGCGATCAACACCGAGGAGGGCAGCTTCCAGTTCCTGCCCTGGTTCTGGGGCTCGGGCGCCGACCTCACGAAGCTGAACTCGGACAAGGGCGTGGCCGCGCTGTCCCTGTGGAAGCAGTGGGTCGACGAGGGCTACGCGCCCAAGGACGTCCTGCAGAACACCCAGACCACCAGCTGGCAGGAGTTCGCCACCGGCGAGTACGCGTTCGGCGAGAACGGCACCTGGCAGCTCGGCAACGCCGAGAAGGCCGGGTTCGACTACGGCGTCGTCAGCATTCCGGGGCAGGACGGCGGCGCGGCTCCGGTGCCCACCGGCGGTGAGTTCGTCACCGTCCCCGTGCAGAAGGACACCTCGCGCTACGAGGTCACCAAGAAGATCGTCACCTGTCTGACCAGCGACGCGAACCTGCTGCCCACCGACACGACCCTCGCCTACGTCGCCCCCGTCACCGCGGTGCAGGCCGAGCAGGTCAAGGCCAACCCGAAGCTGAAGCCGTGGGTGGCCGCGGTGGCCGCCGCACGCGGTCGCACCAGCGACGGCCTGGGCACCAAGTACCCGACCATCTCGCAGCCGCTGTGGACCGCCGTCCAGGCCGCGCTGTCCGGCGGTCAGAGCCCGCAGGCCGCGCTCGACGCCGCGCAGAAGGCCGCCGACAAGGGCAACGGCTGACATGCGAGGTCTTCGTGGCACGCCGGGGACCTCCTCCGGCCGGACCGCGGGACACCCGAAACCGTCCGGACACCGCCACCCCGGGCAGGCCACCCGCACACAGGAGTTCGCATGACCATCGCCCGCGTCGACCGCCGCTCGCAGCGGCGCCCGGTCACATCCGGGGCGACCGGAGCAGCCGACCCGACGGACGCATCGGCACTTCTGCGCCGCCAGCGGCGCAGAAGCCGGCTGACCGCCCTGGCGTTCCTCGCGCCGCTGGTCGTCTACCTCGCCGCGTTCTACGTCTATCCCCTGTACCGCAACCTCGACCTGAGCCTGCGCGACTACACGGTCCGTTCGTTCGTGGCGGGTGACGCGCCCTTCTCGGGGCTGGACAACTTCCGGACCGTCCTGGACGATCCCACGTTCGGTCCGGCGCTGCGTCACACGATGGTCTTCACGTTCGTGTCGATCGCCTTCCAGTACGTGGCCGGGCTCGCCCTGGCGGTGTTCTTCAACCGCCACTTCCGGCTGGCCGGCACCCTCAGGGCGCTGTTCCTGATTCCGTGGCTGCTGCCGCTGATCGTGTCGGCGTCGACCTGGTCGTGGATGTTCAACAGCGAGTCCGGCGTCCTCAACTACGCCCTGCACCTCGTGGGCGTGGCCCCGGTCGACTGGCTGAACTCACCGGACTGGGCCCTGAGTTCGGTCATCATCGCGAACATCTGGATCGGCATCCCGTTCAACCTGGTCATCCTCTACAGCGGGCTGCAGAACATCCCGGGCGAGCTGTACGAGGCGGCCTCGCTGGACGGGGCGAGCGCCTGGCAGCAGTTCCGGCGCATCACCTTCCCGCTGCTGCGGCCGGTGTCGGCGATCACCCTGCTGCTGGGGCTCGTCTACACGCTGAAGGTCTTCGACCTGATCTGGATCATGACCAAGGGCGGGCCGGGAGACGCCTCGTCGACCCTGGCGACCTGGTCGTACCAGCTCGGTTTCGGCACGTTGCTGCCCAAGTTCGGGCCGGGCGCGGCGGTCGGCAACATCCTCATCCTCATCGCCCTCGTCTTCGGTCTGCTGTACGTCCGCGTCCAGAGGAGGCAGGAAGCATGACCTTCCGCAAGGGTTCCCGCCGCTACACCGTCATCGGGATCGTGCTCACCGCGCTGATGCTGTTCCCGGTGTACTGGATGGTCAACGTGTCCCTCACCCCGCAGCAGGACATGCGCAAGAGTCCGCCCGACCTGCTGCCCCTGCACCCCACGTTCGAGGGCTACCGCGCCGTGGCGAACGACCAGATGCCCTACCTCGGCACCAGCCTGCTGATCGGTCTGGGCACGGTGGTCCTCACCCTGGTCCTCGCCGCGCCGGCCGGCTTCGCCCTGGCCAAGCTCCGGCCCTTCGGCGGGGGCATCCTGGGTCTGGTGCTGCTGATCGCCCAGATGATCCCCGGCATCGTCATGGCGATGGGTTTCTACGGCATCTTCCTGGACCTCGGCCTGCTCAACTCGTGGTGGGGCCTGATCATCGCCGACTCGACGATCGCGGTGCCGTTCGGCGTCATGATCTTCACGGCGTTCATGTCGGGCATCCCCGGCGAACTCATCGCCGCGGCCCGCATCGACGGAGCCGGCACCTGGCGCACCTTCCGGTCCGTCGTCCTGCCGGTGAGCCGCAACGCGATCGTCACCGTCTCGCTCTTCAGCTTCCTGTGGGCCTGGTCCGACTTCGTCTTCGCCAACACCCTCGACGGCGGCGGCGACTGGCGGCCGATCACCCTCGGCATCTACCACTACATCGGCAACAACAACCAGGAATGGAACGCGATCATGGCGACCGCCGTCGTCGCGTCGCTGCCCGCGGCCGTGCTGCTCGTCCTCGCCCAGCGCTATGTGGCCGCGGGTGTGACGGCGGGCGCGGTCAAGGACTGACCGCGATGTCCGCCGTCACCGGCCGGGGACGCGCACCGCCCACGTCGGCCGCCCCACCCACCGCCACCTCACGCAGGGTGGTCACCCGTCGCGACGGCCTCCGTCCCCTGCACCAGTGATCGGCCGGCCGGCCCCGAGCCGCCCGCCGGCCTCCGCACCACCGGCAAGTCCCCATCCGCTCTCAGGAGAGCCGCTGATGTCGTACCTGAGCCCCCAGCACCACCGCAGAGCAGTCCTCGGCCGCGCCACGGCCGCCGCGCTCGCGACGACCCTGGCCGCGACCGCCGTCGCCCTGACGGGCGCCTCCGCCCAGGCCACCCCCACCTCCTCCACCACCCTGGTCGTCAACGCCAACCAGACCCTGCGTCCGGTCACGCACGTCGGCACGGGCAGCCTCTACGGCCTCGCCGACGACACCACCCCCTCCGACAGCCTGGTCCAGGCGCTGAAGCCGAACACGTTCGTGCAGATGGCGCCCGGCGGCTCCCAGCTGCCCAACGGCGAGCCCCGCCCGGCCGGCGACGCCCTGGTCGTCGCGCCGAAGGCGGCCCGCGCCGGCGCCAAGGTGGTCGCACGGATGCCGGACTGGTACCCGGACTTCCCCTACAAGTGGGTCAGCATGAGCGACTGGCTGTCCGCCGTGGACAAGCAGATCGCCGCCGTGAAGGCCTCCAGCGCCACGAACATCTCCGCCTGGGCCATCTGGAACGAGCCCGATCTGAACTGGGACACCACCCACGCCGGCCCGTTCGACACCGCCTGGAACCTGACGTACAAGGAGATCCGCTCCAAGGACGCCACCACCCCGATCCAGGGTCCGAGCTTCGGGTTCTACACCCGGGCCAAGATGCAGACGTTCCTCCAGGACGCCATCGCCAACAACGCCGTGCCCGACGTCATCGCCTGGCACGAGCTGCAGTCCAGCGCGAGCATCGCCTCGCACATCTCCGACTACCGGGCCCTGGAGTCCAGCCTCGGCCTGAGTCCCCGTCCGATCGACATCGAGGAGTACGGCACACCGGCCGAGATGGGCGACAGCGGAGCGCTCATCGGCTACGCCGCCAAGTTCGAGCGGGCCGGAGTGCGCGACGCCGAACTCGCCTTCTGGAACCACTACGGCACCCTCGGCGACACCCTCACCGACACCGGCGGCTCGCCCAACGGCTCGTACTGGACCTACAAGTGGTACGGCGACATGTCCGGCAGCATGCTGGTCACCACGCCGCCCGCCCAGACCGGCATCGACGGCATCGCGTCCCGCAACGGCGCGGGCAACCAGATCAGCGTCGTCGCCGGCGGGTGCAGCGGCTCCTGCGCGGTGACCGTCAACGGCCTGTCGTCCCTGTCGGCCTTCGGGTCCACGGTGCACGTGAAGCTGGAGTACAGCCCCGACACCGGTCGTACGACCGCCTCTCCCGGCCCGATCACCGTCTCCGACGCCGACTACACCGTGAGCAACGGCTCGATCACCGTGCCCGTCACCATGAACGCCGCCGACGGCTACCACCTGGTGATCACCCCGAGCGGCACGAACACCTCGCTGGCCGGGCGCTACCAGATCACCAACAAGAACAGCGGACTCGCCCTGGACACCAGCGGGGCAGGCACCGCCCAGGGCACCGCCGTCGTGCAGTCCACGTCCACCACGGGCACCGACCAGAACTGGACGCTGACCGCCGCCGGCTCGGGCCTCTACAAGATCGTCAACCAGAAGAGCGGCCTGCTGCTCGGGATCACCAACGCGGGCACCGCTGACGGCGGCACCGCGCTCATCTGGGGCGACAACGGCACCGCCGACCACCTCTGGCAGGTCATCCCGGCCCGTGACGGCTACTACAAGATCGCCAACTACAACAGCGGCCGGCTGCTCGGCGTGACGGGGATGAGCACGTCCTCCGGCGCCCAGGTCATCCAGTGGAGCGACAACGGCACCGCCGACCATCTCTGGAAGCTCACCTCCCGCTGAGCCCCCCTTCCCGACGACGGCCCCGCGCCCGCCTCACCAGGGCGGACGCGGGGCCCTCGCTCTGCCGGAGCCCGGGGACGGAACAGGTCCCCTGGGAGACCGGGCGGCGAGGGACCGACGGGCGGGTCTGGGGCTTGACGCAGGGAACGGACAAGAACGCGGCACCGGCCGATCTGTCCCGGTTCGTCCTCCTGGACGGCGTGACCCGCATGCGCGGGCCTGGCGAGGCCGGCCGGGGTGTGCGGGCCGCGCGACGTCCTGATCTGCGTCGACGACGCACACGGATCCGCGTCATCCGGGTGCGCGGTCCGCACGAGTCGTCTCCGGCCGCCTGTCCGGGAGCGGATGAGCCTCGTCGCCCGCTCGGCCGGGGCGACGGCGGGCCCGGCACGGTTCCCGGACGGCTCTGGTGGGCCGTCGACTCACGCGTCAGCCGGGCCGCAGACCGACCGCCAGCGTCAGTTCCAGGACCCGGTGCGGCGACGCGAGATCCGGAAAGAGCTCCCGCAGCTGCGACATCCGGTACCGGACGGTCTGCGGGTGGACGAACAGCGCCGCCGCCACCTCGTCCCGTCTGCCCTGGTGCAGCAGCCACGCCCGCAGTGTCTCCTCCAGCCGCGCCGCGGTCGCGGCGGGCAGGGTCCGCAGCGGTGCGAGGGCCCGGGCACGCAGGTCCGCGAAGGCGTCCATGTCGGCGCTCAGCACCAGCTCGGGCAGATGGTCCTCGGTGTCGCGGATCGCGGAGGAGAGGGAACGCGCGCGCAGGGCCCGTGAGTAGGAGGCGGACGCGCGGGTCCACGGCCGGGCCGGGCCGGCCACGGCGGTGCGGTCGGTCAGCTGCCGCAGGAGGTGCGACCGGTCGGCATCGGGGACGAACAGCACACCGGTGGCGTCCGGCAGGTCGTCGAGGACGAGGGTGCTCGGGTCGAGCGCGCGGTAGGCGGGCCGGGCCTGGGCGGCGGGCAGCAGGACCGCGGTCAGCGAGACCGGGGGCTGCCACCCGGCCCGCTGGGCCGAGGCCAGCAGCACGTCCGGGCTCGCGCCGGCGAGGAGGTCGCGGGCCAGGTGTTCCAGATGGCGCTCCTGGGCCCGGCCCCGGGCGGCCAGTTCGTCGGCGTGGCCCGCGGCGCTCGCGGCGGACAGCTCGTCGATGTAGGCGAAGGTCAGCTCGGCGAACTTGGCGACCTCGGCGGCGGGCAGACCCGCCGGCACCGCCCCCGCCGCCAGGCACCGCCACGCCACGCGGGCGCCCACGCGGTAGGCGCTGAGCAGGGCGTCCATCGAGCGGCCGTCGCGCACCTCGCCGCGGCCCAGCTCGTAGGCCGCGTCACCGCCGTCGCCGCCCGTGGCGTTCCCGCTCGCGAGGTCCAGGTAGTGCCCCAGAGCGGTGCGCACGGCCCGGCGGATGGTGCCGCCCATGCTGCCCGAAAGGGCGTTGGCGTAGGAAGGGACCTCGTCGATGATCGCCTGGACGATCTCGTCGGCGGTGCTTCCCAGCGCGGACCGCAGTGCGGTCACCGTCGTCTCGTCGAGAGCCAGTTCGCTGGCCCTCCGGATTGCATGACTCACGTTTTTGTTCCCTGCGAACAATTCAGCAGACCAGATTCACGTCCTGCGGTCAGGACTTTACGCCTTGAGGCGCAGCAAGCTGGAATCATGACGAGTACAGCCCTCCGCGGCAGGGCGTGGAAACTGCTGGAGATGGTCACGACGCCGCTCCTGCCGTCGGACTACCTCGACCTGGTCAGCCCGCTGCGCGCCGGCGCCGACCTGCGCGGCCGCATCGAGGCCGTGCACCCCGAGACGGCCGACGCCGCGACGGTCGTGATCCGGCCGGGGCGGGGCTGGCGCGGTCACACGGCGGGACAGTACGTGCGGATCGGCGTCGACGTCGACGGGGTGCGCCTGTGGCGCGCCTACTCCCTCACGTCGCCGACGGACCGGCGGGACGGACGCGTCACGGTCACCGTGAAGGCGATCCCGGACGGCAAGGTCAGCAACCACCTGGTCCGCAGGGCGAAGCCGGGGACGCTGATCCACCTCGACCAGGCGACCGGCGACTTCGTGCTGCCGCGGGCCAGGCCCGCCAAGGTGCTCTACCTGACGGCCGGCAGCGGCATCACGCCCGTGATGGGCATGCTGCGCGACAGCGGGCTCGACGACGTCGTCCTGGTCCACAGCGCGCCACGGCCGCAGGACGTGATCTTCCGCGCCGAACTGCACCGCATGGTCGCGGACGGGAAGCTGCGGCTCACCGAGGTGCACAGCGACACCGACGGCATGCTCGACGTCACCCGCCTCGAAGAACTCGTGCCCGACTGGGCCGAGCGCGAGACCTGGGCCTGCGGGCCCGCCGGCCTGCTCGACGCCGCCGAGAAGCACTGGGGCGAGCACGGCGTACCGGAGCGCCTGCACATCGAGCGGTTCCGCCCCGGCGTCGTCGTCACCGGCGACGGCGGCGAGGTCACCTTCAGCGTCACCGGCAGGACAGCCGACGCGGGCGGCGCCACGCCGCTGCTGGACGTCGGCGAGGAGGCCGGCGTGCTCATGCCCTCCGGGTGCCGCATGGGCATCTGCTTCGGCTGCCTCACGCCGCTCAAGGCGGGCGCCGTCCGCGACCTGCGCACCGGCGAGATCACCGAGGCCGAGCCGGGCGTCCTCATCCAGACCTGCGTGTCCGCCGCCGCGGGCCCCTGTGACATCGAACGGTAGGAGCATCTTGACCGCCATCGACCCCACCGCCCACCTGACCGCGGAGCAGATCGAGGAGCTCGGCCGCGAGCTGGACGCGATCCGCGACGAGGTGATCGCCGGCCGCGGAGAGAAGGACGCCGCCTACATCCGCAAGGTCATCTCGGCGCAGCGCAAGCTGGAGCTGGTGAGCAGGGGTGTGCTGCTGTTCTCGTTCTTCCCGCCCGCGTGGCTGATCGGCACCGCCGGTCTGTCCGTGGCGAAGATCATGGACAACATGGAGATCGGGCACAACATCCTGCACGGCCAGTGGGACTGGATGCGGGACCCCAAGATCCACTCCACCACGTGGGAGTGGGACCACGTCTCGCCGGCCGACCAGTGGAAGCACTCGCACAACGAGCTGCACCACACGTACACCAACGTGATCGGCAAGGACAACGACCTCGGCTACGGCATCATGCGCGTCGACGAGGACCAGAAGTGGCACCCGTTCCACCTCGGCCAGCCGCTGTGGAACTTCCTGAACGCCTGCTTCTTCGAGTACGGCATCGCGGCGTACGACCTGGAGCTGGGCAAGAACCTGGGCAAGCGCCGCCGCAAGAACCCGGAGTTCCGTGAGCGGGCCAGGGCCGTGGGCCGCAAGATCCGCAAGCAGGTGCTCAAGGACTACGTGATCCACCCGCTGCTGTCGGGCCCGTCGTTCCTCACCACGCTCGGCGCCACCTTCACCGCGAACCTGGTGCGCAACATCTGGTCGCACTCGGTGATCATGTGCGGGCACTTCCCCGAGGGCGTCCAGGTCTTCGAGCGCCGGTCGATCAAGGGCGAGACGCGCGGCCAGTGGTACCTGCGCCAGATGATGGGCTCGGCGAACATCAGCGGCAGCAAGGCCATGCACTTCATGACCGGCAACCTCTCGCACCAGATCGAGCACCACCTCTTCCCCGACCTGCCGAGCAACCGCTACGCCGAGGTCGCGGTGAAGGTGCGCGCACTGTTCGAGAAGTACGAGCTGGAGTACGTCACCGGGCCGCTGCCCAAGCAGGTCTTCTCCGCGTGGAGCAAGGTCTTCCGGCTCTCGCTGCCCAACAGGAAGTCCCAGGCCAGGACGCCGGAACGCGAGCCGGAGCTGCTCGCGGCCTGATCCCGGGCACGGAACCGACCCCCGGCCCGACCGGCGGCCCGGCTGTGGCTCCGACGGTTCGGTCGGCGTGAGCGGTCAGGTTTCACGGACGGCGGGCGGCGGGGACGACAGGGCGCGGTTCCGTCACCGGGCCGGGAACGATCTCGGCCCGGGACGCGGCGGCCGGGCCGCGCCGGTGTGCAGGACCCGGCCCAGGTGGCCGGGGCCCGAGGGCGGCACGACGCGGGGTGCGTCCCGGTAGCGGCGGGTTGCGGTCTGCCAGGCGTGGTAGCCGCTCATCCACGCGCGCATGACGTCGACATAGCCCGCGACGTCGGCCCGCTCCCGTTCGGCCAGGGCGAGCTGCGCGCAGACGGCGGGCACCCGGCCGGCCAGATCCTGGAAGCGCCGGACGCGCCGGTCCACCTCGTCGCGAGCCGCGGCGAGGGCCTGGCCGCGGGTGAGACGCCGGGCCCGTTCGAGGACGAGGACGAGGTTGTCCATGTCGCCGCGGGCCTCCTCCTTCTCCAGGGAGTACACGTCGTTGCACATCAGGGTGACGTCGATGGCGTCCCGGCGCATGATCCGCAGCTCGGGACTGTGGAAGGCGCAGGCGGGGACGGTGAGGCCGGCCGCGCGTTCCCCGAGCGAGAGGGGCAGGTCGGTGCCCGCGACGCCGCGCCGGACCTGGAGGTAGGCGTCGAGACCGGCCGGGGAGCCGCGGAGGCGACCGCGCGCCTCGTGGGCCTGCGCGGCGAAGTAGTACTCCCATTCGTGGGCGGTGCGGGCGGTCCAGGCCGCAGGGGCGCCGTCGGTGCTTCGGGCCCGGATGTCGGCGAACGCCGTCGTGCAGGGGTCGGCGCCGAGCGGCGGCGGGGCGCCGTGCGCGATGTCGATCAGCGTCTGGCAGACGCGGGCGGTCCGGGCCGGGTCGCGGCCGAGGGGACCGTCGAACTGGTCGTCGAAGACGAAGAAGAACCCCATCGCGTCCGCCAGCAGGTCCAGGGCCGGGCCCCGGGCGTGCGGGAAGCCCAGCGCGGCCAGGCGCGGCATGTCCCAGGAGGCGTACCAGGCCAGGGACCGGTCGTCACCGGTCAGCCCGGTGCGGCGCACCCAGGCCAGGTTGTGCCGGCGGGCGTCTTCGAGGCAGGGGCTGATCTGCGTGGCGGCGGGGAGAGCGAAGTCCATGTCCTGTGGCACGGGTCCTCCCGGAGCCGTAGCGGGCGGCGCGGGGCAGGTGTGCGCACGTCATTCGCGGGCGGCCGGGGACGTGAGGTCGAGGACAGGCGGCCCGGCCGCCCCGGCGCCCAGCCGGGCGAGGGAGTAGCTCATGGACTCGCTGACGCTCCCCGGGGTGCGGAACGCTCCGGTGTCGCAGATCCGCGGGAAGGCGTCCCGGACCAGTTCCGGTGTGGGGTCCCCCGTCCACACGACGCCTTCGGTGGCGCCCAGGAAGATCCGGGCGGTGCGCCGGCCGGCCGCGTGGAGGAGCAGACCGGTGCAGGGGGCGCTCTCGTGGGCGAGCAACGCCACCACGGGGGCGACGTGCCGGGCGGGGAACAGCTCGGTGAGCAGCGCGGTCGTGCGCTCGTCGTCGCGGACCGCCTCCAGGGACATGCGGGTCGCGGCGACGGGCACGACCGCGTTGACCTTGACGCCGTGTGCGGCGCCCTCCGCCGCCGCGGAGGTGGTCAGCCCCAGCACGGCGCCCTTGCCCGCGGCGTACGCGCTGAGCCCCGTGTCGCCGAACAGGGCGTCGGAGCACGTGTTGACGATCCGCCCGTACCCGGCGGCGGTCATGTGCGGCCATACGGCCCGCAGCATGTTGAGCGTGCCGCCCGCGTGGGTGTCCAGCACCCTCCGGCATTCGTCGTCGGTGAGCTTCTCCAGCGGGCGCAGGATCGAGATGCCCGCGTTGTTGACCAGGGCGTCCAGCCGTCCCCACCGCTCCAGCGCGGCGGCCACCAGGGCCCGGGCGCCGGTCGCGGTGGCGACGTCGTGCCCGTCCGCGAGCGCCTGCCCGCCCGCCGCCCGGATCTCCTCGACGACGGCCCGGGCGGGCGCGGGCGACGCCCCGCGTCCGTCGGTCGCGGTCCCCGCGTCGTTGACCAGGACCTGCGCGCCGCGCGCCGCGAGGAGCAGCGCGTACGCCCTGCCCAGTCCCCGGCCCCCACCGGTCACCACGACCACGCGGCCGTCGAACCGGATCTCGTCACGCCCCTCGTCACGACCCTCGTCACGGCCTTCGTCCACCCGGCACACCCACCCCTCCAGACGGCCTACCGGGACGGCGGCTCTCCCCCCGGCGTCCGCCCACCCTGCCCCGGCCGCCCACGTCGGGGCAGGGAGCGCGCGGACCGAGCGGACGCAACCGTGCGCACCCCACGTGCCGCCGTACGCCGCGTGCGCCTCCCCGCGCTCCGGCACACGCCGGAACTCGCTGCCGCGACTGGCGCGACTGGCGCGACTTCGCCGTAGTCGCCGACGCAGCTCTCCGGTAGCGTACCGACCAGACGGTACGACCGATGCGGTCGATGCGCCGTCCTGCGCTTCATCGCTCGATGAACCGACCGACGAACTGCTCGGTGAAGTGCTCAGTGAACTGCTCGCCGGAGAACGTCGTTTCATCCGCCACAGGACGGAGAGCCGCTGATGACGCACGGCACGAACCGCGACAGCCTCGCCCTCGCACGCGAGACCTGGAGAACCCTGGAGCCTTACCACGGCGCCGTCTACTTCTCGCCCGAAGCCGCCGCCCGGTACGCCGAGTTGGGCGTGGACCGCAGGACGGGTTACTTCGCGTCCCGTTCGGCCGCGCTCGGCGCCGCTTCGGCGGACCTGGTGATCGCCACGTTCTACAACTTCAATCCGCAACTGGTGCGCCGGGCCGTACCCGCGGCATGGGAGGCCGCCACGCCACAGCGGTTCGCCGCAGCCCGGCTGGCCGGGATCGATGCCACGCTCCGCCGTGTCCTCGGCCAGGAGATCGCCTCACCGGAGATGGTCCGCGCGGCGGAACTCGCCCGCGCCGCCGCCGAATCAGCTGTGGGTCACCCGCAGGGGCGCCCCCTCTTCGCCGCGCACGCCGCACTTCCGTGGCCGACGGCGCCGCACCTCGTGCTCTGGCACGCGCAGACCCTCCTGCGGGAGTTCCGTGGCGACGGTCACGTGGGGGCGCTGCTGACCGCCGGACTGAGCGGGATCGAGTCCCTCGTCACGCATGCCGCCGCGGGCGACGTCGACGCGGGGGTGCTGCGCGACTCGCGTGCATGGTCGCCGCAGCAGTGGGACGAGGCCGTGCGGCGCCTGCGTGAGGAGGGATGGCTCGACGACGGGCCGCACTTGGCGCTGTCCGAGGACGGTACGCGGCGCAGGGCGGAGATCGAGCACACCACGGACAGGCTGGCCGCCCTCCCCTACCTCACGCTCGGTCCTGCGGCCTGCGCCGAACTGTGCTCGCTGGCGCGGCCGTTCAGCCTTGCCGTGGCCAAGGAGGTCCTGCCCTGGGCTGTCGCCCGCCTGAGCGCGGGGAGTGCTTGAGGACGTCTCGCGATCCGGCTGGGCGAGCGCCGGGACACGGATCGTCTGCCGGATCCCCGGCCGACCGTACGCCCGCGCCGCCACCGACCGCCGCACCGTCCGAGGAAGGTGCGGCGGTCAGTGGTCCGTCCTGCCCGGACCGTCGTCTCCGGACAGCGGTCGGCTCAGCCCGCCCAGCGGGGGTCGAGCGCGATGGCCTGGAGGCGGTTGAGCGAGAGCGGGGGCTGCGGTCGCGTCACCGGGCCGCTCTCGGCGTAGGAGTTCACCTCCTGGACGATGACCCGGCGGCCGTCGGGGTGGAGGGTGTCGACCAGCCACACCACGGCGGAACCGCCCTTCTCCGAAGCCCGCTTGGCCCGCTTCACCTGCGTGCCGTCGGCCAGGGTCAGGGCCTGGCACTCGATGTACTGGCCGACGTCACAGCCCATCCGCCCTTCGAGGACGTCGCCCATGTCCTCCTGGGCGTTCACCCCGATCAGGCTCTTGCCGCGGCCGTCGTCCCAGACCAGCGCGCCGTAGCCTTCCTGGCTCTGCTGGTCGGAGATCTTCGCGCCCTTGGGCAGCAGGGACTTCAGCACCCGGATCATCTGCCGGCCCGACAGCGAGGCGTCCGAGTCCGAGAACGCGGTGGACGGGGACGAGACGCGGGCTTCGGCGCCGACGGAATTCGGTGCGGCGGCCGAGGCCTGCGCCGCCGCGCCCAGTCCGAGGGCCAGGACGAGACCGGCGGCGACGGCCACGCGGCGGCCCGGACGACGGCGAGCGGGAGTGCTGCTGTTCATGTGGTGACTTCCTTGTCTGAAGACGAACCTGGGTGAACCCTGCGTCGCGGGACGGAGCGTGGTGCGAGGCGCCGGACACGGCCCCATGGCGGAGGTGTCCCGGTGAACGGACGCAGAGGTCGCTCCGCCCTGCCGGCCCGGCGATCGTGCCGACCGGCCCGGTGCGACGTCCACAGACTCCAGGACCGCGGCGGCCCCGGGCCACAGTTGCCGCCGAGGCCGGGACGAAGGGATCGTCCCACCCCTGTTGACCTGGGGAAACGGTTGTCCCTGGGACGCCGTTCCGGGACGCGTGGACCGCGGGCGCCGCATCTCCCGGCCGTCGGACGCGGCCCACGTCAGGCGTCAGCCGTCCGTCCCCGCGTCGCCGTCGGCCGTGGGCATGGGGACCCAGCCGCCGGGCCTGCGATACGTGTAGTGAGGCAGGCCCTCGACGGTGGTGGTGCGAAACGGGCGACCGTGGTCGTCGATGCGCACCGTGCCGCTGCGGCCCTGCGAGGACCAGTCGAGTTCGAGGTACCAGTCGCAGGTGCACGACTCGGCGTCCGCGACCACCAGCAGAACTTCCGGCTGGCGCAAGGAGACGCGGTAGGGGAAGTCGACCGCGAAGCTCGGGGAGTCCGGGCGGCCCGCGGGCATGGCACGGGGCAGGGGGCTGTGCGCGTCGAGGTCCACGGAGAAGTAGCGGGGCTGAAGGGTGGCGCCGCAGCCGTCGGCCATGGAATAGGCGGCGGCTCCGGGCCGGCCGGAGGGGACGGTCCGCTCGACCACACGCACACGCAGCGCCTCCAGGGCGACCGCGTCGGAGCCGCGTCCCTGCACCGTGATCCGCACATTGGTGTCACGCCCGTGCACGGCGCCCTGGGAGGCGGCCCACGCCCCGGCGTCCGCGGGGTGCGGCGGTGGCGGAACCCGCTGCGGCGGCTTGGCGATCACGTAGTCGTGGTCGCACGCGAGCTCCCCCCAGATGTGGGAGTCGGCGGTCCAGGTGAGCGGGGGCGACAGCGCGGTCGTGCCGGCGCTCCTCCCCTTCCCCTGCCCGCCGTCGGCGCCGTGGGTGACCGGCGCGGAGGGTTCCGGCGCGGTGAGGCGGGCGGACGGCGACGGCGGGACCGGATCGGCGGTCGCTCGGCCTTCCGGCCCGCTGCCGCCGCTCTCCTCCCCCCGGTCGCCGCCGCTCCGCGTGACCGGTGCCGAGGTCTCCGGCAGGGCGACGCGGGCGGAAGCCGACGGCTCGGCGCCGTCGGACGCGGGGGCGGCGGCGGACGCCGTGAGGGAGCCGAGGGCGACGGCGAGGGACAACGCCAGTGCCATGGCTCGCCCGGGCCGTCGCCGACGGCGTCCGGGGCGCGGACCCGGATCGCCCGGCGAGGCCGCCTCCGGGCGCGCAATGGACAGCAAGGATGGCTCCGGGCACGGAATGGACAGCGAGGACGTCTCCGGGCGTGAGGTGGACGGCTGCCTCGCCGTGGGCACGGGGCTTCCACCCGGTTCGCGTGCCTCGTCCGCCGGACCGCTCCGACTCGAGGATGCCATCGCCGCCGCGGAGCAGGGGTCGCCTCCGGACGCCGGTACCCTCCGGGCGCCGGACGGTCGTGAACGCTGCCGTGCCGCGGTCGCCAGGATCCACCGGCGGTGCAGCTCGGCGCGTTCGCCGGGGGTGGCCCGGCAGAGGGCGGCGAACCGGCCGATCCCCGTGAAGTCCGGGGGGACCGCCTCCCCGGTGCAGTAGCGGTGCAGTGTCGAGGCGGTGATGCCGAGACTGCGGGCCAGCACCGCGTAGCTGCGGTCCGCACGCTTCTTCAGACGCGTCAGCAGGAGCGCGAACTCCGCTACGTCGTCCTGGTGTTCATCCATGGATTCCGTACTCACATCCGTCCATCGGCCGCTGCGGCCCCGTCTGCTTCGGGCATGCCATGGCATGGCACGGCGGCACGGCGTCCGGGGCGCTCCCTCTACCTGCACGTAGATACGGGTCGGGCGGTTCCTGACCTCGGGACGCGCCGGAGCGGGCCGTGCCGTCGGTGGCACGGCCCGCTCCGGCGCGGGACGGGAGTCCTCGGGTGCTCAGCCCGTCAGCGGACCTTGTTCAGCTTGTCGAGGGCCTTGGCGAGCCCGTTGGCCCACAGCTGGTTCACGCGCGCCCGCTCGGTCGAGTTGGGGTAGCGGTTCGTGCAGGACGTTCCGGGGCCGCCGCCGGACATCAGCTCGCTGCAGGGACCGCTGTAGTGGTCGGGCAGTCCCAGCACGTGGCCGGTCTCGTGTGCCGCGACGCGGACGGAGTCGTACTGCCGGTTCTGGGCGTAGTCGAGGAAGATGTAGCCACGGCCGTGCCCGTTGGTCGAAGCGTACGATCCGCGGGAGTCGTTGCCCTCGTAGTAGGAGAAGTCCGCGCTGCCCGTGGTGGACTGGAGCTTCACGTTGCTCACCGAGCTGTTCCAGACCGAGGCGGCGCTCGATATCTGGGAGCGGAAGGACGGGGCCTGGGAGGCGTTGTAGTACACGGTCACCGACCGCAGGCCGGGGTCGGCCGCCTGCTTCTTCGCGACCGAGGCGAGCACGGCCTCGAAGAACGCCTTGTTCTCGGCCGCCTCCCGCGCCGAACCGGTGTAGCCGGCACCGACGGCGGCGGAGGAGGAGACGGTGGCGGCGGGGGCGGCGGTCCGGGCGCTCGCCGGAACCGCGCTGCCGAGCGCCGCGAACGTCACGCCCAGGCCGATGGCCAGCAGCCTTCTGGACGTCTTCGCGGTCGTCGGGGACGCAGGGGTGGACGTCATGTGGGGGGCTCCTACTCGTTCGTGTGGGGTGGTGAACGGTGGGTCGACCCGAGTGTGGGACAGTGACGCGTCCCGGCGGATGATGGCAACAGGCGATAGCCCACGGCTATCGGGCAACTCGTGTTGTTTCATTCGCGTTTGAACATCTGGCGCGCTATCAGGCCAAGCCTTTACGCTCCGCGCATGGAGCTCGAGGTGAGGCACCTCCGTGTGCTGTGCGCCATCGCCGACACCGGCAGCCTGCACAAGGCTGCTCGTGAACTGGGCATGAGCCAGCCCTCGTTGAGCACACAGCTGCGCCGCATCGAGCAACTGCTGGACTGCCGGCTCTTCATCCGCGACGGCACCGGCAGCCGCCCCACGCCCCTGGGCCACGTCGTGGTGAGCCGTGCCCGCCCGCTCGTCGCCGAACTCGCCGCGATCGTGACCCAGACCCGCGCCGCGGCCGCCCGCGCGGCCTGCGGTCCACGGCTGCGCATCGGCGCCACCGCCAGCCGGGCGGTCCCCGGCTGGCTCAGACGGCTGCGCGCCCGCATGCCCTCGGTCGAACCCAGCCTTCAGATGGCCGCGTCCGCGAACGCCCTGCTCCGCCAGGTGGCCGAAGGCAGACTCGACCTGGCGTTCGTGCACGAGGTCGAGGGCAGCCCGCTGTCCGTGCCCAGCGGGTTGTGCGTGCGGATCCTCATGCAGCGCGAGCCGCAGTTCGTGACCATGGCCGCCGACCACCCCGCGGCCGCGCGGCGCGAGGTGCGGCTCGCGGATCTCGCGCACGACCGCTGGATGGTGGACGCCACCGTCGACGGCGAATGGGACGGGGTGTACCGGGTGCTGCGTGCCGCCGGCATCGAGCCGGACGTGCTGCACGGCGACTACCTGACCGCCTACTTCCAGGCCGCCATCGGCGAGGTGGTCACCGTCAGCCAGCCGACGGCGCTGCCGCCCCGGTCCGACCTCGTCATCCGGCCCCTGCACGGTGACCCGATCGGGGTGCGGCTGCTCCTGGCGGCCCGGACGGCCGATGAACTCGACACCGGGTTCCCGTCGTTGGAGTGGGCCTACTGGGAGGCGGCCCGGCAGGCGCCCGTCTACCAGGAGTGGCTGACGCGCAGAGCCGCCGGCCGTCCCGCCCACGCCCTGCGTACCGTGGGCGCCCGCTGAGGAACCCGCGTGGAGCCTGGGCGCCGGGCACACCGGTCGCGCCGGGCACACCGAACACGTCTCGGCCTCGCGCTCCCCGACCCCACCCCCGACGCCCACGAGCAGAAGTGGAAGACCACCGGGGTGTGGTCGATGTACCAGACCGCGGACTGGATGTTCTCCTCCCGGCAGGAGCCCTTCCTCGTCACCGAGACCAACGCCCAGAGCATCGGCTTCCCGTGGGACAACCGGCCCGGCTACGACGGCCAGTGGCGTCAGGCCGCCTGGGCGCACGTGGCGCGCGGCGCGCGGATGGTCGAGTACTGGCAGTGGCAGACCCTGCGTTTCGGCGCGGAGACGTACTGGGGCGGTGTCCTCCCGCACAGCGGGCGGCCGGGCCGTACGTACGCCGAAGTGGCGCGGCTGGGCGTGGAGTTCGAGAAGGCGGGCGCTTTGGTCGCCGGTCTCGAACCGGACGCCGACATCACGATGGTGTACTCGACGCCGAGCAAGTGGCTGATGCAGAAGTACCCGCCGCTCGCGACCCCCGACGGCGAACCGGACGCCGCCGCCTACCACCGCCTCTTCGACCCCTTCTACCGCGGCGCCTTCGACGCGCGCCGCCAGGTGCGGATCGTCCATGCGCGGCAGCTCGGGGACCTGCCCCCTGAGGAGGCGGTACGGCGCCACCCCGTCCTCATCGCGCCGGCCCTGTACGTCGTCGACGACGTCACCCTCGACCGGCTGGCGGCCTACGCCCACGCGGGCGGCCATCTCGTCCTCGGACCCCGCACCGGTTACGCCGACCACGAGGCCCGGGCCCGGCTCACCCCGGCCCCCGGCCGGCTCGCCGAGGCCGCGGGGGTCGCGTACGACGAGTTCAGCAACCTCCACCAGGAGGTCCCCGTGCACGGCGTGCCCGGCGGCCCGCTGCGGCTTGCGGCCACCGCCGCCGCGACGCACTGGATCGAGTGTCTGGACGTCACCGACGCCGAGGTGCTCGCCGGGTACGACCACCCGCACTTCGGCCGCTGGCCGGCCGTCACCACGCGCCGGCACGGCGCGGGCCGGGTCACCACCGTAGGCACGGCACCGGGCCGCGACCTGGCCCGGGCGCTCGCCGAGTGGCTGGCGCCCGCCGCGTCCCACGGCTGGCAGGACCTTCCCGAGCCGGTCACCGCGGCGACCGGCGCCTCACCCGACGGCCGTCGGGTCCACATCGTCCACAACTGGAGCTGGGAGGCCGCACGCGTGCGCGTGCCGGCCGATCTCGCCGACGTTCTGGACGGCACGTCCGTTCCCGCCGGTTCACCGCTGGACCTCGGCCCCTGGGACGTCCGTGTGCTGATCACCGCAACACCGTGATTTCCCCGAAGGAGGGGCAGTGAAGAGAAGTACCACAGCGAAGGCGCTGGGCAGTTCCCTCGCGGCAGCGGCCCTGCTGGCCGGTTCCATGGCCGGCGCGCAGGCGTACAACCCCACGGGCGGGACCGTGTACCGGCTGGGCGGTGAACCGTGCCTGAAGGGGCGGGGCAACTGCGCGGTCTATCCGAAGTCGGCCCAGCTCCCGAGCGGGCGGCTGGTCGCCGCGTTCGAGAAGTCGACGGTCGTGGCGTCGTCGGGCAGCGCGGCCGGGCAGACCCTCCCCGTCTACAAGAGCGACGACGACGGGACGAGCTGGCAGCCGCTGTCGGAGGTGAAGGCGCCGGCCTACCTCTCCAAGGACCCCGCATACGCCAGGTACACGAGCAACTGGACCAACCCGTACCTGTACGTCCTGCCTCAGAAGGTCGGCGGCCTGAAGGCCGGCACGCTGCTGCTGGCGAGTGTCGTCTCCGGTGACGACGCCTACTACAAGGAGCACAAGGCCGCCGACCCGAACTGGACCCCGTCCAACGACGGGGACCGCAGCGACCTGGCCATCGCCCTGTACTCCAGCACGGACGACGGCAGGAGCTGGAAGGTCGTCAACGTGGTGGCGACCGCCGGCTGGCAGGGCGGCAGCGCGGGCGCGGTCGGGCAGAACATCGCAGCCGCCAACGAGAACCGTCAGGTGGACCCCCTCTGGGAGCCGTACCTGATGGTCTACAAGGGCAAGCTGGTCTGCTACTACTCCGACGAGAACGACTACACCGGCTTCGACCCGGTCACCGGCGTGCCCAGGAAGGACCCGGCCAACGACTCGCACGGCCAGATCCTCGTACACCGGACCTGGGACGGAAAGAGCAGCGGCTGGAGCGACCCCGTCGTCGACGTCTCCGGGTCCGTCCAGGACGTGGGCGGCGGCAAGACCGAGATCGGCGGCGGCCGGCCGGGCATGACCAACGTCGTCCCCACGGCCGACGGCCGGTGGATGCTCACCTTCGAGTACTGGGGCGGCGGAGCCGACACCCGCTACGTCGTCGCCGACGACCCGCTGACGTTCTTCAAGGGCAGCCAGACGGGCATGTCGGTCGGATCGCTGCCGGTCGTCGCCGGGTCCCGTCCCCTCACGGGCGGCGGCAGTCCGGTGCTGATCGCGCTGCCCGACGGGCGCCTGGTCTACAACGCGGCCGGCAGCGGCAGCGTCTGGGTGGACGACAGCGGACGCGGCGACGGCGTGTGGACGGAGTACCAGACGACGTCCCCGGCCGGCTACAGCCGCAACCTCCAGTACGTCGACGGCACCGGCCGCGTCGCGATCCTCAACAACCAGGGCACGTCCACGATCGCCTTCGCGGAGGTCGACCTCGGCGACTCGGCCGGCGACTACTTCCGGCTGGTCAACCGCAGGACCGGCCAGGTGATCGGCACCGGCAACAAGAGCAATGACGCCAACCTCGGCAACGGGAACACGCCGGACGTGGTCCTGGAGGACGCCGGTGCGGCGGCCGACCCCGACACCCAGCAGTGGCACGTGGTGACCGAGCCGAACGGGGGGACGACCCTGCTGAACAGGTCGGGCGGTCGCGCCGCCGCGATCTGGACGGGCGCCGCCACGGCCGGGCAGCGCATCGGCCAGTGGGTCGACGACAGCGCGACGGGCAGCTGGACCCTGGTCAAGGGCTCCGACGGCTACTACAGGCTCCAGGCCGTCAAGAACACGAGCCTGTATCTGACCGGCGCGACCGCGGGGGCGCCGCTCACCTTGCAGAGCGCGGCAACGGACGGCTCGCAGGACTGGAAGCTCGTCCGGTAGCCCGTGCCCCCCGGGGGCGGGGGTCGTCAGGGGTGTCCGCCGCAGCCGCATCCCCGCAGGGCCGCCCCCGCCTCGGGCGGCGGGGTCTGTGCGGCGGCCGCCTCCACGGCCGCGAGCAGCCGGTGGCGTTCCTGGGGCGGGATCCACCTGCCGTCGACGACGACGCCGTGGATGCGGCGGGTGTTGCGGATGTCGTGCAGCGGGTCGGCGTCGAGGACGAGCAGATCGGCGGCGTGTCCGCGGGCCACGGTGCCGACGGCGGGCAGCCCGAGGGTGCGGGCCGCGTCCCGCGTGGCCGCGCGCAGGGCCTCGGCCGGGGTGAGGCCTGCCGCCACGAGCAGGGCCAGTTCGTCGTGGAGGGCGAAGCCCGGGACGAGGTAGCCCGTGCCGGTGTCGGTGCCCGCGTCCAGCCGCACGCCCGCGCCGTGCAACTCGCCGACCAGCCGCAGCCGGTGGGCGAAGATCCGGTGGATCCGCTCTTGCTGCCCGGGGGTGCGTCCGCCCGTCAGGGCCGCGAGTTGGTCGGGCCAGCTCTCCACCTGCCAGGCGGGGAGGTACTTCCACTCCTCGGCCCGGGAGGGCACGGCGTCGGGCAGTTCGAGTGTGCGGTGCACGCTGAGCGTGGGGACGACGGCGGTCCCGTGGGCGGCCAGAGTCCGGAACAGGGCGTCCGCTCGGTCCCGGTCGTAGCCCTGCACCGCCCGCCATTCGAGGGGGTGCACCTGCTGGAACCAGCTGTGGTAGCGGGACAGGCTGCTGGGGTCGCGCGGGTCGATGCGCACGGCGGCCAGGCCGCGCCGAATCTCCTCCTCGTGGCGCGAGGTCGCCAGGAGCAGTGCGTGCAGGTGCTCGACGCTGCGGTGGCCGCAGGCGCTCGCCTCGGCGATCCCGACGGTGTCGGGGCAGTGCCCGAGGTGGGGGATGCCCTGGCGCCGGGCCTCGTCCGCGATGGCGAAGTAGGCCTCGCGGGACAGCCGGGAGTACACCTTGACGAAGTCCGCGCCCTCGCGCTTGACCCGCCGTACGGCACGCCGGGCCTCGGCCGCGTCGCGTACCTCGACGGTGGGGCCCACGTCGGCCGCCCACAGAGAGGGCGCGCCGTCGACGATGGGGCTGCCGACCACCCAGCGGGGGCCGAGCAGTGCTCCCCTGCGGATCTTCTCGCGCCACTCGTGGTGGACCGGCTCGCCCCTCATCTCCCGGACGGTGGTGACGCCGGCGAGGGCGTACAGGGGCGGGACCACCGCCTCCGGGCCGTCGCTGTGGGTGTGCGCCTCGATCAGTCCCGGGATCAGGTACTTGCCGGTCAGGTCGACCGTGCGGGTGCCCGGGCGGAGCCGGGTGCGGGCGCTCGGGGCGACCGCTGTGACACGGCCGCCCTCGACGACGACCGTCATGCCGGGGGCCGGGGGTGCTCCCGATCCGTCGATCACGGTGACGTGGGTGAACGCCAGGGGGCCGCTGCCGGCGTCGTTCGCGGGCGCCGCCGCGGCCGCGTGTGCCGGGCCGGCGGGGGCCGTGCCCGTCAGCGCCGCGCCCGTCACCGCGGCGGCCCCGGTCAGGAACCCCCTGCGGACCATTCCGCGACGTGCCCCGCCTGGTGCTTCGGACATGTTGCTCCCCCTCCTGCTGCCGCGTCCGCCGGCGGTGTCCCGCCGGCCCTCACGACTCTGGCGCACACGCCGGGAAAGGACAGTGCGGCCAGACGGTGTGCGTGGGGGTGGTGCTGGGACCACCGGGCTGCCGCCGCCTCCGCGCGGTCGTGCAGGCGTACGGGCGCGGTGTCACACGGTGCGGACGACGGTGCCGCCGTCTTCGATCGCGGTGACCTCCTCGGCGGACGCGGTGGCGTCCGTGACGAGGGTGTGCACGAGGGCGGCGGGGCCGACGTGGGCGTAGGCGGTGTGGCCGAGTTTGCTGCCGTCGGCGGCGGCGACGATCCGGCGGGAGGAGGCGATGGCGGCCTTCTTCACGGCGGCGTCGTCGAGGTCGTAGGCGGTCAGGCCGTCCGCCGCGGTCAGCCCGCAGCAGCCGATGACGGCGGTGTCGAAGCGCAGGGCCGCCAGGGAGGCGAGGGTGAGCGGCCCGGTGAGGGCCCCTTCGGCGGCGCGGGGCTGCCCGCCGGGCACGACCAGGGTGGCCGGTCCGGGCGTCTCGCCGAGCAGGTGGATGGCCTGGAGGGACAGGGGCATCACGGTGACGGGCCGCTCGCGCAGGAGGCGGGCGACCTCCAGACAGGTGGTGCCGCTGTCCAGCAGGACGCTCTCGCCGTCGGCGATCAGTGCGCAGACGGCGGCGGCGATCCTGCGTTTGACGTCGGTCCCCTCGCGGGCGCGCAGCGCGAAGGGGGGCTCCTCGCCGCGGAGCAGCAGGGTGCGCGCGCCGCCGCGGACGCGTTCGAGGACGCCCTGGGCGGCGAGGGCGTCGAGGTCGCGCCGGATCGTCATCTCCGAGGCGCCGGTCAACTCGGCCAGTTCCTGGACGGTGGCGCCTCCGGCGTCCCTGACGACCTTCGCGATCAGCCCGTGCCGGTCTGCGTTGCTCATACCGCGATTGAACACCACCAGACAACGAACACTCATCATGTTCGCAAGCTTGGGTTTAAAACATTCTTTATGTTCGTTACGGTGGGAGCATGGAACGTTCCCTGCGAGCCGCCCGCGCGGCGACCTACGTCTACTTCGTCCTCAACGGCACCCTGCTGGGCACCTGGGTGGTGCACATCCCCGCCGTCGAGGACCGCGTGGGCGTCAGCCACGCCACCCTCGGCGGTCTGCTGGTGGTACTCGGACTCGGGGCCCTGGTGGGCATGCAGGTCGCGGGTCCCCTGACCGATCGCCTCGGCGCCCGCACCGTGGTGCCCGCCGGCGGCGTCCTGTGCGGGGCGGCCCTGATCCTGCCCGGCCTCGCCCACGGACCGTGGACGCTGGCCGCCGCGCTCCTGGTCTTCGGGCTGTGCAACGGCTGCCTGGACGTGAGCATGAACGCCCACGCCGTACACGTGGAGAAGGCCTACGGCCGCCCCGTCATGTCCGGCTTCCACGCCACGTTCTCCGTCGGCGGCGTCCTCGCCGCTCTCGCGGGAGCGGGCGCGGCGAGCGCAAGGCTGAACCCGGTCCTGACCATGGCCGCCACGGCAGCGCTGGGTGTGGCGGTCGCCCTGACCGCGGCACGCTCCTTGCTGCCGTCCGCGCCCGCCGCCGAGAGCCCGGACCCCGCGTCCGGGGGCGGGACGTCACCGGCCGCCGAGGTCGCCGGCGGCACGGGCCGGGTCTGGCTGCTGGCGGTCCTGGCACTGATGGTGATGCTGTGCGAAGGCGCCGCCAACGACTGGAGCGCCCTGCACATGGAGGACATTCTGGGCGCGTCCGCCGGCACGGCCGCCTTCGCGTACGGCACCTTCGCCGCGGCCATGACCGTCGGCCGGCTGCTCGCCGACCGTGTCGCCGCCCGGTTCGGCTCCCTGGCGATCCTGCGGTACGGCGCGGCCATGGCCGCCGCCGGCATCACCCTGGTGATCTTCATCCCGTGGACGCCTGCGGTGTTCGCCGGCTGGGCGCTGTTCGGCCTGGGCCTGTCCGGGTGCGTCCCGCAGCTGTTCAGCGCGGCCGGACACACGGACCCGTCCGCCGCCGGGACCAACGTCTCCCGCGTCGCCGGACTCGGCTACGTCGGCATGCTCGCGGGCCCCGCCGTGATCGGCTGGCTGACCCGCGTCGTCGCCCTCGACCGCGCCTTCGCCCTGCTGACGGTGCTGTGCGTGACCACCGCCGTGGGCGCCCGCGTCCTGCGCCCGGCGCCCGACCGCGCCCGCCGGCGCGAGACGGCGGCCGGAACCCGCTGACCGCCTGTGCGGCACGGTCCCCGACAACCGTGCCGCACAGGCTGCCCTCTCCCCCGGTCACGAGGGCCGGGGCCGGGGGCGGCCCCATGGACGCCGTCGCCTCGCGCCGTCGTCAGGAGCGGGCGAGGCGGGTCGCGAGGTAGGGCGCGGTGGCGCTGCGGCGGGCCTTCGCCACCTTGGCCGGCGGGCCCGCGGCGATCACCCGCCCGCCCGCGTCGCCGCCGCCGGGGCCGAGGTCGACGACCCAGTCGGCGGTGGCGATCGTGTCCAGGTCGTGCTCCACGAGGACGACGGTGTTGCCGGCGTCGACGAGCCGGTGCAGTTGCCGCAGCAGCAGCGCGATGTCCGAGGGGTGCAGTCCCGCCGTCGGC
The DNA here is from genome assembly GCF_043200075.1 of Streptomyces sp. NPDC048481. Lineage (NCBI taxonomy): Bacteria > Bacillati > Actinomycetota > Actinomycetes > Kitasatosporales > Streptomycetaceae > Streptomyces > Streptomyces sp. NPDC048481. Next base: position 137,270 of record NZ_JBICXC010000015.1, read on the forward strand.
TCGTCGAGCAGGTAGAGGGCGTGCCCGCGGCGGGCCCGCTGGAGTTCGGTGGCCAGTTTGATGCGTTGCGCCTCCCCGCCGCTGAGTTCCGTCGCGGGCTGGCCCAGCCGCAGGTACCCCAGGCCCACCTCCCGCAAGGTCTCCAGGCTGCGGGAGGCGGCCGGGAGGTCCGACAGGAACTCGGCGGCGGCGCCGACGGACAGCGCCAGCACGTCCGCGATGTTCTTACCGCGGTGGGTGACTTCCAGCGTCTCGGCGTTGTACCGGGCGCCTTCGCAGGTCGGGCACGGCGCGTAGGTGCCGGGCAGGAACAGCAGTTCCACCGCGACGAATCCCTCGCCCTGGCAGGTCTCGCACCGCCCTTCGGGCACGTTGAAGGAGAACCGCCCGGCCGGGTAGCCGCGCCTGCGGGCCTCGTCCGTCGCCGCGTACAGCCTGCGGACCGCGTCGAACATGCCCGTGTACGTGGCCAGGTTGGACCGGGGCGTGCGGCCGATGGGCCGCTGGTCGACCCGGACCAGCCGGTCGAACGACTCGACCCCCGACGCGTCCTGGACGTCGACCTCCAGGTGCGCCTCGTCGGGCTCCTCGGGAACGAGCCCGAGGTGGCCGCGGACGACCTCGGCGAGCACCTGCGTCACCAGTGTGGACTTTCCGGACCCGGAAACGCCCGTGACCGCCGTCAGCACGCACAGCGGCACGTCGACGGACACGTCGTGCAGATTGTGGCGGGAGACGCCGCGCAGGCGCAGCCAGCCCTGCGGTGTGCGCGGGCTGTGGTCGAGCGGCCGGGCGCGCCCGAACAGGTACCGGCTCGTCGCCGAGTCACGGACCCGCTCCAGACCGGCGACCGGGCCGCTGTACAGCACGCGCCCGCCGCCCTCGCCCGCGCCGGGGCCGATGTCGACCACCCAGTCCGCCCGCCGGACGACGTCCATGTCGTGCTCGACGACGAACAGCGAGTTGCCGGCGGCCTTGAGCCGCTCCAGCACGTCCAGCAGCGGCTTCGCGTCGGCCGGGTGCAGGCCCGCGGAGGGTTCGTCGAGGACGTACACGACGCCGAACAGTCCCGAGCGCAGCTGGGTGGCGATCCTGAGGCGTTGCGCCTCGCCGGGTGACAGGGTGGTCGAGCGGCGCCCGAGGCTGAGATATCCGAGGCCCAGGTCGAGCAGGACGTCGATCCGGGCGACCAGATCGCCGCAGATCCGCACCGCGACCTCGGTCGTCTCCCCGGAGCGGGCGCTCGACGTGGCGGCGTCGGCCTCGGGCCGCCCCGCCACGGGCCGCAGGAGTGCCACGACGTCGGTGAGCGGCATCGCGTTGACCTCGGCGATGGAGCGTCCCGCGAAGGTCACGGCGAGCGCCTCGGGACGCAGTCCGCTGCCATGGCACTCGGGGCAGGGCACACTCCTGACGAAGCGGAGCGCCCGCTCGCGCATCTTCTCGCTCTTCGAATCGGCGAGCACGTGCATCACGTGTTTGCGGGCGCTCCAGAACTTGCCCTGGTAGCCGTAGTCGACGCGGTCCTCCTCCGGCTCGATGTACACGGAGGGCTGCTCATCGGTGTACAGCAGCCAGTCCCGGTCCTTCTTCCGGAGCCTGCGCCACGGTCGGTCGATGTCGATCCCCAGGCCGTTCACGACGCTGCGCAGGTTGGCGCCCTGCCAGGCGCCCGGCCAGGCGGCGATCGCCCCCTCGCGGATGCTCAGCGACGGGTCCGGGACGAGCAGGTCCTCGGCGACGTCGTGCACGACGCCCAGTCCGTGGCACTCGGGGCAGGCGCCGGCCGCGGTGTTGGGTGAGAACGACTCGGCCTCCAGCCGTGCGGCCCGCGGCGGGTACGTGCCGGCGCGGGAGTACAGCATGCGCAGCAGATTGGACAACGTGGTGAGGGTGCCGACCGTCGAGCGCGAGCTGGGCGACCCGCGTCGCTGCTGAAGGGCCACGGCGGGCGGCAGTCCGGTGATCTCCTGCACGTGCGGTGCGCCGACCTGTTGCAGCAGCCTTCGGGCGTACGGTGCCACGGACTCGAAATAGCGGCGCTGGGCCTCCGCGTACAGCGTGCCGAACGCGAGCGAGGACTTGCCCGAACCGGAGACGCCGGTGAAGGCGACCATCGCGTCCCGCGGAACGTCGACGTTGCGCAGGTTGTTCTCGCCCGCGCCCCGGACATGCACGAAGGAGTCGCTCGCATCCTTGCTCACCGTTCCTGGGTACCCGATCGCGACGGAATCCGCGCGACAGGCGGGTCCCGTGCACGGCGCGGACGCGCACGGGGGCCCGGACCCGCGCCGCGGCCCCGGACGGGCAGGGACGCACGGCGGGGGCGGTCGGGCCGGCTGCCGGCGCTCCGCCCTCCGGGCGCCGGTCTCCCGCGGCCGGGCGGACTCACGCCGTGGACGGGAAGGAGCCGGTCAGACGCGGTCCAGGGGACGGTGCGGACCCTCGGGAAGTTCCGTTTCGATGGTGTCACCGGGGCGCACCACGCCGCCTTCCCTCACGATGCTCATGATTCCGGCCTTGCGCACGACGTTGCCCGCCTCGTCCCGGCCGACGACCCGCTTCAGCAGCCCCTCCCGGAAGGCGTCGATCTGCAGGCAGGGGTTGCGCAGGCCGGTGACTTCCAGGACCGCGGAGTCGCCGATGCGCAGCAGTGTGCCGACCGGCAGGCCGAGCAGGTCGAGGCCGCGCGTGGTGATGTTCTCCCCGAGTTCGCCGGGCGCCACGGTGAACCCGTCCTCGCCGACCTCGGCGAAGAGTTCCTCGTGGATGAGGTGGACCTGGCGCAGGTTCGGCTGGGTGGGGTCCTGCGCCACGCGCGAGCGGTGCTTGACCGTCACACCGGCGTGCACGTCCCCCTCCACGCCGAGGCCGGCGAGCAGTCTGACGCTGTCCCGGTTCGGCTTGGTGAACGAGTACTCCCGGTTGCTGCTGACCGCCGTCACTGTCCCGCTCATACCTCGGAAACCCCCTTCTTCCCTGATCATGACAACCACGACCGTACCCCGCTCACCGCAACCCCGTGAGGTCCTCGAGGCACCGCCGGAGCCGTCCGCGTCGCTGCGGCGGCCCGCCGCCCTCTCCGGCGGCCCGTCTACCCTTCAGCTGTGACCTGGGACGAAGCCGAGTACGTCGACTACCTGCAATCCGAACGGCGTGCCTACGCATGGGTGATGGAGCATCACGGCGGGCTGACCCCGCAGGAGGCGAGTCAGGCCGCTCTGGAGCACTACCCGTACGAACCGGCCGAGACGTCGTTTCGCGGGCTGGTCTTCCACGACGAGGCATGGCACTGGGCGATGCTGTCCATCCACGGCGCTCAGTACACGGTCGACCGTCCCGAGCTGGCGCATCCGTCCCCCGGCTATCTCGCGCTCGACGACTGACCCACCCCGAGGCGGGGGCCGGCGGCGCGGCGGCGCCGGCGGGCCCCGACCCGGCACGCCGACCGCCGAACGCTGAACCCTTCCCAGTGCAAGGCCACTTGAACGGGGAAAACGCAACTTCGACAGCGCCCGCATGAACAGCTACCTTCACCTGGTCCTCGCCGATCGACAACGATCGCGGCCGAGTTGCTCCAGCCCGCCACTCCGACGCGACGAGCCCGTCAGCCCACCGCCGCTCGCCCGCCGCCGTCACCGTCCTTCGGCCGCCGCGCCGCCCCCGCACCGGTTCCGCGCCGGGAGCCCCCGACCAGGGAGAGACACATGCCCCGTCTTGCGCTGTACACCTTCGGCGTCCTGAAGGCGCCCCTCGCCGACCCCTCTCCCCTCACCCACGAGTTCTACGAAGTGGGCGCGGCCGTCTACGAGCAGATCGGCCGGCATCCCGGATACCTCGCTCACGCCGAAGCGTCAGAGGGCGACCGGGGCACGCTCTTCGACGCGGACTGGGGCGCATGGGGAGAGTTCGCCGTACCCGCCTGGTACGACAAGGGGCGCACCGCGGAAACCACCGCACTGGCCGCCACCCTCTCCCTGTGGACCGACGTGCGCCCCGCCTTCGACGCCGTCTACACCCGCACACACCGTGAGTCGCTCAACAGGCGGCACGACTGGTTCGAGAAAACGGGGCGCCCCGCTTACGTGTCCTGGTGGGTCACCGACGGCGTGACGCCCGTCTGGCGGGACGCGGTCGCCCGGCTGGAGCATCTCCACCGGCACGGCTCCGCACCGCACGCCTTCACCTTCCGCCACCCGTTCGCTCCGGACGGAACACCGACCAGCATCAAGGACACCGGCGACCGGCAGCCGACGTCGGAGACCAGGGAGTGGCGCCTGCCCGCCTGAGGTCACCTCACCCGCCGGAACCGCTCCCCGGCCCGTCCGGCGACCAGCTGCCGCCGACCCGCCCGCTACCCGGGCTCCAGCCCGCCCCCGGGCATCGCCCAGTGGAGGCCGACCTCCTTGTTGTCGTACCGGAACATGAAGACCGCCCCCGACGGGTCCAGGACCGCGACTCTGGCTGCTCGTCTGGCTATCCGCATCGCGCGGAGCCAAGGGAGCGGGCGTCAGAGGCCGTTCAGTACGCGATCAAGCGCGGCCCGGCCCACTGGTCCCCAGTGCGGCTTGCCGCCGGGAAGGCCTCGGTCTCCGTTCTGACCCATGAGCATCAGGAACAGGCTCTTCATCGCGGCCAGTCCTCGGGCGCGGCGGATCGTCGCGTCGTCCGCCCGCTCGTACAGGTCGAAGAACCGTGATGCCGTTCTCGGGGGCAGCAGCAACCACGCGGCGGCGAGGTCCCACGCCGGGTCGCCGGCGAACAGGGCGCCGAAGTCGACGATGCCCGAGAGCGTTCCGTCCGCGACGACGACGTTCGCGGGATGGAGGTCGCCGTGCACCCAGACGGGCGGGCCCTCCCACGCGCCGGCCGCGACGGCCTCGTCCCAGACGACCCGGACGTCGGGGGCGACCTCGTCCGGGACGACGGCACGCAGGAACGTCTCGAAGCCGTCCGCGCAGTCCTTCGGATGGCCACCGCGGTCCGTAGCCGTCGGCGCCTCGGCGGGCGCCTCCTCGTGCAGCGCCCGAAGGAAGCCCGCCAGCGCGCCGGCCGCGTGGTCGCCGCGGCTGATCGACGCGTGATCGAGCGGCTCACCGTGAACCCATGTCATGACGGTCCAGTGCTTGGGGAAGCGCTCGGACGGTTCCCCGCACCGCACCGGCAGCGGCACCGGGAGCGGGAGGCGCGGAGCCAGCTCCGGCAGCCACCGCCGTTCCTTGAACTGGAGTTCCGGGGTGGGGTCCATGCGTTGCATGCGTACGGCCAACTCGTCCCCCAGACGCCACATCTGGTTGCCCCAGCCGCCCGCCACCTCACGGACGGGCTCCCCCGCAAGATCTGGATGCTGCTCACGAAGCAGGCTGCGGACCAGGTCTGCGGTGATCACGATCTCGGCGTCGGTCATGCGACGTGACCCTAGTCATGATGCCGCTGGGGCGGGCGGTGCGGCTTCGCTCTCCGGGACGCCTCCTGCGATGGCGCCGACGTCACCGGTGCGGAAGCGGCGAGCCGACCGTGCCGGCCCGGTCGAGACCGTCGAGGAACCGGCGTTGGTCGTCCAGGAATCCGTCCGCGAAGAGCGAGCGCGGGGCGAAGAGCGCGGTGAGGGTGATCTTCAGGTCCGACTGCTCGACGGACTGCTTGAGCAGCGAGTGCGTCGCCTCCGGGTAATGCCTGACCGCCAGTTCGCCGTCTGCGTCCAGCACCCTGCGGTAGGTGCGTTCCGTGTCGGCGGTGTCCACGTTGACGTCATGGCCCGCGAGGGCCAGGAGCACCGGCACGCCGCGCAGCGCGCGCAGGTCTTGCGTGGCGTCCGCGGTGTAGTTCCTGGAGATGAAGCCCCAGCGGTCGGCGGTCATTCCGCGCGTGTCGCCGCGCACGGCCTTCACGTACTCCTCGAAGGTCGCGTGCCGGTCCAGGAGTTGGCGGGTGGCGTCGCTCCTGGCCACCTCGGCCTTGGTGCGGGCCGCCGACGCGCCCTCGGCGCGCAGTTCGGCCAGGAGGTTGTAGCGGCCCTGCCGGAGCCAGTTGACCGCGGGTGAGACCGCGACGACGAAGCTCACCGGCGTCCTGGCGGCGATCTTCGGCAGGACCCAGCCCGCTTGGCTGGCGCCCCAGAGTCCGATCCGGTCGCCGTCGATGTCCGGGCGGGTGCGCGCCCAGGCGACGGCGGCGGCCGCCTCGTCGGCCCGGTCGTCCATGGACTGGTCGAGCCACTCGCCGGGTGCGCCCGCGACGCCGGGCTTGTCCCAGGACAGGGAGGCGTATCCGGCCTCGGCGTTCGCCTCCCACATGGGTTTGTAGCCGTCGTCGTGGGTGGCGTCGACGGGGCCGTCGCCATGGACGTACACGATCAGGCCGTGACGCTCACGCCCGTCCCGGGGAGTGGCCAGCACCCCGTGGAGGGTGTGACCGCCGTGGCGGATCGTGACTCGCTGCTCGTTCATGTCGTAGGAGTTCTGCCACAGCACCACTCCGACCAGCCCGGCGGCCACGACCAGGACGGTGACTAGTGACCACACGACGACGCCGAGCCCGCGCCGTCGGAACCGGTTCTTGGGACACATGGAATCTGACATGGAAACTATCATCACAGAAACGGTCGTAGAGAAGATGATAGTTTTCAGGTCGAGGGCTGTCGGAGCGACGGCGACGGCGGCGGTGACAGCGACGAGGGGGCACGGATGGGACTGGGGCTGGACATGGCGGATGCGGGCGCGGGGCGGGTGGTGATCCGGCGGGGCGTTCCGGCCGGTGCCGAGCGGCAGGCGGCCGAGCTGTACTGGGCCGCCTTCGGTCGCAAACTGGGCCCCGCTCTGAACCCGCCTGACAAGGCGGTGCCCTTCATCGCCGCCCACCTGAACGCCGATCGCGCGGTGTGCGCACTCCTCGACGGGAGGCTGGTCGGGCTCGCCGGCTACCAGCTCGGCGGCCGGGGCCTCACCGGGGGTTCGGCCTCTGCCGTGCTGCGCGCGTACGGACGGCTCCGGGGACTGCACCGGCTCCTGCTCCTCGCCCTGTTCGAACGCCGCCCCGCTCGCGGGCAGCTCGTCATGGACGGCATCGCCGTGCACGTGGACCTGCGCGGCCGCGGCGTCGGGAGCCTGCTCCTCGCGGAGGTGGCCGAAGTCGCGGCGGAGCGGGACTGCCGGGAGATCAGACTGGACGTGATCGACGTCAATCCGCGCGCCAGGGCCCTCTACGAGCGACGCGGCTTCACCGCCGTGCGCACCGAGCACACTCCCTACCTGCGCGGACTGATGGGATTCGGTGCGGTGACCACCATGCGCCGCCCCGTCGGGGCGAAAGGCACGGGAGCACCGTGAGCGCCGGGACGGAGGCCGTCGAGGTTCCCACCCGCATGCTCGTCCACGCACTGATCCGCGAGGACGGCACGGTCGGCGCCGACGAGCTGTACGCCGTCGCGGGATCCCTGGGCATGAGCGACCAGCAGGTGCGGCTGTGCGTCAAACGCCTGGTCGCCGAAGGCCGGTTCACCCAAGAAGGCCGCGGCCGCAAAGCGCTGCTGCACGCCACCGAGGAGACCGCACACGCCTTGGCCCCCCATCCGGAGTTCCTGCGGCACGCGTTCCGCCAGGACGCCGGACTCGCCCCCTGGGACGGCGTCTGGCACCTGGCGGCCTTCGCGGTGCCCGAGTCCGCGCGCACCGCTCGCGACGTCTTGCGCGAGACGCTCGTCCACCTCGGCGGCGCGCCGCTCCAGGGCGGGCTGTACGTCTGCGCCAACGCGTGGGAACCGCATGTCGAGGACGCCGCCCGCCGCGTCGGCGCCGATGGCGTGCTCACCCTCCTCACCACGACGGACCTGCGCCGGGGCGACGTCCGAGAGCCCGAGGAACTCACCCGCGCCCTGTGGCCCCTGGAGGAGACGGCCGACCGCTACCACCGGCTCGGCCGGATCGCCCGGACCCGGCTCGACCGGCTCACGGGTCCGGCCGGGCTGTCCCCGGCCGCGCTCCTCACCATCGCCGTCGAGCTGGCCGCCGAGCTCACCCGGGCCATGACGCCCGACCCGCTGCTGCCACCCGAGCTGCTGCCCCGGCCCTGGCCCGGCGCCGAGGCCCGGGAACTCGTCGCCCGATGCTGGGCGGCCCTGAACGAACGCGACCCCGGCGAAACCGGCCCGACCCTCTTCCGGGCCTACACCGACATCGCCCGCGAAGCGGCACACCGGTGCGAGTCGGGAACGACGGCCGGCAGCTCAGAAGCCCTTTGACGCGGCCGCGTATCCGCTGCGGTGAAGCGGGCGTTCACTGCGCTCCGGCGGAGGGACGTGAACGGTTGAAGACGGGATTTGCAGCCCGGTGTCGACCAGGCTGAGCATGATGATGAGGAAGAGGGCCTTCCAGCTCACCGCGGACGAGGGAGCCGAGCAGGAGCCCGAAGCCGCCGTAGGCGAGGCCGGCCCCCGCGAGGGCCGGCCCCAGATGGCCTGCGGGGCGCACGGCTCGTGGACTGCCCCGCCCCCGCACCGGCCTGTACACGCGCAACGTCCGCGAAACGGTCAACCCGGTGCTCGACCACGGCTTCGTGGACGCCGTCCGGTCCGGCCGGGTCGAGCCGGTATCGGCCGTCGAGGCGTTCGACGGCCCCGACGTCGTCCTGGCCGACGACGACCCGGCTGCGCCCCGACACGGTCATCGCCCCACGGGGTACCGGTCCGACCCGCGCGACCTGGTCGGCGCCCTGGGAGTGATCGACGAGGCCGGGCAGCCCACCGCCGTGGAGGAACAGAGGCATCACGCGGCACCACGCCTCTACTTCACCGGATACACCGATCCCCTCACGGAGGCCCTTCGCCAGGCCGGAATCGAGGCGCGCGCCATCGCCCGCGCGTTGCGAAGTGAAAGTCCCGGGCGGCCTCCCGCGACCCCCTGCTCGGCGACCCAGCCCCCGGCGCACTCGACCGGGGTCCCGCCTCGAGCTGACGGAGGTTCGGGGGCCGGGCCGCGGGCCTGTCCGGTGAATGGACACGGAACCGTCGCGGATTCGATTACGAGTCGCCTTGCCATCGCATGCGATGCAAGGGCCACGTACTGCCGTCGCCGCAGGCCACCTCGCGCTCCCTCACGCCATCCACCCCGTCCCCGAGGACGGTTTCGCGTTGGCCCCGGGCCCCAAGATTGGGCAAACGTTCGAGAAAGTTGTTGACCACGCTATGTAGCTGCGTACAGGATACGCGGTAGTCACGCGGTAGATCCACTGGCAAATCCCGCGGTATCTGGGAAAACGTGAGCGGCAGGCCGAGTGTGCGCCGGAACCCTTCGTCGAGGGCCCGCGCCACTACGTGAAAGCGAGGTTTCGTGATAAACCTGTTGGGTCACAGCAATGCGAGAACAGAGATCGATCTCCTGCTGGAACGGGTCGCCAAAGGTGTCGGCACCCTGGCCGTGGTGAACGGGCCCACCGGTGTCGGCAAGAGCACCCTCCTGCGGGCCCTGGCCGACCGGAGTCGCGCCGCAGGCGCAACGGTGTTCAGCACCTGCGCGCTGCCGGAGGAGCGCAACGAGCCCTTCTCCGTCGTCCAGCAACTCTTAGCGCAGACTAACCCCGAAACCCCCCTGAACGGGCACGGCGCTCCGGGCCACACCTCGGTCTGGTCGTTCGTCGCGCAGCTGGCGCAGTCCGCCGTCGCCGCCCTCACGAAGCCCGGTCCCGTCGTCCTGGTCGTCGACGACATCCACCACGCCGACCCGCTCTCCATCCGCTGCCTGCGCCTCCTCACGGCGCGCTTCGCGCCGCTCGCCCTTCCCCTCTCGGTATTCGTGTCATGGGACGCGACCGTGGAGGCCACCTCTCCCATTCTCCAGGAGATGCTCTACGAGACCCACGTCTGCAGCGTTTCCCTGGCACTCCTGAATTCCGACGCGGTCGCCCGGATGATCGCCGAGAGGAGCCCTGATCCGATCGCGGTGGAACTGGCGAGTCACTACCACGAACTCACCGGCGGAAATCCCTTGCTGGTATCCGCGCTCATGGAGGACAGCCAGGTAAAGGCCGCCGTAAAAGATAGCGAACTTCCGGGTTCCGATTGCGGCCCGTTCGCGGGTGACGCCTTCCAGAGGGCCGTTCAGGTTTGCCTGCACCGTATGGGCGCTCTGGCCCGCCTCGTCGCGCAGGGAGTGGCGCTGCTCGGGGAGAATTGCGACGAATACCAGCTGAGCGAGTTGTGCGAGGCGCCCCTCGGCCTCATACGCACCGCGCTGCGCCGGCTCCAGGCCAGCGGACTGCTGGTCGGGGGCGCCTTCCGGCACAAGCGGGTCCGGGAGATCGTGCTGAGCACCATCCCGAGCGCCACCATGATCGAGATGCACCACCGTGCCGCCCGCCTGCTGCACGCCCACGGCGCACCGCCCGAGGCCATCGCCTTCCATCTCCTCGCGGCCGGCCCCGTCCAGGACACATGGGGCCTGCCCGTGCTGCGCGACGCGGCACGCCACGCGCTCGCCGCCGGTCAGATGGACCTCGGCATCCGCTGTCTGAAGCTGGCCGACGCCTCCTGCACCGACGACAGGACGCGGTACGAGATCAAGGCCCAACTGGCGGAGATCTGCGCGATGGTCGAACTCGGCGGGGCCCTCGCGCGCTACCAGTCGCTCAAGACCTCGATCCTCACCGGCCTGATGGCCCCGGACACCGCCCTTCCGGTCGCCCAGGCCATGCTGTGGAACGCCCAGGTGCACGACGCCGTCGAGGTCATCGACAGCATCGTGCGGCGTGCCGACGTCGACCGGCCCGACATCTGCGTCGAGATGCAGGTGACCGAACTGCAGATCGCGTCCAGCTTCCCCGGGGTGCAGCGCCCCGCCGGAGCCTCGGCGGCCGCCAGGTCACGGCCGGCGGCCGCGGCCCTGACCGCCGACGCGTCGCCCGCCGTCCGCGCCAGGCTCCAGGCACACCAGTCCCTGCTCTCCGTGCTGACCGGCAACGGCGACGCCTACATCGCGGCCCAGGCCGAGCAGTCGCTGCAGACCGGGAGCCTGTTCGACGCGTCCGTCCGGGCCTGCGTGGTGCCCGCCGTGCTCACGCTCATCTACTCCTCGTCGCTGGACTCCGCGCAACGGACAGCGAATCGTTTTCTAACGAGCGCGGCGGAGAGCGAACTCCCCGGCTGGACCGCTGTGCTGCGGGGCCTGCTCGCCATGATCGCGCTGCGCCGCGGCGAACTCGACGTCGCTGTCGAGCACAGCACGGCGGCACTGGCCCCGACGACGAACCGCTCCCTGGACACCCACGGCTGGCTGGCGCTGGCCACCCTCGCCGAGGCGCACACCTCGATCGGCAACCACGACAAGGCCGCGCAGTGCTTCGCTACCGCGGCCGCTCCCGCACTCTTCCAGACCCGTTCCGGGCTGCACTACCTCTACGCCCGCGGCCGGCACCACCTGGCGGGCGGCCGACCGTACGCGGCCCTCGCCGACTTCCTGACCTGCGGCAAGCAGGCGCAGCAGTGGGACATGGACACACCCGTGCTGGTGCCGTGGCGAGTCGGCGCGGCCGAGGCCTGGCTGTCGCTGGACCAGAAGGAGAAGGCGGCCGGGCTCCTCGAGGCGCAGCTGGCCATGCGCGGCTTCGCCAGCACGCGCTCCCGCGGCATGGCTCTGCGCGCACTGGCCGCCACCCGCGACTTCAAGGAACGTCTGACGATCCTCGACAAGTCCATGCAGCTCCTCCAGGCCGGCGGCGACCGCTACGAGTTGGTGCGCTGCCTCGCCGATCTCAGCTCGGCGCACCGCGCCATCGGCGACAAGGACAAGGCCCGCACCGCGGGTCTCCGGGCGCGCCGGATGGCCAAGGTGTGCAACGCGGACACAATGCCCGAGGCCCTGATGGTGGCCGCCCCGCCGCTGGAGCCGACCGCCGAGTGGCCGGTGAAGATCGAGCACGACTTCGACAAGCTGAGCAAGTCGGAGCAGCGCGTGGCCACGCTGGCCGCACGCGGTCTCACCAACCGGGAGATCGCCCAGGAGCTGTTCGTGACCGTGAGCACCGTCGAGCAGCATCTGACCCGCGTGTACAAGAAGATGAAGGTCCGAAGCCGTGAGGACCTGCCCGTCAAACTGCGGGCCACGGCAGCCTGAACCAGCGCTACGCGCGTCGCACCACGGTCACGGACCCGACAGGCCGCCGAGCCGATCCGGCCCGGTGAACTCCGCCGGTCCGTGCCCGTGGTGCGTACCCCCTGTACGAAGGGCCGTAAGTACACGGCGGATCCGCGTGCACGGCCCGGGGATACCGGGCTGGCGGGCTTCCGCGGGCACGGTCGGGCACGACGCCGAGGCGCTTCCGCGCGCAGGCCCGCTGTAACACGACGGAGCCCCCGCGCGCACGGACGTCATGCGCGAACGAGCCTGCGTGCACACGGACGTCATGCCAGTCGAGCCGCCGCCTGCACGGCCGTCACCGGGTGAGCGACCGGCCCGGCTCGGGGCCGTGGGCCCAGGGCGTGTTTCGAAAGTCCCGTCTGCCGGACGCCGCCCGGCACGCGCCGGACGCCGCCCGGCCTGCCCTTCGGGCAGACGACGCTACTTCCGACACACGCCCTAGGGGTGCCTACGGGTGGTGACCCGGCAGGCCATCGACCAGGATCGGCCCTGAACTCGGCACGACACTCGTCCATCGGGCAGGGCAGTCCGAGAGCGCCGTGATCCGCAGGCGCCAGGTCCAGCCGGCCGGATTCCGCGCAGGAAGGCCGCCCAGGCGCCATGGAGCCACAGCACACCTACGCCACGCAGTCCGCACCGGTCGACATCGCCATCATCGGCATGGCGTGCCGCTTCCCGGGCGCTCCCGACCTGGCCTCCTTCTGGAGGCTCCTCCGCACCGGCGCCGACGCCGTCGCCACGCTGCCGACCGGCCGTGCCGAGCTGGCCGGCATCGCGCCGCCGCCCGAGGACGGCCCGTCGCGTCACGGCGGCTTCCTGGAATCCATCGACACCTTCGACCCGGCCTTCTTCGGCATATCCCCCCGGGAAGCCGTCACGATGGATCCCCAGCAGCGGCTCATCCTCGAACTGAGCTGGCAGGTCCTCGAGGACGCGGCCATCCGTCCGACCGACCTGCGGGACACCTCGACCGGGGTCTTCGTCGGCTCGTTCGCCGACGACTTCGGCACCGTCATGCACCGTGTCGCCCCCGGCTCCGTCACCCGCCACACCCTCGCCGGCACCCGGCGCGGACTCATCGCCAACCGCGTCTCGTACGCACTCGGCCTCCAGGGTCCGAGCATGGTCGTCGACGCGGCCCAGGCCTCGTCCCTCGTGGCGGTCCAGCTGGCCTGCGACAGCCTGCGCGCCGGTGCGGCCGGGCTGGCCGTCGCGGGCGGTGTGAACCTGCTGCTCGACCCGGCGGCCACCACGGTCGTCGAGAGCTTCGGCGGGCTGTCTCCGGACGGACGGTGCTACACCTTCGACGCGCGTGCCAACGGGTTCGTCCGGGGTGAGGGCGGCGGTGTCGTCCTGCTCAAACGCCTTTCCGACGCGATGGTGGACGGCGACCGCGTCCACGCCGTGATCCGCGGCGGCGCGGTCAACAACGACGGCGCGACGGAGGGCCTGACGGTCCCCAGTCCCGACGCGCAGGCCGCCGTGCTGCGGCGCGCCCACGCCTGCGCCGGCGTCTCCGCGACCGAGGTGCAGTATGTCGAACTCCACGGCACGGGTACCCGGGTGGGCGACCCCGTCGAGGCGGCCGCGCTGGGCACGGCCTTCGGGGCGGGCCTGCGCGAAACCCCCCTGCACGTCGGCTCGGTCAAGACCAACATCGGCCACCTGGAGGCCGCGTCCGGGATCGCCGGGCTCATCAAGACGGTGCTGAGCATCCGCCACCGGCGCCTCCCGGCCAGCCTGAACTTCGACACGCCGAACCCGGCCATCGACCTGGAGGCCCTCGGCCTGCGCGTGCAGCGCTCCTTCACGTCCTGGCCGGATCCGGACGGCCCGCTCATAGCCGGCGTGAGCTCGTTCGGCATGGGCGGCACCAACTGCCACCTGGTGGTGAGCGAGGCCCCGGCTCCGGCCTCCCGTGGGCAGGCGTCCCCCGCCGTACCACTGCGGTCCACGCCCGCACCCGCGCCTACGCCCGCGCCCCTCGCTTCGGCGCTTCCCTTCCCGCTGTCGGCGCGCACGGAGACCGCGCTGCGCGCCCAGGCCGAACGCCTGCACGCAGCACTGGAACCGGGTCCGGCAGCCGAACAACTCGACCTGGTGGACGTGGCCTTCTCGCTGGCGACCACGCGCGAGGACTTCGCACACCGCGCCGTCGTCCTCGCCGCCGACCGCGAGGCTCTGACCGCCGCTCTGGACGCTGTGGCGCGGGGCCGGCGGACGGCTCACCCGCAGGTTCCCCCGGACGTACGCCGACTGGTCGACCGCTACGAGGCGGGCGAAGTCGTCGCCTGGGCACCGGTGTTCGCAGGTATGAGTCCGGCCCGAGTCACGCTTCCGGGGTACGTGTTCGACCGGGCCCGCTACTGGCCGGAGCCCGAAGGGGAGGTGGCTCCGGGGGGAACGCCCACCCGTGCGGAGGACGTCACGGGCGACGCGGGCATCCCGGACGCCGTGCAGACCGCTTCCGAAGGCGCGGGCGCGGGCGTCGAAAGCCTGACGGGCGTGAAGGGGGCCAGGGCGCGTCTCGCTGTGGGAGCCGGCGACCTGCTGGAGGTCGTACGTCGCGCCGCGGCGGTCGTCCTCGGCCACGCCGCCGCCACGGACGTCGGGGCGGATCTCACCTTCCGGGACCTCGGACTCGACTCGACCGGAGCGGTGGAGCTGCGCGACGCCGTACAGGCCGAGACCGGCATCGAGCTGCCCAGTACCGTGCTCTTCGACCATCCCACCCCGAACGCACTCGCCCGGCACCTCACCGATAGACGCGCCGGATCCACGCCGTCGGTGGCCCGGGACAAGGACCAGGGCGAGGCCCGTAAGGCGGGAGCCGTCCGGTCCGCCCTTGAGGACGATCCGGTCGTGGTGGTGTCGATGGCCTGCCGGTACCCCGGCGGCGTCACCTCGCCCGACGACCTGTGGCGGCTGGTCGCGGACGGCACGGACGCCATCGGCGACTTCCCGACCGACCGCGGCTGGGACCTCGACCGGCTCTACCACCCCGACCCCGACCACACCGGCACCTCGACCACCCGCCACGGCGGCTTCCTGTACACCGCGGCCGAGTTCGACCCCGCCCACTTCGGCATCAGCCCCCGTGAGGCCCTGTCGATGGACCCTCAGCAGCGGTTGACGCTGGAACTGGCCGTCGAGGCGTTCGAGCGCGCGGGCATCGATCCGACGGCCCTCCAGGGCAGCGACACCGGCGTGTTCGTGGGAGCCACCGGGCTCGACTACGGGCCCCGGCTCGCGGACGCCTCGTCCGACACGGCCGGGCATCTCCTCACGGGGGTCACCCCGAGCGTCATATCTGGGCGCATGGCCTACACATTCGGTCTGTCAGGACCGGCGGTGACGGTCGACACGGCCTGCTCCTCGTCCCTGGTCGCCCTGCACCAGGCGGTTCAGGCACTGCGTTCGGGCGAGTGCGGCATGGTCCTGGCGGGCGGTGTCACCGTCATGTCGTCGCCCGGCATGTTCGTGGAGTTCAGCCGCCAGCAGGGCCTTTCCGCCGACGGCCGCTGCAAAGCCTTCTCCGCCCACGCCGACGGCACCGGCTGGGCCGAAGGCGCAGGACTCCTCCTCCTCGAACGCCTCTCCGACGCCCGACGCAACAATCACCCGGTCCTGGCCGTGGTCCGCGGCTCAGCCGTCAATCAGGACGGCGCCTCCAACGGCCTCACCGCACCCAACGGCCCGGCACAACAACGCGTCATCGGACAGGCACTGACCGCCGCCGGACTCGACCCCGCCGACGTCGACGCCATCGAAGCCCACGGCACCGGCACCACCCTCGGCGACCCCATCGAAGTCCAGGCCCTCCACCAGGCCTACGGCACCGAGCGCCCCGCCGACCGGCCCCTCTGGCTCGGCAGCCTCAAGAGCAACATCGGACACACCCAGGCCGCCGCCGGCGTCGGCGGCATCATCAAAATGGTCCAAGCACTGCACCACCAGCAACTGCCCGCCACCCTCCACGCCGACGAACCCACCGCCCACATCGACTGGGACGACACCCCCCTCACCCTTCTCACCGAGGGACGCCCCTGGCCGGGCGGCGACGGCGCCCGCCGCGCCGCCGTCTCCTCCTTCGGCATCAGCGG
Organism: Streptomyces sp. NPDC048481; assembly: GCF_043200075.1. Lineage (NCBI taxonomy): Bacteria > Bacillati > Actinomycetota > Actinomycetes > Kitasatosporales > Streptomycetaceae > Streptomyces > Streptomyces sp. NPDC048481. Next base: position 153,501 of record NZ_JBICXC010000015.1, read on the forward strand.
CACCAACGCCCACGTCATCATCGAAGAACCCCCGCTCCAGAGCGGCAAGTTGGCGGTGCTGTTCACCGGCCAGGGCTCGCAGTACGTGGGCATGGGGCGCGCCCTCGCCGAGGCCCATCCGCGGTTCGCCGAGCTCCTCACCGACATCGCGGCGCGCTTCGACACCCACCTCGACCAGCCGCTGTTGGACGTCATGTGGGCCGAGCCCGGCAGCGAACTCGCCGCGCTCCTCGACCACACCCAGTACACCCAGCCCGCACTGTTCGCCTTCGAGGCCGCGGTGTTCGCCTACCTCACCGAACACGGCCTGGCCCCTGACTACCTGATGGGGCATTCCATCGGGGAACTCGCAGCCGCCCACGCCGCCGGCGTGCTCACCCTCGACGACGCCGTCACCCTCGTCGCCACCCGCGCCCACCTCATGCAACAACTCCCCACCCACACAAGCATGATCAGCGCCAACGCGGGAGCCGAGCAACTCCACCAGATCCTCAACCGCCACCCCGAGATCGACGTCGCCGGACACAACTCCCCCCACCACACCACCCTCGCCGGCACCCACGACGCACTCACCGCACTGGCTGAGGATCTGGACGCCGCGGAGATTCCTCACCGCACCCTCACCGTGTCCGGCGCCTTCCACTCACGCCACCTCGACCCCCTCCTCCCCCGTCTCACCGAAGCAGCCCAACAGCTCACCCACCACACGCCGACCATCGCCGTCATCACCAACACCACGGGACAGGTCGCCGCTACCGGGCAACTCACCGACCCGGCCCACTGGGCGACCCAAGCCCGCACCGCCGTCCACTACCACCAAGGCATCACCACCCTGGCCGACCTGGGCGTCACCACCTACCTCGAAATCGGACCCGACACCACCCTCACCCACCTCACCCGAACCACCCTCGACGACACCGGATCCGTCACCTGCATCCCCACGCAGAACCCCCGCACCGACCAGATCGACGTCTTCGCCGACGCTCTCGCACTCGTCGGACGTTCTCCGATGCCGATCACCTGGGTGCTGTCGGGGCGGACGGGAGAGGAGCTGGTGCGTGCGGCCGAGCGTCTGGCCGATCATGCCGCCGCCCACCCCGAACTCACCGCGAGCGCCATCGGCGACGCCCTCGCCCGCCGCCACCACCACACCCACCGCGCCGTCCTGCACGCCCACACCCGCGAGGAACTCCTCACCCAGACCCGCGCCCTCGCCACCGGACACACCCACCCCGGCCTCACCACCGGAACCCCACAGACCGGCAAGTTGGCGGTGCTGTTCACCGGCCAGGGCTCGCAGTACGCGGGTATGGGGCGCGCCCTCGCCGAGGCGCACCCCCGGTTCGCTCACCTCCTCACCGACATCGCGGCGCGCTTCGACACCCACCTCGACCAGCCGCTGTTGGACGTCATGTGGGCCGAGCCCGGCAGCGAACTCGCCGCGCTCCTCGACCACACCCAGTACACCCAGCCCGCGCTGTTCGCCTTCGAGGCCGCGGTGTTCGCCTACCTCACCGAACACGGACTGGCCCCCGACTACCTGATGGGGCATTCCATCGGCGAACTCGCAGCCGCCCACGCCGCCGGCGTGCTCACCCTCGACGACGCCGTCACCCTCGTCGCCGCCCGCGCCCACCTCATGCAACAACTCCCCACCCACACAAGCATGATCAGCGCCAACGCGGGAGCCGAGCAACTCCACCAGATCCTCAACCGCCACCCCGAGATCGACGTCGCCGGACACAACTCCCCCCACCACACCACCCTCGCCGGCACCCACGACGCACTCACCGCACTCGCCGAAGACCTCCACGCCGCTGACATCACCCACCGCACCCTCACCGTGTCCGGCGCCTTCCACTCACGCCACCTCGACCCCCTCCTCCCCCGTCTCACCGAAGCAGCCCAACAACTCACCCACCACACGCCGACCATCGCCGTCATCACCAACACCACGGGACAGGTCGCCGCTACCGGGCAACTCACCGACCCGGCCCACTGGGCGACCCAAGCCCGCACCGCCGTCCACTACCACCAAGGCATCACCACCCTCACCGACCTCGGCGTCACCACCTACCTCGAAATCGGACCCGACACCACCCTCACCCACCTCACCCGAACCACCCTCGACGACACCGGATCCGTCACCTGCATCCCCACGCAGAATCCCCGCACCAACCACAACGCGACGTTCGCCGACGCCCTCGCCGCCCTCCACACCACCACCCTCCACGGCCTCACCTGGCCCACCACCGACACACCCCCCGCCCCCCTGCCCACGTACCCCTTCACCCGCACCCACTACTGGCTCACCCCTCAGCCCACGACCACAGCCCAACACCTCGGCCTCGACTCCGCCGAACACCCCCTCCTCGCCACCGCCACCGAACTCCCTGACGGCAGCCACCTGTTCACCACCACCCTCACCACCCACACCCACCCCTGGCTCGCCGACCACACCATCGCAGGCACCACCCTCCTGCCCGGCACCGCTCTGCTGGAGCTCGCTCTGCACGCCGGGCTGCGGACGGGGTGTGAGGAGGTCGAGGAGTTGTTGTTCCAGTCGCCGGTGGCTCTCTCCGGTGATCGGGAGAGGGTGCTGCACCTCCTGGCGGGGCCGGTCGACGACTGCGGCCGCCGTCCGATCACGATCTACAGCCGGGACGCCGACGACGAGGGCTGGACCCGGAACGCCACGGGCACCCTGGCCGCCGTCTGACGTCTGCGCCGAAGGCGAAGGCCCGGGCCCCCGTCGGGGGTCCGGGCCTTCGCCGTGCGCCCGGTGGCCGGGCCGTGGGACGAAAGTCGGGCGGGTCAGGCCGCGGTGGGCACGGTGGACGCGAACCTGTCCGCGCCGAAGGGGCGCGCGATCTGCGGCAGCCGGCCCGTGACGACGGCCTCGGCCATCGCTTCGGCGGTGGCGGGGGTGAGCTGGACGCCGACGCGGTGGTGGCCGGTGGCGAGCAGGACGTCGTCGCGGGACGTCGGTCCGAGGATCGGCCGGCCGTCCGGGGAGCCGGGGCGCAGTCCGGCGTCGGCGCCGGCGAAGTGCATGCGGGAGGCCGCCGGAAGGACGCGGCGTACGCGTTCGAGGAGGTCCGCGACTCCTTCGGCGCGGACGTGCTCGTCGTATCCGGTGTCCTCGTAGGTGGCGCCGACGGCGAGTTCGCCGTCGGTCCGCGGCGCGATGTAGACGGCGCGGTCCTCGTAGCCGCAGCGGACGGTGTGGTGGACGGTCGCGTCGCCGTGCAGGCGTATCACCTGGCCCTTGTACGGCTTGATCTCGGGGACCAGTCCGTCGGGCAGGCCCGGCAGCAGGTGGGTCCACGGGCCGGCGGCGAGGACGAGCCGGTCGGCGTGCAGGAGGGCGCCGCCGCTGAGCCGCACGGCCGGGGTGTCGGTGTCGAGGAGGAGCCGTGCGGCGCGTTCCCTCACGAGGTGTCCGCCGGCGTGCTGGAGTGCCGCGGTGAGGCCGCGGGTGAGGGCGCGGGGGTCGATGGAGCCGTCGTCGGGCGACAGCATGCCGGTGTGCGCCTCGGCGGCGAGGTGGGGTTCGAGGCGGTGGCAGTCGTCCGGGGTGAGCATCCGGTACCGGACGCCGAAGCCGTCCGCCATCTGCCGCAGCCTGTCCAGGCCTTCGGCGGCGTGTGCGTCGTAGGCGACGTCGAGGATGCCGTTGCGCAGGAAGCCGACCGGGGTTCCGGCGGCCTGGGCGACCTCGGCGGCGAACGAGGGGTACAGGGCGCGGGAGTGCAGGACGAAGCGGGCGAAGTCGGGCTCGCCGATGAGCATGTCGCCGGAGGGCGGGAGCAGTCCGGCGGCGACGTGGGAGGCCTTGCCGCCGGGTTCCGGGTCGATGACGGTGACGTCGGCGCCGCGTTGGGCGCAGCGCCAGGCGGTCGCCAGTCCGATGACGCCGCCGCCGACGATGATGACGCGCATGGGTTCTCCTCCGCTCCGCGACGGGGGCGGGGGCAAGAGGACGGTGCGAAGGGCCCCTGCACCATGTGGCGGAACGCTCGGTCTGCTCCGCGGGGCGGAGCGCTCAGTCCTGCTGGGTGAGCCGCAGCAGGTGGACGGCCAGGGCGGCCGGGGTGCGGTAGTCGAACAGGAGCGTGGCGGGCAGCCGCAGTCCGGTCAGGGCGGCCAGGCGGCGGTTGAGGTCCACGGTGGTCAGTGAGTCGAAGCCGATGGCGGAGAATTCGGCGTCGGGTGCGACGGCGTCGGGGCCCGTGCAGGCGAGGACTTCGGCGACCTCGGTGCGGATGAGCTGCTGGAGGGCGTGGGTGCGGTCGGCCTCGGGCAGTTCGGCGAGGGTGCGGCGCAGTTCGTCGGCGTCGGCGGGGGTGGTCTGGCGGGCGGAGCGTGCGGGGTCGTGGCGTTTCGGGGGGCACAGGTCGCGCAGGACGTCGGGGATCTGCGGGGAGTGGTCACGCAGGGCGGGCTCGTGCAGCTGGACGGGGACGAGGACGGCGTCGTCGCGGCCGAGGGCGGCGTCGAAGAGGGCGAGTCCGTCGGACACCCGCAGGGCGGAGAGGCCGGCGCGTTCCATGCGTTTGAGGTCGGCGGCGGCAAGGCGTTCGCCCATGCCGGCTTCGTCCCACAGTCCCCAGGCGAGAGAGACGGCGTGCCGGCCGTGGGAGCGGCGGTGCAGGGCGAGGGCGTCGACGAACGTGTTGGCCGCGGCGTAGTTGGCCTGGCCGGCGCCGCCGACGATGCCGCTCACGGAGGAGAAGAGGACGAGTTCGCAGTCGTCGGGCAGGGTCTGGGCGACCTGGTGCAGGGCGAGCGCGGCGTCGATCTTGGGGCGCATGACGCGGGCGAGGCGCCGGGGGGTCATGGTGCCGACGGCGCCGTCGTCGGTGACGCCTGCGGCGTGGATGAGCGTGGTGGGCGGGTGCTCGGGGGGCAGGTCGGCGAGGGCCCGGCCGAGGGCTTCGGGGTCGGCGACGTCGCAGGCGGTGACGGTGGCGTGGGCGCCGAGTTCGCGCAGTTCCGTGACGAGGCGGCTGGCGGCGGGGGTGTCCGGTCCTGAGCGGCTGAGCAGCAGCAGGCGGCTCACGCGGTGGCGTTCGGCGAGGTGGCGGGCGAGGACGCTGCCGAGGGCTCCGGTGCCGCCGGTCAGGACGACGGTGCCGTGGGCCCGTTCGGTACGGCGTGGCCGGGTGGCGGCGTCGGGGCGGGAGCGCTGTAGGCGCAGGCGCAGCAGGCTGCCGCGGCGGACGGCGAGCTGGGCGTGGGCGGCGTCGGGGCCGGTGAGGGCGGAGACCGCGGAGACGAGGGCGCGGCGTGAGCCGTCGGCCTCGTCGATGTCGACGAGTGCGAAGCGGCCGGGCTGTTCGGTCTGGCTGCTGCGGACGAGTCCCCAGACGACGGAGGCGGCGAGGCTGGTGATGCTTTCGCCCGGTTCGCAGGACTGGGCCTGCTGGGTGACGAAGACGAGGCGGGAGTCGGCGAGGCGGTCGTCGGTGAGCCATTCCTGGACGAGGACGAGGCAGCGCTGGGCCTGTGCTCGTGCTTCGTCGGCGTCCTCTCCGCCGTCGGCGCAGCTGACGAGGACGACGGAGGGGACGGGGGCGCCGCGGCGCAGTGCGGTGTCGAGGGCGGGGAAGGAGCTGTAGTTCTCGAAGGATTTGCCGGTGGCCTTGAGTTCGCCGGTGATGCCGAGGTGGTCGGTGCCGAGGAAGGCCCAGGGTTCGTCGGCCGCGGGGCGTGCCGGTACGTCGGCGAGGGGTTGCCAGTCGGGGCGCAGCAGTGCGCCGGAGGCGCCGGTGCCGCGCAGTTGTTCGAGGCTGACGGGGCGCACCATGAGGGAGCGGGCGCACAGGACCGGCCGGTCGTCGGTGTCGGTGGCGGTCAGGGTGAGGTTGTCGCCGTCGGTGGGGGTGATGCGGATGCGCAGGGCGGTTGCTCCGGGGCGGTGCACGCGGACGCCCTGCCAGGCGAAGGGGAGGTAGGTGGCGTCGTCGTCGCGGTCGAGGAAGGGGATGCTGGCGGCGTGGAGTGCGGCGTCGAGCAGGGCGGGGTGCATGAGGAGGCCGGTGGCGGGCGGGGCGGGGCCGTCGAGCGGGACTTCGGCGTAGATCTCGGGGCCGTGGCGCCATGCGGCGTGCAGGAGGCGGAAGGCGGGGCCGTAGTCCATGCCGCGGGCGGTGAGCCGGTCGTAGAGCTCGGGGATGTCGACGGGTTCGCTGCCGGCGGGCGGCCAGGCGCGGGGTGCGGCGGCCGGGGTGGCGGCGGGTCCGGTGCCGTGTCCGCCGTGTGGGCACCGGTGGCCGGTGGAGGGGGTGGCGGTGGTGGGGGTGGCGCCGAGGAGGGTCTCGCCGGGGCGGGGAGCGGGGACGGTCATGGGCTTCCTTCGTGGCAGGGGGGACCCGGGGGTGCCGTGCGAGTCGGTGCCGGAGCGGTGCCCGGTGTCAGCCCTTCAGTGGCGGCGGGTTGGTGATGGCCGCGGTGACGTCGCCCTTGGAGTCGCCGCCGTGTTCGTCGTAGTAGCGGCAGGAGGTCTTGACGACGACGAGGGCGTCGCGGATGTCGTTGGCGTCCCAGGCGACGATGTCGACGATCTCCATGGACCCTTCGAAGAAGCGGCCGCGCATGGGAACGCGGAAGGAGCTGGAGAAGTCGGTGATGAGGATGTCGCCGAGCTGGCGGTGCCAGAAGTCGTCCATGCCCCACTGGTTGAACGGCTCGGTGAGCGCGTCCTGGACTGACTTGGCGATGAGGTAGTAGGCCATCTGGTTGTAGCAGATGTTGAACTCGACGGAGTTGAAGTGGCCGGTGTCGTCGATGTAGCAGGACTCGGGGATCTCGAAGGTGCATTCGGCGGCGAGCCGTCCGCCGTCGTTGGGGTTGCCGTCGACGATGACGTCGGCGGTCTTGAGGTATTCGCACCGCTTGGCCCGGTAGGGGGTGAGCACACGGTGCAGCAGCGGTTCGTCGGTGGGCAGGCGGCGGGCGGTGGGGCTGTCGGCGCGCCGCGCGGGTCGCGCCAGGGATGTCGTCATGGCTCGTGTCTCCAGCTCGTCCGGGGGCGGTGTGGGGCTTGGGGGCCAGGATCCGGTCAGCCGCTGTGGTTGCGCCGGGCGGCGAGCAGCAGTTCCTCGACGCTCATGTCGCGCAGCGCGGTGGCGGGGGCGGGGGGTTCTTCGGCGGGGTCGTCCGGCGCGGCGTCGGGCTTCGTGGCGTCGGGCGTGGTCGCGGCCGTCTGCCCGGCGGGGCCGGGCCGCGGCGTCGCGGGGCCGGGGTCGCCGAGGCCGAGGAGGGCGTCGAGGAGTCCGGCGGTGCGCAGGGCGGACAGCGGGATGGCCGCGATCCTGGCGCGCAGCTCGTCGTCGGCGTGCTCGGCGGCCAGGGCCTCGACGTCCGGGGCGAGTTCGGCGAGCAGGAATCCGGCGAGGTCGGCCGGGGTCGGGTAGTCGAAGGTCATGGTGGCGGGCAGCCGGGTTCCGATGGCGGCGCTGAGGCCGTTGCGCAGTTCGATCGCGGCGAGCGAGTCCATGCCGAAGGCGGTGAACGGCGTCTCGGGGTCGATGGCGGCCGGGTCGTCGTGCCGGACGTGGGCGACGTGCTGCCGTACGAGGTCCAGGACGAGGGCGGGCCGCTGTTCGGGCTCGAGGGCGGCGAGCCGCCGGGTGAGAGGTTCCTCGGCGTCGGCCGGGGCGGGGACGTCGCCGGTGGTGTCGGACTGCCGGGCCGGCGGGGCGACGAGGTCCTTGAGCACGGCGGGCAGCTGGTCGTAGCCGGCTCGCAGGGCTGTGAGATTCAGGGCGAGTGGGACGAGCAGGGCGTCCGGGCGGGTCAGTGCCTCGTCGAGCATGGCCAGGCCCTCGGTGGTGGACAGGGCGGCGCTGCCGGCGAGTTCGAGTCGGGTGAGGTCGGCAGCCGTCAGCGTGCCGCCCATGCCGTCGGCCTCGGCCCACAGTCCCCAGGCGAGGGACTGGCCGGGCAGTCCGGCCTCCTGCCGGTGGGCGGCGAGCGCGTCGAGGAAGGTGTTGGCGGCGGCGTAGTTGGCCTGGCCCGCTCCGGACACCAGTCCGCCGGCGGAGGAGTAGAGGACGAAGTGGGTGAGGGGGTGGTGGCGGGTGAGGTCGTGGAGGTGCCAGGCGGTGTCGGCTTTGGCGCGCAGGACGGGGTGG
>NZ_JBICXC010000016.1:0-98087 GCF_043200075.1 Streptomyces sp. NPDC048481
CCCGCGGAGCGGGTTATGCCCCGGCAAGCCGGGGCATAAAGAGACGAATTGCGCAAGCGCAATTCGAATTCCCCCGCAAGCGGGGGTATGGAATTCCGCAAGCGAAATTCAGGGCAGGGTGATTCGCGCAAGCGCGAATCGTGGGCACCCGCGCAAGCGCGGGTGCCGGGACGTCCGCTGCGCTCCCGCCCAACCGGCTTCGCCGGGCTGGCTGGTAGGAGTCTGCTTCTCTTCCGCTTGAGTGGCCTGGTCGGCCACAACGCCTGCAGGGCCGGGTGTTGTGGCCGACCAGGCCACAGTCACATCGGCAGTGGTTCAGAGCCTGTCCTGTTTGCGCCTCGCAGCTCGGTTGGCCGCCAACAGGCAGCCGAACAGCAGGGCCAGGCCGGCCGTCACCACGATGTGAACCGCGCTGGCACCGTCGATCAGCCGCCACACCAGTAAAGCGATGCTCCAGCAGAGCAGCGGCCAGAAAACCCACGGTGTCCACCGGTTGCCTGGCCTGGCCCATAACGGCGGCGTGCGCGGACTGGAGTGTTGCCTCATAGGTCCTCCCTCCTGTGCACCGACTGCCCGCGACTGCCGCCCTGCAACGTCCATACCGGGTATCGGAGTTGGCGTTTCTGGGGGAGGCGGGGATGGGTCGTCTGGCCGAGTTTCACCCGTGTCCACGGTGCGTCGGCGAACCGAGTGTTCGGGGGTGACGTTCCACTGCATCGGCTTCCGGGTGTGGGAAGGTGGCGAAGATGATGCATCATAGTGATGCGCTGTGTAGTGTTTGGGGTCAGACACCACATCCCCGTCCCTCTCGTCACGCGGAGGGTTCCTTCAGGATTAGTCGTCGAATTCTTTCGCAAAAGAAGGCTTCGATACATGACTGTGAAACTGCGCGACCACCAGATCGAGGCCGTGAGTTCTATCGTACGCGGCCTCGATATTCCGCCGGCCGGTATCCTCGTCGACGGTCTGCGTGGGCAGGTGCACGCGGCGTGTGGCACGGGGAAGACGATTATGGCCGCGGTGTCGGCGAAGCGTCTTGTGCCCAAGGGGCGCGTTCTTGTCCTGGTGCCGACGCTGGACCTTCTGGCGCAGACGGTGAGGGCGTGGCACGACGCCGGGCACAAGGGGCCAGCGGTTGCGGTGTGTTCGCTTCAAGACGATCCGCAGTTGTGGTGGTGAAGGTGCGCTCCACGACGAACCCGATCCAGTTGGCACTGTGGCACGGTCAGGGGCCGGCCACAGGGTTGGCCGCTCCCAGCGCCCATGCCGCTTCTCGGATGGCTGCCACCCCGGACAGCGGCTTCTGGCCGAAGCCGGTGAGGTCGTAGACCACGTCGGTGGTGAACAGCTCGTCCAACCGGTCAAGGCTTCCGTCGTCAACGAGGGGACCGTGCAACGAGACCAGTTCGATGATGGCCAAGCGATCTTCAAGAGCGAGCGACACACGCGTTCTCTCCAGCCCGGCGGGGAAAGCGCCAAGCAGAGCATCGATCCGACGTCAGCAGGGCACAACACCGTTCAACGCGTTCGGGCGCGTCCGGTAGAGCAGGGCCGTGTACGTCGTGATCGTCCCTTACCGGGCCTCGGCCTGCCACCGACTTCTCCACCTGCGCCCTGTCACCGTCAGCAGCAGCACGGTTTACGGGACAGCCCTTAGCGAGGCGGTAGTCGTGGAATCTGGCCAGCAGGCCTGGAAGCGGACGGAAAGCCCCCGAGACGTGACCCCGTTCTGCCACTGGGCTCGCGGCTCGCGGCCGTCCTGGGCGCCTACCCCGCTGCTTCAGCCACCGAGCCCTCTGTGCCCGGCCAGGCAGCGCAGACGGGCTCCAGGTCTGTCGGTAGGGACGTCGGCTGTTACCCACTTTCGGGTGATGCGCGGCAGCCCGGACACCACTGAAGGGCCCGAGCTGCCGCTCTTCCGTGCCCGACGCTCACTTGCAGATCTGCGTGACGTGGCGACAGGCATGGTTAGCAGGAGAGTCCTACGCCTGGCTCCAGTAGGGGGCCCGCCCGCCAGTGCAGATGAGGTCCGCACCATTGAAGTTCTGCTGCGTGTTGCTGCTGAACTTCCCGGAGCCGATGGTTCCCGTGTACTCGAAGACGTCGAGGGTTGAAGTCCCCGAATACAGATCGGCCTTCACTGGTGAGTTGTTCACATACGAATAGATGTAGTAGGGGTTGCCGTCCAGTCGGTAGTGCGCGAGCTGGAAGCACTCGTAAGTCTTCCCGGTCGTGAGCTTGGGCACGTTGAACTGCGTGCCGGCGTACAGGCAGAGGTTGCCATCCGCGCACCCACCGGTAGCTGCCGAGGCCGGACTCGCCGTTGCAAGCGCGCCTCCTGCCATGAGCGCCATCGATGCGAGCACCATGGCACCTCTCTTCCAGGATCCGGCAGCTGTACCAGCCGGTCCAGGTATCGAAGTGACCGTCGCTGCTTCCCGATGGAGCTTCATGGTCATGTGGTCCCACTCTCTGTTCAGCGCGCCTGGATGGAGTACCCAGGCCTCTGCCTAGAGGACGCCTCAGAGTGATCTGTAGATGGGCGGATCTTGGTCAAGTTGACTGAGGCGCGTGGCTGAAAAATCCTGACCAAAGTGATCGCCAGCTTTAGGGGCGCACATGGGGGTTGCCACGGGGCCCTCGTGGGTGAGGGGGGCGTGGGGGCGGGGACCGGTGCCCAGAGGGCGGCGAGGGGTTCTCACAGCATCCATCTGAACCGTTCCCGGCCCCCGGTGCGTCCCCACGGGCACCGTGACACCGGGACACCGTGGAGCTGCCACAACATGGGCACATCCGAACCGCCAGCCTGGCCGCACTGCACACACGGTGCAGACCCTGCTGCCGACCCCGTCGGTTGCCGCGGCATCCACGTCCCCGGCCCCACAGCGTGCCTCGCCCACCTGGCTGACGCCGACCGCGACGCCTATCTAACCAGCCTGACTCCCGGCGCCGGTATCGACCATCGGGCACCACCTTCACCGAATCCCTCCCGTTCGGGACGCCGTTCGAGGCCGGAAGAAACAGACCAAGCTGAGGAGGGTCAGCGGGCGCCGTCCTGGTTCGGGCGCCGCGCGGGGCACCGGCAGGTAGCGGAAGCTCTAGCCTGACGCGTTCACCGGGCCAGTCCGGATCTTGATTTCGGCCGTCAGTTGGTGGCGAGAAGGCGCTCGATCCAGTTGCGGCGTGCCGCGACGGCGGCCTTGCTGATCCGCGCCTCGGGGGCTTTCCGGTCGAAGGAGTGGATTCCGCCGGGCCACACGTGCAGCTCGGCTTTGCCGCCGGCCTGCCAGATCCGGTCGGCGTAGGCGAGGATCTCGTCGCGCAGGCACTCGGCGGAGCCGACGTCGAGGAACGTGGGCGGCAGGCCGGTCAGGTCGGCGGCGCGGGCGGGCGCGGCGTACTGCGGCACGTCAGCTCCGCCCTGGGCGTCGCCGAGCAGCGAGCTCCAGGCGAACCGGTTGTGGCTGCGGTCGAAGAGTTCGACGTCGTCCATCTGCAGGGCCGAGGCGCTGTCGTTGCGGTCGTCGAGCAGGGGGGCAGTCAGCAGTTGGCCGAGCAGGCGGGGACCGCCCTTGTCGCGTACGTACAGGGCGAGCGCGGCGCTGAGGCCGCCGCCGGCGCTGGGGCCCGTGACGATGATGCGCTCGGGGTCGATGCCGAGCTCGTCCGCGTGGTCGACGACCCACAGCAGGCCGGCGTACGCGTCGTTGATCTGGGCGGGGTAGGGGTGCTCGGGCGCAAGCCGGTAGCCGACCGAGATCAGCGTGGCCCCGAGCTGCTCGGCCGTGTCGAGTATCTGGTCGAGCCCGATGCGGTGATCGCTGCAGTAGAAGCCGCCGCCGTGGATGAAGTAGAGCGCAGGCCGCGATGCGGGCGCCGCGCCGGAGGGCGTGCACACGAGCAGCGGGATCTCGGGGGCGTCGTCCAGTCCAGGCACCGAAGGCTGGGAGACGACGAAGCGTCCACCATGGCTGAGGTCCTCGAGCGCTGCCACTGCGACGTCGACCCCCGCGCGGATCACCGACAGCTTCTCAAGGCTCATCGGCACCAAGTCCGGTTCCTCCGCCAGGTAGGCGTCATAGGCGACCTGAACCTCGACATCGAGGGGAACGGGAACGGCGGGCACGGCCTGACCAGGTTCAAGATCCATGCGCGGACGGTAGCGCCCCTGTTCCCTTCGCGTCATTCGATTTCCACATCTCGCCGGTCGCGTAGCAAGTACTCAGCCCTGGTGTCAGTTGGGGTGTGGGGGTGGTTCTGAGCTTGTTCTTTTCTTCCGGCCTCGAACGGCGTCCCGAACCTTGATCGCTCAGGAGGGGGTTCAGCGGACGTGGCCGGAAGAAAAAGCCTTCGCAGGCCATGAAGGTGCGCGCCCTGCCCTAGGACTGATCTCAGCGTGTCCTCGGCGTGGCCCGGCCGCACGCCGCGCTGGAGCTGCCCGCCACCGCCGACGTGCCCATGGAGATCGAGCCGTACGACGCCGCCGACTGGGAGAACTGCCCGGCCTGCGACGAAGTGGCGGACGGGCTCTGCCGCTACCACGAGGGCTACACCACCGGCTACGAGGCGCTGAACCAGCCGCTCACCGAGGCCGCCCGCGTCGACCCGAAGGTCACCGTGGCGGACGCCCTGCGACGACTGACCGAGGCGGACGAGGCCGCCGAGCGCGGCGAACTCGCCGCCGCCGTGGAGCGGCTGACCGGAGGGCAGGGATGACGACGACCAGCACCCCGCCGTGCCCGGAGTGCTCGACCGAGACCGTTCTCATGACGGTCGACGGCGAGAGCATCTGGCGCTGCCCCGACCCCGGGTGCGGCCGCCGCACGTACGGTACCGGCAACACCCTGTGGCGCTGCGCGCCACCAAGGCCGGACCCGCTGCGCGGTGCCTGGCCACGGGCCTTCGGCCCGAGCGGCAACAAGGAGGGCTCTGGGGGCGCAGACGAAGCAGGCCACCGGCCTGAGCGGTCCGGCCCAGTGCGCGCCCCGGCTCTCACGGCAGTGTTCAGGACTGCGGATCGCTGCCCTCGCCAGGGAACGCCGCGTACAGGGCCTCGGCATGCACCGCATCCCACTGGCTGATCCGCAGACGCTCCACCCCGCCACCGTGCCGGCGCAGTTCGATCTCCTGCCCCTTGTCGAACTCCACTCGCACCTGCGGATTCCTGCACACCGCCACGGCCTCGCCGTGCATCATTTCGAACCAGACACCGCGTATGGCGTACCGGAGGTCATTGCCCCGGTGGCGTAGTACTCGTACCCGGCGGTCGGTCAACAGAAGCGAGGCACGCCGCGGGATCAGGCCCCACAGCGTGCGCCCGTACGTCACCGCGCAACCGGCCGTCATCCGCTCACCCTCAGGAACCCACCGGGACAAGCGCTCACGATCCACCGACCACTTCACCGCTTCCACCGCCATCCCCCCTCGTCTTCCCGTACAAGACTCGGCTGGCCTGCTTGCGCCGTGCAGCCCGGTTGGCGGCTATGAGGCAGATCCACATCAGGACCAGGCCGGCTGCCACCACGATGCGCACCGCACTGTCACCATCGATCACCCGCCACACCAGCAGGCCGATACTCAGGCACAGCATCGGCCAGTACAACCGCGGTCCCCACCGGTTACCCGGCCTCGTCCATGACGGTGGAACACGAGAATCCGGGCGTTGCTCCATATGCGCCTCCCATCCCTGGTCGCTTTGCCCGCAACTCTGCCGCCAAAGCGGCCTACTCTCCCCCGGTGCAGGCCCGCGGGGCGTCTGGCTTCCGGTCAGATCTGCTGCACCAGCATCCATGTGGCGACCGCCAGGAAGAGCAGCCCCGTCACCCGCTGCATGGCGTATCCCTTGCTGGTGGGCTCGGTCGCGTCCGGGTCCTTCACCCATCCCCGCTGCAGGTTCCTATTCATCTTCCACAGCAGCTGCGGACGTACGACTTGAACCAGCCCCATGGCCAGCAAGGCACACAAGATCGGGATGAAAACTGGACTGCCGCCACCGGAGGCGGCCTGCAATACCGCATCACGATTCATGCATCTCCGAATGCCCTGACACCGCCTCAGATAACGGACGACGCTCCCTTCGGCGGACTCGCTGCGCTTCTCCGCCATTCCGCGGTCCTTCCGGCTGCGTCTCCAGGAGCAACGGCGGCCGCTACCGCGTCGGCGCGAACGGCGCCGCCTAGCGACATCGAGCGGGACCGCCCGCTGGGGACCTGGCCGTCGTGGCAGATCACCGTCCGGTGGCTGACCGACGACCGGACCACCTCGCACTGCACGCGCTGGGACAACCGGCGCAACACCGTGGTCGAGCAGCCGACCTGACCACCCCCCTGCCGTAGGTGCTGCACCTTGGTGCACCACTGCGGCGCGGACGCACGACGAAGCGGGCCCCGGCTGCGGGGCAGCCGACTCATCCCCTGATTGGAGAGCGTCATGTCCCACCGTACGCACCGTCCTGCTCTGAAGCGACGACGCGCCCGCCGTCGTCTGGTCCAGGGCCTGGGGCAGGCAGCGTTCTACGCCGCCCCCGCCTGCTGGCCGGCGGCCTGGTCCGCGAGCTGCTCAGCCTGGTCCACGCGTCCGTCTCCTCGTGCTGACCTGAGCGTCGGGGGATGCCGACGTTCGGGCTCTACCGGGCCAGCACGGCATCCCCCGGTGCCCGGCTGCAGGTGGAGGCCCGCAGCTTCGCGGCATGAGCGGAGCCCTCTGGCGGGAGGTGGGTGCCTATCGTGTGCGCCGGTGCGGCCAGCGGCGGTTTCCCCGAAGGATTTGATCTTGGTGTTGAGGTAGGAGCGGTGCATGCCCAGACCGGTGGCCATGCTGGACTGGGTGACTCCTTCGTCGAGCAGGTGACGCCTGGCACACCGAGAGCCTTCCAAGCCCACCTGAGTGAGATCGGCGTCCCGCCGCAGCGCGGCAGGACCTCGGCGATCCGCCGGCTCGTCCTCCAGGCCCCAGCCCCCGTCATCGCGAAGACACTCGGCTATCACGACAAGACCGCCACCCGCCTGGTCACCGAAGCCGGCGGGACCTGGAGGCGATACACCCCAGGCGTCCACCAGCGGTGAAGCGCGGCTACTTACGCTGGGGCCACCGAACCTCGCTTGTCCTCAACGTGGACGACGTGAAGCTCGGTGCCGTCCCTGTGCCGCTTGGAACGTCCGAACAGCCCGACAGCGATCTGCGACTGATCCTGAGGCTCATCGGGGCCGACATAGGTAAGGACGTCGTTGTGATGCCCGGTGACGACCCATCCCTCCACGTCCTTGAGGTCGATCACCCCAAAGTCTCCTGCCGAAGATCCGGCATGCGCCGGGCCGAACTTCTTCAGGAGGTCGGTTGCCTGTTCAGCAAGCTCCCCTTCCGGAGCGGTCAGCACGACACAGGTGCCGTGCTCGAACAGCACCCACGACTTGCGAGGGTCGGCGAGAACCCGCTGCCAGACGTCTATCAGTATCTCGGTGTCCACGCCGATCATCATGCCGCAGAGCACCGACACAGGGTGACGATCGGCCGACAGCTACGGCGAAGACGCGACTCCTGAACATGCGGGCCTAGATCGACGGGTGCCACTAACCCCGCTGTCCTGACCGCTGTCTCATCGCTTGTTAGACACGTGCGGCTCAGGCGGGATGCCAGTGCGGGACCGCGATGTCGGGGGACCCGCTCCTACCGTCGAGGACGAGGTGGGGAAGGCACGGCCACCGAGCCGCCGCCGGTTGGGCACTGGGGTGCCCGCTTCTACTCTTGGGCCCTCATTTGAGGGCGAATTTCAGGCACTTGCCCAGTTCAGACGGGGTAACAGCGCGATGGGCAGCACCAGGCCCCGGCAGCTGTCCGCTGCCGGAGCTCACTGCGTTGCCCTGGAGGACGTGTACCGCATCGTCAAGTCCCGCTCTGCGGGCTTCGCCAGGCGCTGGGCACGAGTCCGGGGAGTCGGTGGTTGATCTGGTTCTCGCCCTTGGTGCAGCCCTAGAAGGGGCCGGTGGAGGCCCGCAGTTCGCGCAGGCAGGGGTCGAGGTGGTCGCGGTGCCAGACGCTGGGGCCGGTGTATCCGCAGGTGGCGGGGTCGGTGAGTTCCTGCCAGGCGAGCCAGCAGGCGTGCAGGCGGGCGACGGCGACGGGGTCGTCGAACCACAGGTGGCACCAGCGGGCGTCGGCGGAGGGTTCGGCGAGGTAGCCGGGTATGAGGACGCCTTCGACCCATTCGGTCAGGGGCACGTAGTTCCTCGTCGTACTGCGGGGAGTCGAGCAGCAGGATGAAGGGCGGGTAGCCCTCGTCGCCGTCGTCGGCGTCCGTCTCCTCGCCGGCCAGAGCGCCGTCGGCGGTGGCGCTCTCCTCGCCCGTCGTGTCCGGCTCCTGCCCGTCCCGGCCTGACCGGACAACGAGCCCCTGTTCTGAACTATCCGACCCCGGCCACACCGGCCCGGGTCGGACCGCCGGGTGGCCGCGCATCGGCAAAGGGCCGGCCACCCCGCTCCCTCACCCTCTGTGAGATCAGGAGACCTCCAGCATGCATCGTCCCGCCGTCTTCGCCGCCCTGCTCGGACTGACCCGCGCCGCCAGGGCGGTCGGCGACTACTGGGTTAACTCGGCAACTGCTGTGTCCGCCTTCCTCGGGGCTGGCATGACGACGTGGTGCAGCGCGTACCCCGCAGGGACGCCGAGCAGCCCGCCGATCACGCCGGATGGGGCGTGCCGTGGGCACCAGCCTGCCGTCGTTTGTCCTCGATGTGTACGGGCCTTTCCAGCTGCTCTTGCTGGGGCTCGGCGGGGTCGTGATCGCGATGCTGGGCGCGCTGATCCCGGCGGGCTGGGCCGCCAGGGCACGTACGGCCACGGCGCTGCGCACCGAGTAGCGTCCGGCGGAGCGTGGCACAGGTCTGGCCCTCGGCTGGTGGCGCTTCCGATCGGCGAGTAACTGCCAGGCCAGTCGAGTTCAGACGGAGAACGAAGCCGCTTCGTTCAGGTGTTCCGCGATGCGCGCGATGGTCCCCGCGTTGTCCTCGAACAAGTGCGCCTGCATGCCGGTATTCCGGGCCGCCTCGACGTTGACCGCGACGTCATCGATGAAGAGGCAGTCCTCTGGGCGCACTCCCAGCTTGGTGCAGGTCACATCGAAGGCATGTGGGTCGGGCTTGCACACCCCGATCTCGTGAGAGTAGACGATCTGATCGACCAGCTTGTCGAAGTTGTACGCGGTGATCTCCCGCTCACGGGCACCGACGAAGCTGTTGCTCAGGATGCCCAGCTTGCAACGCGCGCGCAGACCCTGCACATACGTGATCAGCTCGTCATTCGGCGCGCCCAGGTACTCGGCCCATAGATCGGCCATGAAGGCTTCCACACCAGCCGCATCGAGACGGAGGCGGGCAGCCACCTGGTCGTGCACCTCACGCTCACTGACCGACCCGACGCTTCCCGCCTGCCACATATCTCCGAGTCGTTGGTGCACAGAACCCGCCGACAGCCCGAGCCGCTTTTCCCAGCGTCCAACCCACCCTGTCTCGGGAGTGATCTCCAGTACGCCACCGATATCGAGAATGACGCAGCGTGAATCCAACGGATTCCCCCTCGTTCATTGCGTGGTCGAGCCACAGGCACGCACGCAGTTCGCTCATGTGGTCCCTGCACACCGTTGGCCTTCACCCCGGGGCAAGGTCAAGAAGCGGGCACACTTGTGACAGTCCTGTTGAAAGCCGCCACGCCATTCCGCTGGACTCGCGGCGTCTGTTCCACACCTTTGGCCATGCGAAATGCAACGCAGATCGGCTTCCCGGCCGATCAAGTCCTCCGCGTCGCTTCGGGCCACCTGCCCGCCGCAGCGATCACCCGCACAGGACAGGGCAGCCGAAGACTGAACACAACAACTTGACAGAGAACGCAACCAACGTCATCAAGGCGGCCAGGGAGCCGCTGGTCGCCGCCGCCAAGCGGCACAACATGCTGAGTCCACGGACTCACGGAACGAGTCGGTGCTAACCGGCTATGACGAGCTCGGCCGCGTCACCGGCACCTGGCAAGGCTCCAAGACCGACGCAACACAGCTCGCGGGCTTCACCTATGACGCCCCCCTCAAGGGTGAGCCCAGCTCCTCCACCCGGTATGTGGGCGGCAAAGCGGGCGCGACCTACAAGCAGACCATCACGGCCTACGACGACCTGGGCCGGGCGACCGCCACCCAGCTGGACCTGCCGCAGAGCGACCCGTTCGTGAAGGCCGGCTCACCAGCCACGCTGGCGTACGAGACGTACTACAACATCGACGGCACCCTCAAGCAGACGAAAGACCCCGCACTGGGCGGGCTGCCGGCCGAGCGCGTGGACTACGACTACAACGCCGTGGGCGCCTTGACCTCGATCGCCGGCGCGACCGGCTACCTGCTGGACGTGGACTACTCGGCACTCGCCCAGCCCCAGCTCCTGACGCTGGGCACGGGCGGTTCCGACAGCAAGAACATCTACATCGCCAACGACTTCGAGGAAGGCACCGGCCGCCAGACCCGCAGCCACGTGACCGACCAGACCCACGGCTACATGCTGCAAGATCTCAACTACACCTACGACGAGACCGGCAACGTCACCGCGATCAGCGACCCGACCCTACTGGGCGGAAGCAGCTCAGCCGACACACAGTGCTTCGCCTACGACGGCTATCAGCGCCTGACCGAGGCCTGGACGCCCGCCTCGCAAAAATGCTCCGACACCCGGAGTGCATCGAGCCTTTCCGGGCCAGCCCCGTACTGGTCGAGCTACGAATACAACACCGCGGGCCAGCGGACCAGTGAGACGGTCCACAAGAGCAGCGGGAACGCGACGACGACCTACTGCTACACCAGCACCACACAACCCCACACCCTGACCGGCACTACGACCAAGGCCGATTGCAGACCCTGGACTGGTCGGCCGAGGACAAGCTGAGCAAGCTCACGGAGAACGGGACGTCGACCGACTACCTGTACTCCGCCGACGGCAACCTGCTGATCCGCAACACGGAGAGCGGCGAGCGCGTCCTCTACGCCGGCTCCACCGAACTGCACCTGCGGGCCAACGGCACCACGTGGGCCCAGCGGTACTACGCCGCCGGCGCTGTCACGGCGGCCGTCCGGACCAACCAGTCGGGAGCCAACAAGCTCAGCTACCTGACGGGCGATCAGCACAACACCTCATCGCTTGCCCTGAACCCGGACGCCGGCCAAACCTTCACCAAGCGCTACACGACACCCTTCGGAAACGACCGAGGCGCCGCCATAGGCTTTTGCCGCTGCTCGACGGCCGGGTGCAGGTTAATGGTCGGGCCGGCGCGCGGACGGCGGCACAGCGAGCTTTTGGGTCACTTGGTTCCGGCCTGAAGGCGGAGGCCTGACAAAGTCAGCTCCAGTGCGGCGACAAACTGGTCCCTGTCGTCGTGCCCCGCGAATTCGTCGGCGATCTGGTGCACGAACGGAAATTCGACGCTGTCGAGCGACCGCCACTGCTCGACGAAGCGGTCTAGGTACGCGTCGCGGTCCATGTGGCCGTCGAGCACTTCCTGAGGGATCTCCGCGCCCAGGTCGGCGGCTGTGCCGATGACCACGCCCGTGATCGCCGACACTGCGTGGAAACGCTGCCGCGGCGTGAGGTCGAGGCGCAGGGTCTGCTGGCCGAGCTTCTCGTACAGCCGTAGCGAGTTGCCCTGCACGTCGGTATTGCGCATGAAATACGCCGTCAGCCAGGGCCGGTCGACGATCGCGTCGAACAGCGTGATGGCCATGGCACGGAGGTCGGCGATCGGGTCGTCGCTCTCCGGATGCCCCTCGACGAGGGCCAGGGCCTCCCCGATCGCGTGGTCGGTGGCGCGGTCGAGCAGTTCGTCCTTGTTGGAGACGTACCAGTAGATGGTGCCGACGCCGGTGCCGAGACGGGCGGCGAGCGCGCGGAAGGTCAGTGCCGGTGCGCCCGCCTCGTCGAGCAGGGCCACGGCTGCGCCGAGGACAGCCTCCAGCGAGTGCGAAGCACGCTTACGCCCACGGGGAGAGCCTTTGGAGGGGAGCGTTCGCGGGCCTGTCATGGCATCCATCCAATCACAGCTTGCACTCGTATCGAACGTCGTTCTAGTATCGAACCACGTTCCAGAATCGAACGTCGTTCGTTGCGGCGTTCAGGGAGGGGGGCCGGCCATGACCGCCGCCACCGATTTCGCTCCAACTTCAAGCCGGACCTATCCGTCGCTGCGCGCGGCCTGGGTCCCCCTGGCCGCGCTCTGCCTGGCCTTCTTCGTCGAGATGGTCGACAACACGCTGCTCTCGATCGCGCTCCCCACCATCGGCCGCGACCTCGGCAGCGGCACGACCGCTCTGCAATGGGTCACCGGCGCCTACTCGCTGACCTTCGGCGGCCTCCTCCTCACGGCAGGATCGCTCGCCGACAGGCTCGGGCGACGGCGGGTGCTGCTCGTCGGCCTCGCCGTGTTCGGGCTGCTCAGCCTCTGCGTCGTCGCCGTCGACTCCGCGGGGCAGCTCATCGCGCTACGTGCAGGGCTCGGCATCGCCGCCGCCGCCATGGCGCCCATCACCAACTCCCTCGTCTTCCGGCTCTTCGACGATCAGGCGCTGCGCATGCGCGCGATGACCCTGATGATCGTCGTCGGCATGTCCGGCTTCGTCCTCGGCCCGCTGTTGGGCGGCACGGCCCTCACCCATGTGCGCTGGGAGTGGCTGCTTGTCGTCAACGCGCCGATCGCGCTGGTCGCGGCCATCGGCGTACGCCTCGGGGTGGCCGCCGACCGGCCCGAGGACCTGACCAAGGACCGGCTCGACCTGCCGGGCGCCATCCTCAGCCTCCTGACCATCGGCCTGGCCTGCTACTCCCTGACCAGCGGCGTCGAGCACGGCTGGCTTTCCTCTGCCACCGTCACGTCGATCCTCGGCGCCGTGGCGGCGGGCGTCGCGTTCGTGTGGCACGAGCGCCGCAGCGCCGCGCCCATGCTGGACCTCAAGATCTTCTCCAGCGGCACCGTCCGCGGCGCGGCCATCGCCCAGACCGGCACGTCCATCGCGATGGCCGGCGTGATGTTCGGGCTGATCCTCCACTTCCAGTACGCCTACGGGTGGAGCCCCGTGCGAGCAGGCCTCGCGAACCTGCCGATCATCGTGACCATGATCGTCGCGACGCCGCTGTCGGAATGGCTCGGCAAGCGGTTCGGGCACCGGGTCGCCTGCCTGGTCGGCGCGGCCTGTCTGGCCACTGCCCTGGCCGGCCTCGCCTGGGGCGTCGACCACGGATACGCCGCCATCGCCGTCTCCATGGTCGTGATGACGATCGGGCTGCGCACCGTCATGACGATCTGCGCCATCGCCCTGGTCGACGCGATGCCGGCCAACCGCACGTCGATCGGCGCCGCCCTCAACGACACCGCCCAAGAGGTCGGGACCAGCGTCGGCACCGCTGTCGTCGGCACCCTGATCGCCGCACTGGTCACGACCCGACTGCCCGCGGGCGTATGGAGCAGCGACCTCGTGCAGTCCTTCTTCCGAGGCGAGCGGGTCACATACGCCGTACTCGCGGTGGTCGTAGGTCTGATCGCGGCAGGCGGTGCGCTCACACTCACCGACTCCCACTCCGTCGAAGAGCAGGCCTGAACCATCGCGGTCGAGACCGGTCGAGCAAGCCTGCGGCGGCCGGACGCCGGCCCATTCACCCCGGCCGCATGGATGGAACCCTGTGTGCACGTGCTTCGGCTTCTGCGCCCCTGACGGGACCATCGAGGGCGAATATCCTCCACGGCCGAATGACGGCATCCGACCCTGCAGGTTGGCGCAATCGCCCGCCCCGACCCGCTGATTGAGGTCGTTGCGCCACACTCCTGCACACGCGCCGGCTGCTCCCGGACACCGTCAGGCCCCGGCGCGTTTCGCGCTCCGGGGCCTGACGCCTCTTCGAGTCCGTAGAGGCGCCGGCCGTGGAACTCGCGGCCGTAGGCGAGCAGATGGCGGAGCGATCAGCAGGGGGTCTTGCCCGGAGCGGGGCGAACGTCTTCTGGTCGGTCTCATCGGGTCGGGGACGTCGGCTGCAAAAGCCTGAGACGGCCTGCGGCAACCTCCGTATCTTGGCGCCATGACCGACGAGGCAGATCCGGGGCTCCATGTGAACCGAGTCGACCAGTCGGCATCAGAGTGGGACTGACCAGTCCTGGGTGCGCGGCCCGTAGTCCGGGACGCCATCACCGTGGCGGTGGTTTGTGCCACCGCCGTTTGAGGCCAGTGAGGTACCCGGCAGCTTGAACGATCTGAAGACGCCGGCCCACGTGCTCCGGGTGAGGCTTTTTGAGGTCCGGGACGGACCGGCTGTGGCCAGATTGATCATTGCTTGGTTCCCGTCCGGGACTGAGACTGCTGTGGGCCAAACAGTGACTCGACGACGGGGCGCTCGGTGAAACGCATTCACTTCACGGCGGAGGACCTGGCCCGTACTCGCGTGGCCACGACGATCGGCGTGGCAGCGGAGACGTTCGACAGTGTGAAGCTGTTGGCAGACCGCGACACCGGTCTCGCCTTCCGCCGCTGGCACGTATCGGTACGTGGACGGCTGGGCGAACAGGCCCGCCCGCTTGCCGCGTTGATGCCCGAACGAGGCCCGCTGCTCGACGCGATGAGCCTGATGGGAGACACGGCATCCATCGACGAGGCGGTGGACAACCTGATGGCGGCCCCCCGCGCCCTGATGCGCATCGAACTGGGGAACATCGACTTCCACCCCGCACACCGGTCCTGGGCCCGGAACCTGGTGGACGGTGACCGGGAAGCCCGCATCCAGGTGGCCGCGGCGCTCAGGGCCTGCCACAGGATCACCGTCGCCCCCTACTGGAGCAGGGTGCGTTCCCATCTGAGCGAGGTCCGTGCCGCGTACGTGGGCACGATGGCCGACGGTGGGGTCGAGCGACTCCTCACCACACTCTGCGATCCGTTGGTCCGCTGGCGGCCGCCGGTGCTCGAAGTGGTCCACCCGCACGACGCGGACATCCATCTGAACGGGCGGGGTCTCGTCATCGCGCCGACAGTGTTCTCCACACAGCATGTCGAACTTCTGTATCCGCCGATGGATCCGGCCCGGGCACCCATTTTGGCCGTCCCCACACTCAGCGGGGCCTCGCTCGACACCGCGCTGTGGGAGGGCATCGGCGAGTCCACCGCCCCGTCACTCGACGACCTGCTGGGACGTACCAGGGCCGCGGTGCTGAGGGGCACCGTCGGCGGATGCGGCACTACGGAGCTGGCCCACCGCCTGAACATCTCGCCGGCGACCGCGAGCCACCACGCGAGGGTGTTGCGCAATGCCCGCCTGATCACCACCCGGCACGAGGGCAAGACGGTCCTCCACACCGTCACCTCACTGGGCATCGCCCTGCTGGGGCAGAGCTCCCTCGCCTGACGGGGCCACCGGACCTGCCAACCCGCGCTGTTGGTTGGTCGGCTGCATCTTGATCTCGTTCTGTTGAGTTCTCGCTGCGGCATCCCTTTGCGCGGGTGACAGAGGACATCCCCCAACGTTTCGAGGACCATCGAAACGTGCCGACCCTGGAGGTCCCCGTGCCAGGCTGATCCCGTCAGCACGAAGCCTGCGGCGACGCAGGAGACCCACCAGGGGGAAACATGCGGAAGATGTTCAGTGCCGCCGCGGCGTTCGCGACCGCGGCCACCGCGGTGGTGACGATGAGCGGGGCGGCTCAGGCCGCGCCGGCGGGCAACAGCACGGTGTACGGATGCCTCTCCGGCAATGTGTGCATCTGGCCCGAAAACGTCTGGCCGCAGGAAAACCCGCACCCGACCAACCAGTACGCCAGCTACGGCGCCCACAACCTGAGCAACCAGTTCGGGTACCACTGGGTCCTCAACAACCAGTACGGCGGCGCCACCGCGGACCTGTGCAACAACTACGGCGGCACCAACTGCGGCGAGCACCTCGCGCAGGACGAGTGGACCTACACGTACCTCACCCCCATCAACTCCATCACGCTCAACCGGCCGCGGTGACCTGGGCATCCGCCGTCTCACGGCCCAGGCAGGCCGGTGCCAGGGGGAACGCCTGGGGGACCAGGAGGAGTGGGTGGCGCCGCTGCTGCCACCCGCTGCACTCAAGGCTCGGCGGCCTACCGTCCCGGGTGCAAACCGAGCCCGCGCCCTGGCAGCACATGTCCCGCAGATCACCGGTGACCTCCTGAAGCCCCTCACCCCGGTCGAGCAGCTGATCCTCCGTGGAATGGTCACCAAGCTGCTCGCCCCCTCGACACGCGGCACGGTGACTGACTGATCGTCAGCTTTGGTCCGGAGTCGTCGGAGGCAGGTGATGCTGCAGGCGAGTTCGAGCAGGCCCTGATGCAGGCCAGCGCGTCGCTCGTGGCGGATCCGGCGTCGCTTGAACTGGTGCAACCAGGCGAAAGTGCGCTCCACCACCCGACGCACCCCGTGGGCGACGCCGCGTCGGGCGATCAGCGGCTTGATGCCGCGCGAAAGGGGTCCCGGCCCGCATCGACCATGGACGGTACCGCTGGTACCGTTGGTGCCATGTCGGATCCCAAGGCGATGAATCTGCGTTTCCCCGACCCCGCGCAGCGGACGGCCATCGCGGCGGCCGCCAAGCAGGCGGGGGTGAGCATGCAGGAGTACATCCTCTCGGCCGCCTACGAGCGGGCGACCGCGGTGGAGCAGCGGTTCCTGGAGGGCTTCAAGGCGTCCATGGCCCGCAGCGGCGCGGCGTTCGCGGCCGAGCCCGGCAGCATCGACGCGAGCGCGGAGCAGCGGGAGAGCGAGCGGGAGGCGCTGCGGGAGCTTCAGCAGCGGGAGCAGGGCCACGCCGCGTGAGCGAGTACGAACTCCATCCGCTCGACGTGACGTTCCTGCTGCACGCCGCCGAGCTGCTCGACGGCGATCCCCAGGTCGACGATCTGGGGCCGCTGTATGCGGCGGCCGCCCGGGTCAACGCCCGGGCGATGGAACGCGACATCTACGGCTCGCCCTGCCTGAAGGCCGCCGCCCTGCTGCAGACCCTGGCGAAACTGCCGTGCCTGGAGCACTCCAACGAGGCCTTCGCCTGGCACGCGACCGAGGCCTACCTGCTCCTCAATGGGCACAGCCTCACCTACGGACCCAAGGAAGCGGTCGCGCTGGTGCGCGACGC
Source organism: Streptomyces sp. NPDC048481 (assembly GCF_043200075.1). Lineage (NCBI taxonomy): Bacteria > Bacillati > Actinomycetota > Actinomycetes > Kitasatosporales > Streptomycetaceae > Streptomyces > Streptomyces sp. NPDC048481. The sequence continues at coordinate 17,152 of NZ_JBICXC010000016.1, forward strand.
AGGCGCCGGAGCGCTCGGCGTCGCCCGGATCGCCCGGCGACTGCGCGACTGGACCACCGTCTGACCCGCGGCAGCCGGCCGACGGGTGACGGGCCGCCCTTCGGCTCCGAGTGGCGGGCAGCTGGTGCGTACAGTGTTTTCTCTAGGAAAGCAGCAGGCAGCCGTGGGTGACCGGCCGGGAGCGGTGGGCGAGGAGGGCACAAAGCAATGCCCGTGAAACTGCGTGATCATCAGGTCGAGGCCGTTGCCGCCGTCGTGCGGGGGCTCGACGTGCCGCCTGGTGGGATCCCCTCCGCTGGTCTGCGGGGGCAGGTGCACGCTGCTTGCGGGACCGGGAAGACCGTCATCGCTGCCGCGGCGGCCAGGCGGTTGGTGCCTCATGGGCGCGTTCTTGTTCTTGTGCCCACGCTCGATCTGCTGGCGCAGACGGTGAAGGCGTGGCACGAGGTGGGGCACCGGGGGCCGGCGGTTGCGGTGTGTTCGCTTCAGGACGATCCCGAGTTGTGGAACCTGAAGGTGCGGGCCACGACGAATCCGATTCAGCTGGCGTTGTGGCACGGTTCCGGGCCGGTGACCATGTACGGCACCTATGCGTCGCTGGGCGTGCTCGCGGAGGCCTTCGAGGGGGCCTACGGGCAGCGGCTGGATCCGGTGGATCTCGTGGTGGTCGACGAGGCGCATCGGACGAGTGGGTCGATGGGCAAGGCGTGGGCGGACGTTCATGATCAGAGCGTTGTTCCGGCCGACCGCCGGTTGTATCTGACGGCCACGCCGCGGATCTGGCAGGAGCGCCTGGAGCGGGAGGTTCCCGAGGGGGTTCGTGATCCGCTGCCGCGGGAGATGGCGGCTTCGATGGACGACGAGAAGGTCTTCGGGCCCGTCCTGTACAAGCTGTCGCTCGCGTCCGCGGTGTCGCGTGGGCTGCTGGCCCGGTATCAGATCATCGTCGTCGAGCTTCAGGATCCGGTGGTCACCCCTGAGCGGTTGATGAGTCTGGAGCGGGGCACGGAGGAGGTCCGCGGGCAGCGCTTGGGGGCCTTGCAGGCCGCGCTGCTGCACACCATGGCGCAGCATGATCTGCAGACCTGCATCACGTTCCATCATCGGACGATGGAGGCGCAGGCCTGTGCCGAGGGGCTGGAGCGGGTCGCGGCGGCCCTGTACGCGGAGCGGCCCCGGGAGTATCCGGAGCGGATCTGGGCCGACTGGCTGTGCGGGGAGCACGCGCCCGAGCATCGGCGGAAGGTTCTGGGCTCGTTCGGCACCACGGGGCGGCGTGCCGTGCTGTCCAACTGCCGTGTGCTGGGGGAGGGCATCGACATCAGGGCCGTCGACAGCATCGCTCTGCTGGATCCGAAGGGCGCCCCGCATGACATCGTCCAGGCCATCGGTCGGGCGCTGCGTCAGACGCCGGGGCAGGGGAAGCTCGCTTCGTTGATCGTGCCGGTGTTCCTTCAGCCGGGCGAGCGGCCGGAGGACATGTTCACCTCGGGGTCGTACCGGCCGCTGGTGAAGGTGCTGGAGGGGCTGCGGGCGCACGACGAGGAGGCGGTCGAGTTGCTGGCGATCCCGCAGGAGCCGCAGCGGGGCGTGGCGCAGCCGTCCTTGTTCATCGGTCCGCCGCCCGGGGAGGGGGAGGACGACTCCCGTCTGCTGTTGCGGTTCGCCGCTCCCCGGGATCCGGTCATGATCGCGGACTGGGTGTCGTTCAACGTCATCGACACCGAGCGCCAGGACTGGGCGCGGGGCTGGGCGGCGTTGAAGAAGTTCGCCGAGCGCGAGCAGCACGCCCAGGTGCCGTACGGGCACAAGGAGGGCGCGTACCCGTTGGGGCAGTGGGTCGCGGAGCAGCGGAGGGCTTACGGGGCCGGTCAGTTGGGTGGTCGGCGGGTGGCGCGGCTGGAGGAGCTCGGCATGCTGTGGTCGCCTGCCGACGAGCGGTTCCAGGCGAATCTTCAGGCCGCCAAGGCGTACTACGAGCAGCACTGGACGCTGTGCGCGCCCCGCTCGGCCGCCGCGCTGGACCGGCCCGTGGGTCAGTGGTTGTCCAACCTGCGCCGGCCTGGGGCTCTGGACGGGCATCCCGAGTGGCGGGCGGCGCTGGAGGCCGTGGACCCGGACTGGAATCCGGCGTGGCCGGCGGACTGGCAGCGGCATTACGCCGCGCTGCGTGAGCTGGTGCGCGACGAGGAGGGGGCGACGGAGGTCCTGCCGGGGCTCACCGTGCACGGCATGGACATCGGGCGGTGGCTGGCCCGGCAGCGCAGGCCCGAGGTGTGGGCTGCCCTGGCGGAGGGGCAGCGGGAGCGGCTCGAGGAGCTGGGCATCACGGCGCCGGCCGCTCGGCAGGCGCAGAAGACGGTGAAGCCGTCCGTGCCGGGCATGACCGCCTTCGAGCGGGGCATCGCCGCCCTCACCCAGTACAAGATGCGCGAGGGGTCCCTGACGATCCCCAGGAGCCATGTCGAGCGGCTGGACGACGGTACGGAGGTCAGGCTCGGAGTGTTTCTGTCCAATCACAAGACGCGGCGCGCGAAACTCACCGGGGACCGACTCGCCGCGCTCGCCACGCTGGGGCTGGACTGGGCACGGCAAGGTTAAGGAATGGGATAAGTTTACGGTTAAGCGGTACCGGGTCCGATGTGAAGGTGCAAGGCAATGGCATCCGAGGAAGAACTGTTCGCCTCAGTCGACGCTCTGCTGAACGAGGAGCCGCATCTGCCGCCGCCGGCGGAACGTGCCCGGCTGCGGGAGGCCGCCGGTATCACGCAGGCCCGCCTCGCCGGCGCGCTGAAGACGACGACCCAGTCGGTGAAGAACTGGGAGAACGGGCGCAGCGAGCCCAAGTCGCCGCGTCTGGACGCCTATCAGCGGCTGCTGAACGGGTGGGCGGCGAAGTATCCCGCCGCCCCCGGCATCCTCACGCCGGGTACGTCGACCCCGGTCGCCCAGCCCCCTCAGGTCCCCAAGGGCTCCCAGGTCCCCCAGGGCTCCCAGGTCCCCCAGGATCCTCCGGCTGCCGCGTCCGGGAGCGCCGTGGCCTCCCCCGGCTCCGCGGCTCCTGCCGCGCCGGCCTCCGCACCGGCCCCGGCTCCCGCACCGGCGGCGCGCGCGCGTTCCGCCACGACCGTACGGCGGCCGGCCGCGAAAGGGACGGCGCAGCACGCGGCCGCCGTCGATCCGCGGTTTCCGCACGGGCCGCTCGCCGTCCTCGACGGCGACGGCTGCGCCTACGGCGTCGACGGGCTCGTGCTGGACTGTCCCGCGACGACCGTGGTGGAGCTCGTGGAGTGGACGTTGCGCGAGTCGGGGCTCGGCGCACCGAAGCTGAACCGCAACGGCAAGGACTCCGATCCGCTGATCGTGCTCACCGCGTCGGCCGCCGTGAAGCTCGGTCTCCCCGAGCGCCTGGAAGGCCACGAGCAGCGTCGGTCGTTGCGGCTGCCGGAGGATCACCCGGTGGTCAAGGAGGTGGCAAAGGCGAAGTGGCGGCTCACTCAGCGCGGGTTCGGTCCCTGGCCGAGGATCTACCGCAAGGTGCAGGGCCGTGAGCGGCAGTGTGTGCAGTTGGCGGTCCTGTCGTGGGGCGCTCTGGACGAGCGGGCCTGGCCGGGTGTCGCGGAACGGGAGCCGGCCGAGATCGCCCGCGCCCTGACCGTCTACGCCACGCGTGTCATCACGCCGCGCGGTTCCACGGCCGTCTCCGGTCTGGAGCTGATGACGGCGTTGCGGCCGCCCACGCGCGCGGTGCGCGACGAGGCGAGCGGGAACTGGGTGGCGGGGCACAATCCCGGTTCGCTGGGGACGGAGCCGGTGGATCCCGCACCGCCGGAGGCGACGCCCGAGCATCCCGTGGTGGTGGGCAGCGGGTGGACGGGCGGGTTCCTCGACGAGGAGGCCTATCAGTGGGTGCGGCCGGTGGATCTGCTCGGAGACGAGGAGTGCACGCTGCCGTATGCGGTCGGTCTCGACCTCAACACCGCGTTCCTGGCCGCCGCGTCCCGTCTGGTCGTCGGTCTGTCCGCGCCCGACCATTTCCGCGCGCCGGCCTTCAATCCGAAGATCCCGGGGTCCTGGCTGGTGGATCTGTCGCACGTGGAGGTGGATCCGCGGCTGCCGTCGCCGTTCACGCCGAGCGGGGAGCGGCCTACGGGGCCCGCCTGGTACCAGACGCACACGGTGGCTTATGCGCAGGAGTTGGGTTTCAACGTCCGTCCTGTGGAGGCCTATCTGCGCCGGGAGACCGGCGCCTATCTCGATCCGTGGCACGACCGGCTGAAGACCGCCTATGTCGACACCCTCGCCGACCTCGGCGTCACGAAGGATCTGGACGACCGTGAGTTCCTCGCCGCGATGGAGCGGCACAAGGAGGTCGATCCGGCCCTTGCGGCGGTCCTCGCGGCCGTCAAGGCGACCGTGAAGGGCGGGATCGGCAAGCTGCGCGAGCGTCCTCAGGGCAGGCGGTACCAGCAGGGTGAGCGGTGGCCGGCGTTGCAGCGGCCGACCTGGCGTCCCGACATCCGTGCGGCCGTCATCAGCAAGGCCCGGGTGAACATGCACCGCAAGCTGACCAACATGGCCAAGATGACCGGCCTGTTCCCGCTCGCCGTTCTGTCCGACTGCGTCGTCTACCCGTCGCCGGGGCCGAGTCCGCTGGACTTCCTGCCCTACGCCGCTTCGGGCAAGGCGCAGCCCGGTGCGTTCCGGCTCGGTCCGACACCCGGTCTGGCCAAGCTGGAGGGCGTCCAGTCGATGCTGTGGGCCGTCGACCTCATGGAGAAGGGCTTCAATCCGGCCCGGCACATCAAGGGCGGCGACGCCGTCCTCGACGAAGGCGAGTGACCCGTGGCAGAGATCGACGACGCCATCGACCGCGCCGACCAGGAGCACTTCACCCGCCAGCCGCCCAAGACCCTCAAGGGCCGCATCAACTTCCTGGTCAAGCAGCTCAAGACGACCCGGGCCGTCGCGGCGGAACTCGGCATCAGCCAGCGGTCGGTGGAGCGTTACCGCACCGGTGAACGCAGGCATCCGCCGCAGGCGATCGCGGACCGTATCGACGCCGCCGTGCGGCGGCGGTGGCAGCCGCAGGTGCGCAAGCGCCGTCGCAAGCAGGCCGCGACCACTCGCGGGATCACCGTCGAGACCAGGGCCAGGTTCGGCTACACCGCGCCCGTCGGGACCACCGACGACGGGCGGTTCCGGCGTCTCACGGTGCATCTCCCTCCGCCCTACGCGCAGCGGCTGTTCGACGCGCGCGAGGCCGGGTCCGGCGACCGGGAGCTGCGCGCGATCATCGCCGAGGGCTTCAAGGACGTGTACTTCCAGGACGGCGGGACCCGCGCCTCCGGCCTCAGCGACGTCACCCTCAACGACATCGACTACCTCGACCTCGATTACTGACCGCAGGACGAGCCGGGGTGGTCCCCCGGCTAGGTTACGGACATGGTTGATCACCGCTCGGTCGACGTCGGTGGGATTCGGCTCGCCTATGAGGTCTCGGGTCCGCCGGAAGCTCCGCCGCTCGTCCTGTTGCACGCACTGGGCGAGGATGCTTCGGACTGGGGTGTCGTGGCGCCCGTCCTGGCCCGCAGCCGACGGGTCCATGCCCTTGATCTTCGCGGTCATGGCCGAAGCGACTGGCCGGGGGACTACTCGCTGCAACTGATGCGGGACGACGTGCTCGGTTTCCTGGACGCCCTGGCTCTCGACCGGGTGGATCTGATGGGGCACTCGATGGGCGGGATCGTTGCCTATCTGTTCGCCGCAGAGTATCCGCGGCGTGTGGACCGGCTCGTCCTGGAGGATGTCCCGGTGCCACGACCCCGCGAGCAGTCCACACCGCTCAGGCCGGAGGGGAAGCTGACGTTCGACTGGGAGATGGTGCTGGCCGTCAGACGGCAGATCGACACGCCTGATCCGGAGTGGCTGGGGAATCTCAGCAGGATCACGGCGGAGACCCTTGCCGTGGCCGGCGGTCCGGGAAGCCATGTCCCCCAGGAGGGCATCGCCGAGGTGGCCCGCCGCGTCCCTCGAGGGCGCGTCGTCACCATTCCGGCCGGGCACCTCATCCACCACACCCAGCCGACGGAGTTCGTGGAGGTGGTCATGAGGTTCTTGCAGCCGCCCGGAGACGGCCCGGCCGCACGGCCGTCGCTCCGGACGGATGACGAGATTCCTCTTCGCCCCCCGAGGTGACGTTTCGGCGCGCTTCGGCACACGGGACCGGCGCCGCTTCGCCCGGCAATGGGCCCTGCGGTAATCCGGTTGAGCGTCGGCGGGTGGAGGGGCAGGCTTGCGCGGTGATTGTCGAGCTGGCTCCCCGCTTTCTGACCTGGGACGATGTTGATCCCGCCCGGCACTGCTTCGATGGGGCGTCGGCGTCGCGGGTGGTGCGGTCGCTCGGGCCGGCGCGGAGGGTGCCGAGCCGCCCCGACATTCCCTTCGGTGACCGGGCGATGAGTGACTGGAGCTGGAGTGAGGGGCAGCCTTGGGCCGAAGCCATGTCGCATGCCCTCGCCGAGCACTACGGCCGCTGGACGGTGGGCTGGCGCTGGGCGCACGACGAGGGCGACTTCGACGGAGGACCGGTCGGGAACTGGTGCTGTCCCCGGGACTCGATCACCACCCCTGAGGAGACGCTCACCCGTGTCGTCGCGGCGCTGCGCGAATGGCGCGAATGGGTGGAGAGTCTCGCCGGGTGGTTCGAGGCGTACCCGCTGGACCTGGCCGGCATCGAGGACCAGCGGATCCTGTGGGAGCGTGCCGCCCGGAACCTGATCCTCCAAGTGAGCGACCGCACCGGCTGCGGCAGCGGTTGGCACGCACACTGCCGTCAAGTGCTCACCTGGTTCCTCAGCCGCTGGGGCGTCGCGCCCGACCGCGCACAGGAGCTGGTCGACGAGGCGGTCGGCGGGCGGTTCGCGAGCTGGACCGGCCCCGGCATCGTGCTGGTCGACGACGTCGCGGAGCAGCTCGCCCTGTCGGTGCGGCCGGACGACGGCGCACGGTCCGCCGGGCCGGCGCCGGACCACCTCGAGCGCTGGCTCGCGGTGCGCGGCACCGTGCCGTGGCCGACGGCTCCGGAAGGCGGAGGGGAGGAGCCGGTGGTCCCGTCGTGCGACGGCGCGGCGGAGGACATACGGGCCTTCGACGGCGCCTTGGACCCCGCCCGCGCCCGAGGTCTGCTGACCGCCCTCGAGCTGTTGCGGGCCGACGCGGCGTGCGGCTCCCGAGTTGACTTCGCGCTGCTCCAGCGCTGGCAGCAGCACGTGCTGGGCACACCGCGGCCGCCGTCGTTCCGCGATCTGCCGGCCTTCGCCAAGGGGGGCCGGGAACGCTACGGGATCGGCCCGGACACCAGGGCCCGCTTCGACGCCTGCCTGGCCGAGAGCGCGCGGAGCACCGAGCGGCCTCTCTCCCTCACCGCCCGGGCCGCACGTGCCTGTCTCGACGTGTGCTTCTTCCATCCCTTCGACGACGGCAACGCTCGGTCCGCGTTCCTCACCCTCGTCTTCGTCCTCGCCCGCGAGGGCGTCGCCCTCGACGGGGTCGGTCTGCTGCGTCGCGTCAGCTTCCAGGCCGACGACCCGCAGGACGCACTGATCCTCACGCGGTACGTCGAGAGCCACATCGCGCAGACCCGGCGCAAGGTCGCGGCGGAGGACCACAGGCGGTGACCTGCCCTGCCTTGCGCGCCTGACGACGGCAAGCAGGGTGCCCGCCCGGTGAAGGCTTCCGCGCCCGTGCTGCGGCAGGCGGTCCGTCCCCCTGCACGTGCTCCGCGCGCGCCCCCGTGCGACCGCGCGTGGGCCGGCCGTCTCGGGGTCTCCACGCCCTTCCCACGCTTCGCGCATCCGGTTCCCACGATCAGGGCGTTTCGCCCTCAACGCGCGTCCACGCGGAGCAGCGCTCCGGTGCGGGGGCGGTCGCGGCCGTCCTGTTGCGCTCGGTGAGAGGGGTTCGAGGGGCTCGCGAGCGGACTTCGACCCGGGTTCCAGCGGGGCCGTCGAGGATGCGGCCAGGCGGGGAGGCCACAAGCCTCCGTTCGGCGTTCGGCGTGAGGAGTGCGTATGCGCAACCTGGACCGGGGGCCGCGTCGTCGGCGTCCCGAGCTGGAGCGGGCCGAGGGCGCGCCCCTCGCCGCCGATGCCGTGACGGGCGGGGCCTCCGCCGCCGTCCACGTGAGCGGTGCCGTCGTCGAGGGAGGGCGGCTCTGATGCGGCGCATAGCGGTCGTCGGGGCGGGTGCGGCGGGATCGCTGACGGCGGTGCAGCTGCTGCGGCAGGCCGCCCGGCGCGGGCGGGCGGTGGAGGTGTGGCTGGTCGATCCGGGGAGCGGGACCGGGCCGGGCGTCGCCTACGGCACGTCCGATCCGCGCCATCTCCTCAACGTGCCCGCCGCCCGCATGAGCGCCTTCCCCGACGACCCCGGGCACTTCCTGTGCTGGCTGCGGGAACGCGACCCGCTGGCCGCGCCCGGTGACTTCGTTCCGCGTCGGGTGTACGGGCAGTACTTGAGCGATGTCGTCGAGCGCGCCGTGGACGCGTGCGGGCGCGGGCGGCTGCACCGGGTGCGGGACCGTGTCGTCGCCGTCCGCGAGCGGGGGTCCGGGCCGGTTCTGCGGCTCGCCGGCGGTGGTGAGCTGCGGGTGGACGCGGCCGTGCTGGCGTTGGGCGGTCTCGCCACGGCACGCGACTGGGCGGGTCCCGAACTGCGGGCCTCGGGGCGGTTCGTGGCCGATCCGTGGGCTCCGGGCGCGCTCGACGGCCTCGCCGGGGAGGGGGACGTCCTCCTCGTCGGCACCGGTCTGACCATGGTCGACCTGGCCGCCACGCTGGCCCGTCCGGACCGTGTGCTGCACGCGGTGTCGCGGCACGGGCTCCTTCCGCACGAGCACCTGCCCGCCGCCGCTCCGCCGGTCGAACCGCCGGACCTGGACGGTTCACGCGGTCTCGACGCGCTGCGCCGCGGCGTCCTGCGGCATCTGTCCGCCACCCGCCGGGCCTGCGGGGACTGGCGGCCCGCCCTGGACGGTCTGCGCCCGCTGACGGCCGCGTTGTGGCAGCGGCTGCCGGTGGCCGACCGGGTCCGGTTCCTCGACGAGGACCTGCGCACCTGGGAGGTGCACCGTCACCGGATGGCTCCCGCGACCGCTGCCGCGCTGCGCGGGCTGCTGGCGGCGGGCCTGCTGCGGATCGGCGCCGGTGAGGTGGTGCGTGCCGTGCCGGTGGACGACGCGGTGGAGGTGGCCCTCGGCGACGGCACCCGGCTGCGGGTCGGTGCGGTCGTCAACTGCACCGGGGCCCGGCCGGGTTCGCACGGCACGGCGGATCCTCTGGTCCGCTGCCTGCTGGAGCGCGGGTACGGGCGGACCGGTCCCGCCGGTCTGGGGCTCGACACCGCCGCCGACGGACGTCTGACGCCCGCGGCCGGCGTCCCGGCCGCGCGGCTGTGGACGCTGGGCGCGGCGCGCCGCGGGAACCTGCTGGAGACCACGGCGATGCCGGAGATCCGTGCGCAGGCCGCCGAGGTCGCGGGCACCGTGCTGGACGCGCTCGCCGACCGCCGTGCCCCCGCCCCGGCCGACCGCTACGGGCTGCGCCTGAGCACCACGCGGGAGGCGGCGGAGCTGTACGACCGGGCGCTGGGGCGGATCCTGGCGGGCAGTCTGGGCGCCGAGGCGCTGCTGGCCGAGGCCGTCCGCGTCGACCCGGGCTTCGCCGTCGCCCACGCGGCGCTGGCGCTGCTCGACCACGCGTGCGGGAGCGCCGAGGAGACGCCCGCGGCGCTCGCGTCCGCCCGCCGGGCCGCGGCCGTGCGGGCGGACGAGCGCGAACGCGGCCTGGTCGCCGCCGTGGACGCCTGCCTGACCGGTACCGAGGAGCGGGGCAAGGCGGCCCTGCTGGGCCATATCGCCGGGCATCCGCGGGACGCGCTGGCGGTGAGCGCGGCCGTGCCGACCGTCTCCTTCAACGGGGTGACCGGCGCCGAGGAGGCCTGGGCGCTGGTCGAGGGCCTGTCGGGGACGTACGGCGACGACTGGTGGTACCTGGGTCAGCTCGCCTTCGTCCGGCAGGAGCAGGAGCGCTGGGAGGAGGCCGAGGCCCTGGCCTCACGGGCGCTGGCCGCGCAGCCCCGCGCCGGGCACGCCGTCCACGCGCGGGCGCACGTGTACTACGAGACCGGTGAGCACCGGGCGGGTCTGGCCTGGCTGGAGGGGTGGCTGGCCCGGTACGGGGAGGGGGCGGCCCACCGTTCCCACGTCGCCTGGCACGTGGCCCTGCACGAGTTGTCGCTCGACGACCCTCCCGCGCTGATGCGCCGCTACCGGCGCGAGCTGACCGCTTCCCGGGTGAGCGGAGGGCGGCTGCTGGTCGACTCCGCCTCGCTGCTGTGGCGGGCGCGCATGACGGACAGCTGGAGCGGCCGGCTGCCGGTGGCCGAGCTGCTGGACGCGGCTCCACGGCACTGGCTCGACGCGCCGGCGACGGGCTTCGCCGCCCTGCACAGTGCGGTGGCCTTCGCCGCGGCCGGGGACCTCGACGCGCTGGGGCGGTTGCGCGCCCATGCGCTGGCCCACCACCATCTGGTGTTCGCGCGGGTGATCGCCCCGCTGTGCGACGCGCTGGCGGACGTGGTCCGGGAGGACTGGCTTCGCGCGGTACGGCGGCTGACGCCGCTGCTGCCCCTGGTCGCGCTGACGGGCGCGAGCAAGGCCCAGCAGGAGGTGGTGGAGGAGACGCTGCTGCACGCGCTGGTCGCAGGGGGCGAGTGCGACCGGGCGGCACGGCTGCTCGCCGCCCGGCTGGACCGGCGCCCGTCGCCGCTCGACCGGCGGCGGCTGGAGTCGGCGCCTGGGCTGAGCGGGGCGCTGCGCGGGGGGCTGGTGGGTAGCTGAGTGAGGGGCTGAGCACGTGGTCCGCGCGCGTCCGCCGTTCGTCGGGGTCGGCTGTGAGGTGTTCGGGCGGTGACTGCGCGGCGGTCGGCTGTCGTCGGTCTTCGGTCTTCGTGAGCGTTCAACTGCGGCGGTCCGTACGGGGTGCGTTCGGGCCGCCGCAGCGACGGTGGTGGGGTTTCGCCGCCCTCGGCGCGCGCCGGCGGTCGGGGCGGGCGGGATCCGGTTCCGGTTCCGGTTCCGGTCACCAGGTGGCGCCGGCGGGCTCCTCGATCGTGGTGTTGATGCGGTTGAAGAAGTTGGTGAGGCTGATCATCAGGATGAGCGCGGAGAGCTGCTCCTCGTTGAAGTGGTCGGCGGCCTCGTTCCACACCTCGTCGGGGACGGCCTTGCCGCTGCGGTCGGCGATCCGGGTGGCGGCCTCGGTCAGGGCCAGGGCCGCGCGCTCCTCGTCGGTGAAGAAGGGCGCCTCGCGCCAGGCGGCCACGGCGTGCAGGCGTTCGTCGCTCTCGCCGTGCTTCTTCGCGCCCGTCACGCCGGCGAACACGCAGGCGCTGCAACCGTTGATCTGGCTGGCCCGCAGGTGGACCAGCTCCAGGATCTGCGGCGAGACGCCGCCCTGGTACATGGCCTTGTAGATGCCCTGGATGCCCTTCATGGCGTCCGGCAGGACCATGGCGGGGTTCTTCATCCGGGCGGTGGTGGCGGCCTTGTTCATCTGATGCCCTCCAGGTGATCCGTTAGCGTCTGTCACTGGACCGACGGATCCGGACGCGGGGATGTGACAGGTGAGCGCGAACTTATTTCTGGCGGACCGTTTCGAGGCGGAACGGCCCGGGCTGCGGGCGATGGCCTACCGGATGCTGGGCTCGCTCGCCGAGGCGGAGGACGCCGTCCAGGAGGCGTGGCTGAGGCTGAGCCGCGCCGACGCCGGCGACGTGCGCAATCTGGGGGCCTGGCTCACCACGGTCGTGGGCCGGATATGCCTGGACATGCTGCGTTCGCGGGCGTCGCGGCGCGAGGATCCGCTGCCGGAGCGGGACGGTGCGGTCCGGCTTCCCGACCCGGTGGTCACCTCGGCGTCCGGCGTGGACCCCGAGCAGGAGATCCTGGTCGCGGACTCGGTGGGCATCGCGCTGATGATCGTTCTGGAGACGCTCTCGCCGGACGAGCGCCTCGCCTTCGTCCTGCACGACATGTTCGACGTGCCCTTCGACGCCATCGCCCCCGTCCTCGGCCGGACGACCGTCTCCACCCGGCAGCTCGCCAGCCGCGCCCGCCGTCGTGTGCAGGGCGCGGCCCCGGCCGCCGACACGGACGTCGCCTGCAGGCGCGACGTCTTGGACGCCTTCCTGACCGCCTCCCGCGGCGGCGACTTCGAGGCGCTGCTGGCGGTGCTCGCGCCGGACGTGGTCGCGCGCTCCGACGGCGGCACGCTCGTGCCGAGCGTTGTGCGGCGCGGGGCGGCCGACGTGGCGTCCCAGGCGGTCGCCTTCGCCCGGTTCGCGGCGGACGCCCGGCACGTCCTGGTCAACGGCGCGCCGGGCGTCGTCTCGTTTCGCGGGGGCCGGCCGCTGTCGGTCATGTCGTTCACCATCCGGGGCGGCCGTATCGCCGGGCTCGACGTCCTCAGCGATCCCGACCGTCTGAACTCGCTCGGCCTGACGGCCTGACGGCCTGACGGCCCGACCGCTTCACCGTCCGAGCCGGGGCCTCGTACCAGATCAGATGTCCACCGTCGGGGAGTCGTCCCCGGCCGGGGTCATCGCCGTGAGCAGGCGTCGGTCCAGCATGGTGCCGACCGAGGTGTCGCCGGCCGGGTCCAGGCCTGCGTCCTGGCAGGCGGCGCTGACGAGGTAGCGGCCGAGCACGGGGTGAGTGGCGAACGCCCACTCGTCGCCCAGGGCGGCCGCGCCGTCGGGGGTGCGCAGTCCGCCGAGGGCGAGGTCGAAGCCGAACTCGGTGAACGGCAGCCGCATGCCCTGGCCGAGGGCCTTGGTGTAGGCCTCCTTCAGCGTCCACAGACGCAGCAGGCACGCCGCCCGCCGGTCCGCGGGCAGCGCGTCCAGCTCCGCCCTCTCCGCCGGGGTGCACATCCGGCGCCGCATCAGGTCGACGTCGAAGCGGCGGTCCGCGCGCTCGGCGTCCAGGCCCATCCGGCCCATCCTGCTGATGCCCACGGCCATCAGCTCGCCGGTGTGCGTCAGGCCCACCTCCACCTGGTCGAGTCCGCGCAGGTACGGGCGGCCGCCGAGCCGGTAGGCGATGTCGATGTCCTCGGGGCCGATGCCGAGCGCGGCCGCCGCCGTGTACTTGATGAGCAGCCGGGACGCGGCGAACCGGCTGCGGACCGCGGGGTCCTGGGTGCCGGTGTAGCGGTTCCAGTCGCGGCCGAGCAGTGGCTTCAGACGGGGTGTGGTGAGCACCGCGGGCAGCCATTCGGTCCAGGTCGCGTACGCGACCGTGGCGCCGCGGTCCAGGAGGTTCTCCCTGACGCCCAGCCAGGAGCTGTCGGGGCGCGGGATGTGCACGGGCGGTGCGACGGCGCAGCCGCGCGCGGTGGCGACGGCTCCGAGGGCGCTCATGCCCTCCAGGGCGGCGAGGACGCCGACGGTGTCGCGGGCGTCGATGTCGTCCGTGGCGCGCCCGCCGGCGCCGGCCCCGTCCGTGAACTCACCGGGGTGCATGGCGTTCGCCTCCTTCCGTGGTCGTTCCCGCCGGGTGCTCGCCGGGCTGCCGGGTCGTCCCCTGCGGTGCCGAATCGTTTCTGTCCAGGTGAGGGCTCACGCGAGCCGCATTCCGTACAGGTCGAAGCTGCGCCCGCGCCGGTACCGGTCGACGAGGCCGGCGGCGAGATCCTGCGTGACGCCGTCCGGCGGCTCGGGCACCTCCAGGCCCAGGCGGCGGCCGAACCGGGTCAGGGCCAGGAGCGCCCAGTCGGGTTCGGCGAGCAGGGAGCCCTCCGGGGTGTCGCGGGCCGCGTTCTCGCAGACGGCGAGACAGGCGGCGGCGGCGAGCAGCAGGCAGTACCGGTCGACGAGGACGTACGCGGCCGGGGCGAGTTCCCCGGGGGCGCCGGCGCGTCCGGAGAGCGTGGCGCACCGGTCGGCGAGGCTGTGCACCTCGGCGGCGAAGGCGCGGGCCAGGTCGGCGAGCGCCGCCCACCGGGGCCCGCGGTCCCGCCCGCCGTCGAGCCGGTCGGCGGCGCCGAGCAGCACGGCCAGCAGCCCGTCGCAGCCGCTCTGCGGGTCGCGGGGCTCGGCGTCGAGCCTCGGGAAGTCGAGTGCGGCGCTGGGGCCGCCCGGTGTGAAGAGCGCGGCGGGGGCCTCGTGGCCGGTCTCCTCGCGCCAGGCAGCGTGGGCCAGGGTGCGCAGATGGGGGACGAGCACGGCCTGGGTGTCGGCGGTCCCGGCGTGTCCGAGCCCGGCCACCGGCAGGTCGCGCACGAGTTTCTGGAAGCCGCCGTACTCGGGGGAGCGTTCGTAGCCGCGGGCGCCGAGCACCGCGGCGAGTTCGTCGAGGTCCTCGTGCAGCAGCGCGGACACGGCGTACTTGACGGCCGCCGAGGGGACCAGGGCGTGCTCGGGGGCCAGGTCGAGCAGCCGCATCCCGGCGACGGCGAGGCTGTCGCACGCGAGCAGGTCGGCGAACACCCCGGCCAGCACCCGGCCCCGGCGCCCGCGCAGCACCAGCCCGCGGCGGGACTCGCTCAGGGCCCGCACGGCGTAGCGCAGCGCGCTGTCCATCCCGCCGATCAGGGCCCCGCCGGACACGACGGCCCGGCTGACCTGGAAGGTGCGCAGCGCCAGGTAGATGCCCTCGCCGAGGTCGCCGACCAGGGCGTCGGCGGGCACGGGGCAGTGCTCGAGGTCCAGTCCGGCGTAGTGGGCGCCGCGCATGCCGTGGGTGCGGGTGCGCGGCAGCCGGTGCACGGCGTGCGCCGGGAGCCGGTCGGTCTCCAGCAGGAACACGGAGTGGCTGTCCGGGCCGTCGCCGGGGGCGGTGCGCACGTAGGCGACGAAGGCGTCGGCCCGGTCGGCGTTGATGACGACCTCCTTGCGGCCGTCCACGACGAAGCCGCCGCCCGGCGCGGGGCGCGCGCTGTACTCGCCGCGCAGGATCGCGTTGGCGTGCGCGAACTCGCGGTGCAGGATGGTGATGCGGCCGCCGTCGAGCAGCCGCCGCGCGGTGTCCCGCCGCTGCCGTCCGTCGCCGGCCGTCCACACCACGGACGCGGCGAACAGCGCGGTCGTCCCGGCGCCGAAACCGAGCGCCACGTCCCGCCGGAACACCGGCCGCATCACCTGCGCGAGGTCCTCGACGCCGGCGAGCCGTCCGCCGAGCGCCCGCGGCACGAACTCCGCTGCCAGGCCGAAGCGGTCGAGCAGGTCCTCGGTGGCCGCGGGCGCCTCGCGCCGCTCGTCGGCGGCGAGCAGCGCCCGCTGCCCGTGCGGGTTGTCGTCGGCGAAGGGGTCGCCGAGCAGGTCCTCGACGTACCGGGCCCGTGCGGCGCCGTCACCGGGAACCTCGCGGTGGCGGGGGACGGCGGGCCGCACCGCGGCCTCGGGCGCACCCGCGCCCGCGATCAGGTTGTCATTCACGTGGGACCTCCAACATCGGCCCGTCCGGCCAGTGGTGGACGGACGGACCGTTCAACGCGGTGAACGCGGTGAGCACGATGCGCGTGGTGAGCACGGTGCGCGTGGTGCGCGGGGTGCGCGTGGCGGCCGGAAGGCCGCGCGGCTCAGGCGCGGCCGGCAAGTGCGCTCGCGGCGTGCTCCCCGGCCATCCGCAGCGCGGCGACGCTCTCCCGGCCGAGCCGCGCGCGCAGCGCCTCCCGCGCGACGCGCAGCGCCTCGGCCCCCTCGCCGTACCGCTCCCGCACCCCGTCCTCGTCGAGCACGGCGTGGTGCCGCGCGACGACGGTGACGCCCGTGCCCCCGACGTCGGGCTCGACCGACCACTCCCCGGTGTGCGCGGCGAGCAGAGCGGGCTGCTCGGTGTCGCGGATGTCCTTGTAGACGATGCGTCCGGCGTGCGGGAAGCCGATCCGCACCGACTCGGTGGTGCGCGTCGTGCCGTCGGCCCCGGCCAGTTCCACGGTCATCAGCTGCACGCCGGGGCCGCGTTCGCAGATGCCGATCCTCGTGGCGCCGGGCACGGCGTCGCCGCGGTCGCCGAAGCGGTGCAGGAACTCGTAGACCGGCTCGACGGGCGCGTCGATGCGCACCGACTCCTCGAACGACAGGACGAGTGCGTCCAGGCCGCGCCAGCGCTCGGCGAGCCGCCGCAGGTTGTCGAGCGCGGCGCGTGTGTTCTCGGCGGTGGCCCGCTTGACCCAGTCGACGTCCGCGCGCGAGTTGTCGGCGACCGCGAAGTCGTTGTGCAGGGTGACGAGAGACCGCTCGGGGCCCCGCGGCTCGACCGTCCAGCTGCCGCCCATGGACGTCACCGGACGGGGCAGCACCTCCTGGCGGAAGTCGACGCGGTGCGCCACCGGGTCCAGGACGCGCCGCGTGGTCCAGGACCTGATCTCGCCGTTGGCGGTGACCCACATCCGCAGCCGCTCCGACTCCCCGTCGAACTCCAGCTGTTCGACGTGGACCGTGGGCGGCAGGAAGACCGGCCAGCGCAGGGCGTCCGCGATCAGGCCGTAGAGCACGCCGGCCGGGGCGTCCACCTCCGTGTGCTGGGCCATACGGTGCACAGGCGCGAGGTACATCGGCCACACCCCTCTCGTCTCGGACGTCCGGAAGGCCCGTCGGCCAGGGCCGCCGTGACCGGCCCGGCCGTACAGGCTCGCCATGGACTGTGTCCTGATCGGGTGGAGAACACCTCGGCGGCCGCTCGACCCCCGCTCGAATCGCCAGCACGCGCGTCGGCCCCGCCTTCGCGCGGCTCTCCGCTCGACGCCGGCTCGACCCGCGCCCGAGCACGACGACCGACTCTCCGCGGCCCAGCCCACTCCCAACCCCTCTCCCTCTGGGCACACGAAGGCACACGAAAGCCGACCGGACGAGGCTTCCGGTCGGCAGGCGGGGTGTGCGGGCGGGTTGTCCGGGGCGGGGGCGTCCGAAGCAGGACGGTCCGGGGCGGGGGCGGGGGCGGTCCGGGGGATTCTCCTGGCTCCGCCGGGGCCCGTGCCGCGCTCGAGACGACGTCAGGCGGTTCACGAGCGCACGGACCCAACCTGACGGGCGGGAACGGCGGTCCGCTGCCCGAAGGAGTCCTCATGGCGTTTTCCGGTGCCCGGCGCGTGCGACAGGCCGCCCGTGCCCTGGCGGCCTGCTTCTGGGAGTGCCTGGTGGCCGCCGGCGCCGCCTACGTGGCGGGCGAGGCGGCCCGGGACGGCGCCGCCGGGGTCCTGCACGAGCCCCCGCCCGGCCACCCGGAGCGTCTGCGCCCCGATGTCCCCCTGACACCGCTGGAACGGGCCCTGCTCCGGGAGTTGGACCTCGCGGACTGACCTGCCCGGCGTCGGCGCCGCGTCGTCAGGCCGCGTACAGGTCGAACGTGGAGGTGCGCCGGGGACCGGACATCACGTCCAGCTGGGGGTCGACGGCCAGCATCGCCTGGTGCAGCCGCTGCAACTGCGGCGACGGCTCCACGCCCAGCTCCTCGACCAGACGGCGGCGCAGCCGGTGGTAGACGTCCAGTGCGGCGGCCTGCCGGCCGGAGCGGTACAGCGCCACCATCGCCTGCGAGTGCAGTCCCTCGTGCTCGGGGTGACGGGCGGTCAGATCCATCAGCTCGGCGGTGACCTCGGTGTGCCGGCCGAGCCGCAGGTCGGCGTCGATGCGGCGCTCCCGGGTGACGAGCCGGCTCTCCTCCAGCCGCATCGCCTCTATCTCCAGCACCGGCCCGACGCGTACGTCGACCAGGGCGGGCCCCTGCCACAGGTCCAGCGCCTGGCGGTAGGTGCGCGCCGCCGACTCGTCGTCGCCCTTCTCGAAGGCCTGCTGGCCCTCCGTCACGAGACGTTCGTAGGCGTGGACGTCGACCGCGTCCGCCGGTATCTGGAGCAGATACCCGCCGTGCCGGGTGGCGAGCACGTCCTTGGCGGTGCCGGGGGCTTCGGGCCCCATGGCGGTGCCGAGGCGGCGGCGCAGCTGGAGTATGTAGGTCTGGAGGGTGGTGAGCGCGCTCTGGGGGAGGTCGGGGCCCCAGATCTCCTCCATGAGCGTGGGGACGGGCATGACCCGGCCCGGATAGAGGGCGAGCAGGGCCAGGATCTGACGCGGCTTCCCGGCCGTCGGGACGATCGACATCCCGTTGACGTCGGCACTCAGTGGACCAAGAACACAGATCTTCATGGTTTCCTCCCCGTACCTCGACGGCTGTGTCGGTTTCCGATCCGGTGTGCGATTCGGTGCCCGAGGTTCGTCGATATTGCGCCACGCGGGGGCCGGTCGCCCTTTCCCGCGACGCGGGTACGAGGCGCACCGTATCCCGCCGCGATCCGGCCCTCGGATATCGTCGAGGAATCATCGAGTGACCTTCTTGCGGTCCCCTTCTGCCGGTTCGTTCCGACATTTCCCTGATACGGCCTGACCGCCGGGAAAAGGAGAACGGACCGTCTTCTGCCAAGCGGAACCCCGCTTTCGGCTTTTCGCGTCATGGAACTCGTCGCCGCCTGGCAACGGCCTGGCGTCCCGCACCGCCTGCCGCCTGACGCGGCCTCGACGGAACCCGGAAGTCCGCTCGAGAGGCGTGCGCACTTTTCCCCGACGCAGCCCGTCATTGGAAGGGAATGCGAATGCGAATCCACCAGGGAATGCGGTGCGCACGGCCTGGTCCCGCCGTTTCACCCGCCGTTTCACCCGCCGTTTCACCCGCGGGGACGTCTTCCACCGCCTGGTGACCGCGGCGTGGGCCGGCCCTGGAGGAAGTTCGGGCCCGGGGCCCTTCCCGGGGCGTCCTTCGCCCTTCGCGGCGCGGGACCGCCGCCAGGGGGCAGCGGTCCGGCGGCGGCTGTGCGGGCGCGGCGGGTGTGCGGGCCCGGTGGTTCCGGCCGTTCGGGTACCGGCCGTTGGGCGCAGGGGGCGGGACGTGGTCAGCCCACGCGGACCATGGGCTGACCGAGGATCTCCGGGTCGCGCGCCGGGACGGTCTCCGGGGTGGCCATCAGGATGGAGCGCTGGAGGCGGCTGAGCGTCGCCGACGGCTCCAGGCCCAGCTCGCGCACGAGCGTGGTGCGCAGCCGCTGGTAGACGTTGAGCGCGTCGCCCCGCCGCCCGGACCGGTGCAGGGCCACCATGAACTGGCCGTGCAGGCTCTCGTGCATGCGGTGCCGGTTGACCAGGACGGTCAGCTCGGACAGCAGCTCGCGGTGGCGGCCGCGGCGCAGGTCGGCCTCGATGCGCTGGTCCAGTGCGCACAGCCGGGCCTCGTCCAGGCGCTTGACCTCCAGGCCGATCCGGCTGCCGGCGGTGACGTCGGCGAGCGCGGGGCCGGTCCACAGCGCCAGCGCCTCGCGCAGCCGCCGGGCCGCGCCGGAGAAGTCGTCGGCGTCCATGGCCCGGTAGCCCGCTCCGGCCTGCTTCTCGAACTCGCGGAAGTCGATCCGGCCGCCGCGGGTGTTCAGGCGGTAGCCGCCGGGGAGGGTGACCAGGATGTCCTTGGCGGTGACGCCCTGCTCGCCCGCCTGGGTCAGCGCCTCGCCGATGAGTTCGCGCAGTTGCAGCACGTACGTCTGGAGCGTGGTGCGGGCGCTGCGCGGCGGTTCGTCGTCCCACAGCTCCTCGATCAGGGAGGAGACCTGGACCACGCGGTCCGCGTGCAGGGCGAGCAGGGCCAGCACCTGCCGCGGCTTGGGGGCCGTCGGTGTGACGGAGATGCCGTGCTCGCGTACCGACAGCGCGCCCAAAACCTCGATGTCCACTGTCTCCCCCTTCGTCCGGTGCCGGTTGCGTACGGATCCATGCCATGGGGACCGTCGCTCGGAAGCTTGGACGGGGTCCCACGGCTCTTGCTTGAGCACGAGTAAAAAACAGCATAGTCGGTTTGTCAATGAGAAGTGGAGATGTCCGCACTCGTGTTCCACCGTCGGCGGGCCGCCTCCGGGCCCGCTCTCCAGCCCCGCTCTCCAGGCCTTCGCGGAGCGGCAGTTGGGCATCCGGGCGCGGCGGCCGGGTGCGGGGCGGCGCGACGCCGTCGTCTTGGTGGTCGACTGGCGGATATATATCGAGGGTCGATATATTCTCGTCGCATGACGAGACGGAACCCGCTCCTGACGGAACCGCAGTACTTCATCCTCGCCGCGCTCATGGACGGTCCGCTGCACGGTTACGGCATCATCAAGGCCGCGGAGCAGGCCACCGACGGGCGCCTCCGGATCGCCGTCGCCACGCTCTACGGCGCGCTGGAGCGCATGGAGCGGGCCGGGCTGGTGACCGCCGGCCAGGAGGAGATCGTGGACGGGCGGGCGCGGCGCTACTACCGGCTCACCGAGGACGGCACCGAGGCGCTCCGCCGGGAGGCCCTGCGGATGCAGCAGGCGGCGGCCGTCGTCATCGGACGCGCGCGGAACGCCGGAGCGGCCCCGGCATGAACCGTCTGCTGCTCGCCGCCTATCCCAGGGCCTACCGTTCCCATCAGGGCAGGGAGTTGCTGGCCTGCCTGACCGAGGCGTATCCGGACCGCTCGTGGCCCCCGCCGCGGGAAGTCGCCGCCCTGGTGCGCTCCGGAGTGCGGGCCCGCGCCCGTGCCACCGTCGACGACATCACGCGGCCGTGGTGGCTGGACGGCATCCACCTGGCCGCCCTGGCCCTCGCCGCGCTGGCGCTGGTCCCGTACTTGCAGGATGTGTGGCACTGGGCCCTGCACATCGACCCCGAAGAGCAGGCCATCGCCTTCCGCTTCTCCGGCTGGTACCCGTGGGCCGCAGGTCCCACCCGGGTACGGCTGCTGCCCTACGGGCTGCTGCCGCTGGCCTGCCTGGTCGCCCTGCTGCGCGGCAGAGCGTGGCTCGCGCTGCCGGCCGCGGCGGCCATGATCTGGGCCGGCGCCACGTCCCACGGCCGGACCCTCTTCGGCAGCGAGGGCAAGGCGGGCCTGAGCTACTACGGGCTGGGCGCCCCGCTGACCGCCCGTGACCTGGCGCTCTCGGGGGCGCTGTGCGCCGCGTGCGCCGTGCTGGCGCTCTGCCGGCCGGGCCGTCTGCGACGCCGCTCGTACTGCTGGCTGGTCCCCGTCGTGCTCGCCATGTTCGTGGCCGGGTGCCTGCACGTCATCTCCGTCAGTCCGGCCTTCCAGCGCGGTCTGTTCGTCCTCGAAGTGGCCGCGCTGTTCGGCGCGTGGGTGGCGACGGCGGCCACGGGCGACCACCGTTGGCTGATCCCCGTCGCGGCGGTCGCGGCCGTCCGCACGCAGGCGATCGTCGTCCGGCCGGACGCCTTCATGCAGTCCCTGCCTGACCTGGTCGTTCTCCTCCTCCTGATCGCGCCCCTCCCCGCCCTGGCGATCACCGCCCAGCGCCGGCAGGGCCAGGCACTCCCCGAATAGGAACGGGCCCCGGCGGGCCGCGCGGTGCCGCCAGACGTGCAGCAACGCGCCACACGACGTGCCACACGACGTGCCACGCGACATCCCTGACCTGACTCCCCTCGACGGAAGAACCAGAGCGATGACTCAGCACGATTCCCCGACCCTGCCCGCGCACCGTGCGGGAGCCTCAGGGCAGGCCCCCGACGCCCCCGGCTCCCCCGGCCCGTCGCGTCCGGCACGGCCGTGGATGCCGGCTCTGCTGTACACCCTGGGGTTCCTGACGGTGTATCTGCTCGCCGTCTGCACCCCGTGGGGGCAACGGGCCGAGAACGCCCTGTTCGGTCTCGGGAAACAGGGCGGCGAAGAAGCGTGGATCTACCCCCTGTCCGGAGCGGAGTACGGCTCGACGCCCCTGCCGCCGATGGAACTGAGCGCCAAGCCCACCCTGATGGTGGGCCTGGCCGTCATCGTGGTCCTCACCCTGGTGCGGCGGTGCTGGTGGCCGGGGTTCGCGGCGCTCGGGGTCGTCGTTCTCACGACCGGAGGCAACGAGGTGCTGAAATCGACCCTGCCCCGGCCCGACCTGGTGGGCGCGCCCGCCAATCTCCTCGACCAGGGCTTCCCCAGCGGGCACACCTCCATCCCGGCCGCGCTGACGCTCGCCGCCGTCCTCGTCGTCTCCCCCCGCATACGCCCCTACGTCGCCACGGCCGGTGTGCTGTGGGTCGCCTGCATCGCCGCCGCCAGCGCGACCATGGGCGGGCACCGGCCCGGTGAAGTGCTGGGGGCCACGCTGCTGGCCTGTGTCTGGTACGCCCTCGCGACCTGGCTGCTGCCGTCCGCCGCTGCGCCGGGCGCCACGCGGAGCCCCCGTGCGCTGACCGTCGTCACCCTGACGGTGGCCTTGGCCGTCGCCCTCGCTTCCGGCGCACGCGACGACACCCTCACCAGGTCGCTGGTCTCCGGGGCGGCGGGCTTCATCTGTGCGGCCCTGGTCCGGCACGCCGCAGCCGGGCGGCCCGCACGCACCGCCCGCCGCACGCCCCCCGCACGGGGCTGACCACGCGACCCGCCCCCTCGGGGTCTGCCGGGGCCAGGTTCAGGTTCGGCTCGGGGGCTCGCCCTCGGTGAAGAGCACCTCGAACGACAGCTCGTTCAGCCGCCATCCGGCCGGGGTCCTGCGGGCCTCGCCGGAGGCGAGCGTGCCCGCGCGGAACAGCGGCGGGCGGTCCGTGCCGGGATGGTGGACGTGGGTGGTCAGCACGTTGGCGCGGAACACGGCCCGGTCGCCCTCGACGGTCACCACCGGCGGCGACCCCAGGTGCTGGGTGCGGGTGAAGGCGGCCAGGGAGGCGCGGTGCCAGCCGGCGAGGCCGGCGCGTCCCGCGTGCCGGCTCATCGGGAACGTGACGACCGCGTCCTCGGTGAACAGGCCCCGGGCCCAGGCGTCGTCGAGCTTGTCGTCGTCGAGCGCGAGGAGATAACGGCCCAGCAGTTCCCCGACCAGAGCGGCGTCGGCTGCCGTGGCCGAGGCGGCGAGTTGGTTGGAAGTCACCGCCCGAGCATGGTGCCGGGCTCTCTCCCGGGACCAGGTTCCTGCCGAAGATCTGACATTGGCGACAGAGTTCTGTATCGGATTGCGCGAAGCCTGTAACACCTTCTCTTTACCGTCCTCCCGTGGCCCGGCAATACTCGTCAAACACCAGTCGGGAGAGGGCGGATGAATACCTTTGACGCGGACGTGATCATAGTCGGAGCAGGGCCTACTGGACTCATGCTCGCAGGTGAGTTGAGTCTTGCTGGAGTCTCCGCCCTGGTCGTCGACCGGCTTGCCGAGCCCATCAGGGAATCGCGTGCTCTCGGGTTCTCCGCGCGCACGATCGAGGAATTCGCCCAGCGCGGACTGATTTCCCGGCTCGGTGACGTGGACGTCATTCCCTTCGGTCATTTCGGCGGTGTGCCGCTCGATTACCGTGTCCTTCCCGGCGGTTCCTACGGCGCCCGCGGCATCCCCCAGTCGCGGACGGAGGGCATGCTCGCCGGCTGGGTCGCCGAGCGCGGTGTGCAGGTGCGCCGCGGCGTCGAGGTCACCGGCGTCGAGCAGGACGACGACGGGGTCACCGTCCGCGTCGCCGGGGACGGCGAGAAGACGCTGCGCGCCCGCTACGTCGTCGGCTGCGACGGCGCCCGCAGCGTGGTCCGCACCAGCGCCGGAATCGACTTCCCCGGCACCGCGCCCACCGTCGAACTGCGCTTCGCCGACGTCGCCGGAGTGCAGCTGCGCCCGCGGTTCAGCGGGGAGCCGGTGCCCGGCGGCATGGTCATGGTGCTGCCGCTCGGCCCGGACCGCGCCCGCGTCATCTACTACGACCGCGCCCAGCCGCTGCGCACCGCCCCCGGCCCGATCACCTTCGAGGAGGTCGCCGAGGCCTTCCGGCGTCTGTCCGGCGAGGACATCAGCGGCGCCACGCCGCTGTGGGTGTCCTCCACCACCGACGTCAGCCGCCAGGCCGCCGAGTACCGCAGGGGCCGCGTCTTCGTCGCCGGCGACGCCGCCCACATCCACCTGCCGATCGGCGCCCAGGGCATGAGCGCCGGCGTCCAGGACGCCGTCAACCTCGGCTGGAAGCTCGCCCTCGCCATCAAGGGCCGGGCCCCCGAAGGGCTGCTCGACACCTACCACGCCGAGCGCCACCCGGTCGGCGCCCGGATCCTCGCCAACACCCTCGCCCAGCGCACCCTCTACCTCGGCGGCGACGAGGTCGACCCGCTTCGCCAGGTGTTCGGCGAGCTGGTGCGGCACGAGGAGGTGCAGCGCCACCTGGTGGGCATGGTCACGGGGCTCGACATCCGTCACGACGTCGGCGGCGACCCCCACCCGCTGCTCGGCCGCCGTCTGGAGGACCGGCAGATCACCGTCGACGGCGTCAAGCGCAGCGTCCTCACCCTGCTGGAGTCCGGGCGCGGTCTGCTGCTCGACCTGGCCGACAGCGCCGAACTGCGCGCCGCGGCCCGCGGATGGTCCGACCGCGTCGACATCGTCACCGCCCAGGGCCCCGAGGGCGACACCGCCTCGGGCGGCCTCCTGGTCCGCCCCGACGGCTACATCGCCTGGGCCGGCGGCCCGCACGACGGCCCCGGCGCCGGGACGAGCGGCATGCCGCTCGCCAGGGCGCTCGGCCGCTGGTTCGGCCCGGCCGACTGACCGGCGCCCCTGCCCACCGCACGTCACATCCTTGAGGAAGCGAAGGAACCATGCCGATCATCTCCACCGAGGACAACTACCTGACCGTCCTCAACCTGTTCACGACCGACACCCCCGAGCACCAGGCCCAGCTGCTCACCGAGATGGGCAAGATCGTCGACGCGGCGGCCTACGAGGGATGGATCTCCTCCACCGTGCACGCCGGGCAGGACAGCCCCGGCACCGCCAACCTGATCCAGTGGCGCAGCGGCGAGGACCTGGAGAAGCGGTACTCCGGTGAGGAGTTCAGGCACCGCACGCTGCCCGTCTTCCGGGAGATCACCACCGCGATCCGGCTGTTGCAGAACGAGATCGCCTTCACCCAGACCCGCCCGGATCTGGCCGGCCGCATCGAGGTCTCGCCGGACCGCGACGACTACACCGCCATCGAGGTCTACCGGGTCGGCGAGGCCGACCAGGCCGACCTGATCAAGCTCCTCGGCGAGGGCCAGCAGTGGCTGGTGGACGTTCCGGGCTACCGCTCGCACAGCGTCTTCAAGGGGCTGCGCGCCATGTTCGTCGAGGGCGCCTTCGCCGTCGTGTACTCGCAGTGGGACAGCAAGGAGAGCTACGACGCGTTCCACGGCGTGCCCGACGAGAGCAAGCCGCAGGCCCGTCGCGCCAACGACGAGCGCATCGCCGAGCTGACGGTCGAGCGCGACTCCAACACCTACCGCGTGGTGCACACCCGCGCCGCGGGCGCGTAGCCACGGCCCCCCGCCGGACCCGCGGCGACCGCGCCGACGGCGCGCACGCGACACACGGACCCCTGCCAAGGAGCGAGAACCTATGCACAGCACGCTGATCGTGGCCCGTATGGCGCCCGGTTCGAGCGCGGACGTCGCCAAGCTGTTCGCCGAGTTCGACGCCACGGACATGCCGCACCGCATGGGCACCCGGCGGCGCCAGCTGTTCGCCTTCAACGGCCTGTACTTCCACTTGCAGGACTTCGACGAGGACAACGGCGGCGAACTGATCCAGCGCGCCAAGGACGACCCGCGCTTCGTGCGGATCAGCGACGACCTGAAGCCGTTCATCGAGCCCTACGACCCCGCGACCTGGCGTTCCCCGGCCGACGCCATGGCCCGGCGCTTCTACCGGTGGGAGGCGACCGCCTGAGCGGGCGGCGCGCGCCGAGCCGTCCGTCCCCGCCGGCACACCAGGTCACCGTGCCCGCGACCACGAAACAGATCAGCTGGGGCGCCAGCCCCGAGACCGAAGGAAGTACCCATGGCCAGCACTCAGTTCACCCTCGACGACCTCCGGCGGATCCTTCTCGAGGCCGCGGGCGCCGACGAGAACATCGACCTCGGCGGAGACATCCTGGACACCGCGTTCGAGGTGCTCGGCTACGAGTCCATCGCCCTGCTGGAGACCGGCGGCCGCATCGAGCGCGAGTACGGCATCGTCCTGGACGACGACGACCTCAGCGACGAGCTCGCGCCGCGCGACCTGATCGAAGCCGTCAACGCCCAGCTGCGCCTGGCCGCCGCCCAGGCCGCCTGAGGGGAGCACACACCCATGTCCGACACCACCGCGAGGGTCGCCCTCGTCACCGGGGCGACCAGCGGGATCGGCCTGGAGGCCGCCCGCCTGCTGGCCCGGCAGGGCCACCGGGTCTTCATCGGCGCGCGCGACGCCGAGTCCGTGCGGCTGACCGTGAAGGCGCTGCGCGACGAGGGCCTGGACGTCGACGGCTGCCGGCTCGACGTCCGCGACGCCGGCTCCGTGAAGGAGTTCGTGCGCAGCGCCGTCGCCGCGTTCGGCACCGTCGACGTCCTCGTCAACAACGCCGGGCGTTCCGGCGGCGGCCCCACCGCCGACCTGACCGACGAGCTGTGGGACGACGTCATCGAGACCAATCTCAACAGCGTCTTCCGGATGACCCGCGAGGTGCTGACGACCGGCGGCATGCGCGGCAAGGACCGCGGCCGGATCATCAACATCGCCTCCACCGCGGGCAAGCAGGGCGTCGTCCTGGGCGCCCCCTACTCGGCCTCCAAGCACGGCGTCGTCGGCTTCACCAAGGCGCTCGGCAACGAGCTGGCGCCGACCGGCATCACCGTCAACGCCGTCTGCCCCGGCTACGTCGAGACGCCGATGGCCCAGCGGGTGCGCCAGGGCTACGCGGCGGCCTACGACACCAGTGAGGACGAGATCCTCGCGAAGTTCCAGGCCAAGATCCCGCTCGGCCGCTACTCCACCCCCCAGGAGGTCGCCGGCCTGGTCGGCTACCTGGCCTCCGACACCGCCGCGTCCATCACGTCCCAGGCCCTCAACGTCTGCGGCGGACTCGGCAACTTCTAGGACCGTCCCGGGTTCCGGGCCCGCCCCTGGTTCCGGGCCCGCCCCGAGTCCGTCCGCCCCACCCCCCGGAGCTCCCGCTCCCCGCCGCCCCGCGCACCGCCGGTACCACCGAGGAGAAGCCGTCATGACGACTCGTGAGGTCGAGCACGAGATCACCATCAACGCGCCCGCCGCCGCCGTCTACCGCCTCCTCGCGGAGGTGACCGAGTGGCCGCGGATCTTCCCGCCCACGATCTTCGTCGACCGGGAGGACGGCGGGGCGGACGAGGAGCGCATCCGCATCTGGGCCACCGCCAACGGCGAGCCCAAGACGTGGACCTCGCGCCGCGTCCTGGACCCGGAGGGCCTGCGCATCACCTTCCGCCAGGAGGTGCCGGCGCCGCCGGTCGCCGCCATGGGCGGGACCTGGATCGTGGAGCCGCTCGACGAGGGCGCCTCCCGTGTCCGGCTGCTGCACGACTACCGGGCCGTCGACGACGACCCGCACGACCTGCTGTGGATCGAGCGGGCCGTCGACCGCAACAGCACCAGCGAGCTGGCCGCGCTGAAGGAGAACGTCGAGCGGGTCCACGCCGCCGACGCGCAGGAGCTGACCTTCTCCTTCACCGACACCGTGCGGATCGAGGGCTCGGCCAAGGACGCGTTCGCCTTCGTCAACGAGGCCGGGCGGTGGACCGAGCGGCTTCCGCACGTGGCCCGCGTCCGCTTCGCCGAGGACACCCCGGGGCTTCAGGAGCTGGAGATGGACACGCGGGCCAAGGACGGCTCGACGCACACCACCAAGTCCTACCGGGTCGTCCTCGGCCACCACCGCATCGCCTACAAGCAGGTCACCCTGCCGGCGCTGATGACCCTGCACACCGGCATGTGGACCTTCGAGGAGAGCGGCGACGGGGGCGCGACGGCCAGCTCCCAGCACACCGTCACCCTCAACACCGACAACATCGCCGCGGTCCTCGGCCCCGACGCCACCGTCGCCGACGCCCGCGCCTACGTGCACAGCGCGCTGAGCACCAACAGCCTCGCCACCCTCGGCCACGCCAAGGAGTACGCGGAGCGGAACCGCTGACATGGCCGCCGCCCCGCACCGCAACGACCCGCCGGCGCCCACCGGGCCCGCCCGGACGGTCGACACCCAGGTGATCGTCGTCGGCGCGGGCCCCGTCGGTCTGCTCCTCGCCGGTGAACTGGCCCTGCGCGGCATCCAGGTGACGCTCGTCGAGCGGCGCCACGGCCCCACCACGCAGTCCCGCGCCTCCACCCTGCACGCCCGCACCATGGAACTCCTCGACAGCCGCGGACTGCTCGCCGACCTCGGCAGCCCGCCGCGCGAGCCGCGCGGCCACTTCGGCGGCATCCCCCTCGACCTGACGCTGCCCGGCCCCTACCCCGGCCAGTGGAAGGTGCCGCAGGCCAGGACCGAGTCCGTGCTGGAGGAGTGGGCCCTCGGTCTCGGCGCCGACCTGCGGTGCGGGCACACCCTGCACGCCGTGGACGACCGCGGCTCCCACGTCGAGGCGGCCGCCACCGACCGCCACGGCGCCCTCGTCACCCTGCGCGCCGGCCACCTCGTCGCCTGCGACGGCCAGGACTCCACCGTGCGCGCCCTGACCGGCGCCGCCTTCCCCGGCGTCCCCGCCGCCCGCGAGCTGCTGCGCGCCGACGTCGAGGGCATCGACATTGCCGACCGCCGCTTCGAGCGGCTTCCCGGCGGTCTCGCCGTCGCCGCCCGCAACCCGGCCGGCGTGACCCGGGTGATGGTCCACGAGTTCGGAGCCACGGCCCGCGCCCGCACGGGCGACCCGCACTTCGACGAGGTCGCCGCCGCCTGGAAGCGGGTCACCGGCGAGGACATCACCGGCGGCACGCCCCTGTGGGTGAACCACTTCGACGACGAGAACCGGCTGCTGACGAGCTACCGGCACGGCCGGGTGCTGTTCGCCGGGGACGCCGCCCACCGGCAGATGCCCATCGGCGGGCAGGCCCTCAACCTCGGCCTCCAGGACGCCTACAACCTGGGCTGGAAGCTCGCCGCCACCGTCGACGGCACCGCCCCCGCCGCCCTCCTCGACAGCTACGGCGCCGAGCGCGCCGCGGTGGGCGCGGCCGTCCTCGGCAACATCCGCGCCCAGGCCCTGCTGCTCCTGGGCGGCCCCGAGGTGGAGCCGCTGCGCACGGTCCTCGCCGAACTCGTCGCGGGCGAGGAGGCGCGCGCCCGCCTCGCCGGGATGATCAGCGGCCTCGACGTCCGCTACGACGTCGGCGGCCCCGCGCATCCGCTGCGCGGCGCCCGGCTGCCGTACGCCCGGCTGCGCACCGGCGACATCCTCTGCACCCCGGCCGACCTGCTGCGCTCCGGGCGCGGGCTGCTCCTGGGACTGGACGGGCCGCCGCCGCGCGTGGACGTCCCCGCCGACCGCGTCGACACCGTCGCCGCGCAGGCGGCGCCCGGCTCGCCGCTCGACGGCACGTCCGCCGTCCTGGTGCGGCCCGACGGCCATGTCGCCTGGGCCGGCGGCCGGGACGGGGACGGACTCGCCGAGGCCGTCGCCCGGTGGTTCGGGTCCCCCTGAGGCGCCGCCCCCCGCCCGCACCGAGCACGGACCACAGTTGAGTGAGAGGGATCCACGACATGCAGGACACCACGATGGACGCCGACGTCATCGTCGTAGGGGCAGGTCCGACCGGGCTGATGCTCGCGGGCGAACTCCGCCTGGGCGGGGCCGAGGTGATCGTCCTCGACAAGCTGGCCGAGCCCACCGGCCAGTCCCGCGGTCTCGGCTTCACCGCCCGCGCCATGGAGGTGTTCGACCAGCGCGGCATCCTCCCCCGCTTCGGGCAGGGCGAGAGCCTGGAGGTCAGCGCCGTCGGCCATTTCGGCGGCGTGCAGTTCGACTTCACCTCCCTGAAGGGCGCGCACTTCGGCGCCCGCGGCATCCCGCAGAGCCAGACCGAGGCGGTCCTCGCCGGGTGGGCCGCCGACCTGGGCGCCGTCGTCCACCACGGCCACGAGGTCCTCGCCCTCGCCGACGGCTTCCTGGACGGCGACCACGCCGAGGTCACCGTCGGCACCCCGGACGGCGTGCGGCGCATGCGCGCCCGCTACCTCGTCGGCTGCGACGGCGGCAAGAGCACGGTGCGCAAGCTCGCCGGGATCGGCTTCCCCGGCACCGAGGCGACCCGCGCCATGTTCCTCGCCGACATCACCGGCGTCGACCTCAAGCCGCGCTACCTCGGCGAGACCCTGCCCAACGGCATGGTGATGGCGGCCCCGCTCAAGGAGGGCGTGCACCGCATCATCGTGTGCCCGCACGGGGCCGCCGCGCGCAGCGCCGACGACACGGTCACCTTCGAGGAGGTCGCCAAGGCGTGGGAGCACATCACCGGCGAGGACATCAGCGGCGGCGGCGCCGAGTGGGTCAGCTTCTTCAGCGACGCCACCCGCCAGGCCACCGAGTACCGGCGCGGCCGGGTGCTGCTCGCCGGGGACGCCGCCCACATCCACCTGCCCGCCGGCGGACAGGGGCTGAGCACCGGCGTGCAGGACGCCGCCAACCTCGGCTGGAAGCTCGCCGCCGTCGTCACCGGCCGCGCCGGCGACGCGCTCCTCGACACGTACCACGCCGAGCGCCACCCGGTGGGCCGCCGCCTGCTGATGAACACCCGCGCGCAGGGCATGGTCTTCCTCGGCGGCGACCAGGCCGAGCCGCTGCGCAGCATCCTGACCGAACTCACCGGCCACGACGTGGTCCGCCGCCACCTGGCGGGCGTCGTCTCCCACCTCGACATCCGCTACGACCTCGGCGACGACGGCGACGGGGCGCACCCGCTGCTCGGCCGCCGGCTGGCCAGGACCGCGCTGACCGTTCCCGACGGCCCGACCGACACCTTCCGGCTGCTGCACGCCGGCCGCGGTCTGCTGCTGGACCTCGCCGACGACGCCCGGGTGCGCGAGGCGGCGGCGCCGTGGTCGGACCGCGTCGACGTCGTCACGGCGACGGCCTGCGCGCCGGACGGCGCGGTGTTCGCGGGCGCCGGGGCGGTGCTGGTGCGTCCCGACGGGCACGTCGCCTGGACCGGGGCCGGGGGCGCCGACGGCCTCGACGCGGCCCTCGCCCGCTGGTTCGGCACGCCCGCCGGGCGCTGACCGCGCCACCGGCCGCACACGTACACGACGAGGGGCGCCGCCCGGACCACCGGGCGGCGCCCCTCGTCGTCGTCGCGGACCGCCACCGGCGGACCGTTACCGGACGCTCGCCTCGACGACCGAGATCGCCCCCGCGGTCTCCACCACCCGCTCCAGCCGGAAGCCGGCGTCGGCCAGCAGTCCCTTGTACTGCGCGGCCGTGCGCTCCTTGCCGCCGACGAGCAGCATCAGCCACAGGTCCACCAGCTTCGAGGCGTGCGCGGAGTTCGCCTTGTCCGGCACGACCATCTCCATCAGCAGCAGCGTGCCGCCCGGCCGCATCGCGGCCCGGACGTTGCGCAGGATCTCCAGGGCCTTCTCCTCGGGCCAGTCGTGGACGATGTGCTTGAGGACGTAGACGTCCCCGCCCTCGGGCACCGGCCCGAACAGGTCGGCGGCGACCACCTCGCAGCGGTCGGCGACCTGCTGCTCGGCCAGATACCGCGCCGCGCCGTTCTCCTCCACCCGCGGGTCGGCGAGGATCCCGCGCACGCCCGGCGACTTCCTGAGGATGCCCGCGAGCAGCTCGCCGCGCCCGGCGCAGAAGTCCACGACCGTGCCGAACCGGGAGAAGTCGTAGGCGGCCAGGAGCGGTTCGGTCTCGGTGGCGGACATGGCGCCCATGCCCTTCATGAACACCTCGCCGTACTCCGGCTTGGCCTCCAGGAACTCGAAGGCCGTCATGCCGCGCAGCTTGGGCAGGCTGGGCTCGCCGGAGCGCACCGCGTCGACGAAGTGCGACCAGTCCTCCCAGTGGACGGGGTGGCCCATGAGCACCGCGATGCCGCGCATGGACATCGGGGCGTCCTCGAGGAGCGCCTCCGCCATCGGCGTCAGCGCGAAGCTGCCGTCCTTGCGCTCGGTGAAGATCCCGTTGGAGGCGAGCAGCCGCAGCAGCCGGTGCAGCGTCTCCGGGTGGGCGCCGACCCGTCCGGCGAGCCGCGCGACGGGCAGCGGGCCGTCGCGCAGCGCCTCGGCCACGCGCAGTTCGGCGGCGGCGTAGACGGCCTGGCTGAGCATGGCGCCCTGGACCATTTCGAGCAGCGAGAACGGTGCGGGGGCGAGTTTGCGGGCCAGCCTCTGCAGGGCGGTGCGCACGCCTTCGACGGCTCGGACGACACGGGCGGGCGGCAGCGGCATGGGTTCCTCCGTGTGGTGGGCGGCGAGCGGCCGGGTGGTCCGCCCGCGGCGGGCAGGTCGGCGCGCCCGCGGCCGGCGACGGCCGGGCACGCCCCGGACACGAGGGTCCGGTGGCACGGCCGGGCCACACTCGCGAACGCCTGGAGCCACACCGGTGCCCATGCCGTGCGGCGCGGGTACCGGTGCCGGTGCCGGTGCCGCACGGCGCGCCGGAGCCCGTACGGGCCGGGGGCCCATACGGGGCCGGGGGCCCATACGGGGCGGGGCCGGGGTGGGTCGTGGGCGGCGGGTCGTCGGGGCGCACGCCCGGCCGGGCGCCCGGACCTGCGGGTCGTGCAGCAGCCGCAGGAGCGCGGCGCGCACCCCGGGCCCGTCCACCGGCGGCACCTGGTCGTTCGGCTGCGCGCTGCGCCAGGGCGTGCCCCGGCTGCCGATCGGCCGGGCCTTCGACGCCCCGCTGAAGTTCCGGTGCCTTCAGGCCGCGGGCGCGGGGTTCGCCCATCCGCCCGCGCAGGCTCTTGCCGGCCAGTCGGGCGCGGCCGGGCCACGCCCGCCGACTGCTGCTGTTGCGACGGCGGCGGTGCCGATGCCTGCGCCGCGCGGACCGTGGACGGCGATGCCCGTCCCGCGTGGGCCGGGCGGAGCCGGGCTCGGGGCCCTGGGCGGCGGCCTGCTGTGGCCCGCGGGCGGAGCGGCCCTGAGCGGCGGTCCGCGCCCGCGGCACGGGAGGCGATGACCGAAGCGCTGGAGCGGATCGCCGACGCCCCCCGGGGTCGCCGCGGTGAGGGGCCCCTACACCGCCGAGGGCAGGACACAGGGGACGGTCTACGGGGCGACGTACGTGGCGGTCCGCCGGGGGCGGGGCAGCTCCAGTCGGTCCCCACTCGCGCTCCGGGGGCAGTCGAGAGGGCGCGGTGACGATGGGCTCCGTCCGTCTCGGCCGTGGCCGAGAAGAGTCCCGGAGGGGGCCACTCCCGTGAAGAAGCTTGCCTCGTCTGCCGCGCTGTCGGAGCGCGCCGAGCGCATCGCCCGGCGTTCGCGCGCCGACAACTGGAAGAAGCCGCCGCGGCGCATCGAGCCGTCCGAGTGCATCACCTGCGACAGCTGCCTGCGCGGCTGTCCCGCGGAGTTCGGCGCGATCTTCGACCGCGGCCTGGACGTGGTGATCGTCCCCGAACTGTGCTCGGGCTGTCCCTCCTGCGTCCTGGAGTGCCCGGTCGACTGCATCTACGTCGACGAGGACTGGACCCCGACCGACGACGCGATGTGGAACCACGTCGAGCTGACCGCCGAGAGTGCCGCATGAAGGACTCCGCAGGGCGCCCCGAGTCCCGCCGCGCGGTGCAGGCGAGAAAGCGGATCAGCCGCCGCCCCAGCCGGCTCGGCCTCCCGGCCGGGAGCACCGCGACCCCGGACCGCGTCACCGGCGCCGACGCGGGCTTTCCCGGACTGCTCCGGCGTGTCTGGCGGCGCGCGGCCGGGGCGGCCGATCTGCGGTCGGCCGTGGAGGTGCTGCTGACCCTCGACGGGCACGTCCCCGGTGACGTCCAGCTGCGGGCCCTGAACTCCGCCGAGCAGGCCGCCCTCACCGCGCTGTGCGGTCTGAGCTGGCGCGATGGCGACGACGGCGACGACGGCGACAGCGCACGAGACAGTGGCGGCGGGGACGGTGGCAGCGGTGGTGCCGGCGAACCGCCCGCGTTCCGTGGGGAGATCGGCCTCGCGGCGAGCGGCCGTATCGTCGTGCGCACTCCCGACGCCCGCCCCCTCGACCCCCGCGACCTGGTCGGCGGTGTGCGCCGGGTGCCGTGGAGCCGCGCCGTCCTCGCCGCCTACCGGCGGGAACTGGAGCGCGCCCGCGAGCGCCGCGACGCCTCCGTCGCCGACTGCCGCGCCTGGCTCGCCGGACAGGGCCCCGAGGGCCGTGACGCGCTCGTCGCGCAGGCCCGGGAGGCGGCCCTGCGCACCGCCCCGTTCGTCCTCTACCAGGAGGACACGCAGTACACGAACTTCCGCGGCCGCAACACGCTGACCGGCAAGACCCTGTGGCCCGGGCACCCCGACTGCGCCCTGAGCGCCCTGCACGGCCTGCCGCTCGAGTTGTGGTCGGACCACGACGTCCAGCTCGTCGTCTGTCTCACGCTGCTCATCCGCTCGGCCGGGTTCGGCCGGGTCGAGGAGGCCAACGGCACCCAGCTGACCGTCGATCACGTCGCGTACACGCTGGAGCGGGTGCGTCGCGCCTACAACGCCGTGCCGGGCGGCGAGCCGGTGCCCGCGCCCGCCTCGGACCGCGTCGTCGACCTCGACCGGCTCGCCGTCGCCCTGCGCGAGCGCCGCGGGTCGGTGAGCCGCGACGCCCAGCTGTACCGGGAGATCCACGGGGCGCTCATGCACAAGGTGGAGCGGGTCGCCTCCCCGCCCGGAGCGGTCGCCCGCGCGCGCGAGTCGGCCGTCGTCGAGCAGCTGCGCGCCCGGCTGCCGCTGGCCGGCGACACGCTCGCCGGCCTCGGCCGGGACCTGGCCGCCGACCCCGGATGGCTCGCCCGCCCGCACGGCGACTTCGGCACCGGCCTGGAGTCCCTGGTGTACGAGAGCGTGGCCGCGGCCGTCACGGCGTTCGGCGCCGACTTCGCGATGAGCCGCGGGATGCGCTCGCTGCCCGGCCTGGTGCGCGCGCTGCGCGGCGAGAACTGGGCGGAGATCTGCGACTGGGACATCACCCACTTCTTCTGCTGTGTGGTGCCGCGCCCCGAGGCCGCCGCGCACTTCGGCGGCTCCGAGGCCGCGCTCGCCGACGCCGCCTGGGCGATGTCCTCGCGGATGCAGTACAACTCCTGGCACTTCGTCGCCGGCAACCTGCCCAAGGCGCCCGAGGTGACGGCCCGCGACCACTTCGTGCCGCCCGTCATCCCGGACGTCGCGTTCTTCTCCGACCAGCACCATCACGGGCACGTCAACAACAACGTGCGGTTCTCGGTGCGTTCCCCGCAGGCCGTCGAGGTCGACGGGCGCCGCTTCGACGGCTTCATGGACCTCAGGCTGCTGCGCTGCGCCGGCGACCCGTTCGGCGAGCAGGACGTGCTCGCCGCGCACCGGGTGTCGGGCTTCGTCGCCCGCGCAACCTCGCTCGCCGCCCGGCTGGTCGCCGCCGGGTCCGCTCTGGAGGTCACCGCGTTCGACTCCGCCTGGCACTGGGCGACCGTCACGGGCCGAGGGCCCGCACGCTCGGACTCGCTGGCCGGCCAGGTCCGCCGAGCGTCCTGAGGGGAGAGCGAATGACCGCCCGCGGCGTCAGCCACACCAGGGAACTCCTGCGGCGGGGCGAACTGTCCGCCGTCGAGCACACGAGCGCCGTCCTGACCGCCGCCCGCGAGCGGGACACGCTCGACGCGTACGTCGCCGTCGCGGGCGAGGAGGCGCTGCGGGCGGCGGAGCGCGCCGACGCGCGGATCCGCCGGCTCGGCGCCGCCGCCTGGCGGACGCTGCCGCTGCTCGGCGTCACCGTGTCGGTGAAGGACCTGCTCCAGACCCGCGACCTGCCCACCGTGCGGGGCTCGCTGCTGCCCAACGCCCGGCCCCGCGAGGACGCTCCCGCGGTGGCCCGGCTGCGCGCCGCCGGAGCCGTCGTCGTCGGCAAGACCGCCACCTCCGAGTACGGCTGGAGCGCCTCGACGGTCAGCCGCGTCGCCCCGCCCACCCGCAACCCCTACGATCCGCGCCTGACCGCGGGCGGCTCCAGCGGGGGCGCCGCCGCGGCGGTGGCCGCGGGCCTGTGCGACGCAGCCCTGGGCACCGACGGCGCCGGATCGATCCGGATCCCGGCCGCGTTCTGCGGCGTCGTCGGCTACAAACCCACCCTGGGCCGCATCCCGTACGTCCCCAACAGCGCCGACCGGCTCGCCCACCAGGGTCCCCTGGCCCGTACCGTCGCCGACGCGGCGCTGCTCGGGCGGATCATGTCCGGCCCGCATCCGGCCGACCCCGACTCCGGCCTCGGCTCGCTCGACGCGCCGCGCGCCGACCGCCGCCTCAGGATCGGCTGGATCGACTACGACGGCACCGCCGACGAGGTGCGCCGGGTCGGCGGACAGGCCCGCCTGGCCCTGCTGGGTCAGGGGCATGCGGTCGAGGACGTCGAGGTGCGCTGCGACCGCCTGTACCCGGCGCTCGTCGACCTCCTGGCCGCGTCCGAGGCGGCCGGGGCGCGCCCCGAGGACGACGAGTGGGCCGACCCCGGCCGCCTGGAGGTCATCCGGTACGGGCGCACCCTCACCGGCGCCGACGTGATCCGCGCCGAGGAGGTCCGCCAGGGCCTGCGCGCCACCCTGCGCACCGTCATGGACCGCTACGACGTCCTCGCCATGGCCACCGTGCCCGTCGAGCCGTTCGCCGCCGACGCCGTCGGCCCGCCCTGGGCGGACGATCCGCGCGACCTGCGGTGGCTGGCCTGGGCGCCCGCCTCGTACCCCTTCAACATGACCGGCCAGCCCGCCCTGTCGCTGCCGGCCGGACTCACCCGCTCCGGTCTTCCGGTGGGCCTGCAACTGGTCGGCCCCGTCGGCGGGGACGACCTGGTCCTCTCACTCGCCGGACGGCTGGAGTCGGATCTCGGCACGCTCGCGCCGCCCGCCGCGCGGGCCCTGGAGCCCGCGGCCGCCCGGTAACTCAACGCTGTGGAAAGGACGTTCCCCATGCACGTCAGGTCATGGTCCTCGCCCGCCGCGCAGGACTGCGTCGGGCGGCCCTCGTTCGTGGCCGATCACGGGCTGTGGGACGAGGCCCGCACCGCCGCCGCCGAGCGGATCGAGGCGAGCCTGGGCGAGTTCGACTTCGTCCGCCTCGTCTTCGGCGACCCGCACGGACTGGCCCGCTCCAAGACCCTCACCGCCGCCGCGTTCCGCTCCGTGCTGCGCAACGGCATGAACTTCAGCCCCGGTCCGTTCGTCTTCGACACCGGGCACGCCGTCGCCGTCGACTTCCTCGGCGAGCACGGCATCGGCGTCGACGAGATCGCCGGCGCGGGCAACTTCGTCCTCGTCCCCGACCCGCTCACCTTCCAGCGGCTGCCCGGCGGCGGCGCGCGCACCGCCTGGGTGATCGGCGACGAGTACCTGCGCGACGGCAGCCCGCACCCGCTGTCCTCGCGGGCCGTGCTGCGCCGCGTCGTCGAGCGGTACACCGAGCACGGCCTCACCGCCGTCCTCGGCCTGGAGGTCGAGTGGTACCTGACCCGGCGTCTCGACGACGAGCCCGGCAACACCGGCAACGGCTTCGGACTCCAGGGGCGGGCGCCGCGCGTGGCGGCCCTGAACGCCGGCTACCAGTTCAACCTCGACGCGCACTACGACACCGTCGCCCCCCTGACCGACCCGCTCGCCCTGCACCTGCTGGCTCTCGGCCTGCCGCTGCGGTCGATGGAGCACGAGTCGGGGCCCGGCCAGGTCGAGACGACATTCAGCCCGATGTCCGCGCTGGACGCCGCCGACGCCATGCTGCTCTTCCGCACGGTCGCCAAGAGCTGGTGCGCCCGCCGCGGCCACCACGCCTCGTTCATGTCGCAGCCCCTCCTCGACGCCGCCGACCCCAGCGGCTGGCACCTCAACCAGTCGGTCACCGACCTCGCCACGGGCGGCAACCTGTTCGGCACCGAGGGCCCTTCCGGCGGGCTGCCCCCGCAGGGCAAGGCGTACGCGGAGGGGCTGCTGTCCTGGGCGCGCGAACTGTGCCTGCTGTCGGTGCCCACCGTCAACGGCTACCGGCGGCTGGCCGCCGAGCACGCCCTGGCGCCCACCCGGCTCGGCTGGAGCCAGGAGGACCGCAGCGCGATGCTGCGCGTCGTCGGCCACGGCGGCGGGGCGCACATCGAGAACCGCATCGGCGAGCCGTGCGCCAACCCGTATCTGAACATCGCCGCGCAGCTGTTCGCGGGACTGGAGGGACTGACCGCCCAGGCCGCGCCCGCCCCCTCCGACGGCGCCGGGCTGGTGCCGCAGCACCTGGGCGAGGCCCTCGACGCGTTCCGCGCCGGACGCGCCGCCCGGCTGCTCGGCGAGCCGCTCGCCGCCTGCCTGGTCAAGCTGAAGGAGAGCGAGCTGCGCCGCTACGAGGCCTGGTGCGTGCAGGCGGCGCCCGCTCCCGGCCGGGTCACCGAGTGGGAGCAGCGTGAGTACTTCGGCGCCTACTGACCCGCGTCGAGCCCCTGTGCCGTGCCGTTCCACTCCCGACGGAGGCCTCGCATGATCGCCCGTTACACGCTGCCCGAGATGGCGGACCTCTTCAGCGACCGCACCCGCTACGCCACCTGGGTGCGGGTGGAGATCCTCGCCTCGCAGGCGCAGGCCGCCCTCGGCCGCGTCCCGCACGAGGCGGTCGAGGACATGCGCCGCGCCCGGGTCCCGGACCCGGAGCGGGTCGCCGAGATCGAGCGCGAGCGCGACCACGAGGTGCTGTCCTTCCTCGCCGCCTACTGCGAGGACATCCCCGAATCCTCGGCTCGGTGGGTGCACCTCGGCATGACCAGCTACGACCTCGTCGACACCGCGCTCGGCCACACCCTGGCCCGTGCCACGGACCTGCTCGCGGACGCGGCCCGGCGGCTGCGCCGGGTGCTGACCTCGCGGGCCCTGGAGCACTGGGACACCGTGATGGTGGGCCGCACCCACGGCATGCACGCGGAGCCCACCACGTTCGGGCACAAGCTCGCCGGGCACGCCTTCGCCGTGGACCGCTCGCTGCGCCGGCTCGCCGCCGCCCGCGAGGCCGTCGCCGTCGGCACCGTCTCCGGCTCCGTCGGCACGTACGCGCTGATCGACCCGTACGTGGAGGAGTACGTGTGCGGAGCGCTCGGCCTCGGTGTGGAGCCCGCGCCGAGCCAGGTCGTCGCCCGCGACCGGCACGCCCAGCTTCTTCAGGCCGTGGCCGCCCTGGGCGCGTGCGTGGAGCAGATCGCCCTGGAGCTGCGGCTGTTGCAGCGCACCGAGGTGCGTGAGGTCGAGGAGGCGCGCACCGGCGCCTACCAGGGGTCCAGCGCCATGCCGCACAAGCGCAACCCCACCACGAGCGAGCGGCTGTGCGGGCTGGCCCGTCTGCTGCGCGGTTACGCGGACACCGCGATGGAGAACGTGGCGCTGTGGCACGAACGCGACCTCGCCCACCAGAGCGTGGAGCGGGTGATCCTGCCGGACAGCCTGAGCGTCGGCCACTTCCAGGTGACCAGGGCCGCCGATCTGGTGGCCTCGCTGGCGGTGGACGCCGACCGGATGCGGGCGCACGTCGACCAGACCGACGGCCTCATCCACAGCTCCTCGGTCCTGGCCGAGCTCCTCGGCAACGGCGTGGAACGCGAACACGCCTACCGCAGTGTGCAGGCCGCCGCCAACCACACCCTGGCCACCGGCGAGCACTTCGGCGCCTCCCTGGCCAAGCAGGGCATCGACCTGGCCGGGCTCGGCCCCGAGCGCTTCCTCACGCACCACGACGTGATCCGCACCCGATTGGAGAAGCTGCATGAGCTGGAAGATTGACCGCGTCGACGGCGCCGCGCTCGACCTGGACGAGGTCCTCGGCGTCTACCGGGCCTCCGGGCTCGGCGAGCGGCGGCCGGTCGGGGACCGGGACCGGTTCGCGGCCATGGTCGAGAACGCCAACCTCGTGCTGGTCGCCCGCGACGACGAGGGCACGCTGCTGGGCATCGTGCGCGCCGTCTCGGACTTCTCCTACGTCACCTACGTGTCCGACATCGCCGTCGTGCGGGACCGCCAGCGCTCCGGCATCGGCCGCGCGCTGATCGACGCCACGCGCGGCGAGGCGCCCGACGCCAAGCTCGTGCTGCTGTCCGCGCCCGCGGCCGTCGACTACTACCCGCACATCGGCTTCACCCGCCACGACTCGGCCTGGGTCCTCAACCCGTAAGACCCCACTCGTGACACCCCGCCCACAACCCCCGCCCCCTTGGGAACCCTGCCCCGAGGGGGCCTGCCGGCGGAGGGCCGGCCCTGTGAGGCTTGCCCCGTGAGGACTCCCCCCGCGGATCTCCTTTCGATGCAGTGAGCGGGCCACCCAGTGCTGGGTGGCCCGCTCACTCGTTCTCACGACGGTCCGGGACCGAAGATCTCTACCACCGGGATGCCGCCCTACTTGGCGACGACGATCCGGTCGCGACCCTCCAGGCGGGAGGGCCTCCGGCCCCTGGCCCACGCCCCGTGCGGGGCAGTCGGGGCTGTACCGGGGCTCGACCGCGCTTGCCTAGATTCGGGGTCAGGGCGGGGCCCGGACCCGCGCACAGCACCGCACCCCCGGGGGAGGCACGACCGTGACATCGGCACAGGCGCTGCTCGACACCCGCCCGCCCGCCGGCCCCGCCGCGGCCGCCCCCCGGCCCACGGTCCCCCGCGGGCCCGCCGCCGCCGGGCACGGCGCGGCCGTGTCGATGCCCTCCGGCCGCCGCGTCCTCGTCGTCGACGCCGACAACTCCTGCGCCGAATCCCTGGTCACCCAGTTGCGCCGGCACGGTCACGAGGCCTTCGGCGTGCGCCGCGGCGAGGCCGCGCTGCGCGCCCACGAGGACGCCGATCTCGTCCTGCTGGATCTCGAACTGCCCGACCTGGACGGGCTGGAGGTCTGCCGCGCCATCCGCGCCGTCAGCCGGGTGCCGGTCATCATCGTCACCGCCCGCGCCTCCGAGCTGGACTGCGTCCTCGGCCTCCAGGCGGGCGCGGACGACTACGTGGCCAAGCCGTACGGGCTGCGCGAGCTGATGGCCCGCATCGAGGCGGTGATGCGGCGCGCCGAGTGGCAGCCCGCCGCCGCGCGCGAGATCCGGCACGGCCGCCTGCACATCGACGTGGGTTCCCGCGAGGTCCTGGTCGGCGGCGAGGAAGTCGCCCTGACCCGCAAGGAGTTCGACCTCCTGTGCCTGCTGGCCTCGCATCCCGACACCGTCATCCCGCGCAAGCAGTTGCTCCAGCAGGTCTGGGGCGACTCCTGGTCCCGCCGTACCGTCGACACCCACGTCAGCAGCCTGCGCGGCAAGCTGGGCGACAGCGGCTGGATCGTGACGGTGCGCGGCGTCGGCTTCATGCTCGGCAACCCGTAGGGCCCCACCCGCAGGAGGCGGAAGGCGGGAGCCGGTGCCGCGACGGGGCACGCGCCCCGCGGAATCGAGCCGCGCCCCGCGAATCGAGCACCCTCCCCCGCGAATCGAGCACGTTCGCCCGTGAATCGAGCACGCTCCCTCGCGGGGTCGAGCAGGCTTCGAGCGGGCTTCGAGCCGTTCTCATGCGGTGCGGTCGACTCTGGGTGAGGCGTGATCATCAGAACGCGCCGTTCCGGTTCCGTTTCCGCACTCATCGGGGAGAAGAACATGCAGATCCGCTCGCGTCTGACCAAGGCCGGCCTGCTGGGTTCCGCCGTCGTGGCCGCCTTCGCCGTCTCCGCCTCTCCGGCCTCCGCGGCCGCGGCGGTGACCGTCTCGCCCGGCAGCGGTCTGGCGGACGGACAGACCGTGACCGTCACCGGCACCGGCTTCCCGGCGGGCGCCCAGGTCGCCGTGTCGCAGTGCCGGGAGAACACCACCTGCACCGACGCGCTGACCACGGCCACCGTCGGCGCCAACGGCGCCTTCACCGCGTCCTACACGGTGCACAAGCAGTTCAAGGCCACCGACTGGAGCACCGGCGCCGGCACGTCCGTGACCGTCGACTGCGCCACGCAGCAGTGCCAGCTGGTCGCGTACCAGGACGCCACCGGAGCGGTCGGCGCCGGCATCTCCTTCGGCTGAGCGACGCGCGCTCTCCTGGACAGGACTGCGCAGCCCACCGATCGGTGCCCGTGCGACCGGCACCGCTCGGTGGGCGCGTTCGTGTTCCCGCCGTCCCGGTGCGGGACGGCTCAGGCGGACGCCTGCTCGGCCTCCCAGACGAAGCCGTCCGGGTCGGTGAAGGAGCCGGACGTGCTGCCGAGCACGATGCGGTGCGACCCGCCGCCCTCCTCGGCCACTCCGACGTCCTTGGCCAGGCCCTTCCGCTTGTAGAGCGCTAGCTTGACGGGGGCGGCGTCGTCGGAGGCGAACTCGACGTACTTGCCGCCGAAGCTCTTGGCGACGGACAGGCCGCGCTCGACGTAGAACTGCTTGCTCGCCTTGACGTCCTCGACGCCGAGCAGGAGGACGAGGTCGTCGACGGCGCGGGTGGCGGGGCCGGTGTCCTTCTTCGACGAGGTCGCCATCTTCCAGATCGTGCCGTCCGGGGCCTGCACGACGCCGCCGTAGCCCCACAGGGACTTCGCGGCGGGCTTCAGCGTCGTGGCGCCGGCCTTGAGGGCGGACTCGATGAAGCTGTCCACGTCGGCGGGCTGGGAGACGGTGATCGACATCGTGAACCCGCGGAATCCGGTCGTCTGCGCGTCGGAGGCCCGCAGACGCAGCCGCGGGCCCAGCCCGAAGGCGTCGGAGTAGAAGCTCTCGGCGGCCGCGTGATCGGCCACCTCCAGGGTGACGGATGCGAGGGAGGTCATGCCGGTCACTCTAGCCCCGCCCGCGCCACGGGAGTTGGGGATCCGACGCCCGTGCGGCGGCCGGACGCGCCGCCCGGACGGCCGCCGCCGGACGGGGCGGCGCGCCGGTACGACCGGCCTCGCGACCGGCCGGGACGCCGCGAACGCGCCGGAAGGCCGGGCGGTCGCGGGCGGCGGACGGCGGGCGCCGGGCCGCCCGGGGCGCGCCGGCGCTCGCCGTCGCCACGGTCGCGGCGGGGTTTTCCGAGGTCGCGCGGGTTGCGCGCGCCGGTTCGCGTCTGCCGCCGGACGGGTGACACCGCGCCGGCGCCGGCCCGGCCGGGACCGGAGCCGGCTCCCCCGCGCCGGCCGCGGACGGTCCTGTCGGGGCTTCCGGCCGGCGGTCTCCACCTCTCCAAGGCCTGTAGTGGTTCTCGAGTGGTGTTCGAGCCGATCACGACACTCCCGAGCCACCCTGTTGAGGGGTTCGACACGTGGTGAGGTGAGCTATGGACACAGCGGTGGAGAAAGCGGTCGCGTACATGCGCGAGCGATTCCGCGATCCGCTGACCGTCACGGACATCGCCCGGAGGACTCCGCTCGGCCGTTTCGATTTCTCCCGCGTTTTCCAGGAGGAGACCGGGACGAGTCCCCGGCGATTTCTCGAAGCGGTGCGGATTCACGAAGCGAAGAAACTCATCGACGGCACCTCTTCGGCCATCGCGGAGATATCCGCGGCGGTCGGATTCCCGGGCGCGGACGCGTTCACGCGGTCCTTCACGGCCCTCGTCGGAATGTCCCCCGGCCGGTTCCGCCGGCTGTGCCGGGACGAGGGGGAGGTCCCGCCGGGCCCTGAGCCGGGCCCGTACGCGCCCCGCGGCTCGGTCGCGGGCACGGTCAGGCTGCCGCGGGGCCACGGCAACGCCCGCGTGTTCCTGGGGGCCTTCGCCACGGCCGTCGTCCAGTACCCGGCCGTCGCCTCGGCCGTCGTCGACGTGCCGAGCGACCGTCCGTCCTGCTACACCCTGCGGGACGTCCCCGAGGGGCGCTGGCATCTGCTCGCGGTGGCGGTGGCCGCCGGCGCCGGTCACGATCCGCGGGCCGTGCGGACCCCGCTCGTCGCGGGCGACCGCGCCACGACGGTGACCGTCATCGCGGGGGAGGTCACCAGCGCGGCGGTGCGGCTGCGGCCGGCCCTCCCGTCGGATCCGCCGGCGCTGCTCGCCCTGCCCGGCCTGGAGCCCCCGGCGGTCTTCGTGCCGCCTCCGGGGTGTGCCGCGGCCGCCGCGGCCACGACCGCCCCGGCACAGGAGCGGGCCACCGTGACCCGGCTGCGGGCGGTGCCCGCCGAACCGGCCCCGTCAAGGGACCGAGCGGTCGGACCCGTCGGCGGGCCGGGTCGTCAGGGGCCCGAAGGGGACAGTTTGCGGCACAGGTCCTGACGGGATTTCAGGCGTTCGGCGAGCAGGCACCATTCCTTGCCGATGTGCTCGGCGATGGGGGCGACGACGCCGAGCCAGTGCGGCGGGACGGCGT
The DNA here is from genome assembly GCF_043200075.1 of Streptomyces sp. NPDC048481. Taxonomy (NCBI): domain Bacteria; kingdom Bacillati; phylum Actinomycetota; class Actinomycetes; order Kitasatosporales; family Streptomycetaceae; genus Streptomyces; species Streptomyces sp. NPDC048481. The sequence continues at coordinate 61,441 of NZ_JBICXC010000016.1, forward strand.
CGACGAGCCGTCGCCAGTCCTCGCCGGGCTCGGTGGCGTGGGCCTGCATCCAGCGCAGCAGTTCCCGGCCGTCCGCGGTGTAGCGGATGGCGGGGTCGGTGGCCATCTTGGCCGCCACCGCCGCCCAGGTGGGCGGGGCCTCGGTGTGGTTGCGGCGCTGCGGCGGCGGGGCCTCGGCGCCGGCCGCGACCCGCAGCGACGCCCGGCGGACGCCGTCGCCGGCCCCCTCGGCCGGCGCCGTCATGTCGTCGGGCGGGGGCACGGCGTGCACGGGCCGCACGTGCTGCGGGCGCGCGCCGTGGGTGCGGCGCCCGTTGCGTTCGGGGCCCTCGCCGCGCCGCAGCCGTGCGCTGACGTCGTGCACCGTGCCCAGCGACACGTCGGTGGCCCGCGCGACCTGGCGCAGCGGGGCGTCCGGATGGGCGGCGATGTACTCGGCGGCGCGTCGTCTGCCCTCGCCCGCGTCCACCGGGCGCCGCCGGCCGTCCTGGCCGATGCGCTTGCCGCCCTGGGGGGTGGCGATCGCGGAGCGGTCGCGCAGCGAGGCGATCGTCTTGGCGCTCAGTCCGGCGATGCCCGCGATGGCGCGGTCGGACCAGTCGGGGTGGGAGCCGAGGACGCGCTGCGCTCCGGCGACGCGGTCGGCCCGCGACAGCGGCAGGCCGTGCAGGCCGTTGGCCTTCATCGCGATGACGAGAGCCTCGGAGTTGGAGCAGTCGAGGAAGCGGGCGCGGATGCTCTCGTCGCCCATGAGGCGGGCGGCCTCCAGGCGGTGCAGCCCGTCGATGACCCGGCAGCCGTCCACCTGGACGAGAATGGGGGGCAGTTCCGCGGAATCCGCGGCGTCGACGAGAAGCCGGACATGAGCGGCGTCCGTTCCGCCCTGGCGCAGGGAAACCCCGGGAGAGAGAGCGGAGAGGGGAACTTCGCGTGCCGGGAGTTCGTCGAAGTTCCTCGGATCGAATTCGCTGTGCGCCGACGATCCGGCGCCCTCCATCCGGACGACACTGAATGCACTCGTTATCGAGACGGCTTGCGCGTTCCTCTGAGACATTCCGCTGACTCCCTCTCTGCTGCCGCTGGCGAAGAGGGTCGCAGGGGGGTCTCCAGCCCCGGTGGAGGGCAGGTCGACGTTCTCTGGACACACGGCACCGCGGGCGTCCGCCGAGGGGGGGACGGACGCCCGCGGGGGTCAGGCGTCGCGGCGCCGCAGTTGCACCGCCGCGACGGTCAGCAGGGCGGCCGTCCAGAGCGCGAGCACGCCCAGGCCCTCCCATGGTCCCAGCAGGTCGCCGGCGCGCGGCGCCTGCTGGGTGATCATGAAGCCGGCCTGGGTGGGGAGCCAGGCGTGGATGTGCTCGCCCACGCTGCCGGGCAGCAGCGCCGCCATCGGGGTGATCACCAGGACGAAGCCGATGACGATGGTGATGCTGGCGGCGGTGTGCCGGATGATCGCGCCGGCCGCCAGGGCGAACAGGCCGAGCAGCGCGAGGTAGAGGCCGCAGCCGACGACGGCGCGCAGGACGCCGGGGTCGCCGAGGGCGACCGGCGCCTTGCCGTCCATGATCGGCGCGCCGATGAAGAACGAGCCGAACGCGGTCAGTTCGCCGACCGCGAGGACCAGCAGCGCGAACACCGTCGCCTTGGCCGCCAGCACGGGCACCCGGCGGGGCACGGCGAGCAGGCTGGCGCGGATCATGCCGGTGGAGTACTCGGAGGCGATCGCCATCACGCCGAGCACGCACACCGCGAGCTGGCTGAGCAGGATGCCGCTGCCCAGGATGGTGCCCGTCGGGTCGAGGCGCATCTCGGCCTGCTGGGCGGGGTCGGTCTTGTCCCAGTTGGAGATGCCCATCTGGAGGAACAGCGCGGTGAACACCAGGGTGAGGACGACCAGGATGGCGAGCGACCAGACGGTGGAGCGCACGGAGCGGATCTTCGTCCACTCGGAGAGCATCAGGTTGCCGAAGCCCGGTCCGCGGCCGCGGGCGGCCGGGCCGGTCCCGGTGAGGGGGGCGGTCGTGGCGCTCACTTCACACCTCCGGCGGTGGGCACGCCGGCGTCGTACTCGACGGCGTCCTTGGTCAGTTCCATGAAGGCCTCCTCCAGGGAGCCCCGCCGGGTCGACAGCTCGTGCAGCACCAGGCCGTCGGCGGCGGCGAGTTCGGCGATGCGCGGGGCCTCGAGGCCGCTGACGTCGAGGTCGCCCTCGTCGGTGCGGGTGACGGTGGCGCCGTGGCGTTCGAGCAGTCCGGCGAGCTGCGCCCCGTCGGGCGTCCTGACGAGCACGGACTGTTCCGTGCTGCGCTCGATGAACTCCTTGGTGGAGCAGTCGGCGACCAGCCGGCCGCGGCCGATGACGATGAGGTGATCGGCGGTGACGGCCATCTCGTTCATCAGATGGCTGGAGACGAAGACCGCGCGGCCCTCGGCCGCGAGCGACTTCATCAGGTTGCGGATCCAGAGGATGCCCTCGGGGTCGAGGCCGTTGACGGGCTCGTCCAGGACCAGTGCGGCGGGGTCGCCGAGCAGTGCGGCGGCGATGCCGAGGCGCTGTCCCATGCCGAGGGAGAAGCCGCCGGCCCTCTTGCGGGCCACCGACGCCAGCCCGACCTGTTCGATGACCTCCTCGACGCGGCGCCGGCCGATGCCCTGGGTCTGGGCGAGGCAGAGCAGGTGGTCGTGGGCGCTGCGGCCGGTGTGCACGGCGCGCGCTTCCAGCAGGGCCCCGACGACGCGCAGGGGGCGCGCCAGTTCGCGGTAGGGGACGCCGTTGACGGTGGCCTCGCCGGCGTCGGGCCGGTCGAGTCCCAGCAGCAGTCGCATGGTGGTGGACTTGCCCGCGCCGTTGGGGCCCAGGAAGCCGGTGACCCGGCCGGGCTCGACCGTGAACGACAGGTCGTTCACGGCGGTCTTGTCGCCGTAGCGTTTCGTGAGGTTCTTGGCCTCGATCATGGTCACCTCGGTTGAATGGCTGCGACAGTTTTCGCTGGGGCAAAATCCCCCGGACCCCTGTGATAGCAGGATCGCTATCTGTTCAGTAGTCGCGGCCTCGAGCGGGCCGTGAACGATGGCCCGCGCATCACGCCACCGATATTTTGGCGGTTCCGCCTGTCCGGGGAAGGGCGTGTTCCATCTGCTTACTTTCCTCGGTTGAACCCGGAAACCGACGGGGGTCGTCATGAATTCAGTCACGAACGGTTCGGCGTCCGACCGGCGGCGGCCGGTGGTGGGGATCTGCGCGCGGACGGCGCCGGTCACCCTCCAGGGCGGCGATCTGGTCGTCTCCCTGGCGTTGCAGTCGCACGTGGCGTTCCTGGCCGAGGCGGGCTGCACTCCCCTGCTGCTGCCGTTGGCGCCGGGGGCCGAGGAGATCGTCGGCCGGCTGGACGGGCTGCTGGTGCCGGGCGGCCCCGACCTGGACCCGGCGCTGTACGGCGCGCCGGCCCACCCGGCGACCCGGGCACCGGATCCGGCCGCCGACCGGTCCGAACTGTCGCTGATGGAGCGGGCGTTGGAGGCCGGTCTGCCGCTGCTGGCGATCTGCCGCGGGATGCAGCTGCTCAACGTGCTGCACGGCGGCACCCTCCATCAGCATCTGTCGGACGTCACCGGCCACGACGGCCACCGGCCGCGGACGGCCGACTTCACCCTCGGCCGGCAGCCGCTGAAGCTGGTGCCCGGCAGCCTGATCGCCGCCGTCCTCGACGAGGACGAGCCGGAGACGGCCTGCCACCACCACCAGGCGGTGGACCGGCTCGGCAGCGGCCTCGCCGTCACCGGGCGGGCCGGGGACGGCACCGTCGAGGCCGTGGAAGTCGTGGACCACCCCTTTGCCATCGGCGTGCAGTGGGAATCCGGTTACACGGCCGACAAACGACTTCACCAAGCCCTCGCACACGCCGCAGGAAGCCTGCGAAAAGAGACGTCCGCCGCATTTTCGATTCATTGAGAAAAGGCGGACCCGAGGGCAAACTGATTTTCGATCCCCATGCGAAGGAGAATTATGTCGCCGCGGATGCCGAACCCCTCCCTGGTGGTTCCCGACGTTCTTCCGCCGATGCGCGCGCTGGTCAAGGCCGTCAACAGCGTCGGCGTTCCCCTGCAGACGCTGGTGCTCGTCCACCTGAGGGTGAGCCAGATCAACGGGCGCACGGTCCATCTGCCCCGCAAGCCCAAGGAGTTCGAGGACGCGGGGGAGGAGGACCGCCGTCTGCCGCTGGTGGAGACGTGGCGGGAGCAGACCTGCTTCACCGACGCCGAGCGCTCGCTGCTGGCGCTGTCCGAGGCCGCCACGCGGATCGACGGCCGTGAGGACCCCGTCTCGGACGAGGTCTGGGAGGAGGCCGCCAGGCACTGGACCGAGGTGCAGCTGGCCGCCGTGGTCCTGCACATCGGGCTGGTCAACCTCTGGAACCGGGTCAACGTCGTCACCAAGCAGGAGGCGGTGGACTGGCGCATCAACCCCAAGACGTGGACGCCGATGACCAGCAGGCTCACCGCGGCCCAGTAACCCCCCGCGAACCCGTCAGGCCCTGTCCGGTGGCACTCCCCGGACAGGGCCTGACGTCGTCGGCGCGCCCCCTCGGCGCGGTCCTCGCGGCTCAGGGCGCGCCGTCGCCGCCGAGCGCCGCGTCGAGGACGGCGAGCAGCGTCCTGGCCTGCACGTTGACGTAGCGGCTGTGCGCGGCGAGCCATTTGAGCTGGCCGGGCGTGACCCAGTGGTATCCGGGCGGCGGCTGGTCCGGCGTCGTCGCCTCGTCGGTCTCGACGATCAGGTAGCGGCTCTCGGCGTCGAGGAACCGGCCGCCCTCCTCGGAGTGCACCGTCGAGTAGCGGACCCTGCCGGGCGGGGCGTTCAGCACCGCGTCCAGGAAGAGCGGCCGCTCCCCGGCCGGCAGGGGCGCGTAGTTCGACGGGACGCACTGCACGGTCGGCGCGAGCTCGACGGTGTCGAGGAAGCCGCCCTCGACGCGCGCGTGGGCCAGGACGTGCGGGACGCCGTCGAAGACCCGGTAGGCGAAGCCGACGACACCGCGCTCGACCGGTTCGATGATGGGCTGGGTCCAGCCGGCGACCTCGCGGCCGGCGCCCTCGACGGACACCGCGACGACCCGGAAGAACCTGCCGTCGGTCCGGCCGAGGGCGTGCTCGCCTCGCTGCCAGCCGGCGATCTCGCGCAGCGGCATGAGCCGGGCGCGGACGTCGTGCCGGGCCCGCTCCCCGGTGAACCAGGCGAGCAGGTCGGCGTCGGACGACAGCGCCCGCGTCTCGGCCGGCACCGCGGGCGCGCTCGCCAGCACCGTGCGCGCGTCCATGTTCACGACGTTGTCCAGGCGCAGCAGCCGCAGGATCTGGCCCAGGGTGAGCCAGCAAAAGGAGTCGTGGACGGGGACGTCGCCGTCCACCTCGACGATCATGTTGCGGTTGCGTTTGCGGAAGAACCAGGCGCCGTGCTCGGACTGGAGGACGTCGGTGAGCACCTGCTCGCGCCGGGGGACGAGGAAGTGCTCCAGGTATCTCACCCCGCTTCCGCCGTGCGCCTGCGTGTAGTTGCTGCGGGTGGCCTGCACGGTGGGCGAGAGCTGGACCAGGTTGGGGTTGCCGGGCTCCATCTTGGCCTGCATCAGGAAGTGCAGGACCCCGTCGAACTCCTTGGCGAGGATGCCGAGGATGCCGATCTCCGGCTGCACGATGATCGGCTGCTGCCACTGCGTCTGCGGCCGGGTCACGTGCAGGCCCTCGACGGTGAAGAACCGTCCGCTGCCGTGCCGCAGGTTCCCGGTGTCCGGGGCGAAGGACCAGTTGTCGAGGGCGGCGAACGGGATGCGCCGCACCACCGTCCCGCAGGAGCGCCGGTGCCGGTCCAGCCAGCCCGGCACCTCGGACGTCGCGGTGTGCACGCCCTCGGCCGTCGCGGCCGACAGCGCCAGGCGCTCGGCGACCGCCGCCCTGGTGCGCGGCACGAGGCGGGCCGGGGCGCTCACGGGCGGCCGCCGTTCTCCTTGAGCGGCTTCCACCACCTGGGGTTGTCCCGGTACCAGGCGACGGTCTCGGCGAGCCCGGTGTCGAACGCGGTCAGCGGCCGGTGGCCGAGTTCGCGCTCGATGCGGCCCTGGTCGAGGGCGTAGCGCCGGTCGTGGCCCTTGCGGTCGGTGATGTGCCGGATCATGTCCGGTCCGGCCCCGCACAGTTCGGCGAGCCGGTGGGCCAGCTCCAGGTTCGGCACGGGCGTGCCGGCGCCGATGTTGTAGGCCTCGCCCGCCCGGCCGTCGGTGAGGACCCGTTGCACGGCGCGGCAGTGGTCGTCCACGTGCAGCCACTCGCGGACCTGCCCGCCGTCGCCGTAGACGGGTATGGGGCGGCCTTCGAGCAGGTGGGTGACGGCGAGCGGGATGAACTTCTCCGGGTGCTGGTAGGGCCCGTAGTTGTTGGAGCACCGGGTGACCGAGACGTTCAGCCGGTGGGTGCGGAAGTAGGCCAGGGCGATGAGGTCGGAGGCGGCCTTGGAGGCGGCGTAGGGCGAGTTGGGCAGCAGCGGGGACTCCTCGGTCCACTCGCCCTCCTCGATGGAGCCGTACACCTCGTCGGTCGAGATGTGCACGACCCGTTCGACGCCGGCCGCGAGGCTCGCCTCTAGCACCGCCTGGGTGCCCTCCACGTTGGTGCGCACGAACGCCGCGCCGCTGGCGATGGAGCGGTCGACGTGGCTCTCGGCCGCGAAGTGCACCACCGCGTCCTGGCCGTCGAGCAGGCCGCTCAGCAGCTCCCGGTCGAGGATGTTCCCGTGTGCGAAGGACAGCCGCGGGTGGGAGGCGGGGAGGTTGTCACGGTTCCCCGCGTAGGTCAGCGCGTCCAGGACGGTGACGCGCGCGTCCTCGAAACCCGGATACCCCCCGTCGAGCATGGTCCGTACGTAGTGCGAGCCGATGAATCCGGCGCCGCCGGTGACGAGGATTTTCATGAGATCACGTCGCAGTCGGAATTCCACGCTCGAAGCATGTCCTTTTCCCTTTTCCTTGAGGGGACGGAAGGGTGCGCCGCGGGTCCCGCCGGCCGCGACGGCGGCCCTGTGCCCACCCTGTCCGGTGAGGCTGGACGGCCGCCCTCGAAGCCCTCTCGAGACGGACTCGACGGGCCCGCCGCGGTCGGCGGGCCCGTCGGACGCGGTGTCAGCTGTCCTGGAGCAGCCCCAGCACGTTGCCGTCGAGGTCGGTGACCGTCGCCACCCGGCGGCCGCCGCCGACCTCCTTGGCGGGGCTGCTCACCGTGGCGCCCGCGGCGGTGACCTCGGCCAGCTTCGCGTCGAGGTCGCTCACGTGCCAGTAGGCGACCTGCGAGGTGACGCCCTGCGCCCCGGCCGGCACCAGCCCGATGTGCTGGCCCGCGACGTCGAACCCGACGTAGTACTCCGAGTCGGTCTGCGGCTCGGTGCCGAGCAGGGCGGCGTACAGCTTCCTGGCGGCCGCCATGTCCGCCACCGGGTGCAGCACGGTCTTGATTCCCTGGATGGCCGCGTCGGACATTCTCACTCCCGGGGGGTCGGAATTTCGTCGCCTCATGCTAGGGAGATCCGGGAAGCCGTAGCAGCGCCCCGCGTGCCGCCTCAAGGCGGTTTCCAGGCGTTCTTGAGTGTGAGCCGACAGGCCGGTGCCACGCTGCGAGCGCGCTGAAATAGGAGGGGAATCACGTGAGAAAGCTTGCGTTGGTCATACCGGTGATCGCGGCCGCGCTGGTGGGCTCGGCCGTCGCCCCGGTCGCGGTGGCGAACGATGCGGCCGTACCGGCCGCCGGCACCGTCGACTGGGTGCCGTGTCCGGGCGGCGACCCGGTTCTCGGCGACATGCTCAAGAACCTGGAGTGCGGCACGGTGCAGGTGCCGCTCGACTACGACGCCCCGCAGGGCAGGAAGATCAGCCTGGCGCTGACCCGGGCCAGGCACACCGCCCCCGACAGCGAGTACAAGGGCGTCGTGATCCTCAACCGCGGCCAGTGGCCCGGCGGCATCGGCCGTGACCTGCCCACCCGGTACGCCCTGGGCACCACCGGACTGGCCAAGGACGTCGGCGCGGCCTACGACTGGATCGGCTTCGACCCGCGCGGCGTCGGCGCCAGCGAGCCGTCCGTCGTCTGCGACGTCGGCTACCTCGACCCCGGGCACGCGCAGCCGGACCCGGTGCCCGCCACTCCCGCCGCCGAGCAGGAGTGGGTCAAGCGCGCCCACGCCTACGCCGACAGCTGCGGTGAGAAGTACGGCGACGTGCTCTCGCACCTCGGCACCGAGGAGGCGGCGCGCGACCTGGACCGGATGCGGATCGCGCTGGGCCAGGAGAAGATCACCTACTTCGGCACCGACTGGGGCACCTACCTGGGCTCGGTCTACGCCACCCTGTTCCCGGACCGGCTTCAGCGGATGGTGCTGGACAGCGTGGTGCGTCCCAGCGGCGTCGGGTACCGCAACAGCCTGCGCAAGAACGTGCTGTCCGAGCGCAACGCGGAGATCTTCTTCGCCTGGGTCGCCAAGTACGACGCCGTCTACCACCTCGGCACGACCGAGGCGGCGGTCGAGGCGAACTACTACAAGGCGCAGGACGAGCTGGCGGCGGCGCCCCTCGACGGCAAGATCGGCCCCGCGGAGTGGGCGGACATGTTCGAGCCGGTCGTCTACCGCAGCTGGACCTGGCTCTCGCGGGCGCAGGTGCTCTCCGACTTCGTGGTGCGCAAGGACCCGACGTCGCTGCGGACCGGCTACACGCCGCCGGGCTTCCCGCACCAGAACCGGCACGCGATGACCAACGCGGTGAACTGCCTCGACGGCCCGTGGCCGCAGAACTGGAACCGCTGGAGCAAGGACCGCGACCGCCAGTACAAGGCCGGCGCGCGCATCCTGACCTGGCCCAACGCCTGGTACGACGCGCCGTGCGCCTTCTGGCCGGAGCCGGCCCGCAAGCCGATGAAGGTCGGCAACGCCCAGGTGGACGTGCTGCTGGTGCAGCCCCAGTTCGACACCGCGCACGGCGTCGCCGGCGCCGTCGAGACGCACGCGCTGTTCCCCAACTCCCGGCTGGTGCTGGAGAAGGGCGGGCACAACGTCGGTGCGGCGCTGTCGGCCAACAACAACACCTGCCTGAACAAGTACGTCGGCGACTTCTTCCGGGACGGCACCCGTCCGGCGTCGAAGAAGGGCAAGGACGCCGTCTGCCAGGCGGCGGCCGACCCGGTGCCCGCGTCCTGAGGAGTACCCGCACACCTGACAGGGACGGGCCCCGCGTGACGGTTCACGCGGGGCCCGTCCCTGTCGTGCCGGTCAGCGAAGGGCGCCCACGGCGCCGGGCCGGCGGGCGGCGACCAGCGTCTCCAGGGTCCGCACCAGCTCGTTGGGCGTGGGCATGGCCAGCATCTGCTCGCGCAGCCGCCCGGCGTTCGCCCGGACCTGCGGGTCGTGCAGCAGCCGCAGGAGCGCGGCGCGCACCCCGGGCCCGTCCACCTGCGCGGGCGTCATGGCGAACCCCGCGCCCGCGGCCTGAAGGCACCGGAACTTCAGCGGGGCGTCGAAGGCCCGGCCGATCAGCAGCTGGGGCACGCCCTGGCGCAGCGCGCAGCCGAACGACCAGGTGCCGCCGTGGTGCACCACCGCCGCGCAGGTCGGCAGCACCTCGGCCAGCGGCACCGAGCGCACGACGCGGGCGTTGGCCGGCACCTCGCGCAGCTCCCGCAGCGCGTCCGGCGGCAGCGCCAGCACCAGCTCCATCTCCAGGTCCGCCACCGAGTCGAGGATCTCCTGGACGCGTTCGACGGGCAGCGGGAGCCGGGGCGGCCCGTCGGCCGAGTCGCCGAACGTCATGAGCACCCGCGGCGCGGCGGGCGGTGCGGCGAGCCATTCGGGCACGACGGCCGGGCCGTTGTAGGGGACGAACTGCACGGGCAGGGTGGTGGGCCGCTCGTCGGGCCGGAAGGCCTCGGGGAGCGGGGCGACGGTGAACTGGCCGTTGACCAGGTCCTCGGAGAAGCCGACGCCGTAGCGGCCCGCCCAGCCCGTCAGCCAGTCCCGCAGCGGGTCGGCGCGCCGGTCCGCCGGCTGCCGGTCCAGGGCGTGCAGGAAGTCCTCGCGCATACGGGTGTAGACGTCGACGGAGTACAGCACCCGGGCGTGCACCGCGCCCACGGCCTCGGCGGCGACCGCGCCCGCGAACGCCTTGGCGCCCCACAGCACCAGGTCGGGCCGCCAGGCGCGGGCCACGGCTACCAGGTCCTCCGTCATCGAGTCGTTGGACCGCCGCGCCTGCGGGAGCACCAGGTCGTCGAAGACGTGGCAGGCCTGCTCCCAGTTCAGCCGCTCGCGGTCGGGCCGCAGGTCGAACAGCGGGTCCACCCCCGGCTGCGCGGACCTGCGGGCGGCGGCGGCGCGGTCCGTCGTCTGGCGCCGGTCGCGCTGCACGCGGACGTCCACCGTCTCGCCCGGACCGACGCCCACGGCCGTCAGCCCGGCCGAGGTGACGGTGTCGAGCAGATCCGGCCAGACGGCCACGCGCACCTCGTGACCGGCCGTCTGCAACGACCAGGCGAGCGGCACCAGATTGAACACATGGGTCTTCCAGGGGAACGGCACGATGAGGACGCGCACGTCGGGACTCCTTCGGATCGGGAACGGGGATCACGGGTGAACGGCGCGCTGCTCGGTCCTGCGGCCCCCGGCCGCCCGGCCGGCCCGGTCAGGCGTCCCGCACGCGTCGTCTCCAGGCGTGTCCGGCGGTGCCGGTCGAGGCGGTGACGAGGACGGTGACCACGGCCACCACCGAGGCGGTGGAAAGCGGCCCCACCAGGTCGCACAGACCGCCCAGCGCCAGGATGGAGACCGCCACGCCCGACGGGAGCAGGGTGGCCCGCAGGGTCACCACGGACGGCAGTTCGGCCGCGGAGGCCGTGGCCAGGAGCCGGTTGTTGTAGTGGAGGTAGGCCACCTCGAACAGGACCAGGAACAGCGCGTACAGCGCGAGCGTCGGCACGGTGCGTCCCGCCAGCAGCGCCGCCAGCAGCGGCGGCATGGGAAGGACCGCCCAGACGGCGGAGGGCACGCGTGCGAGGTGGCGCTGGACCGGCAGGGCGGCGAGCGAGCCGGCGAACAGGGCCACCGAGGAGACGGCGACGAACACGCCCACGAGGCGGGTGCCGCCGCCCAGCACCTGGACGGGGACGACGGTGACGGCCACGGTGTGGAAGCCCTGCCAGAACGAGACGAGCAGGAACCGGGCGAACAGCCTGCGCAGGGCGGGGTCGTCGACGCGGGGACGGGCGGTGGCCCGGGCCCCGTCACCGTCCGTGGCACCGTCCGGGGCCTTCGCGGGTGCGGACGGCAGCGCCCAGGCGAGCAGCGCGCTGAGGACCAGCGTCGCCGCGTTCACCGCGATCAGCCCGCGCAGCGACAGCACCGCCGAGGCGGGGCCGGCCAGCGCCGCGCCCACGCTGACGCCGGTCAGCTTGCCGATCTCGGCGACGGTGTTGGCCCGGTCCAGGCGCTGTGCGGGCACCGTGTCGCGCAGCACGAGCGCGGTGGCCGCGCGGGTGACCGCCTCGAAGAACCCGCGCACCAGCAGCAGGACGCCGGCGACCGCGAGCAGGGCGCGCTGCGGTGTCAGGAGCGCGGCCGCGGTCAGCGCCAGGCTGACCGCCTCGGCCAGCCGGACGAGCCGCTCCGGGGCATGGCGGTCGAGCAGTCGGTTGAGCGGCGCGGCCATCAGCAGCGCGGGCAGCCACGGCGCGCTGAGCACGGCCGCGGCGAGCAGTCCCGATCCGGTGGCCGATCCGACGAGCGTGGAAAGGCTCACCAGGACCAGGAAACTGCCGGACGTATTGACGAACAGCAGTACCGGAGTGCAGTGCGGCGAACGCGGGCCGGTGCGAAAAGACGTCATCAGGTACTCCTCCGAAGGAGGAGGGTGTCAGAGTTGAACGCCTTTCCGCGAGGGACGGCTCTGCCTACTTTGAACACATGACAGCAGCCATCGAGGGCCGCCCGTGCATTGTGATGGTCGACGCCTACGCGGCGGTCCGTTCACTCGTTCTGACATTTTTGGAACAGGGATGTTCCCTGGTCCGTGTACAGAGCACCCGTGACGTTCCGTACGTTTATCGCGGGTCGCCGTACGTCCCCGCGGACTTCGTCGCCGATATCGTCCACGACGGCGATCTGGAGGCCACGGCCGAGGCCGTCGGGGCGTTCACGCCGATCGCGGTGATCGCGGGCGGGGAGAGCGGGGTGGAGTTCGCGGACCTGCTCGCGGAGCGGCTCGGTCTGCCGGGCAACGGCACCGCTCTGAGCGCCGCGCGGCGCGACAAGCATCTCATGGTCGAGGCGGTACGGGCCGCGGGGCTTCGCGCCGCCCGGCAGCTGCGCGCCACCGACGCGGACGAACTCGCGGCCTGGCACGGCGAACTGGGCGGACGTGTCGTCGTCAAGCCGCCGCGCAGCGCGGGCAGCCAGGGCGTCTTCTTCTGCGACACCCCGCAGGAGTCGGTGGCGGCCTTCCGTTCCCTCGCCGACGCCGACGACGTGTTCTCCCAGCCCAACAAGGGGGCGGTGGCGCAGGAGTACCTGCCGGGCACCGAGTACATGGTGAACACCGTCAGCCGGGACGGCCGTCACCATCTGTGCGACGTGTGGCGCACGGGCCGGCTGAGCGCGAACGGGGTGGTCGACCTGTGCGACGCGCTGTCGCTGGTCGAGGCGGAGAGCCGGGTCGTGGAGCCGCTGCGCGCCTACGCGTTCGAGGTGCTCGACGCCCTCGGCGTCCGTCACGGCCCGGCGCATCTGGAGATCAGGATGACCCCGCAGGGGCCGTGCCTGGTGGAGGTGGGCGCCCGGATCGCCGGCGGGGGCATCCCCGCCTGCGCGGGTCTGTGCATCGGCGAGTCGCAGCTGGAGTGGACCGTGGACGCCTATCTGCGCCCCGAGCGGTTCCACGCCCGCGCCGGGACCCCGTACCGGCTGCGGCGGCACAGCGCGATCGTCGGCATGGTCTCGCCGGTGAAGGGGGTGCTCAGCGAGTACCGGGGGCTCGACGAGATCGAGCGGCTGGAGAGCTTCCACAGCCTGATCACGGTGGTGAAGCCGGGTCAGGAGATCGAACGCACGGTCGACGACCTCACCTATCCGCTGATCGTGACGCTGCTGCACGACCTGGAGGAGGTCGTGCAGCGCGACGTGAACACGATCCGCCACCTCGACGGCGCCGCCTTCTACGGCCTGGACGGCGCGCCGCGCTCCTGACACCCCGCCCCGTGCCCGGCCCCGACGCCCCCGCCCGGCGCCCGGGCCGGACGGCACGTCAGCCGCCGTGCGCGGGGCGGGCGTTCGACTGCGGAGCCGCCGCGGTCGAACGTCACACGCGGGCGATGTCGGCCGGCTCCATCCGGGTCCACGCCGGACGCGGCACCCGGTAGACGAAGCTGACGGCCGTGCGGGGCTCGGTCGCCGTCGTGTTGGGCGCCGAGCGGTGCAGCACCATGCCGTCGAACATGACGGCCGAACCGGGTTCGAGGGGCACGGCCACCGGATCGGCCGTGCGCGGCAGGTGCTCGTCCGCCACGTGCGGCTCCACCGCGCCCGCGCGCGGCGCTTCGCCGGGCCGGCGTTCGCGGTCCCCGGTGTGCGGGAACAGCCCGAGCAGATGGGAGCCGGGGATGAACTCCAGGCAGCCGTTGCGCACGGTGGCCGCGTCCAGCGCGATCCAGATCGTCACGATGCCGTGGTCCTCGGCGCCGAACGAGGGCGGCGCGAAGGCGATGTCCTGATGCCAGGGCTTGGCCGATCCCACCACGGGCGGCTTGGCCCACAGGAACGCGTTGACCAGCGTGCCCGGGCTCCCGGCGGCCCCCGCGACCGGCACGCCGGCCAGGTCCAGCGACCGCTGCACGGCCTCGAAGGCGGGGACGTGCTCATGGATGCGGTCGGCCGACCTCAGGACCCCGGGGAGGGCTTCGGCGCCCTGCTGCCACGCCGCCCAGCCGCCGATCCCGGGTGCCTCCAGGACGAAGTCGCCGCTGGAGACCGTGCGGTCGCGGGCGAGTTCCCTCAGGTCCTCCACCGCGTCGCGAAGCCGGGTGAGCGCCTCGCCCGCCGCCAGTCGGGGGAGCCGCGTGAATCCGTTTCTGCGTACGTCACCGTAATGCGTGTCGTCCATTGTTCTCTCCCTCTCGCTCTCGCTCTCCCTCTCCGCGACTCGGATCGCCGTGAAACGAACCGCGCATATCACGGAAATGTTCATGTTCAACGTCGGCGTATCAAGGCCGTTGCCGCGCGTTCCGCGCTCTCCGTATGCTTTCGGGCCGAGCGGACCATTCGGTCCGCGACAACTCGATAATCGGCGGAGGGAGTGACAAATGAGCGACCGTGACTTCATCGAGACCCGTGACGCTGAGCAGGAGACCAGCAAGTGGTGATCCGCTGACCAGCGAACGCGCCGCCCGTATGGAATGCCTCCGTACGGGCGGCGCGTCGTCCGAGAGAGGCTGAGATGGTAGGTAATCGCGTTTCAGAAGTCATCGACATTCCCGCCGAGCTGCTGGTGACCGACGACTCCACCGACGAGCGCTACTGGGCCTCGGTGGAACGCGTCGTCGCGCTGGCCGAGGACCGGGGGCGGGCCGCCGACGGGATACCGCTGCTGGCGTCTGTCGCGGTCACCCATCCCGAATGGCCGGTGCGGGCCGGCGCGGTGCGGCTGCTGGCGCAGCACCACGCGGGCGACCCGGCCGCCGACACCGCGGTGGCGGCCGCGACCCACGACACGGTCGACTGGGTCGCCTTCACGGCGCTGAAGGTCATCGCCGAGCACCGGATCGCCGCCGCCGTCCCCGACCTCGTCCGCATCTCCGGCTGGCCCAGCAACTTCACCCGCCCCGACTGGACGCGCAAGCCCGTCGGCTGCGGTGCGGCGCTCACCAAGCGGGCCCTCATCGCCGTCTTCGGCACCCGCGACCCGGCCGAACTGCGCCGCCTGGAGGACGAGTACTTCTCCGACATGCGGGCGCGGATCGAGGCCGCGCGCAAGCGCCCCCGGCGCACCGCCGACGTGGTCCTCGTGCCGGGCGGCCCGGCGATCATCGGCGCCGACGTGCAGCCCGACGCCTTCCGCATGGCGCAGGACGACAGCACGCTGCGCGCCGTGGACGTGCCCGCGTTCCTCATCGACCGGACCACCGTGACCAACGCCCGCTACCGCGAGTTCCTCGACGAGGTCGGCGACTCCGGCGAGTTCGACCATCCCGACCAGCCGCTGGAGCGCTCGCACCGCCCGGTGCACTGGCACGACCCGCGCTTCAACGCGCCCGGCATGCCCGTCGTCGGCATCGACTGGTACGACGCCTACGCCTTCGCGAAGTGGGCCGGCGGCGCGCTGCCCAGCGAGGTCCAGTGGGAGAAGGCGGCGCGCGGCGTGGACGGCCGCCGCTACCCGTGGGGCGAGCACTTCGACCCGGACCGGGTGAACTACGTGGAGCGCTCGTTCGGCGAGGAGGTGGCCGACCTCGACTCCCTGGAGGCGCTGCTGGTCACCATCTCGCAGGGCGACAATCCCGCCCACCCGGTACTGCCCGCCGACGCCCTCCCTCAGGGCGCGAGCCCCTATGGCTGCCTTCAGATGTCGGGCAACGTCTGGGAGCTGACGCGGACGAACTTCTACACCGGCGACGACATGGACCCCTTCTTCAAGGGCCGGCACCCGCTGGACTTCATGAACCGCAAGGAGGCCTTCCACGTGCTGCGCGGCGGCACCTGGACCTCCCCGCCGACCTGCCTGACCACGTTCTACCGGGGCAAGGACCTGATCACCGACCGGCACAACGAGGTCGGCTTCCGCTGCGTGTACGAGACGAGCCGGTGATGCGCCTGACCTCCCTGGGCCACGCGGCGGTCCTCGTCGACACCGGCACGGAGCGCATCCTCTTCGACCCGTGGCTGACCCAGCGCCTGGACCGCTTCTGGGAGCACCATCCCGCGCTGCCGGACCGCCTGGTCCGCGAGGTGCTCGACGACGGGATCGACTACGTGGTGCTCAGTCACCACCACTTCGACCACCACCACTTCCCCTCGCTGCGGCGGCTGGTCGACGGCGCCGACGTCGACTTCGACGACAGCCCGCGCCAGAGCTCCTCCGTCACCTGCGTCTATCCCGCCGGTCCCGTGCCGCCGCAGCTGACGGCGTCCGGGCTCGGCCACCAGGCGATCGCCTGGACGCTGCGCCGCCTGGGCTTCGACAACCTTCAGCCGGTGACGCCGGGCGACACGGTCACCCTGGGCGGGGCGACGCTGCGGACGTTCCCCTCGGCCGTCTCCTTCCCCGAGATGAGCGTGCTGGTGCAGACCGACGACGCGGCCGTCATGCTGTGCGGCGACGCGCTGCTGCACGAGGACACCGTGGCGGCCTTCCGCCGCGCCGACGCGCCGGAACTGGACGCCGTGTTCGTCCCCGCGCACAGCGTCTCGCCGCCCGGCGTGCTCACCGAGCGGCGCCCGCTGACCGACCCGGACGCGGTGCGCGCCCGCGCGATCGCCAACTTCGACCGCTACGTCGACGCGATCCCCGCGGCCGTCACCGTGCCCTCCTCGTTCGGCTGGCGCATCAGCGGCGACGGCGAGCGCGACTACGACTGGTGCAACCGCACGATCTTCCCCCTCACCCCCGTGCAGGCGCTGCACCGCCTGGACGAGCTGGGCCGCGACGGCCTGCTGTGGGGCCCGGGCCAGGTGATCGAGGCCGGACACGGCAAGGCCGCCCTGTCCGACGGGCCGGTGGCGCCCGGCGCGTACGACTTCGACGCGGTGTACGCCGCCGTCACCCTCGACCCCAGCACCCCGGTGCCGGCGTTCGACGCCCGCGCCGACCGGTACGGCCGCCAGACCCGCGACGCCGAGGACATGCTGCGCGAGCTGCTGGACCGGCTGGTGGCGACCGACTACTGGTACCGGGCGCTGGACCACGGCGCCGGCCGTCACGTCGTCTCGCTGTACGAGGACGACGGCCGCGAGACGTCCTTCCTGCTCGACCCGGTGGCCGCACGCGTCGTACGGCTCGGCCCGGGACCGGCCCGCGGCCATCTCGCCGGCGGCGAGGGGTGGACCGAGATCGCGGCCGCCACACTGGAGGCCCTGCTCGGCGCCGACCTGCTGTTCGGCAGCTCCTTCGGGCTGTGGGCCAGCGACGGCGTGCTGCTCTCCGCCGTCTTCCACCACCCGTCGTTCTACACCCGCCACATGGAGCGCGCGGTGCGCGAGGAGAGCACACCATGAACCAGCCCGTCGTCTTCGAACACGACAGCGCCGCGCTGCGCGGCAACCCGCTGGGCGACCCGCAACGCCGTCGCGTCGAGGTGCACCTGCCGCCGGGCTACGACGGCGTGCGGCGCTACCCGGTGGTCTACTGGCTGCCGGGCTACGGCGCCCATCCGAGCCTGGCCAACCGGGCGCTCGCCTTCGGCGGCTCGGTCGCCGACCGGCTCGGCGCGGCGATGGCGGACGGCCGGGTGCCGCCCGCCCTGCTCGTCGTGGTCGACGGAACGACCCGCTACGGCGGTTCGCAGTACATCGACTCCGCCGCCTGCGGCCGCTACGCCGGGCACCTCGCGGAGATCGTCGCCGAGGTGGACCGGCGGTTCGCGACGCGAGCGGAGCCGGCCGGGCGGGCGGTCGCGGGCAAGTCCAGCGGCGGCTACGGCGCGCTGGTCGCCGGCATGACGTCCGACCTGTTCGGCGCGGTGCTCGCCTTCTCGCCCGACGCCGGGTTCGAGCACAGCTACCTGCCGCTGGTGCCCGCCGCGCTGGACACCGTGCGGGCCGCGGGCGGCGTCGAGGCGCTGCTGGCCCGGCGCGACAGCGGCCCGCACGACGTGCCGTTCATGGTGGCGATGAGCATCGTCGCGATGGGCATGTGCTACGCCGACGCACCCGGGACGACGCCCTCCGACGCCCTGCCGTGCGACCCGGTGAGCGGCCTGTTCCGCGACGAGGTGTGGCGGCGGTGGCTGCGCCACGACCCGGTGCGGATGCTCCCCGCGCACGCCGGCCGGCTCTCCGGGCTGGGGCTGCTGCACCTCAGCGTCGGCGAGCGCGACGACTACGGCATGCACTGGGGCGTCCGCGCCCTGCACGCAGCCCTCGACGGGCACGGCGTCCCGCACTCCTACCTCGAGCACGAGGGCGGACACCACGGCATCGAGCACGTGTTCGCCGAGGGCCTGGCCCGGCTGTGGCGGGTGTGGGACGGGACGGAGGCCGGCGCGTGTGCGGCATAGCGGGCTTCGTCAGCTTCGAGGGACGCCGGGACGCCGACTGGATGGACGCGCTCGGGCGGACGATGACGGGCGCGATGGCGCACCGGGGCGAGGCGGCCTGCGCCCCGTACGTGTCGGCGTGCGGCACCGTCATGCTGTGCGCGACGCGCCTGGCGGTCCGCGACCGCTCCGAGGCGGGCGACCAGCCGATGACCGACCCCACCGGGCGGATCGTCCTGGTGCACAACGGCGAGGTGTACGGCTCCCGTTCGCCCGCCGCGCCGCTGTGGCCGCGCCGGACCGACTGCGACACCGAGTTCGTCCTGCAACAGGTGTGCCGCGAGGACGATCCGGCGGCGGCGCTGCGGCCGCTGTCCGGCATGTTCGCCCTGGCCTGGCACGACACCTGGACGGGCCGCGTGGTGCTCGCCCGCGACCACTTCGGCGTCAAACCGCTGTTCTACGCCTTCACCCACGGCGGGCTCCTGTTCGCCTCCGAACCGCAGGTGCTCCTGCGCACCGGCCTGGTGACCCCGGAGGTGGACCCGGACGAGTACGTCCTGCGCTCCTGGATCCGCATGGACGCGGCCGACGACCACACCTGGCTGCGCGGGGTGCGGGCCCTGCAACCCGCCGAATACCTGTCGGTGGACCGTCCCGGCACCAGCACCCACCGCTACTGGCGGCCCACGCCGGTGGACGGGCCGGTGAGCGCCGAGGAGATCCGGGCCGCCTTCGACCGGGCGATCGCCGAGCGGGCCGTGTCCGACGTCCCGCGGGCGGCGGTGCTCAGCGGGGGCGTCGACAGCACGGCGGCGGTGGCGGCCCTGACCGCGCTGGGCGTGCCCGTGGAGGGGTACGTCCTGCGCTACCAGGACGGCATCGGCGGCTCGGGCGACGACGCGGTGCACGCCGCCGAGGTCGCCGAGCGGCTCGGGGTGCCGCTGACCGTGTGCGACCTGGACCGCCACCGGGCCGCCGAGCTGGTGCCGGTCCTGCCCACCCGGCTGATGCGGCCGCTGCTGCACGGCGCCGAGCTGGCCATGCACCACCTGTACGGCGCCATCTCCCGCGACCGCAACGTGGTCGTCTACTCCGGCCACGGCGCGGACGAGCTGTGGGGTTACCAGGCCGGCCGCTACTTCCCCGTCGTCGACCCGTACGCGCCCACCTTCATCCACGGGCGCCACTACCTGACGCACCAGCTGTACTCCGACGAACGGCCCGTCTGGGCGCGGCTGGTGAGCTGGATGGCGGGGGAACTCGACGTCGACATGACGGCCGTCACCGACCGGGTGTGGGAGCGCACCATGGACGAGTACCGGGCGATCAAGACGGCCTCGCCGCTCAAGCGCGGCCGGCACCACCTGCTGCGGCGCTTCCTGGTGTACGTCAACGACATGGTCGACGCGACGTCGGCGACCTTCACCCTGGAGGACCGGCCGGTCTTCCAGGACGTCGCCCTCGCCGAGCTGGCGTTCCGCTGCCCGGAGCATCTGAAGGACTCCGGCGAGCCGGGCAGCAGCCACAAAGGGCTGCTGAAGGAGGCGCTCGCCGACCTGCTGCCCGACTCGGTGCGCCACCGCCCCAAGCAGGGCTTCCCCACCCCCACCGACCCCGGGTACGTCCGCCGGCTGGCCGATCTCGCCGACGGGCTCGGCTCCCCCTTCGGCCTGCCGCCGATGCCGGCCGCGCTGCGGGCCGAACTGGGCGTCGGGGAGTGGATGTTCCTTGCTTCCACCTCCGCCTGGCTCGGCCACCTCGCGGAGCTTCGCACCGATCCGAGGAGTCATGGTGAACCGTCCCGTACCCCTGTGGCGCTGGCAGTTCCTGGACCGCGCGGCCGATCTTGACCGGGTGCCCCCGGCGATCGAGGAGAGCCGCGCCCAGGAGTGGTGCAACTTCGTGCTGTGGCGGCCGTCGCGGCTTCCCCGGGGCTGCGACGGCAGCGTGGGGACGCTGCGCCGCGAGGCGCCCCCCGGCCGGGTCGAGGCCGAGGGCCGCACGCCGTGGAGCGACGCCAACCCGGCCGGCTACCGCACGGAGATCTCCGGCGGCGGGCGGCGGCTGCGCCTGAAGCAGTTCCTGTACGACTGGGCGTTCCCGGCCGCCGACCACCCGTGCCTGTGGGGCAGCCGGGCCCGTCCCGCCGAGATCGGCTCGGGCCGGGTGGTCTGGCTCGGCACCGACTACCTGGGCCATCGGGCCGCGAGCGCCCGGCTGGCCCGCACCACGGTCGAACTGTCGGTGCTGGAGGGCGAGTTCACCGACGAGGAGCTGGTCGCGCTGTTCGCGGGGCTGCGTCCGGCCGTCCCCGACGCCGTGCCGAGGGTGCTGGCCACGCCGTTCGCCGAACTGAGCTACTGGGCCCGCTATCCGGCCGCGATGGTGTCGGTGCCGACCGGCGTCTTCCACTTCCACCGGCGCGGGCGCGAGCACGAGGGCGACTGGGTCCCCTCGGACCGGGTCGAGGACTTCCTCACCGCCCAGGGGGTGCCGGTGACGGCCGGCGGCTTCCGCGCGGAGAGCGCCGCGACGTTCGGCGACGGCGCGGCCGTGCGCGAGCTGGACGTCGTCTACTCCTCGCCGTCGGGCGGCGAGCTGCGTCTGACGGCGCAGCGCACCGGCGGCGGCCGCCTCGTGTTCCCGCCCGAGCGCGACAAGCACCCAGCCGACACCGAGATCCGCGAGCTGGACGGCCGTCCGGTCCACCTGGGGTACTCCAGCGCCCGGTTCGGGGCCTGCGACGCCTGGTGGCGGCATCCCGACGGCTACGACCTCAGGCTGCTCGGCAGCGCGGGCGCGGACCTCGGCCCGCAGGCCTTCCTCGGCCTGGTCGGCGCGATCGACGGCGCGCTGCGGCTGGCCGGCAACGCGGCGGTGCTGGGATGACCGCGCCCGCCCCCACGGACCGCGACGTCCGTGCGAACCCCGCGAACCCGACGAACCCGACGAACTCCACGGACCCCGCGGGCCGCCCGGTGCTGGATCCCGCCACCGGACGCACCGTCACCCGTGTGCCGGACACCGACGCGGCCGGCGTCGCCGCCGCCGTCACCCGTGCCGCGGCCACGTTCCACGACGTCTGGGCGGACACCTCGCCGGCCCGGCGCTGCGGCCTGCTGCGCGAGCTGGCGGACCTGCTGCGCGAGGACCGCGCGGAACTCGCCGCGCTGGAGCGGCTGAGCGCGGGCAAGCCCACCGCGCGCGCCCTGGGCGAGGTCGACTTCGCCGCCCAGGTGGTCGACTGGTTCGCGGCGGCGGCCCGGTACCCGGTGGGCGAGACCCATCCGGCGGGGCCCGGCATGCGCACCTACACCGACCGTGTGCCGGTCGGCGTGTGCGCGGCCATAGCCCCGAACAACTACCCGCTGCTGCTGGCCGTCTGGAAGATCGCCGCCGCCCTCGCCCACGGCAACACGGTCGTCGTCAAACCGGCGCCCGAGACGCCGCTGTCGGTGCGCCGCCTGGTGGCCCGCGCCGGCGACGTGCTCCCCGACGGCGTGCTCGGCGCCGTCTACGGCGGCGCCGCGACGGGCCGGCTGCTGTGCGAGCAGCCGGCCGTCGGCATGGTCAGCTTCACCGGCTCGACGGCGGCCGGGCGCGACGTCGCGCGGCGCTGCGCGGACGGCCTCAAGCCCGTCTGTCTCGAACTCGGCGGCAAGAGCCCCGTCGTCGTCTTCCGCGACGCCGACCTCGACGCGGCGGCGCGGGCCGTCGTCACCGGCTTCACCGGCAACACCGGCCAGGTGTGCGTGGCTGGCTCACGGCTGATCGTGGACCGGGCCGTGCACGAGGAGTTCGTCACCCGCGTCGCCGACCTGGCGGGGGCCCTCGTGGTCGGCCGCCCGGCCGGTCCCGGCACCGACCTCGGCCCGCTGATCAGCGCGGCCGCCGCCGACCGCGCGGCCGAAGTGGTCGAGCGGGCGGCGTCGCAGGGTGCGCGGGTGATCCTCCCGCCCGGCCGCTCCTCGGTCCGGCACGACCTCGACGGCGGGTTCTACGTCCACCCGGCGATCGTCGACCGGGCGCCCTTCGACAGCCGCGCCTGGCGGGAGGAGATCTTCGCGCCGGTGCTGTCCGTCGCGTCGTTCGCCGCCGACGACGAGGCCCTGGCCCTCGCGCACGACACCGCGTACGGGCTGTCGGCGTCGGTGTGGACCGGTGACGCCCATCGCGCCGAGCGCTTCGCGCGGGCCCTGCGCGCCGGCATGGTGTGGGTCAACACCTGGGGCGACACCGAGGAGACGGTCAGCGTCGGCGGTCTGGGCCAGTCCGGGTACGGCCGGGAGCTGGGCCTGCACGCGGCGGAGGGCTACACCCGGGCGCGTGCCGTCTGGGTGGCCCACCGGCCGGGGCGGTAGCGCCGTGACGCGCACCGGGCCCCCGCACCTCGATTTCCGCAGCGACACCCGGACCGTGCCGGACGCGCGGATGCGCCGGGCGATGGCCGCGGCCGAGGTCGGCGACGACGTGTACGGCGACGACCCGACGGTCGCCCGCCTGGAGGAGCGCGTCGCCGCGCTGCTCGGCACCGAGGCCGCGCTGTTCACGCCCACCGGCACCATGGCCAACCTGCTCGCCCCGCTCGCCGCGTACGGCCCGGCGGGTTCCCCCGCCCCCCGGGTGATCGCGGGCGTGGACAGCCACATGGCGTTCCTGGAGCCGGACGGGCTGCGCCGGTTCGGCGGCGTCGAGCTGCTGACGGTGCCTCAGCGCCCGGACGGGCTGCCCGACCCCGACGCCGTGGCCGCGCTGCTCGCCGTCCGGGCGGACCGGCCCACGGTGGTCTGCGTCGAGAACACCAGCATGATGTGCTCGGGCAACGCGCTGGACGCCGGCGCAGTGGGCGCGCTGGCCGCCTCGGCCCACCGGCACGACGCGCACCTCCATCTGGACGGCGCCCGGCTCGCGAACGCGGCCGTGGCGCTCGGTGTGCCGCCCGCGCGGCTGGCCGGGCCGGCGGACAGCGTCGCGTTCTCCGTCTCCAAGGGGCTCGGCGCCCCCGCCGGCGCCCTGCTGTGCGGGTCGCGCGCGTACGTGGCCCGCGCCCGTGAGCTGAGGGGGTGGCTGGGCGGCTCGCTGCACCAGGCGGGGGTCCTCGCGGCTCCCGCCCTGGCGGCGCTCGACCGGCTGCCCGACCTGGCCGCCGACCACGAACGGGCCGCCGCGCTCGCCGCACTGCTCGCCGAGGTGCCCGGTGTGGAGGTGATGCGCCCGCCGCGGCCGACCAACATGGTCATGGCGCGGCTGCCGGGGGTCGCCGCCGCGGAGTGCGCCGAGCGCCTGGCCGGGCACGGGGTGCTCGTCCTGCCGCTGCCGAACGCGCACGTGCGCTTCGCGACCCACCGGGAGCACGACATGATCGGAGTGCGCGCGGCCGTCCGGGCGGTGGCGGCCGTGGCGGCCGCCGTGTCCGGGCCCCGGCCGGCGCGGTCCACCGACGACGATCCGCCCCGACGACAACGACGGAGGAAGCATGACGACGAAGCCACCCGCGCGCGGGCTTGAGGAACGGTTGCGGGACACTCGGGCGAGACTGGAGAGCGACGTCGATCTGTGGGTGGCCACGGCGGGCGCGGGCGCCTCGCAGGGCGTCCACCTGATCCCGCTGTCCTACCTCTGGGACGGGACCGCGATCCTCGTCTCCACGCCCCGCGACTCGGTCACCGGCCGCAACCTGCTGGCGGACGGCCGGGTGCGGCTCGGCCTCGGCCCGACGCGCGACGTCGTCCTCGTCGACGGCGTCGCGGAGCCGGTGGACGCGAGCGAACTGGGCGATGAGCTGGGCGACGCCTTCGCGGCCAAGACCGGGTTCGACCCGCGCAAGCTCGACGAGCCCTACCAGTACTTCCGCGTCCGGCCCCGCCGCGTGCAGGCCTGGCGGGAGGCGAACGAGCTGTCCGGGCGCACCCTGATGCGCGACGGGGTCTGGCTCGGCTGACCGGTGGCGCCCGGGCCGCCGCGCCCCCGAACGCCCGTCCCGCCCGCCGGCCGGTCACCCGTGCGACCGGCCGGCGGGGCTGCGGTCCAGTCGTGCTTGACCGGAGTTGAAGACGGCTTTGCCAGGCTGCCACTGGCAAGGCATCGGTCGATCCTTAAGGGGCGAATATGGGAGCCATCGAGGTTCCGGTTCTGATCGTGGGCGGTGGCGGATGCGGCTTGTCCGCCTCCGTCTTCCTGTCCGACCAGGGCGTCGATCATCTGCTGGTGGAACGGCACGCGGACACGTCGAGGGTTCCGAAGGCCCACTACCTCAACCAGCGCACGATGGAGATCTTCCGGCAGCACGGCGTCGCCGACGACGTGCTCGCCGAGGCGGCGCCGCTGGAGAAGTTCGGCAAGGTGCGCTGGCAGACCACGCTCGCCGGCGACGGGCCGCTGGAGCGGCGCCTGATCCACGAGATGGACGCCTTCGGCGGCGGCGAACTGCGCGAGACGTACGCGGCGGCCGGGCCCCTGCTGCCCGCCAAGCTGCCGCAGATGTGGCTGGAGCCGATCCTGCGCAGGCACGCCGAGGAGCGCAATCCCGGGCGGATCCTGTTCCACCACGAGCTGCTGTCGTTCTCCGACGAGGGCGACCACGTCGTCGCCGAGGTGCGCGACCTGGAGAGCGGGGAGACCACCACCGTCACGGCGCAGTACCTCATCGGCGCCGACGGCGGCCGCATGGTCGGGGCCGGGGTCGGCATCGAGATGCAGGGCCCGCCCGGACTGGTCAACACCACCACCGTCTACTTCTCCGCGGATCTGTCCGAGTGGTGGGAGGAGGGCACGCTCATCACGCACTTCCTCAGCCCGGAGGACCCCGACCTGTCCTGCAACCTCATCGAGATGGGGCCGCGCTGGGGCAAGGAGTGCGAGCAGTGGGGGCTGCACTTCGCCCCCGGCCCGCCCGGACGCTGGGACGACGAGAGCGTCGTGCCGAGGATCCGGGAGCTGCTGCGCATCCCGGACCTGGAGGTGACGGTCCACAAGGTGACGGACTGGATCGTGCACGCGCACCTCGCCGACCGCTACCGGGTCGGCCGTGTGCTGATCGCCGGCGACGCCGCGCACCGCCAGCCCCCCGCCGTCGGCCTCGGCCTGAACACCGGCATCCAGGACGCGCACAACATCGCCTGGAAGCTGGCCGCGGTGCTGAGCGGCCGCGCGAGCGCCGGCCTGATCGACACCTACGAGTCCGAGCGCCGGCCCGTGGGACGGGAGAACGTCGACTGGGCGGTCTCCGCCGCCGTCCACCACCAGGCGGTCATCGACGCCGTCGGCGCCGGCCACAACATCCCGGCGGGACGCCGCAGGCAGCGGCTGGAGGCGTACTTCGACCCCTCGCCGCTCGGCGACACCGTGCGGCAGCGCGCCCTGGAGATCTTCCACACCCACCGCGGGGGCTGCCAGTCCCTCGACATGGAGGTGGGCTTCCACTACGAGGACGGCGCGCTCGTCGCGGACGGCAGTGAGCCGCCGGCCCGCGTCCCCATGCGCAACGAGCACCGGCCGACGTCCCGCCCCGGGCACCGCCTGCCGCACGCCTGGATCACCTCCGGCGACCGGCGTCTGTCGACGCTCGACCTCACCGGCAGGACCGACTTCACGCTGATCACCGGCCCGCAGGGCGCACCCTGGTGCGAGGCGGCCGCCCGGGTGGCGGAGAAGTTCTCGGTGCGTGTCACCACGGTCCGCATCGGCGAGGGCGGCGACTACGCGGACGTCGACGGCGGCTGGGAGGCCGTCCGGGAGATCGGCGACGCCGGCGCGCTCCTGGTCCGTCCCGACCAGCACGTCGCCTGGCGCAGCGCGGACGGCGCCGGGGACCCGGAGCAGGTCCTGGCCCGGGCGTTCGCCGCGGTACTGGACCGCTGACCGCGGCGGCGCACACAGCAGCGGCCGTGCCCGGCGTCGGGCACGGCCGCTGCTGTGTCGCGCGGGGGCCGGTTCAGGCCCCGACCGCCGCCGGGCGGGCGGCGGCGTTCTGCCGCACATGGGCCAGGACCTGCTCGGTGGCCTGCCGTGCGGAGGCCATGCACACGCCGACGCCCACGCCGTCGTACAGGGCGCCGCACACGGCGAGGCCGGGCTGGGCGGCGACCGTCTCGCGGATGCGCCGCACCCGGTCGAAGTGGCCGACGGTGTACTGCGGCAGGGCGTCCTGCCAGCGGCTGACGCGGCGGGCCACCGGGGCTCCCCGCACACCCGTGGCCTCGGCCAGTTCCGCGGTGGCCAGGGCCACCAGGTCGGCGTCGTCGCGCCGCAGCAGATCCTCCTCGCCGAACCGGCCGATGGAGCAGCGCACGATCTCCACCTCGCCGGCCAGGTGCGGCCACTTCACGGTGGTGAACGTGACCTCCTTGACGGCCTTGCCCTCGCTCGCGGGCACCCGGTAGGCGGCGTACCCGCGGCCCGAGAGGCCGCCCGGGAACGCGGCGCGCGGGTAGGCGAGGGTGACGACCGCGACGCTCGAGTAGGGCACCTCGGCGAACGCCGAGACGGCCGGGGCGGTTCCCGGGATCTGGGCGAGCAGGCTGCCGGCGGGTCCTGCCGGGACGGCTATGACGACGGCGTCGGCGTCGATGTGCTCCGGGGCGTCGGCCGCGCCCACGTTCACCCGCCAGCCGTCGGCGCGGCGGGCCAGTTCGCGCACCGGGGCGTCGGTGCGCACCGTCGCGTCGGGCGCCGCGGCGAGCACCTGGCGCACGAGCACGGCGGGCAGCGAGCCGAACCCGCCGTCGAGGGTCGCCACCCGCACGGGCGGCGGCTTCTCCCCCTCGGCGAGCACGGGCGTCAGCGAGGCCGCCGCGTCCGCCAGCGAGACGTGCGAGCGGGCGGCCTTCGCCAGCGGCGTGAGGGTGGCCTCGAAGGACAGGTCCGTCGCGCGGCCGGCGAACACGCCGGCGAGGAACGGCTCGACCAGGCGGTCCACGACCTCCTGGCCGAAGCGTCCGCCGACGTGGTCCGCGACCGAGACGTCGCCCTCGCGGTCGAAGGAGGGGAGCACCAGGTCCTGCCGGGCCCGCTCGACGCCCGCCGCGGAGACCACGCCGGACCTGGCGAGGTCGTCCATGTCGCAGGGGACGCCCATGAACTGACGGGCCGGCTGGTGCCGTACCGCTCCCCCGGTCCAGATCGCCGACGCGGTGACGCCGGCCGACATGATCTTCTCGCCGAGTCCCGCGTCCGCGATGAGGCCGGTCGTCCGGCGCCGGTTGGCGTACAGCGACTCGGCCCCCTCGTCGACGGGGACGCCCGCCACCTCGGAGACCGACAGCTTCCCGCCGAGCCGGGAGGACGCCTCCAGGACCGTCACCCGCACCGGCTCGTCGCGGAGCTGGAACGCCGCCGCCAGTCCCGCGATGCCACCCCCGATGACGACCACATGGGGCTTTCCACTCACCTGATCCTGTTCGGTGCCAGCCATTCCACCAGATCCTTCGTGGTTAGTGTCGTGAGAGGCCGTCTCGGCGCCGGCGCCCGGCGTCAAGACAGGTCCTGGCAGTCTGGCCGGGGCTCTTGGCCCGTCGGTCGAGGGCTGCTGGAGAGCCGGTGGCCGCCGCCGAACCAGCGCTCGAGCGCCTCGGCGAGGTCGTCGGCGGTGCCGGGGGAGGTCCAGGCGACGTAGCCGTCGGGGCGCACGAGGACGGCGTCGAGCGGGGTGCGGGGCGCGCCCGCCCAGGCGCCGGTGACGACGTCGACCCGGCCGGCGTGCCCGTCGGCGGCACGGGCCACGGAGGCGTCGGCGTCGTGGGTGGTCAGCAGCAGGCCGCGTCCGGTGCGCAGGAGTTCGGCGACGCGGACGCCGCCGCCGCCGGCGAGGGTGAGCGCCGTTTCGGGCGGCATGCGCCGGCCGAGCAGGGGGTGGTCGCCCTTGGCCAGGTCGTAGCGGATGCCCAGGTTGCTCAGCATGCCCGCCGCGTACTCGGCGGCGTCCTTGTGGGCCAGCAGTTCGGCGACGACCTCGCGCACCGGGTCCATGTCCTCGCCGGTCAGCCGCAGTTCGATCGCCGCGCGGGCGTTGCGCGCCAACTGCTCTCCGACGGGGTGGCGTTCGGCGTGGTAGGTGTCCAGCAGGCCCTCGGGGGCCTCGCCCCGCACCGTCGCCGCCAGCTTCCAGCCGAGGTTCACCGCGTCCTGCACGCCCACGCTCAGCCCCTGGGCCATCGCCGGGGGCTGCACGTGCGCGGCGTCGCCCGCCAGGAACACCCGGCCGCGCCGGTACTCGGCGGCGGCCCGCGAGGCGTCGGTGAAGCAGCTGATCCAGCGGCACCGCCCGTGGTGGATGGACTCGCCGGTGAGCCGCTGCCAGGCGTCGGCGAGGTCGGCGAAGGCGATCGCGTCGCGGTCGGCCGGCGGCGGTGTGCCCGCCTCGTGGACGACGACCCGGGTGACGCCGTTCTCCAGGTCCATCGCCATCACCATGCTGCCGCCGGGCAGGTCCTCGCCGATGCGCCGTCTGCGGGTGTCGATGCCGGTGACGTCGGCCGTGAGGAATCCGCGCCGGCCGTCCGTGCCGGGGAAGGCGATCCCGGCCAGTCGGCGCACGGTGCTGCGGCCGCCGTCGCAGCCGACGAGGTACGCGGCGCGGTCCTCGGCCGGCCCGTCGGGGCCGTCGACGTCCACCACGACCTCGTCGTCGTCCTGCCGCAGCGCGGTCACCTCCCGGCCGCGCAGGACGGGCACGCCGAGTTCGCCCACCCACTCCTCCAGCATCCGCTCGGTGCGGAACTGGGAGACCCCGCGGTGCCCGTAGTGGTCCTCGTCCAGCATGCCGAGGTCGATGGGCAGCCCGCCGAAGTGGCTGTCGGCGGGTTCGGTGGCGCCGAGCCGGCCGAGCAGGCCGCGCTGGTCGAAGCACTCGGCGGTGCGCCTGGTGAAGCTCGCGCCGCGCGACTGGCGCGTCGGGGCGGGCAGCCGCTCGTAGACGACGACGTCCACGCCGCGGAGCCTGAGTTCGCCCGCCGTCATCAGTCCGACGGGGCCGGCCCCGACGACGATCACATCCCTGGCCATGCGTTCACTCCTTCACAAAGGGAGCCGCCGGCGTTCCCCGGCCGGCGGACTGCGGGGCGCGGCCCGCGCCGAACCAGCGCTCGAGCGCCTCGGCGAGGTCGTCGGCGGTGCCGGGGGAGGTCCAGGCGACGTAGCCGTCGGGGCGCACGAGGACGGCGTCGAGCGGGGTGCGGGGCGCGCCGGCCCAGGCGCCGGTGACGACGTCGACCCGGCCGGCGTGCCCGTCGGCGGCACGGGCCACGGAGGCGTCGGCGTCGTGGGTGGTCAGCAGCAGGCCGCGTCCGGTGCGCAGGAGTTCGGCGACGCGGACGCCGCCGCCGTCGGCGAGGGTGAGCGCCGTTTCGGGCGGCATGCGCCGGCCGAGCAGGGGGTGGTCGCCCTTGGCCAGGTCGTAGCGGATGCCCAGGCCGCTCACGACCCCGGCGACCTGTTCGGCCGCGTCCTTGTGGGCCAGCAGCTCGCCCACGACCTCGCGCACCGGGTCCATGGCCTCGTCGCCGAGGTAGAGCTTGGCGGCCGCGCGGGCGTTGCGGATCAACTGCCGCCCGACGGGGTGGCGTTCGGCGTGGTAGGTGTCCAGCAGGCCCTCGGGGGCCTCGCCCCGCACCGTCGCCGCCAGCTTCCAGCCGAGGTTCACCGCGTCCTGAAGTCCGGCGCTCAGCCCCCAGGCGGCCAGCGGGGGGATCTCGTGGGCGGCGTCGCCGGCCAGCAGCACCCGGCCGCGCCGGTACTCCTGGGCCAGCGCCGAGGAGTTGCCCGCGGCCCACAGCCACAGGCACCGGGCGCCGTGGATCGACTCGCCCGTCAGCCGCCGCCACGCGTCGGCGACCTCGGCGAACGTCAGCGCGCCCGGCTCCGGGCGGGCGGGCAGGTCCGGGTCGTGGACGACGACCCGGCAGCGGCCCTCGCCCAGCGGGGTGCACACCACCATGCGGCCGCCGGGCAGCCGTTCGCCGATCGGCCGGGGGCGGGGGGTGACGCCGGTGATCTCCGCGGTGTACATGCCGCGGGTGGGCTCCCAGCCCGTGGCGGGGATGCCGGCCAGCGCGCGCACGGTGCTGTCCGCGCCGTCGCAGCCCACCACGTACCGGGCCGCCTCGTCGCGGTGGCCGTCGGGACCGGTCAGGGACACCACGACGCCGTCGGCCGTCTCGCGCAGCGCGCTCACCTCGTGACCGCGGCGCACCGGCACGCCGAGTTCGTCCAGCCAGGCGCCCAGAGCCTGTTCCGTCCGGGTCTGGGACAGGCCGAGCACTCCGCTGTGGTCCTCGTCGAGCAGGCCGAGGTCGAAGCGGACCCCGCCGAAGTGGCCCATCGGGCCCCATCGGAACGCGCCCAGGCGCGGCAGCAGCCCTCGCTGGTCCAGCGACTCGGCGGTGCGCCGGTTGAAGCCGAGTGCCCGGGACTCCTCGGTCGGGGCGGGCAGCCTGTCGTAGACGGCCACGTCGGCCCCGCCCAGGCGCAGTTCTCCGGCCAGCATCAGGCCGACCGGCCCCGCACCGACCACGATGACGTCAGTTGTCTTCATTCTTTGAGGCCCTCTGCGCTGTGGCAATGGTTGGCCATGGTGAAGCTACTCAGGGCGATCTCGGGCCGCAACGATTCCGAATTCCGCGGGCGCGGTGCGGTGTTCGACCGTGGAGTCGGCGCAATTGAACACGGCGGTGGACAGCGGCGGTGAACAGCGGCGACGAACGGGCGGCGGTGAACACTTGAGTGCGCGGTCCGCGCCGCAGCAATATCGTCGGGCGCCTTCGGGTTTTCTTCTTCCCGGGCCTTCCCGGTCCTTCTCGGGTTTCCCCGGGTTTCCGGATCTTCCCGGAGTGAATGCGCAGATTACCGGCCGCTGAAAGGAAGCTGACGTGACAGACGAGAAGATCGCCCTCGTCACCGGCGCCAACAAGGGCATCGGGTTCGCCGCGGCCCGGCAGCTCGGCGAGCGGGGGATCGTCGTCGTCGTCGGCGCCCGCGACGAGACGCTCGGCAAGCAGGCCGCCGACGCGCTGGCCGCCGACGGCATCGCCGCGACGGCGCTGCGGCTCGACGTGACGGACCCGGAGGGCGTGGCCGAGGCGGCCCGCGAGATCGAACGGCGGCACGGCCGGCTCGACATCCTGGTGAACAACGCCGGCACCGCGGGCGGCTTCACCGGCGCGCCGAGCGCGGCGACCGCGGCCGACCTGCGGGAGGTCTACGAGACCAACGTCCTCGGCGTGGTCACCGTGACCCACGCGATGCTGCCGCTGCTGCGCCGCTCCCCGGCCGGCCGGATCGTCAACCTGTCCAGCCACGTGGGGTCGCTGACCCTGAACTCGGACCCGGACTCCCCGCTGGCGGGCGTCAACATGATCGCCTACCAGTCGTCGAAGACCGCCCTGAACGCGGTCACCGTCGCCTACGCCAAGGAGCTGCGGGGAACCCCGGTCAAGGTCAACGCGGCCCTGCCCGGAGTGGTGGCCACGGACATCAACCACCACCGCGGCCCCCGCACCCCCGCCGAAGGGGCCGCCGTCGTGGTCCGGCTCGCCCTGCTGGACGAGTCCGGCCCGTCGGGCGTGTGCCTGGCGGACGAGGGGCCCGTCCCCTGGTAGCGGACGGCCCCGACGCGCGGTGGCCGCCCCACGGCCCGCCGCATCCGAACCGCACCGCCGGAGCAGTCCCCGGCGGTCACGAGACATGGAGACACACAGTGGCGCTTGACGGAACGATCCTGGTGCTGGGCGGGACCGGCCGGCAGGGCGGGGCGGTGGCCCGCGAACTGCTGCGGCGCGGGCACACCGTGCACGCCCTGGTCCGCGACCCGGCCAAGGCGGAGGCGGAGGCGCTGCGGGAGGCGGGCGCGGTCCTGGTCCGCGGCGACATGGACGACGAGGCGTCGCTGACGGCGGCGATGCGGGGCGTCCACGGCGTGTTCAGCGTCCAGACGTTCCGGCAGCCCGGCGGCGTCGAGGCCGAGGAGCGGCAGGGCCGTGCGGTGGCGGACGCCGCGGTGCGCGCCGGGGTGCGGCACTTCGTCTACAGCTCGGTCGGCGGCGCGGACCGCGACACCCGCGTGCCGCACTTCGAGAGCAAGCACCGGGTGGAGCGGTACCTGAGCACCCTGGACCTGCCGACGACGGTGCTGCGGCCGGTCATGTTCCACGACATCCTGCTCGACATCGCCCCGCGCCCGGCGGGGGACGGGCTGGTGCTGGCCATGTGGCTGGACCCGCGGATCCCGGTGCAGCTCATCGCGACCGACGACATCGGCGTGTTCGCCGCGGACGCCTTCGAGAACGCGGACGCCTGGCTGGGCCGCGTGGTCGAGATCGCCGGCGACTCCCTGACGGGCCCGCAGATGGCCGCGGCCTTCGAGGCGGCCTCCGGCGTCCCGACGCGCTACCAGCAGCTGCCGATCGAGCCGCTGCGCAACGCCCGCCCGGACCTCGCCAACATGTTCGACTGGTTCGAGCGCGACGGGTACCGCGCCGACCTGGAGGAACTGCGCCGCTCGCGGCCCGGCCTGGTCACGCTGGAGCGCTGGCTGACCGAGAACTGGACGGCGCCCGTGGCCGCGGCGGCCCGCTGAGGCCGCTCAGGTGAAGACCGGCTGCCGGGTGCGGGTGCGCTTGAGCTCGAAGAACCCCTCGGTCGCGGCGACGGCGAGCACCCCGTCCCACAGCCGCGTCGCGGCCTCCCCGCGCGGGGAGGGCGTCACCACGGGCCCGAAGAACGCCACGTCCCCGACCGCGACGACGGGGGTGCCGACGTCCGCGCCGACCCGGCCGATGCCGTCGTGGTGCGAGGCGCGCACCGCGCCGTCGTACGCGTCGCTGCCGGCCGCGTCGGCGAGGGCGGGGTCGAGGCCCGCGGCGGTCAGCGCCGCCGCGTACGTGGCACGCTCCCGGGGCGCGCGCTCCAGGTGGAAGCGGGTGCCCAGCTCGGTGTACAGAGCGCCCAGCACCTGCGCGCCGTGGGCCTGTTCGGCGGCGGCGCACACCCGCACCGGCTCCAGCCGGGCGGCGAGGTCGCGGTGCCAGCGCTCGGGCAGGTCGGCGCGCCCCTCGTTGAGCACCGTCAGGCTCATCAGGTGCCAGCGCACGTCGAGGGGCCGCTGCCGGGCGACCTCCAGGATCCAGCGGGACGTCAGCCACGCCCAGGGGCAGGTCGGGTCGAACCAGAAATCCACCGGGGTGGGAATGTCGTGCTCCAACGGGTCCTCCTCGACGTAGCCGGGCCGGAACAATTTGGCAAGCGGGGCCGGAATTTCACTGGAGTGGTGCTGGACGGCCCCTGTTCAACCGCTCAAATTCCCCGGTTGAACACGCGAAGGTCATTGCGGGAATACGGAAGTTGCGGTTTCGAGAATCGCCGACCTATTGTCTGGAATCCGCGAAGAATGCACTCCGAAAGGAAAGGCATGTCCGTGCTGCCCGAGGTTCGTGACCAGTCAGACTCGTATGCGCTGCTCCATCTCGTCCAGGGCGCGGTGATCACCCAGGCGATATCGGTCGCGGCCCGGCTCGGCGTCGCGGACGTGCTGGCCGACGGCCCGCTGTCCGCCGAGGACATCGCGGCGCGCGTCGGCTCCCACGCGGAGGCGACCCACCGCCTCCTGCGGGCGCTCGCCGGCCACGGCGTGTTCGCGGTCCGCCCCGACGGCCGGTACGAGAACAGCGCGCTGTCCGAGCCGCTGCGCGAGGACGCCCCGGACTCGATGCGCGGCTTCGCCCTGCTGATGAACCACCCCACGCTGTGGGAGGAGTGGGGCCACCTCTTCGACACCGTGGAGACGGGCGAGGCCAACCTGCCCAAGCTGCGCGGCATGGGCGCGCTGGACTTCTTCCACGCCCACCCCGACTACGCGCGGGTGTTCTTCCAGGCGTTCGGCGAACTGTCCGCCTCGGAGACCGACCCGATCCTGGCCGCCTACGACTTCTCCGGGTTCGGCACGGTCGTGGACGTCATCGCCGGCCGCGGCAACCTCCTGGCGGGCATTCTGAAGCAGGCGCCGGACGTCAAGGGGGTGCTGTACGACTCCGAGATCGCCACCGTCGACTCCCCGGCGCTCTTCGAGGCGGCCGGAGTGGCCGACCGGTTCACCATCGAGCACGGCGGCTATCTCGGCAAGCTGCCCTCGGGCGGCGACGCCTACGTCTTCAAGCACATCATCCACGACTTCTCCGAGGCCGACGCCGTCACCGCGCTGCGCAACGCGCGCGAGGCGATCGCGCCCGGCGGGAAGCTGCTCGTCGTCGAGTACGTGATCCCGGAGAACAACGACAAGCACCTCGGCAAGACCATCGACCTCTGGCTGATGCTGATGCTCGGCGCCCGCGAGCGCACGCTCGCCGAGTACCGCGAGCTGTTCGCGAAGGCCGGCTTCGAGCTCACCAGGGCCGTTCCCACCAGCGCGCCGATCTCGGTCATCGAGGGCATCCCGGTCTGAGGCCGCCGCGAGCAACCGACTCATTCCCGCATACCGCACAGGAGAAGACCCGATGACCCCACGGATGGACAACCCCTCCCTGGTCGTTCCCGGCGCCCTGCAGCCCCTGCTCGACCTGACCGAGGTCATCGGCAAGGTGGGCGTGCCGCAGACCACCCTCGACCTCGTCCGGCTGCGCGTCAGCGAGATCAACGGCCGTGTCTACACGTTCTCGGACGACCCCCAGCAGGCGAAGAAGACGGACGAGCGGCTGAAGCGGGTGGCCGACTGGCGCACCGAGACCTGCTTCGACGAGGCCGAGCGCTGCGCGCTGGAGATGGCGGAGGCCGTCACGCTGATGACCGACCCGCAGGACATGGCCTCGGACGAGGTCTGGGAGAAGTCCTCCCGGTACTACACCGACGAGCAGCTCGGCGCGCTGGTCATGCACATCGGCCTGGTCAATTTCTGGAACCGGGTGAACGTCGCCACCCGCCAGGAAGACGCGGCCTGGCGCTGAGAAGGGAAGACGGCACCGTGCTGAAACTCATCAACGCCGGTCTGGGCAGGACCGGTACGACCTCGCTGAAGGCGGCCCTGGACCGGCTCGGCCTGGGCCCGTCCTTCCACATGTTCGACATCGTCGGCGACGCCGAACGGCTGCGGCAGTGGGAGCGGATCGTCTGCGACGGCGAGCGCCCCGACTGGGCGGCCGCCTTCGACGGCTACCGCTCCGCCGTGGACGGCCCCTGCGCGCTCTACTACCGGCAGATCAGCGAGGCGTTCCCGGATGCCAAGGTGCTGCTCACGGTGCGCGACGCCGACAGCTGGTACCGCAGCACCCACGACACCCTGTACCAGTTCGCCCTGCGCAGCGCGGCGAACCCGCCGGAGCCCGGCAGCGCCCAGGCCCGGCTGTTCCGCATCACCGGCACCATGGTCTGGGACGGGCTGTTCGGCGGCCGGTTCTCCGACAAGGACCACGCCGTCGAGGTGTACCACCGGCACAACGAGGAGGTGGTGCGCGTCATGGGCGCCGACAACGTCCTGGTCTACGACGTGCGCGAGGGCTGGGAGCCGCTGTGCGCCTTCCTCGGCGTCGACGTCCCGCGCGAGGAGTTCCCGCGCACCAACGACACCGCGTCCATGCGGCAGCGGATCGCCGCGGCGGCCGGCGCCGCGGCCGCCACCGGCTGAGCGTGTGAGGAGCCTTCGGTGCTGATAACGGAAATGACGGTCCCGGGCGCCTACCGGCTCGAGCCGGAGCCGCTGAGCGACCGCCGCGGCCTCTTCTTCGAGTCCGTGCGGGCCAGTTCCCTGCTCGCGCAGAGCGGCTGGGAGTTCACGGTGCGCCAGGTCAACTACTCGGTGTCCCGGCGCAACACCCTGCGGGGCATCCACGGCACCACGGTGCCGCCCGGCCAGGACAAGTTCGTCACGTGCGTGCGCGGCAAGGCCCTCGACATAGCCGTCGACCTGCGGGTGGGCTCGCCGACGTTCGGCTGTTACGACGTCACCCTGCAAAGTCCCGAGACGGGGACGGCGGTGTACCTGCCGGACGGGGTCGGGCACGCCTTCCTCGCCCTCACCGACGACACCTGCATGAGCTACCTGTGCTCGCAGGAGTACGTGCCGGGGACGATGATCGACGTCGACGCGCTCGACCCGGCCCTCGCCCTGCCGTGGGACCTGAAGGAGCCGCCGATCCGCTCGGACAAGGACGCCGCGGCGCCCACCCTGGCCGAGGCGGCGGCGGCCGGTCTGCTGCCCACCTGGGAACAGTGCCCGCCGCGTCCGCTGACCGCGGCGGCGGGCTGACGGAAGCGACCGGAGGACGAGTACGGCGGGGGGGGGGCCCGGGGCCGCCCCCGCCCCGCACGGCCCCCCCCCCCCCCGGGGGGCGCCCCCCGCCCGGGGCCCCCCGGGCCCCCCCCCCCGGGCCGCCCCGCGCGCGCCCCCCCCACCCCCC
>NZ_JBICXC010000017.1:0-89880 GCF_043200075.1 Streptomyces sp. NPDC048481
ATCACGATGGAATCCTTGCCACCGGAGAACAGCACCACCGGCCGCTCGAACTCCCCCGCCACCTCACGGAAGATGTGCACCGCCTCCGACTCCAGGCCGTCGAGATGGGAGACCGTCGTGGTGTCCCGCACCGGCCCGGCCGCACTGCGCGTCAGAACCGTCATGCCAGGCCCCTCTCGGTCAGGAAGGCGTGCAGGTCGGCGGCGGTGTCCGCGACCGACCTGCCCTCCGTGCGGAGCCGCAGGTCGGGTTCCTCGGGCGCCTCGTAGGGGTCGTCGACCCCGGTGAGGCCGGTCAGCTCGCCCGCCGCCTGCCTGGCGTACAGGCCCTTCACGTCACGCACCGAGCACACCTCGACGGGAGTCGCCACATGCACCTCCAGGTACTCCGTGCCGTGCGCGGCATGGCGCTCCCGGACCGCGGCACGGGAGGCGGCGTACGGGGCGATGACCGGGGCGAGCACCAGCACGCCGTGGGAGGCGAGCGTCTGCGCCACGAAGCCGATCCGGGTCACGTTGGTGTGCCGGTCGGCACGGGTGAAGCCCAGTTCCTGGGAGAGGAACCGGCGGATCTCGTCGCCGTCGAGCACCTCGGCCCGGCGGCCGGTGGCGGCCAGCCGTTCGGCGACCGCGCGGGCCAGGGTGGTCTTGCCCGCGCTCGGCAGCCCGGTCAGCCACACGGTGGCGCCGCGCTCGCGGGTGGCGGCAGCGGTGGCTGCCTCCGCTGTGGCCCCGGCGGCCAGGGTGTGAGCTGTCGTCACGGTGGTGTTCTCCTGAACGTGAGGTGACGTGCCGGAGGAAGAAGGGAAAGGCGTCAGGCGGTGGCGAACTCGGCCAGGGTCCGGCCGAGGACGTCCATGTCGATCCGGTGCCAGGAGCCGGGCAGTTCCAGCGACCGGCCGTAGGGCAGGGCCGCCGCGGTCGCCTGCGCCGCCGCACGCAGCCAGTCGCCGGTGCCGGTGCTGTTGAGGACGAGCGTGCGGGTGCGATAGCCGGCGAGCCGGTCGGCGGGGACCTCGCAGTCGCCGCAGATCGCCACGTCGTAGGCGAGCGTGTGGGCGTTCGCCTCGTTCACGGCCCAGATGGGCCCCTTGCGCCACTGCGCGACCGTGTCGGGGGTCAGCCCCAGGAAGCTGCCGAGGAAGTACTCGACCGCTTCCGTGCGCCGGTCCTCCTCCATGAGGACCCGCAGCGTCTTGGCGACGTTCCACGGCGGCTTGGGGAAGCCGCCGACCCGGTAGAACGGCTCGTGCAGCGCCAGCCTGGTGATCGGGGCGCCGGCGAGCGCCGCCTCGATCGCGAGGTTCGCCCCCGTCGACCCGGCGAACACCACCGCCGACCCGCCCGCCTCCTCGATGACCGCCTCCAGGTCCTCGATCTCGCGGGCCACGGCGTACTGCGGGGCGTCTCCGCTCTGGCCGCGGCCACGGCGGTCGTAGACGTAGGTGGTGCAGTACGGCGCCAGCTCCGGCACGAGCGCGTCGAAGATCGTGTGGTCGCGGAACGACCCGTTGAGAAGCACGACCGGTGGCCCGTCACCCGCCTTCTCGTAGGCGATCGTGGTGCCGTCACGGGAAACGACCTTGCGCATACGCACTCCTCACGCCGAACGGAGGTGCCCTCACCTCCCCGCCTTGCGGCATCCTCGGGCGCTCCGCTGGACCACGGGTCGAGGAACGGTCGCAAGGCCCTGTACCCCGGTCGTCGCGCGGGCCGTGCGCCACGGGCCCGTGCGCCGCCGCGGGCGGCTCTGCGGCCGCCGCCACCACCGCCCCACGAGCGGGGCCACAGCCGGACTCGACTCGCGGGCCCTGTGATGAGCGTGGCGAGAACGGACCCGAGGACGGCCGCCGGCGGTGCGTCAGGTCTGCGGCGCGCACACGGCGGCGGACCGGGTCCGTCCCGTCCTGCCGCCGAACACAGGGAGACCACATGAGCGACCGGGAGGAACTCGGCGAGGTGCGCGCCGCCCTCGTGTCGCTGCCCGGTGTGCGGGACGCGGCCGTCCACGCGGCCCGGCACGCCGCGGGCACCCTGCGCATCGTCGCCCACGTGGTGACCCGCACCCCGCCCGCCGAGCTGCGCGCCGCCCTGCGGTCACGGCTGCCGTCCCACCTGGTTCCGGCCTGTCTGCACCGTGTCCCGCACATCCCCCTGCTGCCCGACGGCGGAACCGACCGGCGCGCGCTGGCGGCCCTCGCCGCGAGCGGAGCGGACGGGCCCGGCGGCGACGGACCCCCGGGCGCCGTGCCCCCGGCGAGCGTGCCGGTCACCGTCACCCCTCAGCAGCGCGCCCTGCTCCCGGACGCGTTCGCCCAGCAGGGCACCGGCCGCTACGTGGAGCAACTGCACTGGCGCTGGCGGGGGCCGCTGGACACGGGCCGGTTCACGGCGGCCTGGCAGTCGGTGTTCGACCACGAGAGCGTGCTGCGGGCCGCCTTCGACGGGGACGCCGAACCGCGCCTGGTGCTGCACGAGCACGTCCGCGCCGAGGTCGTCCGCCACCCGGCCGGCTCCGTCGGCTTCGAGGAGCTGCGCGAACGCGACCGGCTGCGCGACTTCGACCTGCGCCGCCCGGGCCTGCTGCGGCTCACCCTCCTCGACGAGCCGCGCCCCGCCGACGGCGGCCCGCCGTCCGTGCGGATCCTGCTCACCTTCCACACCGTCGTGCTGGACGGCTGGAGCGTGTCCGTCCTGCTCGACGAGTTCTACCGGGCCTACCTGGCCGGCGGCCGGCTGCCGGGCGGGGACCGGCGGCCCGACTGCCGGGACTACGCCCGCTGGCTCGCCGGTCAGGACACCGCGCCCGCCCGTGACTTCTGGTCCTCGGCCGCCCCCGGCGCCACCGCCCTGGTGCTGCCCGCCGTCGAGGGTCCGGCCACCGGGCTGACCGGGTCCGCACGCGCCGAGGTCCGTCTGGGCGCCGGGCCCGTCGGGCGGCTGCGCGCATGGGCGGCGTCCTGCGCGTCCACCGAGGCCGGCGCGCTCCAGGCCGTGTGGGCGCTGCTGCTGTACCGGGCGGGCGCCCCGGCCGGGCCCGCCGTGGTCGGCTTCGGCGTCCGGGTCTCCGGCCGCGGCGTCGCCCTCGACTCCGTCGAGCGGTTGCCCGGTCTGCTCACGAACTCCCTGCCCATGGCCGTCCGGGTCGACCCCGCGGCGCCCATGGCCGGGCTGCTGGCCGAACTGCGCGACCAGGCACTGGAACTGGCCGCCTACGAGTGGGTGTCGCTGGCGCAGATCCACGAGTGGAGCGGGCGGCGCGCGGACGACCGGCTCGTGGAGAGCCTCGTCGCCTTCGAGCAGCAGCGGCGCGGCTCCGGCACCCTGCGTTCCGCGCTCGCCGCGCGGGGCGTCAGCGTCGACGCGCCGCGCGCGGCCGGCACGCCCACCGTCTTCCCCGTGACCCTGTCGGCCCACCGGGACGGCGACGACGGCCTCGTCCTGGCCGCCGTCCACGACCGGGCCCGGCTCGCCGACGACGACGCGGCGCGGCTGGTCCGCCAGTGCGCCCGGCTGCTGTGCGAACTGCCCGGCCTGGCGGGCGGTTCGGCGACCGTGTCGCAGGCGCTGGCCGCGCTCGGCGACGAGCCGCCGGTGGGGATGGCCCCCGCGCCCGCGGCGACGGCCGCCGGCGGACCGACGTGAGGAGAGCACCGGCCATGTCCCCTCGGCAGCGGCGCGACACCCCGCCCCCGGCCTGCGAAGCACCCGGCGGCCCCGGAGGCACGCGATGAGCGCCGCCGGGCACCTCGGGATCTGCATCGTCGGGGCCGGGCCCCGCGGCCTGTCGGTGCTGGAGCGGATCTGCGCCAACGAACGGGCCGCGCCCTCGCCGCGCCGGGTGACGATCCATCTCGTGGACCCGTGCCGGCCGGGCGCCGGGCGGGTCTGGCGCACGGACCAGTCGCGGCTGCTGCTGATGAACACCGTCGCCTCCCAGGTGACGGTGTTCACCGACGACACGGTCGCGATGAAGGGGCCGGTGGAGCGGGGGCCCGACCTGTACGAATGGGCCCGCACCGTCGTCCTGGCCGGGCCCGCCGACCGGTTCGGCGAGGACACGTACGCCGAGGCGGCGGCCCTGCACCCGGACGCCTACCCCACCCGCGCCTTCTACGGCAGCTATCTGCGGGACTGCTACCGGCGCATCGTGCGCGGTGCGCCCGCCCACTGCCTGGTCGTCGAACACCGCACGCACGCCGTGGCGTTGCGCGACGAGGCCGAGCCGGGCGGCCCGCAGGTCCTCACCCTCGCCGACGGCGTGCGCCTGCGCGGCCTGGACGCCGTGGTCCTCGCCCAGGGCCATGTGCCGCGACGCCCCTCGCCCGAGGAGTCCGCGTGGTCGCGGGCGGCCGCGCGGCACGGGCTGACGTACATCGGACCTGCCAACCCCGCCGACCTCGACCTGTCCGCCGTCCCGCCGGGGCGGGCCGTCCTGATGCGCGGGCTGGGCCTGAACTTCTTCGACGGCATGGCGCTGCTCACCCTCGGCCGCGGCGGAGCGTTCGTCAGACGCTCGGGGCGGCTGGTCTACCTGCCCTCCGGCCGGGAGCCGCTGATCTACGCGGGCTCGCGCCGCGGCGTCCCCCATCACGCGCGCGGCGAGAACGAGAAGGGCCCGCACGGGCGGCACCTGCCGCGGGTGCTGACCCCCGAGGCCGTGGAGGCGCTGCGGCGTCCGGGCGGCGCACCGGCCCGTTTCCGCACCGACCTGTGGCCGCTGATCCGCCTGGAGGTGGAGAGCGTCTACTACGAGACGCTGCTGCGCGCCGAGGGGCGCGTGCGGGAGGCGGCGGCGTTCGTGCCCGCCTACCTCGCGGCCGGAACGGCCGCCGCCCGTGAGCGTCTCGTCGGCCACTACGGCATCGACCGTGCCAGACGGTGGAATTGGGACCTGATCCAGCGCCCCACCGCCGGCCGGCGCTTCCGCGACCGCGCGGACTTCCGGCGGTGGCTGCTCGGCCATCTGGCCGAGGACGTCCGGCAGGCCCGCGCCGGGAACGTCGGCGGACCGCTCAAGGCGGCCCTCGACGTCCTGCGCGACCTGCGCAACGAGATACGCCTCGCCGTCGACCACGGCGGCCTGGACGGCGACTCCTACCGCGACGAGCTGGCCGGCTGGTACACCCCGCTCAACGCCTATCTGTCGATCGGCCCGCCCGTCTCGCGCATCGAGGAACTGCGCGCGCTGATCGAGGCCGACGTGGTCCGCCCGCTGGGCCCCGGCACCCGTGTCACGCTCGCCACGGACGGCGACCGGGCCGTGTTCACGGCCACGGCCGACGACGTGGACGCGCCGCCCGTCCACGCGCGGGCGCTGATCGAGGCCCGGTTGCCGGAGCCCGACCTGCGCGGCACCGAGGACCCGCTGCTGCGCCACCTGCTCGCCACCGGCCAGGCCGCGCCCTACCGGATGCCGACGGCCCGCGGCGGCGCCTACGAGTCGGGGGGCCTCGCCGTCTCCGAACGGCCCTACCACACCGTGGACGCGCACGGCCGGGCCCACCCGCGCCGCTTCGCCTACGGCGTCCCGACGGAGTCCGTGCACTGGGTGACGGCGGCCGGCATCCGGCCGGGCGTCGACTCGGTGATCCTCGGCGACTCCGACGCCATCGCGCGCACGGTGCTGGGCCTGGGCCCCGCCCGCCTGCCCGTCGCCCTCGCCGGCCGCCCCCGCCTTCCCGCCCCCACCGGCTCCCCCGGCCTTCCCGCCGACCTGCTGGAGATGACGCCATGAACCCCCCGACGCCCGTCTTCGACGGCGGCCCGGACGCCGGTCTGTTCTCCCCCGTGCGGGCCGGAACGGCCGTCGAGGAAGCCGTCAGCGAGACGGCCTGGCTGCAATGCATGCTTGACGCCGAGGCGGCCCTCGCGCGGGCCCAGGCCGCCCTGGGCACCGTCCCGTCGAGCGCCGCCGACGCGATCACCCGCGCCGCCCGCGCCGAGCGGTTCGATCCGCGCGCGCTGGCGCTCCAGGCCCGGGAGAGCGCCAACCCCGTCGTGGCGCTGGTGAAGGCCCTGACCGACGCGGTGGCCGCCGACGACCCGCACGCCGCCGAGTACGTGCACCGCGGCTCCACCAGCCAGGACGTGCTGGACACCGGCCTGATGATGATGTGCCGGCGGGCACTGGACCTGATCCTCGGCGACCTGGACCGCACGGCCGGCGCGCTCGCCTCGCTCGCCGGCCGGCACCGCGGGACCGTCATGGCGGGACGCACTCTCGCCCTGCACGCCGTCCCCACCACGTTCGGGCTCAAGGCGGCCGGCTGGCGCCGGCTGGTCCTGGACGCCGCCGCCCGCGTCGGGGCCGCCCGCGACGCCCTGCCCGCCTCCCTGGGCGGGGCCGCGGGCACGCTCGCCGGATACCTGGAGTTCGCCGGGCCGGACGAGAACGGGACGACGTCCGGGCAGTACCCGGACAAGCTCGTCGACGCGTTCGCCACCGAGACCGGCCTGGCCCGCCCCGCCCTGCCCTGGCACGCGCTGCGCACCCCGGTCGCGGACACCGCGGCGGCGCTCGCCTTCACCACCGGCGCCCTCGGCAAGCTCGCCGCCGACGTCCAGGTGCTGGTCCGCACGGAGATCGCGGAGGTCGCCGAGCCGGCGGTCGCGGGCCGGGGCGGTTCCTCCGCCATGCCGCACAAGCGCAACCCCGTGCTGTCCACGCTGATCCGCAGCGCCGCCCTTCAGGTGCCGCTGCTGACCGCGGGCCTGACCCAGTGTCTGGTGACCGAGGACGAACGCCCGGCCGGGGTGTGGCACGCCGAGTGGCTGCTGCTGCGCGA
Organism: Streptomyces sp. NPDC048481; assembly: GCF_043200075.1. Lineage (NCBI taxonomy): Bacteria > Bacillati > Actinomycetota > Actinomycetes > Kitasatosporales > Streptomycetaceae > Streptomyces > Streptomyces sp. NPDC048481. The sequence goes on from NZ_JBICXC010000017.1 coordinate 6,788, forward strand.
GGCGCTGCGGCTGGCGGGCGGCGCCGCCGTGACGGCAGCCGAGCTGGCCGAGGGCCTCACGCCCGACCCGGCCCGGATGCGCCGCAACCTCGACCTGACCGGCAGTCAGGTGGTCACCGAACGCCTCGCGGCCCGGCTCGCCCCCAGGATCGGCAGGACGCGCGCGAAGGACCTGCTGGCCGGCGCCTCGCTCACCGCGGACCGTGAAGGGCTGCCACTGCTGGCGGTTCTGAGCACCCTGCCCGAGGTGACCGCGCACCACAGCGCCGAAGAGCTGGAGCGCCTGCTCGACCCCACCGCCTACGTGGGCGCGGCCCCGGCCCTCGCGGCCCACGCGCTGACCACCACGCCGACGGGTCCGACGGCGACGGCGGCAGCGGCGTCGTCGAAGGGTTCGGTGCCGCCACCGGTGAGGACGGCCCCCCACTCCACGACGTGCGCCGTCTGAGGACCGGCGCCCGCCCCGCCGTACCGTCGCGGCCGCCGTCGGCAACGGCCCCGCGCCACCGCCGCGTTCGCGCACATGGTTGATTCGAGTCTTCCTCCAGGCACGTCGGCGACGCTCGGAAGCAGCCGATGCGCTCATGCCCACGGCGGCCGAGGAGGTGCGAACACCATGCGGGACGACTCGCCGGTCACGCTCTACTGCTTCGCGCACGCCGGCGCGGGCGTGTCCGGATTCGCGCACTGGCGCACGCAGACCGGCCCCGGGGTGAGCACCGTGCCCGTGATGCTGCCCGGCCGCGGCGCGCGACGCCGCGAACCCCGGGCGACCTCGCGCGAGGAACTGCTGGACGCGCTCCTCGAACCGCTGGCCGGCCAGGTCGCCGACGGCCGCCCGTACGTGCTGTACGGGCACAGCCTGGGCGGCGTCGTCGCCTACACCCTCGCCCGCGCCCTGACCGCCCGGGGGCTGCCCGCCCCCGCCTGCCTCGCCGTCGGCGGGAGCCCCCCGCCGCAGACCGCGTCGCCCGGCCACGAGGACGACCTGACCGACGAGCGCCTGCTGCGGTTCGCGGCCGCTCTCGGCGCGGCGCCCGAGCGTGCGCTCGCCGCCCCCGGCAGCCTCTGGTACCGCCGGGTGCTGCCCGTGCTGCGCGACGACCTCAGACTCGCCCACGCGCTGCGCGCCGACGCGCTCGCCGACCCGGACGGCCCCGTAGCGGCCCCCGTCCTGGCCGTCGGCGGCCGCGACGACCCCGCCGTCGGCGCGCAGACGCTGGACGGCTGGGCCCGCTGGACCACCGGCCGGTTCGTCCGGCGCACGGTCCCCGGTGACCACTTCTTCTTCCGCGGCCCGCACGCGCCCCGGCTGATCGGGCGCGCCTGCCGCGTGGTGCGGCGCACCCGGCTCGTACCTGAGCTCATATTTGGAGGACAACTGTGAGGGACAAACGATGAGGCGGGTCGTCATCACCGGCATCGGGGTCGTGGCCCCGGGCGGCGTGGGCACCCGCGCGTTCTGGGACACGCTGACCGCGGGCCGCACCGCCACACGCGGCATCACCCTGTTCGACGCGAGCACGTTCCGCTCGCGCATCGCCGCCGAGGCGGACTTCGATCCGGTCGCCCACGGCATCGGCGCCGCCGACGCCGCCCGTCTCGACCGCGCCGCCCAGTTCGCCCTCGTCAGCGCCCGTGAGGCGGTCGAGGACAGCGGACTGGCCGGCGCCCTCGACCCGGTGCGCACCGGCGTCACCCTCGGCAGCGCCGTCGGCTGCACCACCGGCCTCGACAACGAGTACGGCGTGGTCAGCGAGAACGGCAGCACCTGGGAGGTCGACCACACCCGGGCGGTCGCCCACCTCTTCGACTACTTCGTGCCCAGCTCCATGGCCGCCGAGGTGGCCGTCGCGGTCGGCGCCCAGGGCCCGGTCTCGCTGGTCTCCACAGGTTGCACCTCCGGCATCGACTCCGTCTGCCACGCCGTCGACCTGATCCGCGAGGGCAGCGCCGACGTGATGGTGACCGGGGCGACCGAGGCGCCGATCTCCCCGATCACGGTGGCCTGCTTCGACGCCATCAAGGCGACCAGCCCGCGCAACGACGAGCCGGAGACCGCCTCGCGCCCCTTCGACCGCTCCCGCAACGGCTTCGTGCTGGGCGAGGGTTCGGCCGTTCTGGTCCTGGAGGAGTTCGAGCACGCCCGGCGGCGCGGCGCCCATGTCTACGCGGAGATCGCCGGGTTCGCCGGGCGCAGCAACGCGTACCACATGACGGGGCTGAAGTCGGACGGCGTGGAGATGGCCGAGGCGATCCGTGCGGCGCTCGACGAGGCCCGCCTGGACGCCACCGCCGTCGACTACATCAACGCGCACGGCTCGGGCACGAAGCAGAACGACCGGCACGAGACCGCCGCGTTCAAGCGCAGCCTCGGCGAACACGCCTACCGGGTGCCCGTCAGCTCCATCAAGTCCATGATCGGCCACTCGCTCGGCGCGATCGGCTCGCTGGAGGTGGCCGCCAGCGCCCTGGCCATCGAGCACAACACCGTGCCGCCGACGGCCAACCTGCACGAGGCCGACCCGGCCTGCGACCTCGACTACACCCCGCTCACCGCGCGTGAACAGCGCACCGACACCGTGCTCAGCGTCGGCAGCGGCTTCGGCGGCTTCCAGAGCGCCATCGTCCTGACCCGGCCGCGACTTCAGGAGGCGGCATGACCACAGCCACACTGGACCGTCCCGCCGTCCGCGCGGACGTCCGGGCCACCCTCGGCTCCGTCGTCACCGGCATCGGCGTCGTCGCCCCCAACGGGCTGGGCGCCGAGGCCTGGTGGGCGGCGACCCTGCGCGGCGAGAGCGGCATCCGCCCGGTGACCCGCTTCGACGCCTCCCGCTACCCGGTGCGCATCGCCGGCGAGGTCCCCGACTTCCGCGACGACGAGCACCTGCCCAGCAGGCTGCTGACGCAGACCGACCGGGTCACCCGGCTGTCGCTGGCGGCCGCCCAGGAGGCCCTCGACGACTGCGGCACCGGACCCGCCGCGCTGCCCGAGTACGGCGCCGGGGTGGTCACCGCGTCCTCCGCGGGCGGCTTCGAGTTCGGCCAGCGCGAGTTGCAGGCCCTGTGGTCCAAGGGCGGCCAGCACGTCAGCGCCTACCAGTCCTTCGCCTGGTTCTACGCAGTGAACACCGGTCAGATCTCCATCCGGCACGGGCTGCGCGGCTCCAGCGGGGTCGTCGTCGCCGAGCAGGCCGGCGGTCTGGACGCCGTCGCCCACGCCCGGCGTCAGATCCGCAAGGGCGCCCGGCTGATGGTCACCGGCGGCGTCGACTCGGCGCTGTGTCCGTGGGGCTGGGCCGCCCACCTCGCCGCCGGCGACCTGAGCCCCGTGCCCGACCCGGCCCGCGCCTACCTGCCGTTCGACGCCGCGGCCCGCGGTCATGTCGTCGGCGAGGGCGGCGCCCTGTTCGTCCTGGAGAGCGAGGCCGCCGCCCGCGAGCGCGACGCCCGCGTGTACGGGGCGTTCACCGGTTACGCGGCCACCTTCGACGGCGCCGGCGCCCCGCGCCTGGGCGACGCCGCGCGGCTGGCCCTGGAGGACGCCGGGGTGCGGCCCGACGAGATCGACGTCGTGTTCGCCGACGCGGCCGGCGCGCGCGCCGCGGACCGCGCCGAGGCGGAGGTCCTGGCGGCCCTGTTCGGCCCCCGGGGCGTGCCGGTCACCGCGCCGAAGTCGATGACCGGACGGCTGCTGGCGGGGGGCGCCTCGCTGGACGTGGCGGCGGCCCTGCTGTCGCTGCGCGACCAGGTGATCCCGCCGACGACCGGGACCGCCGCGCCCGCCGCGGACTGCCCCGTCGACCTCGTCACCGCGCCCCGCGAGACGTCCGTGCGGCACGCCCTGGTCCTGGCCCGCGGCCGGGGCGGCTTCAACTCGGCGGCCGTTCTCAGCGCCGTCTGACCGGGCGGAACCGCCCCCGGGCGGCCCCGCTCCCCGGGGCCGCCGGGACGACATCCCCCGCGTCCCGGCGGCCCCGCCCCCACGTGACGGCGTGAACGGGCGGAAACACGGGCGCACTTGACGGCAGTGCCCTCGACGGCAGCGTTCTCGCCGCCGCGCGCGACCACGGCGCATGAACGCAGAGGGAAGCGGAAAGCGGAAATGCGGGGGCAGTCCCCCGCCCCACCCGGCCCGGCCTGCCCGGCCCGTCGTGCCCTGATCGCAGCGCCATGCCCGGAGGAACCGGCGGCCCGCACCCGGTCCGCCGCCCCCGAGCCCCGGCCCCCTCAGCCCGTCCCGGAGGGGCCGGTGTTCCCGCGGCGGCCGCCGGCCGGGGCCGACGGGGCGGGGCCGCCGGCCGCCACGAGGTCGTCGAGCACGGCGGGCGTGGCCAGTCGCGGCAGCAGCAGGTGCCAGAACCGGGTGACGGTGCGGCGCGAGAGCCACTGCGGGTCCCGCGCGCCCAGCACCTCGAAGCCGGTGGTCGCGGCCACCACCGAGGACGTCACCTGCTCGGGCGTGACCTCGTTGAGCACTCCCTCGCCGTCGGCGCGCTTGAGCGCCCCCTCGACCCACTCGTGCCACTGGCGGTACAGGTCACGGTCGCTGCGGTGGGCCTGTTCACGGCTCAGGTCGAAGCCCGCGCGCAGCACCACGTCCTCGCCGAGCCGGCGGGCCAGGTCGTGCGAGGTGTTCACCAGGAGCTGCAAAGCGTTGCCGACCGCGCCCTCGTGGGCCGTGACGATGGTGTCGAGCCGTCGCGACGCGGCCTCTTCGACCGCGTCGGCCACTCCGGCCTTGCTGGCGAAGTGGAAATGGAGCGCTCCGTTGCTCACTCCGGCCAGCGAGCTGATCGCGGTGAGCGACGCCACGTTGAAGCCGTCCCGGTCGAAGACGGTGGCTGCCGCCTCGATCAGTGCCTCGCGGGTGCGCAGCGCTCGTTCTTGTCTGACCATTCGGGGTGCTCCGTTACTGCGGCGGGTTGCCGTGCTTGCGTGGGGGAAGGTCGGCCTGTTTGGTGCGCAGCATGGCCAGGGACCTGATGAGGACCTCGCGGGTGTCGGCCGGGTCGATGACGTCGTCGACCAGGCCGCGCTCGGCCGCGTAGTAGGGGTGCATCAGCTCGGACTTGTACTCCTTGACCATGCGGGCCCGCATGGCCTCGGGGTCGTCGGCCTCGGCGATCTGACGGCGGAAGATGACGTTGGCGGCGCCCTCGGCGCCCATGACGGCGATCTCGTTCGTCGGCCACGCGTAGGTGAGGTCGGCCCCGATGGACTGGCTGTCCATGACGATGTAGGCGCCTCCGTACGCCTTGCGCAGGATCAGTGAGATCCGGGGCACGGTCGCGTTGCAGTAGGCGTACAGCAGCTTCGCGCCGTGGCGGATGATTCCACCGTGCTCCTGGTCGACGCCCGGGAGGAAGCCGGGTACGTCCAGGAGCGTGACGATCGGGATGTTGAAGGCGTCGCACATCTGCACGAAGCGGGCGGCCTTCTCGCTGGCCTCGATGTCCAGGACGCCCGCGAGCGTCTGGGGCTGGTTGGCGACGATGCCGACGGCCCGGCCGTCGAGGCGGGCGAGGGCGCAGATGATGTTGCGCGCCCAGCGCTCGTGGACCTCCAGGTACTCGCCGTCGTCGACGATCTCCTCGATGACCTTCGTCATGTCGTAGGGCCGGTTGCCGTCGGCAGGGACCAGGTCCAGCAGCGTCTCGGAGCGGCGGGTCTGCGGGTCGGAGCAGGGCACCTCGGGCGGGAACTGCCGGTTGTTCTGCGGGAGGAGGGAGAGCAGGTAGCGCACCTCGGCGATGCAGGTCTCCTCGTCGTCGTAGGCGAGGTGGCAGACGCCGGAGGTCTCGGCGTGGACGTCCGCGCCGCCCAGGCCGTTCTGGGTGATCTCCTCACCGGTGACGGCCTTGACCACGTCGGGGCCGGTGATGAACATCTGCGAGGTCTCGCGGACCATGAAGACGAAGTCGGTCAGGGCCGGGCTGTAGGCCGCGCCGCCCGCGCACGGGCCCAGCATCACCGAGATCTGCGGGATGACCCCGGACGCCCGGGTGTTGCGCTGGAAGATGCCCCCGTACCCGGCGAGCGCGGACACGCCCTCCTGGATCCGGGCGCCCGCACCGTCGTTGAGGGAGACCAGCGGCGCCCCCGCCGCGATGGCCATGTCCATGATCTTGTGGATCTTCGTGGCGTGCGCCTCGCCCAGCGCGCCGCCGAAGATGCGGAAGTCGTGGGCGTACACGAACACCGTGCGGCCCTCGACCGTCCCCCACCCCGTGATGACCCCGTCGGTGTACGGCTTCCTGGCCTCCAGCCCGAACCCGCTCGCCCGGTGCCGGCGCAGCTGCTCGACCTCCTGGAAGGACCCCGGGTCCACCAGCAGCTCGATCCGCTCCCGCGCGGTCAGCTTGCCCTTGGTGTGCTGCGCCCGGGTCGCCTTCTCGCTCGGGCCGGCCAGCGCCTGCGCACGGATCCCGTGCAGCTCGGCCACGCGACCACGCGCGTCCGAAGGTTCGGCGGTCACCTCGAGAACGTCGTTGAGCACCGTCACTGTGCCTCCTCCCTCATGAGCGCGGCCGGACTGTGCCCAGATTAACAAACCGCATATGCGGTTCACAGGGGGCGTGAGGGCGCGCAGACATGAATCAGCCCTGGACAAAGCGCCTGTCGGCCCGCGGCCGGGCGCACCTGTCGTCTATCGCCAGCAGAACGGCGAGCGCCATTGCACGCCGGCCCGCTCCGGACGGCGCCACGGCGGGACGTCGGCGAGCGGCTCCTGCCGGCGGGCCGCCTCCGCCCGCCCTGCCAGCACCGAGCACAGCACGACGGCCACCGCCGCCAGTTCGTCGTCGTCCGCCCGCCCGCGCTCGACCCGCAGCGCGAGGGGCATGACGCCCGTCTCGTCCATGTCCGGCTCCTTCCGGTCCCGGCCACCGTCCGCCACCGCGCTACAGAGACGCTTCACTGCCGCTTGAGGCGCCGGATCGAGCGGCCTGAGCGCCCCGGCCGCCGCCCAGGCCATGACCTGGAGAAACGCTGGAGAATCGACGGACCGCGCACAACCGGGGCGCCCGTCGCGGGGCGCGCCGGCCGAGGTTCCCGCGCGGAGGCCCCGATTCCTCTGGAAACAAACCCGGCTGCCCTTTATTTTTTCCCCTCACAGCCCCATCACCCATCTCGTCCAGGGGGAGCGATGACTGCGAGCACGTTCCGGTTCGAAGGCCCGTCGATCGAGCAGGCAGCGGTACGAGACGCCCAGTCCCCTTTCTTTTGGTCGCCCGCGCTGCTCAACGGTCACCTGACCACGACGGTGCCCCGGGAGCTGGTGCACCGGGCGGCCGTCGCCGAGGTCATGCTGACCGGCTGGCAGCGCCTGAGCGACACCCGGTTCACGATGACCGCCCAGTGGCCGCGCGGCCACAGCTTCTTCACCATGGCGAACAGGACCCACCACGATCCGCTGATGGCCGCTGAAACGATCCGTCAGATCGGCGCCCTGCTCGCCCACGCCGAGTTCGGCGTCCCCTTCGGGCACCAGTTCCTGATGGAAGGGCTGACCCTCACGGTGCATCCCGAGGAGATCGGCGTGGGCCCGGCCCCCGCCGCCCTGGACATCGACGTCACCTGTACCGACGTCAGGAAGCGGGGCGGGCGGCTGACCGGCATGCGCTATGAAGCCAGGGTGCTGCGCGAGGGCCGGCTCGCCGCGTCGGGCCGGTTCTCCTTCACCACCATCGCGCCGGCCGTGTACCGGCGACTGCGCCCGCAGCGCGTGTTCGACCCCGGGCACCGCCCCCTCCCGCTGACGGCTCCGGTGGCGCCGTCGACCGTGGGCCGCCTCTCGCCCACCGACGTGGTCCTCTCCCCCACCGGCGAGCCGGACCGCTGGCAGCTGCGCATGGACACCCGCCACCCCGTCCTCTTCGACCACGAGGTCGACCACGTCCCCGGCATGGTGCTCCTGGAGGCCGCCCGCCAGGCCGCCACCGCGGTCCTCGGCGGAGCCTCGATCCTGCCGGTCGGCCTCGACTGCGAGTTCCACAGGTACGCGGAACTGGACCTGCCCTGCCTGATCGACGCCCTGCACCTGCCCCAGGACGCCCCCGACGCCCCGGAAACCGTCCTCGTCACCGGCCACCAGGACGGCCGGCCCGTCTTCACCACCACCCTGAGAGCCACCCCGTCCGACTGACCCACCCAGAACACCCAACCCCCGGACCTGCCCTGCCCCCCACCAGGTCCGGGGTACCCCAGGCGGGGCCGTTCCGGGCCCGTCGGACCGCGTCGTCCTCCCCGGTCGACCGCGGACAACAGGATCGGCCGAGGCGACCCCGTGATCACCGCGGGGGGCACCGCGGCGGTCGGCACCGGAACGCGCGCCGGGACAGGAGCCGTGCGCACATCGACGACCTGGCCCTCATCGCCCTGCCGAAGCCCAAGGGCATCCGCGCCAAGTCCGCGCCACCGCACTCCTGTTGCACAGGGACTCATCTCGCTGCCGGACGCCCGCTCACCGACGCAATCCTTGAATGGAATCCTTGGATATATTCCTTGACTTCAACCCAAGGGTTGATACCTTGGGTTAATGCCAATCAATGAGAAGCCTCGCCTCATCCCGACCGGCAAGTGCTGGTGCGGCTGCGGGAAGGACGTCGGCCTGGGCAAGTTCTTCGCCGCCGGCCACGACAAGATCGCCGAAGCAGCCCTCATGGCCCTCATGTACGACGGGTCCGTCGCTCAGCTGCTCCACGCCCATGGCTTCGGCTCGCACCATTCCGTCCGCCATGCCGCCGTCAGCGATCCGGACTGCTCGTGGGAGAAGTGCGCCGACTGCAACTACAGCGGCGCCCCCGCCAGCATCACCAACCACCGCAAGAAGGATCATTCCTCCTGACGCCACGCCGGCTCATTGCCCGGGGCGCCAGCGCGAGCTGATACCGCCTGGCCTGTTCCGGCCGTCCGCCGGTCGATCGGTGTCGGACCGGGTGGTCACCCCGCCAGTGGAGTGAGCGCCGGCGTCGTCGGCTCGTCGGTCCTGAACGCCGCGAGGTGGTCCTCGGCCCAGGTCGCGAACGGGCGGGCCGGGCGGCCGGTCAGGCGGTGGACGGTGTCCTCCACGCGCACCTTGGCCCCCGCCCGCTGCCGTCGCGCCGACGCAAGCAACGCCTCGACGACGGGCGCGGGATGACGCCTGCCCAGCAGGGCGCGGGCCCTGTCCGGGGACAGTTCCTCGAAGCGCAGGGGGCTGCCCAGCAGCCGGGCGAGCTGGGCCGTCTGCTCGACCGCGCTGATCGGCGCGGGCCCGGTCAGGGTGTGGATCCGCCCTTCGTGACCGTCCTCGGTCAGTGCGCACACCGCCGCCGCCGCCACGTCCCGCGGGTCGACGCACGCGTTGACCGACGTCCCGTACAGGGCGCGCACCACCCGCTCGGCGGCGATGGGCCGCGCCCAGGACAGGGTGTTGGACATGAAGGCGCGCGGGCGCAGCAGCGTCCACCGCATCCCGCTGTTCACCAGCAGGTCCTCGTTGGCGCGCTGCCAGCGGGTGACGAGGTCGTCCGCGTCGGTGTCCGCGACGGCGGCCGCGGACACCTTTACCACGTGCCGCACCCCCGCCGACCGCGCGGCGCGCAGGAAGCGCGCGTCGTCGTCGCCGCCCACCCGGTTGGTGAGCAGGAACGCCCGGCTCACCCCCCGAAGAGCGCGGTCCAGCGACCGCGGATCACCGTAGTCGCCGGTCACGATCTCCGCCCGGTGGGCCGCCGCCCGCTCCACGCGCGCGGGATCCCGGGCCAGTACCCGTACCGGGAGGCCGGCGGGGAGCCCCCGCAGCACCTCCCGTCCCGTGGTGCCGGTGGCGCCTGTCACGAGAATCACCGCTGTCCTCCTGTGCTGGTACGGCACCGGAATGCGAAGCGCTTGCTGCCCGACTCTTGAGGCGGCGCGCACCACCGGTTGTAAGATACAAACTGGGCGGTTTTTTGAGGAAGTCGGCCCTGAGCTCCGCTGACCGATGCTGACCGATGTGATCTCCACGAACGGGAGGACCGCCAAGTGGTGAAGCAGGAGCGTGCGTTCCGCACGCGCAGGACCATCCTCGAGGCGGCGGCGAAGGTCTTCGAGGAGCGCGGCTACCAGGCCGCGACCATCTCCGAGATCCTCAGCGCCGCCGGTGTGACCAAGGGCGCCCTGTACTTCCACTTCGAGTCGAAGGAACAGCTGGCCCAGGGCGTGCTCAACGAGCAGGACCAGCGGTTCGTGATCCCCGAGCGCGCCTACAAGCTCCAGGAGCTGGCGGACGCGGTGCTGCTGCACGCCTACCGCCTTCAGTCCGACCCGATGGTGCGCGCGGGCGTCCGGCTGAGCATGGACCAGCACGCGAAGGGCCTGGACCGCAGCGGCCCCTTCATGCGCTGGAGCTCCGTGTGCTGCGGGCTGCTGGAGAAGGCCCAGGACCAGGGCGAGCTGCTGCCGCACATCGTGCCCTCCGTGACCGCCGACATCGTGGTGAGTACCTTCGCGGGCGTGCAGTCGATGTCCCAGGTCGTCAGCGACTACCAGGACCTGGGGTTCAGAACCTCCGCACTGCTGCACCATCTGTTCCCCGGGATCGCCGGGCCGTCCGTTCTCACCCTGCTGGACCTGTCCGAGACACGGGGCGAGGCGATCTACGACGAGATCCGGCGGCGTCTGGACCGGCAGCCGGCGGCCGCCGTCAGCTGAACGCTCCCGCGCCCGTCACGGCCAGCCGTTGCTCGGCGCGGGCCGGGCGGGCGCCGAAGTACAGCTCCAGCGCGTCCTCCAGACGGTCCCCGCCGGGGGCGGAGGCCCAGGCGACATACCCGTCGGGCCGCACCAGCAGGGCGTCGTACGGAATCCGGTCGGTGGGTTCGACGTGGACGGTGCTCACCGCCTGGGCCCAGTCGCGGGCCTGTCCGGCGTAGCGGCCGCCGGTCTCCCCGAACAGGAGCAGCAGCGGCCGTCCGGCCCGCAGGAGCCCGATCACGTCCGCCCGGCCCTCGCGGGTGTGGAGGGACATGTTCTGAAGAAACCTTCCTTCCCATGGGGAGGCGTGCCGGGTGCGCGCGGGGAGCACCATGCCCTGACCACTGACCAGATCGCTGAGGTGCCGGCTCCCCCCGTCCGCGGCGACCAGTCCGGCGAACAGGGCCTGGAGGGCGTCGATCTCGGGTCCGGAGCGCATCAGGGCGAGCTGGGCCCGCGTGTTGTCGATGACGCTGCGGGCGGCGGGCCGGCGCTCCGTGTCGTAGGTGTCGAGCAGGTCGTCCCCCGCGAGCCCGCGCACGACGAACGCGAGCTTCCAGCCCAGGTTGAGGGCGTCCTGCACGCCGGTGCTCAGCCCGAGGGCGCCGACGGGGAAGTGCATGTGCGCCGCGTCCCCCGCGAGGAAGACCCGCCCGTGGCGGTAGGAGCGGGCGAGCTGGGCGAAGTCGCTGAACCGGCTGAGCCAGCGCGGCCGGCTGAACGCGATCTCCTTCCCGGCGATCCGGGCGAGCTCCTCGCCCAACTCCCGCGCGGTCGGCGGCAGATGACGCTCCGGATGGGCACGGGAGCAGTCGAGGGTCTTGACGTGGGTGCCGGCGCCGGGGATGTCGCGGGCGACGATCCAGCCGCGCGGGGTGCGGTGCCAGCCGGACGGCAGATCGTCCTCGTCCTCCAGCGTCACCAGCCCGGCCAGCCCGGAGGTCGTGGCCGGATAGGTCTGCGAGAGAAGCCCCGCCAGCTCCCTGACCGTGCTGCGCCCGCCGTCCGCCCCCACCAGATACCGGGCCGTGCACTCCACGGGTCCCGACGGGCCTTCGGCCAGAACGCGGACGCCGTCCTGGTCCTGGCCCACCTCGGTCACCCGGTGCTCCCGCAGGACCCGCACGCCCGCGGCCCGCGCCCGCTGTTCGAACAGGCGCTCCAGCTCGGCCTGCGGACGCTTCAGGAGAGGGCCGGGCTCCGAGGCCGGGACGGTGAGGGACAGGCCGGGTATGCCGGCGAAGCGGAACGGGGCCTCGGTCACCCCCGTCGCCGTCGCCGCCCTGGGCACCAGCTCACCGAAGTACCCACGCCGGGCCAGCCCTTGCAACGCCCTGGCATGCAGCACCGAGGCCTTGGGCCGCTCCGAGACGGACGCCCGCGCTTCCAGCAGAACGGTGCCGACCCCGTAGTCCCCCAGCTCGGCCGCCAGCAGCATGCCGACGGGGCCTCCCCCCACGATCACGACCTGCGCACGCACACGACTGTTCACCGTAGGACCTCCCCTTGACCTCGATGGGCAGCGGCAGGGGTTCCGGGGGACGGCAAGGGCCGGTCCGGCCTGGGAGAAAACACACGCATGCACGCCCCTCCCCCTGCTGTGACGTCGGAAGCCGGCCCGTCCGTCCGGCGGCCGGGGCGGCTGTCGCCAAGGAATATACCGATTGGACGGTTCTTTTCAAGGCCTGCACGATGTCACGAATCGGGACCGTTCACCGCACCCCCCGAAGACGATCACCACCCTGCCCACAACAGTTCCCGCCAGCAACGCGGACCTCCGGAGCGCCACCGGCACCGCGCCAGGAGAGCGAATCCTCGCGAGGCCCGCGCCGGTCGCCGGAGGAAAGCGCTCACCTGCATAGGACGACGGCAAAACCGCTCCCTCACGGAGCCGCCGTCAACGAGAACGGGCCCGCCTGCGGGCCACTGCACCGGCGCACCCCCCTCGTGTGCTCTCGCGAACCGCCACCGCACCCGGAGCGGCCGCACCCGAGGGCCGCGCGACCGTATACGGAACCCGCGCCGCCGTATACGGAGACGGTGCGTCCCCCCTCCGGGAACCGCGCGGCCGCTCACCGGAGCGGAGTACGGCGGAGAACCCGGCCCGCGCTCTCCGCTCTCCGAGCGACCGGCGTGTCCGCTGCACCGCCTCAGCCTGTTGCGCCGCCTACGCCGCCTGTGCCGGCTGAGCCGCCTGCCGCTCCCGCGATGTCCATGCCGCGGGAGCGGCGTGACGCCCGCTCAGAGCCACAGCTTCTTCCCCGGGTCCCGTACCGCCGACGACAGCGGGCCGCCCTCCGAGCGTTCCGTCTTGCGTCCCTTGCTGCCCGGCGACAGGGTGCGCGGGTCGACGGCCTCCGCGGGCGCCCCGGTGGCGTACAGGCCCTGCGGCTCGGCGTCCCGGTCGTGCGGCAGCAGCCAGAAGACCCGGCGGCGGAAGGTGCCCGACGAGCGGGAGGGCTTGGCCTGCGGCCCCAGCAGCGCGTATCCGACCATGCGCCCGTCGCGGTGGTAGGCGGGCTTGCCGCGCCGGGTCGGCAGCCGGTCCAGGCTCTGGCGGACGTAGTCGAGACCGGCTATGTCCTCCAGCCAGACCAGTCCGGCCTCGTGGAAGATCTCGTCCTCTCCGATGAGAGCGCTCATGCTGTCTCCTCGTCGGCGACCAGTCCGATGCCCGGGTAGTACTTCCGCTGGTTGGACAGGATCATCTCCTTGGGCGAGGCCAGTCCCACGACCTCGCGGACCCTTGCCGCGAAGGCGCGGGACGAGACGGCCGGGGCTCCGTCATTCTGACACCACGTCTTGTAGGCGGCGTACAGCTGGGCCTGCTCCGCTCTCAGCGGGGGCTCGAGCCGGCACGACTCGCTCAGGAACCGGCCGGTGTGGTCCTCCGTCTCGGCGTAGGCGGTGGTGGCGATCCTGACGCGCTCGGGACCGGCGAGGTCCCGCTCACCCGACAGGTACCGGCGGGCGCCCATGATCAGCCAGTTGAGGATGCCGGGGCCCTCCTCGGTGACGAGGACGTCCGCGAGATTGTCGATCTTGCGGTCGTCGGAGACCACGCGCTCGAACGGGATGAGCCGCATCCGGCGCCAGAACGCGAAGCCCCCGGTGCCGACTTCGGGCCGGTGGTTGCCCAGGAGCCACAGCTTGTGCGTCGGGGCGAAGCTGAAGAAGTCCTGGCGCATGCGGCGGGCCTTGATGCGGTCGCCGCCGGTGAGCAGCTTCACGCGGGCCTCGTCGAAGCGGTCGCCGGGCTTGACCTCGCTGCACACGATGACGCGCCGACCGTGCAGTTCGGCGAGGTCGGTGGGGTGGCCCTCGTAGGGGCGGGCCATCAGGAAGCCGGGCGGGGCCGCGTCGGCGTAGTCGCCGAGCAGCTTCACCAGGGCGTCCAGCAGCACCGACTTGCCGTTCTTGCCGGAGCCGAACAGGAACGGCATCACCTGGCCGCCGACGTCCCCGGTGATGGAGTAGCCGAGCAGCAGGTGCAGGAAGCCGATCATCTCCGCGCCCTCGGGGCCGTCGCCGAAGGTGTCGGTGAGGAACCGCTGCCAGCGGGGGGTGGGTATGGGCTCGGGGGCCACGGTGGTGGAGCGGGAGTGGAAGTCCTTGTTCGGGTCGGGGGTACGGAGCTGCCCGGTCCGCAGGTCGACGATGCCGCCCGGGGTGCACAGCACGTACGGGTCGGCGTCCAGCAGGGCCGCGCCGAGGACCATGCCGGGGGCGGATCTGGCCTGGGTGAGCATCGCGTTCATGCCGCTGGTGCTCAGGGCCCGTCTGCGGTGCTGTTGCAGGGCAGCCGAGGTGAAGTGGCCGCGCGGGTCGGTGGACGCCAGGGACTCGGCCAGGTCGCCGGCGGCCCACATCACGGTGTCGTCCTCGTCCATGCGCCAGCGGGTGCCGTCCCAGCGGAACCAGCCGAGCCCTGGGACGTGCCGGTAGTCGCTCGCGTACAGCTTGACGAAGAGCTTGGCGTTGCCGCGGTCGCTGAGGGTGTCGGGCAGCAGCCCGTCGGCGCTCACCTCGCCCTGCCCGGCGCTCGCGCCGCCCCCGGTGCTCGGCGGGGTCTTCTGCTTCTGCTCGGGCTGGGCGTACAGGATCTGGGCGGCCACCGCCTGCGGATCGAAGAGGGTGTTGCCGTTGCCTGACGTCATGAGCGCCCCTCCGAGTGCAGCGGTCGCAGCGTGCCGGCGTTCACGCCGCTGCGGATGATGGCTTCATAGCGCCGCTGCTGTCCCGGACGGGCCAGCTCGGCCGTCTCCCGCAGCAGGCGTTCCGCCTCCGTCCCGTCGAGCCGTCCGGCGGCCATCAGTCCCCCGGCGGTGTACGCGGCACGGTTCAGCTTCTCGGTGAAGCCCGCGCCCTCGGGTGCGGCGGCGCAGGCGGCCACTTCGGCGAGCAGTGCGGTCAGGAGGCGGACGGCGCCGTCCTGTCCGCCCCCGGCGGCGAGGACGGCCTGCCGGGCCCGCGGCGGGACCGGCCGGGGCGACGGGACGGCTGCGGGCGGCAGATGTCCGGTCCGTTCGAGTTCCCGGGCCAGCCAGTCCGGCAGCGGGGCGGGCTCCCGCACCCTCCCCACGGGCCGGTACACCCCGGCCTCGGTCACGGTGCCGGGGGCGACGATGTACCCGCCGTGCGCCCGGACGTCGACCTGCCAGGCCAGCGCGCGGGTGCCCGACCCGGTGGAGCACTGCCAGCGATGTCCCGGACGGGCCCGGTACCACACGTGCAGTCCTCCCGAGGGGGTGCGGACCCGCAGGGTGGTGTCGTCGTCCGCCGGCGTGACGGCGTCCCGCAGCGCGGCCAGGACGCCGAGCGTGTGGAAGCCGTCGGCCAGTCCCGTCAGGTCGACGTCCGGCCCGATCCCGATGCCTGGCAGCAGCCGGTCCCGCTGCGGCAGCAGGCGCTCATGGGCGTCGATGTCGAGGACGACGAGCCCGGCGGGCCCGCAGGCGATCCCGACGCCCAGGCCGGGATGACCGCCCCACCACTGCTCGACGCGTTCGGCGTCCAGCGTGGCGGCGTGGAACCCGTGGCACCAGCGACCGGCCGCGGCGCAGCCGCACCCCCGGTACGTGTGTCCCGGCGTCCGGCAGACGTCGCAGTTGCCCGCCGGGGTCTTGCGTCCCGGCGCGAGCGGATGAACCGGCCAGCCCCGGGCCGCGCACCATCGGGCGATGGCCAGCGACCGGCCGGTTAACGCCGGTTGTGGTGCATGACTGCGACACTCCCCCAGCTCAGAGGCCATCGCACCCCCCGTCAGCGACCCAAGCGACTGAGCAACGAGGACAGAGTAGCGAAGCGGACGAGCGGCGAACCGGGTTCTTCTGGGGGCCCAGCGACTGAAGTGCAACCACCCCAGCGACCCAGGCGTCGCCGGTCGCTCTCCACGCCACGAGAGAAACCGCAGGTCGCAGCCTCGAAAGCCAAGAATCAGCGACCGAAGCGACTCTAGGTCCCTATATATGACGCACACGCGCACACGCGCACGCACGCGCCAATGCCCTCATATACCCGACCCTTGAGTCGCTTCAGTCGCTGATCACCCCAACCCAGGCCCCTGACCTGGCACTTCCCACCAGCGACCGGGAGCGACCCAGGCACACTCCGGTCGCTGCCCGTCGGTCGCTCCCCCGCCTCGACGAGTCCGGCCACAATGACTGAAATACCATCAGGTTTTTGCACGGCCCGATGGACAGCGACTCAAGCGACCCTGAAGCCGACCTCCGACGGAGGCCGACCCGCCCCCGACCGGACGGGCCTGCGACGGACACTCCCCTTCCCCCTGAGCGGATGAAACGCGTTGGTGAAAACCCCTTGCCCAATGGTCAAGAAACGTTGACCATTGCTCACATGCCCACCGACGACCTTCCAGAGACGTTCCACGTCACCACCGACGAACAACTGCGCGCCGTCTCCAACCTCACCCGTCACCGCATCATGGCCGCGCTCCGCTTCGAACCCGCCACGATCACCCAGCTCGCCGACCGGGTGGGCCTCGCGAAGGGGAGTTCCAGCTATCACGTGCGCCTGCTGGAGCGGGCCGGCCTGGTGAAGGTGGTGCGCACGCGGAAGGTCCGGGGCGTGACCGAGCGGTACTACGCCATGGCCGCCCGGACGATCGAGCTGCCCGATCCCGGCGAGGGAGGCCCGGACCTGCTCATGCGGCACGCGGTGGCTGACCTCGAGGCGGCCCCGGCGGCCGGCGAACGGCACGTGCGGATGGCGCATCTGCGGCTCACCGAAGAACAGTTCGCGCAGCTGGGCGCGCGGCTTCAGGCACTGGCCGACGAGTACCGGGAGCTGTCCGACCCCTCGCTGCCGGACGCGTCACTCGTCTTCGCACTGTTCCACCCGACACCGCGCGCGCAGTCCGAGGAGGACGCCAAGTGACCTCAGAAGCCCGGAAGTTGCCGCAAGGGTTCGGACGGCTGTGGACCGCCCAGACGATCTCCTCACTCGGCGACGGGGTGACGCACGCCGCCCTGCCGCTGATCGCGCTGACCCTGACACGGGACCCGATGGCCCTCGCCGTCGTCACGGCCGCCGGAACACTGCCCTGGCTGCTCTTCGGGGTGCTCGGCGGTGCGCTGGTGGACCGCTGGGACCGCCGGAGCACGATGTGGGTCGCGGACACGGCGCGGGCGGTACTGCTCGCGATACCGGCGGCCGCGGTCGCGCTCGACGCCCTGAGCATTCCGCTGCTCGCGGCCGTCGCCTTCCTGCTCGGCCTCGGCGGACTCTTCTTCGACACGGCCGCCTCCGCCTTCCTGCCGGATCTGCTCCAGCGCGACCCGGCCCTACTGGAGCGCGCCAACTCCCGCCTGCGAGGCGCGCAGACCGCCATGTCCGGCTTCGCGGGCCCGCCCGCGGGCAGCGCCCTGCTCTCGCTGGGACGCGCGGTTCCGCTGCTGGCCGACGCGGTGTCGTTCCTCCTCTCCGCACTGCTCGTCCGCTCCCTGCCCGCCATGCCCCGCCCGGTCGCGCAGGCCCGCGAGTCCCTCCTCCGCCAGGCGCGGGCCGGAGCCTCCCACGTCTTCCACGATCGTGTGCTGCTCGGCCTCGCGCTCCGCCCCGCGGTCGGCAACGTCGCCTTCATGGCCGTGGAGACCGTCCTCGCCCTCTTCGCGCACGAGCGCCTCGGCGTCGACGCCTACGGCTTCGGCCTGCTCCTCACCGCGGAGGCCACCGGCGGTCTGCTCGGCGCCGGCCTCGCCTCCCACCTCGGCCGGCGCCTCGGTACGGGCACCGCGCTGACCTGCACGGCCGCGGTCGAAGGGCTCGCCATCCTGGGCCTTGCCACAACCTCGGCCCCGTTCGTGGCCGCGTTGGCGCTCGCTGTCTGCGGGGCCGGCATGGGCGCCACGATGGTGCTCGGCCCCTCCCTCCGGCAGGCGATCGTCCCGGCCGGCCTCATGGGCCGGGTCGCTTCCACCTCCCGCATGCTGGCCATGTGCGCCGCGCCTCTCGGAGCGTTCCTCGGCGGCTGGCTGGCCACCGCCTACGACATCCGCACCCCGTTCTACGCGGCCGCGGGCCTCCTCCTGACGATGACGGCCGTCACGGCGTCCATGACCAGCAACAGCCGAGTCGAAGCAGCCCTACGCGCCGCAGCCGCCACCCCGGCCCACGACCCTGCCCTCAAGGGCGAGGAGACACCCGAAGATCCCACCCGGGAGAGCGCACCCGCCGTGAACGAACGCACAATGTCATGACGCGGGACGAGAACCCGCTCTTCGGCCCGAGAAGCCCGCTTCAGCCCCGACGGGACGCACGATGACTTCTGCGGACGGCAGTGCTCTGGCCGCTGCGACAGCGAGGGTCGTGAACGCCTTCGGCGGGATGACGGCCCAGGCGGACGAGACCGGCTGCGGCCGGTGCTTCGATGAGGCCGAGGTCGAGCTGCTGCGGACTCCTGGAGTCCCGCTCCCGGCGGACCTGGTCCGCCGGGTCGCGCAGAAGGACCCTTTCCACTGGGACGATCAGCCCGCGATCATCCGCCGCGTCCTGCCGCAGCTCGTTGTGATGCTCGCCGAGGGCGAGGACGAGTCCGATCTCCTGGCGCGCGGACTGGCTGCGGCAGGCTGGCCGACGTGGCCTCGTGAGGAGGCTGCGGCAGTGACCGGATCCCTGGACGCCTGGTGGACACGGACTCTGCGGACGAAGACGCCGCCCGTTTCGGCGTGCGCCGTGTTCGAGAGCTGTGCGACCGCGAGTTCCTCGGTCGTCCCGTGGCTCGCCCGCTGGGAGTCCGAGACGGGACCGACTGCCCGACGCCACCTGGCGGACAGCCTCGGCTGGTGGCGAGAGGAGTTGACGTCCGACGACTCGCCTTTCACCTGGTGGTGGGGCACCGAGAAGGAGGCGCGGGCCGCCTGGCACGAAGTGAAGCGGTGGCTGGCCGGTCAGCCCCGGGCGACGTGATTGCACCGAACGAAACCGGGGCCCCGCCGGAACACCGGCAAAGCCCCGATCGCTGAGCAGACGTCGTACGCACACGAACCGGCCGTCCCCGGCTCACCGCGTTCCGAAGACGCGCACACGCCCTAGCTGACCGCCTGTTTCACCAGGGCCGCGATGCGCTCCTCGACCTCGGGCGTCACCTTGGCCAGGGCGAAGCCGGTCGCCCACATGGAGCCCTCGTCCAGCTTGGCGGGGTCGTTGAACCCGAGTGTCGCGTACCGGGCCTTGAACTTCGCCGCGCTCTGGAAGAAGCACACGACCTTGCCGTCCAGCGCGTAGGCGGGCATGCCGTACCAGAGCTTCGGCGTGAGCTGGGGGGCGCTGGCGGTCACGACGGCGTGCACCCGTTCGGCCATGACGCGGTCGGAGTCGTCCATCTCGGCGATCTTGGCGAGCAGGTCCTGTTCCGCCTGCGCCTCCTTGTCCGCCTTGGAACCGCGCCGCGCGGCAGCCTTCTGCTCCTTGGCGTGGTCCTTCATCGCGGCCCGTTCCTCGGCCGAGAACCCCTCGTACGTGTCGCTCTTGGTGTTGCTCATGGTCTCTCCCGTAGCCCGTGGGTCGCACAGACCGACCCGGCGCGCTCGGCCGAGCCCGGTCCCTTCGGCCAGTACAACATCCGTGAAGTCCCCAGCCCTTGATTTCTGCTCAAGGCCTGCTGGAGACGCCGAATGTGAGCACTCCTCCGACCGTCAGGCCGGGGCTTCCAGGGAGTCCAGCCATTGGAGGAGGCGGGCGCCCTCGCGAGTCATGATCTCCGGGTCGCGCAGGGCGTTGGCCAGCAGCGACATGCCCTGGTAGGCGGAGACGAGGGTGACGGCGAGGCCGTCCGGGTCGGGGCGGCCCCATGCACGGAACTGCTGTCCGGCCCAGTCGAGCAGCTGCCGGATGACGACGCCGGCCTCCACGTCGAGGGTGCCGTCGGCGCGCTTGTCGAGTTCGACGGCCAGGGTGCCGGTGGGGCAGCCGTAGCGGGCCGCGGTGTCGCGCCGGCCGACCCAGGCTTCGATCAGGGCCTTGAGACGCTCGCGCGGGTCGGGCAACTCGTCCAGTGAAGCGGTGAGTTGGGCCAGGTGCGCGCTGTGCTCGGACAGTGCGGCCCGGACCAGCTCGTCCTTGGTCTTGAAGTAGTAGTAGACGTTGCCGACGGGGATGTCGGCCGCGTGCGCGATGTCGGCGAGGGTGGTGCGCTCGACGCCCTGCTCGTGCAGGACGCGTGCCGCCGCGGCGGTGAGCCGTCGGCGCTTGTCGGCCGCGCGCGTCCTGGGCTTCACTGAGTCAGTCACCTGACCAACTATAGATCTCCCCCATGGGGCGTGCTAGCGTTCGTGCCTCGCAGTGAGTCAGTCAACTAACTTATGAGGAGATCCCATGATCGCAGTGACCGGAGCCACCGGGAACGTCGGCCGCGAACTGGTCCGCATCCTCGCCGAGGCGGGCGAGACGGTGACCGCGCTTTCGCGCGGCGAGGCGGGCGAACTCCCCGGCGGCGTGCGCCATGTGCGGGCCGACCTCGCCGACCCCGATGCGCTGCGCCCCGCACTCGACGGCGTCGACGCCCTGTTCCTGCTGGTGGCCGGCGACGACCCGCAGGGCGTCCTCGACGCCGCGAAAGCAGGCGGCGTCCGCCGGGTCGTCCTGGTCTCCTCCATCGGCGTCGCCACGCGTCCGGACGTCTACCGCCACCCCGCGGCCTTCGAGGCCGCACTGCTCGGCTCCGGTCTCGAACAGACCGTGCTGCGCTGCGGCGGGCTGGACTCCAACGCCCTCGCCTGGGCCGGGTCCATCCGCGCCGACCGGGTGGCCGCCGCCCCGTTCGGCGACGTCGGACTGCCGGTGGTCGACCCGGCCGACGTCGCCGAGGTCGCCGCCGCCGCGCTGCTGCGGCCCGGCCACACCGGATCCGTCTACGAGCTGACCGGCCCCGCCCCCACCACCCCACGTCAGCGTGCCGCGGCGATCGCCGAGGCGCTCGGCGAGCCGGTCCGTTTCGTCGAGCAGACGCGCCAGGAGGCCCGAGAGCAGATGCTCGCGTTCATGCCCGAGCCGGTGGTGGAAGGCACCCTCGCCATCCTCGGGGAACCGCTGCCCGCGGAGCGCCGGGTGAGCCCCGACGTCGAGCGCGTCCTGGGCCGTGCGCCACGCCCCTTCGCGGACTGGGCCGCCCGCAGCGCCGCCGCCTTCCGCTGACGGCCCGTCGACCCGGAGCAGTCCGGCGCGGTCCTCGCGGCGGAGCGCGCCACAAGGGCAGGCGGGCAGGCCAGGTCACAGAGGACCCTCACCGGCGCTCAGCGCCTCGGGAGACCGGCGCGGGCCCGCGGCGACCTCACAGGGGCCTGTAGCGGCCTGTAGCGGGCCGTAGAGGGCGCAGGGCGCCCTCGCGCACCATTGGCTGCCGTCGGCCCGTACTACGAGGAGGTCCCGGTTATGGCTGCCGGGCCCCGCTGCGAGCGCGGGGTCTTCGCCCCCACCTTCTTGACCTCGATGGTGCGCGGGTCCACGGCCTCGCCGGGAGCGCCCTCGCGGTAGAGGCCGCCGGGCAGGCTGTCGCGGTCGTGCGGGAGGAGGAAGAAGACGCGGCGCTTGTACAGGCCGCTGTCGGGGTCGGGTTCGGCCTCGTCGTCGAGCTGGGCGTAGCCGACCATGCGCCCGTCGCGGGCGTAGGGGGGTTTGGTGTTGCGCCGCCGGGTCTTGTCGAGGGCCTGGCGGACGTAGTCGAGGTTCTCGGGGTCTTCCAGCCACACGACGTGTGCCTCGTGGGTGAGATCGCCCTCGGTCAGTAGCGAGCTCATGGCTGTCGCCCCTCCTTCGTCTGCGGGGCGGTGTGGCATCCCGCCTCGTGGTGTGGTGAGCCGCCCGCGGCTGGCCCTGGCCCCGCCGGTCCATGGTAGGCCGGGCTCATTCGGCCGGGTAGGGGCCTCGGTGCCCGGTGGGAGACGGGTGCGGTGTGCGGCGCGTGGTGTGGGTTCATGACGAGGTGTCCAGCAGGGCGAGGCCCGGGTAGTACTTGCGGCCGTTGGATTTGATCATGTCTGCGGGTGAGGCGAGGCCGACCTCCTGCCGGACCCGGGTGGCGAAGGCCCGGGTGCCCGCGGGACGGATGCCCTCACCCGTGCTGCACCACGCCGCGTACGCGGTGTAGAGCAGGCCTTGTTCCACGCGCAGGTCGGGCTGGTTCTCGAGGTCGCTGGTGCAGCATTCGCTGAGGAAGCGCCCGATGTGGTCCTCGGTGTTCGCGTAGGCGGTGGTGGCGATGCGGACGCGGTCGGGCCCTTCGAGGCTGTCGCGGGTGGCGAGGTAGCGGCGGGCCCCTTCGATGAGCCACTGCAGGATGCCGGGGCCTTCGTCGCGGACGAGTTCGAAGGCCAGGTTGTCGATCTTGCGGTGGTCGGGGACGGTGCGCTCGAAGGGCAGGAGCCGGATGCGGCGCCAGAAGGCGAAGCCGCCCGTGGTGACTTCGGGCCTGTGGTTGCCGAGCAGCCACAGGTGGTGGGTGGGGGTGAAGGAGAAGTAGTCCTGGCGCATGCGACGCGCCTTGATCTTGTCTCCGCCGGTCAGCAGCCGGACCCGGGCCTCGTCGAACTTGTCGTTGGGCTTGAGTTCGCTGCACACGATGAGCCGGCGTCCGTGGAGTTCGGTCAATTCGGTGGAGTGCTCGGAGAAGGCCCCGCGGTCCATGAGGAAGCCGGGAGGCGCGGCGTCGGCGTAGTCGCCCAGGATCTGGATCATGACGTCCAGCAGGACGCTCTTGCCGTTCTTGCCGTGTCCATGCAGGAACGGCAGCACCTGCGCGCCGACGTCCCCGGTGATGGAGTAGCCCAGCAGCAGGTGCAGGAAGTCGATCATTTCCTGGCCTTCGGCGTCGTCGCCGAAGGTGTCGTGCAGGAAGCGGTGCCAGCGCGGGGTCGCGGTGTGCTGCGGAGCGACGCTGGTGGCACGGGAGTTGAAGTCGCGGGTGGGGCTGGGCTTGCGCAGCAAGCCGGTGTTCAGGTCGACGACCCCGGCCGGGGTGCACAGGACGTAGGGATCGCCGTCGAGGCTGTCGGGGTCCAGGGAGAGGTCCGGCGACGCCTTGGCCTGGGTGAGGAGGGCCTTCATGCCGGTCGTCGACAGCGTGCGCTTCTTGTGGTGGTAGAGATCGCGGTCGCTGAAGAGGCCGCGAGGGTCGCTGTCGGGCATGTCCTCGGCCATCTCGCCCGCGGCCCACAGGGCGGCCTTCTCGCCCCCGGTGCGCTTCCAGCGGTAGCCGTCCCAGGAGAACCAGCCGAGCCCCTCGACGTGGCGGAACTGGTCGCGGTAGAGCGTCACGAACAGTTTGGCGTTGCCGCGGTCGGTGAGCGTGCCCGGCAGCGGCACGGACACCGCCCAGGACGGCGGCGCGGACGGGGAGGCGTGAGCCTGGGCGGGCAGCGGGGCCGCCGGGGCGGCCGACGGAGCGGCCGGCTGCTGGAGGTCCAGCATCTGCTGGGCGGCGGCGCTGGCGTCGAAGCGCGGCAACTCGGCGCTGCTCATGAACGTCCTTGGAGGAGGAACGGGCGGGCGGCCCCGGCGGTGAGGGCGTCGTCGATGATGCGGTCGTTGCGTGCGGTCTGCCAGGGCCGGGCGCGCTCGGCCGCGTCGCTCAACAGCGCCCGCGCGGTGCGCTCGTCGAGATGTCCGGCGGCGGCCAGTCCCCCGGCGGTGTAGCCGGCCTTGTTGAGCTTCTCGGTGAAGGCCGCGCCCTCGGGTGTGGCGGCGCATTCGGCCACCTCCAGCAGCAGCGGGTCGAGGACGGCCTGCCAGCCGCCCGCGGCGGCGTGCGGCCGCCTGCTGCGGGGGACCACCGCAGGGCGGGGTCGGACCGGGGCAGGCTGGATCATGTGTCCGGTCCTCACGAGTTCTTCGCCGAGCCATTCCGGCAGCGGCGCGGGCAGACGGGCGGGCCCCTCGCGCAGATAGACGCCCTTGTCGGTGCGGGTGGTGGGGGCGACGATGTAGCCGCCGTCGGCGCGCACGTCGACCTGCCAGGCCAGGGCGGCCTTGGAGCCCGAGCCGGTGGAGCAGCGGAACCGGCTGGCGGGGTGCGGGTTCCGGTACCAGATGTGCAGCCCGCCGGAGGGGGTGCGCACGCGCAGGGTGCTCTCGTCGGCTGCCGGGTCGGGCCGGCCGCGCAGCGCGGCCAGGAGGGCGAGCGTGTCGAAGCCCGAGGCCAGGCCCTGCAGATCGACGGCGTCCGGGATCGGGATGCCCGGCAGCAGCCGGTTGCGGTCGGGGACCTGGGCGGAGTGCGCGTCGACGTCGATGACGACCAGGTCCGCTCCCCCGCAGGCGACGCCGACGCCCCAGGACGGCGACGCCGACCACCAGGCGTCGATGCGGGCCGGGTCGGTGGTCGCCGCGTGGAAGCCGTGGCAGGGACGTCCGGCGGGCAGACAGGGGCAGTCCGCCGGGGGGTGATGCTGCTTCCTGCACGCGGCGCAGTTGCCCGCGGGCGTCTTGCGGCCGCTCGCGAGAGGGTGGACGGGCCAGCCTTGCAGGGCGCACCAGCGAGCCACGGCATGCGGGCTGGCTGGCCGCCCCGCTGCTGTGGGCTCTCTCGTCGCGCCGAGGCCGGGCACTCGTCGTCCTTCTGCCGGGGATCTGATCCCTCCGGTCCCTGCACGCCACTGGGGTGGTGCTCGACTGAAGCCAGGGGCTGGAGGGACCGTAGGGACTGGGTTTCGGAAGAGAGTGTATGACCTGCGGAGCGGGGCCGGGTGGATAGTCCCCCCGCGTGGCGGGCTATCAGCTTCTCGGTCCCTACGGTCCCTTGAGGACCTGCCCGGCGAGCCGAAGGGCGATCCCTCGGTCGGAATGGCCCCATTGGGAGCGACTGAAGCGACTCTGTCCCGAATAAGAGGCTTGCTGTGAAGGGACTTGCGGGGGCCCTCTCCCCGGACAGGGACTGAAACCTGAGGCGGGCAGAGCGGGGCGGCCTCGCTGCTGCGGCCCGGAAAGGGCCCGGCGACCGGCTGGCGGGGCGTCGGGAAGGCGTTCCCCGGCGGCAGGGACCGAAGCACCTCCCGATCCAGGGACCGGAGGGTCCCTGGAGGACCGTCGGTCCCTGCGTTCAGTCCCTGCCCATTTCCGCAGGTCAGAGCGATACTCCACCCCCTGAAAGGGACTGAAGGGACTGAAAGTCTCCATTATCAGCCAACTGGAATACATGTGTTCATCGTGTGTTCGTTACATACGCGCGCACATACACGCACACGCAGGCCTGGCTCATAATGGAGACTTTGAGTCCCTTCAGTCCCTTTTCCTGCCCTCGTACCTGCTCTGACCTGCGCAAACACACAGGGACTGAACGACAGGGACTGAAGCTGGTTCGGTCACTGCGCTCGCGGGTGAGGCCCTCCCTGAGCGAGCGCCGGCGTCACCGCGCCCCGGCGGACCGCAAGGGACCCTGCCGAAGAGGCCGGGAGCCAGGGACTGAAGGCAAGAAATCAGGGGCCAGGGACCGAACTGAAGGGACCCAGCGAAGGGACCGAAGTAGAGGGACCGGGGGAAGGGGCGAGATGGAATCGACGAGATGGCAAGAGGACCGGCGCGGCACAGGCCTGAGCGCTGGGAGCGCATCCACGCACCCTGTCCTGCCCGTCGCCGGTGAGAGCACCGGTCAGGCCGGGGAGCGCCGCGGCTCACCGGTCCGTTCCCGGAGAGCGGACTCCAGCCGGTCGCGGGCCACGGTCTGGGCGGCGATACGTTCGTCGAGAACCGCCAGCCGCTCCCGCGCGACCCTCAGTCCCTTGTCCGAGGGCGGCACGGCAGTCACGTCGCCGTCCAGGCACGGCAGGAACACGCGCACGTCGTCCAGGGTCAGTCCAGCGGCCAGGAGGAGGCGGATGTTGCGCACCCGCACCACCGCCGGCTCTTCGTAGACGCGGTAGCCGTTGGCAGCCCGTTCGGAGGAGATCAGCCCGGCCTGCTCGTAGTGGCGCAGGGCACGAGGCGTCGTCCCCGTGGCCTCGGCCAGCTCCCCGATCCGCACTCGTTCCTCCTCCCCCGAGTCAGGCTCATCACGCGCGTCACACCTATCACGCCACTACGGCTCCCCCGTCGACCGGGAGCACCACTCCGGTGACGAACGCGGCGTCAGGTGAGGCGAGTCGGGTGATCGCCCAGGCAACTTCCTCAGGACGGCCGACGCGGCCCAGCGGAGTGTGGGCCACCTGCCACTCCCGCAGTGCCGCCAGGCGCTCCGGCGTCAGTCCCTGATGCTTGCCGATGGGCGTGGCGACGGCACCGGGAGCGACGGCGACCACCCGGACCCCACGGGGGGCCAGCTCGACCGCCCAGCTGCGTGTCAGCAGGTCCAGGGCGCTCTTGGACGCCGCATAGACGGAGTTGCCGGGCCAGGCCCGCTGCCCGACCGAAGTGCTCACGTTGACGATCACCCCGCCGGTCCTCTCCAGGAACGGCAGCAGAGCCTGCGTCAGCAGGATGGGCGCGACGAGGTTGGTGGCAAGCTGATCCGCGATCACCGCCGGACTCAGGGTGCCGAGGGATCCGCTGCGCACGATGCCCGCGTTGTTGACGAGCACATCCAGTCGGCCGTGCGTCCCGGCCACGGCGTCGACGATCCGTTCGATCCCGTCCTCAGCGGTGATGTCCGCGGGCAACGGAGTGATCCGGTCGTGCCCGGCCGCTGTCCCGGCGAGGGGTTCGCTGCGCCGTCCGATGGCGATCACCCGAGCGCCCTCGGCGGCGAAGGCGCGGGCCGTGGCCCGGCCGATGCCGGTGCCCGCTCCCGTGACGGCGACGATCCTGCTGCTCTGCTGTGGTGCGTTGCCCATGCCGGCATCGTGCAACCCTGCCGCCAACGGCAAGGTCAAGCTCCCTTCCCGTGGCCGGAGGCAGGCGCCCTTCCCGGGCCGGAACCCCACCGGGCCGCCGCCGGCAGGCCCTGAACCGTCCAGCGGCCGTGTGCCGCGTGAACGACGAGCAGGTGGACAAAAGAGACCACCCCTCCCCGAATCGCCCGCCCCAGGGCTGATATTGCCCTCAGGCGTGCCCTTGCAGACATGGGCAACGGAGCGCGGATACGGAAGGGTGCAAAGTTCGTCGCTCCCATGAGGACGTGAGAGAAGGAGAGACCGTGCGCGCACGCAGCCAGGAGGCCGACCGGGACCGCGGTCAGGACCGTGAGCACCGCCCCGCCCGGCCTGCCGCATCGCTGCCGGGGAAGCTCTCCGTCATGTCGCCCCGGCAAGCACTGACGTTGCAGCGGCTGGCGGGCAACACCGCCGTGACGCGGACACTACGGAACGAGCGCGAGCACGAGGGCCTCGACGCGCCCTCGTCCCTCTCCCCCACCTCCCCCACCTCCCCCACCTCCCCTACCTCCCTCACCTCCCCTTCCTCCCTCTCCCCCTCTTCCTCCGACGCGGCGCACCGGCCCGCTGCGACGACCGCTGTGCAGCGGTCCACGGTGCACGAGGTGCTTGCGGGAGCGGGCCGCCCGCTGGACGCCGACATACGTGCCGACATGGAGGCACGACTGGGGGCCGACTTCTCGGACGTGCGCCTGCACACCGGCTCCGCGGCCCAGCGGTCGGCGCAGGAGATCGGCGCCCGCGCCTACACCTCGGGCAGTCACATCGTCCTGGGCGCGGGGGCGGGAGACCGGCACACGCTCGCCCATGAGCTGACCCACGTCATCCAGCAACGCCGCGGACCGGTGGCCGGCACCGACCACGGGGACGGACTCAGCGTCTCCGACCCGGCCGACCGCTTCGAGCGGGAGGCAGAAGCCAACGCCGGGCGCGCGCTCAGCCTCCCCGCGGAACACGCCGGCTCCGCGCCCACGGGAGCGGAGGGGCACGCCGGCCACGTCCACACCCCGGCAGGCACCGCCGTGGTGGCGCAGCGCATGTGGAGCGGGAGCGGCTCCGGCAGCCGCTCCCGGCGCGCCGGAGCCGACGACCGGGGTGCTCAACTGGCCAGGCAGCAGCGCGAGCAGATGGAGTACCTGCCCGCTCTGTACGTCCCCGCCGAGACGTTCGGCCGGGACGGCAGCCTGCCGCCCCAGCCCGTGGACGCCTACACGACGCCTGCCCCGGGCTACGTCGAGATCCTGCGGATGGAGGACTCCCTTCTGCCGAGCGTGCCCCACCGCTCCCCCGGCCCGCGCGACGCCTGGCCGATGAAGTACCAGTCGGGGGACTTCATCTACCGGGTGGAGATGGTCAACGACCCGCAAGGCCACACCAGCGAGCTTCTCATCGACGCGAGCCGGCCGTTCCGCATCCTGCGCCGCACCCTCAAGATGCGGCAGGGCGGCGCATCGGCGGGCCGTACGTACCGCTTCGCGGAGCGCTGGGCGCCCAACCCGGAGTACTGGAACCTGCGTGATCCCCGAGACGCCGCCGAGGCCGCGGCGCAGGCAGCCGACCGGGGCCTGCCCGACCAGGACCGTCTCAGCCGGTACGACGTGGCCGACTTCTCGCCCCTGCCGACCGCACCCGACCAGCCCTTCGTCTTCTACGTCTCGCCGAACTCGGTCGACCCGCACTTCCAGCGCAGGGACGGCACCCAGAAGAACGACCGCCGGTACCTGAGCGCCGCGTCGTTCGACAGCACGGCCGCCGCGGATCCGGCGGTGACGGGCTTCGGGCAGCAGGCGTTCCAAGGACTCTCCGCCCCGCACCAGGTGGACCGCCGCACCGGGCGCCGCGACCCGGCCCGCGCCATGGGCAACCGGCAGGCCAACGAGCTGATGGGACACCAGGGACGAGGGGGGTCCACCGGCGAGCGCCTCGCCTCGCACGAATGGTGCCACCTGGTGGGAGACGGCGACGGCGGCCCGGACGCCCCCGCCAACCTGGTGATCGGGACCAACGCGGTCAACACCGAACAGCTCGCCATGGAGACCGCGCTGCGCCCGTTCGTCGGACGGCTGCGCACCATGGGCTACTCGATCCAGCTCCGCGTCCGGGCCCTCGTCACGCCCGTCGTCGATCCGGCCCAGCCCGACCGCCCGTCCAATGCGGCGGAGTACATCAGCTACCGGATCTCGCTCGTCCCACGGGGCGAACTCGACGCAGCCGCCCCGTGGGAGATCCACCGGCAGATCATGGACGGCCGGCGCGGCACGATCACGGAGCTGGAGTTCACCTACCTGCACCACACGGTACGGGCCAAGCTGCGCCGGGCCATCGAGGACATCGAGGCCGAGCAGGACGACGACCGCATGAGCGACGGGCCGGGCGGACCGCCCGCGCACCACGCGGCCTACGGCGCTCCGTACGGCTACGCGCCCGCCTTCCAGCCGACGATGCCGGGAGCGGGCCCCGGGTACTTCTGATGCCGGCCCGGACGGCACACTCCCCCGCCCGCTCGGTGATTACGCCGTAATCACCGAGCGCCCGATACGACGACGACTCGGTGATTACGCCGTAATCACCACACCCCGCGCTGCCGGCAGCTCCTGACGACTGCCGGGCGTCACGGCTTCCGATCAGGTGGCGGAGACGCCCTGGGTGTCCCTGTGCTTGATCAGCAGATCCAGCATCTTGTTGAACTCCTCCGGCGGCATCTTGTAGATCAGGTGCTGCGCGGCGTACACACCGTCCTCGTAGGGGAACCGCTTCGGCTTCTGCTCCCCCGCAGTGGGCCCAGCCGTTCCTTCGGCCGTGGGTCCCTGCGCGGGCACGGACGGCTGGAACGGAGGGGACGAAGGGGACTGCTGCGAAGCCGACGACGGGCCGTGGGACGCATCGTCCGTGACCTTCGACGTGCCGATCGCAGCGTGATCGGCCGCCGCCGGCTCCGCTTCGGCCTCGTCGGCGAAGTCAGGAACGGAACCGCCGGTGATTACGCCGTAATCACTTCCCTGGGCGTCGTGAGGTTCAGCATCCGGGCGCTCCCCGGACTGTGCGCTTCCAGGCTTGAGGGTCCGCGCCTTGGCTTCTTCCCTCCGGGCCCGCTCCGCCTTCAGGTCCTCCAAGGCCGCTTCCTGTTCCTGAGCGGGCTTGTTGCCGACCGCGCGCAGCAGATCGATGGGCTCTTCGCCGATGCGCTCCTGCAGCTCGGGGGTGAGATGGAGAAGTGCCAGGCGCTGAGACACCCATCCCTGCGAGCGATGGAGGCGTTTGGCGAGTGCCCGCTGACTCCCGTGGATGGTGAGGAGGCGCTGAAGGGCGCGGGCCTCGTCGATCTCTTCGAGGTCCTGACGGTGGATGTTGGCGACGAGAGCCGACTCCAGCAGCTCTTCGGACGTACTGCCCTGGTCGTCGCTGACCATCACCTTGATGGTGGCCAGGCCCGCTTCACGAGCCGCCGAGAGACGGCTGCTGCCGTCGATCACGACATGGGTGGTGTCCGGCT
Organism: Streptomyces sp. NPDC048481; assembly: GCF_043200075.1. NCBI lineage: Bacteria > Bacillati > Actinomycetota > Actinomycetes > Kitasatosporales > Streptomycetaceae > Streptomyces > Streptomyces sp. NPDC048481. The sequence goes on from NZ_JBICXC010000017.1 coordinate 37,319, forward strand.
CGAGGTCGGCTTCCTTGTCAGGGTTGACCCTGATGTAGGCGTCGCGGTTCATCACCGTGATCGCCACCTTCTGCCCATGCGTGGTCAGGCTGCCGGCGAGGTCGGTGAGATCGCCCAGCGAGGAGCGCGGGTTGTCGGGGTTGACGCTGATGCGGTGCACCGGAAGTTCCGAAGGAGGCGCGATGCCCTCCGTGGGAACGCCCGTGGCCGCGGCAACGGCCTGACGGCGCGCGCTCACGGTACGCGTGGCCGCCGCGCCGAAGCGTCCCGCGCCCAGCTGATCGGCCTTGCTCATGCGATCTCCCTTGCCAACGCGCGCATGCCGATCGCCTGCTGCGACTTGGGTGCGTACGACAGCAGGGGCTGCTTCAGGCGGACTGCTTCCTTCTGCTCCTTGAGATCGCCGATGAGTCCGACGACGCGTGGATCCTTTATGTCGACCCATCCCTGCAGAGAGGACGTGGCGATGTAGCCACGGCGGGAGTCGTAGAGGTTGACGACGATGCCGAGGTAGTCGATGTCCACCTGGAGGTCGCCGCGCAGGTCGTCGATCTGGGTGGTGAGAAGCTCGTAGGCGTCGGCGGAACTGTCCTCCGCCTGCACCACGATGAGGGCTCCGGACTGGCCCGGCTTCTCGCCGTCGCGACGGCGGCCGTAGTAGGCGGCGGCGTCCATGCTGAGGCCGAGGCTGGGCGGACAGTCGACGAGGATCACGTCGTAATCGGCTTCGAGAGGGGCCAGGGCGCGTTCCAGGGCGGCTTCGCGGGCCCGTACGGCGGACAGCCGCACGTCCAGAAGGAAAGCGTCGTTGCAGGCGGGCAGCAGGTGGAGGCGTCCGCCGAAGGCGTCGTCGTCGATGGAGACGATGAGGTCGCGAAGGTCGCCCTTGGGGTCGCCCGCCATGTGGTTGGTGAGGCTGTCGCCGTTCATCGGCAGGGGCGCGGCGCCGAGCTGGTTGCTGAGGTGGCACTGCGGGTCGAAGTCGACGAGCAGGACGCGCAGTCCGAGCCCGGGCAGGTTCTCGATGTCGAGCGGATCGCCGGCTGGCTCGGCGTCGGCGTGCGCGTCGCTCGCCCGCAGGGCCTTGGCGAGTGCCTTGGCGACCCTCACGGAGTGCAGGGCGTTGGAGTCTTCGGCGAGGGCTTCGCCCAGACCGGCGGTGATCGCCGTCTTGCCGACGCCGCCCTTCTGGTTGCAGACGATGATGCGGCGGGTGACGGCGGGCCGCTCGATGTCGGGTGCCGGGTTGGCGTCGAGCCACAGCTGCACGGACTGGGCGAGCCCTTGGATGAGCGAGACGCCCCGGTCGGACGCGACCTGCCGGAACTCTTCCCACTGGCCGGGAGGCAGGAAGGTGGAGAAGGAGTCGGCGCCGGCGGTGTCGACGGGCGCGGTGGCCGAGGCCAGACCGCACCACGCGCTGATGCCCTGTTCCACGGCGGTCTGGATCTCGATGCCGTGCTGGGCCGTTCTGATCTTGAGGTTCTGCCGGAGCCGTCCCGGCAGCTTGGAGACGACCTTCTCGCGGTCGCTTGAGATGGCTGGCGAACTCATGAAGGACACCATACTAACGTCGATGATCGATAACAGCATCGACGCGTTAGCTATACCAAGTTGATGCGGGAAATCTTCAAGTGGCGCGCCCGGCCGGCCTCCGCTGGACGCGACGGAGCCTCCGAAGCGGTATGCCCGAAATGCCGAAGACCTCTCACGGCCGGACCTGACCAACGGCTCGCGATCGACGAGTGATTACGGCGTAATCACTACCGACGTCACGGCAGCTGACTGGGTGCCAGGGACGACCTCGGGACGCTCGGCGCGGCCTCGGGGCAGTCCCGGTCATCACCGTCCGCGACGCGCGGCGCACACGGACGTCCTCGGCCAGCCGTCAGTACCGCTCCAGTACGCCCATGCCTGGCATCGAAGGCGGCCGCCCGCTCCATCAGGCGGCACCACCCCGAGTGATTACGCCGTAATCACACCCCCGCGGCTTGCCGCCCGGCCTGGACCACGAGGTGGCGGGCGCGAACCCGTCGCCCCGCAGTCACCACGGGTCGCCGTCGTACAAGGGATTACGTCGTAATCAGTGCAGCGGCCTGCTGGATTGACCCGTGGCACGCGGGTCCTGCCTACCGGCTTGCTCGGCTGTTGGGTGATTACGGCGTAATCACCGCGCTCCCCTCGGCCTGGTCCACCGACCCCTCCGGCCCGTTGGGTGATTACGGCGTAATCACTCGGTGGCCCGCTTGCCCGGGCTACCGGCCTGCTTGGTTGCTGGGTGATTACGCCGTAATCACTGTGCCGGTCATTGGTCTGGCCCACGCCCTGTCTTGCCGTTGGGTGATTACGCCGTAATCACCCGTGCGACCCGCTGGCTTGGCCCACTGGTCCGGTCACCAGCCTGCTTGGCTGTGCAGTGATTACGGCGTAATCACCGAGCCCGGCTCAGGTCTTCGCATGGCCGTGGTCGCCACCTGCGCCGGGCGTCGGTCGTGTTGGCACCGTTCTCCCCTCGGGCTTCGCTCGTGCCCCAGAAGGTCCTTAACTGGCATAAGGGTTAAAAGCGACTTGCGGAATGGGGGCTTCACGGGGCTGTCCCTGACGGGGTGGGGTGATCCGACCTTGAGGGCCGTGAAAGGCCGTCAGGGAGGCTTACAGGGCTTTTCGTTCTGCGGGAGGCCCTTGACGCCCCTCCGATCGGGTGACGTCGGCCCCAATGCCCGGTCACGGGCTCTCGCGGCCGGAGCGGTGTCGGGATCCGCCGGGCCTCGGCGACGTGCGTACCGCCGTGGATCAGCTGGCTGCTGCGGCGGTGCACGAAGCCTCCGCACGTGGCACGTCGTCCTGGCCGCTCGTCCGAGCCGGCCTCGTGGTCACGGCGAGGTCAGTGCGATGGTCGCCGTGAAGGCGGGGGAGTCGTTCTGTACGGCCTGGACGCGGATGAGCCGGTGGGCGTCGCCGGGGCCTCCGGCCGGCGTGCGGTCGATCCAGCAGGGTGCGTCGAACTCGACGTACTGGCTGAACACGGCGTCGAGGCCGGTCGCGAGTCCCGGCAGCGGGTGGGCCGCCGCGTGGGCGCTCTGGCGGGCGGCTTCGAGCAGCAGCATGCCGGGGACGTGGTCGGCCGGGTGGTCGAAGAGGACGGAGTGAGAGAAGTCGGCGCGCAGCTGGGCGCGGGTGAGCGCCGGGCCGGGGGACCGGTCGGTGGCCACGGCGGGGAAGACGGCGGGGGAGAGGACCACGTCGTGGGTACGGGTGCGGGCGACGCGGGCCGGGGCCACGGCGGGCGCGAGCGGGACGGCGCGCCGTGCGGCCTGTACGGCGTCGGCATAGGGTCCCCGCAGGCGCGGATAGACGGCGGGGGAGAGGTTGCAGAACCTCGTCTCCGCCACGCCCAGCGGACGGCCGTCGATGTACAGGTCGACCTGCATGCGCAGCGAGGCCAGCCTGCCGGCGCGGCGGACGATCTCAGAGCAGGTGACGTACATGTCGATGTCGGCGTCGGTGCCGGTGAACGTCAGGGCGACGGGGTCGACTTCGTAGCTCAGGCTGCTCCATGACTGGCGGTGGCCGAAGGGGACCGCGTAGGCGACGTGACTGAGCAGCGGCACGCTCTGACGGACCGACTCGGCGACGAGCAACGGGTCGTGGAAGCCGCCCTTCGGCCCGTAGAAGGGGTGCCGCGACGGCCACCTGGCGGTGACGTGGAAGCGGTCGGGTCCGATCGGGGACAGCCCGGTCAGCAGGACCTCCGACGCGGCGGCCTTGTGCACGTACTCGCGCGGAACGGAGGTGGCCGACGGTCGCTCTATGACTCGCGTCGAGGCAGTCACGGTCATGTTGATCCCCCCCAGGGATGTGGTTGACCTCGTGTGTTTGGCGCGGTGAACTTGTCGGCAACAATATAGAGAGCGCTCGTTTTGTTTTTCTGTCAAGCAAGAGTAAAGATGATGTCACGAGTAGGCCAAGGGTGCTGCCGCGAGGATGGACGAATCGGATGTTTTCCGGCTGGCTGGCTTGAGTCTTCCTCGACATCCGGCAGGTTCGGGAGCTGAGGCCGATACCGTAAAGAGTGTTCGGTTTCGCAAGGAGGTACTGGTGGTGCGTCAACCCAGGCAGGAACGGGGAGTACAGACTCGGAGGCAGTTGCTCCGTGCGGCGGCAGAGGTGTTCGACGAGTCCGGTTTCGCCGGAGCGAGCATCAAGGACATTCTTCAGCAGGCCGAACTCACGGCCGGGGCGCTGTACTTCCACTTCGAGTCGAAGGAGGCGCTGGCCCGCGCGGTCATGAACGCGCAGCCCGATTCGATAGTCCCGTGGCTGGAGTCGGAGGGGCTGCAGCGGCTCGTCGACATCACCCTCGTCTGGTCGCAGCAGTTGAGGACGGACCCGCTGCTGCGGGCGGGCGTGCGGCTCACCACCGAACAGGGTGCGTTCGGCCTGCGGGACGCCAAGCCCTACCGCGACTGGGGCGCGATCATGGCCGACTGTCTGCGGGTCGCGGCCGACAAGGGCGAGCTGCAGGCCGGCGTCGACCCGGACGAACTCGCCGAGTTCGTCGTCGAGGCGTGTACGGGCATGCAGACCTACTCCGCCGTGGCGAGCGAGGAGCGGGCGGACCTGGGCGACCGGGTCGTACGGATGTGGCGGCTGCTGCTTCCGGGCATCGCCGTGCCGACCGTCATCGCCCACACCGAAGTGAGCGAGGCGCGCGCGAAGGAGCTGCTGCGCGCCGCCTCCGCCGCGGCCTCCGCTTCGGCGGCCGCCAGTAAGGGCGGCGGCGCGAAGGACTGACCGCGGACGTCGGGCGGACGCAAGTAGGACGCCGGCCGCGGACAGCGGTCGACCGACCGCGCGTGAACGACCAGGGTGCCCGCCGGCGCGGAACGCACCGTGCCGGCCGCGCCCGTCGGAACCGACGGGCGGGCGCGGTGAAGCAGCGTGAAGAATCCGTATCCACAGGGGAGAAGACATGGTTCACGGTCTGGGACATCTGCGCGTGTGCGCGGTCAACATCGACGGCGTCATGCTCGACGACACCTTCAGCCCCGTCATCCACCACTTCCTGGTGAGCCGGGGCTGCGCCTACACCGCCGAGGTCGAGCGGAGCATCTTCTCCCAGCCCCGTTCGGTCGCGGGCCGGCTGCTCGCCGAGGCGGTCGACGAGCCCATGACCGGCGAGGAGGCGCTCGACGCGTACTTCGAGGAGCGTGCACGCCATGTGGCCGCCCACCCGGTGCGGGTGAACGACGGGGCGATCGAACTGGTCCGCAGGCTCCGGCGGCTGGGTCTTCGCACGGTGTGCTACGGAGGTCTCGACAAGAGCCACTTCGACGCGTTCCTCGGTGAGCACGCCGATCTGTTCGACGACCCCGAGTACATCTGCACCGATGCGTTCCGGCCGGGGCTGCACGAGATCGCCACCGACCACTTCGGGCTGAAGCACGACCAGGTGCTGGTGATCGACGACGTCGCGGCGGTCGGCGAGACGGCGAGATCGCTGGGGATGCCCTTCATCGGTCACCCCAGCCACTTCGAGCACAGCTTTCAGCGGCAGCTGATGCGCGAGGCCGGCGTCCGCTACCTGGTCGACTCGCTGCACGCCGTGGACGAGGAACTGCTGCGGTCGGTCGATGCCGAGGCCGCCGCCGGCACGGTGTGGCCGTTCTGAGCGAACTTGGCGGTCTTAGCGGTCTTCGCCGTGGGCATGATCGACGGGTCGGCCGGTGCAGGACGCCCGGCGAACGACGGCACGACACAGACGTCGTGCGTCGTGACACGGACGTTGTGACACCGATGAGACCAGGGGGAGTAGGCGTGGGAGACGGACACAAGCTGCTGAGCGGCAAGGTGGCCATGATCACCGGGGCGTCGAGCGGGATCGGCGCGGCCGCCGCCCGGCTGTTCGCCGACGAGGGGGCTGCGGTCGTCCTCATGGCCCGGCGCGCGGAGCGGCTGGCCGAGCTGGTGGAGAGCATCCGCGACGGCGGCGGTCGGGCCGCGGCCGTCGCGGGTGACGTGACGGTGCCGGGTGACGTCGCCCGCGCTGTGGAGACGGCGGTGGACACGTTCGGCAAGCTGGACGCGGCCTTCAACAACGCCGGATACGGCACGGCGGGAGTCCCGCTGCACGAGATGGACGCGGAGACGTACGACCGGACCATGGACGTCAATGTGCGGGGAGTGTGGAATTGCCTGTTCCACCAGATACCGGCGATGCTCGGCTCCGGCGGCGGGGCCGTGGTGAACACCTCCAGCGTCGCGGGCCTGAAGGCCACCGGAGCCTCGGCCGCGTACGTCGCCTCGAAGCACGCGGTGATCGGCCTGACGCGGGCGGCGGCCTACGACTACGGCCGGCGGGGCATCCGCGTCAACGCGCTCGTCGTGGGCGCCACCCGGTCCGAGATGATGGACGGCGTCATCGCGGAGCTGCCGGAGCTGGAGGAGGTCTTCCTCTCCGACTCGTTGCAGCGCAGGATGTCGCAGCCCGACGAGGTGGCGCAGGCGGCGGCTTGGCTGTGCAGCGACCGTTCGTCGTTCGTCACCGGTTCCGCCATGGCGGTCGACGGCGGTTCGACCGCCGTCTAGCGCGCGCACCTTTAGCGCGCACGGGCGCCTCGTGGCGGCAATCGCCGCAAGCATGACCTCCTCCTGGAGCCGCACCGGCGTTGCCTTCCCGGCAAAGCATAGAGAACGATCGTTTTGCTAAATTGGCATCGCGGACGGCCGGGGTCGCTCCCGGCCGTCCGGTCGTGATCAGGAGGAGGAGATGTATGAGGCAGCAGGAGAGGGCGCTGCGGACGCGCGCCCGGATCGTCCGGGCGGCGGCGCTGGAGATGGACCGGCTGGGCTACGAGGGGGCGCGGCTGTCCCGGGTCTCTCAGGTCGCGGACGCCTCCATGGGGGCTGTGACCTTTCATTTCCCGACCAAGAAGGCGCTGGCCGAGGCGGTGCGGGAAGAGGGCGTGGCGAGTGTCGACGCCGTGGTGAACCGGACGTTGTCGGCCGGGACTTCGCGGCTGCGCGCCGTGGTCGACCTGACCGTCGCGCTCGCGTCCCTGCTGGAGCGGGATGTCGCCGCCCGGGCGGCGGCGCGGGTCGCCCGGGAGCAGCCGGACGTGATGGAGCAGTGGTCGGGCTCGTGGCTGCCGACCGTGCTCGACCTGCTGAACCGTGCCCGCGCGGACGGTCAACTGCGGCCGGAGCACTGCCCGGAGACGCTCGCCGCCCTGATCGTGTACCTGCTCGCCGGCGCGGAGTCGGAGATCCGTACGGGCGCCGGCGCGCCGGCGGGCGGTGCCGGGAGCGTCGCCGACCGGCTGGAGCAGATCTGGCGGCTGGTCCTGCGCGGCGCCGAGGCCGGGAGGGTCTGAGCCGTCCCCGCCTCTGGAAGCGGTAGCTGCCCTTCCACACTAGAAAAACATAGCGAACGTTCTGTACGTTATCTGGTGCCGTCGGTATGCACGTCGGCGTCGGTGCGGCCTGCCCGCGGCATCAGATCGGCTACCAGACACGGAGCACATGGAGGATTGGCGTGATTCGATTCCGCATACGGGTCCGCGCACTCGCCGCGTCCGGCGCGGTGGACGGGAGCTGACGGATGAACATCAAGCACCTCAGCGCGTTCCTGACGGTCGCGGACTCCCGCAGCTTCACGCAGGCGGCCCGCATCCTCGGCCTGGCCCAGCCGACCGTGACCGCCCGCATCAAGTCCCTGGAACAGGCGCTGGACACGCCGCTGCTGCTCCGTACGGCCTCCGGGGCCAGCCTCACCCCGGCCGGCCGCCGGCTGCACCGCTACGCGCGCCGCATCGTGCAGCTGAGCGAGCTGGCCCAGCGGTCCGTGAGCGGCCCCGCCGACGCCCCGGACGCGCTGGTGATCGGGGCCGCCGAGTGCATCGTCACGTACCGCCTGGTCCCGCTCATCGAGTACCTGCACCTGCGCCACCAGCAGCTCGACCTGGTGTTGCGGGCGCTGGACGGCGACCCGGTGCGGCTGGTGCGGGAGGAGCAGATCGACTGCGCGTTCTTCATCGGCCCGCGCACGGCGGCCACCGACGTGAACCATCTCGTGCTGCGCCCGGAGGACCTGAGCCTGGTCGCGCACCCCGAACACCCGCTGGCCGGCCGTCCGGTCGTCTCCACCGCCGACCTCGCCCCCCACACGGTGGCCTGCGCCAGCCGGGAGAGCGGATACCAGCAGGGCCTGGAGAGGGCGCTGGCCGAGGCGGGCGCCGTGGCCCGCGGGATCCTCGTCCTCGGCTCGGTCGACGCGGTCAAGCGCAGCGTGGGCGAGGGCATCGGCATGGCGCTGCTGCCCACCGTCGCGGTCGCCGAGGAGCTGCGGCTGGGGCAGTTGCGGCGCGTGGACTGGCGGCCGCCCTTCACCGTGTACTCGCAGTGCGTCTGGCGTGGCGGCCTCGACGACGACCCGGTGTTCCGCACGGTGCTCGGCACGGCCCGGCAGGTGCTGGCCGAGTCGGACACGGCCGCCGCCGGGCCGGCGCTGCAAGCGGTCTGCTGACCGTGCGGACGCGGTCGGCCGCCCGTGCGGGACGGTCGCGCCCCGTGAGGCCGCGCGCCTCCGGTCCCGCGCCTCGCGCGGGCGGGCGGTTCGGGCACGGAACGGCGCGGAACGCCGGTGGGCGGTGCGCGTCGCCGGGCGGCGCACGCCGCACGGGGGCACCGGTACGGCGGGCGCATCCACGCGCCGGCGGCCGGGGTCCCGTGCGGGGAGCCCGGCCGCCGGCGTGCGGGAGAGTGGATCAGGCCGCGGCCGGGGCGGACAGCATGGTGGTCAGCGCCCCGCGGTCGACCTTGCCGTTCGCGTTCAGCGGCAGCGCGTCCAGCGCGGTGAGAACGGTCGGCACCATGTAGGCGGGCAGCCGCTCGCGCAGGTCGTCGAGGAGGGCCTCGGTGTCCCGGGCGGAGCCGGTGTACACGGCCGCGAGTTCGATGTCGCCGTCCGGGCCGTGCAGGGCGACCACGGCGGCCTCCGTCACGCCGCTCTGTGCGAGCAGGGCGGACTCGATCTCGCCGAGTTCCACCCGGTAACCGCGGATCTTGAGCTGGTGGTCCAGACGGCCGAGGTGGACGAGCGCCCCGTCGAGGGTGGTGACCCGGTCGCCCGTGCGGTACCAGTGGGCGGCGGTCAGCGGCCGCGAACCGTCGTACGGGACGGCCCGCTCGCCGTCGAAGGACAGGAACCGCCCGATGTCGTGGGCCGGGTCCAGATAGCCGGGGAAGCGCTGCGAGCCGCGCACGCACAGCTCGCCGTCGGGCGCCGGGCGGCCGTCCTCGCCGATGACGAGGTGCTCCTGACCGGGGTAGGGCGTCCCGATGGGCACCGTGCCGTTGGCCGGGCGGGGCCAGTCGTCGGAGTCGGCCGGCAGCCGGAACTCCGTCCACGTCACGGTCATCTCGGTCGGGCCGTAGATGTTCTCCAGGACGGAGCCGGGGGCCGCGGCCTGCCAGGCCCGCGCGTGACTCAGCATCAGGGCCTCGCCGCAGAACAGACTCCAGCGCAGCGTCGGCATGGCGCCGGGCTTCAGCGCGCGCAGCCGCCGGGCGATGGACGCCACGGACGGGACGGAGTTCCAGTGCGTGATGCCGTGCCGGTTGACGAACCGCACCGGCGAGAGCAGGTCCTCCTTGCCGGGCACGACGAGGGTGGCGCCGCCGCCCCAGGCGCCGAACATGTCGTAGACCGAGGGGTCGAAGGTCAGGTCGAAGGTCTGGGAGACGCGGGCGCCCGGCCCCAGTTCGTAGCGCGGGATGACGTGGCTCAGATAGGCCGACACGTTGCGGTGGGCGATGGGCACGCCCTTGGGCCGCCCAGTCGACCCGGAGGTGAACAGGATGTACGCGAGGTCGTCGGGTCCGGCCGTGGACGCCGGGAGTTCGGGCACCGGGCCGCTGCGCAGCGCCCGCATCCGCTCGGCCGACAGCACGACGACCGGGACGGCCAGGCCGGCGTGGCCCGGCGCGCCCTCTTCGGCGATCACGAGGTCCAGGCCGGCGTCGCGGGCGATCGTGGCGTTGCGGGCGGGAGGGAACGCCGGGTTGAGCGGGACGACGGCGGCGCCGAGCCGCTGGACGGCGAGGTAGCCCGCGTAGGCGGCCGTGCTGCGGGCCGCCAGCAGGCCCACCCGCGAGGGGACGCCGCCGTGTGCGGCGAGGAGTCCGGCCGCCAGCCGGTGGGCGGTGGCGTCGAGTTCGGCGTACGTCAGGTGCTCCCCGGCGACCTCGAGTGCGGTCCGCCGGTCGCCGTGCTCGGCCGCGGAGGCCGCGAACCAGTCGTACATGGTCCAGGTGGCGTTCATGATGTCCGGTCCTCTTCCGTGACGCGTCGCATGACGCCGGAACAGCTCTCGGCTTCGCGACAAGAGAATGGAATGTTCGTCGAGGCGTGGCGAGAACGATATGCGCGGGCGTCCGGAACGGCGCAAGGGTGTGTCCGCCCCTTGTCGCGCGACCATAGAGATTCTGAATTCCGCATTTGTCGCGAGGGCCGTTCGAGAGGATTATTCGCGCTGCTCCCCTCTTCACCGGCGGCCGTTCCCTCGTGCGGCGGGGAGCCCGCTAGTCGCCGTACGCCTCCGCCAGGGCGGGACGGGTCAGGACGCGCAGGAAGGGGACGACGGCCACGGCCACGAAAGCGGCGAAGACCAGGAAGGCGGGCCGCAGGCCGATCCCTTCGGCGAGCAGGCCCATGACGCCGGCTCCGATGGGCATGGCGCCCCAGCTGAAGAGACGGCTCACGGCGGTGTAGCGGCCGAGCATGGAGTCGGGGACGAGGCGCTGCCCGATGGTGCGGGCGTTCACCGTCCACAGGGTGCCGCCCATGCCGCCGACGAAGGCGGCGGCGGCGACCGCCCACAGGTCGGTGGTGAGCGCGGGCACGGCCATCATCGCGAAGGTGCCGACGAGGTCGGCGAACATCACCCAGCGGCGTCCCAGGGCCCGGTTCACGCGGGTCACGGCGAGGGCGCCGGTCAGGCCGCCGATGCCCAGCGCGCTCAGGAGCGTCCCGTACTCGCGGGGGCTGAGCCGCATCACGTCGGTGGCGAAGAGCGGCATGAGCGCCAGCCAGGCCCCCCAGCAGGCGCACAGGACCGTCAGGATGAGGGACATGGTGCGCAGCAGCGTGTGCTGCCACAGGTAGCGCAGTCCGCCGCTGATCTGCCGGTTGACGCTCTCGGCGGCGGCGTCGGCGTCGGCCCGGGAGGTGTCGGGGGCGGCGCGGAACCGGCCGGCGAGCAGCAGCAGAATCAGGGCGGCCACCAGGTAGGACACCCAGGTCGCGCCGAGGGCGAAGCCGGTGCCCGCCGCGAGGAGGAGGCCGCCGACGAAGGGGCCGCAGAACTCGTTGCAGACCGTCTCGGCCCCGGCGATCCAGGCGTTCACCCGCTCACGGCCCTCCGGTGGGATCAGCGCCGGGATCAGCGCCGACGCCGAGGTCAGCGCGATGACCTCGGCCACGCCGAGGACCGCGCCCACGACGCAGAGCACGGGGATGGTGACGCGGCCGGCCAGGGCGGCCTCGATGAGCGCGCCGAGCGCGAGCAGCCGCAGCGCGTTCGCCCCCCACAGCAGGCGCCGGCGGTCGACGCGGTCGACCAGGACGCCGACGTGCAGGGCCACCAGCAGCCAGGGCAGCGACAGGGTGAGCGACACCGCGGAGATCTGGGCCGGGGAGGCGGAGGCGCGGGTGGCCAGCAGCGGCAGGGCGATCTTGGTGACGCCGTCCGCGAGGTTGGTGACGGCGGTGAAGGCGAGGAGGACGGCGGCGTTGCGGCTGCCCTGCCGCGCGGTGGGCTCCCCGGCACGCCGGCCGGCAGGGCCCGTCGCGGACCGCGCGGAGGCTTCCACCAGGGTGTCCGCGACCGCTGCCACCGGGGCCTTCGCGGTCTGGACGGCTTGGTCGCTCATCACTTCTCCTAACCGGCTATCGCTTTCAGTGGTTATTCCCGAGGAGGTGAGTCTGACACGTCACGGACCGACTCCGCTACCCGGTCAAGCTGTTAGCCGGTTAGGCCGGGGTGTACGCTGGACCCTCGACGAGGAGATGACCCATGTCCGAAGCCCCGGCTTCCGCACAGCTGATCGAGGCCTTCGCCAACACCGTCGACGTGGAGCTCGGCACCGACGAGCTGGCCACGCCGGGCGCGCTGTCCGCCTGGCTCGCCGGCCGCGGACTGCTCGACCGCGAACGCCGGATCGGCGCCGAGGACCACGCCCTGTGCCTGCGCCTGCGCACCGGCATCCGGGAGGAACTAGGCGTCAACGTCGGCGACACCGCCGACGTGGCACTCCTCGCCGGAGCCGACGAGGCCCTGCGGGAACTGCCCGTGCTGATCACGGTCCGCGGCGCCGGCCGTGACGGCGGCGTCCTGTCACCCGCGGCCGACCTGACGCCGGTCAGGAAGGCTCTGGCCGGCCTCGCGATCGCATGGAGCGAACTGGTCGTCACCGGCGAGGCCGTCCGGCTCAAGCGCTGCGCCGAGCACGCCTGCGCCTGGGTCTTCTGGGACGTCTCCAAGAACCGCAGCCGCCGCTGGTGCTCGATGCGGGTGTGCGGCAACCGTGCCAAGGCCCGTCGGCACTCCGCGAAGCAGGCCGCCGTGGCGGCGGCGGACCGGCCGTCCTGACCCGACCCCCCCTCCCGGGTCTCTCGCCACCCTTCTCACCCTTTTCCGGCTTTCCCATCGGGAAGTCCGACGACGTCCCAGGGAGAAGGCTGACGTCGTCTCATAGAGAAGCCTGATGGCGTCCTGACGAGAAATCCGATGACGCCCTATCGGGAAACTCTATGACGTCCCATCGAGAAATCCGATGACGTCCCATCGAAGAACTCGATGCCATTCCCAACGCTTCTTGACCGCTCTTCGGCAATCGTTGAATCATCTTTCGAGCGTCATAAAAGTGACCGTTGCCTGAGGAGCCTGATTAATGAACCGTACGGACGACGTGACCGGCGGCGACATCGTTTCGGCGGTCAGAAGGCATGTGCGTGTGCCTTTCGACGACCATTCCCCGTTGGCCGAGGTCGGACTGGACTCACTCTCCCTGGTGCGGATCGCCAGTGAGCTGATACCCGACCCGGACCAGGAGATCGATCCGACGGGCCTCGCCGCGGTCCGCACGGTCGGGGATCTCCGGCAGTGGCTGCACGGGCTCCTCGTGCCCGCGGAGAGCGTGCGATGACCGTCGCGCCGCAGCTCGCCACCGCCACCCTGCCGCTGACGGCGGCCCAGCAGGGCCTGCTCGTCGTGCACGGCTCGGTGCCGGCCCCGCACCTCTACAACGTCGTGGCCGAGCTGGAACTGGACCCGGCGCTCGACCCCGCGGACCTCGGCCCGGCGCTTTGCGCCGTGCTGGCCGTCCAGCCCGCCCTGCGCCTCGCCGTGCGCGAACGGCCCGCCCCGCACGCCGAACTGGGAACCGTCCCGGACCAGGCGCCGCTGCGGGTGGTCACGACCGACGCCGACGGGTTCGACCGGCGGCGCGCCGAACTGCTCGGGCAACTCGGCGACCACGCCTTCGACCTGGAGCGGCCCCCGCTGCTGCGGGCGGTCCTGCTGCACACCGTCGACCGGTCCCGCTCCACGCTGCTGCTGGTGGTGCACCACCTCGTCTTCGACGGGTTCTCGCTGCGCCAGTTCGTCCGCGACCTCACGGCGGCCGTGCGCGCCGACCTCGACGTCGACCGGGTGCGGGTCGCCCGTGAACGGGCCCTGTGCCGGGAGCTGGCCGCGCAGCTGTCGGCCGCCGACGAGGAGCACGTCGAGCGCAGCGCCGCCGAACTCGCCGACCGGCTGCGCACGGCGCCCGCCACCGTGCTGCACCCCCGGCCGAACCGGCCCACGACCACCGCCTTCACCGGCGCCCGCCGCGAGATCAGGCTCTCCCCTGAGCGTTCCCGGGCCCTCGGCGAGGTCTGCGCGGCGCTCGGCGTCAGCCCGTTCGTCTTCTTCTCGGCCGTCTACGCGGCGCTCCTCGCACGGCACTCGGGCAACACGCCGGTGGTCTTCGGCAGCCCGGTGCTCGCCCGCCGCACGCTGGGATCGCTCGACCTGTGCGGTTTCTTCGTCAACACCCTGCCGCTCGTCGTCGACGTCGACTGGAACCAGCCCTTCGACGCCTTCGTGACGGAGACGGTCCGGGCCGAGGCGGACCGGGTGAAGAGCAGCGCGGCGGTCTCCTTCGACCGCGTCGTGCGCCTCGCCGCCCCGGACCGCTCGACCAACCGCAACCCGGTCTTCTCCTGCATGCTCGCGATGCAGGACGCGACCGACGCGGAACCCGGCCCGGTCGTCCTGCGGGTGCGCGAGCACGGCAACGGCACCGCGAAATTCGACCTCTGGCTGGGCGTCACCCCCGGTCCCGACGGCTGGCTCCTGGAGCTGGAGCACGACCGCGAGCTGCTGCCCGAACCGCTCGCCGGAGCGCTGGCCGACTCGCTGACCGGCCTGCTGGAGAAGGCCGTCGAACGTCCCGGCACGGTCCTCGCCGAGCTCTTCGAGGACGCCTCGCCGGCCGAGTCCCGGGCCCACGACGGCTTCTGGCGCCCGCCGGCCCACCCGGACCTGCGCCGCTGGGTGCGCGCGAGCCTGGCCCGGCGGCCCGAGGCGACCGCGGTCGAGGAGGACGGCCGCCGTGTGACCTACGGCGAGCTCCAGGAGTCGGTCCGCTCCGCCGCGGCGGGGCTGGCCCGGTACGGAGTGGGCCCCGGCAGCGTGGTCGGCCTGACCACGCCGACGCTGGTGGAGACGGTCGTCGCCGTCCTGGCCGTGCTCGAGCGGGGCGCGGTGTTCCTGCCGCTGGACCTGACCCTGCCCGGCGAGCGGCTCGCCTACATGACCGGCAAGGCCGGCTGCGGGCTGGTCGTCGGCCGCGGCGCCGTCGACGGCGCCCGGGTCGTGGCACTGAGCGAACTGACCGCCGCCGGCGACGGCGACGGCACCGTCCTCAACGGCGACGGCAACGGCGACGGCAGTGACGGCGACGGGGTGTACATCATGTTCACCTCCGGCTCCACGGGCCGCCCCAAGGGCGTGCTGATGGGCAACGGTCCGCTGGTGAACCTCACCGCCTGGCAGCTCGACGCGCTGGACATGGACGAGCGCACCCGCTTCCTCCAGTACGCGCCCCTCGGCTTCGACGTGTCCTTCCAGGAGATCGTGCCCACCCTCGTGGCCGGCGGGACCCTGGTCTCCCGCGAGCCGGCCGACCGCCGGGACCTGCCCGCGGTGCTCGCCCGGGTCAGCGCGGCGCGGGTCTCCCACGTCTATCTCCCCGTCGCCGCCCTGCGTCCCTTCACCCGGGCCGCCCAGGACGCCGGGGACGACCTGCCGGAGCTGCGCCACCTGTGCGTCTCCGGGGAGCAGTTGCTCCTCGACGACGGCGTCCGGCGCTTCTTCGCCGACCGGCCGCACATCGGCCTGGTCAACCTCTACGGCCCCACCGAGACGCACGCCGTCACCACACACCGGCTCACCGGGTCCGGGCCGTGGCCCGACCACGTCCCGATCGGCCGCCCCATCACCCACACGACCGCCCACGTGGTGGACGCCACCGGCCACCTCGCCCCCCTCGGCGTGCCCGGCGAGCTGTACCTGGGCGGCGCGTGCCCCGCGCACGGGTACGTCGGCGACCCCGAGCGCACCGCGGAACGCTTCCTGCCCGACCCGCGCGGCGACCGGGACGACGCCCGCATGTACCGCACCGGCGACCAGGTGCTCCGCGACGAGCAGGGCACGCTGCTCTTCCTGGGCCGCGACGACGACCAGGTCAAGATCCGCGGCCACCGGGTGGAACTCGGCGAACTGGAGACCGCGGCCGCCGCCCACCCCGACGTGGCGCTCGCGGTGGCCGCCGTCATGGGGGAGGGGACCGACCGGAAACTGGCGCTGTTCTTCGTGCCGGAGGACGGACGCTCGCCGCTCCCCGACGACGTACGGCGCCGGGTGGCCGGCGCGGTCCCGGGGTACATGGCGCCCTCGCGGGTGTTCGAGATCGCTTCCGTGCCCGTCACCCGCAACGGCAAGGTGGACCGCCCCGCCCTGCTGAAGGAGGCGGAGAAGGCCGTCCGCGAGGAGGCCGCGTCCGGCGGCGGGGCCGACACCACGGCGCGGGACCCGCTCGAAGCGTGGCTCCAGCGCCTGTGGGGGGAGCTGCTCGGGCGCGCCGACGTCCCCGTCGACCGCTCGCTCCTCGACCACGGCGCCCACTCGCTCAACGTGATGACCGCGCGCGCCGCGATCGAGGAACACCACGGCGTGCAGATCCCCGTCCTCGACTTCTTCCTCGACCCGACCATCCGTGCCCAGGCCGCCTGGATCACCCGCTCCCGGGGCGGTGCACGATGACCGCCTCCGCCCCCGCCTCCGACGCGCGGCTGCTGACCCTGCTCGCGCAGCGGCCGGGTCCGCTGGACAGCCTGCTGATCCACCCGGCGGGCGGCGGGCTCGCCCAGTACCTCGGCGTCGCGAGCCGGCTCGCCCGGCACGGCACCGTGCACGGCATCCGCGCCGACGGCCTGCTGGCCGGCGAGGAACCCGACGACAGCGTCCCGGAGATGACCCGCAGGTACCTCGATCTGGTGACGGGGCTGCCGCGCCGGCCGAACCTGCTGGCCGGCTGGTCCCTCGGCGGCGTGATCGCCTGGGAGCTGGCGGCCCGGCTCGCCGAGGACGGCCCGGCGCCCGCCGTCGTCCTCATCGACAGCTTCCCCGAGCCGGAGAGCGCCGACGACGCCGTACGGGCCGACCTGCTGTCCGCCGTGGAACGGTCCGTCGCCACCCTGGGCGGCGGCCGGGACTCCGTCCGGGCGCGGGCCACCGCGCTGGCGCACATCAGGGCCGGCGCCGCCCACCGCACCGAGGTCCGGACCGCCGGGCCGGCCCTGCTGGTCGTCTGCGAGAGCGAGCACCGCGCCCGCCAGACCGACCGCTGGCGGAGCCTGGCCGACCGGCTGGCCGTACGGCACCTGGACTGCGGGCACTTCGAGGTCTTCGACCCCGCCCACCAGGGCGTTCTGCTCCGGCACCTGGACGAGTTCCTCACCCGTACGCCCCCCGCGGCACAGGAGTACGCGCGATGACCGAACCCCGTCCGCTCGCCGTCGTCACCGGCGGCACCCGCGGCATCGGACTGGCCCTGTCCCGGCGCCTGGTGCGCCTGGGACACCGCACCGTCGCCCTGTACCGGGCCGACAAGGAGGCCGCCCGGCGGGCCGCCGCCGAGCACGGCCTGATCGCCGTGCGGGCCGACGTCTCCGACAGCCACGCGGTGCGCGCCGCCGCCCGGCACATCCTCGACGAGCACGGCACGCCGCGGGTGCTGGTGAACAACGCCGGCGTCAACATCGACCGCCCGTTCCTCGACCTCACCGAATCCGACTGGCAGCGCGTCCTGGACACCAACCTGTCCGGGCCCTTCCACCTCACCCAGGCGTTCGCCCCGGCCATGCTGACCGCCGGGGACGGCGTCGTCGTCAACGTCGGCGCCACCACGGGCATCCGCCCCCGGGCCAACGGCGTCAACTACGCGGCGGCCAAGGCGGGGCTGCTCCAGCTCACCAAGTGCCTGGCCCTGGAGCTGGCGCCCGCCGTCCGCGTCAACTGCCTGATCCCCGGAATGACCGGGACCGAGGAGCTCGTCACCCGGTTCCGGCTGAACGAACCCCGGCACCGCGCCGCCGTCCTGTCCGAGATCCCGCAACGTCGCATCGGCTCCACCGACGACATCGCCGACGCCCTGGAGTACCTCGTGGGCCCGCTCAGCGGCTATGTCACCGGCCAGAAGCTGATCGTCGACGGCGGCCAGTTCATGTGGTAGGAGACCATGACCGACGCACTGCTCACCTCCGCCCGCGCCGCCCTGGCGGCCGCGCCGCCGACCGGCGACCCCGCGTACGCGCGCTACTGCCGCGAACTCGCCGACCGCCTGGCCGACCACTGGCCGGCCGTCCTGAAGGCCAACGCGCAGGACGTGGCCCTCGCCGGGGAACGCGGCCTGTCACCCGTCCTGCTCGACCGGCTGCGGCTGACCGACGCCCACCTCGGCCGGCTCCAGCAGCTCACCCGCGCCACCCTGTCCGAACTGGCCGACGTGACCGCCCCCGACGCCGGGGTCCCGGTCGGCGACTGGGGGGTGCGACTGCGGACGCCCAAGCCGCTCGGCGTGGTCTTCATGGTGTACGAGGCCCGGCCCACCGTCACCGTGGAGGGGGCCCTGCTGCCCGTCGCGGTCGGCAACGCCGTGCTGCTGCGCGGCGGCAAGGAGATCGCCCGCACCAACGAGACGCTGTCCGCCGTGGCCCGCGAAGCCCTGGAGGCCGCGGGACTCCCGGCCCACCTGGTCACCGTCCTCGACGATCCCGACCGCACCCAGCTGCGCGCCCTGCTGAAGCGGCCCGACGCCGTCGACGTGCTGATCCCGCGCGGCAGCCCCTCGCTCATCGACTACTGCCGCGGCGCCTCCTCGATCCCGGTCATCGCCAGCGGCGGCGGCGTCAACCACGTCTACGTGCACCGCAGCGCCGACCTCGACCTCGCCGCCGAGGTCGCCCTCGACAGCAAGCTGCCGGAGCCGACCGCCTGCAACACCGCCGAGATGCTGCTCGTCGACGCCGAGGTCGCCGGTGAGCTGGTCCGCGCGATCCTGCGCGCCGCCGAGCGCGGCGACCGGCGGGTGGCCGTCCGCCTCGATCCGCGGGTGCCGCGGCCCGACGGGCAGGGCGGCGACCGGCCCTGGCGGATCGAGGACCTGCACGAGCACGATCTCGGCCGGGAGTTCCTGGACGCCACGATCGGCGTGCGCGCCGTCGACGGCATGGACGAGGCGCTGGCCCACATCCGGCGCTACGGCTCCGGGCACACCGAGGGCGTGCTCTCCGGGGACGCCGGCGTGAGCGAGGAGTTCACCCGCCGCGTCGACGCCGCGGCGATCGTCGTCAACGGCTCCCTGCGGCTGCACGACGGCCCCACGCTCGGCCTCGGCTCCGAGATCTCCATCAGCACCGGCCGCATGCACGTGCGCGGCCCCGTCACGCTCGGCTCGCTCGTCACCCACAGCTGGGTCGTCGAGGCGCGCGGCACGCTGCGCAGCCCCCTGACCGCGGCCCGGCCCTGACCTTGCGGGCGCGCCGGGTCCTCCCCGGCCCTCCCGGCCTTCCCGGAGCCCTTAAGGCCTTCCCGACCCCTCACGGAGGAACCATGATCACCGGACTGGACCGCGCCGCGGTCACCGAGTCCGTCAAGCGCGTGGTCATCGCCGAGTCCCGGCTGTCCCTGCGACCCGCCGACATCGACGACCACGAGCCGCTCAACGGAGAGATCCTGCGCGTCAACTCCCTCGGTTTCGTGGGCATGCTGGTGCGCCTGGAGGACGAACTCGACATCCTGCTGCCCGACGACCTCTTCGTCGGGCGCAGCTTCCGCACCGTCCACGACCTGATCGAGATCGTCGTGTCCGCGGCGGAGGCGTCCCGATGAGCCGTGCCGAACCGCCCGCCCGCTGGCGCAGCGTCCTGCCGCACCTGGACGAGCCGCTGCCCGCGGACCGCACGCCCGACACCGCGGACGGCGCCGGCGTGCAGGTCAACCTGCCGATGGCGCTGGTGCGCCAGAGCGTGCAGATGAAGGAGTACTGGGAGATCCCGGCCGAGGTCGCCGACGCCTACCGGGCGTTCCGGCCCACGCCGCTGTGGCGGGCCCGGGGCTTCGAGCGCGCGGTCGGGGCGCGGGTGCCGGTCTACGTGAAGTACGAGGGCGGCAACATCTCCGGCAGCCACAAGCTCAACACCGCCCTGGCGCAGGCCTACTACTACGCGCGGGCCGGTGTGCGCGAACTCGTCAGCGGCACCGGCGCCGGACAGTGGGGCACCGCCCTGGCGGCCGCCTGCGCCATGTTCGGCATGAAGTGCACCGTGTTCATGGTCGGGGGCAGCCTGCGGCGCAAGCCGTACCGGGGCACGCTGATGCGGACCCTCGGGGCCACCGTGCACGCCAGCCCCAGCCCGCTGACGGAGGTGGCCCGGCGCGCCGGGGACGACGTCAACAGCCTGTCGCTGGCCATCGGCGAGGCGGTGGAGTACGCCGCCCGCACCGAGGGCGCGGCGTTCTGCATCGGCAGCGGGGAGACCTACAGCATCCTGCACCAGTCGGTGATCGGCCTGGAGGCCGCCGACCAGCTCGCCGGCCTGGACGCGTCGGTCGACGCGGTGGTGGGCTGCGTGGGCGCGGGCTCCAACTTCGGCGGCATCGCGCTGCCGTTCTTCTCGGCCGCGGCCGCCGCGGGCGCCGAACCGCCGCTGCTGGTGGCCGCCGAGTCCAGCACGACGCCCAAACTGACCCGCGGCACGTACGCCTACGACCGTACGGACGCCACCGGCACCGGGCCGATGGAGGCCATGTACACCATCGGCAGCTCCTACCCGATCCCCGACTCGCACTCGGCCGGACTGCGCTTCCACGGCGCGGCGAAGGTGCTGTCCGCGATGCGCCACCGCGACCAGATCGCGGCCACCGCCGTCGGGCAGGCCGAGGCGCTCGACGCGGGCCGCCGCTTCACCCGCGGCGAGATGGTGCTGCCCGCCCCGGAGTCCGGTCACGCGCTGGCCGCCGCCGCGCGTCTGGCGGGCGCCGGAGCCGAGGGCAACAACGGCCTGCTGCGCGCCGAGAAGGGCGTGGTGGTGTGCGTCAGCGGTCACGGCTACCTCGACCTGGGGGCCTACCAGCAGTTCCTGGACGGCGAGCTGAGCGACGAGGCGCCCGACCCGCAGGCGCTGCTCCGCGCCGTGAGCGCTCTGGAGCCGGTGGAGCAGCCGGTGGGGGCGGGAGCCGTCCATGTCCGCTGACCTCACCCCCGCCCCCGAACCCCAGGTGGAATGGCCGCTGTTCGACTGCGTCCAGGTCAACCTGGCGATCCTGGCCGAACGCTGGCACGGCCCCGGAACCCACCTGGACCTGGGCGCCGGGCTGCGCTTCCGCCCGCTGCCGGGGCCGCACGGACTGCCCACGGTGGAACGTTTTGCGGCCGACCAGCTCGCCGAGGCCGCCCAGCGCCTCGGACTCACCGTCCTGGACCGCCGCACCACCGCGCCGGGCGAGGCCCTCACCCCGGCCGAGGGACGCTACGTGGTGGCCGACGCCTTCCACCTGCCGTGGGTGCCGTACGCCGGGCGGCGGCACATGGAACACAGCTTCCTGCTGGAACCGGCCGGCGACGCGGACGCCGTCGTGCTGGACGGCTACCACAACGAGACGCCCTGGGGCAGCGCCCGCCCGGTCCGCCGCCCGCTGAGCCACGCCGAACTGGCCGCCGCCGTCCCCGGACCGGCGCTGGCCGTCACCCTCGCCCCGGCCCGGCGTCCCCCCGCCCCGGCCGGGGCCGAGACCGACCTGGCGGACGAGGAGACGGCCGCCCGGTACGTCGCCGCGTACGCGGAGCACCCCGACCGGCGCGCCGCCTTCGACCGGCTCACCCTGGAGACCTGGCTGCTGGCCCGCTCCCGCAAGCTGCACGCCCGCTTCCTGCGCTCGCGCGGCCTGCTCGCCGACGACACCGCGGCCCTCGCGCACGTCGCGGCGTGGGAGTCGCTCGCCGAGAGCGTCTACCTCGGCTACCGGCGGGTGGAGCGCGGCCGCCCCGAGGCCCGGGAGGTGTTCACGCGCCTGGCGGAGCAACTCGGCCGGGACCGGGAGGCGTTCGGCCCCGCGACGGCCCGCGCGGCCGCGCCGCGGCCCGCCCACGCGACGCCCGTGCCCGCCCCGCTGCGCGCCCGCGTCGCGGCCGCCGCGGGCACTGTGCTCAAGACGGACCCGGCGGCCCTGCTCGACGGGCGGCCGCTGGCGGACGTCCCCGGCTTCACCTCGTTCCGGGTGGTGGAGATCGTCGAACGCCTCGAACGCGAGCTGTCCGTCGAGTTCGACGCCGACGACCTCGTCCCGGAGAACCTGCACCACGTCGACGGCATCTGCCGCATCGTGCTGCGCGCCCTGCCCGCCGGCGAGGCGGCGCCGCGGCCCGCCCGTCCCGTCGCACGCACCGGAGGGAACTGATGTCCGCCCACGCCGACCTGCTGCACGAACTGCTCGACCGGGCGGCCGCCCGCTGGCCCGAGCGGCCCGCCGTGACCAGCGCCGGCCACACCCTCAGCTACCGGGAACTCGACGCGGCCTCCCGGCGGCTGGCCGCCTGGCTGCACGCCTGCGGGCTGCGGCGCGGCGACCGGCTCGTGATCTGCGCGCCGGGATCCACCGCCCAGCCCGCCCTGATGTACGCCGCCTCCCGGGCCGGAGTGGCCTTCTCCCTGCTGCACGAACAGGTCCACGGCATCCAGCTCGACCACGTCCTCGACGACTGCGCGCCCGCCCTGCTCGTCACCGACGCACCCGACTCGCAGGCGGCCGCACAGCGCCGCGGCGTGCGCACGGCCGGCACGCGGGCGGTCGCCGCGGTGGCCTTCACCGGCTCTCCCGCGCCGCGCGAGCAGCCGCCCGGCCCGCTCACGGTCGACCCCGTGTGCCTGATCTACACCTCCGGCACCACCTCGCTGCCCAAGGCCGTCGTCAGCACCCACCAGCAGCTGACGTTCGCCGCCACGGCCATCCAGTCGGTGCTGGAGTACCGTCCGGACGACGTCGTCTACAGCCCGCTGCCCCTGTCCTTCGACTACGGCCTCTACCAGCTGTTCCTGGCGGCGCAGGCCGGCGCCCACGTGGTGACCGGCCGGCCCGCCGAGGTCGGTCCGGCGCTGCTCGGGAACCTGGTGCGCACGGGCGCCACCGTGCTCGCCGCCGTCCCGTCCGTGGCCGACGCCCTGGCCCGGCTGCTGCGCCGGACCTCCCGGGAACGGCCGCCGCTGCGGCTGCTGACGAACACCGGCGCTGCCATGCCGCCCGAGACGCTCGAGGCGCTGCGTTCGGCGCTGCCGGGGCTGCGGGTGCAGCTGATGTTCGGTCTGACGGAGTGCAAGCGGGCCACGATCATGCCGCCGGACGGCGACCTGGAGCGGCCCGGCTCCAGCGGGCGCGCGCTGCCGGGCACCGAGGTCTTCGTCGTCGACGAGGAGGGCCGCCGCAGGCCCGCGGGGGAGGTCGGCGAGATCGTGGTGCGCGGCCCGCACGTCATGGCCGGGTACTGGCGCCGCCCGGAACTCACCGCGCGGCGCTTCCACCGGGTGGAGGGCCTGCTGCCGCAACTGCACACCGGTGACTACGGGTGGGTCGACGAGGAGGGATACCTGTACTTCGAGGGCCGGCGCGACGACATCTACAAGGAGAACGGTTTCCGCGTCAGCGCCACCGAGGTCGAAGCCGCCGCCCGCCGCGTCCCGGCGGTCGCCGAGGCCGCCGTCCTGCCGCCGCAGAGCCCGTGCCCCGCGGTGCTGTTCGCGGTCGGCGAGCTGTCGCCCGCCGAGGTGCTCCAGGGCCTGCGCGAGCAGATCGAGGAGTTCAAGATCCCCCGCCACTGCCTCGTCGTCGACGCGCTGCCGCTGACCGGCAACGGCAAGGTCGACCGCAAGGCGCTCGCCGCCCTGGCGCAGGAGGCGTCCCGTGTCCGGGCCCGGTAGCGCCGTCCGGCCGGCCCCGCCGCTGCCGGACGACGTCCTGACGCGCCTGCCCACCCCGGCGTACGTCTACGACCTGGCCGAGGTCCGGCGCAACCACGCGGCGCTGGTGGAGGCGCTGCCGGCCGGCGCGGGCCTGTACTACTCCCTGAAGGCCAACGCGCACCCGTCCCTGCTGGCCGTGCTGCGCGAGCGCGGGGCGCTGCCGGAGGTGTGCTCCACCGGCGAGCTCCGGGCCGCGGTCGACGCGGGCTGGCCGGCCGCGGACGTCCTGTACACCGGTCCGGGCAAGCGGGACGAGGAGATCGGCCACGCGCTGCGGCTGGGCGTGCGGACGTTCTCCGTGGACTCCCCGTACGCGATCGGACAGCTGGACCGGCTGGCCGGCCGGGCCGGCGTCGCCGCGCGGTGCCTGCTGCGCGTCAACGACGACCAGCCGGTGCCGGGCCAGGGCCTGGCGATGACCGGCGTGGCCTCGCAGTTCGGCGCCGACACCCGGTGGGTGCTCGACCGGCCGGAAATGTTCGCGGGCAGGCCGCACGCCGAACTCGTCGGACTGCACCTGTACATGGGCAGCAACCTCGGCGAAGTGGACGCGCTGGTCGGCCAGTTCGCCCGTTCGCTGCGCACCGCCAGGACGCTGACGGCGGCCCTGGCGGAGCACGGGGCGCACCTGCGCGTCCTGGACCTCGGCGGCGGCTTCGGCGCGCCGTTCGCGACGGAGGGGGAGCGGATCGACCTGTCGGGACTGCGGCCGCGGCTGACCGCGCTGCTCGACGCGGAGCTGCCCGGCCGGCACGCCGACGGCACCCGGGTCGTCTTCGAGTCGGGCCGCTACCTGGTGGGCACGGCCGGGGTCCTGCTGACGGCCGTGCTCGACGTGAAGCGCTCCCACGGCAAGGACGTCGTCGTCCTGGAGTCCGGCATCAACCACCTCGGCGGCATGTCGGGACTGCGGCGGCTGCCCGCCCTGAACCCGCGCCTGGTGCCGCACGGCGCCCGGCCCGGCGGCGACGGCGGTCCGCTCCTGGACACCCTGGTCACCGGCCCGCTGTGCACCCCGCTCGACACCTGGGCGCGCGCCGCGAAGCTGCCCGCCCTCGCCCCCGGCGACCTCCTCGCCGTCCCCAACGTCGGCGCGTACGGGCTGAGCGCGAGCCTCGTCGCCTTCCTCGGCCATCCGCTGCCCGCGGAAGCCGTCGTGGACGGCGACCGCCCGGACGCTGCCCCCGAGATCACCCGGATGCACCTGACCCGCACCACCGTCCCGGCCCCGGCCGGCACCGAGACCCTGGAGTGAAGTGATGGACGCCCGTTTCACCGAACTGCTCACGCCGTTCCTGAAGTTCCTCGGCGAGCAGGAGATCACCCCCGACTCCCCGCTGCGGGAGCTGGGCCTGGACTCGATGCAGGCCATCGAGCTGCTCTTCGCCGTCGAGGACGCCTTCGGCGTGACCCTGCCGGACGACGACATGAACGACGACACGTTCGCCACCGCCGGAAGCCTGTGGACCGTGGTGCGCGCCGCGCTCGGCGCGCGGTACGCCGCGGACGGGACCCAGGTGACGGCCGCGTGAGCGCGCCCACGTTCGCCCCCGCACGGCCGGCCCCGGCCGCCGAACCGCCGACCGCCGAACCCACGGCCGCCGGGTCGACGACCGCCGGGCCGCGGACCGCCGCGGACCTGGCGGACCGGGTGGCCCGGGTCGCCGGCGTGGCGGCCGAGCACGTCGAACGCACCGACCGGGACGCGTCGTTCCCGGTCGAGGCGCTGGAGGAGATGCGCCGCAGCGGCCTGCTCGGCCTGCTCGTCCCCGCGTCGCACGGCGGCCTCGGCGGCGGCACCGACGACGTGGTGAGCGCCGGCATCGCCCTCGGCCGGGTCGACCTGTCCGTGGCGATGATCTTCGTGATGCACTGCCAGCAGGTCGCCGCGGTCGTGCGCCACGGCAACGAGAGACTGCGGGACGAACTGCTGCCCGAGATCGCCGCCGGCCGGATGTACCTGGCCTCCGTCACCACCGAGGCCGGCAAGGGCGGCCACCTGCTGAGCAGCGAGTCGGCGCTCGCCGCCCGCGAGGACGAACTCCTGCTGGACCGCTTCGCGCCGATCGTCACCGGCGGCGAGCACGCCGACGGCTTCCTCGTCACCATGCAGAGCCCGCCCCCGGCCTCCCCGAACCAGGTGTCGCTGGTCTACGCCCACCGCGACCAGCTCACCGTCGAACGCTCCGGCGACTGGCAGCCGCTCGGCATGCGCGCCAGCCACAGCGTCGCCCTGCGGCTGACCGGCACGGTCCCCGCCCACCAGGTGGTGGGGGAGCACGGCGCGTTCCGCACCATCGTCACCACGGTGTTCGGGCCGATGGCCCATCTGGGCTGGTCGGCGTGCTGGCTCGGCACCGCGGCCGGCGCGCTCTCCCGCGTCGTCAAACTGCTGCGCTCCCCGCACAGCCGCGGACGCGTGAACCTGGACTCCGAACTGCTGCTGACCCGCCTGTCCCGGGCCCGCCAGCGCATCGACACGGTGCACGCGCTGCTGGACCGCGCCCGGCAGGTCGTCGCGACCGCCGACGACCTCAGCGTGCCCCGGGTCCAGCTGCTGCTCAACGCCCTGAAGATCACCGCGGCGGACGAGTGCCACCTCGCCGTCGAGGACCTGGTGGACGCCGTCGGCATGCGGCACGGCTACCTCAAGGACTCGCCCACCCGCCTGGAACACAGCCTGCGCGACCTGCGCTCGGCCGCCCTGAACTACAGCAACGACCGCCTGCATCTGGTCGACGGCAAACTCGCCCTGCTCGACGCGGAGGTGCGCCTTGCCTGACCTGATCGAGACGGACCGCGCCCCGACCACGCGTCACCGCCCGCGCGCGGCCGCCGCGCTGGCCGCGCTCCCCGCGGCCGCACCGGTGTCCGAGGTGTGGGCGGCGCTCGGCGCGGCAGGCGTCCTGACCGGCCTCTACGACCACGAGGACCCGAACCCGGCGACCGGGACCGGCACCACCTTGGACCCCGCACGGCTCGCCGACCTCATCAAGGCCGTGGACGCCCGCGGCGACAACGGAGTCACCCTCGGCGTGCTCGTCCAGGCGGCCTCCGCCCTGCCGCTCCTCGCCGCCTGCGCCCCCGCCACCGGCCCCGTACGGCAGGCCCTCGACGAGGCCCTGTCCGGGACGGCGACGCTCGCGCTCGCCGCCACCGACAGCGCCTCGGCGGGCTCGGACCTGGCCGGCCTCGGCACCGAGGTGGACATCGGACCGGACGGACTGCTGCTCACCGGCGGCAAACGCTGGATCACCACCGCCTGCGCCGCCGACCTGCTGCTGGTCCTCGCCCGGCACCGGCCCGGCCGGCACTTCACCAGCTTCACCTGGGTGCTCGTGCCCGCCACCGCGCCCGGGGTCCGCGTGCGCCCGGCCGACAGCGGCCTGCTCGCCGGCTCCGCGACCGGGCACGTCGAACTCGACGGCGTACGGCTGCCGGCCGACCACATCGTCGGGCGGCCCGGACGCGGCATGGCCGTCTTCGCCCGGCACATGGGCACCGAACGCCTGGCGGGCGCCCTGTGGGCGGTGGCGCTGACCAGCAGGGTCCTCGCCGACACCAGGCAACGCCTGACCCGGCGGCACCACGACGGGCGCCCCCTGTGGCACCACGACGCCGTACGCCAGCGCTACGCCGCCTGCCTGGTGCAGGTGCGGCAACTGCACGCCCTGTGCGAGAGCCTCGGCGAACGCGTCACCCGCCGGCAGGACCTCGCGGCGGCCGCCCTGCTGAAATCCGCGGCGGGCCTCGTCGCCGACCCCGTACTCGCCGCCTGCGCCCAGCTCCAGGGCGCCGACGGCTTCGCCCGCGACGGCGCCCAGACCATCCGCGCCGAGGCAGGCGTCCTGGGCATCGGCGGCGGCGTCACCGAGGTGGTCCTCGCCGCGGTGGCCGATCACGCGGACCCCCTACTCACGGAGTTGCGCTCATGACCCTCCTGACGCTCCAGGTCACACCCGGTGTCTGGGTGGCGCGGGGCGAACGCGGCCAGTGGGCCCGCCCCGACCCGCACCCCCACGACCGGGCGGCCGCGGCCGCCCTGCCCCGGTGGCGGACGGAGGAGTTCCTCGCCAGCCGCGCCCTGCTGCGCCACCTGCTGCGCGCCACGCTCCCGGAACTGGCTGACGAGCCGGTGCTCGCCGAGGAGCAGGGACGCCCCGTCCTCGCCGGAGACCCCGGCACCGGCATCAGCATCTCCCACGACGGAGACGCCGTCGCCGTCGCCGTCGCCCGGCACCGCCGGGTCGGCGTCGACGTCCAGCAGCCCCCCGACAGCGTCCCCGACGCACTGCTGCGCCGCTGCCTCGGCGCCCACACCCCGCAGGTCGCCCCCCTGCCGCAGCGCACCCGGGCGGCCGAGTTCGCCTGGGTGTGGACCGCCCAGGAGGCCTGCGTCAAAGCGGCCGGGACCGGGCTGTCCGGCCGGCCCTGGGCCATCGACATCCGGCCAGGCCGCCGCCGCGGACAGTGGCACGACTTCCAGTGGATCAGCCTGCGCGACCTCTCACGGACACCGCTCAGCTGCGCCTTCTCCGCCCCCCGCGATGACTTGGACACCTCGTGAACCCGACCGGCGCGCCGGCCACCATGCCGGACCTCAGCTGCTACACGACGAACCTCCTCGCCCACCTGGCGCCCGACGTGCCCGGCGTGCGGCGCCGGTTCGCCGAGGGCGTCCGCCTCGCCGTACGCCTGGACCTGCCCCCCGGTGAACTGGCCTTCTCCCACCACCCCCGGGTGGACCGGACCGGGGACGGGCGGGAGCTGGCCCACCGCGGCGCGGCCGGCTGGCCCGCGGCCCGCGCCGCGCTGCTCGACACCCTGCACCGCGAGCGGCGCGTCCTGGCCGCGGGCAACACCCGCCGCCTGCCCTGGGCGGCGGCCCACGGGCGGGCGGACGCCCCGCACTGGCTGCTGATCCACGAGCACCGGGCGGGCCGCTGGCGGGTGGCCGACCACTTCACCGCCCTCACCCCCTACGGCGACCAGGAACCCTTCCACGGCTGGCTCGACGACGCCGACCTGGCCGCGGCCCTCGCCCCCGTGCCGGACCCGCCGCCGGAGGTGGTGCGCCGCGACCGGCTCGCGCTCGGCCAGGAGACACCGGTCCCGCCCGCCGGGCAGTACCGCTGGCTGACCTGGCAGGCCGCACCGCCCGACGCCGACGCCGCACCCGGCCCGGGAACCTGGAGCCTGAGCCTGGAGACGTCGCTGGCGGCGATCGCCGGCGTCTTCCGCGCCGACGCCACCGCGCTCGCCCGGTACGCCGACGACCTGTGGGCGGCCGCCCGCCACCACACCTACGCGCTGGCGTTCGCGGTGGCGGACGGCAGGCTCCACCCGGAGTCGGCCGCGGCCGTGTCGGCGGCCTGGGGCGAACTGCCCCGCACGCTGCGGTTCGCCGCCCAGTCCGCCGCGCGAGGACGGCCCCGCCCCGGCCTCGTCGACCGCGCGGTCGAGCAACTGCTGAGCGCCCGGCAAGCCCTGGGCGCGGACCTCCCCCCAGAGAGGACGATCATGGAACGCGTCCCGCGTGACACCGGTGGCTCCGAAGGCGGGGAGCACCGATGACGACCGAGAGCCTGCTGTCCGCGCCTGCCGGAGTGTCGGGCGAGGCGTTCCGCCACGCGATGGCCCGGCTGCCCACCGGCGTCGCGGTGATCACCGCACAGGGCCCCGACGGGCCGGTCGGCTGCACCGTCAACGCCGTCATGTCGCTGTCGCTGCGGCCACCGGCGCTGCTCGTCTCACTGTCCACGAAGAGCCGGACGCTGGAACAGGTCCTGGCGAGCGGCGCGTTCGCGGTGAACGTGCTGGCGTTCGGCGACCGGCACCTGGCCGGGCAGTTCGCGACGGGCACCGCGGCCCAGCGCTTCAGCGGGGTGTCCTGGCACCCGCAGCACGGCGTCCCGGTGCTGGCGGCCGCGTCGGTGGCCGCGGTGTGCGACGTCAGCAGCTCCGTCCGCGTGTTCGACCACACTCTCGTCGCCGGCGCCGTGACCTGGTCGCGCGCCGACGAGCGGCCCGCCGCCGTGCTGTACGCGGGGGGCCGGTACCCGGCGGGCGGCTGACGCGTTCCCGTCAGCGTTCCCGCCCGCCCCGCACCCACCGAGGAAGGGAATCCCCATGAGCAGACCTGTCGTACTCATCGCCGAGGAGCTGTCGCCCGCCACTGTGGACGCGCTCGGCCCGGACTTCGAGATCCGGCACTGCAACGGAGCGGACCGGGCCGAACTGCTCCCGGCCATCGCCGACGTGGACGCGATCCTGATCCGCTCGGCCACCAAGGTGGACGCCGAGGCGATCGCCGCCGCGAGCAGGCTGAAGGTGGTCGCGCGGGCCGGCGTCGGCCTGGACAACGTCGACGTCTCGGCCTCCACCAAGGCCGGCGTGATGGTCGTCAACGCCCCCACCTCGAACATCGTGACCGCCGCCGAGCTGGCCTGCGGTCTGCTGCTGGCCACCGCCCGCCACATCCCGCAGGCCGACGCGGCGCTGAAGAACGGCGAGTGGAAGCGCAGCAAGTACACGGGTGTGGAGCTGGCCGAGAAGACGCTCGGCGTGGTCGGCCTGGGCCGTATCGGCGCGCTCGTCGCGCAGCGCATGTCGGGCTTCGGCATGAAGGTCGTCGCGTACGACCCCTACGTCCAGCCCGCGCGCGCCGCGCAGATGGGCGTCAAGGTGCTGTCGCTGGACGAGCTGCTCGAGGTCTCCGACTTCATCACCGTCCACCTGCCCAGGACCCCGGAGACGGTCGGCCTGATCGGCGACGAGGCGCTGCGCAAGGTCAAGCCGAGCGTGCGGATCGTCAACGCCGCGCGCGGCGGGATCGTCGACGAGGAGGCGCTGTACTCGGCGCTGAAGGAGGGCCGGGTCGCCGGCGCCGGACTCGACGTGTACGCGAAGGAGCCCTGCACGGACTCCCCGCTGTTCGAGTTCGACCAGGTCGTGGCCACCCCCCACCTCGGCGCGTCCACCGACGAGGCACAGGAGAAGGCCGGCATCGCCGTCGCCCGCTCGGTACGCCTGGCCCTGACGGGGCGGCCCGTGCCGGACGCGGTCAACCAGGTGACCCGCCGCCCCACCACCCAGGAGGCCACGCCCCAGCCCGTGCCGCAGACCGTGCCGCAGCCCGTGCCGCAGCCCGTGTCCCGGGCCGCATGAGGGGGCCGGGCCACATGAGACACGTCAGAAGGCGGTGACCGTGCGGTACATCATCAGCCGCGCGTTCCAGGACGATCCCCGGCTGCACCGGCTCCGGCCGGCCCACCGGACGTACTGGCGCGGGCTCATGCATCAGGGCGTGCTGATCGGCGGGGGCATCTGGGAGGAGGGCCGCAGGGAGGTGCTCGTGGTCAAGGCGCAGGACCGGGCCGCGGTGCACCGGCTGCTCGGCGCGGACCCCTACACCCAGGAACGGCTGACACTGGACGTCACGGTCCAGGGCATGGACGATCTGCTCGGAGCGGAGGATCGAGCAGAGTCCGCGGTCCCGGCCGCCGGTGAGGCCGCCGGGGGCGCCGAACCCGCCGGGCGGCTCAGCGCCCACGAACTGAGGGTCGCCCGGATGATGCTGGACGGACTGACCAACCGGCAGATCGCCGAGCACTTCATGGTGTCGCCGCGCGCGGTGGAGCAGCACATCACGCGCATCTACCGCAAGCTGTCGATCAGCCGCCGCGCGCAGCTGGCGGTCGCCCTGCGCGGCGAGCGGCTGCTCGCGAGCTGAAAGCAACGGGGGACACCCCGGACGGCGGCCCGGACACCGGGCCGCCGTCTCCTCCCGCCCGCGCCCTCCCGGCGGACGCCGTCTCAGCAGCGGCCGGCCGGCGCCCCGGTGGCGAGCGGCCTGAGCCGACGCAGCACCTCCTCCTCCCCGAGCGCCTGGGCCACCTGGAACAGGTCCGGGCTGCGGCGGCTGCCCGTGAGGCACACCCGCAGCACGTTGGCCACGTCCCGGATCGAACCCCGGTAGGCGCCGGGATCGGCCCGGTGGGCGCGCACGTCCGGGGCGAAACCGTGCCGCTCGGCCACCGTGCGCAGCGCCGCGAACCAGTCCTGCGCCGGACCCGCGTGCCGGTAGCCCGCCGCAAGGTCCGCGGCGAGAGCGGACACCGCCGGACCGGGCAGGCCCCCGAAGCGGTCGTCGTCCGGCCGGTCCACCATCTCGTGCAGCTCGGGGAAGCAGAAGCCGTAGCGGGCCGTGAACTCCTGCCAGCACGCGAGGTCCTTGCGGGGCGTGCCGTTGCCGCGCCGGGCCATCTCGAAGGCGGCCAGCGCGAGATCCGGGTGCTTGCGCAGGACGGCGTGCAACTCGGGCGCGTACCCGGCGGCCCAGTCGCCGAGCTGCGCGAGGGCCTCCGCGGGCTCCAGCGAGGCGATGTACTCGCGGCTCAGGGAGCGCAGCTTGAGCAGGTCCACCATCGGGCCGGCGGCCCCCATCTCCGCCAGCCGCAGGGGCTCGGCGAGCGCCCGCCCGGTCGGCAGCCCGGCGACACGGCTGTTGGCCAGCCCGCGCAGATAGTGTTCGACCGCCGCCGCCGGATACCCGGCCGCCTCGTAGAACCCGGCCGCCGACTCGGGGTCCTTGCGCTTGCTCAGCTTGCGCCGGCTGGAGCCGTCCAGCTTCATCAGCGGCGCGATGTGGGCGTACTGCGGCGTGCCGAAGCCGAGCGCGCGGTGCAGCTGGTGGTGCAGCGGCAGCGACGAGATCCACTCCTCGCCGCGCACCACGAGGTTCACCCGCATCAGATGGTCGTCCACCACGTGGGCCAGGTGGTAGGTGGGCAGCCGGCGGCCCTCGTCGTCCGCGGACTTCAGCACCACCACGTCGTTGCCGTTGTCCAGCATCGTCAGCGCCCCGCGCACCAGATCGCGAAAGCGCACCCGGCCCGGCAGGCCGGCGGGGCAGCGCAGCCGGACGGTGTACGGCTCCCCGGCCGCGATCCGCTCCCCGGCCTCCCGCACGGACAGCGATCGGCAGCGCGCCCACTTGCCGTAGTAGCCGAGCGGGGAGCGCGACCGCCGCTGTTCCCCGGCGTTCTCCTCCAGCCGCCCCGGGGAGCAGAAGCACGGGTAGGCCCGCTGCCCGCGCACCAGCTCCCGCACGTACGACAGGTAGATGCCGGCGCGGTCGGACTGCCGGTAGGGGCCCCAGTGGCCCTCCTGTTCACCCTCGTCCGGTTCCAGACCGAAGTAGCGGAAGATCCGGGCGAACTCCTCCGCGGCGCCCGCCACTTCACGGTCCTTGTCGGTGTCCTCGATCCGCACCAGGTACACCCCGCCGGAGCGCCGGGCGAGATCGCGGGCCAGCGTCGCCACGTACAGGCCGCCCAGGTGCATCGAGCCGGTGGGACTGGGCGCGAACCGCGTCACCCGGGCGCCGGGCGGCAGCTCCCGCGGCATGTAGTGCTCCTCCCAGTGGGCGGGCGGGAGCAGGTCGGCGGGGAACCAGGAGTCGATGATGGCACGGTCCTGCATGGCTCATCCCTTCCGTCGCGTGGATGCGGTACGGCGGCCTGCTGGGCCACTGCCCCGTCGGGACGTCGACGTTAGGGCGCTGCGGCCGGACCGGAGCCGTCCGGCGATGCCGGGGATGTGGGAACCCGAACCCCCGGCCCGTCCGAACGCCCCGTCGCGCCGGTCCCCGGGTGAGGCTTGACCCACGCGGACGCCGACGAGGGAGGAGACACCGTGCTGCGCGTGCTGCTGCTCGGGTTCGGAGCGCTGGCGGTGGGGACCGACGCCTATGTGACGGCGGGCCTGCTGCCCGCGGTCGGCCGGGACCTGCACGAGCCGGCCTCCGTGACGGGCCAGCTCGTGACGGTCTTCATGCTCTGCTACGCCCTGCTCGCCCCGCTCGTGGGCGCGGCCCTCTCGCGCTGGGGCGTCCGGCAGGTCCTCGTCGCGGCGCTCTGTCTGTTCTGCCTGGCCAACGCCGCCTCCGCCCTGGCGCCCTCGATGGCCGCGCTGATGGTGGCGCGCGGCCTGGCCGGGGTGGCCGCCGGGGTGTTCATGCCGGTGGCGGCGACCGCGGCGGCCGCGCTCGCCGGCCCCGAACGGCGGGGCCGGGCACTGGCGGTGGTGCTCGGCGGACTGAGTTCGGGCACCGTGCTCGGGGTGCCGGGCGGACTGTTCCTGGCCCAGCACGCGGGCTGGCGGGCGGCCCTGTGGCTGGTCACCGCGATCGGGGTGGTGTCGCTGGCGGGTTCGGCGCTGCTGCTGCCCGCGGTGTCCGGCGCCGCGATGCCCTCACTGCGCGAGCGCGGCGCCCAGCTGACGGACCGCCGGGTCGGGATCGCGGTGCTGACGACGTTCCTTCAGACCACGGCCAGCCTGGGCCTGTACACCTACCTGGTGCCGGTGCTCGACGCGTGCGGTGTCACCGCGCACCGGACGGCGCTGTGGCTGTGGGGCGCCGGAGGCGTCGCGGGAAGCTTCCTGGTCGGCCCGCTGCTGGACCGCACCGGCCGCTCCGGCGCCCAGGTGACGGCGCTGCTCGCCGCGCTGGCCCTGTGCCTGGCCCCGCTGGGGCTGCTGAGCGGCGCGGCCGTGCTCGTGCTGCTGGTGCTGTGGGGCGCGGCAGGCTGGGCGTTCGTGGTGCCGCAGCAGCACCGGCTGCTGGCCCTGCGCCCCTCCGGTGGCGCGGCCGTCCTCGCGCTGAACAGCTCCGCCACCTATCTCGGCGGCTCGGCCGGCGCCGCACTCGGCGGGGCCGTGCTGTCGGCCCAGATCGCGCCGGGCCGGCTGCCGCCGCTCGCCGCGGCCGTGGCCGCCGCGGCCTGCGCGCTGCACCTCCTCGGCCGCCGGTTCACGCCCAGCGCGCCCCACCCAGCCCCGGACGCCGCCTCCGCGCCCGGGGTCCGAGCGAAACGGAGACTCCCATGAAGTTCGGCGCCAACCTGCCCAACTACGGTCCGGCCACCACCGCGCAGAGCATGCTGGACTGGGCCCGGCGGCTGGAGGGGATGGGCTACCACCAGGTGATGGTGTCCGACCACGTGGCGCCCACGCCCGAGGTGGAGCA
Organism: Streptomyces sp. NPDC048481; assembly: GCF_043200075.1. Lineage (NCBI taxonomy): Bacteria > Bacillati > Actinomycetota > Actinomycetes > Kitasatosporales > Streptomycetaceae > Streptomyces > Streptomyces sp. NPDC048481. The sequence continues at coordinate 71,971 of NZ_JBICXC010000017.1, forward strand.
CCTGTTCCCCGCCCCGTTCTACGACCCGTTCACCGTGCTGGCCTGGCTCGCGGGCGTCACGAGCCGCGTGCACATCGGGACGACGGTGACGATCCTGCCGTACCGGCACCCCCTGCTGGTGGCCCGTCAGGTGGCGAACATCGACCGGCTCAGCGGGGGCCGGTTCGTGTTCGGGGCCGCCGCGGGCTGGGCGGCGGGCGAGTTCGCCGCCCTCGGGGTGCCCTACGCCCGCCGGGGGGCCCGCAGCGACGAGTACCTGCGGGTGATGAAGGCCTTCTGGACGCGGGACGTCATCGCGCACGAGGGGGAGTTCGTCAGGTTCGGTCCCGTGCACACCGGTCCCCGCCCGGTGCAGCCGTCGGGACCGCCGGTGTGGATCGGCGGGCACAGCGCGGGCGCCCTGCGCAGGGCCGCGCGCTACGGCGACGCCTGGCACCCGACCTCCGTCACCGCCGACTGGCTGGTGCACGTCGGCCTGCCCGCGCTGCGCGACACCGCCAAGCGGCTGAACCTGCCGGTGCCCGCGCTCGCGCCGCGGATCAAGCTGCGGCTGACCGGCCGGCCGCTGCCCGCCGGGCGGGTGCTCGGCGAGGGCAGCCTGGAGCAGATCCACGACGACCTCGTCCTGCTCGGCCGACTGGGCGCCGACACGGTCGTCCTCGACCCCACCTTTCCCGGCCAGCGGCGGGACGCCGACCGCGACGCCGAGGACCTCGCCGTGTTCGAACGGCTGGCGAAGGAGGTGATCGACCTGGAACACGGACGCCTGCGCTGACGTTGCGCCAGGCATGGGCATGGACAAGGGTGCTGCGACGGCGAAGCCGTACGGCAGCGAAATCGATCTGCGCAAGCTGCGCGTTCTGGTGGAGCTGGACCGGCGGGGCACGGTCAGCGCGGTGGCGGCCGCGCTGCATCTGACGCCGTCGGCCGTCTCTCAGCAACTCGCAGGTCTCGCGAAAGAGTTGGGGGTGACGCTGACCGAGCCGGTGGGGCGCCGGCTGCGGCTCACGGGCGCGGCGAAGGTGGTGCTGCGGCACGCCGAGGAGATCTTCGGGAGCATCGACCGGCTGCACCGCGCCCTGGCCGAGCACTGCGGGGGTGAACGCGGCGAGGTGTCGGTGTCGGGGTTCGGCACCACCCTGTCGCCGCTCATCCTGCCGGCCGCCGGCATCCTCAAGCGGCGCCTGCCCGAGCTGCGCACGACGCTGGCGGAGGTCGATCCGCCCGTCAGCTTCGAGCTGCTGGAACTGGGCCGCACGGACGTGGTCATCGCCGTCGAGTCGCCGGCCGCGCCCGCCCTCGACTCCCGCTTCGACAAGCGGCCCCTGATGACGGAGGTGTTCGACGTGGCGCTGCCCGAGGAGCATCCGCTGGCCCAGGCGCCCTCGCTGACCCTGGGTGAACTGGCCGACGAGGCATGGATCTTCGCCACGGTCGGCATGTGCCAGGAGATCCCCCTCGCGGCCTGCGCGGCCGCCGGCTTCACCCCGCAGGCCACTCACGTCATCGGCGACTGGGACGCCACCTTCGCCGCCGTCCGGCAGGGCCTGGGCATCTGCCTGGTGCCCCGGCTGGCCCGCCGCTCCTCCCAGCCCGGCGTCACGGTGCGGCGCTTCGACGACGCGCCCTGGCGCCGGGTGTTCGCCGCGGTGCGGCCCGGCAGCGGGAGCGTGCCCCAGATCGAGGCGGTCCTGGAGGCCCTGAGCGAGGCGGCACGGGCCGCCGAATCGGAGCTGGAAGAGTCACCCAGGCCGTGATCCCATAGGCGGAAGGCTCCATTCGACCGCCATATCGAATGCTTCAGTCTGCCTTCACGTTCATCGGAAAGATTACTTGCTGGACCCCGGGCAGCGGCACGGGCGACGCTCTTGGTGCGGGTCGGCGGACGGGTTCCGCCCCCGTCTCCTCCCCCCCTCGTCGCCCCTGTCTTCCGCTGAATGTGAGGGTCCGCCATGAAATCCGGCGCGCTGCTGCGACTGTCCGGCCTGAGCCTGCTGTGGGGTTCGGTCTTCCTCTGGATCAAGATCTCCGGGTACGGGTTCTCGCCCGTGGAGATGGTCTTCGTGCGGCTCGTCCTCGGGGCCGCCGTCCTGATGGCCATCGGCCTGACCCGGGGGCAGCGCCCGCCCCGCGACCGCAGGCTCCTCGGACACATGGCCGTGGCCGCGCTGCTCGGCAACGCCATCCCCTGGCTGCTCTTCGCCCAGGGCGAGGTGACCGGCTCCAGCAACGTCGCCGGCATCATCAGCGGCACCGGCCCCGTGTGGACGCTCGGCGCGGCCGTGCTGCTCGGCTCCGAGAAGCGGCTGGGCGCCGCCCGCATCCTGGGCATGGCCGTCGGTCTGCTCGGCGTGGTCCTGGTGGCCGCCCCCTGGAGCCCCGGCACCCACGCCTCCACCAGCAGCATCGTCTGCTTCGTCCTCGGCGCCGTCAGCTTCGGCAGCAGCTTCGCCTACGTCGGCCGCTTCCTCGCCGGCCGCGGCATCCCCGTCTTCATGCTGGCGGGCGGGCAGTTGACCATCGCCGCCGTGCTCACCCTGTTCGCCGTGCCGTTCATCGGCCTGGAGCCCGTCGAGTGGCGCACCGACTCCGTGATCGCGCTGATCATCCTCGGCGTGGTGTGCACCGGCTTCGCCGTCCTGCTCAACACGGTCATCATCACCAAGGACGGCCCCGCCGCCGCGGCCACCGTCATCTACCTGATGACCGTCGTGTCCGTCGTCCTCGGCGCCGTCTTCCTCGACGAGCCCCTCGGCTGGAGCGTCCTGCTCGGCACCGCCGCCGTGCTCGTCGCGATCGCGCTGCTGCGCCGCAAGCCCGTGGACAAGCCCGCGCAGCAGACCGCGGCCACCACCCCCGCCGGCGCGCCCGCACCGTCGAAGGGGCTGACCGCCGGAGCCCAGTGAGGCCCGCGGACCCCACCGCACGCACCACCCCTGGACGGGACCCGGCGGGCCGGTGACACCACGGCCCGCCGGGTCCCGTCGGCCGTTGCCCCACCGGAGACTCGCCCGCCTGCGGCCCTCCCCCCCCGGCCTACCCCTCCAGTTAGCCCCTTGCTTAACCCCTCTCTTGCCCACCGCCTCCGACCGGGACCGCCACCCGGAACGGAACCGGCGCCCGCGCCGCGCACACCCTGAGGTGACCTATGCCGTACGTCGTCGAACGCACCTTTCACCCCGCCGAATCCCGCCTGCACCAGGCCTGGCCCGACCATGTCGCGCACCTGCGCTCGCTGTCCGGCCGCGGCATCCTCGTCGGCGGCGGCCTCGCCGGCACGGGAAACGGCGACATCCTGGTGATCGCCGTCTCCGACGAGGTCTCCCTGCACCGGATCCTGCGCGGCGACCCCCTCGTCCGGCAGGGACTCATCGCCCGGACCAGGATCCGCTCCTGGAACGTCGAGTACGGCCACAGCGCGCTCACCGGACGCGAGCCCGAGGAGCCCGCCGCCGCCCCCGACGCGGTGCTCACCCCGCACGAGTCGCGCATCGCCCGCATGGTGCTGTCCGGCATGACCAACCAGCGCATCGCCGAGCGGCTGAACGTGTCCTGCCGGGCCGTGGAACAACACCTCACCCGCATGTACCGGAAACTGTCGATCAGCCGCCGCGCCCAGCTCGCCGCCGCCCTGGGCGCGACCGTTCCGCGCTTCGGAATTCCGCAGCCGGAACGCCTCACTGCGTGATTCCGTAGTGCCGCGCATCGCCCTCCCCACCTAGCGTTCCAGGCGTCGGGAAAGCCCCCTGCCGGACATCCCCGGCACGGCGGAAACCGCCCTCGGGAATTCCCGGAAAGCCTCGGAAAAACGCTTCGGAAAAGGGGAAAGATGTCCTTGCAATCCGCGGAACGCCTCGGGGTCGTCGTTCCCTCCGGCAACGCCGCCGCCGAACCGGAGATCGCCAGCCTCGTCCGGCCCGCGATGAACACGCACACCTCCCGCTTCCCCGTCCTGCCGGGACGGACCCTGCGCGAGCGGCTGGACGCCTACAACGAGGGCCTCGACGAGGTCGTCGCCGGATTCGGCGGCCTGAAGCTCGGCGCGGTCGTCGTGGCGTGCAGCGGCTCGCACTACCTGCTCGGCCCCGACGGCGACCGGGCCCTGTGCGAGAAGCTCGCGGACAAGGGCGGCCGGCCCGTCGCATCCTCCACCCTCGCCACCCTGGACACCTGCGCCGACCTCGGCGTCCGCGACATCGTCCTGGTCTCGCCGTACGAGCCCTGGCTGACCGACCTGTCCCGCACCTTCTGGGAGCAGGCCGGCCTCACCGTCTCGCGGGTCGTCCCGATCCGGGCCGGCGACCGCTTCTCCCCCTACGACGTCTCCACCGGCGACCTGGTCCGCCAGGTCGCCGAGGCCGGACTCGGCGACGACGAGGCCCTGTTGCTCACCGGCACCGGCATGTTCACCTTCGACGCCCTGCGACAGATCGGTGAGGGCAACGACCGCGTCCTGCTCACCTCCAACATCTGCTCGGCCCGCTGGGCGCTGAAGCAGACGGGCCTGCCGGCCGACCCCGCGGAGGAGACGGGACTGCTGCGCCGGCTCACCGCCCGCACAGGCGGGACGGCATGAGCGTGCGCCGCCGCCCGGTGGTCGTCGTCGGCGCCGGACCCGTCGGGCTCACCGCGGCCCTGGTCCTGGCCCGCGGCGGCGTGCCGGTCACCGTCCTGGAATCCTCCCGGGACCTGTCCACGGCCTCCCGCGCCTCCACCTTCCACCCCTCCACCCTCGACCTGCTCGACGAACTCGGCGTCGCCGCCCCCCTGCGCGCCGCAGGCCGGCAGGTGCACGAGATCCAATGGCGGGACCTGGAGCAGCGGGTCCTGCACCGCATCGGCTACGACGCCCTGAACGGCCGCACCGCCCACCCCTACCGGGTGCACGCCGAGCAGTCACGCCTCACCCCGCTGCTGCTGGCCGCGCTCGAGGAGCACCCGCACGCCGAAGTGTGCTTCACCAGCACCGTCTTCGACGTGCGGCCCCGCACGGACGCCGTACGGCTGTGGATCGACGGGCCCACCGGGCTGCGCACGCCGCTGGACGCCGAGTACGTGGTGGCCGCCGACGGCAGCCGCAGCACGGTCCGTTCCGCGCTCGGGCTGCCCTCCCGGGCCACCGAATACCCCTCGTACGCCCTGCGCGTGGTGACGCACACGCCCCTCGACGGGCTGCTGCCGGACCTGGCGCCCCTGGCCTACGTCCGTGACAGCCGGCAGTCCTTCAGCGTCCTGGGCATGCCCGACCACTGGCGGCTCATCTTCCGCATGCCGGCGGACGTGCCGCGCCGCCAGGTCGTGGAGCGGGCGCAGGTGAGCGCCCTGCTGCGCCGGGCCCTGCCCTCCTGCGCCGACGACGTCCAGATCGCCGACGCGCACACCTACCGGCTCGCCTCCTTCGTCCTGCCCGACTACCGGGCAGGCCGGGTGCTGTTCGCCGGCGACGCCGCGCACCTCACCTCCACCGCCGGCGGCATGAACATGAACTGCGGACTGCACGACGCCGTCGCCTGGGGACGCGCGCTGACCCGGCTGCACCACGGCCCGGCCGACGAACGCGTCCTCGCCTCGGTCGCGGCGCAACGGCGCCGGGCGGTGACGGAGAAGGTGATCCCGCGCAGCGAGGCCCGCACGGCCGGCCTGGACGACCCGGCCCGTCTGCGCGGCGCCCTGGAGACCGTCGGCCGCATCGCCGCCGACCCGCAGCGCACCACCGACTACCTGCTCAAGGCCTCGCTGCTGGACTGCGCCCCCCGGCCCCAGCTCACCCACTGACCCGCCGCCGACGCCCCCCGCTCTTTACCCCTCCATTCCACCCGAACATCAACCCCTTCCTCCGCCCATCCGTGTCTTCCCCTGCCCGTTTTCAGCCGAGAGGACGGAAGCGCCATGCGCATCTGGTTCCACAAACACACCGTGGAAGGACGGCTGCCACTGCTCGACCAGTGGTATCGCGAGCATCTGGACGCGATCGCCGCCCCCGGCACCGTCATCGACATCAAGACGCTGCCGGCCGACACCTACCCCGACAACACCCCCTTCGGACTGGTCGGCCACCACGCCGCCCAGGTCCTGTTCAGCGAGCACTTCGCCCACTCGGCCCTCCAGGCCGAACGCGCAGGCTACGACGCCTGGATCACGGCGGCCGGCCAGGACCCCGGCCTGCGCGACGCCCGCCACCTGGCCGCCGTACCGACGCTGGGCTACGGCGAGACGGCGTTCTTCCTGTCGGCCCTCACCGGCCACCGCTTCGGCCTGCTCGGCTTCATGCCGCCGCTGGAGGAGCCCATCCGGGCCAACGTCAGCCGCTACGGCCTGGAGCGCTCCATGGCCGCCTACGAGGTCGTGCCCGGCGGCTGGGACGGCGTCCACCGCGCCCTCGACGGCGACTGCGACCAGTTCCTCACCGCCTACACCGAGGCCGCCGCCCGCGCTCGCAAGGCCGGCGCCGAGATCATCATCCCCGCCGAGGGCATCCCCAACGAGATCTTCTGGCACCTCGGCGTCCGCGAACTGCACGGCATGCCCGTGGTCGACCCGGCCGGCCTCGCCGTGAAATTCGCCGAACTCACCATCACCCTGCGCGACCTGCGCATCTTCTCCCGTTCCGACGCCGGCTACTGGTTCCACCGACCGCCCGCCGAGATCTCCCAGCACCTCGAGAAGGTCTTCCTCGGCTCGATCCTCCAAGGAGCGTGATCCGCATGACCATCCAGTCGACCATCGGCCCCGCCCCCGTCAGCACCCCCGCAGGCGCCCCGCTGCACCGGCCCCGCCGGCTGCGCCGCACCCCGCACCTGCGCCGCCTCACCGCCGAGACCCAGGTCCACGCGAGCAACCTGATACAGCCCCTGTTCCTGCGCGAGGGCCTGACCGCCCCCCGCGAGATCCCCTCCATGCCGGGCGTGTTCCAGCACACCCGCGACACCCTGCGCAAGGCGGCCGTCGAGGCCGTCAGCGCCGGCGTCGGCGGAGTGATGCTGTTCGGCATCCCGCAGGAGAAGGACGAGCGGGGCAGCGGCGCCGTCGACCCCGACGGCATCCTCCAGGTCGCGCTGCGCGACGTGGCCGCCGAGGTCGGCGACGCCACCGTCGTCATCGGCGACATCAACCTCGACGAGTACACCACCCACGGCCACACCGGCGTCCTGGGCCCCGACGGAGACGTCGACAACGACGCCAGCGTCGAGCTGTACGGCCAGGCGGCCGTCGTGCAGGCCGAAGCCGGCGCCCACATCGTCGCCCCCAGCGGCATGATGGACGGTCAGGTCGGACACATCCGGGCGGCCCTCGACGCGGCCGGCCACCACAACGTCGCCATCCTCGGCTACTCGGCCAAGTACGCCTCCCACTTCTACGGCCCCTTCCGCGACGCCGTCGAGTCCTCCCTCCAGGGCAACCGCCGCACCTACCAGCAGAACCCCGGCAACATCCGCGAGTCCCTGCGCGAGGTCGCCCTCGACATGGCCGAGGGCGCCGACATGGTCATGGTCAAGCCCGCCCTGGCCTACCTCGACATCGTCCGGCTGATCGCCGACCACGTCGACGTGCCCGTCTCCGCCTACCAGGTCTCCGGCGAGTACTCGATGATCGAGGCCGCCGCCGCCCGGGGCTGGCTGGAGCGCGACGGCTCCATCGTGGAGAGCCTCACCTCGATCCACCGGGCCGGAGCCTCCCAGATCATCACCTACTGGGCCACCGAGTTCGCGCCCCGCCTGGGCTGACCCGCCCCCGCCACGCCCGGTCCCCGGGCCGGGCGCCCTCCCCACGTCATCCATCGAGGTGCAAGGAACGTGCGACGAACCACACCGGACGACAACCGGTTCCTCGCGGTGGGCATCAGTCACGCCACCGCCCCCCTTGACCTGCTCGAACAGCTCTACGAGAGCCCCAAGCCGCTCGACGACCTGGCCCAGCGCATCGCCGACGCCGACGGCCTGACCGCCTCGCTGATCCTGTCCACCTGCAACCGGCTCGAGGTCTACGCCGAGGCCGCCCCCGACACCGACCCCGTGCCCGTCCTCGACGCCCTCATCGCCGACCACACCGGCGTCGACGCCCGGGAACTGGCCCCCTACCAGTACGTACGGCACGACGACGATGCCCTGCGCCACCTGTTCCAGGTCGCCTCCGGCCTCGACTCCGTCGTCCTCGGCGAGGACCAGATCCTCGGCCAGGTCAAGGAGGCCCTCGAACGCGCCCAACGCGTCGGCGCGACCAGCAAGACCCTCAACCAGGCCGTCCAGGCCGCACTGCGCACCGGCAAGCGGGCCCGCAACGAGACCGGACTCAACGAGGCCGGCCGCTCCCTGGCCACCGCCGGCCTGGCATTCTTCGAGCGCACGGTCGGCTCACTCGACGGGAAGACCGCCCTCGTCATCGGCGCCGGCTCGTTCGGCGGGGTCGTCCTCGCGGCGCTGCGCCGCTCCGGCCTCAGCCGCGTGCACATGGCCAACCGCACCCCCGAGAAGGCCCAGCGCCTCGCCGAGACCGCCGACGGCCGCGGCCACCCGCTGCACGACATACCCCGCCTGCTGACCGAGGTCGACGTGGTCGTCAGCTGCACCGCCGCCACCGAACCCCTGCTGCGCGCCCACCAGGTCGCCGACGCCATGCCCGCGCGCGACGGCCGCGACCTGTACCTGCTCGACCTCTCCCTGCCGCGCAACATCGAACCCGAAGCCGGCCAGATCCCCGGAGCCACCCTCGTCGACCTCCAGCGCATCGCGGAGGAAGGCGGCGACGACGAACTGTCCGTGGCCAGCGTCGAGAGCGCACACCGCATCGTCGACACCGACGTCGAGGCCCTGAAGGCCGCCCGCCGCGCCGCCCGCGCCACCCCCGCCCTCTCCGCGCTGCGCGCCACCGCCGCCGAGGCCACCGAAGCCGAACTCGCCCGCCTCGGCAAGCGGCTGGAAGCCATGGACGGCGAAACCCTCCAGGAGGTCTCCCGCACCGTCCGCCGCATCGTCGACAAGGTCCTCCACCAGCCCACCGTCCGCGCCCGCGAACTGGCCGGACGCTCCGACGGCGACGTCTACGTCGACGCCCTGCACATCCTGTTCGCCCCCCACCCCGCCCCCGCGTCCGCCCAGGAGGTCATGGCATGAGCGCGATCTCAGCCCTGTGGAACGCCGACTCGATCGCCGTCATCGGCGCCACGGAACGCCCCGGAGCGCTGGGCCGCAAGCCGATGGACTTCCTGCTGCGCCACGGCTACAAGGGCCGCATCCTGCCCATCAACCCGAAGGGCGGGAGCATCCTCGGCGTCCCCGCCTACGCCTCTCTCAAGGACGCGCCCGGCCCGATCGACCTGGCGCTGATCATGGTGGGCGCCGACCGCGTCGCCGGCGCCGTCGACGACTGCGTCGAGGCCGGCATACCGCTCGCCATCATCGCCTCCTCCGGCTTCGCGGAAACCGGGCCCGACGGGGCCGCCCTCCAGGACGAGATCGTCGCCCGCGCCCGCGCCGGCGGACTGCGCCTGATCGGACCGAACTGCATCGGCGCCGTCAGCTTCAACAACCGTGTCCTGGCCACCTTCAGCCCTCTGTTCGGCGCCGAGAGCGTCCCCTTCGAACCCGGCACCCTCGGATTCGTCAGCCAGAGCGGCGCCCTCGGCTTCGGCGCGGCCAGCCTCGCCCTCCAGCGCGGACTGCGCCCCGGCTGGGTGGTGAGCACCGGCAACGACGCCGACGTCACCGCACTGGAGGTGCTGCGCGAACTGGCCCAGGAGCCCGAGTGCCAGGGACTGCTCGGCTACCTGGAGGACGTGCCCGACCTGGACACCCTGCGCGCCCTGAGCGCCTCCGGCAAACCCGTGGCACTGCTGAAGTCCGGACGCACCGAAGCCGGCGGCCGCGCCGCCGCCTCCCACACCGGCGCCCTCGCCACCGACGACCGCGTGCTCGACGCGGCACTGCGCCAACTGGGCATCGCCCGGGTCGACGACATCGACGAACTCCTCGACGCCGCCGCCGCGTTCGAGGCCCCCCTGCGCCCGAAGGGCCCGCGCGTCGCCGTGGTCACCACCTCCGGCGGCTCCGGCATCCTCGCCGCCGACGCCATCGAGGACTCCGGCCTCCAGCTGAGCCGGCTGTCACCACAGAGCATCGCCGCGCTCACCGAGATCGTGCCGCCGTTCGGCGCGGTGGAGAACCCCGTCGACATCACCGCGACCGTGCTCAGCGACCCCACCCTGTTCGACCGGTCGCTGGACGTGCTGCTCGAGGACGACTCGGTCGACATCATCATCGCCTGCTTCTGCGTCATGGCCGGACCCGACGTGCAGAAGGCGGTCACCGCCCTGTCCAAGGCGGCCCGCAAGGGCGGCAAGCCGATCCTGGTGGCCCGCACCGGCGCCGACTTCCTCGCCCCGGACGCCCCCGCCATGCTCCGCGACGCCCAACTGCCGGACTACCCGACCCCGGCCCGCGCGCTGAAGGCCGCCGCCGCACTGTGGCAGGTCAGCCGCCCCCGCCCGGACACCGACCGCGACACCCTCACCCCGCCGCTCCCCGCGCCCGCACCCGAGGCCACCGAGCCGCAGCTCAAGCACCTGCTCGCCACCGCCGGCATCACCGTGCCCAAGGGCCGCACCGCCCACGACGCCGACGACGCGGCCGCACTCGTCCGCGAGCTGGGCGGCCGCGCCGTGCTGAAGGCCGTCGTGCCCGGACTGCTGCACAAGTCGGAGGCGGGCGGCGTCCGCGTGGGCGTCACCGAACAGCAGGCGCCGAGCGCCTTCGCCGACCTGGCCGCGCTCGGCGGCGAGGTCCTCGTCGAGGAACTGGCCCCGGACGGGGTCGAGGCGCTGGTGGGCGTCCGCACCAGCCCGCTGGGAACCGTCCTGACCGTGGGACTCGGCGGCATCTTCACCGAGGTCCTCGACGACGTCGCCCACCGCGTACTGCCCCTCGCCGACGGCGAGGCCGAGCACATGATCTCCGAACTGCGCGGCGCGGCCCTGCTGCACGGCGCGCGCGGCACGGCGGAACTCGACACCGCGGCACTGGCCGACCTGCTGTACCGCCTGTCCGACGCGATCTGCGACTGGCCGGGCGACTTCGAACTGGACCTCAACCCGGTCCGGGTGCTGCCGCACGGCGCGACCGTCCTGGACGCCGCCTACAGCACAGCCACCACCCCCCACTGACGAACGCCCCCAGCCCCCCCCGGGGCCGGTGGCCTCCCACCACCGGCCCCACCCCCCACCCCCCGCCGTCTTCCTCTCCTTCTTGCGAAAGGCACCGACCGATGTCCTCATCCCCTGCACCCGCCGCCGCCCTCGACGGTGGCGCCGGCACCGCCTCGGCCTCGCTGTTCGAACGGGCCGCGACGGTCATCCCCGGCGGCGTCAACTCCCCTGTGCGGGCGTTCGGTTCCGTCGGCGGCACCCCCGTCTTCATGGCCTCCGCGCAGGGCCCCTACCTCTACGACGTCGAAGGCCGCGAGTACGTCGACCTCATCTGCTCCTGGGGCCCGATGATCCTCGGCCACCGGCACCCGGCGGTCCTCGACGCGGTCCGCGCCGCACTCGCCGCGGGCACCTCCTTCGGCACCGCGACCGAGGGGGAGATCGCCCTCGCGGAGGAGATCGTCGACCGCGTCGCCCCCGTGGAGAGGGTCCGGCTGGTCACCTCCGGCACCGAGGCCACCATGTCCGCGATCCGACTGGCGCGCGGCTTCACCGGCCGATCCAAGATCGTCAAGTTCGCGGGGTGCTACCACGGCCACGTCGACGCCCTCCTGGCCGCCGCGGGCTCCGGCCTGGCCACGTTCGCCCTGCCCGACACCCCCGGCGTCACCGGCGCCCAGGCCGCCGACACCCTCGTCCTGCCGTACAACGACCTGGCCGCGGTCGAGCGCGTCTTCGCCGAGCGCGGCCCGGAGATCGCCTGCGTGATCACCGAGGCCGCGCCGGGCAACATGGGCGCCGTCCCGCCCCTGCCCGGCTTCAACGCCGGCCTCAAGGACCTGTGCCGGCGCCACGGCGCCCTCTTCATCTCCGACGAGGTCATGACCGGCTTCCGCGCCGGCCGCGCCGGCTGGTACGACCGGGACGGCGTGGCGGCGGACCTGTTCACCTACGGCAAGGTGATGGGCGGCGGCTTCCCCGCCGCGGCCTTCGGCGGCCGGGCCGACGTCATGGCCCATCTCGCCCCGGCCGGCCCCGTCTACCAGGCGGGCACACTCGCCGGGAACCCGGTCGCCACCGCCGCAGGCCTCGCGACCCTGCGCCACTGCACCGAGGCGGTCTACGAGCGCCTCGACACCGTGTCCGCCACCATCGGGACCGAAGTGTCCGCCGCGCTCTCCGCCGAAGGCGTCGCCCACACGCTCCAGTACTCCGGAACGATGTTCTCGGTCTTCTTCTCGCAGCGGCCGGTCCACGACTACGACGACGTCAGGGCCAGCGAGGCCTTCCGCTACCGGGCCTTCTTCCACGAGATGCTGCGCCAGGGCGTCTACCTGCCGCCGTCGCCGTTCGAGGCGTGGTTCGTGTCCGCCTCGCACGACGACCGGGCCGTGGACCGCATCGTCGCGGCCCTCCCGCAGGCCGCCAAGGCCGCCGCGGCCGCAGAGCCCCCGGCGAAGTGAGCACACCCGGACACACGGACGCCGCCGGAGCCGGACCCCGTCCGACTCCGGCGGCACACCGGAAGCACCACGCCCCCAAGGGGACCCGGGGAACCGGCCGTCAGCCGGCCACCACCTCGATCCCCACACGGATGTTGCCGCGCACGGCACGCGAGTAAGGGCAACGGGCATGAGCCCGGTCCGCCAACTCCCGCGCCGTCTCCGCTGCCACACCCGGCATCCGCACCGTCAGATCGGCGCTGATCCCGTAACCGGAGTCGTCCCGCTCGAGGTGCACCCGAGCCGTGACGACCGGCTCCTCGCCGAGCGGCACCCGCGCCTCACGCGCGGACAACCGCAACGCGCTGTGGAAGCAGGCCGCGTACCCCGCGGCGAACAACTGCTCCGGATTGGTCCGCTCCCCGGAACCGCCCACCTCCTTGGGCGCATCCAGCTCGAGCTCCAGCACACCGTCCGAGGAGCTGACCCGACCCTTGCGCCCGTCTCCCGACGAAGCGACCTCAGCCGTGTAAAGAACCGTCACGATTCCCGTCCTTCCTCACCAGAGAAGCAAAACAAAAACAAAAGCACTCGCAAGATAGGGAGGAAATGAAAGAAGAAACAATACGGAACCCCGAAGCGTAAATCGCCGACCGATCCGCCAAAACTAATCCTGGAAGTCACTGGAAAGGAGATGAGCCTCATGGGGCCACTCAACGGTGTACGCGTGGTCGAGCTCGCGAGCGGCGCACCCTGCGCCTTCGCCGCCACGCTCCTCGCAGACCTGGGCGCCGACGTCGTCCGCATCGACCGCCCGCGCGCCGGCACATCCGGACCCGCCGACCCCCTCGGCCGCTCCCGCCGCTCGGTCACCGCCGACCTCAAGAACCCGGACGACATACGCACGGTGCGCGCCCTCGTGGACCGCGCCGACGTGCTGCTCGAAGGCCTGCGCCCGGGAGCATGCGAACGCATGGGCCTGGGCCCGGAGACCTTCGACGACTCCAACCCCCGGCTCATCTACGCCAGGGTGTCCGGCTGGGGCCAGAACGGACCCTGGGCACAACGCTCCGGACACGACATCAGCTTCCTCGCCCTGGCCGGAGCACTCGACAGCGACGCCGACGCCGCCGGCTTCCCGTCTCCCCCCTCGACCTACCTGTCCACCTTCGCGGGCGGCGGCCTGCTCCAGGTCCTCGGCGTCCTGGCGGCACTGCACGAGCGCTCACGCAGCGGGCGCGGCCAGGTCGTCGACGCGGCCATGGTCGACGGAGCGGCCCTGCTGGAGGTCATGATCCGCCAATGGCGGGAGAACCCGGGCAACGTCACGGTGACCGACGCGCCGTTCTACACCACCTACGCATGCCAGGACGGCGGACACGTAGCGGTCGGCGCGATCGAACCGCGCTTCTACGACGCCCTCTGCACCCAGCTCGACCTGAACCCCGCCGCCCTGCCCGACCGCGGCGACCAGGCGAACTGGCCGGCCCTGCGCGACCGGATCGCCGAAGCCTTCCGAACCCGCCCCCGCGACCACTGGGCCAAGGTGTTCGCCGACCAGGACGCCTGCGTAGTACCCGTCCTCACCCCCGAGGAAGCCGCGGAACACCCCGCCCTGCGCGAGCGCGCGACGTTCACCGAGGTCGCCGACCGCCCCCAGCCGTCCCCCGCCCCCCGCTTCTCCCGCACACCGCCCCCCACCCCCCGCCCGGCCCCCACCCCCGGCGCCGACACCAACGCCGCACCGTCAGCCTGGAACACACCGACCTGACCGCCCCCCACCCCGCATCAGCCGGGAGGAGGACGTTCAGATCGCCTTACGATCGACGGATACCACTGGGGGACCCCGCCAGCGCACTGCTGCCGACGAGAAATGCGGCCTCCTCACCCAGGGATCGCTACATCCCCGCCCCCTGAGGCCCGGCCTTCAGGAACAGACGAAATCCGAACCCCCCGGGCTCCCGCGGCCGCGGTACCCCTTCTTCCGAAGGCCCCGCGGCCGCGGTCAACCCTTCCCCAACAGCATTGAACGCCGTGCCTGCCTAAGGTGGTCGCGCAGCAACGCGCGCAGCTGCGACAAGGGAACACGAGCGCCCAGAGCACCGAGGAACTCCGGAACGTTCCACGTGATCAGAGCGCCCTGACGGGAAAGATAGAGGCCCACCCGATCCACGCCATACGCGTCGTCGTAGTCGAGCAGCAGGTATCCGGCAAGCTGCTGCACCGCAGAGCGGTTGATCGTGTGGGGGCGCGCAGTGGCCTTGCAGTCGATCAGCAGCCCACCGACGATGAAATCCGCATCAGCCCCGCCCAAGTCGGCACTGCCGGCGAACACCGGCCCGCACACCCGCTGCTCGTCCGGCAACTGCCTGAACGGTGCGAAAGGCCGCTCGGCCAGCTCCATCTGCTCGGCGATGTCCTCCAGCACGTACGCCGGCACCGCCGCGGCCAGATGATCCAAGGTGGTGTGCGCGTCGGCGAGGGCGGCGCCGGGGGAAGACACCATTGCGGTAGACGGCCTCATAGAACCCCGCCACATGACACAGCCTGGTCAGCTCCTCATCGCCCAGTCGTCGGGGCACACCCGCCAAATGATTCTGAAAACGCGCAAGCAACTGCAAGCCGGCCGTATGCAAGGCCGCACGCACCTCGAAGGCGGGAGCTCCGTCGATCGGGAGCCGGCTGCCGAGAAGCCGAACGCCCGTCGCGACCGCGTCTCCAGGGCCATGCCCCAGACTGAACCGCAGTCGGTAGTCGATGGTGTGCCCAAGGGCCGCATAGTCGGGGCGCCGCTCATCCATGGGCTGCACCGCAGGGGAAGTCCACGCGAGCGTTGCCGGTATGCGCCGACCACCCGCTCCGTGCGCGGCAGGTGCCGGTCCAAAAAGACGGACATCGGTGAGCGCGGGTACTGGAGCTGTCCGGTCAACGGCAGCGCGGTCAAGGGCACACCGTCCGGGGTATGGGTCACACTCGCGCGCGAGGTCTGCGGGACCTGGGCTTCGGCCCACTGGATCCCTGTCGTATCCAGCACCTCCCGAGCCCGCGTCACCGCCACGTAAATGAGGCGCGCCTCCGCCGGGTGCACTCCCCGCGCTCCCCGTGCCCCGGCCTCATCCGCTCGGGGCGTGAATCCGGCCCCGATCCGCACGCGCCTCCACTCTCGCCCTTTGGCCTTGTGCACAGTCGACACCACCACCCGCGCCTGCTCCTCATCGACCATGCGCTTCACGGCCGCGATGATCTGTTGCGGCCCGTAGGTATCGACCAGCTCCACGATCGCCTTCAGCTCTGCTGCCGCGGAGTCCTGCTCCGCGTACTCCTGCACCTCGCCCCATGACGAGAACAGGAACAGCTCATGATGTGAGGTCCGCCTGCCTGCCCGCAGATCGATCGCAGCCTCAGCAATCTTCAACAGCGGATTACCACCCCCGGCCAGCGCGACCGGCACTCCTTCCTCGAGGAAGCCCAAAACCTCAACGAGCGCGTCCGCGTTCCCGCGGCACAACACCGCGTCAGGGACCTCGACTTTCCCGAGCCCCGACGGTCCTTTGGCGTGCCCAGTCAGTTGCATCGAAGATGACGCGGCCCGCAACCACAGATTCGCCACTTCTGCGATCGCCGGCCCGAACCTGAACGACTGGGTCAACTCCAGCCGCTGCCCCGGGAATCCGCTCATGATGTCCTTGGCATGCCGCCACTCGTAGATCTGCTGCGCGGAATCCCCCACACACACTCGCTGCGCTTCCTGTGCGAGGAAGATTTCCTCCAGGACCGGGTTGGCGTCCTGTGCTTCGTCCAGCAGCACGAAGTCCGCAGGCAACCTCGGTCGCGTCAGCGCCCACATCTTGAGGTAGTGGTCGTGCTGGAAGGGCAGCGTCCCTTCAGGTGAACAGATGTCGTCCCACGCCCACCGAGCCCTTTTCAACAGTACTTCCGCCAGATACTGCGCCCCCTGGTCATCCAGCCCATTCACCGGACCCAGATGCCGGGCCGCCACCTGCTCGTCCGTGCTGTAGCAAAAGCGCCGGACCATTTCCATCACGAGCCGCGCCTGCGTCGTCGCCCTGAGCCGCCTCTTGCCCACCGCCAGGTCGCGGTCCAGCCCCAGCAACTGCGCCGTACGCTTCAGCGGCATGTGACGAGAAGCGTCAAGACGGTCCTGGAACCGGCGACCTACAGCCCGGTGGGCCAACGAGTGCGATGTACGACATTGCACGTTGCCTCCGAACCGGTTCTTCGCCTCCTCCGCGATCGGTTTGTTGAACGCCACGTACAGCCCTCGCCGATGCGTCGCCGAGCCCATCATCACCAGTGTTGACGTCTTTCCCGTCCCGGCGCCGGCCACCAACGCCAAGTTCTGGCCCGCAGCAAATGCCTCTCGGGCCAATTCCTGCTCAACCGTCGCCCTCACAACCACATCACACACCCCTCCACCCGCACCTACCGGTCACCGCATACGACGAGCATGACGAAGCCCACTGACACCCTGTCACCTAGTCTCATACACCCATGCGAATCTTCGAACGGTGGACCGATCGACCACCCTTCCCGGGCCTCCAAGCCAGGCCGTGCCTCAGTTCAGCAGGAGGCGCCGGGGGCACGGTAAGTTACACAGCTAAGTACAGTGATTCACTATTTGAATAAAGTCCCCCTCGATAAAAGGGTACGAGCCTGTAACACGACACCTCTTCGACGAGTCGTGTTACAGGCTCACTGGGCGTCAATGAACATGCTGGACTGGGTTCGAGGATAGGGGGAGGCTTCGGGAGGAACGCAGCGGCACCGATCACCGAAGTGGGGCCGGCACTCCGTCATACCCATGGCCCGTCACAACCGTTGCGTAGGTGGTGGATGAGATTCCCAATCCCTACACAGCCCCAAGCGCGATACACCCCTCACCGTTAGCCGATGGAATCCCGCAAGCAGAATCCCGCAAGCGGGATTCTGCTTGCGGAATCAAATTTCCGCGCATGCGCGGAAATTTGGCGGAGCGTCAGCGGAGCCATTTTATGCAGAGAGTGAAGCGGAAAAGTAAATTACCGCGCAGCGGTAATTTACGAAGGCGCAGCGGTTTCACAAGGCGCGCAGCCCCCTACTCCCGCCAGATACTCCCCAGTCGCCAGCCCGGCGAAGCCGGCAGGGCGGGAGCGCAGCGGACGCCCGCAGCTCCCGCTTGCGGGAACTGCATCCCCCTTCAGCATTGGAGCGAAGCGGAAATGCTTACATAAAGCGCGCAGCGCTTTATCAGAAATCCGCTTGCGGATTTCATGAATTCGCGGAGCGAATTCTATATGCCCCGGCTTGCCGGGGCATATCCCGCTCCGCGGG
>NZ_JBICXC010000018.1:0-46326 GCF_043200075.1 Streptomyces sp. NPDC048481
TCGGTGGCGATCGGCCGCACGGCCGCGCCGGAGGGTGGCTGGTGGGTGGGCCTGGACCATACGGCGCTGGCGGCGGCCTGCGTCCACCATCTCGCTGATCTCGGCCATCGGCGGGTGGCGTTCGTCAACCGTCCCGAGCCGTTGGTGCGGGCGGGGTACGAGTCGGCGCACCGTGGTCTGGAGGGGTTCACGAAAGCGGCGGCCGAGCGCGGGCTGAGCGTGCGGACGTACTGCTGCGGGGACGACGCGGCGTCGGGGCAGGCGTGCATGGAGCGGATCCTGCGCGACGATGCGGCCACCACGGCGGTGGTCACCCTGAACGAGGCGGCGCTGGGCGGGCTGTACCGGGCTCTGGCGGAGGCGGGCCGTCACGTGCCGGGTGACTTCTCGGTCACCGGCGTGGTGGCGGGCCGGTGGGCGGAGACGGTGACCCCGCGGCTGACCGCGGCGGACGTGCCGGCCGAGGAGATGGGCCGCCTCGCCGTCGACCTCCTCGTCGAACGCCTCGACCACCCCGGCGCCCCGCCCCGCCACCACCTCCTCGCCCCACCCATCTCCCTGCGCGCCAGCACCGGCCCCGCCACGGCGCCGTCTCCGCCCGACGGTCAGGGGCGCGACGGACGCGAAGCCGTGCGCCGCCCCTGACCCGAACCCCGACCGGCCTCCCCGCCCCGCGCGCCACGAGCCGCCCCCGACCGGAGCGGACGTGACCCGCAGCGGCCCCTTTCCCGCTCCACCGGCCCACCACCGCTGTTCGGCATGCCCGGACACCTCCCCGGCCCCCTCCGCGGATGCCCCCGCGCACCCACCCCCCTCACACCCGACCCCGACCCCGCAACAAGAACCAGAACCGAGGAAACCCCGATGCACAGATCCTCCCGGCGCCGTCTCGTCGCGGCGATATCCCTGTCCACCGTCACCGCAGTCGTCGGCACCGCCTGCTCCTCCGGTGGGGGCAGCACCGGCGCCCAGGGCGCCGACGGCGGCAGCTACACCGTCTGGGACCCGTACCCCCAGTTCGACAAGACCTCGGCCTGGGCGAAGCTGCTCGACGACTGCGGCACGAAGGCCGGAGTGACGATCAAGCGCACGGCGTTCGACACCAGCGACCTGACGAACAAGACCCTGCTCGCGGCGCAGCAGGACAACGCGCCGGACGTGCTCGTCGTCGACAACCCCGTGGTGTCCACCCTCGCCGAGGCGGGCGTCCTCACCACGACCGACGACAACAAGCTCGACACCTCCAAGGTGGACCCGAACCTGCTCGCGGCCGGGCAGTCGGGCGGCAGGACGTACGGCACGCCGATCGGCGCCAACACCCTCGCCCTCTACTACAACAAGGCCGTGCTGAAGGCGGCGGGCGTCGACGTCGCGTCCGTCAAGGACTGGAAGTCGCTCACGTCCGCGCTGGCGAAGGTCAAGAGCGCCGGAAAGAAGGGCATCACCTTCTCCGCGATCGGCACGGAGGAAGGCAGCTTCCAGTTCCTGCCCTGGTTCTGGGGATCGGGCGCGGAACTCGCCGAACTCGACTCCTCCCAGGCCGAGTCGGCGCTGACGCTGTGGACGGACTGGATGAAGAAGGGGTACGCCCCGAACTCGGTCATCAACAACACCCAGACCACCAGCTGGCAGGAGTTCGCCGCCGGCGACTACGCCTTCGCGGAGAACGGCACCTGGCAGCTCGCCAACGCCGACAAGGCCGGCTTCGACTACGGCGTCCTGCCCGTCCCGAACGCGACCGGGGGCGACGCCTCGGCCCCGACCGGCGGTGAGTTCGTCACCCTTCCCGTAAAGGGCGACACCGCCCGCTACACCACCTCGCAGAAGCTGGTGACCTGCCTGACCAGCACCGAGAACCTGAACGCCACCGACACCGCCCTGTCCTACGTCGCTCCCACCGCCGAGGTGCGGGACAAGCAGGTCGCGGCGAAGCCCGGACTGAAGCCCTGGGTCGACGCGGTCAAGGCCGCCAAGGGCCGCACAAGCGACGACCTCGGCACCAAGTACCCGAAGATCTCCGAGCAGTTGTGGAAGGCCGTGCAGTCCGCGCTCAGCGGCTCCGAGTCACCCGGGGACGCGCTGGCCAAGGCCCAGTCCGCGGTCAAGTGACGAGGGACTCCCGGTCGCAGATGAACCACACCCGACAGTTGCCGGACCGCCGGTCCGCGCCCGCCCGGAACGGGGCGGTCACCACCGCCCCGCTCCCGGCCCCCGCGCGAGCACGGCGCCGTCCCGCCTCCCCGCAGTGGGCCGCCTGGGCGTTCCTCGCCCCCGTCACCCTCTACCTCGCCGCCTTCTACGCCTACCCCCTCTACCGCAACGTCGATCTGAGCCTGCGTGACTACACCGTCCGCTCGTTCGTCCAGGGCAACGCGCCCTTCACGGGCCTGAAGAACTACCGGACCGTACTCGACGACCCGACGTTCGGGCCGGCCCTGGTGCACACCGTGGTCTTCACCGCCGTCTGCCTCTTCTTCCAGTACGCCCTCGGCCTGGCACTCGCCGTCTTCTTCCACCAGAACTTCCGTCTCTCCGCCACGCTGCGCGCTCTGTTCCTGGTGCCCTGGCTGCTGCCGCTCATCGTGTCGGCCTCGACGTGGTCGTGGATGCTCAACAGCGACTCAGGCCTCGTCAACTCGCTCCTGCACGCGGTGGGCATCGCGCCGGTGAACTGGCTCACCTCACCGGCCTGGTCGCTGACCTCGGTGATCATCGCCAACATCTGGATCGGCGTCCCGTTCAACCTGGTCGTCCTCCACAGCGGCCTGCAGTCCATCCCCGGCAGCCTGTACGAGGCCGCCGCCCTCGACGGGGCGGGCGCCTGGCGGCGCTTCTGGAGCATCACCTTCCCGCTCCTGCGCCCGGTGTCCGCGATCACCCTGCTCCTGGGGCTGGTCTACACGCTCAAGGTCTTCGACATCATCTGGATCATGACCAAGGGCGGCCCGGCGGGCTCCTCCACCACCTTCGCCACCTGGTCCTACGAACTCGGCTTCGGCAACCTGCTGCCCGCCTTCGGCCCCGGCGCCGCCGTCGGCAACCTGCTCGTCGTCGCCGCCCTGGCCTTCGGCCTGGTGTACCTGAGGATGCAGCGAAAGCAGGCACAGTCATGACGACCCAGGCACCGGCCCCGGCCCCGAACCGCCGTCGCGGGACGCGGGGCAAGACGACCACCGGCGTCGTGCTGACGGCCGTCATGCTGTTCCCGGTCTACTGGATGATCAACGTGTCGTTCACCCGCGAGCAGAACATGCGCAGGAGCCCGCCCGACCTGCTCCCCCTGCACGGCACCCTGACCGGCTACCGCACCGTCCTCGACGAGCAGTTGCCCTACCTCGGCACCAGCCTCGTCGTCGCCCTCGGCACCGTCGTGCTGACCGTCGCCCTCGCGGCGCCCGCCGGATACGCCCTGGCCCAGCTCCGTCCGCGCGGCGGCGGCGTCCTCGGCTTCGTCCTGCTGGCCGCCCAGATGATCCCCGGCATCATCATGGCGATGGGCTTCTACGCCGTCTATCTCAGCCTCGGCCTGCTCCAGTCCGTGCCGGGACTGATCGTCGCCGATTCCACCCTCGCGGTCCCCTTCGCCGTGCTGGTCTTCACCGCGTTCATGTCGGGCATCCCCCGCGAACTGCTCCAGGCCGCGACGATGGACGGCGCCGGAACCTGGCGCACCTTCCGGTCGATCGTGCTGCCGATGAGCCGCAACGCCGTCGTCACGGTGTCCCTGTTCGCGTTCCTGTGGTCGTGGTCCGACTTCGTCTTCGCGGGCACGCTGGTCAACGGCGGCGCCCATGAGCCGATCACCCTCGGCATCTACCACTACATCGGCAACAACAACCAGGAGTGGAACGCCATCATGGCCACCGCCGTCGTGGCCTCGCTGCCCGCCGCGGTGATCCTCGTCCTCGCCCAGCGCTACATCGCCGCCGGCGTGTCCGCGGGAGCCGTCAAGGACTGACCCGGCAGCACCCGCCGCGGCACAGCCGTCCGGCCGCCGCCCGGCCCTCCGCGTGCCGACCGGCACACCCCTGGGCGTCCCGCCCGGGACCCGCCCGAGCCCCGCCCGAGAAATGAGTACCGCCGCCATGAGCGCCGACCCGCCCGGCACCCCCTTCAACATCCACGACATACCTTTCAGCACGTACGGATCCTGGTTCGGCATCTCCCCGGTGCTGGCCGAGAAGACGCGCTCCGAGGACCTCCACCTCGTCTCCCATCAGAACGGTATGCACCCCGTCCTGCGCATGGTCCCTCTCGACGCGGCCACCGGCGAGCGGGCCGAGACCCGTGTACGGGCGACGCCCGCCCTGCTCAGCTGGACCGCCGCGGACGGCCGCGTCGACCTCGCCTACGAGTCGCCGGACACCGTGCGCGTGCACGGCACGGGGCTCGCCCTGCGCGTCACCGCGGCGGCGAAGGCCCTGACCCCCTTCAGCGGCACCTACTTCTACCGGGACCCGGTGGACGGATCGCACACCTTCAGCTCCTACGAGACGGGTCGCCGCTATCGGATCACCGTGCTGTCCGGCGCCGTGGCCGAGACGTCCGGCTCCCAGACCCTGGGCGCCGGCGACCGCGGCCTCACCGTCACCGCGGAGGCCGGCGGATCGTGGGAGGTCGCGGTCGAGGAACTCGACAGCGCCCGGCGGCCGTACCGCCCCTCGGCGGACTTCGGCGAGGTGCGGGAGGCCGCGCGACGCTCGTTCGCCGGGTTCGCGGCCGCGGTCGCGCCGTGGCGCTCGGCCGACGCCCCGGCGGCCGAACTCGCCGCCTACGTCATCTGGTCCGCCACCGTACGCCCGGCGGGCCTCGTCACCCGGCCCGCCGTGCTGATGTCCAAGCACTGGATGGACAAGGTCTGGAGCTGGGACCACTGCTTCAACGCCCTCGCCCTGGCCCCCGGTTCACCCGCCCTGGCCTGGGACCAGTTCTCCCTGCCCTTCGACCACCAGGACGAGACCGGGGCCCTTCCCGACTCCGTCACCCACTCCGAGGTCCTGTACAACTTCGTCAAGCCGCCCATCCACGGCTGGGCCCTGCGCCGCCTGCGCGAACGACTCCACGAACCACTCGACCGCACCCAACTGGCCCACGCATACGCCCGGTTGACGTGCTGGACGGACTTCTGGCTCACCGCCCGCCGCGCCCCCGGCTCCGTCCTGCCGCACTACCAGCACGGCAACGACAGCGGCTGGGACAACGCCACCACCTTCGACACGGCCCGCGTGGCGGTGACCGCCGACCTCACCGCCGTGCTGATCCTCCAGCTCGACGAACTGGCCCGGCTGGCCGCCGAACTCGGCTTCCCCGACGACGCCCGCCACCGCACGCGGACGGCCGACGCCCTCCAGGCCGCCCTGCTGGACGGACTGTGGGACGGCGAACGGTTCCTGAGCCGCCCGGCCCACGGCGGAGCCCCCACCCCGAGCGCGAGCCTGCTCGACCTGATGCCGATCGTGCTCGGCGACCGACTGCCCCCCGAGGTCCGCGACCGGCTGGCCGCCCGCATCGAAACCCACCTCACCGCGTTCGGCCTGGCGACCGAACACCCCGGCTCCCCGCGCTACGAGGCCGACGGCTACTGGCGCGGCCCGATCTGGGCCCCCGCCACCGTCCTCGTCGAGGACGGCCTGCGCCGCGCCGGCCACGCACGCCTCGCGGACGAGATCAGCGCCCGCTTCCGCGCCCTGTGCGAGACGTCCGGCTTCGCCGAGAACTTCGACGCGCTGACCGGCCGGGGACTGCGCGACCGCGCCTACACCTGGACCGCCGCCGGCTACCTGGTGCTGGCCCGCGACCACCTCCGCCGCCGCGCGGACGCCGCCTTTGACTCGGCCGTCGCCTGAACCGCACGGCAGCCCACCCGCACGTCCGGCACGGGGGCCGGCGCAGCAGCAAAGAGCCCCATCCCTGAAAGGACGCACCGACATGGCAGGAATCGGGCCGAGACGCTCGGCCATCACACGCCTTCTGCACGGCGTCAGCAGAGCGCTCCTCCCGCTGACCGTGGCAGCCGGCGTGATCACCCTGACGGCCCCGCCGGCCTCCGCCGCCACCCCCACCCTCACCGTGGACCTGGGCGCAACCACCGGGGCCTTCCGCGGCGGCGCCTCCGGGGCGCTGTACGGCCTGTACGGCCCGCACGTCCCGACCGGCAACCTCATCGAGGGGATGGGACTCAAGACCACCAACACGAAGTACCAGGACGGCCAGCAGCACCCCGGTTCGGACGCCCTGGAGATCGCCCCGTCCTTCGTCGACAACGGCGGCGGCGACGAGTTCATCTACATGACGGACGTGTACCGGGCCAACTACGAACGCACCGGTTACGCCGCCTACCAGGCGACCATGAAGACCCAGGTCGAGCAGGCGATGGCCAGCCCGTACGCCGGCCACATCGTCTTCATCCCCTACAACGAACCGGACCTGAACTGGTTCAGGGGCATGAACTCCAACGCGACGGCGCTGGCCGCCTTCAACGCCGAGTGGCGCCAGACCCACGACTTCATCAAAGGCATCTGGCCCGCCGCACGGCTGGCGGGTCCCAACACCTCCGGCTACTCCGACTCCGCGCTGAGCGGCTTCCTCACCTACTGCAAGGCCCACAACTGCCTGCCGGACGTCGTCACCTGGCACACCCTGGGCAGCCCGGCCGCCGTCCGCAGCACCGTGGACTCCTACCGCGCGGTGGAGACCGCCGCGGGGATCACCTCCCCGATCACCGTCAACCTCAACGAGTACGCCCACCGCTACCACCTGACCGACCCCGGCCAGATGGTCCAGTGGATCGCGGGCATCGAGGACGAGAAGGTCGACGGCAACCTGCCCTACTGGAACATCAACGGCAACCTCGGCGACTCCGCCGCCGCCCAGAACACCCCCAACGCCCAGTGGTGGCTGTACAACTGGTACAGCTCGATGAAGGGCGGCAACACCGTCAAGGTCACCAGCACGGGGGCCGACGCCGCGTACACCCTCCAGGGCCTCGCGAGCCTCGACACGGCCAAGAGACAGGCCCGCGTCATCCTCGCCGGCGGCGGCACCAGCGGTGACTCCGACACGGTCGTCAAGAACATCGACCCCGCCGTCTTCGGCACCACCGTGCACGTCAGCGTCTTCCAGGACCGCTACAGCGGGTACCTCGGCGCGGCGGCCACCCCGACCCGGCTCTCCGACGCCGACGTCGCCGTGGGCCCGGACGGCTCGATCACCGTCCCCCTCACCCTCGACGCGATGTCCGCCTACCAGGTGATCGTCTCCCCGGGCGGCACCGGCGGCGCCACCGCCTCCGACAGCACCTGGACCCACACGTACGAAGCCGAGAACGCCACGCTCGGCGGCAGCGGCTACAACATCAACACCGAGGGCACCACCGGGCGCATCGACAAGTTCGCCACCTCCGGAACCAAGGACGTCGGCGGCCTGCGCACCGGCTCCACCACCGTCATCGGCTTCCCCGTCACCGTGCCCACCACCGGCGACTACGACGTGTCGGTGTTCGGCAACAGCTACGCCAAGGACGCCGACGTCAAGGGCCCGACCGACGTCTACCTGCGCGTCGACGGCGGCGCCTCGGCCCGGATCGACGTCCCCGTGGGCTTCCAGTGGGTCGTGTGGGGACGCAGCGACGCCATCGTGCACCTGACCGCCGGAAGTCACACCCTCACCCTGGCCACCACCGGCGACAACGGCGCGAAGACCACCGGCGACGCCATCATCGACAAGATCGACCTCCGCCACCACGACGCCGCCGTCCAGGGCACCACGCTCTACGAGGCCGAGCAGGCCGACCTCTCCGGCAGCGCCACCGCCGTCTACACCGCGCAGGGCCAGTCCGGCGCGGGCGCTGCCGACCTCACCTCCGGCAAGTCCGCCACGTTCTGGGTCTTCGCCCCGCGCGACGGCTACGCCGACCTGACGGCCCGCTACCGCAACACCGGCCAGGCCGCACTCACCGTCAACGGCAAGACCCTCGACGACCAGACCCTCGCCGGCGCGACGACCGGCGCCTGGTCCACCGCCACCGACCGGGTCTTCCTGAGCGGCGGCGTCAACAAGGTGCAGGTGACCGGCTCCGGCGGCACCCTCACCCTCGACGACCTGGCCGTCACCCCCTTCAGCCCGACCTCCTCCGTCACCACCGGCAACGTCGTCACCTACCAGGCGGAGAACGGCGCCCTCACCGGCACCGCGGCCGTCGCCACCGCCTACAGCCAGGCCGAAGGCGGCGTCGTCACCGGCATCGGCGACGGGACCGCCAACTCCCTCACCCTCACCGTCAACGCGCCCTCGGCCGGCGCCTACGCCATGACCATGCGCTACGCCAACGCCGAGGAACTGCCCTCCAACCACTACAACCCCGACCTGTACGCCGAGCACGCCGACGTCAGCGTCAACGGCGCCGCCCCCACCCGCGTCGACTTCGCGAGCACCCTGCACTGGAACCAGTTCGCGCACTACACGGTCCCCGTCACCCTCGCCAAGGGCGCCAACAGCGTCCGCTTCACCGCCTCACAGCTGCACAACTGGGACGGCACCACCGTCGGCGTCGTCTACTCCGGCGGCGGCAGCGACATCGGACAGCCCATGCGCTCCAGCTCCGCACCCCACCTCGACCAGGTCTCCTTCGCGCCCGCCGCCCTGCACATCGGCGCCGCGACCGGCTTCTCCTCCACCGCCGTCGCCCAGCACAGCGGCCTCTGCCTCGAAGACCCCGCCCACTCCACCGCCAACGGCGTCCAGTACCGGCAGAACACCTGCGCAAGCGGACAGGAGCAGATCTTCGACTTCCACCCCGTCACCGGCACGACCGACACCTACACGCTCGTGAACCACGCCGGCGGCAAGTGCCTGGACGTCTCCGCCCTGTCGACGGCCGACGGCGCCGCCGTCCAGCAGTGGACCTGCACCGGCGGCGCCAACCAGCGCTTCCGGCTCGCCCCGGTGACCGCGCTCGGCAACAGCCACGACTACCAGCTCGTCGCCGCGCACAGCGGCAAGTGCGTCGACGTCAGCACCGTCTCCACCGCCCCCGGCGCCCTCGCCCACCAATGGACGTGCGACCCGGCAAGCGCCCTGACCACCAAGAAGAACCAGATCTGGCGGCTCGCCGGCAAGGACTGACCCGACGCGGAGCCGCGCACCGCACACGAACGGACATCGGCCCGCCGGACCTCCCCGGCGGGCCGACGTACGCCCGGACGGCGAAAAGGCACGGCCGTCCGGGTGCCTGGGGTGGCCGCCGCGTCGGGACGGAGGAAACCTGGCCGGGGCGTGCCGCCGCTGACATGCGGCACGGCCTCGGGGGTACTTCGCCCTCCTCGCCACCCACACAGGAGTTCCCCATGACCTTCAATCCGCTGGAGCAACGAGGCATCCCGCTGGACCGTCAGACCAGGAACTGGCGCGAGCTGAACGTCGCCCCCATCGACCCCGACCACTGCGATCCGTACACCCGCTGCCGGATCATCACGATGAACGGCATCGAGGTCGAGGCGATCATGTTCAGCCACCAGCTGGCCCGCAACACCGTCGACCCCGAGGTGAAACGGCAGCTCGCCCGCACCCGCTACATCGAGGCGCAGCAGCAGAAGGTGGTGAACTGGCTGCTGCCGGGAGTGTCGTCCGTCCTGGAGACGACGATCGCCTACGAGCAGGTCGCGGTGGACCTGACGGCGTGGGTGGCGCGGATGGAACCCGATCCGTACCTGAAACAGGCCTACCAGTTCGGCGTCCTGGAGGACTTCGACCACCTGTACCGGTACGCGAACCTGTACGAGATGATCGAGCACCGCAAGGCGGAGTCGATCGTCGAGGGGCTGACCGAGGTCATGCCCGGACGGCCCACGAAGTACCACCACCGCGACCCGTACGACAACGTGCGCGACCCCTACGCCAAGGACGAGACGAACCCGCTGTCCAAACTGCACGCCCTGACCATCATGTCGGCGGAGCAGCAGACCATGAACTTCTACATGAACACCGGCCCCACCTACATGGAGCCGATCGCCCGCCGCCTCTACCAGGAGATCGGGCTGATCGAGGAGGAGCACGTCACGCACTACGAGTCGCTGGTCGACCCGGGCGAGACCTGGTGGGAGCAACTCGTCAACCACGAGTACAACGAGTGCTACCTCTACTACTCCTTCATGGAGCAGGAGAGCGATCCCCGGGTGAAGGCGATCTGGGAGCTCCACCTGAACATGGAGCTGGAGCACCTGCACATCGCGTGCGACCTGATGCGCCGCTACGACGGCCGCGACCCGGAGTCCGTGCTCGCCCCCGAGCTGCCGAACGTGCTGACCTTCGAGCCCAACAAGGCCTACCTGCGCGAACTGCTCGACACCCAGATGGACCTGACCACGCTCGGCGCCGGATACGTGCGCGACCAGCACGAGCGGTTCGAGAAGATGCAGGAGCAGATCCACGGCGGCGAGGAACCGCCCAGCGAGCAGGTCATGACCGAGCACGACGACATGTTCGGGCGCGAGTACCGCATCCAGTCCGAGGGTGAGCACCCCGACCCCGCCATGCGCGAGAAGTGAGGCGAGCCCGATGAGCGATCTCGACACCCCGCAGGCAGGCGACGACCTGTCCCGCGACGACGACGTGGTGGCCCTGCTCATGCGCCAGCACGGCGACATCCGCAACCTCTTCGACGAGGTCGAGGCCGGCGCGGGAGAGGAGCGACGCGACGCCTTCCGCCGCCTCGTGCGCCTGCTGGCCGTGCACGAGACCGCCGAGGAGGAGGTCGTCCACCCGTTCGCCCGGCGCTCCCTGCCCGGCGGCGAGCAGGTCGTCGAGGACCGGCTCGCCGAGGAGCGTGCCGCCAAGGAGACCCTGTCCGCGCTCGACGACCTCGACACGGACGACCCCACGTTCATGCCCCGGCTGATGAAGCTGCGCAAGGACGTCCAGGCCCACGCGCGAGCCGAGGAACGCTACGAGTTCACCCACATCCGCCGCAGCGCCGACTCCGCCACCCTGACCGCCATGGCCAAGGCCGTCAAGGCGGCCGAGGCCGTGGCGCCCACGCGTCCGCACCCGGGCGTCGAGACGGGTGCGGCGAACATGATGCTCGGGCCGGTCGCCGCGCTCATGGACCGCACCAAGGACGCGGTGCGCAAGGCCATGAGCAAGGACGGCTGACGAACGACGGCTGACGGCAGGCGCCGGGCGCCGCCGCGTGGAAGCGCGAGCCCGGTCCGGCGCCCGGTCCCGGTCACGGGACGCGTTCCGCGTCTCCGGCAGGACAGCTGCCGGGAGCGGGAACCAGGGCCCGTACGGCTGCCGGTCGTCTATGGTGACGCGGTGACTGATGACCAGGAGCGGGTGCGGCCGTCGGGAGTGTGGGCCACAGCGGTGGGGGTGGCCAGGGTGCGCGCGCTGGAGAGCGAGCGCGAGAACGCCCTGTTCCACGACCCACTCGCCCGGGCCTTCGCCACTGCCGGCGGACTGTGGCCCTCCCCGCCGTCCCCCGCCTCCCCGCCCGACGACGAGGCAGCGCGACGCCGCCGCACGGCCCTGGCGTTCTCCATCGTCATCAGGACGAAGTTCCTCGACGACCTGCTGCGGCAGGCCTCCGCGTCCGGAGTCCGGCAGGTCGTCCTGCTCGGCGCCGGCATGGACAGCCGCGCCTTCCGGACGGACTGGCCCGAGGGAACCCGGCTGTTCGAGGTCGACACCGCCGCGCCCCTGGACTTCAAGGCCGCGGTGCTGCGCCGGGAGCGGGCCGTCGCACGCTGCGAGCGGATCACCGTCCCCGTGGATCTGCGCGAGGACTGGCCGGGCGCGCTGGCCGCCGCGGGGCACGACCCGGCGGCGCCCACCGTGTGGATCGCCGAAGGGCTGCTGATCTATCTGCCCGAGGACGCGGTGGAAGAGCTGCTCTCCCGGATCGGCGCGCGGTCGGCGCCGGGCAGCCGGATGGGGCTGACGCTGGGCTCGCGCGGCGTGATCGAGCGCTTCGGCGCGGACGCTGCGCCCGGATCGGCCGCGTCCCTGTGGCTCTCGGAGATGCCCGACGACCCCGTCGGCTGGCTGGCCGGGCACGGCTGGGAGGCCGACTGCCACACCCTGCGCGACCGCGCGGCCGCCTACGGGCGTCCGTTCGGCACCCCGCCGCAGCACGAGGAGCGGCCCGGCGGACTGATCTCGGCGGTCCGCCGGTAGCGCGCCCCCGGTTCACCGGACGACCGGACCGACGCCTTCAGCGGCACGGCCCGGGCCGTCCGTCACCGGCTCACCCCTTCCGGCGGCGGCAGGCCAGCCACACGGCGGCCGCCGCCGCGGCGGCCAGCAGCAGCTTGCGGTTGTCCTGGGCCAGCCGGGCCGCCTGCGCCGTCTTCTGCCGCACGGGCTCGGGGGCCTTGTCCTGCCAGACCTGTCCGGCCTGTGCCGCCTTGGCCCGGGCCTGCTCGGCGGCCAGCGCCGCCTTGTCCTTGACCGGGTCGGGCAGCTTGTCGTGGGCCTGCTGGGCCAGCCCGGCGGCCTTCTCCTTCAGCTCTCCGGCCTTGGCCGCGGCCTGGTCCTTGACCTCGGCGGCCTTGACCGCGGCCTGGTCCTTGACCTCGGCGGCCTTCTCCTGGGCGCGTGCCTTGACGTCGGTCTTGGCCGCGAGCGCCTCTACCGTCTGCCCGAGTTCCTCCCTGGTGTGCTCGACCTGCTCGCGCAGTTCCTCGGGGCCGGACGCGGTGGGCTCGTCGTGGGGCGGCTGGGTCATCGCTGGGCACTCTCCTTGATCTCGGCCACATCGGCCTTGACGTTCTCGATGGTCTGCTCGGGCGCGGGTGGCGCGGCGCGGTCCATCTCCTTCTTTCCCCTCATGGCCAGCACCGCGGCGATCACACCCAGCACCGCGGTGACGATCAGTGCCGCGGCCCACACCGGCAGCGGCACCGCGAGCGCGGCGATCACCGTGACGACGAGCGCCTCCAGCGTCAGGAAGCCGACGACACCGGCACCGCCGAACAGGCCGCCGCCCTTTCCGTAGAGTTTGCCCTTCTCCTTCATCTCCGCCTGGGCCAGCCTCAGTTCACCCCGCACCAGCTCGGTCAGCTGCTGTGAGGCTCGCTGCACCAGCTCGCCCACCGGTTCCTGGTGCGACTGCGTGCTCGACACCGCGGTCCCTCCCGTCCGTTCCGGTCCGTGTGCTCACGTCGGGCCGCACCGGGTGCGCACCCGACGGTCCGATGCGCGGGCGAGTACCCCGGACGGCGGAGTTAGGCGACACGGATCGCACAACCGCCGGGACCCCTACCCCGGCGCCGACGCCGTGGCCGACCCCCACGCGAACGGCGCGCGCCGTCACCGGTCGGCGCCGCGGCTGCACGTGACACCCGCTCACCTGCATGGCCCATGTGCTCGCGCCGATGCGCCGGACGTCTCCTAGCGTCGGAGCAACGGAATCCCACAGGGACCGGGAGGAGACGTCCATGTCGCACCGTGCTCCCCTCGCAGGCATAGCCGCCGCGATCATCTGCATCAGCCCACTGGCCGGGACCGCGCAGGCCCGGGACCTCGACTGCCGCGATTTCGCCTTCCAGGAGGACGCCCAGGCGGTGTTCGACCAGGACCCCACCGACCCCGACCGGCTCGACGAGGACCAGGGGCCGGACGACGGGATCGCCTGCGAAGCCCTGCCCCACCGCTCTTCCATCGGTGCCCCGACGGCCGTGCCCCGGCCCGTCGTCACACCCACGCGCGGCGTTCAGGGCGGCCTCGGCGGAGCGACCGACACGGGCCCCTCCGGCAGAGACGTCGGCCTCGGTCTCGGCCTCACCGCCGGTGGGCTGACGGCCGTCGGATTCGTGCTCCTGCGCCGCAGGCGAAGCTGAACCGAGGAGCGAGCAGCATCGCGCCGGGCCCTGCGGGGCATCGCGAGGGCCCGGGCGCGCAGCACCGAGTCGGGCGACGAAAGCGCCGCGCCCTCGTGCGCTGCGGGTGGGCCGCCCGACCGCCGTAGCGGCGCTTGTCGTTCACCGGGCGCGCGAGGCGCTGCTCGTCCGGCGTAGTGTTCCGTCCTGGGTGGGACGGTCCGGCGGAGGGCCGGCGAGGGACGGGGCGTCCGGGAGGGCGCTGGACGGAGGGGCATGGCGTTCGGTTCGCTGCTGCTGGTCGCGTGGGCACTGGTCGTCCTCGCCTCCGTGGGCGTGGGCTCGCTGGGCTTCTACGCGTTCACCCGTAACCGTGTGCCGGGCCGGCCGCTGCGACGGCTGGTGCGCAACCCCCGCCTGTGGGGGCTGGGGCTCCTGCTGCTGGTCGCGAGTCTGCTCACCCACTCGTGGACGCTTCTCGCGCCGGCCCTGGTCTGCACCGTCTGCGGCCACGCCCTCAAGCCGACCGGCTGAGACGGGCGGGCGGGGACGCGACGGGGCCGCCGTACCGCGTGCCGGGCGCAGGACCGGTCAGTGGTCCGGCAGGGCCTGCTCGGCCCAGATGACCTTGCCCTGGGGGGTGTAGCGGGTGCCCCAGCGTTCGGTCAGCTGCGACACCAGGAACAGGCCCCGGCCGCCTTCGTCGGTCGTCGCCGCGTACCGCAGATGGGGCGAGGTGCTGCTGCCGTCGGTGACCTCGCAGATCAGGGTGCGGTCGTGGACGAGCCGCAGATGGATGGGCCCGCAGCCGTAGCGGACGGCGTTGGTGACGAGCTCGCTCAGCACCAGTTCCGTGCTGAAGGCCAGTTCGGACAGGCCCCACTCGTCGAGCTTGCCGGTCGCGTTGGCGCGCACCGAGGCGACGGCGGCCGGATCCGGCGGCACGTCCCACTCGGCGATCCGGTCCGGCGGCAGCGCGTGGGTGCGGGCGATGAGCAGAGCCACGTCGTCGGTGGGGTTCTCGGGCAGCAGGGAGCCCAGGACGGCCCGGCAGCTGTCCTCCGGGGCGCGTTCGGGGTGTCCCGCCAGGGCCTTGCGCAGGAGTTCCATCCCTTCGTCGAGGTCGCGGGTGCGGTCCTCGACGAGACCGTCGGTGTAGAGGGCGAGCTGGGAGCCCTCGGCGATGTCCAGCTCGGCGGTCTGGAAGGGCATGCCGCCCAGCCCCAGCGGCGGACCCGGCGGCAGGTCGGGGAAGGTGACGTTGCCGTCGGGATCGGCCACCGCCGGCGCCAGGTGCCCGGCCCGCGCCATCGTGCAGCGCAGCGTCGTCGGGTCGTAGATCGCGTAGAGGCAGGTGGCGCCCACGACGGCGGCGGGTTCGTCCGTGCAGGCCTCGTCCTGGTCGATGCGCCCGACCAGGTCGTCCAGGTGACTCAGCAGCTCGTCGGGCGGCAGGTCGAGCGTGGAGAAGTTGTGCACGGCGGTGCGCAGCCGCCCCATGGTCGCGGCGGCGTGCAGTCCGTGGCCGACCACGTCGCCGACGACGAGCGCCACGCGGCTGCCCGGCAGCGGGATCACGTCGAACCAGTCCCCGCTCACGCCCGACTGCGCCGGCAGGTAGCGGTAGCCGACGTCGAGGGCGCTCTGCTCGGGCAGGCCCTGCGGCAGCAGGCTGCGCTGGAGGGTGACCGCCAGGGCGTGCTCGCGCGTGTACCGGCGGGCGTTGTCGATGCTGACCGCGGCGCGGGCCACGAGTTCCTCCGCGAGGGACAGCTCCTCCTGTTCGAAGGGCTTGTGCTCGTCGGAGCGCCAGAAGTTGACCATGCCCAGCATGACCCCGCGGGCCTGGATGGGCACCGCGATGAGCGAGTGGATGCCGTAGTCCACGATCTGTTCGGTGCGTTCGGGGTCCTGCAGATGCCAGCCCGTCGCGGTGGACAGGTCGGCCACCAGCTCGGAGCGGCCGGTGCCGTAGCCGCGCGCCTGGGGCGTGGAGGGCAGGAAGTCGATCAGCCGGTCCTTCTCGTAGAGGGGGTGATCGTCGCGGATGCCGCAGACGGCGACCCGCCTCATGCCCTTCGCCGTGGCGGCCGGCTCCTCGCCGTGCAGCACGGCGTCGGCCAGGTCCACGGTGACGAAATCGGCGAAGCGGGGGACGGCGATCCGGGCGAGTTCGTCGGCCGTCTGCACGACGTCGAGGGTGGTGCCGATGCCCAGTCCGGCGTCGTACAGCAGCTTCAGCCGTTCACCGGTGATCTCGGCCCTGCCGGACACGGCCTGCAGTTCCGTCGAGTCGCGCAGGGTGACCACGGTGCCCTCGGGGCCGCCCGATCCGCGCCCCGTGGACCTCTGGTTGACCACCAGCAGCCGCGATCCGGAGGGGTGCACCTCGTCGTTGGCCTCGCGGCCGGAGCTGAGCAGGGCCATGATCTCCGGTTCGAGATACGACATCCGGGACACGAGCTGGCCCTCCGCGTCCGCAGGCAGCTCCAGCAGCCGTACGGCCTCGTCGTTGGCGAGGAGCAGTCGCCCCTCGTCGTTGACGATGAGGACCCCTTCGCGCACGGAGTGCAGCACCGCGTCGTGGTGCTCGTACATGCGGGTCATCTCGTTCGGCCCGAGGCTGTGCGTCTGCCGCCGCAGCCGCCGGCTCACCAGCACCGTGGCGGCGGTGGCCGCCGCGAGGGCGCACGCGCCGGCCGTCAGGATGATCGGTATCTGGCGCTCGACGAGGCCGGTCACGTTCTTGACCTTCAGCCCGGCGGAGACGAGGGCGACCACCTGTCCCCGGTCGTCACGGATGGGGACGGTGGCCTGGACCTCCTCGCCGAGGGGACCGTGCACGCTCTCGGTGTAGACCTGTCCCCGCAGCGCGGGCCCGATCTTTCCCACGAACCGCTTCCCGATCCGGTCCGGCAGGGGATGGGTGTACCGGATCCCCTTCGTGTTCATGACGACGACGAAGTCGACGCCCGCCGACTTGCGGCCGGCCTCCGTCTGGGGCTGAAGGATCTTCGTCGGGTCCGGCGAGCGCAGGGCGGACAGCACGCCGGGGGAGTGCGCGAAGGTCTGGGCGACGGCTACGGATCTCCGTTTCGCCTCGGCGTTGGTGTGCCGCTCCGATTGCAGGACGAGTGCGAAGACGGCGAACGCCACGAGCAGCACCACCAGTGTCACCTGCATCAGGAACATCTGGCCCGCGACGGTGCGCGTGCCCTTGCGGGCCGCCGCACTCATCCGCGGTATGTGCCGAAGCCGGGCAAAACGGTCTCCCATCCGGCCTTTCTAGCACTCCGGGCCCCGCTTAGTCACGGGTCCGCCCGCGCTGCCCGTGCCCCGAGCCCCGATCGATCACCGCCGTCGGCCCGCCGGCCGCGGCCTGTACGACGCCTCGGCGGCCCCACGGGCGCCACGGGCACCACTCGTCTTCCCGGCCCTTCACCCCGCATCGGCGTCGAGACTCGCAAGCCCTTCCTCCCAGCGCCGGCGGCGCTCGTCGTCGGTCTGCTCCCACCAGGCGGCGCCCCGTTCCCCCAACGCGACCTTCGCCCGGTGCACGCGGGCGCGCGCTTCCCGCTCGGCTCGGGCGTCCTCGCCCGTCGTCGCCGCGCGGACCGCGCGACGGGCCGACATGAGGTGACGCCGAAGACGGGCGGCGATCTCCTCGGGGACGGCCGGATCGGTCGCCCGCCATTTCCGTCCCTTGATGACGACGTAGTGGCCGTCGGCGGTCTTCTCCGGTGCCCGGTCTGCCTCCACGCGAGCATTGTCCCCCCGGGGAATCGGCCCACGCGCTGTGCAGGCGCGGCGGCCGACACGAGACCGCCGTCGGCCGGCCGGCGGCTCAGGGACGGGGCCGGAGCACCTCCAGGGCGCCGGTCTCGGTGTCGTAGCTGCGCAAGGTGGTGAGGCGGACCGACACGGGCGGCGCCGGCAGCAGCCCGGGGATCCGCCGGTCGGCGAAGGCCCCCGCCCGCCGGGTCCGGCCGAGGGTGACGTGCGGGCTCCAGCGCCCGGGCTCGTGGAAGGGGTTGAGGGTCTGCGGCCCGCCGTCGGAGGTGACCGCCTCCCACACGCGTCGGTGCAGGGCCGCCAGCGGGGCGTCCAGGTCCAGCGCCCAGGCCAGGACCGAGGTGGGCCGCTCGAATCTCACCGCCCCGGTGAACCGCACCGCCAGCGGCAACGAGGCGGCCACGGCCGCGAGTTCCCAGCGGATCGGGGCGGTCAGCTCCCGGCACGCGGCCAGGGTGAGATGCGGACTGTTGGTGGGGGAGCGGTGGCGCGCCTGACTGGGCAGACCCGCTTCCGCGAGCCGCCGCCAGGCTTCCCGGACGGCCGCGTCCGCCGTCTCGTCCAGCAGAACCTCGACCGTGCGCACGAGCGCAGCCTACCGGCGGCCGCCGGAGCCGCCGACCGCTGCGGCCGACGGGAACACACGGCCGTGACATCGGCGACGCACCACTCCGCCGGCCCGCCACTCCGCCGGCCCGCCACTCCGACGGGCTGCGCGGTTCGCGGGCGTCGCGCCGCGCCCGGACCATGAGGGAGGGCACAGGAACGTCGTGACGCGAGCCGACGACCCCTCGCCCGGCGCAGCCGTGCGCCGCAGGAGCGCGCCGATGAGTTTCCGGCGACCGCGTGGTCTACCTCGCAACGAAAGGAGCGCACCATGCGCAAGATCATCGTTTGCACGTTCCTGACGCTGGACGGCGTCATGCAGGCCCCCGGTGGTCCCGACGAGGACCCCGAGAGCGGCTTCGCGCACGGGGGCTGGCAGAAGCCGGTGGACGACGACGAGGTCGGCGCGGCCATCGCCGGCTGGTACGAGCAGTCCGACGCGATGCTGCTCGGACGCAAGACGTACGAGATCTTCGCGTCCTACTGGCCGACCGCCGACCCGGGCAACCCGTTCACCGCGCGGATGAACGGCATGGACAAGTACGTGGCGTCCCGGACCCTGACGTCCGTCGAATGGGAGAACTCCACACTGCTCGAGGGCGACGTCGTCGAAGCCGTCCGCAGGCTCAAGGCGTCCGACGGCGGCGACGTCAACGTCGTCGGCAGCGGCGACCTCGCTCAGACGCTCATGCGCAACGGTCTCGTCGACGAGTTCCGGCTCACCATCCATCCGGTGATCATCGGCACCGGCAAGCGGCTGTTCGCCGACGGGGCGATCCCCACGGCGCTGGAGCCGGTCAGCGTCTCCACGACGAAGGGCGGCACCGTCGTCGCCGTGTACCGGCCCAACGGTGAGCCGACCTACGACAGCTATTAGACCGACAGGCCGCGGCCTCATCCTGTCAGGCCCTCCGGCGAGGCGACGTCGGCGGGAGACGGGCGGGCCGCCTCGCAACCGCGCGCTCGTCGTGTCGCACCGGGTGCCGCACGGTGCGCCCGAGCACCCGTTCCTCCTGGCTCCGCAATGCCGTAGTCAGGCGGGGGGTGGCGGCTAGACTCGGGCAACGCACAGGAGAGGGACACGTGAGCGACGAAGCCGAAGCAGCGACGGCAGGCCATCCGCAGCGGTGGCAGCGGGACGCGTGGGACATCGAGCCCGACTCGATCAACCTCGCCCTGCGCTCCCTCAGCCCGCGGACCACGGGTGTGATCATCCGGGAGGCCTTCTACGGCACCCGCCGCTTCGACGACTTCGAGCGTCACTGCGGCATCAGCCCGAGCGTGCTGTCCGCCCGTCTGCGCGACCTCGTCGCCGACGGCATCCTGGAGAAGACCCGGTACCGGGCTCCCGGCGCGCGCGGTCGGGACGAGTACCGGCTCACGGACAAGGGGCGCAGTCTGCTGCCCGTCCTGATCGCCCTCAACGACTGGGCCGAGCGCTGGATCGTCCCGTCCGGCGCGGCCACGATCTCCCTGCTCCACCAGGAATGCGGCAGCCCGGTCAGCGCCGCGGTGACCTGCGCCTCCGGGCACCGGATCACCGCGCCGGGCCAGGTCCTGGCGGCCCCGGGGCCGGGAGCGAAACCCGCGCCGGCGCCCGAGGCCCCGTCCACCTCCGTGTCCGCGTCCGAGTCGTAGAACTGGTCCGGTCCGCGTTCGCGACCGACCGACCGACCGATCGTCACGAATGTCGTCACGACTGATCGTCAGGCGGGCGAGGGTGAGGCGTCCGGCGGGGGCCGGTGAGGCGTCCGCCTGTCCGCCGTCGGGGCGGTGTCGGACGTCGGGTGCACGGGTGGGGCGGGCTCAGACCGCCTTGGCCGTGACGAGCTGGGCGAAGGAAGCCATGCACGGGGGACAGTGACGTGCCTGCTCATCCTCCGCGGTGTCCGCACGGTCGGCGAGCTTCTGCCCGCACAGGGCGATGGCTGCCTGCTTGGCGGTGACGTGCCAGACCACGGCGGTGCCGGGCTGGTCGGGTCCCGGACGCATCTCGTACATGATTGGCCTCCTTGGCGGGATGCCGTTCTCCTCCCAGGAGACCCCGTCCGGGCGACCTGCGCCGACCGGGCGGGGGCCGTTCGGGTGACAGCCGTGCCGAGCGGGACCGGCGGCGCCTGCCGCCCTCCGCTCACCCGTCAGTGGCGTCCCGGCCCTGGGGGAGGGCCTGCGCGCACCAGATGGTCTTGCCGTCGGCGGTGTGCCGGGCGCCCCATCCCTGGGTGAGCTGCGCCACGAGCAGCAGGCCGCGGCCGCCCTCGTCGAAGGCGCGGGCCCGGCGCAGGTGCGGGGCGGTGCTGCTGGAGTCGGAGACCTCGCAGATCAGGGAACTGTCGCGGATCAGCCGCAGCCTGATCGGCGGCTCGCCGTAGCGGATGGCGTTGGTGACCAGCTCGCTGACGACCAGTTCGGTGACGAACGCCGCCTCCTCCAGACCCCAGGCGTCCACCTGCTCGACGGCGAACTTCCGGGCGAGCGGCACCTGTCCGGGGTCGGGCGACACCTGCCAGTCGGCGACGTGGTGACGAGCCAGCACGTGGGTGCGGGCGAGCAGCAGGGCCGCGTCGTCGGTGCGGCGCTCGGGAAGCATGACGTCGATCACCGTGTCGCACAGGGCCTCCAGCGAGGTGACCGAGTGGTCCAGTGCGCGCCGCAGTTGGGCGACGCGCTCGTCGACGTCGTGCTCACGGCTCTCCAGCAGCCCGTCGGTGTAGAGGGCGAGGAGGCTGCCCTCGGGGAGTTCCAGCTCGGCCGACTCGAACGGCAGCCCGCCGATGCCGAGCGGCGGTCCGGGATGGACCGGTACCGGGGCGGCGGTGCCGTCCGGGGCTATGACCAGGGGGAGCGGATGCCCGGCGCTCGCCACGGTGAGCCGGCGGGAGACGGGGTCGTAGACGGCGTACAGGCAGGTGGCGCCGGACTCGCCGGTCGGCTGGAAGTGACCGTCGGGCCGCAGGTCGCCGCCGAGATGGAGGACCAGGTCGTCCAGATGTGTCAGCAGCTCGTCGGGCGGCAGGTCGACGTCGGCGAGGGTGCGTACCGCCGTGCGCAGCCGGCCCATGCCGGCCGAGGCGTGCAGACCGTGCCCGACGACATCGCCGACGACCAGGGCCACGCGGGCGCCGGACAGCGGAATGACGTCGAACCAGTCGCCGCCCACTTCAGCCCCGGCGCCGCCGGGCAGGTAGCGGAACGCCACCTCGACGGCCTCCTGGTTCGGCAACCCCTGCGGCAGCAGGCTGCGTTGCAGGGTCAGCGCGGTCGTGCGCTCGTGCGAGTACCGCCGCGCGTTGTCGATGGCGACGGCCGCCTTGGCGGTCAGCTCCTCGGCGAGGATAAGATCGTCGGCGGTGAACGCCTCGGGCCGTCGGCTGCGGGAGAACGTGACGACTCCGAGCAGCGCGCCCCGCGCCCGGAGCGGCACGGTGATCCGGCCGGTCAGCCCTTCCACGGCGAGGGACTCGTCGATCACCGGGTTGCCCGGCGGCCAGTGGGCGGGATCGGCCGCGAGCCCGGGGCCGAAGGCCCACTCGCCGCCCTCGCCCGGCTCGGCGGCGAGCTCGACCGTGGACCTGCCGGTGATCACGCAGCGAGCCGCGACGGAACCGGCCGCGTGCGTGACCCGCACCGTGGGGCCGGGAGGCGGGCCGGCGTCGTCCCCCACGCTCCCCTGGGCGGCGCGGCTGAGCCCGATCGCCTCGTCCGGGGCGAACGCGGACACGGAGGGCGGCTCCTCGCCGCGCATCACCTCGTCGAAGAGATCCACGCCGACATGGTCGACGAACCTCGGCACCGAGGTCGCGGCCAGCTCCCGGGCGGTGTCGATCACGTCGAGCGTGCGGCCGATGCCACCGCCGGCCTCGTTCAGGATGAGCAGACGCTGCCGAGCCCAGTACTCGGCGCTCATGTCGAAGCCCCAGTTGGCGACGGCGCGGACGCGGCCCTCGGCATCCCGCACGGGCCAGATGCTGGTGGCCCAGGCGGTGGCGTAGCTGCTGCCGCGAGGCTGGAACACGGTCATGAGGCGCGCGGGCTCGCCCGTCCGCGCCACTTCGGACAGCTTGTCGGTGTACGGCTTGTCGTCCCGCTCCGGAAACAGCGTGCGGTCCACCTCGGGAAGCACCTCGCGGTACCTCTTGCCGAGCAACTGCTCCTCGGAGTGCGCGATCACCCGGCCCGAGGACGCGTTGATCCAGAGGAACCGCAGGTCAGGGTCGTAGACGCCCAGTGCGAACGGGCACTGCTCGAAGGCCAGATCGGCGATCACCGGGCGACGTCCCCAACGCTGGACGGTCACCGCGTGGCCGAGCGTCCCCTCGGAGCCGGTCAACGGGTGGGCCGTGACCAGCACCTCCACCGGGGAGCCGTCCCGGTGACGCAGGGCGACGACCCTGGAGGCGTCGGAGCCGGCGCCGTAGCCGTCGGGGAAGCCGGGCGGCGGCGGACTGACCGTGAGGTCGGCCAGGGGGCGGCCGACGGTGTCCTTCGCCGTCCAGCCGAGCAGCAGCCGGGCCTCTTCGCTCCAGCCGCTCACCAAGCCGTCCGGGTCCACCACGACAACGGCAGTGGGCACGTCCCGCTTGGCTGCCATCTCCACGCACCACGCCTCCGTCCGGACGGCCACGCCCGCCGAGGCCGGTGTCCCGCACTGCTTCCAGCCTAGGTCGGCCCGAGCGTCACTGCGCTCCGGCGACGTCGCGTCCGGGTGCCGGGCGCCGGCCCCCGCTCGCCGGCCGTCGCAGACCGGGAGCAGAGCCCTGGGAGCCGGGCCCTGGGTGGCGGGCGCCGGGCCCGGACGCCGGGTGTCCGGGCGCGTGCGTCCCAGGCCTCGCGTGCGGTCCCGGCCTTCTATCTACGACCGGTGTTGTTCATAGAATGGCCGGGTGGAGGACATCGAAGCGATCGCGGCGTTGCAGGATCCGGTCCGGCGTCGCCTGTACGAGTACGTGTCGGGGCAGGGCCGCGAGGTCGGCCGCAACGAGGCCGCCGAGGCGACCGGCATCGCGCGCACGCTCGCCGCACACCATCTCGACAGACTGACCGAGGCGGGGCTGCTGGAGAGCGGCAGCCGTCGCCTGACGGGCCGCTCGGGGCCGGGGGCGGGCCGTCCCGCCAAGGTGTACACGCGGTCGCGGAGCGAGCGGACGGTGTCGCTGCCCGCCCGCGACTACCGCACCGCCGCCGAACTGCTGGCCGAGGCCGCCGAGCAGGCCGGGCTGGACGACGGACTGCGCACGGCCGCACGCCGCCGCGGCGAGTCACTGCGCGGCTCGGCCGCGCCCTGCGACGGTCTCGAAGACGCCCTGGAACTGCTGGCCGCCCGCGGCTATGAACCGCACTTGGAGGGCGCCGACGGCCGGAGCGGCGGCGAAGACCGCGAAGAGCGCGAGGCCGGCGAGGGAGCGCGGCCGCCGGAGAAGGCCCAGCGCGTCGTCCGCATGCGCAACTGTCCCTTCCACGCCGTCGCCGAACGCTTCCCGCCCCTGGTCTGCGGCATGAATCTCGCGCTGCTGGAAGGGCTGCTCGGCACGGACGGAGCGGTCCGGGCCCGTATGGACGCCAGGCCGGGGGAGTGCTGCGTAGTGATCGAGGCTTCTAAAAACCATAATGATTGACATAGAAAAGACGGCCATGCTGGGATGACGTCATGACCGCATCCACGCATGCCGCCCACCTCGCCCAACTCAACGTCGCCACACTCCGCCACCCGCTCGAAGACCCGCGCACCGCGCCGTTCGTCGAGATGCTCGACCCGGTCAACGCCGCGGCCGACAAGGCGCCCGGCTTCGTGTGGCGGTTCACGGGAGAGGGCGCGAACGACGCCACCGGCGTGCGTCCGGCGGGCGAGAACGTGATCGTCAACCTGACGGTG
This sequence comes from Streptomyces sp. NPDC048481, assembly GCF_043200075.1. Classification (NCBI taxonomy): domain Bacteria; kingdom Bacillati; phylum Actinomycetota; class Actinomycetes; order Kitasatosporales; family Streptomycetaceae; genus Streptomyces; species Streptomyces sp. NPDC048481. Next base: position 24,085 of record NZ_JBICXC010000018.1, read on the forward strand.
TGGCAGACCCAGGAAGCCCTGTGGGACTTCACCTACCGCAGCGGACATCTGGAGGCGATGCGGCGGCGCCGCGAATGGTTCGAGCGGCACGTCGAGGCGCATCTGGTGCTCTGGTGGGTCCCGGTCGGTCATCTCCCCACCGTCGACGAGGCGTTGGAGCGCCTGGCGGACCTGCGGGCGCACGGGCCGTCTCCCCGCGCCTTCACCTTCTCCTCCCCCCACACCGCGGCCGAGGCGGCCGAGCACGTCCGGACCGCGCGGCCCGCGTCCGCGGACGCCCGCTGACGCCGGCGTCGTCAAGGACGTCCCCGAGACCCGGACCGTGCGCCCTCCCGACGCGATCGGCCGGCGTCCCCGGACAGGAGGGGCAGCCTCGGCGCCGTTCACTCCCCGCCGTCACCGGCGTGCCGACGGGGAGTCAACGGGCGACCGAGCGGCACGGGTGGCAGGACCGTGCCGGCTCGGGACCTTCAGGACAGGCGCGTGGACAGCACCAGGCCGTCACCGATGGGCAGTTCGACGGTGGCGTACTCGGGGCCGTTGACGTGCTCCAGGTACGGCTGCCACAGCCAGCGCGCCAGGTTCACGTCGTCGCCCAGCACCAGGGCGTTCGGGGCCAGGACCGGCTCCAGCATCTTCAGGACGGTGAGGTTGTCGTCCTTCCACGCGTCCAGCAGCAGCAGGTCGATCGGGCCGTCGAGGTCCGCCAGCGTCTTCAGCGCGTCGCCCTCGCGGATCTCGACGTACTCGGTGAGACCCGCCTCCGCGATGTTGCGGTGGGCGACCTCGATCTTGGACGGCATCACCTCGGTGCCGATCACCTTGCCGCCGCCGTTGTCCTTCACGCCGGCAGCCAGGTAGATCGTCGACACCGCGAACGAGGTGCCGAACTCCACCACCGTGCGCACGTTGCGCGTGCGGCACAGCACGTACATCAGGTTGCCGATGTCCCGGTGCACCGGCAGGTAGGCGTCCTCGAACATCTCGTTGAGGGCCTCGTGGCCGATCTCCTCCGGCGGCCGTCCGTCGGCGATCAGCTTCTGGATGGGGTCCGCGTCCTTGACCTTCTCGTCCTCGTAGAGGCGGTCGAGCAGTGCGCTGACCTTCTCGTTCTGCAGTGTCGTCATGCCACGCCTTCCGGGCGTCGAGGGAGCTGGCCGGCGTGGCCAGTCCGAGCGGAGATCGAATCGGGAAGAGCCCGTCCGGGCCCGAACCGTCTGGATCGCATCAGCGTCGGGACATCCGGCTGAGCACCGGGTTCGGCGACGAGGCTAGGGCCCCGCAGGAGCCGGCAGGACCCCGGCCGGGGTCTCTTAGGGGGGCCGATTCCCGTGATCTGGGGTCCGGTCCGCTGGCGCCCCCGATCGGCCGGGTGGCTGAATGACCGAGGCCGGGACAGGTCCCCGCGCCCCGCGATCCGGCGCCGGACCCGACCGGCGCCACAGCCCCTCAGCCGACGATTGGACGAGCGAGTGGACGAGCGAACGGACGACCGAGCGAACGAGCGAGCCGACGAGCGAGGGAATGATCGGCAGGACTCGCACGTGGCGCTTCTGCGCGAACGCCGTCTCTTCTTCGCCCACCACCATCTGACCGGAGCGGCCTGGGGGCAGCCCGCCCTCCACCCGTTCGCCGAACGGGCCGCCGCCGTGGCCGCCGTCGGCTCCACCGGCATCGGCTTCGACGCGCAGGAACTCACCCAGCTGGTCGGCGCCCACTCCGCCGACCGGGTCCGCGACGTACTCGACGGCCACGGCCTGCACATCGGCGAACTCGAGGTGCTGACCTGGTGGTGGGGCACCAGGGACGACGCCGACGCCTCCCGCCCGATGGCGGAGTCGATGTTCGCGCTGGCCGACGAGTTCGGCATCGGCCGCCTCAAGGCGTCCGCGGTGTTCCTGCAACTCTCCGACCGGCCCCCGCTGGAGACGCTCGCCGAGCGGTTCGCGACCCTCTGCGACCGGGCGGCCGAGCACGGACTGCGCATCGCCCTCGAACCGGTCGCGGCCTTCCCGCACTTCGGCTACGCGGACGCGGCACAGGTCGTCCTGGACGCCGACCGGCCCAACGGCGGCGTGGAGATCGACGCCTGGCACTTCTTCCGGGACCCGACCGGTTTCGCCGCCCTGGACCGGCTGGACGGACGGCACATCACCGGACTCGAACTCTGCGACGGCGTCGCCGAACCGCAGGTGTCCCTCATGGAGGACTCCGCGGACGGCCGGCTCCTGCCCGGCGCCGGCAGCTTCGACCTGCCCCGGCTGCTCGGCGAGATCGACCGCAAGCGGCCCGACGTCGACCTGTCGGTGGAGGTTCTCTCCGCACCGATGCGGACCCTTTCCCCGGCCGAGAACGCCAAGCGGACGGTGGAGGCGGTCGACGCCTTGCTCGACCGGCGCTGAACGGCACCCTGGCCCGCTCACCAGCATCGAGTCATTCAGTCAGGACGGCTTCCATGACCCAAGCATCCCAGCCCCAGCAGGATGACAGGCTCCGTGACTACCTGAAGCGGGCGACCGCGGAACTGCAGAACACGCGGCGGCAGTTGACCAGGCTGAAGGACGCGGCACGCGAACCCGTCGCCATCGTCGGCATGTCCTGCCGGTTCCCCGGCGGCGTCGCGTCCCCGCAGGAGTTGTGGAGCCTCGTCGCCGAGGGCCGGGACGCCGTGTCCGCCTTCCCCACCAACCGAGGCTGGGACGTCGACGCCCTGTACGACCCCGAGCCGGGCGCCGAGGGCAAGACGTACACCCGGGCCGGGGGCTTCCTCCACGACGCGGACCACTTCGACGCCGACTTCTTCTCCCTCAGCCCCCGCGACGCCGTCGAGTCCGACGTCCAGCAGCGCATCCTCCTCGAACTCGCCTGGGAGGCCTTCGAGTCGGCGGGCATCGACCCCACCCTCGCCCGCGGCAGCCGCACCGCAGTATTCGCCGGACTCGTCTACCACGACTACCCCGGCAACGCGAACATGGGCTCCATCGTCTCGGGCCGGATCTCCTACACCCTCGGCCTGGAGGGCCCGGCGGTGACGGTGGACACGGCGTGCTCGTCGTCGCTCGTGGCCCTGCACCTGGCGGCCCAGGCGCTCCGCTCGGGCGAGTGCACGCTCGCCCTCGCCGGCGGCGTGAACGTCATGTCCGCACCCGACGCCTTCGTGGAGTTCAGCCGGCAGCGGGGCCTGTCACCGGACGGTCGGTGCAAGGCCTTCGCGGAGGCGGCGGACGGCACGGGGTGGGGTGAAGGCGCGGGGCTGCTGCTGGTGGAGCGGCTGTCGGACGCGCGCAGGCTGGGGCATCCGGTGCTGGCCGTGATGCGGGGTTCGGCGGTCAACCAGGACGGCGCGTCCAACGGTCTGACGGCCCCCAACGGCCCGGCGCAGCAGCGGGTGATCCGGGCCGCGCTCGCCAACGCGGGCATGAACGCGACCGATGTGGACCTGGTCGAGGCGCACGGCACCGGGACCCGGCTGGGCGATCCGATCGAGGCACAGGCCTTGCTCGCCACCTACGGACAGGGACGGGAGGGTCAAGAGCCCCTGTACCTGGGGTCGTTGAAGTCGAACCTGGGACACACACAGGCGGCGGCGGGCGTCGGCGGCGTCATCAAGCTGGTGGAGGCGATGCGGCACGGCGTGATGCCGAGGACGCTGCACGTCGACGCGCCGTCGTCACAGGTGGACTGGTCGGCGGGAGCGGTCGAACTGCTGACGGAAGCGCGAGCCTGGCCTGCAGGAGAGGACCGCCCGAGGCGGGCGGCGGTGTCGTCCTTCGGGGTCAGCGGCACCAATGCGCACGTCATCATCGAACAAGCCGTCGTCGACGAGCAGTTGACGTCACACGAGACCGGCCATGTCTGTCACGGCCCGGTGGCGCTGGCGCTGTCGGCCCGCTCGCCGGAGGCGCTGACGGCTTCGGCTGCCCGCCTGGCGTCCTGGTGGACCGAGCGTGACGACGTCGAAGTCGACGCGGTGGCTTCGGCGTTGGCGCATGGGCGTGCCCTGCTGGAGCACCGGGCGGTGGTCGTCGCCGCCGACCGCGAGGAGGCGCTGACACGTTTGGCCTCGTTTGCGTCCGAGGGGACCGGTGCGCTCACCGGTCGGGTGTCTGCCGGGCGGACGGGGTGGTTGTTCACCGGGCAGGGCTCGCAGTGGCGGGGGATGGGCCGCGAACTGTACGACGCCGAACCGGTGTTCGCGGCTGCCTTCGATGAGGCGTGCGACGCCTTGGATGCGAACTTGCCGACGCCGGTCCGTGAGGTGGTGTGGGGCGAGGACGCGGCGCTGGTGGATGCGACGGTCTTCACGCAGGCGGGCTTGTTCGCTGTGCAGGCGGGGCTGGTGGCAGTGCTGCGGCACTGGGGCCTGAGCCCGGATGCGCTGCTGGGCCATTCGGTCGGGGAGATCTCTGCCGCGTACACGGCGGGGGTGTTCGGGCTGGAGGACGCGGCGCGTCTGGTGGCTGCGCGGGGGTCGTTGATGCAGGCCCTGCCGGAGGGCGGAGGCATGCTCGCGCTGGCCGCAGGTGTCGAAGGCGTCGGCGAGCTGATCTCCGGTACTGCCGTGGACGTCGCGGCCGTCAACGGGCCGAGGGCCGTCGTGGTGTCCGGTGCGGTCGGGGAGTTGGAGCAGGTGGCGGCCCGTGCGGCTGCGGCGGGGGTGCGGGCGACGCGGTTGTCGGTCTCGCACGCTTTCCACTCCCGGTTGATGGATCCGATGCTGGAGGAGTTCGCGCAGGTCGCCGCGACGGTGACCTACAGCGAGCCGAGCGTCCCGATGGTCTCGAACGTGACCGGTCAGGTGGTGTCGGCGGAGCTGACCGACCCGGCCTACTGGGTGCGGCATGTGCGCGAGTCGGTCCGTTTCGCGGACGGCCTGGCCACGACGCGGGAGTTGGGTGTGACGCGGTTCATGGAGGTCGGTCCGGAGGCCGTCCTGACCGCGATGGCCCGCCAGACCCTCGACGAAGCCGATGATGTGACCTTCGCCCCGCTGATGCGTCGCCCCAAAGAGGGCACCTCGGCGCGGGCCACCTTGCTGACGGCGGCCGCCGCCCTCCACGTGTCCGGTACATCCGTCGACTGGCGCCTGCCCGCCCCCGCCCGCCACCTCGACCTGCCCACCTACCCCTTCCAGCGCAGCCGCTACTGGCCCGACGCGCCGACGGCCACCCGGGGCCCGGAGGATCGGGCGCGGCAACTGCTCGACCAGTGGCGCTACGAGGTCGGCTGGGAGGAGCTGGACGGCCGTGGGCCCGCGGAGCTGACCGGGGACTGGTGGCTGCTCGTACCGGCCGGGAGCGACGACGCGGACGGTTGCCGTGTGTTCTGCGGCCTGGCCCGCGGAGGAGCCCGGCTGACCGTCATCGACGTACCCGAAGCGGACCGTGAGGACATCGCGGGCCTGCTGCTCGCCAGGCTGGCAGAGGAGCCCGCCCCGGCGGGGATCGTCTCCCTGCTCGGTGGTGAGCGGCGCGCCGGGGACCCGCCCGCCGCGCCGCACGGTCTGCTCGTCAGCGTCGCCACCGTGCAGGCCGTCGTGGACGTCGGGCTCGCCACGCGGCTGTGGTTCCTGACCACCGGAGCCGTCGCCGTCGCCGACCCCGGGGAACTGGGCGCGCTCGACCAGGCATCCCTGTGGGGCGTCGCCGTCGGCACCGCGCTCGACCACCCCGAGGTATGGGGAGGGATCATCGACCTGCCCGTCGCGTTCAGCGAGGCCGACGTCGACGCGCTCTGCGGCGTACTGGCCGACGGCACCGAGGACCAGGTCGCGGTGCGGGGTGGAACGCCGTACGGCCGGCGGCTGCGGCACGCCCCGGCGCCGGATCCGATCAAGGCGAGCTGGCGGCCGCGCGGAACCGTCCTGGTGACCGGAGGGACCGGAGGCGTGGGCGGCGAGGTCGCCCGCTGGCTCGCCGCGAACGGAGCCGAGCACATCGTCCTGGCCGGCCGTCGCGGCGGCGCCTCGCCCGAGGCCGCCGCGCTCGCGGAGGAGCTCACCGCCGCCGGTACTCCGGTGACGCTCGCCGCGTGCGACGCCACCGACACCGGAGGTCTGCGACGTCTCGTCGACGGCGTTCCCGCCGACCGGCCGCTCACCGCCGTGGTGCACGCAGCCGGCCAGTCGCAGCGGTTGGCGCCACTGACCGAGCTGTCCGCCGAGGAGTTCGTCGACGTGATCCGGGCCAAGGCGGCCGGCACGCTGGCGCTCGACGAGGCGGTCGGCGACCGTCCCCTGGACGCCTTCGTCGTGTTCTCGTCCGGCGCGGCGGTGTGGGGCAGCGTCAACCAGACCGCCTACAGCACCGGCAACGCCTTCCTGGACGGCTTCGTACAGGACCGGCGCCGACGCGGCAGGCCCGCCACGGCCATGGCCTGGGGACCCCTCGACACCGGCATGCTCGACGCCGAGGCGGCGGACTACATGCGGCGCATCGGAGCACCCCCGATGGCGACGGCGACCGCCCTGACGGCGCTCGGCCACGCCGGTGAGGGTGCTCCGGCGCACCAGGTGGTGGCCGCCTTCGACTGGGAGAGGTTCGCGCCCACCTTCACCCTCGCCCGGCCACGACCGCTGCTCGACACCCTGCCCGAGGTGCGCGCCGCGCTCGGCGGCGGCCAGGCCGAGGGAGAGGGCGGTACCACCGAACTCACGCGAAGGCTGGCCTCGCTGCCGCCCGCCGGTCAGCTCCACGCGGTCCTGGACGCCGTACGCGCCCAGGTGGCGGCCGTCCTCGCCTACGCGGACCCTTCGGCGCTCAGTCTCGACCGTCCCTTCGTCGACCTCGGCTTCGACTCGCTCGCGGCGGTCGAGCTGCGCGGCGGGCTCGGCAAGGCCACGGGACTCGCACTGCCCAGCACGCTCGCCTTCGACTTCGCCACCCCCGCCACCCTGGCCGAGCACATCCTCTCGCGGCTCTGCCCCGACCCGGCGGAACAGGCGGCCGCACTGCTCGGCGAGCACCTGGCCGGCCTGGAACGGGCGATCGAGTCCATGACGCCGGCCGGCCTGGAGGCGTCCGGGGCGACCGCGAGGCTGCGCTCACTGCTCACCTCGCTCGACCAGCCCGCCGACGGCGGTGAACTCACCGACCGGCTCGAGTCCGCCAGCGCGGACGACGTCTTCGACTACATCGACAGTGAGCTCGGTCTCGGCGCGAGCAACTGACCCGAAGGAAGCGGCGGAACCGATGTCCTCTGACGGCAAGCTCCTCGACTACCTCAAGCGGGTCACGGCCGACCTCGCACGGACCCGGCAGCGCCTCGCCGAAGCCGAGTCCCGGGATCAGGAGCCCATCGCCATCGTCGCGATGAGCTGCCGCTACCCCGGCTCGGTGACCTCGGCCGACGACCTGTGGCACCTGGTCCGCGACGGCGTCGACGCGACGTCGGACTTCCCCGCCGACCGCGGCTGGCGGACCTCGGCGGCACCGCACGCGTCCGGGGCGGATCCCGCCGGCCCCGCGGACCCGATCGTTCCCCACGGCCCGGCCGAGCCCGACGGCACGGGGCCCGACGGCATGGGCGACGAGACGGAGGCGAGCGCGGTGACCCGGGGCGGGTTCGTCACCGACGCCGCACTGTTCGAGCCGGGCTTCTTCGACATCTCGCCGCGCGAGGCCGTCGCGATGGACCCCCAGCAGCGACTGGTGCTCGAAACGGCCTGGGAGGCCTTCGAACTCGCCGGGATCGACGCCCACACGCTGAAGGGCATGCCGGTCGGCACCTTCATCGGCTCAGGCCTCCAGGACTACGGCTACCTGCTCGAAGGCGCACCCGAACTCGCGCAGACCTACCAGGCGACGTCCACGGCGGCATCCGTGCTCGCCGGGCGCGTCGCCTACACCTTCGGCTTCGAAGGGCCGACGGTGACCGTGGACACCGCGTGCTCGTCGTCGCTGGTCGCGCTGCACCTCGCGGCACAGGCCCTGCGTGCCGGTGAGTGCTCCATGGCCCTGGCCGGCGGAGTCATGATCATGTCGACCGCCGGGGCCTTCGTCGGTTTCAGCAAACAGGGCGGCCTCGCGGCCGACGGCCGCTGCAAGCCGTTCGCGGACGCGGCGGACGGGACCGCGTGGGGCGAAGGCGTCGGTCTGCTGCTGGTCGAGAAGCTGTCGGATGCGCGCAGGCTGGGGCATCCGGTGCTGGCGGTGGTGCGGGGTTCGGCGGTCAACCAGGACGGTGCGTCCAATGGGCTGACGGCGCCCAACGGTCCGGCGCAGCAACGGGTGATCCGTGCCGCGCTCGCCAACGCCGGTCTGTCACCCGCCGACGTGGACCTGGTCGAGGGGCACGGCACCGGGACCCGGCTGGGCGATCCGATCGAGGCGCAGGCCTTGCTTGCGACGTACGGGCAGGGGCGGGAGGGCCGGGAGCCGCTGTATCTGGGGTCGTTGAAGTCGAACCTGGGACACACGCAGGCGGCGGCGGGCGTCGGTGGTGTGATCAAGCTGGTGGAGGCGATGCGGCACGGTGTGATGCCGATGACACTGCACGTCGACGCTCCCTCGTCACAGGTCGACTGGTCGTCGGGGACGGTGCAACTGCTGGCCGAGGCACGGGCCTGGTCGACGGAGGGCGAACGTCCACGGCGGGCGGCGGTGTCGTCGTTCGGCATCAGCGGCACCAACGCCCACGTGATCCTGGAGCAGGCGGCCGCGCCGGATGAGCCGACTGAGACGGCTGAGACGGCCGAGTCGGTCGAGACGGCAGAGACGGTGGGCGCACCAAGCTGCGACGGCCCGCTGCCGTTGACCCTGTCGGCGCGGTCGCCGGAGGCGTTGACGGCTTCCGCTCGTCGGCTGGTGTCGTGGTGGTCCCGGCGTGACGATGTCGAAGTCGCCGAGGTGGCTTCGGGGTTGGCGCATGGGCGTGCCCTGCTGGAGCACCGGGCGGTGGTCGTCGCCGCCGACCGCGAGGAGGCGCTGACACGTTTGGCCTCGTTCGCTTCGGAGGGGGCCGGTGCGCTCACCGGTCGGGTGTCTGCCGGGCGGACGGGGTGGTTGTTCACGGGGCAGGGGTCGCAGTGGCTGGGGATGGGCCGTGAACTGTACGGCGCGGAGCCGGTGTTCGCGGCTGCTTTCGACGAGGCGTGCGAGGCGCTGGACCGGCATCTGCCGAGGCCGCTTCGTGAGGTGGTGTGGGGTGAGGATGCGTCGCTGGTGGATGCGACGGTGTTCACGCAGGCGGGCTTGTTCGCTGTGCAGGCTGGTCTGGTGGCTGTTCTGCGGCATTGGGGTGTGAGTCCGGATGTGCTGCTGGGCCATTCGGTCGGGGAGATTTCGGCTGCGTACGCGGCTGGTGTCTTCGGGCTGGAGGATGCGGCGCGTCTGGTGGCGGCGCGGGGGTCGTTGATGCAGGCCCTGCCGGACGGTGGGGGCATGCTGGCCTTGTCCGCCGGCCTCGAAGGCATCGGGGAGTTGACCTTCGGGCTTGCCGTGGATATTGCGGCCGTCAACGGGCCGAGGGCCGTCGTGGTGTCAGGTCCGGTCGCGGATCTGGAGCAGGTGGCCGAGCGGGCTGACAAGCACGGAGTCCGGGCGACACGGTTGTCGGTCTCGCACGCTTTCCACTCCCGGTTGATGGAGCCGATGCTGGAGGAGTTCGCCCAGGTCGCCGCCAGCGTGGCTTACCGTGAGCCGACGACGGCAGTAGTCTCGAACGTCACCGGTCAGGTGGTGTCGGCGGAGCTGGCCGACCCCGGCCACTGGGTGCGGCATGTGCGGGAAGCGGTCCGTTTCGCCGACGGTCTGACCACGGCACGTGGGCTGGGTGTGTCCCGGTTCGTGGAGGTGGGCCCGGAGGCGGTCCTGACCGCGATGGCCCGCCAAACCCTGGACGGTGCGGACGAGTTGACCTTCGTCCCGCTGATGCGCCGACCGAAGGAAGGCATCTCGGCCCAGGCCACCTTGCTGAACGCGGCCGCCGTCCTCCACGTGTCCGGTGTATCCGTCGACTGGCACCTGCCCGCCCTCGCCCGTCACCTCGACCTGCCCACCTACCCCTTCCAACGCAGCCGCTACTGGGTCGAGCCCACCGTGTCGGTCACCGATGTCGGCGCGGCCGGACTCGACGCCGCCGAGCATCCCTTGCTCGGTGCGGCGGTGAGCGTCGCCGACACCGGAGGTGCTCTGCTCACGGGCCGGCTGTCCGTCGAGACGCAGCCGTGGCTCGCGGACCATCGCGTCGGAGACGAGGTGTTCTTCCCCGGTACCGGGATGCTGGAGCTCGCCGTGCGGGCGGGTGACCAGGTCGGCTGCCGCAGGGTCGAGGAACTGACCCTGCACGCACCGCTGGTGCTGCCCGAAACGGGCGCCGTTCAGGTCCAGGTGACGGTGGGGCCGGCCGACGAGCAGGGTCTGCACCCGGTCGCCGTGCACGCGCGCCCCGCCGGGGCGGACACCGCCGGGCAGTGGACGCGGCACGCCTCGGGAGCGCTGTCCGCCGCCGTGTCGTCCACCTCGGCCGCGGCGGAAGCGCTCGGCGTCGAATGGCCGCCCGTCGGGGCACAGTCCATCGACGTCGGGGCCCTGTACCCCGACCTCGCCGAGGCGGGGCTGCGCTACGGTCCCGTGTTCCAGGGGCTGCGCCGGGCCTGGCGGCTCGATGACGAGATCTTCGCCGACGTCGCCCTCGCGGACGTGCGGGACGGGGCCGGGTTCGGCCTGCACCCCGCCGTGCTCGACGCCGCCCTGCACGCTGTCGTCCTCTCCTCGGCGAACGAAGGCGGGGCGGCGCTGCCCTTCAGCTGGTCAGGCTTCGAGCTGCACGGAAGCGGGGCCGGCGCGCTCCGGGTGCGGATCCGGCCCCTCGCCGTCAACGAGGTCGCGCTGACCGTCGCCGACCAGGCAGGCCACGCGGTGGCCACGGCAGACGCCCTCTCGCTGCGCCCGCTCGCGGGCTTGGACCGGCGGTCCGACGCGACGCCGCCGCTCTACCAGCAGAGCTGGGTTCCGGTCGCGACGCCGCTGGAGCCGGTCGCCGTCCAGGAGTGGGAGAAGGTCGGCCCGGCGGACGCGCCTACCGGGGTGGTGGTGCTGCGGACGATGCGAGCGCGCGACCGGGACGTCGTAGCGGAGGTCCATGCGCGCACCGCCGACGTCCTCACCGTGCTGCAACGCTTCCTTTCGGAGCCGCGACTGGCAGGGGCAACCCTCGCCGTGGTCACCGAGGGGGCTGTCCGCGCCGCCGGGGAGCCGGTCGCCGACCTGGCGGGAGCCGCTGTCTGGGGGCTGGTCCGCTCGGCGCAGTCCGAGAACCCGGACCGCTTCGTCCTGATCGACGCAGACCCCGACCTCGACCCCGACCTCGTCGTCGGCGGTGAGGTCGGAGGCGACGAAGAGGTAGGCGGCGGTGCCACCGGAGTGGGGGTCCTGGGCCTGGCACTGGCGACCGCTGAGCCCCAACTCGCTCTGCGCGGTTCCCGATTGCTCGCCGCGCGACTGACGCCGTTGGCCGTCCCGGCCGAAAGGCCCCCCGTCTTCGCCGGGGAGGGCACGACGTTGGTCACCGGCGGCCTCGGCGCGCTCGGCGCACGCGTCGCCCGGCATCTGGTGACCGCACACGGTGTACGTCGCCTCCTGCTCGTCGGCCGTCGCGGCCCGGACACCCCGGGGGCGGCCGAACTAATGGCGGGTATGAGGGAGTTGGGGGCGGAGGTCACCGCCGCTGCCTGCGACCTGTCGGATCGTGACGCGGTCGCGGACCTCCTTGCGGCGGTCCCGGCCGACGCACCGCTGACCGCGGTCGTCCACGCCGCCGGCGTACTCGACGACGGTGCGATCCCCGCACTGACACCGGAGCGACTGGACGTCGTCCTCGCCGCCAAAGCCGACGCCGCACTCCACCTGCATGAACTCACCCGCCACATCCCCCTGTCGGCGTTCGTGATGTTCTCCTCCGCCTCAGGCCTGCTCGGCGCCCCCGGCCAGGGCAACTACGCGGCGGCGAACACCCTCCTCGACGCGCTCGCCGAGACCCGGCGCGCTCAAGAGCTGCCCGGCCTCTCCCTCGCCTGGGGCATGTGGGCGGTGGCCGACGGCATGGCCGGCACCGACGAAGCGGCCGGGTCCGGTGCGCTCCTCGGCCACAGCGCGGAGCAGGGGCTCGCCATGCTCGACGCGTCCCTGCACTGCGCCCCGGCCCTCGTCGTACCGATCCGCCTCGACCTCGCGGAACTCCGCCGTGACCCGGAGTCGCTGCCCGCGATGTTCCGTACGCTGGCCCCGGTCCGCCGCCGACGGGCCGGAAGCGCACGGGCCGGCGACACGTCCGGCCTGCGCCGCCTGCTCCAGGACGTCCCGGAGGCCGAGTGGGAGCAGACGCTGCTGGCCCTGGTCCAGCGCGAGGCCGCGGCCGTACTGGAGTATCCGGACCCGGCCGCCATCGAGGCGACCAAGGCCTTCCGGGACATGGGCTTCGACTCGCTGGCCGGCGTGGAACTGCGCAACCGCATCAACACCGCCACCGGCCTGCGGCTGCCCGCCACGCTGGTCTTCGACCAACCCGAGCCCGCCGTGCTGGCACGGCTCCTCCGGGAGGAGGCCGCGGGCCCGACCGCCGTCGCCGCGACGCCGGTACGCCGCACACCCGCCCCCCAGGACGACGAACCGATCGTCATCGTGTCCATGGCCTGCCGCTACCCCGGCGGCGTCACCTCCCCTGAGGACCTGTGGCGACTGGTCGCCGAGGGCCGCGACGCCGTCTCCCCGTTCCCGACCGACCGCGGCTGGGACATCGCCCGGCTCGTGGATCCGAGCCGTACGGCGCCGGACACCTCATACGTCGACAGCGGCGGCTTCCTCCACGACGCCGACCTCTTCGACGGCGACTTCTTCGGCATCAGCCCCAACGAGGCACTGATCATGGACCCGCAGCAGCGCCTGCTCCTGGAGACCTCCTGGGAGGTCTTCGAACGCGCCGGCATCGACCCGGGCACGCTGAAGGGCAGCGACACCGGCGTCTTCACGGGCATGATGTACCACGACTACCCCCACAACACGGTGACCGGCGCCATCGCATCCGGCCGGGTGTCGTACGCCTTCGGCTTCGAAGGCCCGTCGATGACGATCGACACGGCGTGCTCGTCCTCGCTAGTCGCCCTGCACCTGGCGGCCCAGGCCCTGCGGTCGGGTGAGTGCTCCCTGGCCCTGGTCGGCGGCGTCACGGTGATGTCGACGCCGGAGACCTTCGTGGAGTTCAGCCGCCAGCGAGGGCTCGCCGCGGACGGGCGGTGCAAGGCCTTCGCGGACGCGGCCGACGGGACCGGCTGGTCGGAAGGCGTCGGACTGCTGCTGGTGGAGCGGCTGTCGGACGCGCGAAGGCTGGGGCATCCGGTGCTGGCGGTGGTGCGGGGTTCGGCGGTGAACCAGGACGGTGCGTCCAACGGCCTGACGGCGCCGAACGGGCCGTCGCAGCAGCGGGTGATCCGGGCCGCGCTCGCCAACGCGGGCTTGACCGTGGCGGACGTGGACCTGGTCGAGGGGCACGGCACCGGGACCCGGCTGGGTGATCCGATCGAGGCGCAGGCCTTGCTGGCGACCTACGGGCAGGGACGGGACGGCCAGGAACCGTTGTATCTGGGCTCGTTGAAGTCCAACCTGGGGCACGCCCAGGCGGCCGCGGGCGTCGGGGGCGTCATCAAGCTGGTGGAGGCGATGCGGCACGGAGTCATGCCGCCGACGCTGCACGTGGACGTGCCGTCGTCACAGGTGGACTGGTCGGCGGGGGCGGTGGAGCTGCTGACGGAGGCGCGACCCTGGCCCGCGACGGGCGACCGTCCACGGCGGGCGGCGGTGTCGTCGTTCGGCATCAGCGGCACCAATACACACGTGATCATTGAGCAGGCGACGCCGACGTCGACGGGGACGCCGACGCCGGCCGAGGCAGACGCCAATGTCACGAGTGAGACCTCTATGGCCCTCGCCCTCTCGGCGCGTTCGCCCGAGGCGCTGACGGCTTCGGCTGCCCGGCTGGCGTCGTGGTGGTCCCGGCGTGACGATGTCGAAGTCGCCGAGGTGGCTTCGGGGTTGGCGCATGGGCGTGCCCTGCTGGAGCACCGGGCGGTGGTCGTCGCCGCCGACCGCGAGGAGGCGCTGACACGTTTGGCCGCGTTCGCTTCGGAGGGGACCGGTGCGATCAGCGGGCGGGTGTCTGCGGGGCGGACGGGGTGGCTGTTCACGGGGCAGGGCTCGCAGTGGCTGGGCATGGGGCGTGAGTTGTACGCGGCCGAGCCGGTGTTCGCGGCCGCCTTCGACGAGGCGTGCGAGGCGCTGGACCGGCATCTGCCGAGGCCGCTTCGTGAGGTGGTGTGGGGTGAGGACGCGTCGTTGGTGGATGCGACGGTGTTCACGCAGGCGGGCTTGTTCGCTGTGCAGGCTGGTCTGGTGGCCGTTCTGCGGCATTGGGGTGTGAGTCCGGATGTGCTGCTGGGCCATTCGGTCGGGGAGATTTCTGCTGCGTACGCGGCTGGTGTCTTCGGGCTGGAGGATGCGGCCCGTCTGGTGGCGGCACGCGGGTCGTTGATGCAGGCCCTGCCAGGCGGTGGGGGCATGCTGGCCCTGGCCGCCGGCCCTGAACGTGTTGGGGAACTGATCTCCGGCATTGCCGTGGATATTGCGGCCGTCAACGCACCGAGGGCCGTCGTGGTGTCAGGTCCGGTCGCGGATCTGGAGCAGGTGGCGGCCCGAGCGGCTGAGTCGGGGGTGCGGGCGACCCGGTTGTCCGTGTCGCACGCTTTCCACTCCCGGTTGATGGAGCCGATGCTGGAGGAGTTCGCCCAGGTCGCCGCGACGGTGACGTATCGCGAGCCGACGACTGCGGTGGTTTCGAACGTGACGGGGCAAGTCGTCTCGACGGAGTTGACCGATCCCGGCTATTGGGTGCGGCATGTGCGGGAGGCGGTGCGTTTCGCCGACGGTGTAGCCACGGCACACGGGCTGGGTGTGACCCGGTTCGTGGAGGTGGGCCCGGAGGCGGTCCTGACCGCACTCGCCCGCCAAACCCTCGACGAAGCGGACGAGTTGACCTTCGCCCCGCTGATGCGCCGCCCGAAGCCGCAGGCTCCCACGGCGCAAACCCTCCTCCTCACGGCAGCCGCCACGCTGCACGTGTCCGGAGTAACCGTCGACTGGCACCTGTCCGCCCCCGTCCGTCATCTCGACCTGCCCACCTACCCCTTCCAGCGCAGCCGCTATTGGCTGTCGGAGCCCGTGTCCGGGTCGGGTGCCGGGCAGGTGTCCGTCGGAGTGGGTGCGGCCGGCCTGCGGGAGTCGGGTCATGGTCTGCTGGCGGCGTCGGTGACGACCGCTGACGGCGTGTCGACGGTGTTGACGGGCCGGATCGGTGTGAGCACTCACCCGTGGCTGGCCGATCACGCGGTGGCCGGGGTCGTCCTCGTGCCGGGGACGGCCCTGCTGGACATGGCACTGCACGCCGCCGAGGTCACCGACTACACCGAGGTCGGCGAACTGATCATCGCCCAGCCCCTGACCCTGCCCGCCCACGGTCACCGGGATGTGCAGGTCCAGGTCACGACCGCCGGTGAGCAGGCCGACCTCGCCATCCACTCCCGACCCGCCGACGACACCGAAACACCCTGGACCACCCACGCCACCGGAACCCTCACAAGGACAACCGCTCCCGCCCTCGCGCCCGCCGCACTGGACACTTGGCCCCCCACCGGTGCCGCGTCCATCGACGTGTCCGACGCATACGCGGAGCTGCAGGATCTCGGGTTGCAGTATGGCCCCGCCTTCCGAGGGCTGCGCGCGGCCTGGCGGCACGGCGACGACGTGTACGCGGAAGTCGTGCTGCCGGAGGAGATCGACGTCTCCGGACACACGGTTCACCCGGCCCTGCTCGACGCCGCGCTGCACGCTGTAGCCCTGCTCGGCGGCGGCGGCGGCGGCGGCGACGACGACGTCGACGACGGAGCGGCGACCGTACGGCTGCCGTTCGCCTGGTCCGGGGTCGCCCTGCTGGCGGTACGGCCGACCCAGCTGCGGGTCCGTCTCACCCTCGACGGGACCGGCGTACGGCTTCAGGCATGTGATCCGACCGGGCTGCCGGTGCTCTCCGTCGATTCCTTGGCTTTGCGCGAGCTGTCACCCGAATACCTGGAAGCTGCCGCGCCGGCCGGGGACGGGCTGTACGAGGTGAGGTGGGTCTCGCGCGGGCGCCTCGCGTCGCCCGCTGGGACGGCGACGAGACGTCCGACGGTCGACCTCTCCGAGCTGCCCGCGGCCGGCGAGGTGCCGGATCACGTCGTGCTGCGCACCGGCGACGGGGAGCCCCGCGCGGCTGTGCACGCTGCGCTCGCGGCCTTGCAGGGCTGGCTCGCCGACCCGCGGACGTCGGAATCGACGCTCGTCGTTCTCACACGCGGCGCCGTCGCCGTCGCGGGCGAGGAGGTGCCGGACCTGGCAGGGGCTGCCGTCCGTGGACTGGTGCGCTCGGCGCAGGCGGAGAACCCGGGCCGGATCGTCCTCGTCGACACCGACACCGACACCGACACCGACACCGACACCGACACCGACACCGGTACCGACACCAGCAGCGGCGTCAGGACCGGCCGGAACGGCGACGGGCTCCCGTTCGACATGCTGATCGACTTGGACGAATCCCAGCTGGCCCTCCGCGACGGGGAGATCTTCGCCGCTCGGCTGCTGCGCGCCACGACCACTCCGACGCCCTCCGCACCGGACACGACACCCCCGGTGGCTGCCGGATTCGGCGCCGGCACCGTGCTCGTCACCGGCGCGACGGGCAACCTGGGCCGGCTCTTCTCCCGGCATCTCGTCGCCGAACGAGGCGTACGGAACCTGACCCTGGTGGGACGCAGGGGGGTGGATGCGCCGGGGATGGCGGAGTTCGTCGACGAGCTGACCGCACTGGGCGCCGATGTCAGGGTGGCCGCGTGCGACGTCGGCGACCGTGCGGCGCTCGCCGAGGTCCTGGCCGGCGTACCCGAGGACGCCCCGCTCAGCGCGGTCGTCCACTCGGCCGGCGTGCTCGACGACGGTGTGCTCGCGTCGCTGACGCCCGAGCGCGTCGACACGGTGTTCCGGCCGAAGGCCGACGCCGCGTTGCACCTGCACGAACTGACCCGGGACCTGGACCTGTCGGCCTTCGTCGTCTTCTCCTCGGCCGCGGGCGTGCTCGGCGCGCCGGGGCAGGGGAACTACGCCGCCGCCAACGCACTGCTCGACGCTCTCGCCGCACACCGTCACGCCACCGGGCTGCCCGCCCAGTCCCTGGCCTGGGGATTGTGGTCGCTCGACGGCGGCATGGCGGGCGAACTCGGCGACGCGGAACTCCAGCGCCTGCGCAGAGCCGGCATCGAGCCACTCAGCGAGAAGCAGGGCGCCGAACTCTTCGAACGGGCCACCAGATCCGGCGCGCCTCTGCTCGTCCCCATGCTGCTCGACACCTCCGCGTCCGGCGAGGGCGAGGTACCCGACCTGTTGCGCAGCCTGATCCGTGCGCCGGGACGCCGCCAGGCCGCCACCGCCGACCGCGGAGCCGCGCTGCGCGACCGGCTGGGCGTCCTCGCTCCTGCCGAGCGGCTCGGACACATCTCCGAACTGGTCCGCGGACACGCCGCAACGCTGCTCGGCTACCCGGGCCCCGAGGCGATCGACGAGCAACGCCCGTTCAGCGACATGGGATTCGACTCGCTGGCGGCCGTCGAGTTCCGTAACGCGCTCAGCACGGCAACCGGTCTGCGGCTGCCCGCGACGCTCAGCTTCGACTACCCGGCCACCGCGAGCCTGGCCGCGCACCTCGCCGAACAGCTCTTCCCCGAGGGGCAGTCCGACGACACCGCGGAACACGACGTGCGCTCCGCCCTGCAGAGCATCCCCCTCGCCCGGCTGCGCGACGCCGGGCTGCTCGACACCCTGCTCCAACTCGCCGGTCGCTCCGGACCCGACACCACCGCCACCTCCGCCGGCGCACCGACCGACGGCGCCGGTTCCGGCGCCGTGGACGTCGACGCCTTGGACGCGGACGCCCTGATCAACCTGGCGCTCGAAGGCGCCGACTTCGACGACGTCGCCGAGGATGCGTGAGACTGTCATGACAGGAACCGACGAGAAGCTGGTCACCGCGCTGCGCGCCTCCGTCAAGGAGACCGAGCGGCTGCGTGGGCGACTGCGGCAGGTCACCGCGGACAGCCGCGAGCCCATCGCCATCGTGTCGATGGCCTGCCGCTACCCGGGTGGCGTCACGTCCCCGGAGGAGCTGTGGCGACTGGTCGATGAGGGCCGCGACGCGGTGTCGCCGTTCCCCACCGACCGCGGCTGGGACGGCGGCGGTTGCTCCGCCCCCGAGGCGAGCGCTGAAGGGGAGTCCTACTGCCGCGAGGGCGGCTTCCTCCACGACGCGGGGTCGTTCGATCCGGCGTTCTTCAGCATCAGCCCCAACGAAGCCCAGATCATGGATCCGCAGCAGCGCCTGCTGCTGGAGACGTCCTGGGAGGCGTTCGAACGCGCCGGCATCGACCCCGGCACGCTGAAGGGCAGCCGCACGGGTGTCTTCGCGGGAGTCATGTACCACGACTATCCGTACAACGCCGCGACCGGCGCCGTCGCCTCCGGCCGCATCTCCTACGTCTTCGGCCTGGAGGGGCCGGCGGTGACGGTGGACACGGCGTGCTCGTCGTCGCTCGTGGCCCTGCATCTGGCGGTGCAGGCGCTGCGGTCGGGGGAGTGCTCCCTGGCCCTGGTCGGCGGAGTGACGGTGATGGCGACCCCGGACACCTTCGTCGAGTTCAGCCGGCAGCGCGGACTCGCAGCCGACGGCCGGTGCAAGTCGTACGCGGAGGCGGCCGACGGCACCGGCTGGTCGGAGGGCGTCGGTCTGCTGCTGGTCGAGAAGCTGTCGGACGCGCGCAGGCTGGGGCACCCGGTGCTGGCGGTGGTGCGGGGTTCGGCGGTGAACCAGGACGGTGCGTCGAACGGGTTGACGGCGCCGAACGGGCCGTCGCAGCAGCGGGTGATCCGGGCCGCGCTCGCCAACGCCCGTGTCGGCGCGGACCAGGTCGACCTGGTGGAGGGGCACGGCACCGGGACCCGGTTGGGCGACCCGATCGAGGCGCAGGCTTTGCTGGCGACGTACGGGCAGGGGCGGGAGGATCAAGAGCCTCTGTATCTCGGGTCGTTGAAGTCGAATCTGGGTCATACGCAGGCGGCGGCGGGTGTCGCCGGTGTGATCAAGCTGGTGGAGGCGATGCGGCACGGTGTGATGCCGCGGACGCTGCATGTGGACGCTCCGTCGTCGCAGGTGGACTGGTCGGCGGGCGCGGTGGAGCTGCTGACGGAGGCGCGGGCCTGGTCTGCCGTGGGTGATCGTCCACGGCGGGCGGCGGTGTCGTCGTTCGGCATCAGCGGCACCAACGCCCACGTGATCATCGAACAGGTCCCCGAGGAAGAGGAGGTCTCCGTTCCGAGGACCGGACGGCCGGTGGCGCTGACCTGGTCGGCTCGAACCCCGGAGGCCCTCACGGCGTCCGCCGCCCGTCTGGCGACGTGGTGGTCCGGACGCGAGGAGGTGGAGGTGGACGAGGCCGCCTCGGCGCTGACGCACGGACGCGCCGCGCTGGAACACCGGGCCGTCGTCCTCGCCTCGTCCCGCGAGGAGGCGTTGGCCGGCCTGGGGTCGTTCGCATCGGATGCGCAGGGTGCCGGAGTCGCTGTCACGGGGCGGGTGTCTGCCGGGCGGACGGGGTGGCTGTTCACGGGGCAGGGGTCGCAGTGGCTGGGGATGGGCCGTGAACTGTACGGCGCCGAGCCGGTGTTCGCGGCTGCTTTCGACGAGGCGTGCGAGGCGCTGGACCGGCATCTGCCGAGGCCGCTTCGTGAGGTGGTGTGGGGTGAGGATGCGTCGCTGGTGGATGCGACGGTGTTCACGCAGGCGGGCTTGTTCGCTGTGCAGGCTGGTCTGGTGGCAGTACTGCGGCATTGGGGTGTGAGCCCGGATGTGCTGCTGGGCCATTCGGTCGGGGAGATCTCGGCTGCGTACGCGGCGGGGGTGTTCGGGCTGGACGATGCAGCGCGTCTGGTGGCGGCGCGGGGGTCGTTGATGCAGGCCCTGCCGGACGGCGGGGGCATGCTGGCCCTGTCCGCCGGCCCGGAACAGGTAGCGTCGCTGATCTCCGGACTGGCCGTGGATATCGCGGCCGTCAACGCACCGAGGGCCGTTGTGGTGTCCGGTCCGGTCGCGGAACTGGAGCAGGTGACGGCCCGTGCCGCTGAGGCCGGGGTGCGGGCGACCCGGTTGTCGGTGTCGCACGCTTTCCACTCCCGGCTGATGGAGCCGATGCTGGATGAGTTCGCGCAGGTCGCCGCGAGCGTGACTTACGACGAGGCGACGACGGCAGTGGTCTCGAACGTGACCGGGCAGGTGGTGTCGGCGGAGCTGACCGACCCCGGCCACTGGGTGCGGCATGTGCGGGAAGCGGTCCGTTTCGCCGACGGTTTGGCTACGGTCCGAACGCTCGGTGTGACCCGGTTCGTGGAGGTCGGCCCGGAGGCGGTCCTGACCGCGCTCGCCCGCCAAACCCTCGACGACGTGGATGAGTTGACCCTCGTCCCTCTGATGCGCCGCCCCAAGCCGCAGGCTCCCACGGCGCACACCCTCCTCCTCACGGCGGCCGCCGCCCTCTACGTGTCCGGTGTCTCCGTGGACTGGCACCTGCCCGTCCCGGTCCGCCACCTCGATCTGCCCACGTATCCCTTCCAGCACCGCCGCTTCTGGCAGGAGCCGCACCTCGCCGGCGCCGATCCACGGCGGGTGGGTCAGTCACCGACCGGTCACCCGTTGCTGGGGGCGGCGGTCGCGGTCGCCGGGACGGGGGGCGTCGTCCTCACCGGACGGCTTTCGGCCGAGGCTCAGCCGTGGCTCGCCGACCACGACATCAACGGGACGATCATCTTTCCGGGAACCGGCTTCGTGGAGCTGGCCGTCCGGGCGGGTGACGAGGTCGGATGCTCCACCCTGGAGGAGCTGACGCTGCGGACCCCGCTCGTCGTTCCCGCGTCGGGAGGCGTCCGCATACAGGTGAGCGTTGCCGCGGCGGACGGTTCGGGACGGCGCGCCGTGGGCGTGTACTCGCGGACCGGCGACAGCGGGGACGGCGGGGACAGCGGCGAGTGGATCTGCCATGCCGAGGCGGTGCTGTCGACGGCCGACGTCCCGGCCGCGTTCGATCTTGCGGCGTGGCCGCCTCCCGGCGCCCAGCCCATTCCGGTCGAGGGAGGCTATGAACGGCTGGCCGAACGCGGCTACCGCTACGGCCCCACGTTCCGGAACCTCCGCGCCGCCTGGCGTCGCGGCACCGACGTCTTCGCCGAGGTCGTCCTGCCCGATTCCGCCGACGCCGACAGCTACGGTCTGCACCCGGCACTGCTCGACTCCGCCCTGCACATCGACCTGATCGCCGGGGACGAGGAGGCGGAGGGACAGACCTTCCTGCCTTTCACCTGGACCGACGTCGCACTGCACGCCTCCGGCTCACGGGCCCTGCGGGTACGTATCGAGCGCAGTGAAGGGCGGCCCGCCTCCGCGGTGTTCGTCGCCGACGAGAGCGGACAGCCGGTGGCCACCATCGGTTCGGTGGCCTCGTTGCCGCTGGCGGCCGACCACTTCTCGGCCGCCGCCCCCACCCCGGGCGCCGACGCGCTCTTCGGGGTGGTCTGGAAACCGGTCACGATGGGGACGCGGGAGGGCTCCGGACCGGTCCAGGCCGTCACCCCGGACGGTCTGGCGGCCGCCGACGCGCCGATCGTGGTGTGCGACTGCACGCCCCGTGACGGAGACGACGTCCCCGCGATCACCGCCGCCGCGACCGAGGCCGCGCTCGACGCCGTACAGAGCTGGCTCGCCGACGGGCGTCGGGCGGACGGCACCCTGGTGGTGCTCACCCGCGGCGGCATGGGACCGGACGGTCCGCACAACCCCGCGGCCGGCGCCGTGTGGGGCCTGGTGCGGGCGGCGCAGGCGGAGAACCCCGGACGCTTCGTCCTGGCGGACGTCGACAACCCCGAAGATCTCGACTCCGAGGCGTGGCAGGCCGTCGTGGCCTCCGGGGAGACAGAACTGGCCCACCGCACGGGCGCCTGGCTCGTACCGCGCATGGAGAAGGCGACTCCCGGGCGGGGTGTGGTGTGGGGTGGGGGGACGGTGTTGGTGACGGGTGGTACGGGTGGGTTGGGTGCGTTGGTGGCGCGGCATTTGGTGGGGTGT
>NZ_JBICXC010000019.1:0-40965 GCF_043200075.1 Streptomyces sp. NPDC048481
TGGGCAGTCGGCGTATGCGGCGGCGAACGTGTTCTTGGACGCTCTGGCCGCGCATCGGCATGCGCGAGGGCTGCCCGCCACCTCCATCGCCTACGCGCTCTGGCAGACCGAGACCGGGCTCAGCCAGTGGCTCACCGACGTCGACCTTCAGCGCATGCGCCGCACGGGCATGCCGCCGCTGACGGAGCAGGAGGGACTCGCGGACCTCGACGCCGCCGTGGCTGCCGGACGGCCGGCGGTGCTGTCCATGCACGTGGACCTCCCGGCACTGCGCCGGCTGCCCGAGCTCCCGCATCCGATGCTCCGCGCCCTCGTACCGGCGCCCAGGGCAGCGCGGCCCGGCGGTGGGCCGGTCCGGGACGAAGCGCTGCGACGACGGCTGCGTGAATCGTCCGGACCGGAGCAGCTGGCCGAGCTGCGCCGCCTCGTCGTCGCGACGGTCGCCACGGTGCTCGGCTTCGACGACGAGGCCGACGTCGATCCCCGACGCGGCTTCCTGGAGTCCGGGTTCGACTCGCTGGCCGCGATCGACCTCCGCAATCAGCTCAACAAGGCGCTCGGGCTGCAACTCCCGGCCATGGCCGTCTTCGACGGGCAGAACCCGGAGCAGCTCGCCGCGCTCGTCCAGGCCGAACTGGCAGCCGCCGGCCCTGTCACCGCCCCCGCTACCACCGTCACCGCTATCACTGGCGTTGTCGGTGCGGACGGTGGAGACGGCGTCGAGTCCGGCGCACGGGTCGGCGCACGGACCGGCGAAGCCTCCGAGGCCGCCGCGGGAACGGTCGGCGCTCCCGAGCCCGCGGGCGACGCCGATTCGCTCAGCGGCCTCTTCCGTGAGGCGGTGCTGGCGGGCAAGGTCGGCAAGGCGTTCGGTCTCCTGCGCTCCGTGGCCGAACTGCGCGACAGCTTCGACACCGAGGGGATGACGACCCCCCTCGCGTCGGCCCGGCTGGGCGACGGCCCGGGAAGCCCGCGGATCGTGTGCGTCTCGACACCGATGGCGGGCGGCGGCCTCCACCAGCACGCGAGACTGGCGTCGCACCTGCGAGGTGCCCGGCCGGTCTCCGCCCTGGCCCTGCCCGGGTTCGCCACCGGTGAGCCCCTGCCCGCCTCGGCGGAGGCGGTCGTCCGGACCATGGCCGACAACGTGCTCGACTCCGCACCGGACCGGCCGTTCGTCCTGCTCGGGTACTCCTCCGGCGGGCTGATCGCCTACGCCACCGCGTACCACCTGGAGCAGGTGCACGGCGTGGTGCCGGCGGGCGTGGTCCTCCTGGACAGCTACCGGGTGCAGGACGAGGCCATGGTGGTCGGCATGGAGCGGCTCGCGCGAAGCCTGCTGGAGGTCGAGCAGACCGTCGGCCGCTACGACAGCACCCGGCTGTCCGCGATGAGCCGCTACTTCGACATCCTGCCGGACTTCAAACTCGACGCCGTGTCCGCGCCGGTGCTGTTCGTCAGCGCGACCGGCGACTTCCTGGACCGTGGCCAGTACGAGGGCGACCCGGGCGACCTCAGGGCCCGCCCGTGGGACCCGGACCACGAACTGCGTGCCGCGCCGGGCAGCCACTTCACCCTCATCCAGGACGACGCCGGGACCACGGCCGGCGTCGTCGAGGACTGGGTCGGGCAGCTGTAGGGGGAGCGTCGCCCCCTACAGGGGGCCGCAGCGGGTCCGTCGGCCCCGCCCCCGTCACTACCGTCGCAACCGAGGCAGGACCTGACCTCACGACCGTGCGCGCCGCGCCGCGCCCGTCGGCCGCCGACGGGTACGGCACGTCCGCGCGCCGCATCCGGCGTGGAAGGAGAAGTCGTATGGCGCTGCCACCGAGTGCCCGGGGGACCGTCCCCTTCGGGCCTCACCGGACCTGGTACCGGGTCACCGGGGACCGTACCGTCGACCGGCCGACCGTGGTGCTGGTGCACGGCGGTCCGGGCAGCACCCACGACTACCTCCTGGGTCTCGCCGCGCTGGCCGAGCACGGCTGGCCCGTCGTGCACTACGACCAGATCGGCAACGGCGGTTCGACGCACCTGCCGCAGGCCGGCGCGGACTTCTGGACGGTCGACCTGTTCCTGGCGGAGCTGGACAACCTCGTCCACGCGCTCGGGATCGCGGACGACTTCGTGCTCCTCGGCCAGTCCTGGGGCGGCATGCTCTCCTCCGCCTACGCGGCACGGCGGCCGAAGGGCCTGCGCGGCCTCGTCGTCGCCGACTCGCCCGCCTCCTACCCGGCGTGGAAGGAGGAGCTCAAGGCCCTGCGCGCCCAGTTGCCGCCCGGCGTCAACGAGACTCTGCTCGCCCACGAGGCGGCGGGCACGACGGACAGCCCCGCCTACCTGGAGGCTATGAACGTCTTCTACGACCGTCATGTCTGCCGGCTGCCGGACAAGCCGACCGAGCTGACCGCCTCGCTGATGGAGATCGCCAACGATCCCACCGTCTACTTCACGATGAACGGACCGAGCGAGTTCCACGTCGTCGGCACCCTGCGGGACTGGTCCGTCATCGACCTGCTGCCGCGCATCGAGGTTCCCACCCTCCTCGTCTCCGGACGCCACGACGAGGTCACCGTCGGCGCGGTGCAGCCCTATTTCGACCTGATCCCCGACGTGCGCTGGGAGATCTTCGAGGAGTCGAGCCACGGCCCGCACCTCGAAGAACCCGAGCTGTTCATGAAGGTGCTCGTCGAGTACCTGCGCTCGCTGGGCTGAGCCGCACACGGTCGCGGGCACACGGCCGAGCACACGCCGGGCACGGGACCAGGTCCAAGCACAGGGCCTGGCCGGCACAGGGCCAGGTCCAGCCACCCGGCCGCGCACAGAGTCGAGCACACCGAGCAGAACACGAGGACTCGTGGACACCCAGGTTGACCAGCTGGTCGAGGCACTTCGCAACTCCCTCATGGAGAACGAGAAGCTGCGCGAAGCGCATGAGGCGCACCTCGCAGCCGCGCGGGAACCGATCGCGATCGTGTCGGCGGCCTGCCGGTTCCCCGGCGGCGTCGCCACTCCCGGGCAGCTGTGGCGGCTGATCGCCGAGGGCCGCGACGCGGTCTCGCCGTTCCCCACGAACCGCGGCTGGGACCTCGACGGCCTGTACGACCCCGAGCCCGGCGCGGACGGCAAGTGCTACACGCGCGAGGGCGGCTTCCTGCACGACGCCGACCGCTTCGACCCCGGCTTCTTCAACATCAGCCCGAGCGAAGCCCTGATCATGGACCCGCAGCAGCGCGTGCTGCTGGAGGTGGCCCACGAGGCATTCGAACGCGCCGGCATCCCGCACAACAGCCTCAAGGGCAGCCGTACGGGTGTTTTCGCGGGCGTCATGTACCACGACTACGGCCTCGGCGACGACGACGGCAGCACCAGCGGCGGCAGCGTCGTGTCCGGCAGGGTCGCCTACACCTTCGGCCTGGAGGGGCCGGCGGTGACGGTGGACACGGCGTGTTCGTCGTCGCTGGTGGCGTTGCATCTGGCGGCTCAGGCGTTGCGGTCGGGGGAGTGTTCGCTGGCGTTGGCCGGTGGGGTGACGGTGATGTCGACGCCGGAGACGTTCGTGGAGTTCAGTCAACAGCGGGGTCTGTCGGTGGACGGGCGGTGCAAGGCGTTCGCGGAGGCGGCGGACGGCACTGGCTGGGGTGAGGGTGCGGGTCTGCTGTTGCTGGAGCGGTTGTCGGATGCGCGCAGGCTGGGGCATCCGGTGCTGGCGGTGGTGCGGGGTTCGGCGGTGAACCAGGACGGTGCGTCGAACGGGCTGACGGCGCCGAACGGGCCGTCGCAGCAGCGGGTGATCCGGGCCGCGCTCGCCAACGCGCAGCTCACGGGAGTCGACGTCGACCTGGTGGAGGGGCACGGCACCGGGACCCGGTTGGGCGACCCGATCGAGGCGCAGGCCCTGCTGGCGACGTACGGCCGGGACCGGGACGGCGGGGATCCGCTGTATCTGGGATCCGTGAAGTCCAACTTGGGTCATACGCAGGCTGCGGCGGGTGTCGCCGGTGTGATCAAACTGATGGAGGCGATGCGGCACGGTGTCATGCCGCGGACGCTGCATGTGGACGCTCCGTCGTCGCAGGTGGACTGGACGTCGGGGGCGGTGGAGCTGCTGACGGAGGCGCGACCCTGGCCCGCGATGGGCGACCGTCCACGGCGGGCGGCGGTGTCGTCGTTCGGCATCAGCGGCACCAACGCGCACATCATCATCGAACAGCCCGCTGACGACAGTGAGTCGACCCAGCCCCGAGCACGCTCGCACGGCCCGGTGGCGGTCGCTCTGTCGGCGCGGTCGCCGGAGGCGTTGACGGCGTCGGCCGCCGCCCTGATCTCGTGGTGGGCCGAGCGGGACGATGTCGAAGTCGCCGAGGTGGCATCGGCGTTGAGGCATGGCCGTGCCGCGCTGGAGCACCGGACGGTGGTCGTCGCGTCCTCACGCGAGGAGGCGTTGGCCGGCCTGGGGTCGTTCGCATCGGATGCGCAGGGTGCCGGGGTCGCTGTCACGGGGCGGGTGTCTGCCGGGCGGACGGGGTGGTTGTTCACTGGGCAGGGCTCGCAGTGGCTGGGCATGGGGCGTGAGTTGTACGCGGCCGAGCCGGTGTTCGCGGCCGCTTTCGACGAGGCGTGCGAGGCGCTGGACCGGCATCTGCCGAGGCCGCTTCGTGAGGTGGTGTGGGGTGAGGATGCGTCGTTGGTGGATGCGACGGTGTTCACTCAGGCGGGCTTGTTCGCTGTGCAGGCTGGTCTGGTGGCCGTTCTGCGGCATTGGGGTGTGAGCCCGGATGTGCTGCTGGGCCATTCCGTCGGGGAGATCTCGGCTGCGTATGCGGCGGGGGTGTTCGGGCTGGAGGACGCGGCCCGTCTGGTGGCGGCACGCGGGTCGTTGATGCAGGCCCTGCCGGACGGCGGGGGCATGCTGGCCCTGTCCGCCGCACTGGAGGGTGTTGAGGAGCTGATCGACGGAACCGCCGTGGACGTCGCGGCCGTCAACGCACCGAGGGCCGTCGTGGTGTCCGGTGCGGTCGGCGAGCTGGAGCAGGTGACGGCCCGTGCGGCTGAGGCGGGGGTGAGGGCGACGCGGTTGTCGGTCTCGCACGCTTTCCACTCCCGGCTGATGGAGCCGATGCTGGAGGAGTTCGCTCAGGTCGCGGCCGGCGTGACCTACCGCGAGCCGAGGACTGCGGTGGTCTCGAACGTGACGGGGCAGGTGGTGTCGGCTGAGCTGACCGACCCGGCCTACTGGGTGCGGCATGTGCGGGAAGCGGTCCGTTTCGCCGACGGTCTGGCCACGGCACGTGGGCTGGGTGTGACGCGGTTCGTGGAGGTGGGCCCGGAAGCCGTCCTGACCGCCTTGACCCGTCAAAGCCTGGACGAGGCAGACGAGTTGGCGTTCGCGCCGCTGATGCGCCGCCCCGAGGAAGGCGCCTCGGCGCAGGTCACGTTGCTGAGGGCCGCCGCTGCCCTCCACGTGCGCGGTGCTTCCGTGGACTGGCACCTGCCCACCCCCGCCCGCCACCTCGACCTGCCCACCTACCCCTTCCAGCGCAGCCGCTACTGGCTGCCCGCGGCCGAGCGGGGGATGGACGCCGGCAGCCGTGGCCTCGTCGCTGTGATCCATCCCCTGCTGGGCGCGGCGGTATCCGTCGCGGACACCGGCGGGACGATCCTCACCGGACGCCTCTCGATCGAGGCCGAGCCCTGGCTCGCCGATCACGCGGTGAACGGCACGGTTCTTCTTCCGGGCACGGCGTTCGTCGAACTCGCCCTGCGGGCCGGGGACGAGGTGGGCTGTGACCGGGTCGAGGAACTCACCTTGGTCGCCCCGCTGGTGCTGCCCGAACGGGGCGGTGTCCAGATCCAGGTCGTGGTCGGCGGGGCCGACGACGAGGGACGGCGTGAGCTGACCGTGCACTCCCGTCACGACGGCAGGGAGTGGGTGTGCCACGCGCAGGGCACCGTCGCGGCCGGGGACGACCGCCCCGCGGACTTCGACCTGGCTGCCTGGCCGCCCGCCGGGGCGGAAAGGGTCGAGACGGGCGACCCGTACGCCGCTCTCGCCGCCGACGGCTACGACTACGGGCCGACGTTCCAGGGACTACGGCAAGTGTGGCGGCGCGGCGACGAACTGTTCGTGGACATCGCGCTGCCCGAGGACGCCGACGCGCAGGCGTTCGGACTGCACCCGGCCCTGCTCGACGCGGCCCTGCACGGGGTCCACCTCGGTCGCCCCGACCCGGAAGGCGGGCCCGCCCTGCCGTTCTCCTGGCACGGCGTGACCCTCTGGGCGGCGGGCGCGTCCCGGCTGCGGGTCGCCGTGGACGCCGGTGGACGGATGAGGCTGGCGGACGAGGACGGACGTCCGGTCGGGGAGGTGGACGAGCTTGTGGTGCGGCCCGTCACCGCGGCCGACCTCGCCGGCGCCGCGGGCCGTTCCGACGTACTGCACCGGATCACGTGGACACCGGCACGGCTGCCGGAACCTGGAGAGCCCGGAAAGCCGGGAGAAACCGGGGGCCCGGGGGAGTCGGCGGAAGCGCCGGGGCTGTCGTCGCGGCTGCCGGTGACCGTGGTCGCGGCGGATGCACTGGCCGCCTCGGGTGGTGCCGTGGTCGTGCTGCGCGCCGAAGGCGACGAACCCGTCGTGCAGGTCACCACTGCACTCCAGGAGTGGCTGGTGGACGAGGACCGGCGCGACGCCGTCCTGATCGTCGCCGCCGACCGCGCCACGTCCGACGGTCCGATGCGGGCCGGTGTGGCCGGCCTGGTCAGGGCGGCGCAGGCCGAGCATCCGGGGCGCTTCGTCTTCGCCGACGTGGACGACGCCGACGCGCTCGCGCCCTCGGTGTGGCACGCCGTCGCCGTTTCCGGAGAACCCGAGTGGAGGCTGAGGGGCCGCGACTGGTTCGTCCCGCGCCTCACCCGTGCGACACCCGCGACCCCTGCGACCCCCACGGCCCCTGCGGACCTCGGCGCGGCCGCGGTCACTCCGCCTGCCGCCGTCGCCCCGCCCGCCTGGGGTGCGGGCGCCGTGCTCGTCACCGGCGGCACGGGCGGGGTCGGGGCCGCGATCGCCCGGCACCTGGTCGTCGAGCACGGGGTCGCTGAGGTCGTGCTGCTGTCCCGTTCCGGCCCTGACGCGTCCGGGGCCGCCCGGCTCGTGGAGGAGCTGACCGCTGCCGGAGCACGGGCGCGGGCCGTCGCCTGCGACGTCGGTGACCGAGCCGGCCTTGCCGCCGTCCTGGACACCGTCCCGGACCTCGGAGCCGTGGTGCACGCCGCGGGCGTCCTCGACGACGCCGTGCTGACCGAACTGACACCACAGCGGCACGAACGGGTCTGGCGTCCCAAGGCGACGGCAGCCGACCACCTGGCCGAACTCACCCACGCACGCGACCTGTCCGCGTTCGTCCTGGTGTCCTCGATCTCCGGCGTGCTCGGCGCGGCGGGCCAGGCCAACTACGCGGCGGCCAACGCCTACCTCGACGGCCTGGCCGCACGCCTCCGGGACGAAGGCCGCCGGGCCACGTCGATCGCCTTCGGCCTGTGGGGTGAGGTCGGCATGGGCGCCGCGCTCGACGCGACGGAACTGCGCCGCACCGAGCAGGCCGGACTCCCGGCCCTGACCACCGCCGAGGCCCTGGCGGCCTTCGACCGGGCGATGGAGGGCGGGGACGACGTCGTCGTGGCCGCCAGGCTGCTGCCCCAGCTGGCCCGGCACGCCGGACAACGCGCGCCCCTGCTTGCCGAGCTGTTCCGCGGGAGCGGGACCGGGCGCCGGTCCGCACGCGCGACGGCGGGAGACTCGCGCGCCCTGGCCCGGAAACTCGCCGGGGTCGACCCCGCCGACCGCTTCGGCATGGTCCTCGACCTCGTCCGAACCCAGGCCGCCGCTCTCCTCGGATACGACGACGCCGCCGCGCTCGATCCGCAACGCCCCTTCTCCGAGCTGGGGTTCGACTCCCTCAGCACGATCGAGATGCGCAACCGGCTCGCCGCCGCGACCGAGGTCCGCCTGCCGGCCACGCTGCTCTTCGACTACCCCACCGTGCACGTACTGACCCGGCACCTCCTGGCGGAAATCGCGGGGCGGGCGGCTCCCGAGGCCGACACCGCCCCCGCGACCACCGTCCCGGACGACGACCCGATCGCGATCGTGTCGATGGCCTGCCGCTACCCGGGCGGGGTCGCCGCCCCGGAGGAGCTGTGGCGGTTGATCGCCGAGGGCCGTGACGCGGTCTCGGCGTTCCCGGCCGACCGCGGCTGGGATCTCGACGCCCTCTACGACCCCGAGCCGGGCGTCGAGGGCAGGACCTACTCCCGGCACGGAGCCTTTCTGCACGACGCCGACCAGTTCGACCCGGCCTTCTTCACCATCAGCCCGACCGAGGCCCTGACCATGGACCCTCAGCAGCGCCTGCTGCTGGAGACGTCCTGGGAGGCCTTCGAGCGCGCGGGCATCGATCCGATCGCCCTCAAGGGCAGCCGCACCGGCGTCTTCGCGGGCGTCATGTACCACGACTACGGGCCGGGCACGAGCAGCGGCGCGATCGTCTCCGGCCGGGTGTCGTACGTCTTCGGTCTCGAAGGCCCGGCGGTGACGGTGGACACGGCGTGTTCGTCGTCGCTGGTGGCGCTGCATCTGGCGGCTCAGGCGTTGCGGTCGGGGGAGTGCTCGTTGGCGTTGGCCGGTGGGGTGACGGTGATGTCGACGCCGGAGACGTTCGTGGAGTTCAGTCAACAGCGGGGTCTGTCGGTGGACGGGCGGTGCAAGGCGTTCGCGGAGGCGGCGGACGGTACGGGGTGGGGTGAGGGTGCGGGTCTGCTGTTGCTGGAGCGGTTGTCGGATGCGCGCAGGCTGGGGCATCCGGTGCTGGCGGTGGTGCGGGGTTCGGCGGTGAACCAGGACGGTGCGTCGAACGGGCTGACGGCGCCGAACGGGCCGTCGCAGCAGCGGGTGATCCGGGCCGCGCTCGCCAACGCGCAGCTCACGGGAGTCGACGTCGACCTGGTGGAGGGGCACGGCACCGGGACCCGGTTGGGCGACCCGATCGAGGCGCAGGCCCTGCTGGCGACGTACGGGCAGGGGCGGGAGGATCAAGAGCCCCTGTATCTCGGGTCGTTGAAGTCGAATCTGGGTCATACGCAGGCGGCGGCAGGTGTCGCCGGTGTGATCAAGCTGGTGGAGGCGATGCGGCACGGGGTCATGCCGCGGACGCTGCATGTGGACGCTCCGTCGTCGCAGGTGGACTGGACGTCGGGGGCGGTGGAGCTGCTGACGGAGGCGCGCCCCTGGCCCGCGACCGACGGCCGTCCACGGCGGGCGGCGGTGTCGTCGTTCGGCATCAGCGGCACCAACGCCCACGTGATCATCGAGCAGGTCCCGGAGCCGCTGGAGTCGCCGACGTCGAAGGATTCGTCTGACGGAACAGTGGCGATCGCTCTGTCGGCGCGGTCGCCGGAGGCGCTGACGGCCTCGGCCGCTCGTCTGGCGTCGTGGTGGTCCGAGCGGGAGGACGTCGAAGTCGCCACGGTGGCTTCGGCTTTGACGGGCGGGCGTGCCGCGCTGGAGCACCGGGCGGTCGTCCTCGCCTCGTCGCGCGAGGAGGCGCTTGCATCGCTGACCTCGTTCGAGGCCGGCATGTCCGACGCGGTGGTCGGCCGGGTGTCCGCCGGGCGGACGGGATGGCTGTTCACGGGACAGGGCTCCCAATGGCTGGGCATGGGGCGTGAGTTGTACGCGGCCGAGCCGGTGTTCGCGGCCGCTTTCGACGAGGCGTGCGAGGCGCTGGACCGGCATCTGCCGAGGCCGCTTCGTGAGGTGGTGTGGGGTGAGGATGCGTCGTTGGTGGATGCGACGGTGTTCACTCAGGCGGGCTTGTTCGCTGTGCAGGCGGGTTTGGTGGCCGTCCTGCGGCATTGGGGTGTGAGCCCGGATGTGCTGCTGGGCCATTCCGTCGGGGAGATCTCGGCTGCGTATGTGGCGGGGGTGTTCGGGCTTGAGGACGCGGCCCGTCTGGTGGCGGCACGCGGGTCGTTGATGCAGGCCCTGCCGGAGGGCGGAGGCATGCTCGCTCTGGCTGCCGGACGTGAGCGGGCCGAGGAGTTGATCTCCGGACTGCTCGTGGACGTCGCGGCTGTCAACGGACCTGCGGCGGTGGTGGTGTCCGGAGCGGTCGGGGATCTGGAGCAGGTGGCCGAGCGGGCCGACGAGGCGAGGGTGCGGGCGACGCGGTTGTCGGTCTCGCACGCTTTCCACTCCCGGCTGATGGAGCCGATGCTGGAGGACTTCGCCGCCGTCGCGGCCACGGTGACCTACCGCGAACCCGCGACTGCGGTGGTCTCGAACGTGACCGGGCGGGTGGTGTCGGCGGAGCTGACCGACCCGGCCTACTGGGTGCGGCACGTGCGCGCGGCCGTACGGTTCTCCGAGGGCCTGGCCACGGCCGGAGCGCTGGGCGTGACCCGGTTCGTGGAGGTCGGCCCCGAGGCGGTACTGACCGCCCTTGCCCGCCAAGGCCTCCAGAACGGGGACGAGTCGACGTTCGCACCGCTGATGCGCCGCCCCAAGAAGGGCACCTCGGCGCAGGCCACCTTGCTGAAGGCCGCCGCCACCCTCCACGTGTCCGGCGTCTCCGTGGACTGGCACCTGCCCGCCCCCGCCCGCCACCTCGACCTGCCCACCTACCCCTTCCAGCGCAGCCGCTACTGGCAGGACTCGATGCCCGCAGACGCCGACCCCCGGCGGATGGGGCAGTCGCCGACCGGTCACCCGTTGCTGGGTGCGGCGGTGACGGTCGCCGAGACGGGGGGCGCGGTCCTCACCGGACGTCTCTCCGCCGAGACCCACCCCTGGCTCGCCGACCACGACGTCAACGGCGTCTCCGTCCTGCCTCCTTCGGTGCTCGTGGACTTCGCGCTTCGGGCCGCCCTGGAGGTGGACTGTGCGACCGTGGAGGAGCTGGACCTCGGTGCGCCCGTCGTCCTGTCGGGGGGCGCGGCCACTTTCGTGCAGGTGAGCGTCGGGGCGGCCGATGTCTCGGGCCGCCGCCGTCTCGGCGTGTACGTCCGGAGCGGAGACGGGGGCGAGTGGGTCCGCTGCGCCTCCGGCACGTTGGCCCCCGAGAGCCCGACGGCCGCCCCCACGGAGTGGCTCGCGCCGGAAGCCGAACCGCTGGACCTCGACACGATCTACGAAGCGCTCGCCCGTCGGGGGCACGCGTACGGGCCGGCGTTCCGGACGGTGCGGTCCGCATGGCGGGACGGGGCCGCTCTCTACGTCGAATCGGCGCTTCCCGAGACCCCCGACGCCAGGTCGGACGCGTCCTCGTACGTTCTCCATCCCGCCCTGCTGGAAGGCGTCTGCCAGGTTGTCACGGCGCTGGACGGAGCCGCACCGGAAGAGTTGTCGTCCACGTCGGCCGCTTCCGCGATGCTGGCCGCGTCCTGGCGCGGCATCACGGTGGCGGCGGGCAGCGGTGCGGAGACGCTGCGGGCTTCGTTCCGCGATGGCCGGCTGTCGCTGCTCGACGAGGACGGGGTGGCGGTGGGCGAGGTGGCATCGCTGGAGCTGCGGCCGGTCAGCAGCGCCGAGTTGACCGCCGCCGGCATGGCTACGTCCGCAACAGACGCGCTGTATCAGCTGCGTTGGACGGCGGCCCTGCTCCCCGAGCCCGAGTCCGAGCCTGGAGCGGCCGGCCCGGTCGCGGTCGTCGGACCGGAGGACGTGGCGGACGCCGCAGGAGATGTCGTCGTCTGCGTCTGCCCGCTTCCGAGGACTTCCGACGCGGCGGCGGCCCGTTCGCTGACGGGTGCCGTGCTCACCGCGCTGCGGGGGTGGGTCGCCGACCCGGCCAGGCACAGCAGCACGCTCGTGATCGTCACCGTCTGCGACGACGACGCTTCCGGCGCCTCGGCGCCCGCCGCCTCCGCGGTGGCCGGACTGGTACGCGCCGCGCAGATGGAACATCCAGGGCGTTTCGTTCTGGTGGGCCTTGACGTGGCTGACGACGCGTCGCTGCTCGACGAGCGGACCTGGCGCGCGCTGGCCACGGCGGCGGAGCCGGAGTGGCGGCGGCCGGCGGACGGGACCTGGCACGTGGCCCGGTTGCAGCGGCGGCCCCCGGCCGGAGACGGCCCGGACTGGGGCACAGGAACGGTGCTGGTCACCGGTGGCACGGGAGGCCTGGGCGCGCTCGTCGCCCGCAGACTGGCGACCGGGCACGGGGTGCGCAAGCTGGTCCTCGCGTCCCGGCGTGGCCCGGCGGCCCCGGGCGCGGCGGAACTCCTCGCCGAACTGCGGGACGCGGGAGCCGACGTCCGGGCCGTCGCCTGCGACGTCGCCGACCGCGAGGCCCTCGCCGGACTGCTGTCGACCGTCGACGAGCTGACCGGTGTCGTGCACACGGCCGGTGTGCTGCACGACGGCGTGCTGAGCGAGCAGACCGAGGACGGTCTCGACGCCGCGTGGGCGCCGAAGGCTGCCGCGGCCTGGGCCCTGCACGACCTCACCCGGAATCTCCCGCTGCGGGCGTTCGTGATGTTCTCCTCGGTGGCCGGGGTGCTCGGCTCGGCCGGCCAGACGAACTACGCCGCCGCCAACGGCTTCCTCGACGGTCTCGCCGAACACCGCCGCCGGCAGGGCCTGCCCGCGGTCTCGATCGCTTACGGACTCTGGGAGGGCGGCGGCATGGGCGCGGCCCTCGACCCGGCGGACCAGGAGCGAGGCGCGCGCATCGGCATGCCCGCGCTCACCGTCGCACAAGGTCTCGCCCTGTTCGACGTCGCGGTCGCCCTGGGGGAACCGTCGGTCGTCGCGACCCCGCTGCTGCCCGCCGTGGCCGACCACGCGGGGCAGCGCGCGCCACTGCTGACCGGGCTGTTCCGCGCCGCGACCGCCCGGGCCGCCGCCCGGCGCGCGGCAGGCGGACGACTCGCCCGACAGCTCACCGCCGCACCCGAGGCGGCACGGCCTGACATCGCGCTCCGCGCCGTCCAGGAACAGGCAGCCCAGGTGCTCGGCCACCCGGAGGGGACGGCCCTGGAACCCGATCGCCCCTTCTCGGAGTTCGGCTTCGATTCCCTCACGACGATCGAGATGCGCAACCGGCTCGGAGCGGCGACCGGTCTCCGCCTTCCGGCCGGCCTGCTGTTCGACCATCCGACGCTGCGCGCGCTCGCGCGCCACCTGGTCGCCGAGGTGTCCGGCACCGCTCCCGCGGAGACCGCCGCCCTCCGCAGGACCGCGGCGGCGGCCGCCGCCGACGAGCCGATCGCGATCGTGTCGATGGCATGCCGCTTCCCCGGCGGAGTGACCTCGCCGGAGGACCTGTGGCGCCTGGTCGCCGACGGCGTCGACGCGGTCTCCGACTTCCCGGCCGACCGGGGCTGGGACCTGGCGCGCCTCTACGACCCCGAACCGGGCAAGCCCGGCCACACCTACACCCGCAGCGGAGCGTTCCTCACCGGCGTCGACCGCTTCGACCCGGCCTTCTTCAACATCAGCCCGGTCGAGGCACTGGCCATGGACCCGCAGCAGCGCCTCTTCCTGGAGACGACCTGGGAGGCTCTCGAACGGGCCGGCATCGACCCCGCCACCCTGGCCGGCAGCGACACGGGCGTGTTCACGGGCACCTCCTACCAGGACTACGGCTCCAGGCTGCAACAGATCCCCGACGAGGTCGCCGGCTACGTCGGCAACGGCACGCTCGGCAGCGTCCTCTCCGGCCGGGTGTCGTACGTCTTCGGCTTCGAAGGCCCGGCCGTCACGGTGGACACCGCCTGCTCCTCGTCGCTCGTCGCCCTGCACCTCGCGGCCCAGGCCCTGCGGGCCGGCGAGTGCTCCCTGGCGCTGGCCGGCGGCGCGACCGTGATGTCGACGCCGGAGACGTTCGTCGAGTTCAGCCGCCAGCGCGGGCTGTCGGTCGACGGCCGCTGCAAGGCGTTCGCCGAGGCGGCGGACGGCACCGGATGGGGTGAAGGCGTCGGTCTGCTGCTGGTCGAGAAGCTGTCGGACGCGCGCAGGCTGGGGCATCCGGTGCTGGCGGTGGTGCGGGGTTCGGCGGTCAACCAGGACGGTGCGTCCAACGGTCTGACGGCGCCGAACGGGCCGTCCCAGCAGCGGGTGATCCGTGCCGCGCTCGCCAACGCCGGTGTGTCGGCCGCGGACGTGGACCTGGTCGAAGCACATGGCACGGGGACCCGCCTCGGGGATCCCATCGAGGCACAGGCGTTGCTGGACACCTACGGGACGGACCGGGACGGCGCGGAGCCGCTGTACCTCGGGTCGGTGAAGTCGAACCTCGGTCATACGCAGGCGGCAGCCGGTGTCGCCGGTGTGATCAAGCTGGTGGAGGCGATGCGGCACGGCGTGATGCCACGGACGCTGCACGTGGATGCGCCGTCATCGCAGGTGGACTGGTCGGCCGGAGCGGTGGAACTGCTGACGGAGGCCCGGCCCTGGCAGGTTCCGGGTGATCGTCCGCGGCGGGCGGCGGTGTCGTCGTTCGGCATCAGCGGCACCAACGCCCACGTGGTCCTCGAACAGGCGGTGCATGACGCGCAGTTCGCCGTGCCGAGGACCGAAGGACCGGTGGCGATGGCCCTGTCGGCGCGTTCACCGGAGGCGCTGACGGCATCGGCTGCCCGGCTGGCGTCGTGGTGGTCCCGGCGTGACGATGTCGAAGTCGCCGAGGTTGCCTCGGCATTGGCGGGTGGACGCGCCTCCCTGGAGCACCGGGCGGTGGTCGTCGCCGCCGGCCGCGAGGAGGCGCTGACAAAACTGGCCGCGTTCGCGTCGGAGTGGACCGGTGCGATCGGCGGACGGGTGTCTGCGGGGCGGACGGGGTGGTTGTTCACGGGGCAGGGGTCGCAGTGGCTGGGGATGGGCCGTGAACTGTACGGCGCCGAGCCGGTGTTCGCGGCTGCTTTCGACGAGGCGTGTGAGGCGCTGGACCGGCATCTGCCGAGGCCGCTTCGTGAGGTGGTGTGGGGTGAGGATGCGTCGTTGCTGGATGCGACGGTGTTCACTCAGGCGGGCTTGTTCGCTGTGCAGGCTGGTCTGGTGGCAGTACTGCGGCATTGGGGTGTGAGTCCTAATGTGCTGCTGGGCCATTCGGTCGGGGAGATCTCGGCTGCGTACGCGGCTGGTGTCTTCGGGCTGGAGGATGCGGCGCGTCTGGTGGCGGCGCGGGGGTCGTTGATGCAGGCCCTGCCGGACGGCGGGGGCATGCTCGCGCTGGCTGCCGGGCGTGAGCGGGCAGAGTCGCTGATCTCCGGTACTGCCGTGGATATTGCTGCCGTTAATGGGCCTGCGGCGGTGGTGGTGTCCGGTGCGGTCGGGGATCTGGAGCAGGTGGCGGCCCGTGCTGCTGAGGCGGGGGTGCGGGCGACCCGGTTGTCGGTCTCGCATGCTTTCCACTCCCGGTTGATGGAGCCGAT
The DNA here is from genome assembly GCF_043200075.1 of Streptomyces sp. NPDC048481. Lineage (NCBI taxonomy): Bacteria > Bacillati > Actinomycetota > Actinomycetes > Kitasatosporales > Streptomycetaceae > Streptomyces > Streptomyces sp. NPDC048481. Next base: position 15,433 of record NZ_JBICXC010000019.1, read on the forward strand.
GCTGGAGGAGTTCGCCCAGGTCGCCGCGACGGTGACGTATCGCGAGCCGACGACTGCGGTGGTTTCGAACGTGACGGGGCAAGTCGTCTCGACGGAGTTGACCGATCCCGGCTATTGGGCGCGGCATGTGCGGGAGGCGGTGCGTTTCGCCGACGGTGTAGCCACGGCACACGGGCTGGGTGTGACCCGGTTCGTGGAGGTGGGCCCGGAGGCGGTCCTGACCGCACTCGCCCGCCAAACCCTCGACGAAGCGGACGAGTTGACCTTCGCCCCGCTGATGCGCCGCCCGAAGGAAGGCATCTCGGCGCAGGCGACTTTGCTGAACGCGGCCGCCGCCCTCTATGCCTCCGGTGTTTCCGTGGACTGGCACCTGCCCGCCCCCGTCCGCCATCTCGACCTGCCCACCTACCCCTTCCAGCGCAGCCGCTATTGGCTGTCGGAGCCCGTGTCCGGGTCGGGCGCCGGGCAGGTGTCCGTCGGAGTGAGTGCGGCCGGCCTGCGGGAGTCCGGGCATGGTCTGCTGGCGGCGTCGGTGACGACCGCTGACGGCGTGTCGACGGTGCTGACGGGCCGGATCGGTGTGAGCACTCACCCGTGGCTGGCCGATCACGCGGTGGCCGGGATCGCCCTCGTACCGGGGACGGCCCTGCTGGACATGGCACTGCACGCCGCCGAGGTCACCGACTACACCGAGGTCGGCGAACTGATCATCGCCCAGCCCTTGCCCCTGCCCGCACACGGTCAGGTGGACGTCCAGGTCCAGGTGACCACCGCCGGTGAGCAGGCCGACCTCGCCATCCACTCCCGGCCCGCCGAGGACCCCGGAACACCCTGGATCACCCACGCCACCGGAACCCTCACGAGGCCTGTCGCCGCCGCATCCCGCCCGCTCGCCGCGACCGAGCCGGAGCCCTGGCCTCCCGCCCCCGCCGCGAATCTCGACGTCGACGACCTGTACCGGCGTCTTGCCGTCCGGGGTTTCCGTCTGGGGCCGCAGTTCCGGAGTGTGCAGGCGGCCTGGCAGGGCGAGGCCGGGCTGTATGTGGAGGTGGCGCTGCCGGAGGACGTCGACACGAGCGGTCACCGGATCCATCCGGCGCTGCTCGACGGGCTCTGCCAACTGCTGGCCGTCGACGCCGACGCGGACCTGGACGACCCGGCCCCGGACACCATGCCGCTCGGTTCGGCCTGGCGTGGTGTGCGGTGGGAGTCGGGGGACGGGGTGCTGTCGGCCTCACCCGCCCTGCGCCTGGCGTTCACCGGCGCCGGCCTGGCCGTGACGACGCCCTCCGGGACGCCCGTGGCGTCGGCCGCGTCGGTGGACCTGCACGCCGTGCCCCTCCCGGACGGGGCGTACGCGGGGGAATCGGTCCCGGACGCAGCTGCGGTGGGCACCGGGCAGGCGCCGACCGCGACGGCGCGGAGGGGGTCCGGCCGGCGGGCCGACCCGGAGCAGTTCGTGCGCGAGCTGGGCGAGCAGGACGACGAGACCCGCGCGCGGTCGTTGCTGCGTCTGGTGCGTGAGCAGGTGGCGCAGGTGCTCGGGCACGTGGACGCCGAGTCCGTGGATGCGGACACGGCCTTCTCGGAGCTGGGCTTCGACTCGATGGCCGCCGTCGAGGTCCGCAACCGGCTGAGCCGGCACACCGGACTCTCACTGCCCAGCACACTGGTCTTCGACCGTCCGACCGCCCGGCTCACCGCGGTCTGGCTCGACGGGGAACTGCGGCCGCGGGCCGAGAACGGCGCCGACGCGCTGCTGGGCCGGATGAGCACCCTCGACGCGCTGCTGACGAGCGCGTCCCCGTCTCCCGAGGAGCGGGACGCGATCCTTACCGGGCTGGAATCCCTGGTGCAGCGCTGGCGGTCGCGGACCACGGAGACCGACGCCGAACGGGCGGAACAGGAAGCGGTGGTGCTCGACGACGCGAGCGACGACGAACTGTTCGCGGTCCTCGACGGGGAACTCAGCGGCGGTTGAGCGGCGCCGCCGGGCGGCCACTTGCGGTGAAAGGCCACTTCCTGTGCCGGAGGCGCGGCACCGGCACGGGGAGTGGTCCCGACTCAGGGGGACGATAGGGGTACTTCGGCATCGGACGCCCGCCCTAGCGTGGGCTCGCCCGCGCGGAACCGCGCACCTGCCCATGACGCGCGCCACCTCCATCGCGCCGACCTGCCCCGGGAGATCCACGATGACGACCGAGCTGAACACCGTGACGCCGGACGACGCGGTGATCGAACTGTTCAGTCCGCCGCAGCCCGCGGACCCGTTCCCCCTCTACGACGTGCTGATGGAGACCGACCGCGTGTACCGCAGTCCGTCGCTCGGCCTGTGGGCCGTGACCGGCTACGCCGAGTCGGCCGCGATCCTGCGTGCCAACACGACCCGCAACGGGCCGCGAGCGGCCAGCACGATGCGGCCGGACTGGGCGGAGCACGAGGCGCTGCGCATGTACCTCAACGCCCTGATCACCCTCGACCCCCCGGACCACAGCCGCGTGCGCGGGCTCGCTGGCAGGGTGTTCACCCCGGCCGCGGTGCGCGCCCTGGGGCCCAGCATCGAGCGCCTGATGCGCCGTCACCTCGACGACATGGTCGAACTGGCCCAGGGCGGCGCCCCGGTGGACCTGATCACGTCGCTGGCCAGCCCGTTCCCGGTGGCCGTCATCAGCGAGATGCTGGGCGTGCCGGACGAGGACGGCATGCACTTCTACCACGTGGCCAACAACTGGTCGCGGGTCTGGGCGGGCGGCTACTACTCCGAGGAAGACCTCACGCGCGCCGACGCCGCGGCGCTCGAACTGCGCGAGTACTTCGACGGCATCCTCGACGAGCGCCGCAGGAGCCCGCGCGAGGACCTGCTCTCGACGCTGGTCCGCGAGGGCGACAACGCCCGGCTCTCTCCTGAGGAGACGATGTCGCTGGCGACGTTCCTCTTCGTCGCGGGCTTCGAGACCACCACCTCCCTCATCAGCGCGGGACTGATCTCCCTGCTGGACCACCCGGACCAGTTGGAGCTGTGGCGCCGCGACGCGTCCGTCACGCCCACGGCGGTCGAGGAGCTGCTGCGCTTCAACACGCCGATCACGGCCGCCAGTCGGGTGATGAAGGAGGACACCGCGCTCGGCGACCAGATCGTCCCGGCGGGCAACCTCGTCGTCGCGCTGCTGGCCGCGGCCAACCGCGACCCGCGCCAGTTCACCGACCCCGGCAGGCTGGACCTGACCCGCAGCGAGGGCGCCAACCTCGCCTTCAGCGCGGGTCCGCACTTCTGCATGGGCGGGAACCTGGCCCGGCTGGAGGCCTCGGTGCTGTTCCCGGCCTTCCTGGAGCGCTTCAGCAGCATCGAGGTGGTGGGCACCCCCACGCGCCGGGACGCCATCGGGCTCAACGGATACGAGGAGCTCCAGGTCGTCCTGGGCACCTGAGCCGGCCGGCGTGAGGCGGCCGGCACGAGACGCGGTCCGCCGCGGCGCCGGCGTCCGGGCGGTCCGCCCGCGGCGCCGGCGTTCTCCGGCAGTGAGTCCGGCCTCAAGTCGCGCCCGTACGAAGTGGCCACGCAGCCGTCGGCCCGAAAGCCGTTCCGGAAAGGGACAGGGAACCCCAGATGTCATTCACAGACCCCGCAGTGTGGCTGCGGCGCTATCACCCCGTCGACGACAACGCGCCGCGGCTCATCTGCTTCCCGCACGCCGGCGGGTCGGCGAGTTACTACTTCCCGTTCTCCCGCGCGGTTGCCGACACCGGTGCCGCCGAAGTGAGCGTGGTGCAGTACCCGGGACGCCAGGACCGGCACCGGGAGGCGTGCCTGACGGATCTGCGGCAGTTGGCGCGGTGCGTCGTCGACGCCGTGCTGGCCTGCGACGACGGCCGTCCGGTGGCGCTGTTCGGCCACAGCATGGGCGCGCTGCTCGCCTTCGAGGTGGCCCTGCAACTCCAGGAGGGGGCCGGACTGAGGGCGGACCGGCTGTTCGTCTCCGGCCGGCGTTCGCCCAGCCGTCCCACGAGCGAGAAGGTGCACCTGCGGGACGAGCAGGGCCTGATGCGCGAGGTGCGCGCACTCGACGGCACCGGATCCTCGATGCTGGACGACCCCGACATACGCGCGATGATCCTGCCCCCGCTCCGAGCCGACTACGAGGCGCTGGAGACCTACCGCTACAGTCCGGCGCGCCGCCTGACCATCCCGGTCGACGCCTTCGTCGGCGACAGCGACCCGCGTACCCCGGTCGACGACGCCGGGCAGTGGAGCGCGGTCACGAGCGGGGACTTCGACCTGCGCGTGCTGCCCGGCGGGCACTTCTACCTCGTGGAGCAGTGGACGACACTGGCCGCCCACCTGGGCGGCCGGCTCGCCGGCACGGGGGAACCCACGAGTCGGCGGCTGTGAACTCGGCCGATCGTGAACTCGGCCGACCGTGAAAACGGTCGGCCGTCCGATCGGACCGGTCAGTGTGAAGAAGCAGGGGGCCTTCTCGCCTCGGGACGTTATTCACCTCGTCCCCACGGAAGTTGGCCCCCACCGTGTCCCGTTCCGCCCCCTCCCGTTCCGCCCCACTCCGCCCCGGCCCGTCCCGAGAGGCGGAACGCCGTAAGGTTCAGTACCTCCTGTGTCAGCCCTGCGGCCGAGCGGAGGGCGCCGGAGTCGACGGATCGGCGGGGCCCCGAGACGCTCGCGACGAGGCGGCGGCACTGCTCCGGGATCGACTCGGCGAGCGTGGTCGCGGGTCCCGGCTGCAGCACGGCGGGGGTGGCGCGCTGGCGCCGGGCGACGCCCGCGGCGATCACGTCGGCGAAGAGCGCGCCGGAGCCGAGGCCCAGTACGGCGCGGACCCCGAGGCCCGCGGAGGCCACGTCGTCGAGCCACGGCGCGACATGGCGGTCGAGGTCCAGTCCGTGGGGGCGGTAGCCGGGCGGACGCCCCAGGGCCTGCCACACGGTGTGCTCGGTGTCCAACAGCGGTGCCACGGCACGGAGATCGGCGCCGGGCGGTCCGAGAAGGGGACGTCCGACCACAAGGATCAGCTCGCCCGACTGTCCGCGGAGCAGTTCCTCCCAGCAGCCGGGAGGGCGCCCGCGCCGGCCTTCTGCCACGTGCATGGTCGGCCTCGCATGCGTACGCCGCTCGTCGGGGACGGGCGGGCGGGGAGCGGTGCGGGACAGGGGACGCGGAAACCGTGCGCCCGCCCCCGACGGGGGATGGAGAGGGCGAGTCGCACGGTTTCCACGGGCCCGGTGGGCGCCTCGGGCGGGCCTGTCGGCCCGGTGGCGCCTTGGGCGGACCTGCGGGTCGGGCCGGTGGGTCTCGGGTCAGACGCGCTGCCCGGTCACCGTCATCCGGCCGAAGCTTCCCGCGATGGTCGCGCCGGTCAGGTTGTCCTCGGCGACGATCAGGTCGAAGTCCATCTTCATGGGCATCGGGCGCGTCATGTTGATGGTGAACTGGGCGCGGTCGCCCTCCAGCCGCCCGTTCTCGATGCCCACCGTGCTGCCCATCGCCGTCGCGGTGCCGGTGAGCGCCGCGCCGTTGCGGGTGACGTCGATGCTGCCCTCCTGGGGGCCGATGGGGGAGGCGATGGTGATGGACCACTTGCCGTCGATGGCGCTCATGAGTTCTCCATACTGGGTTGGTGGCCGGGATGGCCGGGTTGGGCGACGGACCTTCTCCGGTGGTTCAGCGCTCGATCTGCCGCTGCGCCAGGGCGCCGGCGTCGATCTTCAGCTGCACGCCGGTGAGGTACCGCGATTCGTCCGAGGCCAGGTAGACCACGGCGTGGGAGATGTCGGTCGGGTCCAGCAGCGGAACGCCCATGGCGTGGAAGTTCCGGAACAGGATCTCCGCGTCGGCCTCGGTGGGATGCTCGAGGTCGGGGCGGTAGGTGCGGTACGTGGACTCGTTCTGCACCATGCGGGTCGCGACGTTGCCCGGGTGGACCGCGTTGACGCGGGTGCCCTTCGGGGCGAGCTGCACGGCGAGCCAGTTGACGTACTCGACGAGGGTCTTCTTGGCGAAGCTGTAGCCGTACCCGCCGGGCCCGGCGACGGCGTTGCCCGCCAGCTCCGGCGCCAGGCCGGCGACCGAGCCCATCACGATGACCGACGCGCCGTCGCCGAGATGGGGGAGCGCGGCGTGCACGGTGGAGATGGTGCCGAGCAGGTTGACGTCGACTGTGTCGGTGAACGCGTTGAGCGGCCGGTCCATGCCGACCGGGCTGATGCCGGCGTTGGCGACGACCGCGTCGAGCCGGCCGAGTTCCTCGACCGTCTCGGCGAACGCCCGGTCGAGTGCCGCACGGTCGCGGATGTCGACCTGCCGGACCGCGGCGCGCCGTCCGCACTTCCTGACCAGGTCGGCGGTCTCGTCGAGTTCCGTACCCGTCGACATGCCGTAGTCGGCGACGGGGATGTCCTGGCAGATGTCGAACGCGATGATGTCCGCCCCCTCCTCGGCCAGACGCAGCGCGTGACTGCGGCCCTGTCCGCGGGCGGCGCCGGTGATTGCGACGACCTTGCCATCGACCCGGCCCATGATTCGCCTCCGTAGGCAATGGAAGTGGTTGCGTGTGCGCGGTGGTGCGGCGGCACGGTGGTGCGGTGTCACGGTGGTGCGGCGGCCCGCTCGGCGTGCCGGCGACGTGCCGTTCGCCGCGCCCCCGGGCCTCTTTATAGCCACGTGCGCCGAGGGCGGACGACCCCTAGGTTGCCGATCACCGCAGACCTAGGGGTCGTCAGGCCGGCGGTCCCGCCCCGTGGCCGCGAGGGTCAGTCGGGCACCCAGCCGTGACCGCGGGCCACGCGCAGCAGCCGCTCGCGCAGCCGGGCGATCTGGGCCGCCGTCACCGACGGGGCGCAGAAGATGATCGCGTCGGTGAACTCCTGGAGGAGTTCGGCGGACGTGACCCTGCGGCCGGCGGCCGCGGACGTCGTCCCGGCGGTCCCTTCGGACGGCTCCTGGGGGAGGGGCCGTACGTTGAAGGCCCGCAGACCCCGCTCGCTCTCGGTCTCCTCGAACTGGACGGGCACCCCGGGGGTGATGAGGTGCCGGTCGCAGAGGATGTCGTTCGCGTGCATGAAGGCGTCCTCACCCGATGGTCGGCTGACGAAGCCGTAGCCGTGCACGCTGTCGAAGCTCACTACTCGACCTTCAGGCATGGGTTCCGCCATTCTGTGTGGGGGATCGGTACGCCGCGGGCTCGTCGGGGACGATGTCCGTGCGGCCCTGATCAGCTGCCCGTGCTCCGGTCGGGGCTGGAGGGCACCTCTCCCGGACGGCCCGCGGGGGCCGGCACCGTCGGACCGTCGCCGGCGCCCAGGGCGGCGGCCTCCTCCGGATGGTGGGCGAGGTAGTCGCTCAGGCCGGGGAACTCCTCCTCGAAGTCCTCCGGGTACTCGGCCGGCGCGTTGCGCAGGGTGATCAGCGCCGTGATCGCGACAAGGCCGAGGATCACCACGTTGAGCAGGACGGCGCTGTGCAGACCCCGCATGAAAGCGGCGTCGGCCGCGTCGATGATGGCGGAGGCCGTCTTCTCGGGCAGCGTGGCGGTGGCCTGGAGGGCGCCGCCGAGGGAGTCCTTCGCCGCTTCGGCCACCTGCGCGGGGGTGTTGTCGGGCAGCTTCAGGGTGTGGGTGTAGCGGTTGTTGAGGATGGTGCCGAGGACCGCCATGCCCAGCGCGCCGCCCAGTTCGGCGGCCGTGGTGGCCAGGGCTGCCGCGGCGCCGGAGCGCTCCTTGGGCGCGCTGTTGACGATGGTGTCCGAGGTGACGGTGAAGGTGGACACGGCGCCGATCGCCTGGAGTACGACCGGGATGATGACGATGCCGTAGCTGGTGTCGACCTTCAGGGTGCTGTAGAAGGCCATCGCCCCGGCGCCGACCGCGAGACCGAAGGCGCACAGCTTGGCCCGCCCGATCTTCGGCACCAGCATGGCGATCATCGGGGCGACGATGATGGCGACCCCGGCGGGCGGCAGCATCGCGAGGCCCGACTTCAGCGGCGACCACCCGTGCACCAGCTGGAAGTACTGGCTGAGCAGCAGGGTCGTGCCGATGAAGGCGAACAGGGCGAAGGTGTTGGAGGCGACGGCGCCGGAGAACGCCATGCTCTTGAAGAGTTTGACGTCGATCAGCGGATGCTCCATGCGCACCTGCTTGAGGCCGAAGGCCACGAGGCCGGCGACGCCGATCGCCGCCGCGATCAGCACCCGCTTGTCGCCGAAGCCGTCGTGCACGGACTCCTGGATGGCGTAGACGATGCCGACGATGCTGACGATCGACAGGACGACGCTGACCGGATCGATCCGGCCGGGCAGCGGGCTGCGGGACTCCGGGACCACCACGACCGCCACCGAGAACAGCAGGATCATGATGGGGACGTTGATCAGGAAGACCGATCCCCACCAGAAGTTGTTGAGCAGCGGGCCCGCGATGACCGGTCCGATCGCCATGCCGCCGCTGATCATGGCGGCCCAGACGCCGACCGCGGTGGTGCGCTCCTTCGGGTCCGTGAAGATGTTGCGGATGATGGAGAGCGTGGTCGGGTAGACCGTCGCGCCGGCGACGCCGAGCAGCGCCCGCCCCGCGATCAGCCACGCCGGCGAGTCCGCGTAGGCGCAGAGCACGGACGCCGCGGCGAAGGAGAAGGAGCCGGCGAGCAGCAGCTTCTTGCGGCCGATCCGGTCGCCGAGGTTACCCATGGTCACCAGCAGGCCGGACAGGGCGAGACCGTAGATGTCCGCGATCCAGAGAACCTCGGTGGACGTAGGCTGCAGGTCCTTGATGAGTGAGGGGATGGCGAGCTGCAGGACGGTAAGGTCAACGCTCAACAACAGTGCGGCCATGCAGATCACGACAAGCGCCACCCAGCGGCGACCTCCGAGTTCAGGCGGCGGGGCCAGGCGGGGAGCGGTTGGAGAGGTAACCATCGGAGTCTCCGGCTTCTACGCGGGAATTCGACGAGCACGGTAACTGTGTATGCCGTACTCGCTTGTGTAAGCTATACGCAGAAGTGTGGAGCGGTCAATCGCTCCGCACTGGATGAGCTGGAGTGTCTGTGTCGAAACAAGACAGCGATGACTTCTCTCGGACCCTTGAGCTGCTGTGGGGCGGGCGAGGGGCGTCGGCGCGCGGGCCCAAGCCGGCGCTGACCGTCGAAGGCATCGTGGAGTGCGCCATCGGGATCGCCGACCGGGAGGGCTTCTCCGCCGTCTCGATGCAGCGGGTGGCCAAGGAGCTGGGCCGCAGCACGATGTCGCTGTACCGCTACCTTCCGGGGAAGAACGACCTGGTCAGCCTCATGATCGACGCCGCGCTCGGCGAACCGCCGATCCTTGACGACGCCATCGGCGACTGGCGCGCCAAACTCGAGGTGTGGGCCCACTGCTACCTGGTGGTCCTCAACGACCACCCCTGGGCCGTGACCGCGGCGACCCTGGGCCGGGCCATGGGGCCCAACGAACTCGGATGGCTCGAATCCGGCGTCTCCGCTCTCGCCGGGACGGCCCTGAGCGGCAGCGAGAAGACCGACGCGGTCGTCGCCGTCAACGGTCACGTCCGCAGCTGGGTGCAGTATGCGGGCAACACGCCCGCCGACCCGGCGGCCGACCTCTCGAACGAGTCCTGGGGCGCCGCCATCGCCGGCCTGGTCCGTGATCACAGCGAGCGCTACCCCGCGCTGCTCGAGGCCATGGAGTCCGGCGCCTTCGACCCGGCGGACGACGGTGGCCCGGCGTTCGGCCTGCGCGTCGTGCTCGACGGCATCGGCGTGCGGATCGCCGAACGCGACGCGGCGAAGAACCGCCCCCGCCGGGCCGCCCGCCAGCCCTGACCCACCCGCGCCCCGACCCGCCTGCGGCAGGGCCCCGACCCGCCCGCGGCCGGCCCGCCCCACCCCCGGCCCGGCCCGCCCGCGGGGTCAGCCCGCCCCTCTCCGGTCACCCGCGCGCAGGTTGCCTCCGTACGGACCCCGTCCCGCCCGCCCCGGCCCGCGAAGGACTCCGGTCCGCGCCCTCCGGCCGGACGAGAGCCTGCGCGGCGAGCGCCTTGCGGTCGGTCTTCCTGTTCGAGTTGAGCGGGAACTCCGTCAGGCGCCGGAACTCACGCGGCAGCGCGCCACCGGGCAGCAGCGGCCGCAGATGCCGGAGGAAGGCGGCCGGCGCGACCGGCTCCCCGGTGTAGAAGACCACCAGCTCGAGGGAATCGTCCGCCGGGCGGACCACCGCCACCGCGTCGCTCACCCCCGGACAGGCACGCGCCGCGTTGTCGACCTCCGCCAGCTCCACCCGAAGACCCTTGATCTGCACCTGTGAGTCGAGCCGCCCCACGTAGGCGAACTGGCCGGCCGTGCGCACCACCCGGTCACCCGTGCGGTACCAGGTGCGTCCGTCCGCGACGAAGAACCGTCCCACGCCGTCCCGCGCGTCCAGATATCCGGGCGTCAACTGTGGTCCACTGACGCACAGTTCACCCCCCTCGTCGCTCTCTTGGCCGTCGGCGTCCAGCGTCCGCGCCCGAAGCCCCCCGTGCAGGGCGCCGATCGGCACGATCCCGTTGACCGCGAGCCCGGGGGAGGTCCGCGCCGACCAGCGGTGGACGCTCACCGTGATCGTCAGCTCGGTCGGACCGTAGAGGTTCTCGACCACGCCGTGGCCCACCGCCCGCTGCCAGTCCGCCGCGTCGGCGCACTTCAGCGCCTCACCCGCGAAGAAGCTCCAGCGCAGGCCCGGCATCGAGCCAGGCGTCAGCCCGCCGGTGCGCCGCACCAGGGCGACGGCGCTGGGCGTGGAGAACCACACGGTGACGCCCCGCTCCCGGACGAACCCCGGCAGGTCCAGGTAGGCGGTCGGCGGGACCGGGTGCACACAGGCGCCCGCACCCCAGGCGCAGAACAGGTCGAAGATCGCGCAGTCGAAGTTCAGCTCGACCGTCTGGGCGAAGGCGTCGCCGGCGCCGAAGTCGTAGCGCGCGTCGACCTCCGCGAAGTAGTGGAGGAAATTGGCGTGCGTCAACGGCACCCCCTTGGGCCGGCCGGTGGAGCCCGAGGTGAACAGCACGTAGGCGATGTCGTCGAGGGCGACCCCGCTCGGCTCCGCCAGGGCGTCCCCCGGCTCCTCCCGCACCAGGCCGGCGGCCGTCCCGGCGCCGCCGGGCAGGTCAGGGCACAGCACGGGCAGGTCGAGACCGGCCTCCCGCACCGTGACCAGGCCGTCCGGGTCGGCGATCACCGCCTCGACCTCCGCCGCCCGCAGCATCTGCCCGATCTGCCCGGCCGGCCACCGCACATGCAACGGCACCGCCGCGGCCCCGCTGTAGAGCGCGGCGAGCACCCCCGCGTAGCCGGTGCGGTTCTTGCCCGCGAGCACCGCCACCCGCCGCGGACGCCGTCCGAGCCGGCGAACGAGCGCGCCCGCCCAGAGGAGCGCGCTGTCGTGCAGCTCGCGGTACGAGTACTGCTCCGCCGCTCCCAGGCACAGCGCGGGACGGTCGGGGGCGGCGCGCAGACCACCGAGGAAACGATGGTGCAGTCCGGCGTCCGGTACCGGCTCGGTCATCGTCGTCTCCAGCCGCAATTAGGGGTTGTTGCCCGATCGCAGGCGCCCGTAGGTTGGCGCCGAATTCGCCGAGCGGGAAGGGCCCGACCATGTGGGATTCCGAGTTCGAGCAGCTGCTGCGACGGCACACCCCGTTCATCGGGCCGGACGAGCCGCTCACCGAAGACCTGCCCCTGAAGGACCTGGGGCTCGACTCCATGGCGACCGTCGAGCTGCTCGCCGAGCTCGAGGCGGCCTACGGCGTGCGCTTCAGCAACGACGCCATGAGCATGGAACGCTTTGCCACCCCCGGAAAACTGTGGCAGACGCTCACCGAGGTGCAGGCCGCGGCCTGAGCCACGCGCCGGCGGTCCGACCGCCGGCGCCCACCCGCTCACGTCCTGCCCGCCGGCAGCCGGCGGGCAGGCGGCACCAGAGCACGCCGGGCGGTGAGCGTGGTCACCGTGAAGTTGTCGGTGCTCGCGCGCACCCGGCCCCACAGACTGTCCTGGCCCGCGACGACCAGCTCGGTCACCCCGCGGGCCCGCAGCGCCGCCACCACACTGAGCCAGCGCACCGGCGCCACGATGCCGTCCAGCACCATGTCCCGCACCTGCCCCGCCGTGCGGACCTCGCCGCCGTCGTGGTCGTCGACCAGCGGCAGCACCGGGTCGGTGAACACCAGCCGCGAGAACACCTCGCGGTCCACCTCCTCGCGCAGCGCCGCGAACGACGGCGAGTGCATGGGCGGACGCATCGTGGCGAGCGGCAGACCGCCACGCGCCCGCATCCGCTCCACCAGCCACGGCAGCCGCGCCTCGCGCACCGACACGATCGCGAAGTCCGAGTCGACGTAGCAGGCCACGTCATGCCACTCGTCCCGCGCCCGCAGCTCGTCGAGCACCGCCTCCAGCTCCACCGCCGGGAGGCGCGCACAGGACTGCGACACCGTGTCCGTATAGTGCTCGGCGAAATACCGGTCGACGCACGCACTCCATCCCGCCGTCATCCGCACCGCGTCGGCCAGGCCCACCGCGCCCGCGTACACCGCGGCCGGCATCCCGCCGAAACTCGGCCCGACGACGACGTCCGGCCGCAGCCCGGAGCGCAGTTCCGCGTCCCGGGCCAGCGCCAGGCAGCTCACCAGGAACGACACCCGGGAACTCTCCGTGAACCGCCCGTCCTCGTCCCTGTACCGGTCCAGCAGGTGGTATCCGAGCGTGTCGCTCGCCTCGGCGACCAGCGCTCTGGCCGATCTGCCGAGCATCAGGAACTTCGCGAGGTCGGCATACGGCGTGACGCTGATCCCGGGGAAGACGATCGCCGTACCGGTCGCTCTTGCGTTGTCCACGCACCCTCCAGTTCGGCCGGTCAACGGCGTGCGGGCGCTTGGTCCAGCCGCCCGCACGCCTCGTCGTGCCGAGTTTCCAGACGCCCGCAAGCGCACAGAACCCCTAGCGTCCCCTAAGCCCCGGGAGGCCGCCGCCAAGGAGCTGCCGGGCCGACGCGCAGTCACTACATTCGGCGCCCGGAACGTGCCGCGCACTTCCCGCGCGACACCGCCGCCCCCGTCCGCCGACAGGAGAACCCGTGACGTCGCAGCCCCCGCCCTCGGTCCGCTTCGCCTGCGCCACCGACGAGAACGACAACCTGCGCGGCTATCTGCTGGCCGCGGCAGCCACCACCCCCGACGCGCCCGCCCTGGTGGAACGCGCGCCCGACGGCGGCCTGCGCACCTTCACCTACGCCCAGCTGGAAGGCCTCGTCGACGAATACGTGGATGGCCTGGACCGCCTGGGACTGGACGTCGGTGACCGCGTCGTCGTGCAGTCCCACCACTGCTCGTCGGCCGTGGCCGTACTGCTGGCCTGCGCGACGCTCGGGCTGCCGTTCGTCCCCGTCGCCCCGGACCTGCCCGACGAGCGCCTCGCCCTGATCATCGACAGCGCACGGCCGGCCCTGTTCCTGCAGTTCGGCGACGACGTCCGCGGCCGACTGCCCGACACCCTCGGCACCGGCCGCTTCGGGGACGACGGCCTGCGGATCGACCGGGCGCCGCGCCCCGGCCCACGGGTGCGCAACGGGGTGACGCCCACCGACTCCGTCTACATCATCTTCACCTCCGGTACCACCGGCCGCCCCAAGGGCGTGGTGATGACCCACCGGGGCGTGCTGGCGTTCCTGCGCGGCGTGCGGCGGCTCGGCTTCGTCGCCCCCGGAGACCGGGTCGCGACCACGTCCCCCCTGCAGTTCGACTTCTCGCTCGTCGACACCGGCATGGCCCTGGGCTGCGGCGCCACCATCGTCCCCGTGCCCCGCGACGAACTCGGCTGGCCCCGCCGCTTCCTGGACTTCCTGACCGAGGCCGAGGTCAGCCAGGTGCACGGGGTCCCGTCCATCTGGCGGCCCGTGCTGCGCACCGCGCCGGCCGAACTGGGCGCGATGCACGCGCTGCGGCGGATCGTCTACTCCGGTGAGGAGTTCCCGCTGCCGGAGATGCGGCGCCTGTCCGCACTGCTGCCGCAGGCGCAGATCGTCAACGGCTACGGCGCCACCGAGTCGATGGCCGCCTCCCTCACCGCTGTGCCCACCCCCCTGCCCGACACCCTGGAACGTCCCTCCATCGGCTGGGCGCACCCCGGCGCGGAGATGACCCTGGTCGACGCGGACGGCCGGCCGGTCACCGAACCCGGACGCACCGGCGAGATCCACCTGCGCAGCCCGGCCCTGTTCTGCGGCTACTGGGACGACCCCGAGGCCACCGCCGCCGCGCTCGTGCCCGACCCCTTCCAACCCGCCTCCGGCCAGATCGTCTTCCGCACCGGTGACCTCGCCTACCGCGGCCCGCAGGGCGAGTTGTACTTCTGCGGCCGCGTCGACTCCCAGGTCCAGGTGCGGGGCAACCGGGTGGAACTCGGCGAGATCGAACGCCGGTTGCAGCAGCACGAGGGCGTCGCCTCGGCCGTCGTCGTCCTCGACGAACGAGGCGATGCGGAGCCGGTGCTGAGCGCCTTCCTGGTGCGCGCAGACAGCGCGGCCGGCCAGGGGGCGACGGCGGCCGCCGTCCGCGCCTTCTGTGCGGCCGCTCTGCCCTCCTACATGCTTCCGCAAGGCGTCCACTTCGTCGGCGACATCCCGCTGACCGTCAACGGCAAGGCCGACCGCCGCGCGCTGCTGGCCGGCGTCCCGCGCTGAACGCGCCCCGCTCGGCCGGCGCAGGGGAACGGTTCCGGCCGCGGGCCGGGGCGGGCCGGCCGACGCTCCGGCGGCGGGAGGCGCACCGACGGGCGGACGGCCACCGGGGCGGGGCGGCATAGGGGGAGTCCCCGCAATCGCAGGGGTGGGGCGGATTCTCGCCGAAAGCTACCGTCGAGCGGCGAGACGCGCCCGCCCCTCCCGTCGGAACCCGAGTGTCGAGGTGACAGCCCAGTGATCCCCGCCGATGACGCCGGCTCCCACGTGGAGCACGGTGCCACCACTCCTCAGCCGACCGCCCCGACGAGCACCGCCGCGGCGGACAGCGCCGTGGCGGGCACAGCCGCGACGAGCGCGGAACTGACCCGGCTGCTGCGCGAGCAACTGCACGAGATCCGGCTGCGCACCGACCCGCGGGCCGAGGGCGAGATCGACCCCGAACTGCCGTTCCGCGACCTGGGCATCGACTCCCTCGGCCTGGTCGAACTGCACGCCCGGCTGGTCGCCCGCACCGGGCTCGACCTGCCCGTCACCGTCGGCTTCGAGTACCCGCGGCCCGCCCTGCTGGCGCGCTACCTGCGATCGCGGCTCCTCGGCACGCCCGACGAGGCGCCCGAGCCGGAGCCGCACCGGGGCGGCGCCGACGACCCGATCGCCGTCGTCGGCATCGGCTGCCGCTACCCCGGCGGCATCGGCTCGCCCGACGACCTGTGGCGCGTCGTGGCCGGCGGCGAGCACGTCGTCGGCGACTTCCCCGACGACCGCGGCTGGGACCTCGACGCCCTCTTCGACCCCGACCCCGACGCACCCCGCACCAGCTACGTCCGCAAGGGCGGATTCCTGCCCGGCGCGGGCGACTTCGACGCGGAGTTCTTCGGCATCGGGCCGAAGGAGGCCGTCGCCATGGACCCGCAGCAGCGTCTGGTCCTGGAGACCGCCTGGGAGGCCCTGGAACACGCGCGCATCGACCCCACCACGCTGCGCGGCAGCCGCTCCGGCGTGTTCGTCGGCGTCGAACCGCACGAGTACGGCCCCCGCACCCACGAAGCCCCCGACGGCGTCGACGCCCATCTCCTCCTCGGCAACCTGCCCAGCGTCGTCTCCGGGCGCGTCGCCTACACCCTCGGCCTGGAAGGGCCGACCCTCACCGTCGACACCGCCTGCTCCGGCTCCCTCACCGCACTGCACCTCGCCGTGCAGGCGCTGCGCCGCGGCGAATGCGGCCTCGCCCTGGCCGGCGGCGTCGCCGTCATCTCCAGCCCCGGCACGTTCACCACCTTCAGCAGACAGCGCGGCCTGGCCGCCGACGGCCGCTGCAAGGCCTTCGCCGCCGAGGCCGACGGCACGGCCTTCGCCGAGGGCTCCGGCATGCTCGTCCTTGAACGGCTCGACGACGCCGTCAAGGCCGGACACCCCGTCCTCGCCGTGGTGCGCGGCACCGCCATCAACCAGGACGGCGCGAGCAACGGCCTCACCGCCCCACGGGGCGAGGCCCAGAAGAAGGTCATCCGGCAGGCCCTCGCCGACGCCGGCCTCACCGGCGACCAGGTCGACGCCGTCGAGGCGCACGGCACCGGCACCCGGCTCGGCGACCCCATCGAGGCCCGCGCGATCCTCGACACCTACGGCCGCGACCACTCGGCCGGGGAACCGCTGTGGCTCGGCTCGGTGAAGTCGAACATCGGGCACACCGGCGCGGCCGCGGGCGTCGCGGGCGTCATCAAGGCGGCGATGGCGATGCGGCACGGCGTGCTGCCCGCCACCCTGCACGCCGAGAACCCGACCCCGCACGTGGACTGGTCGGCCGGCACCGTACGGCTCGCCACCACGTCCCGGCCGTGGGAGCCGCGAGAGGACCGCCCGCGCCGGGCCGCGGTGTCCTCCTTCGGCGCGAGCGGCACCAACGCGCACGTCGTCCTGGAGGAGCCGCCCGCCCGGCCCGCCCCGCCCCCGCACCCCGGCGGCGTCCAGGGGCCCGTCCCCCTGCTGCTCAGCGCCCGCAGCGAGGCCGCGCTGCGCGCACAGGCCGCACGCCTGGCCGAGCGGCTCACCGCACAGCCCGCCGGGGACACCGACCTGCGCGACGTGGGCTACTCCCTCACCGCCACCCGCGCCGCCCACGACCACCGGGCCGTCGTCCTCGCCGACGACGCGGAACAGGCCCGCGCGGGACTCGCCGCGCTCGCCGCGGGGGAGCGGCCCACCGGCCGCGCCGGCCGGGGCTCGCTCGCCGTCCTGTTCACCGGCCAGGGCTCCCAGCGCCTGGGCATGGGCCGACGGCTCCACGAACGCCACCCCCTGTTCGCCCACCACTTCGACGTCGTCGCCGACCACATGGACCTGCTCCTCGACCGGCCGCTCGCCGACGTCGTGTTCGCCGCCGAGGGCACCGCGGCGGCGGAACTCCTCGACCGCACCGAATACGCCCAGCCCGCCCTGTTCGCCCTGGAGGTGGCCCTCTACCGCCTCCTCGAATCGTGGGGACTGCGCCCCGACTTCGTCGCCGGGCACTCCGTCGGCGAACTCGCCGCCGCCCACGTGGCCGGGGCGCTCTCGCTGCCCGACGCCGCGATGCTGGCCGTCGCGCGCGGCCGGCTGATGCAGGAACTCCCGCCCGGCGGAGCCATGGCCGCGCTCACCGCGAGCGAGGACGAGGTGCTGCCGCTGCTCGGCGACACCGTCGCCGTCGCCGCCGTCAACGGGCCCACGTCCGTCGTCGTCTCCGGCGCCGAGGCCGAAGTCGCCCGCATCGAGGCCCACTTCGCGGGCCTGGGCCGCCGCACCCGGCGGCTGCGCGTGTCACACGCCTTCCACTCGCCGCTGATGGAGCCGATGCTCGACGAGTTCCGGCGCGTCGCCGACGCCATGACCCACACCGCCCCCGGCATCCCGGTCGTCTCCACCCTGACCGGCGAACCGGCCGTTCCCGACGCCGGCCACTGGGTACGGCACATCCGCGGCACCGTGCGCTTCGCCGACGCCGTCCGCCACCTGCACGACGCCGGAGTCACCACCTTCCTGGAGGTCGGCCCCGACGCCGTCCTCACGGCCCTGACCCCCGCCTGTCTGCCCGGCGCCGCGGACGACGTCGCCGCCCTGGCCACCCTGCGCGCCGGCCGCGACGAGGAGAGCGACCTGCTCGACGCGGTCGGCGCGGCCTGGATGCGCGGCGCGAGCGTCGACGGCGCCGGACTGTTCCCCGACGCCCGCGCCGTGCCCCTGCCCACCTACGCCTTCCAGCACCGCCGCTACTGGCTCGACCTCCCGGCCGCACCCGGAACCGGCGGGGTCGGCCTCACCCCCCTGAACCACCCCCTGCTCACCGGCGAGATCACCCTCGCCGACGGCGACGGCACCCTCCTGACGGGCCTGCTGTCGGCGCGCGCCCAGCCCTGGCTGCGCGACCACGTCATCGCCGGGGAGCGGATCCTGCCCAGTACCGGCTGGCTGGAGCTGGTGCTGCGGGCCGGCCTCGCCGTGGACTGCCCGCGCGTCGACGAACTCCTCGTCCTGACGCCGCTCACGCTGACCGGCGACGCGTCCGTGCCCGTGCAGATCCGCGTCGCCGCGCCCGGCCCCGACGGGCGCAGACAGATCCGCGTCTCGTGCCTGGACGCCGCGACCGAGAACTGGGTCACCCACGCCCGCGCCACCGTCATTGCCATCCCCACTGCCACTGCCACTGCCCCCGCCGGACCGGCCGGGACCGGCGACACGTCCGCACCGGGCGGCGCCCCCGGGGCGTGGCCGCCGCCCGGCGCCGAACCTCTCGATCTCGGCGCCTTCTACGCCGACCGCGCCGACGCCGGCTACGCCTTCGGCCCCGCGTTCCGCAACCTGCGGGCCGCCTGGCGGCTGGGCGAGGAGGTCCTCGCGGAGGTGGGCCTCGACGACACCGCGCGCACCGGGGCCGAACGCTTCCTCGTCCACCCCGCCCTGCTGGACTCGGCCTTCCACGCCGCCGACTTCCTTCCCGCCCCCGACACTGGCGGCACCCGCATCCCCTTCTCCCTCGACGGCGTCACCGTCCACGCTCCCGGCGCCACCTCGCTGCGCGTCCGGCTCGAGCGCGACGCCACCGGACTGCGCGCAGAGCTGACCGACGCCGGCGGCGGACCCGTCGCCACCGTCGAGACCGTCGTCGAACGCCCTCTGGGCGACGCCCGCCCCCGCCGGCCCCTCTACGAAGTGCGGTGGGAGCCGACACCGGCCGGCACCGGAACGCCCCGGCTGGCCCTCGTCGGCGCCCCGGCCGTACCGCTGCCCGGCGAGACCTACCCCGATCTCGCCGCCCTGCGGGCCGCGCTCGCCGACCGGGCCGAAGCGCCCGACGCCGCCGTCGTGTTCGTCCGCACCGGCGAGGACTCCACCCCGGCCGCCGCCCGCGCCGCCGCCCTCCGCACCCTCACCCTGCTCCAGGAGGCGCTCGACTCCGGCCTCGGCGCGCTGCGGCTCGTCCTCGTCACCGAGAACGCCGTCGCGACCGGAGCCGCCGCACTCGACGGACTGGCCGCCGCCCCCGTATGGGGCATGGTCCGCGCGGCCCAGGCCGAACACCCCGGCCGGTTCGTCCTCCTCGACGCCGAACCCGGCTGCACACCGGACCAGTTGCTCGCCGCGCTCACCGCCGCCCTCGACCCCGCCCGGGGCGAGGACCAGCTGGCCGTCCGCGACGGCGAACCGCACGCCGCCCGCCTCACGCGCATGCCCGAAACCGACCGCGACGGCGACGGCCACACCCCCGCGCCCTGGACCGACGGCACGGTCCTCATCACCGGCGGCACCGGCGGCCTCGGCCGCCACGTGGCCCGCCACCTGGTCGCCCGGCACGGCGCCCGCTCCCTGATCCTGACCAGTCGCTCCGGTGAACGCGCCCCGGGAGCGGGCGAGTTCGCCGAGGAACTGCGCGCGGCCGGCGCCCGTGTCCGCGTCGAGGCATGCGACGTCGGCGACCGTGAGGCCGTGGCCCGCCTCCTCGCCGGCATCGACCCCGACCGGCCGCTGACCGGCGTCGTCCACGCGGCCGGCGTCGTGGCCGACGGCGCCGTCACCACCCTCGGCCCCGCCCAGGTGGACAGCGTCTTCACCGCCAAGGTCGACGGCGCCTGGCACCTGCACGAACTCACCCGCGACGCCGGCCTCGGCGCCTTCGTCCTGTTCTCCTCGGCCGCCGCCACCATGGACGCGGCCGGCCAGTCCAACTACGCCGCCGCCAACGCCTTCCTCGACCGGCTGGCCGAGCACCGCCGGGCCCTCGGCCGGCCCGCCACCTCCCTGGCCTGGGCCCTGTGGGCCGGCGACGAGGGCATGGGCGGCCGGCTCGACGAGGTCACCCTGCGGCGCACCCAGCGCTCCGGCGTGATCGCACTGACCGCCGAACAGAGCCTCGCTCTCTTCGACGACGCCCTCACCCGCGACACCCCGGTGATGCTGCCCCTCCGGCTCGACCTGCCCGCCCTGCGGGCCCGCACCGGCCCCCTCCCGTCCGTCCTCGCCGCCCTCGTCCCCCGCAGACCACGCCCCACGACCCGGGCCGCCGGCCCCGCCGACGGCGAACTCGCCCGCCGTCTGGCCGCCCTCACCGAACGCGACCGCCGCCCGCTCGTCCTGGACCTCGTCACCCGCCACGCAGCCGCCGTCCTCGGACACGAGCACGCCGACGCCGTCGACCCCCGCCGCCCGTTCAGCGAGGTGGGCTTCGACTCCCTCGGAGCCATCGAACTGCGCAACGCCCTCGGCGCAGCCACCGGCCTGCGCCTGCCGTCCTCCCTGATCTTCGACTACCCGACCCCGGCGGCCCTGGCCGACCACGTGCTCGCCCTGCTCGCCCCGGAGCCCGCCGAGGCCACCGCCGAGGAGACGGTCGCACCCTCCGACGACGACCCCATCGCCGTCGTCGGCATGGCCTGCCGCTACCCCGGCGGCGTCTCCACCCCCGAAGAGCTGTGGCAGCTCGTCGCCCACGGCGTCGACGCCATCTCGCCGTTCCCCGTCAACCGCGGCTGGAACACCGCCGAACTCTTCGACCCCGAGATCGGCCGCACCGGCAGGACCTACGTCCGCGAAGGCGGCTTCCTCCACGACGCCGCCGACTTCGACGCCGACTTCTTCGGGATCAGCCCCCGAGAGGCCGTCGCCGTCGACCCGCAGCAGCGGCTGCTCCTGGAGACCTCCTGGGAGGCCGTGGAACGCGCCGGCATCGACCCCGGCAGCCTGCACGGCAGCCGCACCGGCGTCTTCGCCGGCGTCATGTACCACGACTGGGCCAGCCGCCTGCGGGACGTCCCCGACGACCTCGCCCCCTACCTCACCAACGGAAGCTCGGCCAGCGTCGCCTCCGGCCGGGTCGCCTACGTCCTCGGCCTCGAAGGGCCCGCCGTCTCCGTCGACACCGCCTGCTCCTCCTCCCTGGTCGCCATGCACTGGGCGATGCAGGCACTGCGCCGGGGCGAGTGCACCCTCGCCCTGGCCGGCGGCGTCACCGTCATGGCCACCCCCGAAACCTTCACCGACTTCAGCCTCCAGCGCGGCCTGGCCGTCGACGGCCGCTGCAAGTCCTTCGCCGACGCCGCCGACGGCACCGGCTGGGGCGAGGGCGCCGGCATGCTGCTCCTCGAACGCCTCTCCGACGCCCGCCGCAACAACCACCCGGTCCTCGCCGTAGTCCGCGGCTCCGCCGTCAACCAGGACGGCGCCTCCAACGGCCTGACCGCACCCAACGGCCCCTCCCAGCAACGGGTCATCCAGCAGGCCCTGGCCGCCGCCGGACTCGGCCCCGCCGACGTCGACGCCGTCGAGGGACACGGCACCGGCACCCGGCTCGGCGACCCCATCGAAGCCCAGGCCCTGCTCGCCACCTACGGCCGGGACCGCCCCGGCGACCCTCTCTACCTCGGCTCCATCAAGTCCAACATCGGACACGCCCAGGCGGCGGCGGGCGTCGCCGGCGTCATGAAGATGATCCTGGCCATGCGCGCCGGCGTCCTGCCCGCCACCCTGCACGTCGACGCCCCCTCGACCCAGGTCGACTGGAGCGACGGCGGCGTCGAACTGCTCACCCGCTCACGCGGCTGGCCGCGCGCCGGCCGCCCGCGCCGCGCCGCCGTGTCGTCCTTCGGCGTCAGCGGCACCAACGCCCACGTGATCCTGGAGGCCGTCGAGCCGCCGCCCGCGCGCACCGCCGGCACCCCGGCGGGACCGCTCTGCTGGCCGCTGTCCGGACACAGCGAACAGGCCCTGCGCGACCAGGCCGCCCGCCTGCACACCGCACTCCGCGACGACGACACGTTCGCCGTGGGCGCGGTCGCCCGCAGACTCGCCCTCGGCCGCGGCGCCCTGCCCCACCGGGCCGTCGCCGTCGGCGCCCGGCCGGCCGAACTCCTCGCCGCACTGCGCGAGATCGCCGCCGGCCGGGCCGCCGTGACCGGCCGCGGCAGGCCCGGCCGGGTCGGCTGGCTGTTCACCGGGCAGGGCTCCCAGTGGGCCGGCATGGGCCGGGGCCTGCACACCCACTGCCCGCCCTTCCGCGACGCCTTCGACGCCGCCTGCGCCGCCCTCGACCGGCACCTCGCCTCCCCGCTGCGCGACGTCCTGTGGGACACCGGCGGCAGCGGCGACCTGGACCGCACGGAGTGGACCCAGCCCGCCCTGTTCGCCGTGCAGGCCGGCCTCGCCGGCGCGCTGCGGCACTGGGGGCTGCGTCCCGACGCCGTACTCGGCCACTCCATCGGCGCGCTCTGCGCCGCCCACACCGCCGGAGTGCTCGACCTCGACTCCGCGGCCCGCCTGGTCGCCGCCCGCGGCCGCCTCATGCAGGCCCTGCCAGGCGGCGCCATGCTCGCCCTCAACACCACCGAGGAGCACGCCGCCCGCCTGACCAAGGACCTCGCCCTGGACCTCGCCGCCGTCAACACGCCCGGCTCCGTCGTCGTCTCCGGGCCCGAACAGGCCGTCCGCCAGGCCGCCGAACGGGCCGCCGCGGACGGCGTACGGCACAAGCGGCTCGCCGTCTCCCACGCCTTCCACTCGCGGATGACGGAGCCGATGCTCGCCGACTTCGCCGAGGTCGCCGCGAGCGTCGACTACCGCGAACCCGAACTCACCGTGGTCTCCGACGTCACCGGCCGCCCGGCCGGCCCCGGCGAACTCACCGACCCCGCCTACTGGGTCGAGCACGTCCGCCGCACCGTCCGCTTCGCCGACGGCGTGACCGCCCTCCACGACGACGGCGTGACCCGCTTCGTCGAGATCGGCCCCGACGCCACCCTCACCGCCCTGGCCCGCGAGACCCTCGCCGACACCGAGGGCACGGCCTTCGTACACCTCCAGCGCGCCGGCCGCGACGAGGCCACCGAACTGGCCACCGGCCTGGCCACCGCCTTCACCGCCGGCCTGGAGCCCGACTGGGCCGCGGTCCTCGCCGGCACACCCGACGACCCCGAACTCGTCCTGCCCACCTACGCCTTCCAGCGCCGCCGGTTCTGGATCGACGCCGGCGCCCCGCCCCTCGACGCCGGCGCCGCCGGCCTGGACGCCCTCACCCACCCGCTCCTCACCACCGCCGTCCCCGACCCCGGCACCGGCCGCACGGTCCTCACCGGACGCCTCGACGCCGCCAAGCACCCCTGGCTCGCCGACCACGCCGTCCACGGCGTCACCCTCCTGTCCGGCACCGGCTTCGTCGAACTCGCCCTCGCGGCGGGCGAGAAGTGCGGGGCGCCCGCCGTCGACGAACTGACCCTGGCGGCCCCGCTCGTCGTGCCCGCCGAGGGCTCCGTCACCGTCCACGTCGCCGTCGGCGAACCCGACGCCGCCGGCTCGCGCACCGTCACCGTCCACTCCCGCGCCGACGGGCGCACGGACTGGACCCGGCACGCCGGCGGCTCGCTCGGACCCGCGCCCGAGACCCCGCCCGCCGCCCCGCCGGCCTGGCCCCCGCCGCACGCCACGGCCCTCGACGTCACCGACGCCTACGCCCGGCTCGCCGACCAGGGCTACCACTACGGCCCGCTCTTCCAGGGCCTGCACGCCGCCTGGGCCGACGGCGAGAACCTGTACGCCGACGTCGCGCTGCCCGACACGGCCGACGCCGGACGCCACCGGCTGCACCCCGCCCTCCTCGACGCGGCCCTGCACGTCGAGTCGCTCGGCGGCCCGCATTCCGGCGAGACCCTCATCCCCTTCGCCTGGCAGGGCGTCCACGTGCACCGGCCGGGCAACGCAGCCGTCCGCGTCCACCTGCACCGGGCCACCGGCGCCGAACACAGCTCCCTGCACCTGTACGACACCGACGGCGCGCCCGTCGCCACGGTGCGCTCCGTGCACGGCCGCCCGGTCAGCGAACAGCAGCTCGCCGATGCCCGGCGCAGCCCCCTGCACCGCGTCGACTGGAAGCCCCTCGACGTCCCCGCCGACGGCGGCGGCCCCACCACGGTCGGCCCGCCCGAAGCCTTCGGACTCACCCCCGCCGCCCCCGACGTCGCCTCGCTCGCCTCCCTGCCCGGCCCTCCGCCCCCACTGGTGCTGCTCGCCTGCCCGGCGCACGACACCGAGCTGCCGGCCGCCCTCCACACCGTCACCGCCCACGTCCTGGGCGAGGTCCAACGGTTCCTGGCCGCGCCCGCCCTCACCGGGAGCCGGCTGGTCGTCGTCACCGGCGGTCTCGCCGCGGGCGCGGTCGCGGGACTGGTCCGCGCGGCCGAGGCCGAACACCCCGGACGCTTCGGTTTGATCGACGTCGACACCGAACCGGCCTCGCACGCCGCCGTCCCCGCGGCCGCCGCCTGCGGCGCCTTCGAGGTCCGCGTCCGCGACGGCCACTGCTCCGTACCCCGCCTGACCCCGGTGACCGGCCCCGCCCCCGAACCGCAGCCCATCGACCTCGAGGGCACCGTCCTCATCACCGGCGGGACCGGCGGTCTGGGCGCGATGCTCGCCCGCCACCTCGTCACCCGGCACGGCGCCCGCCACCTCCTCCTGGCCAGCCGCCGCGGCCCCGCCGCCCACGGCGCCGACCGCCTCACCGCAGACCTCCAAGCCCTCGGCGCCACCGTCCGCATCACCGCGGCCGACCTCACCGACCGCGACACCACCGCCGGCCTGCTCGACGGCATCGACCCCCACCACCCCCTCACCGCCGTCTTCCACCTCGCCGGCACCCTCGACGACGCCCTCCTCACCGACCTCACCCCCGACCGCACCCACCCCGTCCTGCGCGCCAAAGCCGACACCGCCTGGCACCTCCACGACCTCACCCGCCACCACCCCCTCACCCACTTCGTCCTCTACTCCTCCGTCGCCGGGCTGCTGGGCTGGGCCGGTCAGGCAAACTACGCGGCGGCGAACACGTTCCTGGACGCGCTCGCCGAGTACCGGCACGCCCGCGGTCTACCGGCCACCTCACTCGCCTGGGGACTGTGGGCCGAGGGAATGGGATCAACCCTCAACAGCAGCGAGACCGCCCGCTGGACCACCGCCGGCATGACCCCCCTCACCGAGTCGGCCGGTGCGGCGCTGCTGGACGTCGCCCTCGGCCTGGACGCCCCGCTCCTTGCGCCCGTCCGCTGGGACCGCACCACGCTCACCGCACTCGCCGGGCAGGGCGAACTCCCGCCGCTCCTTGAGCGTCTGGCAGTCACACGTCGAGGACGTCCGACGGTCGGGACCCGCGTCGGCACCGGCGCCGGCAGCACGGCGTCCGGGTGGCAGCAGGAGATGGGTGGTCTGTCTGAGGTGGAACGGGCCGCCGCCGTCCGGGAACTCGTCACCCGCGTCTGCGCCGCCGTCCTGCACACCCAACCCCAACACCTCGCCA
>NZ_JBICXC010000020.1:0-36688 GCF_043200075.1 Streptomyces sp. NPDC048481
CTGGCGGAAGAGGTCACGGCCGG
Source organism: Streptomyces sp. NPDC048481 (assembly GCF_043200075.1). Lineage (NCBI taxonomy): Bacteria > Bacillati > Actinomycetota > Actinomycetes > Kitasatosporales > Streptomycetaceae > Streptomyces > Streptomyces sp. NPDC048481. The sequence goes on from NZ_JBICXC010000020.1 coordinate 24, forward strand.
TCTGACCGGTATGGAGGTCCCGCTGCGGGTCGCGGTGATGGGCTGCGTCGTCAACGGTCCCGGCGAGGCCCGCGAGGCCGACCTCGGCGTCGCCTCCGGCAACGGCAAGGGCCAGATCTTCGTCAAGGGCGAGGTCATCAAGACCGTCCCCGAGTCGAAGATCGTGGAGACCCTCATCGAAGAGGCCATGAAGCTGGCCGAGCAGATGGAAGAGGCGGGCGTCGCCTCGGGCGAACCGTCCGTCTCGGTCGCGGGCTGACACCCGCGACCCGAGCCGTCTGCCTGTCCGGGGCCGACGAGCACCCGTCGGTGCCGGGCCGGGGCATCCGGCCCGTCGGGTGTCGATGGCCCGGAGGAACGACTTGGCGCCGGGCCAGGACATCCAGCCCGTCCGGCGTTTGAGGAGGAGGCCCGTTCAGGGCCGAAGCGGGGGCCCGGGGGCGGGCAGCCCCCGGAGGACGGCACGCCACCCCACGCCTTCACGGCGAACGAACGCGGACCGAACGCAGGGCGGCACCGCAAAGCTTCCGCAGGTACAGTGCGGAGATCAGCCAGACCTGAGTGTGAGGCCCCGCGCGTGTTGACCCAGACCACCTCCCGGGTCCTCGAACCGAGCGACCTGGACGCCGCGCTCGCCGTCCTCGACCGCGAGCCGGTCGCCAACGCCTTCGTGACGTCCCGCGTTCAGGTCGCGGGCCTCGACCCTTGGCGCCTCGGCGGCGAGATGTGGGGCTGGTACGAGGACGGCATGCTGACGTCCCTGTGCTACGCGGGCGCCAACCTCGTCCCGATCTGCGCCGGCCCGCGCGCGGTGCGGGCCTTCGCCGACCGGGCCCGCCGCGCCGGCCGCCGCTGCTCCTCCATCGTCGGCCCCGCCGAGCCGACGACCCAGCTGTGGCGCCTCCTCGAACCCCACTGGGGCCCCGCCCGCGAGGTGCGCGCCCACCAGCCCCTCATGGTCACCGACCGCATGCCCGACGACATCGCCCCCGACCCCTACGTCCGCCGCGTCCGCAAGGACGAGATGGACACGATCATGCCCGCGTGCGTGGCGATGTTCACCGAGGAGGTCGGGGTCTCCCCGATGGCCGGCGACGGCGGACTGCTGTACCAGGCCCGCGTCGCCGAACTCGTCGGCTCCGGCCGCTCGTTCGCCCGCCTCGACGAGCGGGGCAAGGTCGCCTTCAAGGCCGAGATCGGCGCGGCGACGTCCCAGGCCTGCCAGATCCAGGGCGTCTGGGTCGCCCCCGAGTACCGCGGACAGGGCCTCGCCGCCCCCGGCATGGCGGCCGTCCTGCGCTACGCCCTGGCCGACGTGGCCCCCGTGGCGAGCCTCTACGTCAACGACTTCAACACCGCGGCCCGGCGGACCTACCGCAGGGTCGGCTTCCAGGAGGTCGGCGCCTTCACGAGCGTGCTCTTCTGACGCCCCTGTAGGCTCCCGCCATGGACCTCGTCATCGGCCCCCTGGACCTTCCCGCCCACGTGGACGAGGCCCTGAACGTCCAGGCCGTCGCCTTCGGGCTCGGCCCCGACGAGGTCGCCGTCAGACGCCAGATCGTGCTGCGCCACATGACGAACCCGGGCGCGCGCGCCTTCGGAGCGACGACGTCCGAGGGCCGTCTCGTCGGCTTCGTCTACGGCATGCCCAACGACCGCACCCACTGGTGGTCCACCGTCGTCCAGCCCTATCTGCGGGCCCAGCACCACGAGCACTGGCTCGACGACTCCTTCGTCATCACCGAACTCCACGTCCACCCCGCCCACCAGAACCGCGGCGCGGGCCGGGCCCTCATCACCACCATCACCGACACCGCGAGCGAGCCCCGCTCGATCCTCTCAGCGATCGACATCGAGAGCCCCGCCCGGGCCCTCTACCGCTCCCTCGGCTACCGGGACCTGGCCCGGCGCGTCCTCTTCCCCAGCGCCCCCCGCCCCTACGCGGTGATGGGCGCCCCCCTTCCGCTGCTGCGAGCGCGATAACCGATTTCCGGGCATGCCGCGCTCCCGGCTAACCTCCTAGCCAACACCCTCCTCCGCTCCCGGGCCCCGTTCCGAGCGGGGGTACCCCATCGGCAGGAGTACGACAACCATGGCCAACGCACCGGTCCAGCGCATGTCCCAGTTGATGGCGAAGACGCTGCGCGACGACCCGGCGGACGCCGAGGTCCTCAGCCACAAGCTCCTCGTCCGTGCCGGCTACGTCCGTCGCACCGCCGCCGGCATCTGGTCCTGGCTGCCCCTCGGCAAGAAGGTCCTCTCCAACGTCGAGCGCATCGTGCGCGAGGAGATGGACGCGATCGGCGCCCAGGAGGTGCTGCTCCCCGCCATCCTGCCCCGGGAGCCGTACGAGGCCACCGGGCGCTGGGAGGAGTACGGCGCCGAGCTGTTCCGCCTCCAGGACCGCAGGGGCGGCGACTACCTGCTCGGCCCGACCCACGAGGAGATCTTCACCCTGCTGGTGAAGGACCAGGCGTCCTCCTACAAGGACCTGCCGGTGATCCTCTATCAGATCCAGAACAAGTACCGTGACGAGGCCCGCCCGCGGGCCGGCATCCTGCGCGGCCGCGAGTTCCTCATGAAGGACTCCTACTCCTTCGACACCGAGGACGAGGGCCTCGCCCACTCCTACGCCCTGCACCGCCAGGCCTACCAGCGGGTCTTCGAGCGCCTCGGCCTCGACTACCGCATCTGCGCCGCCACCGCCGGCGCCATGGGCGGCTCGAAGTCCGAGGAGTTCCTCGCCCCGGCCGAGGCCGGCGAGGACACCTTCGCCGACTGCCCGAACTGCGACTTCGCGGCGAACACCGAGGCGATCACCTACGAGCTCGCGCCGGTGGACGCCGCCGGCGTCGCCGCGCTCGAGGAGATCCCCACCCCGGACACCCCGACCATCGAGACCCTCGCCGCCCACCTCGGCGTCCCGGCCTCCGCCACGCTCAAGAACCTGCTGGTGAAGGTCGACGGCGAGATCGTGGCCGTCGGCGTGCCCGGCGACCGCGAGGTCGACCTCGGCAAGGTCGAGGCGCACTTCGCGCCGGCCGCCGTCGAACTGGTCACCGCCGAGGACTTCGTCGGGCGCCCCGACCTGGTGCGCGGCTACGTCGGCCCGCAGGGCCTCGGCGACAAGGTCACCTACATCGCCGACCCGCGCGTGGCGCCCGGCACCTCCTGGATCACCGGCGCCAACAAGGAGGGCACGCACGCGAAGAACGTCGTCGCGGGCCGCGACTTCGAGGTCGGCGCCTACGTCGACGTCGTCGTCGTCCAGGAGGGCGACCCCTGCCCGAAGTGCGGCACGGGCCTGAAGCTGGACCGCGCCATCGAGATCGGCCACATCTTCCAGCTGGGCCGCAAGTACGCCGACGCCCTCAAGCTCGACGTCCTCGGACAGCACGGCAAGCCGGTCCGCGTCACCATGGGCTCCTACGGCATCGGCGTCTCCCGCGCGGTCGCCGCCCTCGCCGAGCAGACCGCCGACGACAAGGGCCTGTGCTGGCCCGCCGAGGTCGCCCCGGCCGACGTGCACGTCGTCGCCGCCGGCAAGGCCCTTCAGACCGAGCTGGCGCTGGAGGTCTCCGAGAAGCTGCGCGCGGCCGGTCTGCGCGTCCTGGTCGACGACCGGGCCGGCGTCTCCCCGGGCGTCAAGTTCACCGACTCCGAGCTGATCGGCGTGCCGCAGATCCTGGTGGCGGGCCGTCGCTCCGCCGAGGGCGTCCTGGAGCTGAAGGACCGCAGGACCGGCGAGCGCGAGGAGCTCACGGTGGACGAGGCGATCGCCCGCCTCACCGCCTGACGCACGAGCCGCCCCGCGGGGCCGTCAGAGCCCACCACGGCCCTGACGGCCCGCGGAGGCGTGGACCGCGCCCAGGGTGGGCGTATCGACATGTCTACCGGGGTTGCCCGGTCGGCCACGGGTCCTGTGCGCGGGGCGCGGAACTCGCTTTGGGCGACGGAGCGATCGGGCCTCACGCTCCCGCCATGCGCGGACGGCCGCTGCCTGCGCACTCCGACACCGCAGTACCGACCGGTGTATCGACATGTCGACCAGGACTTCCGGTCCGTCGCGGGGTCTGCGCGCCGGGGGCGGGACTCACGCCGGGGCGGCGGTCACAGCCAGCTCGCGAACTCCAGCAGGAGTTCCGCGTCCCGGGGCCGGCCGACCCGCATCGCCCGGATCCCGGACTCCACCGCGCGGAAGAGCGTCCAGCCGCGCACCCGCTCGCCGTCCAGCTCCAGCGACTCCGCCAGCTTGCGCACCCGCCGCCGCGTGGTCGCCGCTCCCGAGGGGGAGCCGATCAGGTCCTCCACCCGGTCGCGCACCAGCCGCGCCAGGTCGAACGCGCACTCGCCGACCACCGGATCCGGGCCCACCGCCAGCCACGGCGACCGCTCGGCCGCCAGCACCTTGCTCTGCCGGAACGTGCCGTGCAGCAACCGCACCTCCGGTGCCGTCCCCACCAGTTCCTCGCGGGCGGCGAGCGCCTCGTCCACCAGAGCCGCCATGGCCGGCCCCGCCCCGACGGCGGTGCTCCGCATCGCCTCGGCCTGCCGGCCGGTCCGCTCGGCGACCGTCTCGAAGACCTGACCGGCCGGCGCCGGCACCCACAGCCGGCGCAGCGTCCCCGCCGCCTCCAGCAACGCCTTCGCCTCCGGCAGGGACCGCACCGACACATCGGGGTGCAGCCGTTCCAGGAGCAGCGCCCCCGCCGTCTGCGGCCCCTCCAGCGCCTGCACGGCGCCCAGGCCGTCCCAGTGCGCGAGTGCGGCCCGCTCGGCCTCCGGGCGGAAACGCGGCGGGGCCAGCTTCAGCACGGCCGGCGTCCCGTCCGCCCGGCGCACCAGCACCACCAGGCTGGACCTGCCGCCCGGCACCTGCACCCGGTCGACGGTCAGCTCGCGCAGGGCGACGGCCTCGCGGACCGTCTCCGGCAGCCTCTCCAGCCAGCCGTCCCCGTCCGGCGCCGTCTCACCGAGCGCCTTGACCAGACGCTGCGGCGGTGCGAAAGCCATGCGCGAGTCGTCCCCTTCCGTGCTTGCGGCCCGGCCGTCGGTCACCCCGGCGTCGCCGCCGTCGCCGCCGCAGGGGGCGCGGCGGGCGCCGCCGTCGTGGCGGGCGCCGGGTGCGTGGCCGGATCCGTGCCGTCCCGCTCCGCGAGACCAGGGAAGGCTACGCTGCCGCCGCGCCAGCGCGCCGCCCGCACCGCCGCCTCCCGCAGCGCGGCCGCCGCCTCCCGGCGCCGTGCGGCGCCGGTCGCCCGCACCAGGTCCGAGTACACCCCGGCCACGCGTCCCTCCAGCTCGGCGGCGAGCCGCACGGCCGCGGCGGAGTCCTGCACCGGGAACGGCAGCGCGTACCCGGCGCTCGCCGCGACCGGTTCGGCGCCCATGGCCCGCACCTCGCGCGCCAGCGCGTCACGTCGCGCCCGGTGCGTGTCGTAGCCCGCCCGCGCCTCGGCCCGCCGGGGCTCGCCCACGCGCCCGCCCACGACCCCGTAGCCGTACACGGCGGCATGCTCGGCGGCCAGCGCCGCCTGCAACGCGGTCAGCTCCGCACTCGTCTCCGCGCTCATCGCGTCCCCTCCGTCAGCAGATAGGCGTGGGCCGCTCCGGCCGCCGCCACGGAAGCCAGCAGCCGGGCCGGTTCACCCGGGAGTTCCCCCAGTTCCGCGGCCCGGCGGTCGGCCAGCGCCCGCTCGGCCCCGGCCAGCTGCGCCAGCGCGTCCTTCTCGAGCACCGGGACGGGGGACGGCACGGGCGAGGGCGGCGGGGCCGCCGCCGGACCAGTGGCGGAAGCCGTGGGCGCGCCTGCCGCCGGACCGGTGGCGGAGGCGGACGGCGCCCCGGTCGCGGGGGCGGACGGCGACGGGGACGGACGCCGGACGCCGCCGAACGCCTCCACGTGCCGGACCACCTCCGCCCGCAGCGGCCCCAGCAGCCCCACCAGCCCCGGATGGACGGCGAGGACGGCGTCGTACCGCGCCACCAGGGCGTCGCTGTCCACGGCCGCACGCGCGCGTGCCCGCTCGGTGACCCCGGGGCTGCCGCTCGCGTCCGCGCCGCCTTCCCGTCCGCCGTCGGCGCCCGACGAGCAGCCGGCGAGCAGCGCCGCTCCCGCGGCGGACGCGAGCAGGGATCTTCTGCGCGGTCCCGACGGGGCGCGCGGGGGGAGGGGGAGCGGCACGGCGGACGTCCTCGGGAACTCGTACGAAAGAAACACCACGAAGGGCGGCAGGCCCGTGATCACCGTACCCGCGCGCCGCTTCCGCACCACTCAGCGGCACCGCGCGCGCGAGCGTCCGCCACCCTCCGTGCACAGGTGGACGGCAACACACCCTGCGACCGGATACCCTTTGACCAGACACGCGCACCGTCCCACAACAGCACACGCGGCCGAGGAGTCACCCGGATGAGCACCACCCACAGCGAGAGGCTGCGAGAGCTCCTGGAACCGCTCGTCGCCTCCCAGGGACTGGATCTCGAAGAGATCACCGTGGACTCCGTAGGGCGCAAGCGGGTGCTGAGCGTGGTCGTCGACTCCGACACCGGGGCGGACCTGGACCAGATCGCCGATGTGAGCCGCGCGCTCTCGGCGAAGCTCGACGAGACGGACGCGATGGGTGAGGGCGAGTACACCCTCGAGGTCGGCACCCCGGGCGCGGAGCGCGCCCTCACCGAACACCGGCACTACGTGCGCGCCACCGGCCGGCTGGCGCGGTTCCGGCTGGCCGACGGCGGCGAGCTGGTCGCCCGGATCCTCCGGGTGGACGACGACGGACTCGACGTCGAGGTGCCGGGCGTGAAGGGCCGCAAGGCCACCGCCCGCAGGGTCGCCTTCGGCGACGTCGACGCCGCGCGCGTGCAGGTCGAGTTCAGCCGCAAGGACAAGCACGACGAGAACGAGAAGGAAGAGGAGGCGTAGCCGTGGACATCGACATGAGCGCCCTGCGGGGCTTGGTACGGGAGAAGGAGATCTCCTTCGACCTGCTGGTCGAGGCGATCGAGTCGGCCCTCCTCATCGCCTACCACCGCACCGAGGGAAGCCGCCGCCACGCACGCGTGGAGCTCGACCGGCAGAGCGGGCACGTGACCGTGTGGGCGAAGGAGGACCCCGAGGACCTCGACGAGGGGCAGGAGCCCCGCACGTTCGACGACACCCCGTCGGACTTCGGCCGTATCGCCGCCACCACGGCCAAGCAGGTCATCCTGCAGCGCCTGCGCGACGCCGAGGACGACGCGACGCTCGGCGAGTACGCCGGCCGTGAGGGCGACATCGTCACCGGCGTGGTCCAGCAGGGCCGCGACCCGAAGAACGTGCTCGTCGACATCGGCAAGCTGGAGGCCATCCTGCCGGTGCAGGAGCAGGTCCCCGGCGAGACGTACACGCACGGCCTGCGCCTGCGGTCGTACGTCGTCCGGGTGGCGAAGGGCGTGCGCGGCCCGTCCGTGACCCTCTCGCGCACGCACCCCAACCTGGTGAAGAAGCTCTTCGCCCTGGAGGTGCCGGAGATCGCCGACGGATCGGTCGAGATCTCCGCGATCGCCCGCGAGGCCGGTCACCGCACGAAGATCGCCGTCAGGTCCACCCGTTCGGGCCTGAACGCCAAGGGCGCCTGCATCGGCCCCATGGGCGGCCGGGTGCGCAACGTGATGGGCGAGCTGAACGGTGAGAAGATCGACATCGTCGACTGGTCCGACGACCCGGCCGAGATGGTGGCCAACGCGCTCTCCCCGGCCCGGGTCTCGAAGGTCGAGGTCGTCGACCTCGCGGCCCGCTCCGCGCGCGTGACCGTGCCGGACTACCAGCTGTCCCTGGCGATCGGCAAGGAAGGGCAGAACGCCCGGCTGGCCGCCCGCCTGACCGGCTGGCGCATCGACATCCGTCCGGACACCGAACAGCCGGAGGAATAGATCTCGGCCTGTGGTGGCTGAGATCACGTCAGAGTTCGTCACGGCACGTGTTCGATTCCTGCCCCATTGGGGTGAGGTCGGCGCGGGGAGGTAGACTTGACTGTGTCTGGCCGGACGCACGCCGGAGCATGCCCTGAACGCACCTGTGTGGGGTGCCGGAAGCGGGCGGCCAAGACGGAGCTGCTGCGCATCGTGGCGATCAAGGACGCATGCGTCCCCGATCCTCGCGGTACGCTGCCCGGCCGGGGTGCGTATCTGCATCCCGCCCCGGTCTGTCTCGACCAGGCGGTGCGCCGCCGGGCGTTCACGAGGGCGTTGCGAGCCCCGGGATCGCTCGACACGAACGCGTTGCGCCAGTACGTCGAGCAGACGAACGTCGCCGAACAGGCGACACCGTAAGAAGGCGTCTCACGGAAACCCCCGTGCGGCTCCGGTACCCCGCGAGTTGGAAGTAGGTCGAGATTGCGATGAGCACTCGATGAGCACGCGATGAGTACGCCCATGAAGTAGCGACGGTCCGGACACACCCGGACCTAAAAGGAGCGAAGTGGCTAAGGTCCGGGTATACGAACTCGCCAAGGAGTTCGGGGTTGAGAGCAAGGTCGTCATGGCCAAGCTCCAGGAACTCGGTGAATTCGTCCGTTCGGCGTCTTCGACCATCGAAGCGCCCGTTGTCCGCAAACTGACTGACGCCTTCCAGGGCGGCGGCAAGCCCGCGCCCCGCAAGGCAGCCCCCAGGCCCGGCGCGCCCTCTCCGGCGCAGGCGGCCCGTCCGGGTCCGGCCGCGCCTCGGCCGGCCGCCCCCAAGCCTCCCGCGGCGCAGACGCCCGCGGCTCCGGCGGCTCCCGCCGCCCCCGCCGCCCCGTCGGCTCCCGCGCCGGCGGCCTCCGGTCCGCGTCCGGGCCCCAAGCCCGCGCCGCGTCCGGCCCCGGCCGCCCCGGAGTTCACCGCTCCGCCGGCCGCTCCGGCCGCCCCCGCGGCTCCGGCCCAGTCGTCCGCCCAGCGGCCGGCCTCGCAGGGCCCGCGCCCCGGCGCGCCGCGCCCCGCCGGCCGTCCCGCGCCCGGTCAGGACCGTGGCGAGCGCGGTGACCGCGGTGACCGCGGCCAGCGTCCGGCCGCCGCTCAGGGGCCGCGCCCCGGTGGCGCGGGCGCCCCGCGTCCGGGCGGTGCCCGTCCCTCGGGTCCGCGTCCGGGCAACAACCCCTTCACGTCCGGCGGCAACGCCGGCATGGCGCGTCCGCAGGCGCCCCGTCCGCAGGGCGCCCCGCGTCCCGGCGGCCCGGGTGCTCCCGGCGCCGGTCCCCGTCCCCAGGCCCCCGGCGGCCAGGGCGGCGGTCCCCGTCCGCAGTCTCCGGGCGGAGCGCGTCCGAGCCCGGGCGGGATGCCCCGTCCCCAGGGCGCAGGCCCCGGCGGCCCCCGTCCCGGCGGCGGTCCGCGTCCCAACCCCGGCATGATGCCGCAGCGTCCGGCTGCCGGCCCGCGTCCCGGCGGCGGCCCCGGCGGCCGCGGTCCCGGCGGCGCCGGTCGTCCCGGCGGCGGCGGTCGTCCCGGTGGCGGCGGCGGCTTCGCCGGTCGTCCCGGCGGTCCCGGCGGCGGCGGCGCCCGTCCCGGTGGCGGCGGCGGTTTCGCCGGTCGTCCCGGCGGTCCCGGCGGCGGCGGTGGCTTCGGCGGCGGCGGTGGCCGTCCCGGCTTCGGCGGTCGTCCCGGCGGTCCCGGTGGCCGTGGCGGCACGCAGGGCGCCTTCGGCCGTCCCGGCGGTCCCGCGCGTCGCGGTCGCAAGTCGAAGCGTCAGAGGCGCCAGGAGTACGAGGCCATGCAGGCCCCGTCGGTCGGCGGCGTGATGCTGCCTCGCGGCAACGGCGAGACCATTCGCCTGTCGCGCGGTGCGTCCCTCACCGACTTCGCCGAGAAGATCAACGCCAACCCGGCGTCGCTCGTCGCGGTGATGATGAACCTCGGCGAGATGGTCACGGCCACGCAGTCCGTCTCCGACGAGACGCTGCACCTCCTCGCCGGCGAGATGAACTACACGGTTCAGATCGTCAGCCCCGAGGAGGAGGACCGCGAGCTGCTCGAGTCCTTCGACATCGAGTTCGGCGAGGACGAGGGCGACGACGAGGACCTGGTGGTCCGTCCGCCGGTCGTCACCGTCATGGGTCACGTCGACCACGGAAAGACCCGACTGCTCGACGCCATCCGCAAGACGAACGTCATCGCGGGCGAGGCCGGCGGCATCACCCAGCACATCGGTGCCTACCAGGTCTCGACCCAGGTCAACGAAGAGGACCGCGCGATCACCTTCATCGACACCCCGGGTCACGAGGCGTTCACCGCCATGCGTGCCCGTGGTGCCCGGTCGACGGACATCGCGATCCTGGTCGTCGCGGCCAACGACGGCGTCATGCCGCAGACGGTCGAGGCGCTCAACCACGCCAAGGCGGCCGAGGTCCCGATCGTCGTCGCGGTCAACAAGATCGACGTCGAGGGCGCCGACCCGACCAAGGTGCGCGGTCAGCTCACCGAGTTCGGTCTGGTGGCCGAGGAGTACGGCGGCGACACGATGTTCGTCGACATCTCCGCCAAGCAGGGTCTGAACATCGACTCCCTGCTGGAGGCCGTGATCCTCACCGCCGACGCCTCGCTCGACCTGCGGGCCAACCCCAGCCAGGACGCGCAGGGCATCTCGATCGAGTCCCGTCTCGACCGCGGCCGCGGCGCCGTGGCCACGGTCCTCGTCCAGCGAGGCACCCTGCGGGTCGGCGACACGATGGTCGTGGGCGACGCCTACGGCCGCGTGCGCGCCATGCTCGACGACAACGGCAACAACGTCGCCGAGGCCGGCCCGTCGACGCCGGTCCAGGTCCTGGGCCTGACCAACGTCCCGGGTGCGGGCGACAACTTCCTCGTCGTCGACGAGGACCGCACCGCCCGCCAGATCGCCGAGAAGCGCGCCGCCCGCGAGCGCAACGCCGCCTTCGCCAAGCGCACGCGCAGGTTCTCCCTGGAGAACCTGGACGCCGCCCTGAAGGCCGGCGAGGTCCAGCAGCTGAACCTGATCATCAAGGGTGACGCTTCCGGTTCGGTGGAGGCCCTCGAGTCCTCCCTGCTCCAGCTGGACGTCGGCGAAGAGGTCGACATCCGCGTCCTGCACCGCGGCGTCGGTGCGGTCACGGAGTCGGACATCGACCTGGCCATGGGCTCGGACGCCATCGTCATCGGCTTCAACGTCCGCGCTGCGGGCCGCGCGGCGCAGATGGCGGAGCGCGAGGGCGTGGACGTCCGGTACTACTCGGTCATCTACCAGGCGATCGAGGAGATCGAGGCGGCCCTGAAGGGCATGCTGAAGCCGGAGTACGAGGAGTTCGAGCTGGGCACGGCGGAGATCCGCGAGGTCTTCAAGTCGTCCAAGCTCGGCAACATCGCCGGTGTCCTCATCCGCTCGGGCGAGGTCAAGCGCAACACCAAGGCGCGCCTCATCCGCGACGGCAAGGTGGTCGCGGAGAACCTCAACATCGAGGGCCTGCGCCGCTTCAAGGACGACGTCACCGAGATCCGCGAAGGCTACGAGGGCGGTATCAACCTCGGAAACTTCAACGACATCAAGATCGACGACGTCATCGCGACGTACGAGATGCGCGAGAAGCCGCGGGTGTAATCACCCGAGGTACGTACCGGCCGGCGGGGATCGCTCCCTGCCGGCCGGTACGGCGTCCGGCACACGCGCGCGGGAAAACCCCGTCGAGCGGCCGCCGGGAACGCTGTACCGTTCTCGATGTCCCTGTCCCACGGCGGCAGGGCCATCGATCCCGTACCGGCGGGTGAACCGGATACACATGTACGTGGGGACTCTGTCCTTCGACCTCCTCCTCGGCGACGTACATTCGCTGAAGGAGAAGCGCTCCGTCGTCCGTCCCATCGTCGCCGAGCTCCAGCGCAAGTTCGCGGTGAGCGTGGCCGAGGTGGACGACCAGGACCTTCACCGCAGGGCCAGGATCGGCCTCGCCGCGGTCTCGGGCGACGCGGAGCACCTGACCGACGTGCTGGACCGGTGCGAACGGCTGGTCGCCGGCCGCCCCGAGGTGGAACTGCTGTCCGTCAGACGGCGTTTCCACGGCGAAGACGACTGACGACCGACCGACCACGCGAAACGCAAGAACGCGCGACAGCGCACACAAGCAGAAGAAAGAACGGGAGACGGAGCAGTGGCCGACAACGCGCGCGCCAAGAGGCTGGCGGACCTCATCCAGCAGGTGGTGGCCCAGAAGCTGCAGCGCGGGATCAAGGACCCGCGGCTCGGCTCCCACGTCACCATCACGGACACCCGGGTCACCGGCGACCTCCGCGAGGCGACCGTCTTCTACACCGTGTACGGGGACGACGAGGAGCGGGCGGCCGCGGCCGCCGGCCTGGAGAGCGCCAAGGGCGTCCTGCGCTCCGAGGTCGGCCGGGCCGCGGGCGTGAAGTTCACGCCGACGCTGGCCTTCGTCGCCGACGCCCTGCCGGACAACGCCCGCACCATCGACGACCTCCTCGACAAGGCGCGCGCCGCCGACGAGAAGGTCCGCGAGGTGTCCGCGGGCGCCGGCTACGCGGGCGACGCCGACCCGTACAAGAAGCCCGGCGACGAGGACGAGACGGACGACTCCGCCTGATGAACCGCAAGCCGACCCCGCCCGACGGCCTTGTCATCGTCGACAAGCCGTCGGGCTTCACTTCGCACGACGTCGTGGCCAAGATGCGCGGGATCGCGGGCACCCGCCGCGTCGGCCACGCCGGCACGCTCGACCCGATGGCCACGGGCGTCCTCGTCCTCGGCATCGAGAAGGCGACCAAGCTCCTCGGGCACCTCGCGCTCACCGAGAAGGAGTACCTGGGCACGATCCGGCTCGGCCAGACGACCCTGACCGACGACGCCGAGGGCGAGATCACGGGGTCCACGGACGCCTCGAAGGTCACCCGGGACGCGATCGACGCGGGCATCGCCCAGCTGAGCGGCCGCATCATGCAGGTGCCGTCCAAGGTCAGCGCCATCAAGATCAACGGCGTCCGCTCCTACAAGCGGGCCCGTGACGGCGAGGACTTCGAGATCCCGGCCCGCCCGGTCACCGTCTCGTCCTTCTCGGTGTACGACGTCCGTGACGCCGTCGCCGAGGACGGCACCGCCGTCCTGGACCTGGTGGTCTCCGTCGTCTGCTCCTCCGGCACCTACATCCGGGCCCTCGCCCGCGACCTGGGCGCCGGACTCGGCGTCGGCGGCCACCTCACCGCCCTGCGCCGCACCCGGGTCGGCCCCTACAAGCTGGACTCGGCCAGAACGCTCGACCAGCTCCAGCAGGAGCTGAGCGTGATGCCCATCGCCGACGCGGCCGCCGCCGCGTTCCCCCGCTGGAACGTGGACGTCAAGCGGGCCCGGCTGCTCCTCAACGGCGTACGCCTGGAGATGCCCGAGGAGTACGCCGACGCGGGCGCCGTGGCCGTCTTCGACCCCGAGGGCCGCTTCCTGGCCCTGGTGGAGGAACAGAAGGGCAAGGCGAAGAGCCTGGCCGTCCTCGGCTGACCCGCTCCCGCCCCGGTCACCCGCGCGGCCGCCGTCCCGGTCGCCGTGCGGGTGCCCACAGGGGTGGCGGTGCGGTCCCGCCCCCGTCCCCTCCCGTGGAGCGGCGGGCACGGGGTGGTGCTGCGCCGCCGCTCCACGGTCCCCCCTCGGTTCCCCCACCTCCAGCGTGTGTCGGACGGCCCCGGATCATTCACCCGTCCGGACGGGCGCTCGGAGTGAACCGAGGGAGTGCAGGGGGGCGCTTTCGCCCGGCGATCCGTCCCGCTGATCATCTCCGCCTACCGTCGGACGCAGGACACGCGGGCGCGGCGGGAAGGTACGACGATGGCGGGACGGGGCCCGCGGGCACCGTGGCACGACGGCGGGCGCGGCACGCCCCAGGACGCTCCGCAGGACGCCACCCGTACCGCGCCGGAGGTCACCCGTACCGCCGCCCCGGACGCCGTTCCCGGACTCGTCCGCATCAGCGACCACACCGGCCGGCCGCGCGGCGCCGGGTTCGTCGCCGACCACCACGGCACGGTGGTCACCGGCCACGAGGCGGTCGACGGCCTGTCCCGGCTCGTGCTGCACGCCGACGGCGACCGCACGTGCACCGTCACCGCAGACGCGGTCATCCCGCTGCCCGGCCTCGGCCTGGCCCTCGTGCGCACCGAGGGCCTCGGCACGGACCCCCTGCCGGTGACCGTGCGGGACGGCGTGGAGAGCGGCAGATACGTCCGGCTGGCCGCCGGCTGCTGGCGCGAGGCCAGGGTCCTGGCCGAGACGAGCGCGACGTACCCGGCGCCCGGCCACCCTCACCGCCTCGACGGCGTTCTGGAGCTGGCCATCGGCACCGCCGGCCGGGACGCGCTGCGGCAGGGCGGCGGCGCGGCGGGCGGGCCGGTCCTCGACGCCCGGACCGGCGCGGTCGTCGCCGTCCTGAACACCGCGCTGCGCCGCGACGACCGCGACGCCTGCTTCGCCGTGCCGCTGCGGCCCCGCACGGGCACGAACGGCGACCGGCGGGACGAGAACCGGGACGAACCGGTCACGGCGTCACCGACGGCCCCGACGGCGACAACGGCAGCGGCGTCGACGGTGGCAACGGCCTGGGGGACTCGGGGGGCCGGCCGGGCGGCGGAGGAGCTGCCCGCGCGGGCGGGGGAGGCGGATTCCTCCGACGGCGCGGGAAGGCCGGGGGAGGCGGCGATCACGGCCGACGGCGCGGCGACGCCGAGGGCGGGAGCCCCGGCCCACGGAGCCCGGACGCCGGGGGGCGCGGGACCGACCGTGATCCAAGCTGGCGCCAGGGCGGCGCGGGCACGGCCCGAAGGACCCCTCGCCGAGCTGCTCGCCCGCAACGCGGCCACCGTCCCCGCGTACGGCGCGGACCTCAACCTGGCGGCCGTCCTGGAGCTCACGGCGACGTCCGTCGGCTCGGACGGTCCGCAGGCCGCGCTGCGCCACTCACTCGACCGCGCCGGGAACGGATCCCGCACCGCCGCCTCCGAGCCCGTCGAACGCGCCTTCCCCACCCGGGAGTTCGCGCGGTTCGCGGCGAGCGCGGCCACCGTCCTCGGCCTGGTCGGCGCTCCGGGCAGCGGCCGAACGACGGAACTCGCCGCCCTCGCCGCCCGCCGCGCCAGGGGCGACCGGCCCGCGCCCACCCTGTGGCTGCGCGGCGCCGACCTGCGCGACGAGGACGCGTCGCTCGCCGACGCGGCCCGCCGCACCCTGGCCAGGGCCGCCCGCATCGTGACCGCCTCGCGACCGGCCCCGGCCCCGGCCCTCTCCCCGGCGGGCTCCTGCGTCCAGGCCGCGGCCGGCGACGTCACCCCCGAACGCCTCGCCCGCCTCGCCCACGCCGTCGGACGACCGCTGCTGATCCTCCTCGACGGCCCTGAGGAGATGCCCCCGGTCCTCGCGCACCGGCTCACCGAGTGGACCGAGGGCACGGCACGATGGCTGGCGGAGACCGGGGCCCGGCTGGTGGTGGCGTGCCGGAAGGAGTACTGGGAGCACGCGGGCGCCCTGTTCCCGCCCGCGACGCTGCACGGATCAGCGCCCCCGGGCGATCCGCTCCCGCCCTGCGTCCGGCTGGGCGACTTCACGCCCGAGGAGGCGCGCGAGGCCCGCGCCCGCCACTGCCTTCCCGAGGGCGCGCTCGCCTTCCCCGACGACCGGCACCCGCTCACCCTGCGCCTGCTCGGCGAGGTCCGGGCCGCGCTCCCCGGCCCGCCCGGACCGGACCCCGTCGACCGCGACGACGTCCTGTCCGCCCACCTCGACCTGATGTGCCTGCGCGTCGCGGTCCGCCTCGCCGCCGCGAACGGGCTGCGCGGCAACGCCGTACGACGCCTCGCGGCCAAGGTCTCCGGCCAGGTGCACGAGGCCGCCCGGCGCAGCCTCGGGCCGGGACAGGGCGGCCTGGACCGGGCGTCGTTCGAGGACGTCTTCCCCTGGGGACCCGCGCCCGCCCGCCTCGGCGGCGCAGCCGGCTGGGCGTCCGCCGTCCTCGCCGAGGGCCTCCTCGTGCCGGCCGGCGACGGCTACCGCTTCGCCCACGAGGAACTGGCCGACTGGATCCAGGGCGCCCACCTCGACCTGGACGAGGCACTGCGCGCCCTGGTCCACCGCTGCGACACCCCCGAGGACGGCCGCCCGCTGCCCGTCCCGCACCACCGCATCGGCCCCGTCGTCCAGGCCCTGCTCCTCCTCGCCCGCCAGCAGGGCCCGCACCGGCTCGCCGCCCGGCTCCGCGAGTTGACCCACGCCCTGGAAGCCGACCCGGACTCCTGGTGGGCCGCCCGCCTGCTCACCGAGACCCTGCTGCGCGTCCCGGACGCCGCCCCCTACACGGCCGTCCTGCGCCTGATCGCGGACCTGATCGGCGCCGGCGCCGCGGACGCCCTGCGGTCCGCCGACCTCGGCCCCGCCTTCTGGACGCGGCTCGCCCTCCCGCCCGACGCCCGGCTCGACCTGCTGCGCCGCCTGGTCCTCGCCGACGGCGCCCCGCACGACGCGGAAGCCCCCCGCTACCTCGACGCCGTCGCCGGCCTCCTCGCAGCCGACCCCCGCACCGTACAGCCGCACCTCACGCACTGGTTCGACGACGAGCGGCCGCTGCCCGCGACCCCGCACGCGACCGTGGCGACGGCGGCGCAGGCACTGCTGCACACCCACCGCCACCGAGCGCCCGACGACCTCACCGAGGCCCTCGCCGACTGCGCCCACCCCCGCGCCGACGAACTGCTCGCGGTGCTCGCCGAGGACGAACCGTCCGCGCTGTGCCGGGCCGTCGACCGATGGGCGCACGACGAGCGGCCCGCCCGGCGGGCGGCGGCGGCGACCCACGCGCCGCACGTCGCACCGCACGTGCGCACGGAACGGGACCGCCTGCTGCTGCGCCGCGCCGCCCGCGCCCTGCTCGCCCGCCCGGCCGACCGCACCCTGCACGGCGGCGTCCTCGCCGTCCTCGTCCGGGACCCCGAGACGCGCGCCCACCACCTCGCGCACGCCCTGGAGCGGTTCGCGGCGCGGGACCCGCGGCTGCCCCCGGAGGCCCTGCTCACCGCCCTGAGCACCCACCCCGAGCCGGTCCTGCACGCCCTCCGCGCCCGCCTGCACACCCCCGTCCGCCCGGCGCCCCACCGGCGGACGGACACGGGTCGGACGGGCCGTCGCCTGCCGCAGGCAGAGACGGAGACGGAAACAGGGGCGGAGACGGAAACAGGAGCGGAGACGGAAACAGGGGTGGAGAGCATCCTGAACGCGCTCGTGGAGACCGCCACCCCCGCCCTGGCCCCCCGGATCGCCGCGTTCCTGCGGGAGACGCTCGAACCGCGGCCGGAGTGCGCCGGACGTCTGGCCGAGTCCGTGGGCCGGCGCATCGACGACGGCCCGACCGCGCGCGCCCTCGTCCTCCCGCTGGTCCGCGCCCTGCTGGACGCAGACCAGCCCGAGCAGGCGCGGGCCGCCCTGGCCGGGATGCTGGCCGCTCCCGGCGGCGCGCCGTCCGAGCCCCTGCGCCGCGAGCTCCTGGACCACCTCCTCACGCACGAACGCGCCCCGGCCGTCCTGGCCGCCGTCCTCTACGGGTCAGCCGGGCGCGACGGCGAGGACCTGCGCGCACTCGTCCACCGCACGGGTCTGCTCCTCGTCCGCACCCCGGACGGCGCGACGCGCTTCGACCGCGGCCTGGTCGACCTCGGACGTCATGTGCCGGGATTCGCCGCCCAGGTGGTGGACTGGCTCGCCCGGGAGCCGGGGGAGTGGGCGGCGGTGGTCGGACCCAGCGCCCGCCGCACCCTGGAGAGCCTGGCGGGAGGGCGCGTGCCCGCGTGAGCGCACCGGACGCACCGGACAGGCCGTGGGCGCGCCGCGGCGGACTCCGTGTGCCGGGTCACACCTCCATGCCGATGCGGGTCCCGAGCACCCGGCATGGCACCCTTAGACCTGCGTAAGAGACAACAGTGGATACGGACACGGGTTCGAGGAGCGGTCACAGTGCAGCGCTGGCGTGGCTTGGAGGACATCCCCGAGGACTGGGGACGCAGCGTCGTCACCATCGGGTCCTACGACGGGGTCCACCGCGGGCACCAGCTGATCATCCGGCATGCCGTGGACCGCGCCCGTGAGCTGGGCGTTCCCGCGGTCGTCGTCACGTTCGACCCGCACCCCAGCGAGGTCGTCCGCCCCGGCAGCCACCCGCCGCTGCTCGCCCCGCACCATCGCCGCGCCGAGCTGATGGCGGAACTGGGCGTGGACGCGATCCTGATCCTGCCCTTCACGACGGAGTTCTCGAAGCTCTCGCCTGCCGACTTCGTGGTGAAGGTCCTCGTCGACAAGCTGCACGCCAAGGCGGTCGTCGAGGGACCCAACTTCCGCTTCGGCCACAAGGCGGCGGGCGACGTCGACTTCCTCACCGAGCAGGGCAAGGTCTACGACTTCGACGTCGAGGTCGTCGACCTGGTGCTGTGCGGAGACGCGGGCGGCGGGCAGCCGTTCTCCTCGACGCTGACCCGGCGACTGGTCGCCGAGGGCGACCTCGCGGGCGCCGCCGAGATCCTCGGCCGCCCGCACCGGGTCGAGGGCGTCGTGGTGCGCGGGGCCCAGCGGGGCCGCGAACTCGGCTTCCCCACAGCGAACGTCGAGACGCTCCCGCACACCGCGATCCCGGCGGACGGCGTCTACGCGGGCTGGCTGCACGTGGCCGGCGAGGCGATGCCCGCCGCGATCTCCGTCGGCACGAACCCGCAGTTCGACGGCACGGAGCGCACCGTGGAGGCGTACGCCATCGACCGCGTGGGCCTCGACCTCTACGGACTGCACGTCGCCGTCGACTTCCTCGCCTTCGTGCGCGGCCAGGCCAAGTTCGACTCGCTGGAAGGCCTGTTGGAGCAGATGGCGCGGGACGTGCAGCGCTGCCGCGAACTGGTGGCGGCGCAGCAGCCGTAGCCGCCTCGCGGTCCGACCGTGAACGGCCGAAGGGCGGCCGGTGTCCCAGGACACCGGCCGCCCTTCGCCGTCACCGACCACCGCTCGCCGCGGCGGCCGCCCCTTGACGGCTACTGCTGCGGAGGCTGCTGCCCGGGCTGCGGCGCGTGGGGCTGCTGCGGGTAGCCGTAGCCCGGCGGGGGATACCCCGGGTGCGGCTGCTGGGGCTGGGGCTGCTGCTGGGCCTGCGGCGGCTGCTGGTGCGGATAAAAGTGGCCCGGCTCCTGCGGATAGGGCTGCCCCTGCTGGGGGTAGGGCTGGCCGGGGCCGGGCTGCGGAGCGTGCGGGTACGGCTGGGCCGCCTGCGCCGGATACGGCTGCCCGGGCACCGGCTGACCCGGCGTCTGCTGACCCGGCATGGGCGGGGCGGCCACCGGGGGCGGGTTGCCGTCGCTGGTCCACAGCCCCTGGCGCTGCTGGTGACGGATGAAGTCCTCCGCGACCAACGCCGTCAGGTTGAAGTACGCCTCGCGCACCTTGGGCCGCATCATGTCGAGGTCGACCTCGGCGCCGGCGGCGAGGTGCTCGTCGAAGGGCACGACGACGACACCGCGGCAACGGGTCTCGAAGTGCGCCACGATGTCGTCCACCTTGATCATCTTGCCGGTCTCGCGCACCCCGGAGATGACGGTGAGGGACCGTGAGACCAACTCGGCGTACCCGTGCGCCGACAGCCAGTCCAGCGTGGTGCTGGCGCTGCTCGCACCGTCGACGGACGGCGTGGAGATGATGATGAGCTGGTCGGCGAGGTCGAGCACACCGCGCATGGCGCTGTAGAGCAGACCGGTGCCCGAGTCGGTGAGGATGATCGGGTACTGGTTGCCGAGCACGTCGATCGCGCGCCGGTAGTCCTCGTCGTTGAACGTCGTCGAGACGGCCGGGTCGACGTCGTTGGCGATGATCTCCAGGCCGGACGGCGCCTGGGAGGTGAACCGCCGGATGTCCATGTACGAGTTGAGGTACGGGATCGCCTGGACGAGGTCCCGGATCGTCGCCCCGGTCTCGCGGCGCACCCGACGTCCGAGCGTCCCGGCGTCCGGGTTGGCGTCGATGGCGAGGATCTTGTCCTGGCGCTCGGTGGCCAGCGTCGCCCCGAGGGCGGTGGTGGTCGTCGTCTTGCCCACGCCGCCCTTGAGGCTGATCACCGCGATCCGGTAGCACGACAGCACCGGCGTGCGGATCAGCTCCAGCTTGCGCTGCCGCTCGGCCTCTTCCTTCTTGCCGCCGAGCTTGAACCGGGACGAAGCGGCGGCGGGCCGCCCGCTCTTCGCCTTCTGCCTCTTGTTGTTGAGCAGCCGGTCGGACGACAGCTCGACGGCGGCCGTGTAACCCAGGGGCGCGGCACCGGGATTGACCGGCTGCCGCTGGTCGTGCTGGATCGGCTGCGGCCACGCGGCCCCGGTCCGCGGGTCGACGGGCTGCTGCGGCATCTGCGGTGCGGTGCCCGGGTGATTCTGCGACGGCACGTCAGCACCGGGCGCGGGCACCGGCGTCTGCGCCTGTGCGGGAATCGGCGCCTGTCTGGGCGCGGGCGCGGGGGCCTGAGGCGCGTACGGGGCCTGCTGCGGAACGCCTCCGGGGAAACCCTGCGGGTGGCCCTGCGGGGCCCCGCTGTGCGGAGTGCCCGGGGGGAACCCCTGAGGAGCGCCCGCCGGGAAAGCCCCGTCCGGCTGCTGCGGAGCCCCCGGCTGGACATCGGGCTGCGGCTGGGCCTGGGCCTGGGGCTGCGGCCGGGGCGCGGGCGGCTGGGGGAAGCCGTAGCCGGGCTGCGCCTGGGGCTGCGGCTGGGGCGCGGGCGGCTGGGGGAAGCCGTAGCCGGGCTGCGCCTGGGGCGCGACGGGGCCGCTGTCGTGCTGCGGGAAGCCGTAACCGCCGGGCGGGGCCGCGGGGCCGGGCGCCGCAGCGCCGGGCTGGGGGAAACCGTAGCCGGGCTGCGGGACGGGGGGCGCCTGCTGGGCCGTCGGCGCGGGCGCCGGAGGCTGCGGGAAGCCATAGCCGTCGGGCGCGGGCGCCGGGGTCTCGCCGGGCTGCGGGGCGCCGTAGCCGGGCTGCGGTGCTGCCGGAGCCGGCTGCGGGCCCGGCGGATTCCACCCGGCCGGCGCGGACGGAGCCGCCTGCGGCTGAACGGGGGGCTGCTGCGCGGGCGCGGGAGCGGGGACGGGCGCCGAGGCATCGGCCGGCTGCGCCGGCCACTGGGCCGCCGGAACGGGGGCGGCCGGCTCGTACGACGGCGGCAGCGGAGGCAGATCACCCTGAGGGACGGGCGGGGGAGTCCAGACGGGCGGACCGGTGGGCGGAGCGTCCTGAGGCACGCTGTCCTGGGGCGCGCTGCCCTGAGGCGCACCGTCCGAGGGCACGCCGTCCTGCGGCTCCGGGGCGTGCGGGCGCTCGGCAGCCTGCGACGGTTCGGCAGCTTGCGGGGGCTCGGGGACGTGCGGGGGTTCCGGGGCCTGCGGGGCAGCGGTGTCCGACGCAGCCTCGGCGGCGGAGTGCCCGGGGACCGCGTCCCCGACCGCGGGAGACTCCTCGGAAACGGCGACAGCCGCACCCTCGCCCTCCCGAGCCACCGGGTCCTCGGAAGGCCGGGCCCCGGCCGCGCCGGCGCCCAGCCCGCCCGCGTCGTCGGCAGTGTCGGCGGCGTCAGCGGTGGCCTGGGGCTCGTGGGCCCCGCTCGACTCCGTCTGCCCCACGGGCGGCTCGGTCACGTCCGGGGCAGGGACGTGGGCGGGCCGGGAACCCTCCACCGGCCCCTGCGCCCCGTCCGTGCCTCGCTCGGGCTCGGGCGCGACAGGCGCGTCCTTGTCACCCTCGCGCACCTCGGCGGCGGCTTCCTGCGCGGGAGCCACCGGCTCTGCCGCGGCGGCGGCGGCGTGTTCGGCGATCTCCCGCTTGAGGGCGACCGCAGAGAAGCGCATGGTGGCGCCGCTCTCGATGTCGCCGTTCCCGAAGTCCCCGTCCTCTCCTGCCGCTTGCGCGGCCGGAGGCGTCACAGGGCCGGGCACCGGAGCGGTGACGGGCTGGGGGGCCGGAGCCGACGGCGGCCGGAGCTCGAACCCGCTGTCCGCCGGAACGCCGGGCACGGCCTGCGACTGCGGGGCGGACGACATAGGGTGCGCCGGCGGCGGGAGCGGCGCGGGCGCGGCGAACGGGGCCTGCGGCGCCTGCTCCGGAGCGGGCGCCGCAGGGACGGGCCCGGCGGGTGCGGGGGGTGTGACGGCCGCGGGAGGCGTCCCCGGCGGCACGGGCATCTCCGGCGCGAAGGACGCCGCAGGAGCAGGAGCAGGAGCAACCGGAGTGAACGGCGCGCCGGGCTCTGCGGGTCCGGCGGGCGCGCCGGAATGCCCGGCCGCGGGCGCCGCGGGTGTTGCGGGCCCGGTCGCGCCGCTCGGCGCGCCCCCGCCCGCGTTCTGCGTGTACCAGGCCGGCGGCGCGTAGTCGATGGTGAACTCGCCCGTCGCCTCGACGGAGGACTCCGCGTCGGGCTGGTCATCGCCGGGTGTGGCCCAGCCCCCGCGGATCCCGTCCCGATCGCTGCTCACAATTCCTCCTGAAGTGGTCGAGCACCCTGATGCCGTGGCGGGGCGACCGTTTTTCTCGTCGTCCGAAGTGTGCGAGGCGGTCTGAGGTCGTCCGATGCGCCGGCCCTCCCCCAGAGGCGTGGACACCCGTCCCACGGTTTCCGGTACCGCGCCCCCGCACCAGCCTAATCACCGGACGCCCGGCACAGGCAGGCCCGCCCGCCCCTCGGCACCAGTCCATCACGTCGGTGACGCCGCGACCACGCCGGTGACTCCACGACGAAGCGGCGGCAGTTCCCCGCGTCACACGGAAAACCGGGCAAAAGACCGGAAGTGCCGCGCGCTGGGCGGGAGTAGCGGCCCGAGGTCTCGGTGACGTCTCGGTTCAGTCCATGCGGCGCGGTGTGCCCAGCAACCCGGTCTCCGCGTCCGTGGGCTGCGTCATCACGTACCGCCGGTCGCGTTCGGCGCACCACAGGGTCAAGCCGTCGGCGAGCGTGGGAAGCGCCTCCACGTCCGCACGGGGCAGCGCCAACGCGCGCCCCAGCTCGGCGGCTTCGTCCGGCGAGATCCGCTGCACGCCGACCAGCCTGGCCTGCCGGATGAGACGCGGGGCGACCGGGCTGAGATACGGCAGCAGCGTCAACACGGCCTGCCAGGGCCCGGAGACGACCCGCCCCCGCGGCGGCCGCATCCCGCAGTCCCGCACCACCAGCACCGGCGTGCCCGCCGAAGCGCCCTGCGGAGGCACCCGTCCCACCTCGTGCACGGCCGGCCCGTTCTGCCCGCCGCCCATCGCGTGCAGCATCTGCACCCAGGCCTGCGGCCGCCCCGTCTCCACGGTGACCCGCGCCCCGGTCGCCGCCGCCCTGAGCGCCGGCACCTGCGCCGTCCACAACCCCCCGATCACATCACGGAGGGGGAGCAGCAGGTGAGTATCGCGGCCTCCGCGGCAGCCACCGGAGAAGGGCGCGGCGCCGCGCCCACGGCGAGGACGGGGCTCGGCTCCTGCCGGTCACCATCGTCGCCCCCGACAGCCGGATCGACGTGGCGCTGCCCGACGACGTCCCCGTCGCCGACACCTACCCGGAGATCCTCCGGCTCACCCGGCAGAGCCCCGCCGAAGGCGCCCCGGTCGGCTACCACCTGGTCCGCCGGGACGGAACCGTCCTCGACAGCTCACGGTCGTTCGCCGCCCAGCACATCCTCGACGGCGAACTCCTCACCCTGGCGCCCCTTCTCCGCGTCCCTGCCGCCCGCGGTCTTCGACGACGTCTCCGAGGCGGTCGCCGCCGCGGTGACCCGCGAGCACACCCTGTGGAGCGGCCAACTGACCCGCGCCGCGGGCCTCGTGGGCGGAGGCGTCCTGCCGGCCCTGCTCGCCTTCGTGGCCTGGAACGGCGACCCGCGCCACGACATGAACAGCCTGCCCGGCGTCCTCGCCGCGGTCGTCGGCGTCCTGCTGGTCGCCCTCGCCTGCGTCCGGGCCCGCGTCTACGACGACCGCGGCTCCGCCGTGGCCCTAGGTCTCGGTGCGCTGCCCAACGTGGCGGTCGCGGGCTCCGGCCTCCTCCCGCTCGCCGACGGCCAGGGCATCGGCCGGCTCCAGTTCCTGCCGGCCTGCGCCGCGGTCCTGCTGGCCTCGGTCCTGCTCACCCTGTGCTCACCCCGCGGGGACGGCCCCTTCGTCGCCTTCGCGGTCGCCTCCGGGACGGGAATGACGGCGGCCTTCGCGGCGATCCTCGCGCACTGGACCCCCGCCGAGACGGCCGCTCTGTGCGCACCCGTCGGCGTGGGCGCCCAGGCCTTCCTGCCCGGCCTGTCCATGCGCTTCGCCCGCCTGCCGATCGGCTTCGACGCCCCGGACTCCGGCGCGCGCAGCGCGTACGGCGCCGAGCCCACGCCCCGGGAGCCGGTCGACGCCGAACGGATCGCCGCCCAGGCCCGCCGCGGCCACGAACTCCTGGTGGGCCTCGTCGGCGGCTGCGCCGTGCTCGGCTTCTCCGACGACGTCTGGGCGCAGCTCCTCGCCCTGGCCACGGGCATCGCCCTGCTGATGCGTGCGCACCTCTTCCGCTACACCGCGCAGGTCGCCCCCGTGCTGGCCGCGGGCCTCGGTTCCCTCGTCCTGCTCGGTCTCGGTCTGGCGCTGAGCCCGCCCCACCCGGTGGTCCACGCCGCGCTGACGGGCGACCGCACCGACCTGGACCTTCGCACGATCTGGCTCGTCGCGGCGATCGCCGCAGCCTCCGCGATCGTCACCTCGATCGGCCTGATCAGCTCCCGCGGCGCTCTCACACCGTTCTGGGGCCGGTTCATGGAGATCGCCGAGGGCTTCGTCCTGCTGACCTTGGTGCCGCCGGCGCTGGCCGTCTTCGACGTCTACGCCACCGCGCGCTCGATGACCGGCTGACCGGCTGGCCCGCACCCGGACGCGGAGAGCGACCGTGACGATCGCCGCCCCGGCCGCTCACCTCCGCACCGCCTCACCGGACCCGGACCGCACCGGGCTCCCGCCGTCCCGCTCTCAGCTTTTGTCCCCCGGCGCCGGCTCCAGGTCGAACTCGCCGTCGCGGGCGCCGAGCACGAAGGCCCGCCATTCCGCCTCGGTGTAGCGAAGCACCGTCTCCGGGTCGAGCGACGACCGCATCGCCACGGCGCCCTCGGGCAGGTGGGCGATCTCCACGCGCTCCTCGTGCTGCTCCGTGCCCGGCGCGCACTGCCACTCGACGCCGGAGATGTCGAGCGCGTAGAGCTCGTCCCGCTCCCGGTCCTTGCGCGCCCGGACGGCCGCCGCGGTCTCGGCCGCCTCGGCGCCCCCGGCGCTCCCCGCGCCCCCGGCATGCGCAGCCTGCTGGGCGTTCCCGGCCCGTCCCACCTGTCCCACCGGTCCGGTCCGCCCGGTCTTCTCGGCTTCGGCCATGTCATCGGCCATGATCGGCTCCGACCCTTCCCTCTGTTCCCGCTGTGCCAACGAGCTGTGGCGTCACCCTACTTGCCGCAGTTCTCCCAGCTCAGAGGTTCCTCCTTTACGTTCCGGCCCGGCATCACGCCCCCTACACTGCCCCCACCCGGCGAGGTGGACACTCCAGCCCCACCGCGGCCCTGCCCACGCGCCGCCCCCGGCGAGCGACCCGCCCGCGCGGCGCTCGCCCGCCCGTGCCGCGCCCCCCCCGGACCCTCCCGGACAAGCCCGGCGGAACGGCCTGATACCCTGGCTCTCGGCCGTTTGTGTACGCACCCCCGGAAGCGCCCTGAGGCAGTGCCTGAGGTTCTGGAGGTCGCGCTCAGCGGATCCCCGCCTCCCGAGTAACGGAAGCTCCCCCGAGACACAGACCGGGGGCACTCGGTGGCCACTGAAAAGACTACGAGGAGTACGCGTGCCGCTCGACGCCGCTACGAAGAAGCAGATCATCACCGAGTTCGGCCAGAAGGAGGGCGACACCGGCTCCCCCGAGGTCCAGGTCGCCATGCTGTCGCGCCGGATCTCGGACCTGACCGAGCACCTCAAGACGCACAAGCACGACCACCACTCCCGTCGTGGTCTGCTGATCCTGGTCGGTCAGCGTCGCCGCCTGCTGCAGTACCTCGCCAAGAAGGACATCCAGCGCTTCCGTGCGCTGGTCGACCGCCTCGGCATCCGCCGCGGTGCGGCGGGCGCCAAGTAGGACGCCGTGAGGGGAGCGGTTCCCGGCAGCATCGGGACCGCTCCCTTTTGCTGTACACGGCTCGCAACCGCTGTACGCGGCTCACGCCGGTCGTGCAGCCGCGGGACGCATCCCGGCAGGGTCCGTCGTACGCCCTGCCGGTCGCGGAAACGTGCGGAGTGTCACCCACGCTTTGTAGTGTGGTAGCACGACGCAGGACGTACGACCCAGCGTGATGACGTGTGCTCGCTGCGGGTACACGTCACCACGCACACCGAACGAGGAGAAGCGCACCGCACCGCCGCCGGTCCTCGGTAGTGGCCCCCGGGACAGAGAAACCCGGGTGCTTCGATCGAAGACCGGCCCGCACCGAACGGAGCGCTTCTCCGCAACCGTCCCCCTGCCACACGGGCAGCGAGGGACGAAGACGAGGAGAATTCGCTAGTGGAGAACGAGACCCACTACGCCGAGGCCGTCATCGACAACGGCTCCTTCGGCACCCGCACCATCCGCTTCGAGACGGGCCGCCTGGCCAAGCAGGCCGCCGGCTCCGCCGTGGCGTACCTGGACGACGACACCATGGTGCTGTCGGCCACCACCGCCTCCAAGAACCCCAAGGACCAGCTCGACTTCTTCCCCCTCACGGTGGACGTCGAGGAGCGGATGTACGCCGCCGGCAAGATCCCCGGCAGCTTCTTCCGCCGTGAGGGCCGTCCCTCCGAGGACGCCATCCTCACCTGCCGGCTGATCGACCGCCCGCTGCGCCCGTCCTTCAAGAAGGGCCTGCGCAACGAGATCCAGGTCGTCGCCACGATCATGGCGCTCAACCCCGACCACCTGTACGACGTCGTGGCGATCAACGCCGCCTCCGCGTCGACGCAGCTGGCCGGCCTGCCCTTCTCCGGCCCGATCGGCGGCGTCCGCGTCGCGCTGATCAACGGCCAGTGGGTCGCGTTCCCGACGCACACCGAACTCGAGGACGCTGTCTTCGACATGGTGGTCGCCGGCCGCGTCCTGGAGGACGGCGACGTCGCGATCATGATGGTCGAGGCCGAGGCCACCGAGAAGACCATCCAGCTCGTCGCGGGCGGCGCCGAGGCGCCGACCGAGGAGGTCGTCGCCTCCGGTCTGGACGCCGCGAAGCCCTTCATCAAGGTGCTCTGCAAGGCCCAGGCCGACCTCGCCGCCAAGGCCGCCAAGCCCACCGGCGAGTTCCCGGTCTTCCTCGACTACCAGGACGACATCCTGGAGGCGCTGTCCGCCGCCGTCCGCCCGGAGCTGGCCTCCGCGCTGACCATCGCGGGCAAGCAGGACCGCGAGGCCGAGCTGGACCGCGTCAAGGCGCTCGCCGCCGAGAAGCTCCTGCCGGAGTTCGAGGGCCGCGAGAAGGAGATCTCCGCCGCGTACCGCTCCCTGACCAAGCAGCTCGTCCGCGAGCGCGTGATCAAGGAGAAGAAGCGCATCGACGGCCGCGGCGTCACGGACATCCGTACGCTCGCCGCCGAGGTCGAGGCCATCCCGCGCGTGCACGGCTCGGCGCTGTTCGAGCGTGGCGAGACCCAGATCCTGGGCGTCACCACCCTCAACATGCTCCGCATGGAGCAGCAGCTGGACACCCTCTCCCCGGTGACCCGCAAGCGCTACATGCACAACTACAACTTCCCGCCGTACTCCGTCGGCGAGACCGGCCGCGTCGGCTCCCCGAAGCGCCGCGAGATCGGCCACGGCGCGCTCGCCGAGCGCGCCATCGTGCCGGTCCTGCCGACGCGCGAGGAGTTCCCCTACGCGATCCGTCAGGTGTCCGAGGCCCTCGGCTCCAACGGCTCGACGTCCATGGGCTCGGTCTGCGCCTCCACCATGTCGCTGCTGAACGCCGGTGTGCCCCTCAAGGCCCCCGTCGCCGGCATCGCCATGGGCCTGATCTCCCAGGAGATCAACGGCGAGACGCACTACGTCGCCCTCACCGACATCCTCGGTGCGGAGGACGCCTTCGGCGACATGGACTTCAAGGTCGCCGGCACCAAGGAGTTCGTCACCGCCCTCCAGCTCGACACCAAGCTGGACGGCATCCCGGCCTCCGTCCTGGCCGCGGCCCTCAAGCAGGCCCGCGACGCCCGCCTCCACATCCTCGACGTGATGATGGAAGCGATCGACACGCCGGACGAGATGTCCCCCAACGCCCCGCGGATCATCACCGTCAAGATCCCCGTGGACAAGATCGGCGAGGTCATCGGCCCGAAGGGCAAGATGATCAACCAGATCCAGGAGGACACCGGCGCCGAGATCACGATCGAGGACGACGGCACCATCTACATCGGTGCCCAGGTCGGCTCGCAGGCCGAGGCCGCCCGCGCCACGATCAACGGCATCGCCAACCCGACCATGCCGGAGGTCGGCGAGCGCTACCTGGGCACGGTCGTCAAGACCACGACCTTCGGTGCGTTCGTGTCGCTGCTCCCGGGCAAGGACGGTCTGCTGCACATCTCGCAGATCCGCAAGCTCGCCGGCGGCAAGCGCGTGGAGAACGTCGAGGACGTGCTCGGTGTGGGCTCCAAGGTCCAGGTCGAGATCGCCGAGATCGACTCGCGCGGCAAGCTCTCCCTGATCCCCGTGATCGAGGGCGAGGAAGCTGCTGAGGACACGAAGGACGACTCCGACAAGTGACGTCGAGTAGCTCCCAGGCGACGGCCCGCACCTCTTCGGAGGCGCGGGCCGTCGCCCGTACCCAAACCCTGATCAAGGGCACGGCCGGCATCGGCGTCGTCCGCAAGACCACCCTCCCGGGCGGCCTGCGCATCGTCACCGAGACCCTCCCCTCGGTCCGCTCCGCCACCTTCGGCATCTGGGCGCACGTCGGCTCCCGCGACGAGACGCCGTCCCTGAACGGCGCCACGCACTACCTGGAGCACCTCCTCTTCAAGGGGACGAACCGCAGGTCCGCGCTGGACATCTCCTCCGCCATAGACGCCGTCGGCGGCGAGATGAACGCGTTCACGGCGAAGGAGTACACGTGCTACTACGCGCGCGTGCTCGACACCGACCTGCCGCTCGCCATCGACGTCGTCTGCGACATGCTGACCGGCTCGCTCATCCGCGAGGAGGACGTCAACGTCGAGCGCGGGGCGATCCTCGAAGAGATCGCCATGACCGACGACGACCCCGGCGACTGCGTGCACGACCTGTTCGCGCAGACGATGTTCGGGGACACCGCCCTGGGCCGCCCGGTCCTCGGCACCGTCGACACGGTCAACGCCCTCACCGCCGACCGCATCCGCCGCTTCTACAAGAAGCACTACGACCCCACCCACCTGGTCGTCGCGGCCGCCGGCAACATCGACCACAACAAGGTCGTGCGCCAGGTCCGCGCCGCCTTCGACAAGGCCGGCGCCTTCAGGAGCGCCGACGCCGCGCCCATCGCCCCGCGCGACGGCCGGCGCGCGATCCGCACCTCGGGCCGCGTCGAGCTGATCGGCCGCAAGACGGAACAGGCGCACGTCGTCCTCGGCATGCCCGGCCTGGCCCGCACGGACGACCGCCGCTGGGCGCTCGGCGTGCTGAACACCGCCCTGGGCGGCGGCATGTCCTCCCGGCTCTTCCAGGAGGTCCGCGAGAAGCGCGGCCTGGCCTACAGCGTGTACTCGTACACCTCGGGCTTCGCCGACTGCGGTCTCTTCGGCGTCTACGCGGGCTGCCGGCCCTCACAGGTGCACGACGTCCTGAAGATCTGCCGCGACGAACTCGACCAGGTCGCCGAGCACGGTCTGTCGGACGACGAGATCGCCCGCGCGATCGGCCAGGTGAGGGGCTCCACGGTCCTCGGCCTGGAGGACACCGGCGCGCTGATGAACCGCATCGGCAAGAGCGAGCTGTGCTGGGGCGAGCAGATGTCGGTCGACGACATGCTCGCCCGGATCGCCGCCGTGACCCCGGACGAAGTCCGTTCGGTGGCCCGCGACATCCTGGGCCGACGGCCGTCGCTGTCGGTCATCGGCCCGCTCAAGGACAAGCAGGCCGCCCGCCTGCACGACGCGGTCGCCTGACCCGGCCCGGCCGGGGCAGGCACCACCACCTCCGCAAGCACCTTCGGTACGCACCTCCCGGTAAGCACACCCGGCAGGCATCTTCGGTAAGGAAGCACAGAGATGAGCAAGCTGCGCGTGGCCGTCCTCGGCGCCAACGGCCGGATCGGCTCCGAGGCGGTCCGGGCGGTCGAGGCCGCCGAGGACATGGAACTGGTGGCCGCCCTCGGCCGCGGCGACAAGCTGGAGACGCTGACGGAGACCGGCGCCCAGGTCGCCGTCGAGCTGACCACCCCGGCCTCCGTCATGGACAACCTGGAGTTCTGCGTCGGACACGGCATCCACGCCGTCGTCGGCACCACCGGCTGGACCGACGAACGCCTCGCGCAACTCGGCGGCTGGCTGGACGCCTCCCCCCGCACGGGCGTGCTCATCGCGCCCAACTTCTCCATCGGGGCCGTCCTCACCATGAAGTTCGCGCAGATCGCCGCGCCTTACTTCGAGTCCGTCGAGGTCGTGGAACTGCACCACCCCAAGAAGGTGGACGCCCCCTCCGGCACCGCCACGCGCACCGCCCAGCTCATCGCCGCGGCCCGCCGCGACGCGGGCACCGCACCGGCGCCGGACGCCACCGAGACGGGCCTGGACGGGGCGCGCGGCGCGAACGTGGACGGCATCCCCGTGCACGCCGTCCGGCTGCGCGGACTGCTGGCCCATCAGGAGGTCCTGCTGGGCGGCGAGGGCGAGACCCTCACCGTCCGCCACGACTCGCTGCACCACAGCAGCTTCATGCCGGGCATCCTGCTGGGCGCCCGCAAGGTGGTGTCCACGCCGGGCCTCACCTTCGGCCTGGAACACTTCCTGGACCTGAACTGAGCCTGTGACGTCATGCGCGCGAAGATCTCCTATGCCGTCACGGCCGCCGTCCTGGTCTTCTACTTCGTCCTGGTCGGCAGCCGCGGCGTCATGCTCATCCAGTCCGGCACGCTTCTGACCGTCACCTTCGGCGTGGCGGTGCTCATCCTGCCGGTCATCGGCGTCTGGTTCCTGTGGAAGAACACCCAGTTCGTCCGCCGGGCCAACGCTCTCGCCGCCGAACTCGACGCCGAGGGCGGCCTGCCCGTCGACGAGCTGAAGCGCACCCCCGGCGGCCGGGTCGACCGCGACTCGGCCGACGAGGTGTTCGCCCGGCGCAAGGCCGAGACGGAGGCCGCGCCGGGGGACTGGCGCACCTGGTTCCGGCTCGCCGTCGCCTACCACGACGCCCGCGACACCCCCCGGGCCCGCAAGGCGATGCAGCGCGCGATCGCCCTGCACGACGGCAAGCCGGTCCACACCGCCTGAACAGCGGGCACACCGGCGGCCGCGACCGCACGCACACGAAAGGGGCCGGCCCGCGACACCGCGGGCCGGCCCCTGACGTCCCTCTGCGCGGACTCAGCCGCGCCGGTTCTCCGACGCCCACGCCTCGACCGAGTCGGCCGCCCGGTCGAACGCCTCGGGGCGCGCCAGGAAGTCCGCCCCGTGCGTGGTGAGCAACGGCGCCGCCTCGCCGGGCGCGTCCCGCCGCACGACGGTCAGCGCCTCGCCCTGCACGGTCCGCGGCAGCCCGAGCCAGCGCACCGGCTGCTGGACCGTGCGCACGGCGAGAACCCGCTCCCACGGCAGGGTGCGCGTGCGCAGGAAGCTCACATGGCGCAGTCCGCGGTCGCTCACCCACACGCCGACGCGCAGCAGCCGCAGGGCGGCGGCGATCACGAGGAGCGAGCAGCCGAAGACCGTCCCCGCCTCGGACACCGATCCGGTCAGGGCGATGATGACGGCCGCGAACAGCACGTACGAGGCGAGCAGCAACACCAGCGCGGCCGCGCCGACCCGCCACGGACCTGGCCGGTAGGGGCGCCGCCAGCGGTCGCGGTCGTCGAAGGGCAACGCGACGTCGTCCGCCGTCTCGAACGCGCGGTCGGCCGTCAGGAAGGGCAGGGGCACGGCTGGTCCTCACTCGTCCATGCGTGGGCTGTGCCCGGTGAGGCTATCCGGCTGTGTCCCGGCTCACCACCTTCGGGGGCCGGATGGCGGCGGCGTGGTGCTCAGCGCCCCTGCACCGCCTGCGGCTGCGGTCCCTGCGCGGGCTGGTTCTGGCTCAGCGCCGGCATCCCGACGACCAGCGAGCCCACCAGCGCGGCCACGATGGTGAGCCCCAGCAGCCAGCGCCCGGCTATCTGGCTCACCGAGGACCGTTCGGGAGGCGGGGGAGTGACATTGCTACGGAACCTGTCGGCCTCGGCGAGAAAGGCGAAGGGTACGGGCTCGCGCCGGCGGAACATGGTGGGTACTTCCTCCTGGGAGAAGTCGTGAGGACGCTGCCGAGGGGGACCTCGTCACTGGTTCAGACGAGCGAGTGCCCGAAAACGTGCCCCATATCGGCAGACGTCCCGCACGAATCCTCCGGGCACGCCGACGGAAGCCCGCCCCGGCGGTCCCCGTAGAGTTGTCGCCGCTCCGAAGACGCGACGGAAGGACCCCCGCACCGTGACCGACAGCCCCGCCGACGACCTCAAGCCAGGCTTCCGCAGCGACGTCACCGTCGAGCTGGTCAAGCACACCGCGTCCGACGCCGACGTGCTCTTCGCCGCCCGCGTCTCGACCGTCGGCGAGCAGTCCCTGGACGAGCTGGGCAAGGACCCGGAACGCTCGAAGGGCCTGATCAACTACCTGATGCGCGACCGGCACGGCAGCCCGTTCGAGCACAACTCGATGACGTTCTTCATCAGCGCCCCGATCTTCGTGTTCCGCGAGTTCATGCGGCACCGCGTGGGCTGGTCCTACAACGAGGAGTCGGGGCGCTACCGCGAGCTCCAGCCCGTCTTCTACGTCCCCGGCGAGGACCGCAAGCTCGTCCAGCAGGGACGGCCCGGCAAGTACATCTTCGTCGAGGGCACCGAGGACCAGCAGGAACTCGTCAGCCGCACCATGGAGGACTCCTACCGCCAGGCCTACCAGGCCTACCAGGAGATGCTCGCCGCCGGGGTCGCCCGTGAGGTGGCCCGCGCGGTCCTGCCCGTCGGCCTCTTCTCCTCGATGTACGCCACCTGCAACGCGCGCTCCCTGATGCATTTCCTGGGCCTGCGCACCCAGCACGAACTGGCGAAGGTCCCCTCGTTCCCGCAGCGGGAGATCGAGATGGTGGGCGAGAAGATGGAGGCCGAATGGTCCCGGCTCATGCCCCTCACCTACGCCGCCTTCAACGCCAACGGCCGGGTGGCCCCCTGAGGGAGGCGGTCACGGAGACGTATGTACGGATCATCCGTGCGAAGTGTCCGTATTGCGGCATTTAGAGAAGTTCATCTAGCCTGATCAAACGGACCCGGCACTGCTTGAACCCCCGAGCAGGCAGTGCCGGGCTCCTCTTTTGTCATGACCTTCCGGACCCCGTGGGCAGACCCCGCGGTGAGCAACGAGTAGCGTGTCACCCATGGCTCCGACCTCCACTCCGCAGACCCCCTTCGGGCGGGTCCTCACCGCCATGGTCACGCCCTTCACGGCGGACGGCGCACTCGACCTCGACGGCGCCCAGCGGCTCGCCGCCCACCTGGTGGACGCAGGCAACGACGGCCTGATCGTCAACGGCACCACCGGCGAGTCCCCCACCACCAGTGACGCGGAGAAATCGGACCTGGTACGAGCCGTCCTGGAGGCCGTCGGAGACCGCGCCCACGTCGTCGCGGGAGTCGGCACCAACGACACCCGACACAGCGTGGAGCTGGCCCGGACGGCGGAGAAGACGGGCGCGCACGGCCTGCTGGTCGTCACCCCGTACTACAACAAGCCCCCGCAAGAGGGCCTGTACCGGCACTTCACGACCGTCGCGGACGCCACCGCCCTGCCGGCCATGCTCTACGACATCCCCGGCCGCAGCGGCGTCCCGATCAGCACCGAGACGCTGGTCCGGCTCGCCGAGCACCCGCGGATCGTCGCCAACAAGGACGCCAAGGGCGACCTGGGCCGCGCGAGCTGGGCCATCGCGCGCTCCGGCCTCGCCTGGTACTCCGGCGACGACATGCTGAACCTGCCGCTGCTCTCCGTGGGCGCGGTCGGCTTCGTCTCGGTGGTCGGCCACGTGGTCACCCCGGACCTGCGCGCCCTCGTCGAGGCGTTCACCGCCGGCGACGTGCAGAAGGCCACCGAGATCCACCAGAAGCTGCTGCCCGTCTACACGGGCATGTTCCGCACCCAGGGCGTCATGACGACCAAGGCCGCGCTCGCGCTCCAGGGTCTGCCCGCCGGACCGCTGCGCTCACCCATGGTCGAGTGCTCGCCCGAAGAGGTCGAACAGCTCAAGATCGATCTTGCCGCGGGCGGGGTACAGCTCTGACAACGGACTTCACAACTGAATAAGCAGGCCACCGGTGCCTGCGATCCACAACGACAACTGCTTCTGCACGAACGTCATGCGCGCCACGTGCCCACCGGTACGTGGCGCGCGTGTTTGAGGAGGGTCTTTTGAGTCATCCGCATCCACAACTCGCCCCGCCGCCGCCACTGCCGGAGGGCGGCCTGCGCGTCACGCCGCTGGGCGGCCTCGGTGAGATCGGCCGGAACATGACGGTCTTCGAGTTCGGCGGCCGTCTGCTGATCGTCGACTGCGGTGTGCTCTTCCCCGAGGAGGAGCAGCCCGGGATCGATCTGATCCTGCCGGACTTCACGTCCATCAGGAACCGCCTCGACGACATCGAGGGCATCGTCCTCACCCATGGTCACGAAGACCACATCGGCGCCGTCCCCTACCTCCTCAGGGAGAAGGCGGACATCCCGCTGATCGGCTCCAAGCTGACCCTCGCGCTGATCGAGGCCAAGCTCCAGGAGCACCGGATCCGCCCGTACACCCTCGAGGTGACGGAGGGGCACCGGGAGCGCATCGGCCCGTTCGACTGCGAGTTCATCGCCGTCAACCACTCCATCCCGGACGCTCTCGCGGTCGCCATCCGCACGCCGGCCGGCATGGCGGTCCACACGGGCGACTTCAAGATGGACCAGCTCCCGCTGGACGGCCGCCTCACCGACCTGCACGCGTTCGCACGTCTGAGCGAGGAGGGGATCGACCTCCTCCTCTCCGACTCGACGAACGCCGAGGTCCCCGGTTTCGTGCCGCCCGAGCGGGACATCTCCAACGTCCTGCGCACGGTCTTCGCGAACGCCCGCAAGCGGATCATCGTGGCCAGCTTCGCGAGCCACGTCCACCGCATCCAGCAGATCCTCGACACCGCGCACGAGTACGGCCGCCGCGTCGCCTTCGTGGGCCGCTCGATGGGCCGCAACATGGGCATCGCCCGTGACCTCGGCTATCTGAAGGTCCCGCCGGGCCTGGTCGTGGACGTCAAGACGCTCGACGACCTCCCAGACCACGAGGTGGTCCTGGTCTGCACGGGTTCCCAGGGCGAGCCGATGGCGGCCCTGTCCCGGATGGCCAATCGCGACCACCAGATCCGGATCGTCCCCGGCGACACGGTGATCCTGGCCTCGTCGCTCATCCCCGGCAACGAGAACGCGGTCTACCGGGTGATCAACGGCCTGACGCGCTGGGGAGCC
Organism: Streptomyces sp. NPDC048481; assembly: GCF_043200075.1. Lineage (NCBI taxonomy): Bacteria > Bacillati > Actinomycetota > Actinomycetes > Kitasatosporales > Streptomycetaceae > Streptomyces > Streptomyces sp. NPDC048481. Next base: position 35,743 of record NZ_JBICXC010000020.1, read on the forward strand.
AACGTCGTCCACAAGGGCAACGCCAAGGTGCACGTCTCGGGCCACGCGTCCGCGGGTGAGCTGCTGTACTTCTACAACATCTGCCGCCCGAAGAACCTGATGCCGGTCCACGGCGAGTGGCGTCATCTGCGCGCCAACGCCGAGCTGGGAGCCCTGACCGGCGTCCCGCACGACCGCATCGTCATCGCGGAGGACGGCGTCGTCGTCGACCTCGTCGAGGGCAAGGCCAAGATCACCGGCAAGGTGCAGGCGGGCTATGTGTACGTCGACGGCCTGTCGGTCGGGGACGTGGGCGAGCCGGCCCTGAAGGACCGGAAGATCCTCGGCGACGAGGGCATCATCTCGGTCTTCGTCGTCGTGGACTCCTCCACCGGCAAGATCACGGGCGGTCCGCACATCCAGGCCCGCGGCTCGGGCATCGAGGACTCGGCCTTCTCGGCCGTCACCCCGAAGATCGCCGAGGTCCTGGAACGCTCCGCCCAGGACGGCGTCGTGGAGCCGCATCAGCTCCAGCAGCTCATCCGTCGCACGCTGGGCAAGTGGGTCTCCGACACCTATCGCCGCAGGCCGATGATCCTCCCGGTCGTCGTCGAGGTCTGACGGGCGCACGACCCGCCGTACAGGTGAACCCGGAGCGGGGCCACCCGATTTGCATCGGGCAGCCCCGCTCCAGTACGTTTACGGCTCCGCCCGAGCGGGAACGCCTCGACGCCTTGCGCGTCGGGACCGAACCCGGGAGGGGCCGGGAAAACCGACTCAGAACTTCTGATAAAGTCGGAACCGCCGGAAAGGAAACCGCGAAACAAAAGCGGGAACCTGGAAAGCACCGAGGAAATCGGATCGAGAAAAGGTCTGATAGAGTCGGAAACGCAAGACCGAAGGGAAGCGCCCGGAGGAAAGCCCGAGAAGTTCGGGTGAGTACAAAGGAAGCGTCCGTTCCTTGAGA
>NZ_JBICXC010000021.1:0-22726 GCF_043200075.1 Streptomyces sp. NPDC048481
CCGATCGTGCTGGTCCGCCCGTTCGCCAGCGCCCGCGCACTCGCATTGGGCCGATAGTCCAGCTCGTCGATCACCTGCTGGATCCTGCGACGCGTCTCCTGCGACACCGGACGCTTCCCGCTCAGGGCATACGACACGGTGCTCCGCGAGACACCGGCCCGCCGGGCGATCTCACCGATGTTCACGAAACACTCCTCACCGGGATCCGGGACGGGCCGATGCACGGCCCGGGACGGCGGAAGCGGCGCGAGGCGTCGTCGCGCCCGGCAGGGTGACGACGATCTTGCCGAAGTGCCCGCCGCCTTCGAGGTGGCGCAATGCGTCCTGGACCCGCTCGGCCGGGTGGACGGAGTCGATCACGGGGGTGATGCCGTGTTCGTCGACGAAGGCCGCCAGCTCTTCGAGCATCTCCAGGGAGCCGGTCTCGATGCCGTGGACGGTGACGTTCCTGGTGACGAACCGGTAGACGTCGATGTTCGCCTCGCGTCCGGCGATGAGGCCGATGAAGCTGATGCTGCCGCCCACCTTGACCGCCTCCAGCGAGCGGTTCAGGTTGTCGCCGCCGACGGTCTCGACGACATGGTCCACGCCCTCGCCGCCGGTCATCCGCAGGACCTCCGCCGCGAGGTCCTCGGTGCGCCGGTAGTTGACCGTGCGGTCGACGCCGAGAGCGCGGAGCCTGTCGAGCTTCTCGTCGCTGCCGGAGGTGACGACGGGGGTCGCGCCCAGGGCGAGCGTCAACTGCGCGGCGAACAGGGCGACTCCGCCGGTGCCGTGGACGAGCACCGTCTCGCCGGGCCGGACCCGGCTGCGGCGCCCGACGGCGTGCCAGGCGGTCACCCCGGCGACGGGCAGCGTGGCCGCGTGCACGTCGTCCAGGCTCTGTGCGGTGCGCACCGCCTCGTCCTGTTCGACGAGGACGTATTCGGCGAGCATGCCGCGGTTGACCGGCCCGCCGACCGGTGACACATAGGTGTCCTCGGTGAGCGGACCCGACCGCCACCGGGGCAGGAACCCGGCCGAGACCCGGTCGCCCGGCTGCCAGCGGGTCACCGCGGAGCCGACCGCGGCGACGGAGCCGACGCCGTCGGAGACGGGCACCACGTCCCGGTCGGGCGACCAGTGGTCGACGCCGCCCACCACCAGCAGGTCGCGGTAGTTGAGCGACACGGCCGCCATCTTCACCAGCACCTCGGTCGGACCGGGCTCCGGTACGGGCACGCGGACCGCGGACAGCCGGTCGATGCCGTCGCCCCGTGTCGTCCACGCCGTCATCGTCCGGGGTGTTCCGGGTGCGGCGGCGTCCGCGGGGGTGTGGGCTTGTCCAGGCACGTGTGCGTCCACCGTTCGTTCGTGTCGTCCAGGGTCGTCCGGCGCGCACCGCGCCGGTGCGGGTGCGGGTGCGCCGTCACCCACGGGCGTCGGCGACGTCGTCCGCCAGGAGCAGGGCGAGCAGTCCGGGGAAGCGCGCCTCGAACTCCTCGCGCCGCAGCCGGTTGAGCCGTTTCGGGCCCTCGTCGCGCTGCTCCACCAGGCCGGCGCCGCGCAGTACCGAGAAGTGGTGGCTGAGCGCCGCCTTGCCGACGGGCACGTCGAAACTACCGCAACTGCGCGTCCAGTCAGGGGAGTTCGCCAGTTCGCGGATCAGCGTGATGCGCACGGGGTCGGACACCGCGGACAGCGCCGTGAGCACGGACACCTCCTCGGGATCCGTGTGCACGGGGGCCGCGCGGTGCGAACCGCCCGCCACGTCCTTCGCCATGACCCTCCCGTCGCCGCCTGCCACCGGCCGTGCGACTCACGGAACGCCCCGGCCGGTTGTCGAGTGTTCGATGGATATCATACAGTCCTGGTGTTCGCTTTCCATTGAACACTCTTCGAAGGGTGCGGTGATCCGCCATGCGCGCGATCGAGTTCCAGGAGTACGGCGGCCCCGAGGTGCTGCGGCTCGTCCGGGCCGCGACGCCCGAGCCCGGACCCGGCCAGGTCACCGTCGACGCCGCTTACGCCGGCGTGAACTTCGCCGACCTCAAGGCACGCGCCGAGGGATACCGGGTGCCGTCGCTGCCGTTCCGGCCCGGTCTGGAGGTCTCCGGCCGGATCCGGGCCGTCGGCGAGGGCGTGCGGGGGCTGCGGCCCGGGCAGCAGGTGGCCGCACTGGTGGACGGCGGGGCCTACGCGGAGGTGGTCGTCGCCGACGCCGTCACCGTCTTCCCGCTTCCCGCGGGCCTGGACCTGCGCACCGCGGCCGCCCTCCCCACGGTGGTGCCGACCGCGCACGCCCTGGTCCACGAGGTCGGGCGGCTGCGGGCCGGCGAGAGCGTGCTGGTGCAGGGCGCGGCGGGCGGCGTCGGCACGGTGGCCGGGCAGCTGGCGAGGGCGGCGGGCGCGGGCGCCGTGTACGGGGTGGTGTCCTCGGCGGCCAAGGCCGGGCACGCACTCGCGCACGGCTACGACGAGGTGTTCACCGGCGACGCCTTCGCCGACGACGTCCGCCGCGCCACCGGCGGCCGGGGAGTCGACCTCGTCCTCGATCCGGTGGGCGGCGACACTCTGCGCCGCGGCCTGGACGCGCTGGCCGTCTTCGGACGCCTGGTGTCATTCGGCAACGCGAGCGGGGCCGAGCCGTGGCAGATCGGGCAGCCCGAGCTGTACGCACGGAGCCTGTCCGTCGGCGGCTTCTCCATCCTGACGCTCGCGCGGTCCGCGCCGGACGCGCTGCGCTCGCTCGCCGAGCGCTCCTTGCGCACCGTCTCGGACGGCGGCGTGAGCCTGCCGGTCACCGCGGAGTTCGCGCTGGCGGACGCCGCCGAGGCGCACCGGCTCATGGGCGGGCGCACCTCGACGGGAAAACTGCTGCTGCGCGTCGCCGGGGAGTGAGGGCCGGCCACCGGGGCCCGCGAGGCGCGGCGTGCCGGGGCGGCGCTCAGATCGCGCGCTGCATGCAGACCAGCCGCTCGCGCTCGTCCCAGGACTCGGTGACGGTGAAGCCGAAGCGCTCGTACAGCGAGACGGCCTCGGTGCGCCATGCCCACACCGAGAGCCGCACCGCGCTCGTGCCGTCGGCCGCGGCGGCCGCGAGCGCGGCACGCAGCAGCGCGGAGGCGATGCCACGGCCCCGGTGCTCCGGGTCGGTCCACAGCCGCTTGATCTCCGAGCGGCCGTCGGCGGGCGCGGTCAGCACGAGGCACCCCACGGCGACGCCGCCGTCCAGGGCCGTCAGCACGACGTCGTCGGCGAACGCGGTCCCCGGGTCCGAGATCTCCGCCCGGTAGCGGTCCGGCAGCGCGTCCACACCGGTGACGGCCTCGCCCTTCTCGGTCTGCGTCCGCAGGTGGTAGGCCGCCAGAAGCGCGGCGAACCCGTCCTCGGCGGCAGCGTCCCGGCCCGGCCGGCGGACGACGGCCACCTCTCTTCCCTCAGTCATGGCCCCAGCATCACATGCGGGCGCCGGCCCTTCGCCGGGCGTGCGGCCCGCCCACGAGGTCACCGCGCGTCACCCGTGCCGGTGACGCGCCGCCAGGTCGGCACCGGGGGCGCGGCTCGGCCGCCACCCTGGGACCATGCGCCGTCCTCTCGCCCTCGCCGCCGTCCTGACGGCCGTCCTCCTCGCTGGAGGCTGTGTCTCCCTCCCTGCCGGATCCCCGCCGCCGCCCCGCCCGGCCCCGGCCGCCGCCCGCATGCCCTCCCCGGTGGCGGACCCCGGGCAGGCTCCCGCCCTCAGCGCGCTCGTCGACACGGCCTCCGGTGCGACACCGCCTCCGCCCGCCCGCCACCGGTCCGGCACTCCGCGGCGGCCCGCGGGCGGGAGCGACGCGGGGCGCCGGCCACCGCGCGCCCAGTCACCGGTCGGGCCGCGCAGCGGTGTGGCGCCGGCCCGTCCCGGGCGGCCCCGGTCCGCCGCGCCGGCCGGACCGCGCCGCCACGCCGGGCGCCCGGCACGGCCCGCCCGCCCGCGCGAGGCCCGGCCGCGGCAGCCGCAGCGCCGGCCGCGGCCCACGTACGACCTGCGCACCGTGTGCGGCTGGTCCCACCGGTCGCCCGTGCCGGCCTCCGTCCGAGGGCTGTGCGACGCTTACGTCGGCTGAGCCGGGCCCACGCCCGCGCGGACCGGCCCGGCGTGAGGAGGCCGGGCGTCAGGCCGGCTTCCTCGCCACCAGCCGGAGGGGGATTTCGGTGTACGTGTTGAGGATCGTGTTCTCGGCGATCACCGGATCGCCGGTGAGTTCGACGCGTTCGACGGAGTCCAGCAGCGCGTGGACGAAGGCGTGCAGCTCCACACGGGCGGCGCCCTGGCCGACGCAGTTGTGCACGCCGTAGCCGAATCCGAGGTGGTCGAGCGGGTTGCGGCGCAGGTCGAATGCGTCCGCACGCTCCCACTTGCGTTCGTCGCGGTTCGCGGAGGCGAACAGGGCCCATATGCGCGCGCCTTGCGGGACGCTCACGCCGCCCAGCTCCGTGTCGCGCGACGCGAGCCGGGTGAGCCCGCGTACCGGGGTCTCCAGCCTGAGCACCTCGTTGACCGCCGAGGCGACCAGCCCGGGTTCGGCGCGCAGCGCGTCCCACTGGGCGGGGTGCTCGGCGAAGGCCACGAGCAGATGCCCGATCGCCGCGGCGGTCGTCTCCAGTGACGGGCCGATGAAGTCCACCAGCAGGAGCGGGCACTTCTCCTCGGCGATGACACCCCGGTCGGCCGCCTCGAGCATGGCGGCTCCCGGACTGCCGGGCGCGAGTTCCCGGTTCGCCGCCAGCTCGTGGGCGAACGCGAACAGACGCCGGGTCATCTCCGCGTTGTGCGGGGTGCGTTCCGAGGCAGGGCCCAGCAGGTCGTTGCCCACCTGCCCCCATGCGTAGAGGTGTTCGCGGTTGCGTTCGGGCAGGCCGAGGTAGTCGGGGATGACGAGCATCGGCAGCGCCTGGGCCAGAGCGGTGACGCCGTCGACCTCGCCCTCGGCCACGGCCCGGGCGACCAGATCGCGCGCCTTGCGTGCGATCTCCTCCCCGCGGGCCCGCAGCGGACCGGGGCGCAGGCCCGCGCCGACGACGGAGCGCAGCACGCCGTGCTCGGGCGGGTCGCTGACCAGCGTGACGCCCCGCATGAGTTGGTTGACCCCGGGATCGAATCCCACGCCCTCGCCGGAGACGAAGGTCTCGTGGTCGCCGAGCGCCGCCTTCACCTCGTCGTAGCGCGCAACCGCGTACACGTCGGGGTCGCGCAGCCGGACGACGCCGCCCATGTCCCGCAGGAGCCGGTACTGCTCGTGGCGCGTGCGCCGGTCCGAGGTGGCGAACATGTCGATCTCCGCCATGGGGGCGACGGCCACGGGTTCCTCCTGGAGCCACTGACGGCGCCGGCCGGTCCCGACCGTCAACACGCCGCACGCTTCTGCTGGTTCGTCCGAACCGGCCATCCTGATCTTGCTCGGCGCGAGCGGCCGCAAAACCGGTGGCGGCGGCCGTCGCCCCGCCGAACGCGGAGGGGCCGCTCACGCCCCAAAGAGCAGGCCCTCGACGGCGGCGCGGGGCAGCGACGGGTTGGCGGCCGCCGCCTCCGCCACGCTCGGGTCGGGGTCGTCGAGCAGTTCCACGACGACCGCCGGCGGGAGTGCCGCACGGCCGGCGGCGACCGGCCTCGCCCGCCTGTCCTTCAGACACGCGAGCAGGGCGCCGGGCGTGGCGTCCGGATGCACGGCGATCTCGCGGAGCGCCTTCGGCACGGGCGGATCGTGCCGGGCCAGATGCTCCAGCAGAGCCGGCCCGGCGTCCGGGTTGGCCGCCACCGCGACGAGGACCCGGGCCCCGTGCCGGTCGGTCATGGCGCGCAGGCGCGTCTCGGTGAGGCCCGGGTGCGAGGCGACCGACCTGACCACCTTGGCGTCCGGGTCCTCGGCCAGCCGGTCACGGATCTCCGGCGGCAGGTCGCGGCGCCGGGCCAGGAGCATGCGGACGGCCGCGCTCGGCGAGCGCGCCAGCAGCAGGACCTCGTCGGGGGTGGCGGCCGCGATGCGCGGGAGCAGGGTCGGACCGATCCTGACGGAGTCGGCGAGCCGCGCGATGATGTCGAGCGCCAGTCGCGGGTTGTGGGCGAGCCCGCGCCGCACGTCGGGGTCGCGGTCGCCGGCCAGGGTGCGCGTCGCGGCGGCGTCGATCGCGGGGTTCGCGGCCACGTCGGCGCGGACGCCGGGAAGGGGATCCGCGGCGAGCCCGCGGTACACGGGAGCGGGCAGGTCGGGGCGGGCGGCGAGCGCCCGGCGCAGCAGCATCGAGGGATGGTCCGCGAAGCCGGCGACGGCCTCGGCGGGCGTCGCCGGGTTGCGCAGGGCCGCCCACCGTATGTCGTGCACCGCGGACTCGTGGGACCCGTCGCAGGAGGCGCCCGGCGGCAGGGTGCAGTCGGGACGCGCGCAGTTCCGGTCGTGCACGAACGGCGTGGCCTCCTGGTCGCAGACCGCGCAGCGGAGCACCGGCGGCAGGCCGTGTCCGGTGACGAGCGCCGCGAGCACGTCCGGCGGCGTTGCCTCGTTGGCGGCCGCCGAGCGGCGCACCTCGGCGTGCGGATGGCGCGCGAGCCCGGCGATGACCCCGGACGTGGGCCACAGCGCCAGTTCGGCGACGACGCACACCTGCGGATCCGCGGCCAGCGTCTGCACGACGTCGGCCGGGAGGCCGGGGCAGGCGGCCAGTTTCTCCCGGTGGGCGGGGTCCGCGTCCGCCGCGAGGAGACGCGCCCAGTGCGGCGCGCCCGCACTCTCGTCGAGCAGGGCGAGCGCGACGTCCGGCCGCGCGACGGGATCGACGTCGGCGGCGGTCAGCCGGCCCGCGTACGCGAGCTGCACCCCGCACTCCGGCGCCCGCGCGAAGAGGGCGAGCGCCTGCGCGCGGGCGAGGTCCGGACGGTCGGCCAGGCGCCAGGCGACCTCGGCGTCCGCGATCTCGATCAGCCGGTCGACGGACTCGGGCGGGAGCGCGGGGTTGGCGGCGAGACCGCACAGGACGTGATCCACACGGGGCATCATGCCCGGCCCCCGGCCCGGCCGGCTCACCTTTTCGCGGCCGCCCGAGGGGTCGTGGAGGTCGGTGGGTCCGGCGGATCCGGTCCGATGCGCACGGGCATTCTGCGCGGGCGGCGGGGCGTGGAGTACGGCCGGGGGGCGGCCGGTCGGTCCGGTGGGCTCGGCCGGGCGCGCCCGGGGATGCCGGCGCCCGCGGCCGGTCGCCCGACGCTCCGGGGCGGCCGATGAGTTCCGGGCGGCACGGGAGTCGTAGATCATGGCGGGGCGCGGCGACCGCGCGATGCGGACGACCAGGCGCCGCCCCGTCCACCGAAGACCGGACACGAGACCCGAGGACCCACGATGCGCACCCTGATCAGCACCGCTTTCATCTCCCTCGACGGCGTGGTGGAGGCCCCGGGCGGCGAGCCCGGCTACCGCAATTCCGGCTGGACCTTCAAGGGCATCGAGTTCCTCCCCGAGGCGTTCGAGATCAAGGGCCGCGAGCAGCAGGAGGCCACCGCGATGCTCCTGGGCCGGACGAGTTACGAGGCGTTCAGCCCGGTGTGGCCCGGCATGCCGGAGTTCGCCGAGTACAAGGTGATGCCGAAGTACGTCGTCTCCACCACCCTGGGCGAGGACGACCTGGTGTCGGACTGGGGCGAGACGACGATCCTGCGCTCGCTGGACGACGTCGCCGCGCTGAAGGAGGGCGAGGGCGGCCCGATCATCGTCCACGGCAGCGCCTCCCTGAACCGTGCGCTGTCGGACGCCGGCCTGATCGACCGGTACCACCTGCTCGTCTTCCCCCTCCTGCTCGGGGCGGGCAAGCGGCTCTTCAGCGACACCGACAAGGACGCCCAGAAGCTGAGGCTGGTCGAGCACCAGGCGTATGCCAACGGGCTGCAGAAGAACGTCTTCGACGTCGTGCGCTGACGCCGCGCCGCCACTCTCGTGTAAGGACTCCCCGTATCGCCGCGTGGCAAGCTGGGCAGGAGGTGACCGATGGGGAGGCCTACCGGTGGAGGACAGCGTGGACTGGGGCCGGTTCGCCCGGCAGATGGCGTCGATGGCGAGGGATCTCCTGGCCCAGGAGTCGGTCGACGCCACACTGGAGCGGATCACCGCGTCGGCCACCGAACTGGTGGACGGGTGCGACGCGGCGGGCATCCTCGTGCTCCACGCCCGCAAGGTGGAGACGCTCGCCCCCACCGACGGGCTGGTCGTCGACAACGACCGGTTGCAGGGCGAACTGAGGGAAGGTCCCTGCTTCGACATCGCCCGGCGCGCCCACGGCGAGCGGGTCTTCCGCATCGCCGACCTCACCGGCGAGCAGCGGCGTTGGCCCGCCTACGCACCGGCGGCGCACGCGCTCGGGGTGGGCAGCATGATGGGCTTCCTGCTGTTCACCGACGACGAGGATCTCGGCGCGCTCAACCTCTACTCGCGCAAGGCCGGGGCGTTCACCGAGGCCGGCGAACTGGCCGGCTGGCTGCTCGCCTCGCACGCCGCGATCGCCTTCTCCAGCGCCCGCACCCAGGCCCAGATGGAACAGGCCGTCGCCACGCGCCACACCATCGGCGAGGCCATGGGCATCCTGATGGGCAGCCACCACCTCTCCGAGGACCAGGCGTTCGGCGTGCTGCGGCGCTACTCGCAGGAGAACAACGTCAAGTTGCGCGAGGTCGCCCGGCTGATCTGCGAGCAGGGCGGCCTGTCGTGAGCCGCCCCGGTGGGGCGGCTCCCCCGGCACACGGTCTGAACCAGAGAAGCCTGGGCCGGGTCAGCCCCATGGGAACGCCGCTGGGCCCGGCATACTCACCAAGTCCCCGGTCCCGGCCGCCTCACACCCCGGTCCGGGGACGGGCCCTCGGCGGGCTCGCCCGGAGGCGTCCCGGACCGCCGGGTCAGGCGCCGCCCGGCCCGGCGTCCCGGAGAGCCTCGGCGCACGACGGCGCCGCGGTCGCGGACCGCGCGTCGGGGTGGACGGCGAAGACCTGGTCGAGCCCGACGATGCGCAGGATGCGCAGGGTGTTGGCGGGGACGCCGGCCAGGGCGACGTCGGCCCCGGCGGCCGCCGCGTGGTTGCGGGCCGCGATCAGGGCGGTGATGCCGCTGGAGTCGCAGAACTCCAGGCGTGACAGGTCCAGCACCAGGCGCTGGCCGGCCTCCAGTGTCGTCCGGGCGACGCGTTCGCGCAGTTCGTGCGCCGTGCCGTAGTCGAGATCACCGACGATCTCGAGCACGGGACCGGTGGACGCGTCGCGGGCGGCGATCTTCACAGTCTTCCTCTCCGGTGGTCCGCGGCCGGGCCGGCCGGCACGGGGGTGCGGGGAACGCCGACGGCGAGCAGGGCGGTGTCGTCGTCGACCCCGTCCCCGAGGCTCTCCAGCAGGTCTGTCAGCGCGTCGACCATGCCCTGCGGCGACGCGGTCGCGTGGGCGGCGACGAAGTCGAGGAGGGCGCGGTCGCCGTACAGCTCGGCGCGGTCGGCTCCGGTGCGCGCCTCGGTCAGCCCGTCGGTGTAGAGGAGCAGCGTGTCACCGGGGCCGAGTGTGGTGGCGGCGGGGGTGAAGGACGCGTGCGGCAGCACGCCGACCAGGAGCCCTCCGGGAGTGGGCAGGAAGTCCGTGCCGCCGTCGCCGCGGATCACCAGGGCGGGCGGATGGCCGCCGGACGCCAGGCTGACGGCGACGCGCCCGGTCTGCGGGTCGGGGGTGAGGATCCCGAAGATCGCGGTGCAGTAGCGGGGGTCCCCGCCCGTGTAGCGCTCGTGCAGCACCGTGTTCAGGGTGGTGAGCGCGGTGACGGGGTCGGGATCGTGCAGGGCGGCGGCCCGCAGGGTGTAGCGGGTCAGGGAGGTGACAGCGGCGGCCTTGGGGCCCTTGCCGCACACGTCGCCGAGGAAGAACGCCCAGCGGGCGCCGTCGAGGGCGAAGAGGTCGTAGAAGTCGCCGCCGAGCCGGTCGGGAGCGGCGGTGTGGTAGTACGTGGCGGTTTCCACGCCCGGCACCGCCGGCAGGCCCGCGGGCAGCAGGGACTGCTGGAGCACGGCGAGGGCCTCCTGCAACCGGGCGCGGTCGGCCTCGGCCTGGCGGTGCGCGCGCTCCGCCTCCTGCTTGCGGCGCAGCAGCTCCTCCTCGTAGGCGCGGCGGTCGGAGGCGTCGAAGACGGTCGTGCGGATCAGCAGCGGCTCGCCCTCGCTGCCGTACTTGACCACGGAGGAGACCAGGACGGGCATGCGGCCGCCGTCGGCCTTCCTCATCTCGAGCGCGATGCCGTTGATCTCGCCCTTCATCTGGAGCATCGGCGCGAAGTGCGTCTCGTGGTAGAGCTTGCCGCCCACCGTGAGCAGGTCGGCGAACCGCTTGTGGCCCACCACGTGCCGGCGCTCCAGTCCCAGCCAGCCCAGCAGCGTGGCGTTGATCTTGGCGACGGTGCCGTCCATCAGCGTCGACAGGTATCCGCACGGCGCGGACTCGTACAGGTCCTCGACGCTGTCCTCCAGCAGGGCGCTGAACGCCGCGTCGGTCGAGGGGGCGTCCCGCGCCTCGCAGGGCTCCGGCAGGTCTCCTGAGGGGCACATCACCGCAGGCCGCGCAGGAAGGCGAGGATGGCGGCGTTGGTCTCCTGCGGCGCCGACAGCTGGGGGCAGTGCCCGGTGGCCCCCAGGGTCACCAGGGTGGAGCCGGGGATCCGGGCGTGCACATGGGCGCCGACCTCGCGCGGCGCGATGACGTCCTGGACGCATTCCAGGACCAGGGTCGGCACGGTGACGCTCCCGAGGTCGTCGCGGGAGTCGGACAGGAAGGTGGTCCGGGCGAAGACCCGGGCGATCTCCGGGTCGGTGGCGCAGAAGCTGTTGGTCAGCTCCTCGCCGAGTTCCGGGCGCTCGGGGTTGCCCATGATCACCGGCGCCATGGCGGCGGACCAGCCCAGGTAGTTCGACTCCAGGGACTCCAGCAGCTCGTCGATGTCCTCCGCGCTGAAGCCGCCGCGGTAGCCGTCGGAGTCGATGTAGCACGGCGACGGGGCCACCATCACCAGCGATCCGATCCGCTCCGGCGCGGCACGCGCGGCCAGCACTCCCACCATGGCGCTGACCGAGTGCCCGACCAGGACCGCGTCACGCAGGTCCAGTTCCTCGCAGACGTCGACGACGTCCTGGGCGTAGCCGGCGAGGGACGAGTACCGCTTCTCGTCCCAAGCGCTCAGCTCCGATCCGCCCGAGCCGACGTAGTCGAACAGCACGACGCGGTAGTGCTCCTCCAGAGCGGGGACGGTCAGACGCCACATGTTCTGGTCGCAGCCGAAGCCGTGCGCCAGCACCACCGTCGGTCCGTCGGTGCGGCCGGTGATCCGGATGTTGTTCCTGCGACGGATGTCCATACCAACCATCCTGCCATCCACGGCCGGGGACCTCCGCGGCCCGTCCCGCCCGCCGGCCTGCCGGGCAGCGGAGCGAGGGCGGCGCGACGGCGCGACGACGGCGGAGTGACCGCGCCCCGGCCGGGGTACCCGGGCCGCCCGCGTGAGCCGCCACCAGGAGCCTCGCGCGCAAGCGACGCACCACACCCGATCACGATGGGGAGGCCGGTCATGAGTGAACGGACGCCGTCCCGGGCCCAGCGCGCACCGCGACCCGGCGCGCGGACCGCCGGAACGCACGGCGCGGCCGGCGCCGCGACGGTGAGCGGATGAACGGGGTGCGGGAGGCCGCGCGGGACGGCCGGGGGCGGTCGACGGCGGTGTGCGCGCTGATCGGGGCGGCGGTGATGGCCGCGGTCGACGAGATCGTCTTCCACCAGATCCTGGCCTGGCATCACTTCTACGACCGGTCCACCACGGCCGTGGGCCTGCTGTCGGACGGGCTGCTGCACACGGCGGAGCTGCTGGCGCTCGTCGCCGGGTTCTTCCTGTTCGCCGATCTGCGCCGACGCCGGGACCTCTCGCCTCCCCACGCGTGGGCGGGATTCCTTCTCGGCCTGGGGGGCTTCCAGCTGTTCGACGGGCTCGTGGACCACAAGGTGCTGCGGGTGCACCAGATCCGCTACGGCGTCGACCTCGCGCCCTACGACCGGGCCTGGAACGCGGGCGGCCTGGTCCTGCTGGTCCTCGGCGGTGTGCTGGCGGTGATGGCGAACCGCCGGAGCCGGGGCGGGCCGGCCTCGTGACCCTCGCGCACGTCCACCCGGGGCCGGTTCCCGGAGCGGGCGGGGCGTTGGCCGTCCTGACCGTCCTGGCCGTACTGACCGTCACGGCCGCCGCGGTCGCCTACACGGCGGGCGCGGCGCGGCTGCGCGGCCGGGGAGACGGCTGGCCCCGGTGGCGGGACGCCCGGTTCGCCGCCGGGTGCTTCCTGCTCGTGTGGGCGGCGGTGGGCTCGCTGCCGGGCGGTCCGTTCACCGGGCACATGGTCCGGCACCTGTTCGTCGGCATGGCGGCCCCGCTGCTGCTGGTGTCCGCCCGCCCGGTGACGCTAGTCCTGCGCCGCCTGTCCCCCGGCCGGGTGCGCAGGGCGCTGGTGCGTCTCACGCACACGCGGGTCGTCGGCGCGCTCGTCTTCCCGCCGGTGGCCGCGGCGGTGGACGTCGGCGGCATGTGGCTGCTGTACCGGACGGGGCTGTTCGCGGCGGTGCACCGGCGTCCGCCGTACGACGCGCTGCTGCACGCGCATCTGCTGGCGGCCGGTCTGCTCTTCTCCTTCGCCCTGTGCCGGCTCGATCCGGTGCGCCGGCCGCGGAGCCTCGCCCTGCGCGGCGGCACGCTGCTGACGGCCGGGGCCGCCCACACCGTCCTGGCCAAGACCTTGTACGCCGCGGGACCGCCCGGCGCCGGCTTCGCCACGGCCGATCTGCACCAGGGGGCCAGGCTGATGTACTACGGCGGCGACGTGGTCGAGGCGGCCCTGGCCCTGGTGCTCGGGGCGGCCTGGCTGCGCGCGGCGGACCGGGCGCGCCGGCGCCGCTCGCACGCCCGCCGATGTGGGGCGGCGCGGTCCGTCGGCTGACTCACGGCCGCCTGAACGGACCGCCCGAGCCCCGGACACGGATCCGAGGGAGCCCGAGGGAGGCCGTGGGAGGCAGTGGCAGCTCGGGGAGGGCCCCCGGAGCTCCGGGGGCTCGTGGAAACAGCGGGCTCGGCGGACAGGCCGGGGCCGTGACCGGACGAAGGCGATCGACGGACGGTCATCCGCGAGCGACGGGCGGCCATCGGGGAGCGGTTGAGGTCATCGATCGATCAAAGAGGAACAAGGGGGAATAGAGCGCCGATCACGGGGTAGCCGGAGCCGGTCGGCAGGTGGCGGCGTGATGCCTGGGGAGGTCGAGCGCCGCCGCCTGCCTCTTGCCTTCCCCGGCCCGGCCCCGCTTCCTCCGGGCTCCGCCCGGCGCCGCGTGACGGGGCTCACCGGCGCAGATGGCGTTCCAGCCAGTCCGCGGCGCTGCGGCGGAACAGCCGGCGGTTCTCCGCCCGCAGGAAGTCGTGGCCCTCGTCGCGCAGGGTGAGCAGCTCGGCGGCGACGCCCCGCTCGCGGGCCGCGCGGACGAACTGCCGGGACTCCTGCACGGGCACGTTGGTGTCGTGCTCGCCGTGCACGGCGAGCACCGGGACCCGCAGCGCGTCGACGCGGCTCATCGGCGACAGGGCGCGCAGCAGCTCCCGGTCGCGCTCGGGGTGGCCGTACTTGTGCGCCGCCGACTCCGCGAGCCAGGGCTCGGTGCCCGCGAAGAACGTCAGGAGGTCGGACATGCCGCAGACCGCGACGCCGGTGCGGAACAGTTCCGGGTGCCACACGAGCGAGGCGAACGTGAGGTAGCCGCCGTAGGAGCGGCCCATCACGGCCAGCCGCGTCGGGTCGGCGGGGCCGGCCGTCACCGCGTGGGCCGCGCAGTCGGCCACGTCGTCCAGCGCGGCGAAGCGGCCGGCGCCCAGGTCGGCGTCGACGAACGAGCGGCCGTGGCCGGAGGAGCCGCGCACGTCGGGTGCGAACACGTCCAGGCCGCGCCCGGTCAGCTCGTGGTACAGCGGATGGAAGACCGGGCGTTCCTGCTCCTCGGGCCCGCCGTGCAGATGGATCACACAGGGCGCCGGCTCGCCCGCGGGGCGTCCGGGCGCGCGGTAGTACCAGCCGCTCAGCGGCAGGCCGTCGCGGGCCGTGAGCCGCAGCGGGACGGGCCGGACGGGCGGGCGGCCCGGGGCGACGGCGTCCTCGTCCTTCGACGACCAGGGGGTGCGCAGCAGGGACACGCCCTCGTGGGCCCACCACACGCCCGGCCGGCGCTGCGACCCGGACAGCGCCAGCAGCAGGCGTCCGGTGCCGGCCCCGCTGACACGGGTGACGACCTCGTGGGGCAGCGGCACCGGCCGGGCCGGTCCGGTGGCGTCGGGGGCGGGGCGCCGGCCGGCGTGCGGCGCCGGGGAGGTCTCGACGAGTTCCAGCTCGCTCGCGCCATGGGCGTTCCAGGCCAGGGCGACCGTGCGGCCGTCGTGGGCCAGGGAAAGCAGTTCGAGGTCGCTGTCCTGCCGTTCCGCGACGACGGACGTCCCGGCCGG
Organism: Streptomyces sp. NPDC048481; assembly: GCF_043200075.1. Taxonomy (NCBI): domain Bacteria; kingdom Bacillati; phylum Actinomycetota; class Actinomycetes; order Kitasatosporales; family Streptomycetaceae; genus Streptomyces; species Streptomyces sp. NPDC048481. Next base: position 14,547 of record NZ_JBICXC010000021.1, read on the forward strand.
GGCGCCCTCGCCGTCGAGGGCCACGGCGAGGAGCGCCGCGTACTCCCGGCCGGCGTTGCTGCGCAGCCACAGGGTGCGGCCGTCGGGTGAGAACCTGCCGATCCAGGGGTCTCCGTCGGCGACGGGCAGCGCGAAGGTCGTGGTGGAGTCGTCCGTGCGCCGCACCACCGCCTCGCGCCGGCCGCGCGGGCCCCGGCGCAGGAGCACGAACCGGCCGTCGCGGCTGAGGTCGCAGGCGCGCAGGGTGGCCGCGTGCGTCTCGGTGGTGAGCAGCACGGGCGAGGTGTGGCCGTCGGGGTCGATCAGGTACACCGACAGTCCGCCGTCGGCCCGTACGGCCGTCCCCGCGGCCGGGACGCCGCTCCTGCCGATGCCGTCCGGGCCCCCGCCTCCGTCCGCCTCCCCTCCCCCGGCCGGTGCTCCCGTGGCCGTCGCGGCGTCGTAGACGGCGCGGCCGAGGAGCGTGGCGTGACCGTCCCGGTCCGTCCAGCCGGCGGACGGGAGGGCGGCCTCGGGACGGCCGTCGCCGGGGGTGTGCTCCGGGGGCGGGCGCCCCGAGCCGTCGTCGAAGGGGCGTGCGGCGGGCGCGGAGACCGTGACGGCGAGGGCGGAGCCGTCGTGCGCCCAGCAGCCCAGGTGGGCGGTGCTGTCGGGGTCGGCGCCGGCCAGGACGCGCCGGCCGCTGCCGTCGGGCCGCACGCACAGCACGCGGGTGTGCTCGCCGCCGCCCGGTGCGGTGGTGTACGCGATCCAGCGGCCGTCCGGCGACCAGGAGACCTCGGCGACCGGGTCCGGCGAGGAGTCGAGCAGCCGCACCTCGCCGCCGCCGACCGGGCCCGCCCACATCTGGGGCACGCCGCCCCGGTCGCAGATGAAGGCGGCCTCGGCGCCGTCCGCGGCGGAGGAGGGGTACCAGCAGCCGTGCGAGCGCAGCCGGCTCACCGCGTCGCGCGGGCCGGCCGCGTCGGGCAGCGGCACGAGGGCCGGTGCGGCGGCGCACCCGGCGCTCCCCGCGTCGGCGTCCGGGGACGGCGGGTCCACGGGCCGGGTGAGGGCAGGACCGAACGTCAGCGCCCGGACGCCGCCGGGCGGGGCGGCGGGCGGCGCGCCGGTGCGGCCGGCGCGGTCGTCGGTCACCTGATTCCGTGCGTCTGCAGCCATATCTCCAGCAAAGCCGTCTGCCACAGGGCGTTCGCCCCGCGCTTGGTCCGGTGGTGGTCGGGCGCCGCGAGCAGTTCGTCGACGTAGGACTGCTGGAACAGCCCGCGTTCCTTCGCCTCGGGCGCCCGCAGCGCCTCGCGCACGCGCTCCAGGACGGGACCGGCCATGTGGCGGATGGCCGGGACCGGGAAGTAGCCCTTGGGGCGGTCGACGACCTCGCGTGGCAGGAGCTTGCGGCCGGCCTCCTTGAGGACGCCCTTGCCGCCGTCGGCGAGTTTGAGCTCGGGCGGGCAGGCGGCGGCCAGTTCCACCAGCTCGTGGTCGAGGAAGGGCACGCGGGCCTCCAGGCCCCAGGCCATGGTCATGTTGTCGACGCGCTTGACGGGGTCGTCGACCAGCATCACGTGTGTGTCGAGGCGCAGCGCCGCGTCCAGCGCGGTCTCGGCGCCGGGGACCGCCATGTGCTCGCGGACGAAGCGTCCCGAGACGTTCTCGGAGGGCAGCATGTGCGGCTGGAGGATGCGGGCGAAGTCGGCGTGCGGCCGGTCGAAGTACGTCTCGGCGTACTGCTCGGGTTCGTCCTCGCGGGCGGCCGCGGCCAGTTCCGGGTACCAGTGGTAGCCGGCGAACACCTCGTCGGCGCCCTGCCCGCTCTGCACGACCTTGACGTCCTTCGACACCTGCTCGGACAGCAGGTAGAAGGCGACCACGTCGTGGCTGGTCATCGGCTCGCTCATGGCGGCGATCGCCCCGTCCAGGGCGGTGGAGACCCGGTCGGAGGGCACCATGAGGCGGCGGTGGTCGGTGGCGAACTCGCGGGCCACGAGGTCCGAGTAGCGGAACTCGTCGCCCTCCTCCCCGCCCTCCGACTCGAATCCCACGCTGAACGTCATCAGGTCGCGCTGTCCCTCGTCGGCGAGCAGCGCCACGATCAGGCTGGAGTCCAGTCCGCCGGAGAGCAGGACGCCGACCTGGACGTCGGAGACCATGCGCCGCCGTACGGCGGTGCGCAGCCCCTCCAGCACGGCGTCGCGCCATTCGTTGGCGCCCATGCCGGCGTGCTCGGGGCGGCGTGTGTACGAGGGCTGCCAGTAGCGGTGGTCGCGGTGGGAGCCGTCCGGCTCGACGACCCGGACGGTGGCCGGGGGCAGTTTGCGCACGCCGTTGAGCACGGTGCGCGGCGGCGCGACCGTGGCGTGCCAGCTGAGGTACTGGTGGACGGCCGTCGGGTCGAGGGAGGTGTCCACGTCCCCGGCGGCGAGGAGGGCGGGCAGCGACGAGGCGAACCGCAAGCGGTCCGGCGTGCCGGACAGGTAGAGCGGCTTGATGCCGAGCCGGTCGCGGGCCAGCACCACGCGGCCGCTGCGCTGCTCGACGAGCGCGAAGGCGAACATGCCGTGGAAGTGCTGGACGCAGTCGGTTCCCCACTCCAGGTAGGCCTTGAGGACCACTTCGGTGTCGGACGTCGACTCGAAGCGGTGGCCGAGACCTCGCAGTTCGTCGCGCAGCTCGCGGTAGTTGTAGACGCAGCCGTTGAAGACGCCGGTGATCTCGCCGCTCGCGTCCGTCATCGGCTGGGCGCCCAGGTCGGACAGGTCGATGATCTTCAGACGGCGGTGTCCGAGGGCCACCGCGCCCCGTGTCCAGACGCCGTGGCCGTCGGGCCCCCGGTCGGCGAGACGTTCGCTCATGCGCTCGACGGCCGCCATATCAGGGCGTCGGCCGTCGAAGCGGATCTCTCCGCTCAGACCGCACATGGCGTACCGCCCCCTTTCCGCGGACAGGCGTGAGCCCGGGTCGTGCTGGTGGACATGACGAAGCCCTTTCTGAACGGTTCGTTGAGCGGGTGGGACACGGGTCCGCGGTCCGGCGGCGAGGCCGTCAGCGGCCGATGGCCTGGGTGACCGGGGGCAGCGTCCGAGGGCCGGCGGCGGGGCGGGAGCCGCCCGCGGGAACGGGCCGCGTGGCGCCGCGGTGCCCGCGTTCGCCGCGTGTCTCGGCGACGAGCATGTCGACGCAGGCCAGGAGGTCCTCCTCCTGGGCCGCGCGGCGGATGCGGCGGGCGGCGCTGCCGTCGGCGAGCGCCTGGTGCGCCAGGGTCCGCACGGTCTCCCAGTCGCCGTGCGCCTCCAGCGCGGGACGCAGCCGGACGAGGAGCTTGCGCAGCACCTGTTCCGCGGGCGCGTCCCGGTGGGTCTCCGGGTCCACGAGCGTTCCTTCGAGGCCGGAGCGGGCGGCCCGCCAGGCGGCGCCGCGCAGCCATTCGTGGCGGCCGTCGCAGTGCGGCTCTCGGCCGGCGGCCAGTTGCTCGCGCGCCTCGGTGACGAGGGCGCGGAAGAGGCCGGCGATGAGCACGACGGTCTCCGCGCGCGGGCAGGCGTCGCAGATGCGCAGTTCGAGGGTGCGCAGGTGGTCGGAGGGGCGGACGTCGTAGTAGATCATTCCGGCGTCGCTGATCACTCCGGCCCGGACGAAGTCCTGCACGGCGGCGTCGTACTCGGCGGCGTTCGCGTAGCACCCGGCCGGTCCGGCGGTGGGCCAGCGCTGCCAGAGCAGGGTCCGCCAGCTCGCGTACCCGGTGTCGGCGCCCTGCCAGAAGGGGGAGCTGGCGGAGAGGGCGAGGAGGACGGGCAGCCAGGGGGCCACCGTGCACATGGCGCGTACGGCTGTGTCCCGGTCCGGGACGTCCACGTGGACCTGTGCGCCGCAGATGAGCTGTTCGTCGGCGACCTTGCGGTATTCCTCGCTCATGTGGAGGTAGCGCGCGTCGGCGGTGGGGCGGGCCGAGGCTGCCGGGGCCAGCGGGGCGGTGCCCGCCGCCATCACGGCGAGCCCCGAGGAAGCGGCCGCCCGGTCTAGACGCCGTCTCGTCTCGGCGAGGTCTGCGTGGAGGTCGTCGAGGGACGTGTGCACACCGCTGTTGGACTCGACCGTGGACCGGTGCAGCTCGGTGGTGAAGGTCCGTTTGGGGAGCCGTCGCAGTACGGCGTCGGCGCGCGGCACCAGGCGCCCGCTCTCCACCTCCAGGACGTGGAACTCTTCTTCCACTCCGATACGCATACTCACGTTCGCTCCTCGGGATGTGCCCGAATGCCCGCCCAGCGGTCGGATCAGTGGTCGGACCCGTCTGCCGGGCGGATTCGGCGGCTGATTGCTCCGACCGAGTTCCCCACATACCGTCACATAATCTACGCAGTGCGCACGTCTGTCGCGACCGCTTCTCAGACGAGCGATCTTCGGGGAACCATGCGGAAAAGTCGCGTAGCCCCCTGCCCATGCACAGGTCGCGTAGCCCCTCCCCATGCGCAGGTGCGGTGTCCGTGCCCAGGTCCCGGATCCGGTTCCGGCCTCCCGGCACAGAGGCAGCCCGTACCGGTTTCCGCCGGGCCGGGCTGTCACGGCGTGCCCTACGGCATGGACCTCCCCCGCTCGCCCCCCGAGGGACCCCGGTCGCTCGCGACCGCGCTCGCCGCCATGCCCCACGGGTACCCCCCTCCCCCGTCGTTCGAATCGTCCTCACGCCCACCGATCGGTCCGCCGGCCCGATCGCGTCGCCGGCCCGTTTCCGGTCCCGGCCCCAGGGCACTCAGTGGCGCATGAACGACAGTCGCCGTCCTCCGATCGCCGACAGTTCCCTGGCCCTGCTCGCCAAGGGGTACGCCTGGCTGCCCGACCGCCGGCGCGGCACCCGTGGTCCCCTCGTGCGCACCCGCCTCATGGGACAGCACGCCGTGGCCCTGCACGGGCCCGAGGCCGTGCGCTTCTTCTACGACGAACGGCACGTGGAGCGCGCTTCCGCCCTGCCGGGGCCCGTGCTGAGCACGCTGTTCGGCCATGGCGCCGTCCACACCCTGGACGGGCCGGCGCACCGCGTGCGCAAGGGCATGTTCCTGTCCCTCCTCACCGGGCCGCGGGCGGTCGCCGCCCTGGTGGACTCCGCCGCCCGCGCGTGGGACGACGCCGCGGCGTCGTGGCCGGACCGCGCCTCGGTCCTGCTGTTCGACGAGGCGAGCAGGGTGCTCGCGGAGGGCGTCTGCCGCTGGGCCGGCGTTCCGGTGGTCGACGCCGGCCCGGTGGCCCGGGACCTGGTCGCCATGGTCGACGGCTTCGGCACGCCGGGACCGCGCCACTGGCGGGCGCGCCGTGCCCGCGCCCGCCGGGAGGAATGGCTGGGACGCCTGGTCCGGGACGTGCGGGCCCGGCACGTCACCGCGCCGTCCGGGTCGGCGCTGGACACGGTGGCCCGGCACCGGGACGCCGACGGACGGCTCCTCGACGCGCACACCGCCGCGGTCGAACTGCTCAACGTGATCCGCCCGACCGTCGCGGTCTGCTGGTTCGTCGCGTACGCGGCCCACGCGCTGCACCGGCGTCCCGAGCTGCGGGAACGGCTGCGGCGGGACGACTCCGCGTACGCGGTGGCCTTCGCCCACGAGGTGCGGCGCTTCTACCCCTTCGCCCCCTTCCTCGGCGGGCGGGCCGTCACCGATCTGGTGTGGCAGGGTGAACCGATCCCCTCCGGCGCGCTCGTCCTGCTCGACCTCTACGGACAGAACCACGACCCGGACCTCTGGGAGGCCCCCTACGCCTTCGAGCCCACGCGCTTCCTGGAGCGGCCGCCCGGACGCGACGACCTGGTCCCCCAGGGCGGCGGCGACCGCGCCGCGGGGCATCGCTGCCCGGGTGAGGACGTCACGATCGCCCTGCTCCAGGCCCTGGTCCCGCGCCTGGCCCGGCTGGACTACGACGTGCCCGATCAGGATCTGCGGATCCCGCTGAACCGGCTTCCGGCCCGGGTGTGCAGCGGGTTCGTCATGGAGGCGGTCCGCGCCGGCGACGCTCCGCCTCCCCCACGGCCCGGCGCAGCTCCCGGAGCCGGCGACGGCACGAGGACCGCGCCGACGGGAGCGGGGACGGGGAGGATCCGATGATCACCGGCGCCCAGGTCCGGGAACCGCTGGCGCGCGACGACGACCCCGTGCTGGTACTGGTGGAGGGCCGTGCCGAGGTCGTCCCCGAGAGCGAACCGGAATCGGCGTCGGGGCGCTGGCAAGGCGCGCTGCGGGTGGTGTCCGGGCGGGAGCTGAGGGAACGCGTGCCGCCGCTCCGGCGTCGGCCCGCGACCCGGACGCCCTGGCAGCGACCGTGCGCGCAGGGCGGCTGAGGGCGGCCGAGCAGCGCGGACGAAGGCCCGGTCGGCCGCCGCCCGTGCGCCACGCGCGCGTCAGCGGTCAGCTCGTGGGCGCTCGTCCGCGTCGGCCGGCGGCGGGGTGGGCGGCGCCTGGTCGAGGTGGAGCAGGAGGAGGGCGATGTCGTCGGTGCGCTGCCCGACCGCCTTGCTCTTCCTCAGCAGGTCGTCGATCAGCAGCTCCAGGTCACGGTCGTCCGCCGAGCCGAGGAGCCGTGCCAGTTCGGCGATGGAGTCGTCGAGGTCGACGCCCGGCGTCTCGACCAGGCCGTCGGTGTAGAAGGCCAGCGTCGCGCCCGGGGCGAGCGGGAACTCGGTGACGGGAAAGACGGCGTCGGGATCGATGCCGAGGAGAGGCCCAGGGACCAGGCCGACCGGCGCGGTGGCGCCGTCGGCGAGGCGGAGCAGGGGTGGCGGATGCCCGGCGCCGGCGAGGCTCACCCGGCCGCGGGCCAGGTCCAGATGGGCGTAGAGACAGCTGGTGAACAGGTCGGGCGCGAGGTCGGTGAGCAGCCGGTTGGTCCGGGCGAGCACCTGATCCGGTGACGCGCCCAGGGTGGCGTGGGCGTAGACGCCGGTGCGCACCTGCCCCATCAGGGCGGCGGCGGCCACGTTGTGCCCCTGTACGTCGCCGATGACCGCGGCGGCCGCCGTGTCGCCGAGCCGGATCAGGTCGTAGAAGTCCCCGCCGATGTCCATGCCCCGGGTGGCGGGCACATAGCGGGCCGCGACCCGCAGACCGGCGACGCGGGGAAGGGTGCGCGGGAGCAGCGCCTGCTGGAGGCCGTGGGCCAGCTCCAGCTTGGTGTCGTACAGGCTGGCCCGGTCCAGGGCCTGGGCGACCAGCCCGGCGAGGGATGTCAGCACGGCCCGTTCCTCGGACGGGAACGCGTGCGGCCGGTCGTAGGACAGGACGCAGCAGCCCACGGGACGTCCGGAGATGATCAGCGGCAGGAACGCCCAGGCCTGCTTGCCGCTGACCAGCGGCGCCTCGGGGTAGATGCGCCGCATCTCCCCCGGATCGGCGAAGAACGCGGGAATGCCGCTGCTCAGGGCCCGGCCGGCCGGTGTGAAGTCGGTGTCGAGCGGCAGTCCGTCCAGACGCTCGACGGTCTCCCGGCTGTACCCGCGGTGGCCGGTGATCCGCAGCCGGCCGGCGTCGGCCCGGGACAGCACCAGCCCCTGCGCGCCGAAGGCGGGCATGATCTGGTCGGCGACCAGGTCGATGACGTCCTGGACGCCGACGACCTCGGTGAGGGCGGCGGCCAGGTGGGTGAGCTGGTAGAGCCGTCCGGCGCGGGCCGGCGCCACGGACCCGGAGCGGACGGGCTCCGCGGGGGCCGGGGGCTGCTCGCCGCTGGGCAGGATGCGGGCGCTGATGCCGCTGGCGTCGGGATAGAGGTGGATGTCGAGCCAGCGGCCCGGCGGGCGGCACACCGTGAATGAGACGGGTTCTCGGCTGATCACCGCCGTCCGGTAGCGGTCCTCGTACGTCGGGTCGTCGAGCCAGCGCAGGGACTGCCACGGCAGCGTGCCGATCAGCAGCCCCGCGTCGCAGCCCAGCAGTTCGCAGGCGCCGGAGCTGATGTAGGTGAGGCGTCCTTCCAGGTCCAGCGAGCAGCTGCCGCCGGGCAGGCGCTCGGCGAAGTCGGCGGCGGCCATCGCCGGACCTCCCGTGCTGCCGGTCCCGGCGGTCACCACGCGCGGCCGGTCGCCGTCGGCCGGGCCGCGGGCCGCCCGGGGGGGGGCGGGGGCGGGGGGGGCGGGCCCCCCCCCCGCCCCCCCCCCCCCCCGCGCCCCGCCGGCGGCCCCCCCCCCCGCGGGCGCGTGG
>NZ_JBICXC010000022.1:0-21655 GCF_043200075.1 Streptomyces sp. NPDC048481
ACCTCCTCCTCGAAGGAGGGCGGCTCCTGCGCCAGGCACACCCACACATAACCCAGCCACTCACGCACCTGCACACCGGCCAGCCCGTACGCGCTACGGTCCACGTCCGGCATCGACGTCAGATTCGGCGCCGCCACCAGCTTGCCGTCCAGCCCGTACGTCCACGCGTGATACGGACACTGAAACGCCCGCCTGACCTCCCCGCTCTCCTGCGTGCACAACCGCGCCCCCCGATGCCGGCAGACATTGAGGAAGGCCTTGACCGAACCGTCCCGGGCCCGGGTGACCAGGACGCTCTCACGGCCCACGTCCACGGTGCGGAACGCACCCGGTTTCGCCAGCTCGGAGGCACGGACCACACAGAACCACATGGTCTCGAAGATGTGCTCCTGCTCCTGGGCGAAGACGCCGGGGTCCGTGTAGGAGGAGCCGGGAAGGGTGGCGATCAGGCTGTCCGGCAGTCTGGTCGAGGTCACGGTGCACTCCTCGGGGAACGTCGGGGAGGGACGGGGCCGCGCGCCTCGGGGGTGTGCGGCGGGGGTGTGCGGCAGGGCGGGACGAGCGCCTTCGCGGGCGCGCGGGACTGCGCGAGGGGTCAGCGCGGCGCGGCGGTGCCGCGACGGTCCGCCGGGATGTTCACAGGAGAGCGCCGAGCTGCTTGCGCCAGCGGGTGAACAGGCGGGGCTGGTTCATGCCGAGCACGGCGACGGGGTGACCGGCGCGCCGGTAGACGGCCAGTACGTCGCGGTCGTCCGCGGCGCCCGCCTCGACGGTGACGCTGTCGGCCTCGGCCGCGTGGCCGGCGAACTGGATCTTCACGCCGTACTGGTCCGACCAGAAGTAGGGCGGCCTGGGCACGCCGGGTTCTACCGCGCCGCCGGCCAGCAGCGTGGCGACGGCCGCGTCGGGGCGTTCGCGCGCGCCGGTCCAGTGCTCGACGCGGCGGTGGGCCCCCGCGCGGGGGTCGTACCAGTTGGCGCAGTCGCCGACCGCGACGACGCCGGCCAGGCTGGTCCGGCCGTCCGCGCCGCACTTGACGCCGTTGTCGAGCCTGATGCCGGAACCCTGGAGCCATTCGACGCAGGGGGACGCGCCCACGCCGACGACGACGAGGTCGGCCGGGAGCGAACGGCCGTCCTCCAGCAGCACGGCGTCGACCCGGCGCTCGCCGCTCAGCCCTTTGACGCCGACCCCGCACAGCAGGCGGACGCCGTGGTCGGTGTGCAGGCCGGAGACCACGGCCCCCATGGCCCGGCCGAGCGGTCCGGCCAGGGGCGTCGGAGCCGCTTCGACGACCGTCACGTCGAGGCCGAGCGCGTGGGCGGTGGAGGCGACCTCGGCGCCGATGAACCCGCCGCCGATGACGACCAGGCGTCCGCCGCCCGCCAGTTCGTCGCGCAGGGCGCGGGCGTCGTCCAGGGTGCGCAGGGTGTGCACCCCGGCCAGGCCCTCGGAGCCGGGCAGGGTGCGCGCCGCCGCGCCGGTGGCGAGGACGATGCCGTCGGCCCGGACGTGTCGTCCGTCGGTGAGCGCGAGGGCGCGCTCCGCGCGGTCCAGACCGACGGCGCGGACGCCCAGCATCCACTGCGCGCCCAGATCCTCGTCCTCCGTCTCCAGGGCGAGGTCCGTCTCCCCCAGGGCGCCGGACAGGAACTCCTTGGACAGCGGGGGCCGGTCGTAGGGGCGGTGGGTCTCGTCCCCGATGACGACGAGGCGTCCGTCGTAGCCCTGCTTGCGCAGGGAGCGTGCCGCCGAGAGGCCGGCGAGGGAGGCGCCGACCACGGCGACGGTTCTCACGCGGGACCCCCGGCGAGCCGGGCGGAGACGCACGGCGGCAGGTTGGGCGCCGCCGTGGAGAGCCGGACGTAGACCGTGCCGTCCTCGACGAAGACCTCGTGCGTGCGGACCGGCAGTTTCGCCGGCGGCGAGTCGACGGCGCCGGTGCGCAGGTCGAACGTGGAGGCATGCAGCGGGCATTCCACCTCGCAGCCCTCCAGCCAGCCGTCGGCGAGCGACGCGTCCTGGTGGGTGCAGGTGTCGTCGATGGCGAAGACCTCGCCGTCATCGGTGTGGAACACCGACACCGGCGGATCGACGTCGAGCCGGAAGGCCTCACCTCGCGGAAGGTCCGCGAGTCGGCACGCGGGAATCATCATGACACCTCGGTGCGTATAGCGAAACGGATTGCGGTAAGCGCAACGCCAGTCTGGGGGCGTCCCAGAACCCTTGTCAAGGCGTGCAACGCCCCGCTTCACGGGCTTTCGCGGACCCGGCCGGGCGCGTCCCGAAACGCCCGTACCACCTGCGGGAACAGGCGCTACGGGCTCGCACGGGAAAGCCCCGGCGGGCGGCCGGAAGGGGCGGCCGGCGCACTCCGGCACGATCCGCACGCCGCCGTCCACGCCCCTTCCCGGCCGCGGCCGGCTGGATCACCGGCCCCGGGAAGCCCCGGACGGAACCGGTACGGGGGCTTGGCTACGCTTGGCAGCGGATACTCATTTCATGAGAGACCGGACAATTCACCATTCCTGAGGAACCGACGATGGGTCTCGGTGTCGGCCTGGCGGCCGTGAAGGGCAGGTTCCGCGCCCGTGCGCTCACGGCCGTGGCGATCGCCGCCGCCCTGACGCTGGCCGGGGCCTGCACCACGGGCGGCTCGGACGGTGGCGCGGCCGGTGACAGTCCCACCGTTGGCCTGCTGCTCCCCGGGGGCGGCGCCTCCCGCTTCGGCCAGTTCGACAAGCCCCTCATCGAGAAGAAGGTCAGGCAGCTGTGCCCGCACTGCCCGACCACCGTGGCCGCCACCCCCGATCCGGCCCTGCAACGGCAGCAGCTCGAATCCATGATCACCAGAGGGGTGGACGTCCTGATCGTCGCGGCCGTCGACCCGCAGCTGCTGCGCCCGTCGGTGGAGGCCGCCCACCGGGCCGGGATCCCGGTCGTGGCCTACGACCGGCTCGCGCAGGGCCCGATCTCCGGCTACGTCACCTTCGACGGCGCGAAGGTCGGCGAACTGCAGGGGACCGCACTGCTCAGGGCGATGGGCGCGAAGGCCCACGGCGGCCAGATCGTCATGATGAACGGCGCCACGACCGACCCCAACGCCGGCTGGTTCGAACGCGGGGCGCTCTCCGTCCTCTCGGGCAAGGTGCGGATCGGCAAGTCCTACGACACCGTCGGCTGGCGGCCGGAGAACGCCTTCGCCGACATGCGGGCCGCCGTCGCCGCCCTGGGCGCGAACCGCATCGACGGGGTCCTGGCCGCCAACGACAGTCTCGCCGGCGCCGTGATCTCCGCACTCCACGCCACCGAGGTCGACCCGCTGCCCCCGGTCACCGGGCAGGACGCCGACCTCGCCGCCGTCCGGCGCATCGTCGCCGGCGACCAGTACATGACCGTCTACAAGCCCTACAGGTCGGCCACGGACGCCGCCGTGCGGATGGCCGTCGCCCTCGGGCGCGGCAAGCCGGTGGACTCCATCGCCACCGGGACCGTCGACAACGCCACCGTCAAGGACATCCCCGCCGTCCTGCTCCCGTCGGTCCCGGTGACGGCCGGTGACATCAAGGACACTCTGGTGAAGGACGGTATGTACACCATCGCCCAGATCTGCCCCCCGAACCTGCGGTCCGCGTGCGCCAGGGCCGGACTCACTCCGTGAGCCGGACGCCCGGAGAGAGGAAGGAGGTGGTCCCGTGCCGGCTCCGCCCCTGCTGACGCTGCGCGGCGTGTCCAAGCGGTTCGCCGCCGTCCAGGCGCTGGTCGACGTCGAACTGGAGATCAGCGGAGGTGAGGTGGTCGCCCTGATGGGCGACAACGCCGCGGGCAAGTCCACCCTGGTCAAGGTGATCTCGGGGGTCGGCCCCGCCGACCGGGGGATCATCGAGTGGCAGGGCCGGGCCACCCAGATCAGACGCCCGCAGGACGCCCACGTCCTCGGCATCGCCACCGTCTACCAGGACCTCGCGATGTGCGACAACCTGGACGTCGTCGGCAACCTCTTCCTCGGCCGGGAGATCCACCGGTTCGGCGTGCTGGACGAGGTGGAGATGGAGCGCCGCACCCGCGAACTGCTGCACACCCTGTCCATCCGCATCCCCGACGTGCGGGTTCCGGTGGCCACCCTGTCCGGCGGTCAGCGCCAGGTCGTCGCGATCACCCGCTCGCTGCTCGGCGAGCCCCGGCTGCTGCTCCTCGACGAACCCACCGCCTCCCTCGGCGTCGAGCAGACCGGCCAGCTCCTCGACCTCATCGAGGCCCTGCGCGACCAGGGCCTCGGCGTCCTCCTCATCAGCCACAACATGGGCGACATCAAGGCCGTCGCCGACCGGGTCGCCGTACTGCGGCTGGGCCGCAACAACGGTCTCTTCGACGTGAACACGGCCTCCCAGGAACAGATCATCTCCTCCATCACCGGCGCGGCGGACAACTCCGTCGCCCAGCGCGGCACCCACCCGGAAGAGACCTGGCCGTGAAGGGCGCGGGGTGGGCGCGGCGACCCCGCGGGCGCGCCGCCGACCCGGCGTCCGGCGTATCCGGCGGTCCCGGCTCCGGAGGGCCCGAAGCCGGACGGCCCGGCGGCCCGCGGTCCGGGACGACGCCGTCCGGTCCGCGGCCGGCCGAGCGCCCGGCGGGGCCCGCCGGGCGGATCGGGGACCACGCCCGGACGGCGGGGCGCAGGCTGCTCGAAGGCGAACTCGGCCCTGTCCCCGTCCTGCTCGCCCTGGCGGTCACCTGGGCGGTCTTCCAGGGCCTGAATCACAACTTCCTGTCGCCGCGCAACCTCTCCGTCCTCAGCGTGGACATCGTGGGGACCGGCATCATCGCCGTCGGGATCGTCTTCGTGCTGCTGATCGGCGAGATCGACCTGTCGGTGGGCTCGCTCGCCGGACTCGCCGGCGCGGTGTTCGCGTCGCTGAACGTGAACCTCGGGATGCCCGAGTGGCTCGCCGTGCTCGTCGCGGTGGCCTGCGGCGCGGCCGCCGGGGCCCTCCACGGGTTCTCGTTCGCCAGGATCGGCGTGCCGGCGTTCGTCGTGACCCTGGCCGGCCTGCTGGCCTGGAACGGGGTGATGCTCTACCTGCTGGGGACGGAGACCTCCATCAACTTCAGCGAGACCGGGCTGGTGGCGACGCTGACCAGCCGGTACTTCGACGCCGCCGTCGCCGGGTATGGTCTCGCCGCGCTGGCCACGCTCGCGTACCTGCTCGTGTCCCTCCGCGACCGCGGGCGGCGCGCGGCGGCCGGGATGCCGTGCGGGCCCGCGAGCCGCGTGTGGGTGCGTACCGCGCTCCTGGCCGTGGCCTCGTTCACCGCCGTCGTCGTCCTCGCGCGGTTCGAAGGCGTGCCGCTGGCACTGCTGCTCTTCCTCGCGGTGATCGTCGCCTCGGACCTCTTCCTGCGCCGCACGCCCTACGGGCGGCGCGTCCTGGCGCTCGGCGGCGGCGTCGAGGCGGCACGGCGGGCGGGCGTCGACGTGATCCGCGTACGGATCGCGGTGTTCATGGCGTCGGGGACCCTGGCGGCGGTCGGCGGCCTGTTCGTGGCCTCGCGGCTCACCTCGGCGAGCCAGGCGCCGGGCTCCGGGATGCTGCTGATCAACGCGGTCGCCGCCGCCGTCATCGGCGGCACGAGCCTGTTCGGCGGACGCGGCTCGCCCTGGTCCGCGCTGCTGGGGGTGCTGATCATCCAGTCGATCGCCTCGGGCATGGCGCTGCTGGGCGTCGAGTCGCCCATCCAGTTCATCGTCACGGGCGGGGTGCTGTACGTCGCCGTCGTCCTCGACTCCCTGGCGCGGCGGGCCGCGGTCGCGCGCGGACGCACCTGACCCGCACGCCGCGGCAGAGTCGCAGCCGCGAACGCGGCCCGAGCCGGCCGGCGACGTCCCGCCGGGGACGGATCGGTTCGCCGCGAACTACCCTGGGAGACAGGGCGGTTGCCCGCCCGGACGCCGCCGTCGCCCCGGCCCGCGACGGACCCGTGCGCCCCCGGCAGGCCTACTCGCCCGTACGGGTATCCTCTCGACTGTTGTCATCCGACAATATCGTGGGGAAATGCGGCGCGTATGGGTGGGAAGGTCGAGACCATGATGTCGTCGCGAGCCGGGGACGCGGAGCTGCCGTCGGACGCGCGGTGGGACGGCGTCGCCGAGTGGGAGTGGTGGGAGCCGTCCGTCCTTCTGGTCGAGGACGACCCGGGCGACGCCCTGCTGGTGGAGGAGCTGGTCGCCGACAGCGCGCTGAAGATGCGGCTGCGCTGGGTGCGTTCGATGGCGGAGGCCGTCGAGGCGCTCGCGGCCGAGACGCCCGACTGCGTGCTGCTCGACCTGCACCTGCCGGACGCCCAGGGCCTGGAGGCCGTGTCCCGCGTCAAGGCGCACGGCGACCAGGTGGCCATCGTGGTGCTCACCGGACTGGCCGAGGAACTGACCGGGCTGGCGGCGGTCGCGGGCGGCGCGCAGGACTACCTGGTCAAGGGGCGGGTGGAGCCCGAGCTGTTCGGACGGGCCGTGCGCTACGCCATCCAGCGCAAGCACGGCGAACAGGCCGCCGTCGCGCTCCAGGCCAGCCAGATGCAGGCCCAGGAGAACGCGCGCCTGGAGCGCGGGCTGCTGCCCCGCCCCTTACTGCGCGGCGACGACGTCGACGTCGTGGCCCGGTATCTGCCCGGACGGGCGCAGGCGCTGCTCGGCGGCGACTTCTACGACATCGTGCAGAGCCCCGACGGCACCGTGCACGCCCTGGTCGGCGACGTCTCCGGGCACGGTCCGGACGAGGCCGCCCTCGGCGTCGCCCTGCGCATCGCCTGGCGCACCCTGGTGTTCTGCGGCGTCACGGGCGCCGAGCAGGTGGAACGGCTGGAGGAGATCCTGCTGGCGGAGCGTGCCCGCAGCGACGTCTTCGCCACGCTCGTCAGCCTCACCGCGACGCCGGGACAGGAGCGCGCCCGGCTGGTGCGGGCGGGCCACCACGGACTGCTGCTGCGCACCGGCCGCGGGACCGAATGGGTGGAGCCGCCCGGCGGTCCGGCGCTGGGCGTCGTACCCGGCGGAGCGCGATGGCCGTCGGCGGAGGTGGAGGTGCCCGCGGGCGCGGGCGTGGTGCTGTTCACGGACGGCCTGTTCGAGGGCCATGTGGGCCGCGGGGCCGAGCGGCTCGGCGAGGACGGACTGCTGGCCCTGGCCCGGGAAGGCGCGGCACTGGCGCCGGAGCCGTTCGTGGACCGGCTGATCGAGCGGGTCGGCGCCCTGGCGGAATCGCAGGGCGGCCTGGACGACGACGTGGCACTGGTCCACCTGAGCTGGAACTGAACGAGTGGGGCGAGCGGTGGCGGAACGAGGGACGGCGCACGTGAGGGCGGCCACGAGGACCTGGACGGGGCGCAGGCTCACCGTGCAGAGCTGGTTCTACCTGGTCCTGGCGCTGATGATGCTGGTCGTGGTGGTCGGCACGGTGGTGGGCGCGAACATGCTGGACCGGACGGCGCAGGTGAGCGACCAGCTCCTGCGGCGCGTCCAGCCGGCGCAGACGGAGGCCTACCGCCTGCAGGCGGCGCTGGTCAACCAGGAGACCGGGGTCCGGGGGTACGCCGGCGCGGCCGACCGGCAGTTCCTGGAGCCGTACATCAGGGGCAAGCACGACGAGACGGAGGCGGCCGCCCGGCTGCGCGCCCTCGTCGTCGGCCGCCCCGCGCTCCTCGCCGGCCTGGAGGCGGTCGAGCAGGGCGCGGCGGACTGGCGGAGCGACTACGCCGAACCGCTTGCCGCCTCGGTCGTCCCCGGCCGGCCCCGGCCGGTCGACCAGGCCACCGCGGACCGAGGCAAGGAGTCCTTCGACCACCTGCGCGCCCTGTGGACGAAGCAGAACGCGGACCTGGCGCAGGCCGTCCGCGACGGCCGGGCCAAGCTGGCGCACGAGCGCAAGGTGCGCAACGCGGTCCTGAGCGCGATGGTGGCCGTCTTCCTGCTGACGGGGCTGACCCTGGCCGTACTCGTCCGCATCCTCGTGACCCGGCCGCTGGAGGCGCTGCGCCGGGCGTCCCGGCAGGTGGCCGACGGCGACTTCGGCCATGTCATCAGCGCGGACGGGCCGGTCGACCTGGCCGCGGTGGCCGCGGACGTCGAGGGCATGCGCCAGCAGATCGTCGCCGAACTGGAAGCCTCCCGCCGGCAGCGGGACGCGCTCACCCGGCAGGCCGCCGACCTGGACGCCCAGGCCGTCGAACTGAGGCGCTCCAACGCGGAGTTGGAGCAGTTCGCCTATGTCGCCTCGCACGACCTCCAGGAACCGCTGCGCAAGGTCGCCTCCTTCTGCCAGCTCCTGGAGAAGCGGTACGGCGACAAGCTCGACGAGCGGGGGCTCCAGTACGTCGACTTCGCCGTCGACGGCGCCAAACGCATGCAGGTCCTCATCAACGACCTGCTCACCTTCTCCCGGGTCGGGCGCGTCAACGACGCCCAGCTGCCGGTCGCCCTCGGCCAGAGCCTCGACAAGGCGCTGAAGAACCTCACGGCGGCCGTCGAGGAGTCCGGCGCCCGCGTCGACCGGCCGGAGCACCTGCCCGAGGTCGTCGGCGACCCGACGCTGTTCACCATGCTGTGGCAGAACCTCGTCGGCAACGCGCTCAAGTTCCGCCACCCGGACCGCGCGCCCGAGGTGCGCGTCACCTGCGGGCCGGACCCCGAGACCCCGGACACCTGGCGGCTGTCCGTCACCGACAACGGCATCGGCGTCCCGGCGCAGTTCGCGGAGAAGGTCTTCGTCATCTTCCAGCGGCTGCACAGCCGGGACGCCTACGGGGGCACCGGCATCGGCCTGGCCCTGTGCAAGAAGATCGTGGAGTACCACGGCGGCAGGATCTGGCTCGACACCGGCCACACCGAGGGCACCCGCTTCTGCTTCACCCTCCCCCTCTCCACCGCCCCGACGGCCGCACCCGCCACGGCCGCGCCCGCCACCGACGCGCACCCAGAGAAGAAGGCCTGACATGACCCTCCCCTCCGCCAGCCCCATCGACGTCCTCCTCGTCGAGGACGACCCCGGCGACGAGCTGATGACCCGCGAGGCGTTCGAGGACAACAAGATCGGCAACACCCTGCACGTGGTGCGCGACGGCGAGGAGGCGCTCGACTTCCTCTACCGCCGCGCCGGCCACACCGACGCGCCCCGGCCCGACCTCATCCTGCTCGACCTCAACCTGCCCAAGTACGACGGCCGCCAGGTGCTGGAGAAGATCAAGTCCGACCCCGACCTCGCGCACATCCCCGTCGTCGTCCTCACCACCTCGGCGGCCGAGGAGGACATCCTGCGCAGCTACCGCCTGCACGCCAACGCCTACGTCACCAAGCCCGTCGACCTCGACCAGTTCATCGCCGCCGTCCGCCAGATCGACGACTTCTTCGTCCAGGTCGTCCGCCTGCCCCGCACCGGCGCCTGACCCGGGCCCCACGGGCGCGTGCCCGCTCCCCGCATCCCCCTGCGGGCCGCCCGGGCGGCGCTCCGGGGACGCGAGCACGTCATATCCGGGTACGACGACGTCCACCCTTCTATGGTGGAAACGCACAGTGTCGCTCGGTACCCAGGCAGACGGGCAGGACATGACGGAACCGCAGATCGACTATGCGGCGGTCTTCCGGGCCCTGCCCGGCATGGTGGCGCTGCTGACGCCGGACCTGGTGTACGCCGACGCCAACGACGACTTCCTGCGGCTGGCCGGGCGCACCCGCGAGCAGCTGCTGGGCCGCTACATCTTCGACGTCTTCCCCGAGAACCCGAACGACCCGGCGGCGGCCGGCATGCGGGAGACCCGGGAGTCGATGCTGCGCGTGGTCGACACCGGTGAACGCGACACCATGGCACTGCTGCGCTACGACATCGAGGACCCCGAGCGGCCCGGCGTATGGCAGGAGCACTACTGGAGCCCGGTGAACGCACCCGTCCACGACGCGGACGGGCACGTGGCGCTCGTGGTGCACCGGGTGGAGGAGGTCACCGAACTGATCCACGCCCGCGGAGGCCGCGACCGCGGCGACCGGGGCCGGGTACTGGAGGCCGAGCTGTACACCCGGGCCCGTGAACTGCAGGAGGTCAACGAGCGCCTGCGCCGGGCGCACGCCCGTGAGCGGGAGGTCGCCCTGGCGCTCCAGGCCGCGATGCTGCCCGCGCCCGGTCCGACCGGGCCGCACGAGGCGGCCGTCCGCTACAGACCCGCCGTCGGCGCGCTCAACGTCTGCGGCGACTGGTACGACTTGGTCGACCTGCCCGACGACAACCTGGCGGTCGCCGTCGGCGACGTCGTGGGCCACGGTCTCGCGGCCGCCTGCGCCATGGGCCAGCTGCGCAGCGCCCTGAGCGCCGCCTGCCGCGTGGCCGACGGCCCGGCCCGGGCCCTGGAAGCCCTCGGCCTGTACGCGCGCTTCGTCGAGGGCGCCGAGGCGACGACCGTGGTGACGACGTTCATCGACCGCGCGAGCCGCACCATCACGTACAGCTGCGCGGGCCATCCGCCGCCCGCCCTGGTGCATCCCGACGGCACGGTCACCTTCCTCGACGGGGCGACCGATCCCCCGCTGGCCGCCCGTCCCGAGCACCTGCCCCGACCGCAGGCCCGGCTCGCCTTCGTCGAGGGCAGCACCCTGGTCCTCTACACCGACGGCCTCATCGAGCGCCGTGGCGAGGACATCGACAAAGGGCTGGACCGCCTCGCCGAGTCCCTCGCCCACCACCGCCACCGCGCTCCCGAGACCCTGGCGGACGCTCTGCTGGGCGACCTGCTGCCCGCCAGCGGCACCACGGACGACACCGCCCTGATCGTCCTGCGGCTGTGACCGGCCCCGCCTGAGCGCACCGGACATGCCCGCGCGCCGAGGGGGGAAGGAGACTTCCGTCCCGCCCCCGACGCCCAAGGACAGCCGGTCATGACCACTGAGCACGATCCCCTGCACCAGCCGGCCGCCCCGGTCCTCACCGAACCCGCGCCGGACGTCCAACTCCAGATGCTGGTGCGCCTGATCGGGCAGGACCCGGAGGCCGCCCTGCCCGTCACGCTCACCGTGGGCGGCGGCTTCCTGCACGGCGAGCTGATCTCGCACGAGGCCTGGACCGCGGAGTGGGCGCGCAGCCTGCGCACCTTCGACGGGCCCGGCGCACGGATCCTGAAGCACTTCCCCGAGGAGGTGGACCGGGCCGTCGCCGACCGCCAGGGGCACTCCGGTCCGCAACGGCTCCCCCAGTGGATCCACCTGCGCGACGCGACCGCCGTCTGCCCGGCGAGGCATCCCGTCGTCATGCCCCTGTGGCGCGGCCGGCTCGCGGACGTAGCAGGCTGGTCGCTGGGCCGGCCGTCCTGAGGCGACACGGCCCTCGAACGGGTTGTCACCGCGGCACACCCGAGGACCATTCGCTCCGGTTGTCCGTACTATCTCTCCAGCAGTGCCGCAGCCGGTCGTGTGTCGCCGCCCGGCCGGGTGGCCCCCGGCCCTCCGGGGCGACGTGCCGCCGGGCCGGCGACCGGGGCAAGGCAGTTCGTCCGCTGCCTCCCGTCGAGGAAAGGTCGTGTGCTTCATGTCCGAGAACGCCTCCGCCAACGAACTCACCTCGCAGTACACCGCTCAGGTGACCGCCGACCTCGAACGCAACGCCAAGGAGCGGGACCGGGTCGGCGCGGAGATCACCGCCCTCCAGGAGCAGTTGGCGGCCCTCGAACGGGACCACGGCGTACTGCTCAGCATCCGTCAGGCCATCGGTTCGGCGCCGGCGCCGGCCGAAGCCGGCGAGTCCGCCGGGAGCCCTTCGGTGCCCGCGCCCCGCGGCAGGTCGGCCGTCGCCTCGGGCGCCCGTAAGCGGCCGCAGTCGAAGAAGTCCGCCTCGCGGTCGGCCCGTTCGCCGGAGAGGCCCGCCACCCGCAAGCGGGCCGCCGCCGGGACGGGCACCGCGAAGGCGGCCGCGGTGAAGACGGACGCACCGAAGACGGCGGCGGTGGAGACCGCCCCGGCGAAGAAGGCCGCGGTGAAGACGGCCACGGCGAAGAAGAGCACGGCCAAGAAGGACACCGGGCGCGCGGAGGCGGCGAAGTCACCGCAGCCGACGCTGGTCGACCTGGTGCGCGCCCATCTCGCCCAGCAGCGCGAACCGCGTTCGGCCGCCGAGATCGCCACCGCCCTCGGCGGGACGCATCCGGAGCGCACCGTCAGGACCACCGTCGTGCGCACCACCCTGGAGGGCCTCGTCGCGAAGACCCAGGCGCAGCGCACCAAGCAGGGCTCCTCCGTGTTCTACACCGCCGTCGACGCGCCGGACGCGACGGCGCCCGCGCTGACCGCTGGCGACGAGGCCGCTCCCGACGGCGCATGACGCGTGCCGCGGCCCGGCGTGACTGTCAGCGGCGCCCCCTACGATCCGGGCATGCGAGCTTCAGGAACGTTCACAGTCGCCGACTTCACGCCGGCCCCGGTGCCGAGCCCCGCGGTCGAGACCGCCGCGCCGGTCGGGGTGGCCACCATGACCAAGTCGTTCGAGGGCGAGATCGCGGGCCGTTCGGCCACGGTGTTCACGGCCGCCTACGACCCGTCGACCGGCACGGGCACGTACGTCGCCATGGAGTCCTTCGAGGGGACCCTGCACGGCCGGGCGGGCTCCTTCAACTTCGCGCACGCCGCGTCCACTACGGGTGACAGCCGGGAGAACGAGTACTTCGCCGTCGTGCCGGGCAGCGGGACCGGCGAACTGACCGGGATCACCGGCGCCGGCGGCATCGCCGTCGACGCGGACGGCACACACCGGATCTGGTTCGACTACCGGCTCGGCCCCTGACCGGCGCCCTTCCCGGGCTCGGGCCGGCTCAGTCCGGGGCAGACGCGGGGGCCGGTGGGACCAGGTCGCGCCGGTACCAGGTGCCCGGCTTGCCGCCCACGTCCGCCGGGCCGGCCGGACCGGTCGGGACGAACCCTGCCTTGACCAGCACTTTCCGGGAAGCGGCGTTGGCGTCCGCCGCGGCCGCCCGCAGGGTGCGCAGTCCGTGCCGTGCCGACGCCAGCCGGCACAGCTCCTCCACGGCCGCCGTCGCCACGCCCCGGCCGGCGACGCCGCGCGCGACCCGGTACCCCAGTGCGGCGACGCCGTCCTCGAGGTCGTACAGGTTGAACCGGCCCAGGACCGAGCCGTCCTCGGCCACCAGGACGTAGAACACGCAGACGCCGGCCGCCTGCTCGGCCAGCAGCGCGCGGTGACGGTCGGCGTACCGGGCGAAGAACTCGTCGCCGCGGTCGCCGACCGCGGCGGCGAAGTAGTCGCGGTTCGCCAGCTCGAAGGCCAGCACCGCGGGAGCGTGGTCGGCGTTCAGCTGCGTCAGCACGGGCACCGGTCCACGCTACCTCCGGCACCGTGCCACGGTCCCCGCGGGTCCGCCGCACGGGGCCGGGTGGCCGCGGGCGCGACGGTGTCCGGGGCGGTCCGGGTCCGTCGCGCCGGACCCCGGATCAGCGGTGGCCGAGGACGTTGACCACCCGGCCGGCCGGGTCGCGGACGAAGAAGCGCCGTACGCCCCACTCCTCGTCCTGCAAGGGGTGCACGATCTCCGCGCCGGCGGCGCGCACGCGCGCGTAGGCGGCGTCCACGTCGTCCACCTCCACGCTCAGGTCCGGGGTGACGGGCGCGGTCCGGTCGGCCGTCATGAAGCTGATCTGCGCCTGCGGCGCGGAGGGCGCGGCGAGCGTCGTGATCCAGCCGTGGTTCATGACCTCCTCGAAGCCCAGCAGGCCGTAGAACTCATGGCTCTCCTCAACCGGCTCCGAGCGGAGGACGGGCACGACACGACGAACGGTCATCGGGGCTCCAAGGGGCGACGGAAGCGTGGGACGCTCCAGGTGTGCGGGACTCCCCCATGAGTACTACGGCGGGCGCGTCCGCGGGGCCGGACGGCACGGCGAGGGCCAGGTCACAATGCCCGGGAGGGAAAGGTCACAGCCATGCCCTCTGCAGTTCCTCTCCGTGTCTGGCCTAGCATCCGAGCATGACGGTCCTGCCTGACGACGGGCTTGAGCTGGCCGGCGAGTTCCCTGACGCCACCCACGAGCAGTGGCAGCGCCTCATCGCGGGCGTGCTGCGCAAGTCGGGCAAGGACGTCGGGGAAGCTCACGCCGAGGAAGCCCTGTCCACCGCGCTGGAGGACGGGCTGCGCACCCGTCCCCTCTACACCGCGCACGATCGCGCGCCCGAGCCGGGCTACCCCGGGTTCGCTCCGTACGTGCGGGGCGGCAGGCCGGAGGGCAACACCGCCGGAGGGTGGGACGTGCGGCAGCGGCACGCCGCCGCCGACGGCGGCGCGGTGCTCGCGGACCTGGAGAACGGCGTCACCTCCCTGTGGCTGGTCGTGGGCGAGGGCGGCGTTCCCGTGACCTCGCTCGCGCAGGTCCTCGACGGCGTCCTTCTCGACCTGGCCCCCGTCGTGCTCGACGCCGGCGCCGAAGCCGAGCCCGCCGCACGGGAGTTCCTGCGGCTGTGCGCGGAGCGGGGCGTCGCCGCGGACGCGGTGCGCGGCAACCTGGGCGCGGATCCCCTCGGCCACGAGGCCCGCACGGGCCGGGCGGCCGACTTCGGCCCGGCGGTCGGGCTCGCCCGGCGCTGCGCCGAGGAGTATCCGGGGCTTCGGGCGCTGACGGTGGACGCGCTGCCCTACCACGAGGCGGGCGGCTCGGCGGCGCAGGAGCTGGGCGCCTCGCTGGCGACCGGTGTGGCGTACCTGCGGGAGCTGACCGCGGCCGGGCTGAGCGTCGGCCAGGCCTGCCGGCAGCTGGAGTTCCGGTACGCGGCGACCGCGGACCAGTTCCTGACGATCGCGAAGCTGCGGGCCGCGCGCCGGCTGTGGGCGCGGGTCGCCGAGGCGTGCGGGGCGCCGGGCGCCGGCGCACAGGTGCAGCACGCCGTGACCTCTCCGGTGATGATGTCGCGCCGGGACCCGTGGGTGAACATGCTGCGCACCACCGTCGCCACCCTCGCGGCGGGCGCGGGCGGCGCGGACGCCGTGACGGTGCTGCCCTTCGACGACGCGCTGGGGCTGCCGGACGCGTTCGCCCGGCGGATCGCCCGCAACACCTCCACGATCCTCATCGAGGAATCGCACCTGGCCCGGGTGATCGACCCGGCCGGCGGCTCCTGGTACGTGGAGCGGCTGACGGACGAACTGGCCCGTGCGGGCTGGGAGTTCTTCCAGGGCATCGAGCGCGACGGCGGTCAGGCCGCCGTGCTGCGCTCGGGCAGTCTGCCGCGGGCCCTGGCCGACACCTGGCGGGCGCGCAGCGCCGGCATCGCCAAGCGGCGCGAGCCCGTCACCGGGGTGAGCGAGTTCCCGTTCCTCGCCGAGAAGCCGGTGGTGCGCGAGAGCGGGCCCGAGCCGCGCTCCGGCGGTCTGCCGAGGGTGCGTCGCGACGAGGCCTTCGAGGCGCTGCGGGCGCGCTCCGACGCCCATCTCGCGGCGACCGGCGCACGGCCGCGGATCCACCTGGCGGCACTCGGACCGGCCGCCGCGCACACCGCGCGGCTGACGTTCGCCGCCAACCTGTTCCAGGCGGGCGGCGTCGAGCCCGTCGTCGGGGGCGCGTTCGAGGACAGCGGCGCCACCGAGGTGTGCCTGTGCTCCAGTGACGCGCTGTACGAGGAGCAGGCCGAGGCGGAGGCCGCGCGGCTGCGGGCCGCCGGCGCCGCGCACGTGTTCCTCGCCGGGCGTCCGGCGTCCTACGCCGGCGTCGACGCGTACGTGTTCGCGGGCTGTGACGCCGTCGCGGTGCTGTCCGCCACCCTCGACCGCATGGGAGTTGTGTCCTGATGGGTATCCCCGACTTCTCCGGGATCGAGCTGGGGGCCCCGGCCGCCGGGGGCGGCGCCGACGAGTGGCGTACGGCCGTGAAGAAGGCGGCCGGCGGGGACGACCTGCTGTGGGAGACCCCGGAGGGCATCCGCGTCAAGCCGCTGTACACGGGCCAGGACCTGGAGGGCCTGGACTTCCTGGAGACCTATCCGGGCGTCGCGCCGTACCTGCGCGGGCCGTACCCGACGATGTACGTCAACCAGCCCTGGACGATCCGCCAGTACGCGGGCTTCTCCACCGCCGAGGAGTCCAACGCCTTCTACCGGCGCAACCTCGCGGCCGGCCAGAAGGGCCTGTCGGTCGCCTTCGACCTGCCCACGCACCGCGGCTACGACAGCGACCACCCGCGCGTGACCGGTGACGTCGGCATGGCGGGCGTGGCCATCGACTCGATCTACGACATGCGGCAGCTGTTCGACGGCATCCCGTTGGACAGGATGTCCGTGTCGATGACGATGAACGGCGCCGTGCTGCCGGTGCTGGCGCTGTACATCGTGGCGGCCGAGGAACAGGGCGTGCCGCCCGAGAAGCTGGCCGGGACCATCCAGAACGACATCCTCAAGGAGTTCATGGTCCGCAACACCTACATCTATCCGCCGAAGCCGTCGATGCGGATCATCTCCGACATCTTCGCCTACACCTCGCAGCGGATGCCGCGGTACAACTCCATCTCCATCTCCGGCTATCACATCCAGGAGGCGGGCGCGACGGCCGACCTGGAGCTGGCGTACACGCTCGCCGACGGCGTGGAGTACATCCGCGCGGGCCGTGAGGCGGGCCTGGACGTCGACGCGTTCGCGCCCCGGCTGTCCTTCTTCTGGGCGATCGGCATGAACTTCTTCATGGAGATCGCCAAGCTGCGGGCGGCGCGCCTGCTGTGGGCGAAGCTGGTGCGGCAGTTCGACCCGCAGAACGCCAAGTCTCTTTCGCTGCGCACCCATTCGCAGACCTCCGGCTGGTCCCTGACCGCGCAGGACGTCTTCAACAACGTGACGCGCACGTGTGTCGAGGCGATGGCGGCGACGCAGGGTCACACCCAGTCGCTGCACACCAACGCCCTCGACGAGGCCCTGGCGCTGCCGACGGACTTCTCGGCGCGCATCGCCCGCAACACCCAGCTGCTGATCCAGCAGGAGTCCGGCACCACCCGGACCATCGACCCCTGGGGCGGCAGCGCGTACGTGGAGAAGCTGACGTACGACCTGGCCCGCCGCGCCTGGCAGCACATCCAGGAGGTCGAGCAGGCGGGCGGCATGGCGAAGGCCATCGACGCGGGCATTCCGAAGCTGCGCATCGAAGAGGCCGCCGCCCGCACCCAGGCCCGCATCGACTCGGGCCGTCAGCCGGTGATCGGCGTCAACAAGTACCGGGTGGACAGCGACGAGCAGATCGACGTCCTCAAGGTCGACAACTCCTCGGTGCGCACGCAGCAGATCGAGAAGCTGCGGCGGCTGCGCGCCGAGCGGGACGACGCCGCGTGCCGGGACGCGCTCGACGCGCTGACCCGGGCGGCCGGCGGCGAGGGCAACCTGCTGGAGCTGGCCGTGAACGCGGCCCGCGCCAAGGCCACCGTCGGTGAGATCTCGGACGCCCTGGAGAAGGTGTACGGGCGTCACGCGAGCCAGATCCGTACGATCTCCGGCGTGTACCGCAACGAAGCAGGCGAGTCCCCGTCCGTGGACCGCACCCGTGACCTCGTGTCCGCCTTCGAGGAGGCCGAGGGCCGCCGCCCGCGCATCCTGGTCGCCAAGATGGGCCAGGACGGGCACGACCGCGGCCAGAAGGTGATCGCGACCGCCTTCGCCGATCTCGGCTTCGACGTGGACGTCGGCCCGCTGTTCCAGACGCCCGGCGAGGTGGCCCGGCAGGCCGTCGAGGCCGATGTGCACATCGTCGGGGTGTCGTCGCTGGCCGCCGGACACCTCACGCTCGTGCCGGCGCTGCGCGAGCAGCTGGCCGAGGAGGGGCGCGAGGACATCATGATCGTCGTCGGCGGCGTCATCCCGCCGCAGGACGTGCCCACGCTCCTGGAGATGGGCGCCGCGGCCGTCTTCCCGCCCGGCACGGTCATCCCGGACGCGGCCTACGACCTCGTGAAGCGTCTGTCGG
This sequence comes from Streptomyces sp. NPDC048481, assembly GCF_043200075.1. Lineage (NCBI taxonomy): Bacteria > Bacillati > Actinomycetota > Actinomycetes > Kitasatosporales > Streptomycetaceae > Streptomyces > Streptomyces sp. NPDC048481. The sequence continues at coordinate 17,971 of NZ_JBICXC010000022.1, forward strand.
ACGACCTCGGACACGGCCTCTGACGCCCATGGCCATCGACCTCGACACGTATGTGAAGGGTGTGCTCGACGGGAAGCGCGCGATCGTCGCGCGCGCCATCACCCTCGTCGAGTCCACCCGGCCCCAGCACCGGGCGCTGGCGCAGGAGCTGCTGACCGAGCTGCTCCCGCACAGCGGCCGGGCCCGCAGGATCGGCGTCAGCGGGGTGCCGGGCGTCGGCAAGTCGACGTTCATCGACGCGTTCGGCACCATGCTGACGTCGCTCGGGCACCGGGTGGCGGTGCTCGCGGTGGACCCGTCGTCGAGCCGCACGGGCGGTTCCATCCTCGGCGACAAGACCCGGATGGAGCGCCTGGCCGTCGACCCGGCCGCGTTCGTACGCCCCTCCCCCACCGCGGGCACCCTCGGCGGCGTCGCCAAGGCGACACGCGAGTCGATCGTGGTGATGGAGGCTGCCGGTTTCGACGTCGTCCTCGTGGAGACGGTCGGGGTCGGGCAGTCCGAGACGGCCGTGGCGGACATGGTGGACTCCTTCCTGCTGCTGACCCTCGCCCGCACCGGCGACCAGCTCCAGGGCATCAAGAAGGGCGTCCTGGAACTGGCCGACGTGATCGCCGTGAACAAGGCGGACGGCCCGCACGAGCGGGACGCGCGCGCCGCGGCACGGGAGTTGGCGGGCGCGCTGCGTCTGATGCACGGCAGGGACGCCGTGTGGTCGCCGCCCGTGCTGAGCTGCAGCGCCCGGGAGTCCGCGGGCCTGGACACCGTGTGGGAACGCCTGGAGCAGCACCGCACGCTGCTGGACTCCACCGGCCGGCTCGCCGCCAAACGGCGCGAGCAGCAGGTCGACTGGACCTGGAGCATGGTGCGCGACGAAGTCCTCGGCCGGCTGCACGCCGACCCTTCGGTGCGGGCCCTCGCACCGGTTCTCGAACAGCGGGTCCGGGACGGGGAGCTGACGGCGACGCTGGCCGCCGAACGCATCCTGGAGGCCTTCGGCGCCCTCGGCGACCGGCGTGCGGACGGGGAGCCGCGGTGAGGGCGGCGCCGCTGTCATGATGAAGTCCGCGGCGCGTGCCCGGCCTCGCGGCCGGTCCCGGTGTGCCCGTCGGCGGTCGCCCGCCCGCGTCGCCGGACCGTGCCGCGGACGGTGGGCCGACGGCCCCGCGTCGAGGAGGAGACCCACGATCATGGACTACCCCGACCTGAGCGCGCTTCCCCCCGGGGCACGGGAGATCGCCGAGGAGCGGTCCGCCCTCAACGTGTACCGCATGGTGTTCCACTCGCCGGCCCTGGCCCCCGACCTGGTGCGCCTCGGGGACGCGATCGCCCGCGGCGCGCTCCCGCACCCGCTGCGCGAACTGGCCGTCCTGCGCGTCGGACACGTCTACGGGGCGCCGTACGAGGTCCACCACCACGAGCGGATCGCGCGCGGCCTCGGTCTCGACGAGGCCGCGGTCGCCGCCGCCGGGACCGGTTCGCCGCAAGGGCTGCCGGCGGAGCAGGCGGCGGTCCTCGCGCTGACCGACCGGCTCCTGGAGCGGCACGGCCTCACCGACGCCGACCGGACGCGGGCGCTGTCCTTCCTCACCGTCGAGCAGCTCTCCGACCTGGTCCTCACGGTCGGCTTCTACCAGCTGGTCTGCACCTACCTCAACGCCTTCGAGGTGACGACCGAGGGCGAGAGGACGCCCGGCTGAGCGGCCGGGCCCGCCGCCGCCGCGCCCCCGTATCATCGAGGCCGCGCCCGAAGGTTCCGGCGGGGCGGGTGAGGAGTACGCGGTGTCGCTGACGGACAAGGCCATCGAACGCATTCGTGAGCTGATCCGCACCGGCGCCCTGCCACCGGGGTCGAAACTGCCGCCCGAGGCGGATCTGGCCGCCCAGCTGGGCCTGTCCCGCAACCTCGCCCGCGAGGCGGTCAAGGCCCTGGCCGTGGCGAGGGTGCTGGAGGTGCGGCGGGGCGACGGCACCTACGTCACCAGCCTTCAGCCCAGCCTGCTCCTGGCGGGTCTGGGCGGGGCGGTCGAGTTGCTCCAGGGCGACTCCGCGGCGCTCCAGGACCTCATGGAGGTGCGCCGGCTCCTCGAACCGGCCGCCACCGCGTTGGCCGCGGCCCGCATCTCCGACGACCAACTGGCCGAGGTCAAAGCCCACCTGGACGCCATGCGCGAGGCTCGCGACGACGTCGAACTGCTCAACGCGCACGACGCCGCCTTCCACCGCGCGGTGATCGCCGCGACGGGCAACGAGAGCCTGCTGACCCTCCTGGAGGGCATCTCCGGCCGCACGCTGCGGGCGCGGATATGGCGGGGTCTGACCGACGACGAGGCCGCGGACCGGACGCTCGCCGAGCACGAGGCGATCTACGCGGCGCTCACCACCCGCGACGGCGCCCTCAGCCAGGCCGCCGCACTGCTGCACGTCAGCAACACCGCGCAGGCCCTGAGGGAGCACCTGCGCTCCCGGCAGCCCGTCCCGCCGGGGGCGGCCGCACCGCAGTGACGGGACGGCCGCGGCCCTCCCGCCCGGCCTCCCGTGCGGCCGCATGGCAGCCCCGACGGGTCAGCGCTTGCCGACGAGGTCCGCCGGGAACGCGCCCGCGGCCGCGGCGGCGCGGGCGAACGCCGAGGCGAGGCCGGTCAGGCGGGCCACTCCCTCCGCGCCGAGGTGCTCGTACGGGGCCAGGTCGACGCGGTCCGTCTCCCGCTCGACGTCCTCGCGGAGCGCGACGCCCCGCTCGGTCAGCTCGCCCTCGTCGTCCAGCAGACCGCGCTCGCGCAGGCGGCCGGCCGCCGCGTTCCACTCCTCCTCGCTCCAGCCGCGGGTGGCCCGCACCCACTTCGGCGTCATGCCCCGGCCGGTGGAGGTGTGCGTCACCGTCGCCTCCAGCCCGTCGAGCCCCGCCGACATCAGCACGGCCAGGTGGCCGTCGCCCCGGTGCTCGCGCAGCAGGGTCGCCGCGTGCCAGTACGCGAGGTGCGGCTCACCGGGGACGGGCAGGTCGGCGTGGGCCGAGTACAGCGGCCTGGCGCCGCGTCCGCAGGCCTCGGCGGCGCGCAGCGCCAGCCCGGCCGCCTCCGCCATCTCCGCGGACGTCACGGCCTCCTCCCCCAGCAGGCGGCGCAGCGTCGCGTCGACGGCGCGCAGACGGGCGGCGAGCACGTCGGCGGGGTCGGCGACCGACCACACGGCGGGCACGTGCCGGGCCACGAGGTCGTGCTTGTAATTGAAGAAGGCCGCGGTCACGGCGCCCGCCCCGACCGGCCCGAGCGCGGCCGCCCGTGCGGCGAAGTTGACGGCCCGTGGATGGGTGATGCCGAGCGCGCCCAGTTCCCGCCCCAGTTCGGGCGCGAAGTAGTGCGTCGCGTGCAGGGAGTTGAGCGGGTGGTGACAGCGTCGGCCGGCGAGCGGTCCGAGGGCGGAGGTAGTCATGCCCGGCACATTACCGACCGGTCGTTATGTCGCCGTTCCCGGGGCTCGCCCCGTCCGCCGCCCAGTTGCCCGCCGTCCGGCCCGCGCCGCCGGTCGTTCAGCCGTCGGCCGCGGGGGCTGGGGCGGGGCCGGTGCTGGCGCGCAGGGAGATGGGCGGGGCGAGGAGGTGGTGGCGGGGCGGGGCGCCGGGGTGGTCGAGGCGTTCGACGAGGAGGTCGACGGCGAGGCGGCCCATCTCCTCGGCCGGCAC
>NZ_JBICXC010000023.1:0-12795 GCF_043200075.1 Streptomyces sp. NPDC048481
GCCCCCCGTGGCACCGGGCCCCCCCGCGCGGGGGCCCGGGGGGGGGGGGGGGGGGGCCGCCCCGGGGGCCCCCCCCGGGGGGGGGGCGCCCGGGGCCCGCCGCCCGCCGTACTCGTCCTCCCGCACGCGAGGGGGCCTCACCGGGCCTGGCTCACCGGGTCCGCCCGCCGAGGGCCTGCGCGCGGACGTCCTCCATCAGCCGCGCCTGCCGCACCAGTTCACGGTGGTGGCGCGACCGGGCCGCCGGGTCGCGCACGGCGTCGTGGAACGTGGTGAACACGCCGACGAACTGGTCCGAGGCCGGGGCGAGGATCTGCGTCTCGCGGTCCTTCTGCTGGAGCCGCAGCACCGGGCGGGCGCCGACCGAGGGCGTGAACGCCCACTCCAGGACGAGCCGCCCCTCGCTGCCCCACAGCTCGTAGGCCGACCGGTAGCCGTGGGACAGGCCGAAGGAGCAGCTCGCCGTGACGCCGTCGTCGTCGCCCAGCAGCGCCGCGCCGGAGACGTCCACGCCCAGCTCCGGATCCGACGTCAGGCCGGCGCCCAGGACCCGCGCCGACGGCCCGAGGTACTCCTGGGCCGCGCGCACCGGGTAGCAGCCGACCTCCCACAGCGCCCCGCCGCCCAGGTCGGCCTGGTACTTGATCCCGCGCGGATCGGTCGGCGGAATGCCGAACATCCCGTGGTACGAGCGCAGCCGGCCGATCGCGCCGTCGTCCACCAGGGCCCGCGCCTGCGCGTGCTGAGGGTGCCGCAGGAACGCGAAGTTCTCCATGACGACCAGCCCGCGCTCCTCGGCGAGCGCGACGAGTTCGCGGGCCGTCCCCTCGGCGGGCACCGCGGGCTTCTCCAGCAGGACGTGCTTGCCCGCCTCCAGCGCCCGGTGCGCCCACTTGGCGTGCTCGCTGTTCGGCAGCGGGATGTAGACCGCGTCGATGCCGGGCAGTTCCAGGAGCCGCTCGTAGCCCTCGACGGCCGCGCAGCCGGCGGCGGCCGCCGCGGTCTCGGCCTTCTCACGGGAACGGCTCGCGAGCGCCACCAGCCGGAACGGCGAGCGGCCGATCGCGGGGAGGGCCCGGCGCACGGCGATGTCGGCGCATCCGATGATGCCGATACCGGCCCTCTGCTCGGATTCGAGAACGGGCGTCAGATCTTCGATTTCCACAGGTCCACCTAAACGACGACAGTAAATGCGCATGCCTGAACCGGTATGCCGTCAGCCTGAGTAAGCAGAGCCATGCCTGTCAACAAGGACGCTATTCGAAGGGAGGGCGCCGGGGAGCCTTTCGGCCGGATGGCCGACGCCGATAAAGTGCGAGCACTGCCTAATTGGCACGAAGTTACTGAGGAGGCGCCACGGTGAAGGGCATCATCCTGGCCGGCGGCAATGGCACGAGGCTCCATCCGATCACTCTCGGGGTCTCCAAGCAAATGCTCCCGGTCTACGACAAGCCGATGATTTACTACCCGCTTTCTGCACTGATGCTGGCGGGGATCACCGAAATCGAGATCATCACCACGCCCGAGGACTCGGAGATGTTCCGGCGGCTGCTGGGCGACGGCTCCTGGCTGGGCATCACCCTGACCTACGCGGAGCAGGACAAGCCCCGTGGGCTCGCCGACGCGTTCCTGGTCTCCGCGGACCACATCGGGGACGACTCCGTCGCCCTGGTGCTGGGCGACAACATCTTCCACGGCTACGAGTTCGGGCCCATGCTCCAGCGGGCCGCGCAGGACATCAAGGGCTGCGTCCTGTTCGGCTACCCGGTGCGCGACCCCGAGCGCTACGGCGTCGGCACCCTCGACGAGCAGGGCAGACTCATCGCCCTGGAGGAGAAGCCCACCGATCCGCAGACCAACATGGCGATCACGGGGCTGTACCTCTACGACAACCAGGTCGTCGACATCGCCCGGCAGCTGCGGCCCTCCGAGCGCGGCGAGCTGGAGATCACCGACCTCAACCGCGTCTACCTGGAGCGCGGCGAGGCCCAGCTGATCCCGCTGGGCCGCGGTTTCGTCTGGCTGGACACCGGGACCCACGACGCGCTCATGGAGGCCGGGGACTACGTCCAGGTGCTGGAACACCGCCAGGGCGTGCGCATCGCCTGTCTGGAGGAGATCGCCTGGCGGATGGGCTACATCGACCGGGAGTCCTGCTACCGGCTCGGCAGCCGCCTCGCCCACTCCTCCTACGGCCGGTACGTCATGGAGATGGCCCAGGCCGGCTGACCGGCCCCGCACCGCGTACCGCAGCCCCCGCGATCCCCAACGGAAGAAGTGCGACAGCCATGAAAATACTGTTCACCGTCGGTGGCAGCCAGGCGGCCGTCTTCGGCGTCGCCCCCCTCGCCGCCGCCGCCCGCAACGCCGGCCACGAGATCCTGCTGGCCGCCGACGAGCCGCTGATGGCGGCCGCACAGTCCGTCGGGCTTCCCGCGGTCTGCATCACCCCCGAGCGGATGCGCTACGGCCAGGACGGCATGACGGCCGCCGTCCGCATCGACGCGCTGCTCGACCTGACCCGGCAGTGGAGCCCCGACCTGGTCGTCGGCGGCCTGTCCCACGTCCCCCGGGTGCTCGCCGCCAGCCTCAAGGTGCCCTACGTCCGCCACATCTGGCACATCGCCCCGATGGCGCGCCGGGACCGCACGGCGGTGGCGGAGCTCCAGCCGCAGCTGGAGCGCCTCGGGCTGACCGAGCTGCCGCCGCCCGACCTCTTCATCGACCTGTGCCCGCCGGCGCTGCGCCCGCCCGGCGCCCCCGCCGCGCGGGCGATGCGCTGGGTCCCCCGGGTGAGCCAGCGCCGGGTCGAGCCGTGGATGTACACCCGCCCCGAGGGCCGCCGCCGGGCGCTGATCACCGCCGGCACCCGCAACCTGCTGCTGGACACCCCCGGCGCCTCGCTGAGCGGCCTGGTGGACGAGCTGACCGGGGCCGGGGTGGAGGTGCTGATCGCGGCGCTCCCCGAGGCCGCCGAGCGCTACGGCCCGCGACTGGGCGATGTGCGCATCGGTTGGATCCCGCTGGACGTCGTCGCCCCCACCTGCGACCTGGCGGTCCACCACGGCGGCGCCACGACGGCCATGACGCTGATCAACGCGGGAGTGCCCCAGCTGATCGTCCCCGACAACGGCTACGGCAAGGCCGTCGCGGAGGCCGTCAGCGGTTTCGGCGCCGCCGTGCTCGTGGACCCGCACCGGCCGCAGGAGGGACGCGGCCAGGACGAGGCGGTCGTCGCCGGCTGCCGCGAGATCCTCGAGGACCCGCGGTACGCGGAGCGGGCCCGTGCCGCGGCGGCGGAGGCCGCGGCGCTGCCGACCCCGGACGAGGTGCTGCGCGAGATCGAGGCCCTCGCCGCACGCTGACCGCGCACGCGCACTCCCGCACACGCACGACGGGAACGGCAGGGACGGCCGGGCCGAAGCCCGGCCGTCCCTGCCGTTCCCGTCGTTCCCGACGACCCTGCCCACGCGCCGTCTCCCCGGCCGCGACCTCCGCACCGCCACCGCCGCCCCCGCATACACGCGCGCGACGCCGGTCGCCCCGGGACCCGCGGAGGTGTCCTCCGCGGTCCCGGGGCGACCGGCGTCGCCGGGGCCGGCGTGCCGGCCGTCAGACCAGCGCCTCCAGCTTGGGCACGATCTCGGCGGGCGTGGGCAGCGTCGAGATCTCCTTGGCGATGAACTGCGTCCGCTCCGTGTAGCTCGGGTTCTCCAGCAGCTCCTTGCAGGCCGCGGCGATCACCTCGCCCGGCGCCTTGTCGGGCTCCTGCGCCTGCGGCCACAGCGTCTTGCCGGCGCCGAAGTCGGTGATGGCCTTGGCGATGGCCTCCCGGTGGTAGTTCGGCGGGAACTCCGGCGGGTTCTCCGGGATGACCAGCTGCGGCACGCCGTTGGCCATGAGCGTCGTGGCGGTGGTAGCGCCGCCGTGGTGGACCGCCAGGTCACAGGTGGCGGCGGTGACGTCGATCGGGATCCAGCCGACGCGCGCGTCACCCAGTTCCGCGCCGAAGCGCTCGACCGCGCCGGGGTTCGACGCGATCAGCGGCTCGGCGCCCAGCTTGTTCAGCTCCTTGACCAGCAGCGGCATGGACCAGCCCGGGTCGCGGAACATCAGGCTGCGGAAACCGGAGGTGATCACCACGCGCTTGCGTCCCTCGGGGCGGGTGTACATCCAGCGCTCCAGCCGGCGCTGCGGGTTGCTGGGGATCCAGCGCATCGGCTGCGCGTCCGGGTCGTGGGACGGCCGCATCGACGGCGGAGTGGAGTCCAGGAGCAGATCGGGCTTGAGCAGCCCGTCCACGCCGAGGCGCTCCATCTCCGGCCGCAGCTCCGCCTCGGCGCCCGGGTCGATACCGGTGAGCGGGATGCCCAGGTACTCGATGTGACGCACGTAGGGGACCTTCAGATGGGCGGCGAGCAGCATCGCGGCGTAGCTCTGCGAGCTGCCCACCACCACGTCCGGGGTCCAGTCCTTGGCCAGCTCCAGCAGGGACTTCACCCCGGCCAGCCCCATCTGCGCGAAGCCGCGGCCCTGCCCGAACATCTCCTCGTCGCCCAGCTCCCGGGGGAAGCGCAGCCCCTTGCCCGGGTTGCTGATCCGCATGAAGTGCCGGATCGGGTCGACGGTGAAACAGAAGGTGGGAAGGCCGATGGCCTCCGCGGTCTCCACCCACGGCTCGTGGGCGGCCAGCACGACTTGGTGGCCCGCGTTGCGCGCGGCCGTCGCCAGCGGGGCAGCGGCATAGTAGGTGGCCTGACTGCCCGTGGTTATGAACAGGATTTTCATGGCACTCCGGATGCTTTTCGTGGGATGCGGGCCTGCGGCAATTGCGAACAGTTCCAATGGTCCGCAGCACTGCCTTTCCCTGTCAAACACCGGCAATTAGCAACCCCGTTCAATCGCGGATTTCCCGCAGTTGAACGCGGTATTCTCCGGACTTCGTTGCGCACTCTCCGACCGCTGACCATCATGAGGTCGGTACGTGTGGCCAGGAAGCCTCAGAAACCGGATAGCGAAAGTCGGTGGCACATGAACAGCCTGATCTACGAAGCCCGGATGGCTCTCCGTGACGTCATGGAAGTGAACATCTACAGCCAGGGCAACGACAAGGTCTATCTGACCGTTTTCCCGGAGCTGGTCTGGGAGGGCACCGAGAAGACGCAGCCGGAGAAGGTCGTGCAGAACGTCATCGGCCGTCTGCACGACATGGACCTGGACGTCGCCGACGGCGACGCCTCCGTCCGGACGCTGCTGGACGCCGGCGCCGTGGAGATCGTCCGCAAGGCCGCCTGACCGCGCCGGCGGCCGGCGCCCCCGGGCTTTCGCCGCGCACGGCGCCCCGCGTGCCCGGCCCCGCCCCGTCCGCCCCTCCGAGTGCCCGCGCCGACCACCGCCGCGGGCACTCCTCGTGCCGCCCCTCGTGCCACCCGGGGGCCCGTCCGCGGCGGCCGTCAGTGGTGGCCTTCCGCATGGCCGCCCGCGTGGCCGGGGCCGGCCGGGGCGACCACGAGCGGGCGCGTCATGTGCTGCTCGTGCTCCAGCATGTGGCAGTGGTGCACCCCCCGGCCGACGACCGGGAAGCGGACAGCCACGGTGACCAGCTCGCCCGGGGTCCCGTTCGGGCCGGGCCGGATCTGGCCCGCCGTGCCCACCCGGACGACGTCCTTCACCCCGCGCTCGTGCGGCTCCAGCTCCGCCGCCCCCAGGTACGCGACGGGCCTTGCCGAGCCGCGGACCGTCCGGTCGAACCCGGTCACGTCGTAGGTCTCGCGGGACAGCACGTGGAAGTGGGCCAGGTGGATGTGCATGGGGTGCGGGGAGGCGGCGAGGTTGAGGTACTTCCAGATCTCCGTGCCGCCGTGCGCCACGGTGAACGTGCGGCCGTCGTCGTAGCCCATGGCCGTCCGGCGCAGCGTGGTGACGCTCCCCGCGGCGTCCTTGACCTGGACGATCCCGGCGGCGGGCAGCGTGAGGCCCGCCGCCTCGCTCTCGGGGACCTCCTCCATCTCCCACAGCTCTGGCATGTTCGCCGAGCCCGGCCCGGCCAGCACCACCCACCGCGGGGCGCTGTCGTGCGGCAGGTCGTGGTGGGTGGGCCGCTCGAAGGTGGGCGACAGGACGGCGGGCGGCGTGAACCGGCCGGCGGACCCGCGCCCGGCGACCCGGAACTGCATGACGTCGGGTTCCAGCAGGTCGTTGCGGGGGCTGGACTCGCCGGGCGGCACGCCGTCCATCGTGTTGACGAGTTTCAGGGACCGGCCGCGGAACGCGCTGAAGTCGACCAGGACGTCGGCGCGCTCGCCGGAGGAGAGGTTGAGCGCCCCGTCGACCGGCAGCGGCTTGTCGATGAGGCCCTGGTCGGTGCCGATGACGTGGAAGGCGCCGGGGACGGGCCGGCCGTCGGCCAGCAGCATCAGCCGGTAGATGCGGGAGTTGGCCGTGTTGACGATCCGGAACCGGTACCAGCGCGGCTCGACCTCCAGATAGGGCCAGATCACGCCGTTGACCAGGGTGTAGGGGGCGGCGTGGACCCGCATGAGCTTGGTGCCGACCATCTCCACCTTGTGCACGAGGCGGCCGGTGAGCGCGCCCGAGTCGTCCAGGGCGAAGTTGCGGTCGGCGAGGACCAGCGGCACCTCGTGCCGGCCCCTGGGCAGGCCCAGCGCCCGCTCCTCCTCGTCGCGGCAGACGAACAGTCCGGCGAGTCCCGCGTACACGCTGAAGCGGCTCACGTGGTGCGTGTGGTCGTGGTACCAGAGCGTCGTGGCGGGCTGGTCGTTCGGGTAGGCCGACAGCTGCACGTCGCCGGGGCCCGTCAGGTTCTCCATCCAGCCGTCGTTGCCGCCGCCGGTCAGCATGCCGTGCAGGTGCACCGCGGCCCACGGCTGGAGGCCGGCCACGCCGGGGACCTCCTGGCAGCCCCGGGTACCGGGGTAGTTGGTCAGCGGGTCGGGGGACGGGCCGCCGGGCTGGCCGAAGTCGACGGCGGTGACCGGGACGCTCCCCGTCAGGTGGTTCTCCCAGGCGACCCGCAGCCGGCGGCCGCGGACCGCCTCGATGGTGGGGCCCGGGTGGCTTCCCTCGTACGTCCACATCCGTACCGGGGGCAGCTCCGAGTGCACCCGGACGTCGGCGGTGCGCATGCGCACGGTCAGCTCGTCGTGGCCGCCGCGGGCGACGGGCCGCAGCACCGGCGGGGTGCGCAGCGGGTCCTTGAACTTCGTCAGCATCAGCCCGTCCGCCGACGGCTCGGCGCCGCCGGCGCCGGCGCCCGGGGCGTCCGGCGCGGCGAGGACGGTGTAGGCGGGCACGAGCGCGCCCAGGCCCGCCACGGCGCCGCCGCGCAGCAGGGTGCGCCGCTTGAGGAAGTGTGGGTCCGGTGTTTCGGCAGACGCGGTCTCCATTCGCCGGATGGTAGGCAATGGACGCTGCAGAGCCGCTCGAAGTCCCGTCCAGGCAAGGGACTTTGGCGCCGTCCGCCGGTCGGGGGCCGTGCTCTACACGGCCGCCATCTCGGTGTCCCGGCGGACGAGCGCCGCGTAGTGGCCGCCGAGGGCGAGCAGCTCGTCGTGCGTGCCGCGCTCGGCGACGCGCCCGCGCTCCAGCACGATGATCTCGTCGGCGTTGCGGACCGTCGACAGCCGGTGCGCGACGGTGATGGTGGTGCGGCCCTCGCTCGCCGCGTCGATGGCCTGCTGGACGGAGCGCTCGGTCTGGGTGTCCAGCGCGCTGGTGGCCTCGTCTAGGACGAGGACCGGCGGGTCGCGCAGAATGGCGCGGGCGATCGCCAGCCGCTGCTTCTCGCCGCCGGAGAACCGGTATCCGCGCTCGCCGACCACCGTGTCGTAGCCGTCGGGCAGGGACATCAGGTAGTCGTGGATGTGCGCCACCCGCGCGGCCGCGACGAGTTCCTCGTCCGTGGCGTCGGGCTTGGCGAAGCGCAGGTTGTCGGCGACGGTGGCGTGGAAGAGGTACGACTCCTGGGAGACGACGCCGACCGCCGCGGCGAGCGTGTCGAAGGACAGGTCGCGCACGTCGACGCCGTCGATGGTGACGGCGCCCGAGGTGGCGTCGTACAGGCGCGGGATGAGGTAGCTCAGCGTCGTCTTGCCCGAGCCGGTCTCCCCGACGACGGCGAGGCTGCGCCCGACGGGCACGGTCACGTCGATGCCGTCCAGCGTGGGCCGTTCGGCGCCCGCGTAGCGGAAGCCGACGCCGCGCAGCCGCACCTCGCCGCGCAGCCGCGCCGGCGTCACCGGCCGTTCCGGCTCGGCGACGTCGACGGGCAGGTCGAGGTACTCGAAGATGCGGCCGAACAGCTCCAGGGAGCTCTGGATGTCCAGTCCGATGGTGAGCAGCCGCTGCGCCGGCCGGAACAGGATCTGCTGGAGGGTCGCGAAGGCGACCAGCTCGCCGATGGAGACGGCCATCCGGCCGCCGCTCGCGGTCAGCCCCGCCACCCAGTAGATCACCGCGGGCATGGCCGCCATGACGACCCAGATGGTCGACTGGTACCACAGGCCCGCCGTGCTCGCGCGCACCTCGGTCTCGGTGAGCTTGCGGGACTGCGCGGCGAACGCGTCGCTGAGCGAGCGCGAACGGCCCATGGTGTGGCCGAGCATGATGCCGCTGACCGACAGCGACTCCTGCACGTTGGACGACAGGTCGGCGAACTGGCGCTGCCGCGACCGGGTCAGGACGCGCAGTTCGTCGCCTACGCGGCGGCTCACCCACACGAAGCCCGGCAGGACGACCAGCGACGCCAGCGTCAGCCGCCAGTCGAGCAGGGCCATGGCGGTGACGGTCGCCAGGACCGTCGTCACGTCCGACACCAGCGCGGTCGCGGTGGTCGTCACGGTCACCTGCATGCCGCCGATGTCGTTGGCGATGCGGGACTGGACCTCGCCGGTGCGGGTCCGGGTGAAGAAGGCCAGCGACATGCGCTGGAGGTGGGAGTAGACGGCGGTGCGCAGGTCGTGCATGACCAGCTGGCCGACCCGGGCGGACAGGTACGTCTGCCACACGTTGAACGAGCTGTTCGCGGCCGCGACGACGATCATGCCCAGGGCCAGCAGGGACAGCAGTCCGGTCCGGCCCTGCGGCAGCGCCACGTCGATGATCTCGCGGATCAGGAAGGGGTTGACGAGGGAGACCAGCGACGAGGCCGCGACCAGGAGCGCGACGGACAGCAGGCTTCTGCGGTAGGGGCGGAACAGCTTGAGGATGCGCCGCTTCTGCACGGGGGCGTGGGCAGTGGCCGACCCGGTGGTGGTCACCCTGGTCTCCTTGTCTTCGGTCGGGTCCGGACGAGGGGCGCGCGACGGGAGGCGCGGTGACGCCTCACAGGTCGTCGACCAGCGCGGCCCACCGGACGAACTCCTCCTCCGACACCGGGGGCGGGAAGGGCAGTTCGGCCGGCGGTATCACGTAGTCCGGCCAGGGGTCGGGCAGATGCGCGCCGTACCATCCGAGTCCCATCCACATGACGCCCTCGCCGAGGCTCCTGCCGATCGCCCTGAGGGCGGATGAACGCCGTGCCCGCATGTCGGTCTCCGTTTCGCCGGCCAACCCTTCACCGCCACCTTGGGCGACGCCTCTCAAGAAGCGGCGGGCAATCGGTCGAGCCCCGCTCGAGGCCGCTCTCAGGTACGGACGAGCAGTCCGCGGCTGCGCAGCACCCAGCGTTCCAGCGGGCTGAAGAGCAGGAGGTCGATGGCGATGCCGACGACGAGGATGAGCACGATGGCCTCGAAGACCATGGCCGTGTCGCTGGCGTTGCGGCCGTTCTCCAGCAGCTGGCCGAGGCCGACGCCGAGATCGGGGAAGGACGCGATGATCTCGGCGGCCATGAGCGACCGCCAGGAGAACGCCCAGCCCTGCTGGAGTCCCGCGACGTATCCGGGCAGCGCGGCGGGCAGGGTGACGTGCCAGGTGCCCTTCAGTCCGGTGGCGCCCATGGTGCGGCCGGCGCGCAGGAACAGCGGCGGCACCTGGTCGACGCCGGAGACCAGGCCGTTGGCGATGGAGGGAACGGCGCCGAGCAGGACGACGGCGTACATCATCGAGTTGTTCAGGCCCAGCCAGATCACCGCGGGCGGCACCCACGCCACCGACGGCAGCGACTGGAGTCCGGACAGCAGGGGGCTTATCGCCGCGCGGACGAACCTCACCCGGGCCACCACCAGTCCGAGCGGGGTGCCGATGGCGAGGGCGAGCAGGAAGCCGAACAGGCCGCGGGAGGCGGACGTCCAGATGTAGCCGAGCAGTTCGCCTTTCAGCCAGGCGTCCCGCAGGACGTGCCACACGTCGGCGGGGGCGGGCAGCTTGGCGGGGTCGTCGACGATCCCGAAGGAGACGAGGCCCTGCCAGAGGGCCAGCACCAGCGTGACGGCGACGACGGGCGGCAGGACCGTGCCGGTGAGGACCCGCCGGATCGGCGTGCGCGTCCTGGGCGCGGTCTCCAGTGCGTCCAGGCCCGCCTCCAGGCCGGCGAGGTCGCCGCCCGCGTCCGTGGCGAAGGTGTCAGTGGCGGGCATGGCGGCGGATCTCCTCCCGCAGTTCCCCGGTGATCTCGACGGACAGTTCCGCCACGGCGGCGTCCTCGATGCGGCGCGGCTGCGGGATGTCCACGGTCCACTGGCGGACGACGCGTCCCGGCCGGGAGGACAGCAGCACGACGCGCTCGGCGAGGCGGACGGCCTCGCGCACGTTGTGCGTGACGAACAGGACGGACAGGCGCGTCTCGCGCCAGATGCGGGTCAGTTCGTCGTGCAGCACGTCCCGGGTGATGGCGTCGAGGGCCGCGAACGGCTCGTCCATCAGCAGCAGCCGGCTCTCCTGGGCCAGCGCGCGGGCCATCGCCACGCGCTGGCGCATGCCGCCGGACAGCTCGTGCACCCGCTTTCCGTGCGCGCCCTTCAGCCGGACCAGCTCCAGCAGCTCCTCGGCCCGTTCGCGGCGCTCGGACCTGGGCACGCCCCGCAGACGCAGGGCGAGTTCGACGTTCTTGCCCGCGGTCAGCCACGGGAACAGGGCGTGTTCCTGGAACATCAGCGCGGGACGCCCGTCGGTGTCGATGCGGCCGCGGCTCGGCCGGTCCAGCCCGGCCACCAGGTTCAGCAGGGTGGACTTTCCGCAGCCCGAGGCGCCCAGCAGGGTGACGAACTCGCCGGGGGCGATGTCGAGACTGATGTCGTCCAGCACGAGCTGGTCCCCTGCGGGGCCCTGGAACGACTTCGAGACGTGCGAGATCTGTACGGCGGGCTCGACGGCAGCGGCGGGCCCGGCGGTCCTGCCGTCCCCGTCGGCCCCGGCGGCCCTGATGGTCGCGGCGGCCTCGGCGGCCTCGGCGAGGGTCGTGGTCATGGTCGTCACCTCCTGGTCAGCGGTCGTGGTCCGGGCTCACCGCCGCACGCCGAGCCCGGCGTCGTCGACGGTGGCCTCGCCCTCGGCCGCGAGGACCTTGTTGAGCGGCGTGAGGTCGTAGATGCCCCGCAGGTCGGGGCGCTCCAGCAGACCGGCCCGGACGGCGTGGTCCGCCTGCGCGGCGAGGGTGGCGGCGAGCGGGTCGTCGGTCACCTGCAAGGACTTCCAGGCCCGGGCCATGACGTCGGCGGGCAGCGCCTTGCCGGTGTCGCGGCCGATCTGCTCGTTGGCGGCGGCCCTGGCCTGCTCGGGATGGGCCCCGATCCACCGGTTGGTCTCCACGGACGCCCTCAGCACGGCCTCGACGGCCTTGGGGTGCGCCTTCAGGAACCGCTGCGACACGACGATGTTGGTGGTGGCGAACCGCCCGTGCGGCCACAGCGACGCCTCGTCGAGCAGCACCCTGCCGCCTTCGGCGACCAGCTTCGACGCGGTCGGCTCCGGCACCCACGCGCCGTCGATCGAACCGGCCCTGAAGGCGTCCGGGGTGACCTTGTTGTCGCTGCGGACGAGGGTGACGTCGCCCTTGCCGGTCATCGGGGAGATCTTCCAGCCCTGTCGGGCGGCCCAGTGGAGGAAGGCCACGTCCTGCGTGTTACCGAGCTGGGGCGTGGCGATCTTCTTGCCCTCGACGTCCCGCACGGACGTGATCCTGTCGGGGTTCACGACCAGTCTCACCCCGCCGGACGCCGACCCGCCGACGATGCGCAGGCTCTTGCCGCCGGACTTGGCGTAACCGTTGATCGCCGGCGACGGGCCGATCCAGCCGATGTCGACGGAGCCCGAGTTGAGCGCCTCGATCTCGGACGGACCGGCGTTGAACACCGCGTACTTGACCTCGGTGGCGCCCAGCTCCTTCTGGAAGAAGCCCTTGCGGTTGCCGACCAGCGCGGTGGCGTGGGTGACGTTGCCGAAGTAGCCGATCATCACGGAGTCCAGGCCGTCGGTCTTCCGCGCCTGGGGGTCGATCTTCGCGGCGCTCTCGTCCGTGGCGCGGGACCCGTAGCCGCAGCCGGCGAGGAGCAGCAGCGGCACTGCGGCCAGGGCCGCGAGGGCGCGGCGCGGGGCGGTGGTGGCAGACACGGGGAGGGATCCTCTCGGTGGCCCCGGCGGTCACGGCCGTCCCGGCGCGGGGTCCGCGCCGGTCGGGCCCGGGCCGGGAGGCGGTCGGCGGGCGAGTGCACGAAGCTCGGTGCGACGTCCCGTCAGCCCTGGTCGGGGTGGTCGTCGGACGGGTCCTCGGCCCGTTCGGGGGCGGCGAACGACTCACCGGCCATGCCGGCGGTGAGGGTGGTGCCGTCGGCGGGGTCGATGAGGATGAAGGAGCCGGTGCGGCGGGAGTCGGCGTAGGAGTCGACGGGCAGCGGT
>NZ_JBICXC010000024.1:0-11308 GCF_043200075.1 Streptomyces sp. NPDC048481
GGGCCCCCCCCCCCCGCGGGGGGGGCCCCCCCCCGGGGGGGGGGGGGGGGGGGGGGGGGGGCCCGGGGGGGGGGGGGGGGGGGGGGGGGGGGGGGGGCCCCCCCCCCCCGGCGGGGGGGGGGGGGCCCCCCCCCCCCCCCCCCCCGAGGCCGGGACGGCGCTCCGCACCCGTTTCGGGAGCGCTCCCGTTGCGCACCGCGTCAGGCCGACTCCCGCACCGCCAGCTCCGTCCGGAGGATGACATGGCGGTAGGCCGCCGACTGCTCCTCCATGTCCTCCAACAGGAGCCGGATCATGGCCCGGCCCATCTCCTCCAGCGGCTGACGCACGGTGGTGAGCCGGGGCTCGGTGCGCTGAGCCAGCGCGAAGTCGTCGAAACCGATCACGGCGACGTCGTCCGGCACGCGCCGTCCCGCGGCCCGCAGCGCCTGCAACGCTCCGGCCGCCGTGGTGTCCGACGCGGCGAGGACGCCGTCGATCTCCGGGTGCCGTTCGAGCAGTTCGGCCATGGCGCGGCGCCCGCCGTCCTGGGTGAAGTCGCTCTCGGCGACCAGGGAGGGACTGCTCCGCAGGCCAGCCAGCGCCAGGGCGTCCTGGTACCCGCGCAGCCGGCACCGGGCCGCGTACACGTCGAGGGGCCCCGTGACGGTGGCGATCACCGCGCGGCCCCGCGACAGCAGGTGGGAGACGGCGCTGCGCGCGCCGCCCACGTTGTCCGCGTCCACGTAACTGACGTACTCGTCGCCCGAACGGCGTCCCAGCATCACCGTCGGCACCCGCGCCTCCGCGAGCATGTCCGGCAGCGGGTCCCCGGCGTGCACGGACATCAGCAGCACCCCGTCGACCCGGCCGCCGCGCGCGTACTCCAGGAAGTGCTGGCGCTCGTCCTCCGTCCGGACCAGGGTCAGCATCAGCTGCATCCCGGTGTCCGCCAGCGCGTCGCCCAGGGAACCGACGATCTCCGAGAAGAACGGCTCCGCGAAGAGCCTCCAGTCGGGTTCGGTCAGCACGAGGGCGACGGCGTCGGCGCGCCGCCCGGCCAGCGAACGGGCCGCGAGATTGGGAACGTAGCCGAGTTCCTCGATGGCCCGCTGCACGGAGCGGCGCGTCGAGTCCTTCACACCGGCCGCGTTGTTGATGACGCGGGAGACCGTGCCCCGCCCCACCCCGGCGTGAGCGGCCACCTCTTCCAGCGTCGGAGTGCCGGGGCGTCGCCTGCCCATGACCGCCTCCCCCCAAGAGATCACCGATCCTACGGGCCCGACGGAAGCGGGCACACGGCTTCCGCGCGGACCCGCGCGTTGTCGGCCAGGAGGGCGTCGGGTTCGCCTGGTTCATGAGTGATCGGGCCGCACGCGGATCGCCCGGTTCGCGCCTTGCCGCCGTCCCCGTCCGCGCACCGGCCCACTACCGCCCGCAGAGGTGGGCTTCAGGAGGCGAAGCCCGGGGAACAGGGCGGGACCCGCCCCGCCGGCGCGGGGCCGGCGGGACGGGTCCCGGGTGTGCGGACGACGCGACGGCTCGCGTCCGGTGCGTCAGGCGGTGGTGCAGGCCGTGCCGTTCAGGCTGAACGAGGCCGGCCTGGCGAAGCTGCCGCCGTACGAGCCCTGGAACCCGAACGACGCCTGCCCGCCCGGCGCGATGTACGCGTTGTGCGCCACGTTCGTCGCCGTCACCGAGCCGGACGACGGCGAGACGGCGGCGTTCCACGCGTTGGTGATCCGCTGACCGCCGGGCAGCGTGAACGCGAGGTTCCAGCCGTTGATCGGGGAGGAACCCGTATTGGCCACCGTGACGTCGGCGGTGAAGCCGCCCGGCCACACGCTCGTGCCGTAGGACACCTTGCACGTCGCCGGGCCGCCGGGGTCGCCGGGGGTGCCGCCGCCGAGGTTCACCGCGGAGGAGAACGAGGTCACCGCCAGCCCGGCGCCGTTCTGCCACGGCTCGAACCCGGCCTGAACGCTCGTCAGGTACCAGTCGTTCGAGGCGAGTCCGCGCGAGACGGCGTTGCGGGCGAAGTCCATGACGTCGAAGCTCCAGCTGTCGATCGTCGACGGCGCCACGAAGGACAGGACGTCGTTGGTGCCGTTGTTGCCGGACCACACCTGCCACTGGCGTCCGGCGACGGTGGCGGAGCCGACCGGCGAGCCCACCGGCTGCACCGACCCCACGCGGTTGAACCAGATCATGATCTCGGTGCGGTTCACGCCGTCGGTGCGGGGCGTCGGGTCCAGCCAGATGTCGTAGGCGGCGTCGTAGACCGCACCGCTCACATAGCTGTACGAGATGCTCGTGGGGGCCCCGGAGATGCTGCTGAGCCGGGCCGGGAGATTCGTGCCGGGCGAGCAGTTGGTGTAGTGGCAGCCGTTGAACACCGAGGGGTAGGACTTCGGGGCGCCGTTCGTGGGCACGGAGCCGTCGGCCTGGGCGATCCTGAAGCCCGAGTCCGTGACGGTGATGCACTGGGTGGCGCTCGTGCCCCAGCGGTTGTTCTGCACGACGTAACGGCCCTTGATCGTGGTGGAGCCGAACTCCTCGCAGATCGTCGTGTCGGCGTGGGACGCCGAGGCGCCGGTGAGCAGCGCGGCCAGCGCGACGAGCGAGGTGAGCAGCGCGCCTGCCAGGGCGCGCGCCCTGCGGGCCGGGAGGTGTGACGGTTGCATGCGGGTCCTCCGCGATGGGTGTGGGGGCCAGGGCGCACCCGTCAGTTTTGGGAGCGCTCCCATTCCGTTCTCCGCTGGGACTGTAGGAGAGGATCATGGACCTGACAAGACAACGGACGTCGGAGTGTCGCGGCGCGCGAAGGGGCCGGGAACTCCCCTTGACGGGACGCGGCTACGATGGGCGCGCCGCGGTTCACGAACTTCCCGCCCAGGTCGGGAACAGGGGCTCCGGACGGCGTTGTTGCAGCCGACGAGAGACCGGCGGCACGGACGGCGGGGCACACGGCGGGGCATACGGCGATCGACGGGACGTCCCGGCGTGATCCAGGGCCGGTCGGGTACGCCTCGTCGTCCGGTGTCGGCAGTGAGACGTCTGATATCGAGGGGCGATCGCTGCACCACGCCACGGACTCGACCCGGACCATCCCCTTTGTCCCGCAGGAGGACTGTTTCATGAACGACTCGCCCTTGACGCTGATGGCGGTGCACGCCCACCCCGACGACGAGGCCACCGGAACCGGAGGAGTGCTCGCGCGCTATGCGGCCGAGGGAATCCGCACGGTCCTCGTGACGTGTACCGACGGCGGGTGCGGCGACGGACCCGGGGGCGTCAAGCCGGGCGACCCCGGGCACGATCCGGCGGCCGTCGCCCGCATGCGTCGCGAGGAACTCGCCGCGAGCTGCGAGGTCCTGGGCATCGGCCACCTGGAGATGCTGGACTACGCCGACTCCGGGATGATGGGCTGGCCGACCAACGACGCCCCCGGATCCTTCTGGCGGACCCCGGTCGAGGAGGGCGCCGCCCGGCTGGCGGAGCTCCTGCTGCGCCACCGGCCCGACGTCGTCGTCACCTATGACGAGAACGGCTTCTACGGTCACCCCGACCACATCCAGGCCAACCGCATCACGATGGCGGCGCTGGAGATGACGGGACTCACCCCGAAGGTGTACTGGACCACGGCGCCGCGCTCGATGATGCAGCGGTTCGGCGAGCTGATGCGCGAGTTCGGGGGCGCCGAGGTGCAGGAGCCGGATCCCGCCGAGGCGGCCGCGCTGGCCGAGATCGGCCTCCCCGACGAGGAGATCACCACCTGGGTGGACACGTCCCGCTACGGCGCCCAGAAGTTCGACGCGCTGGCCGCGCACGCCAGCCAGGGCGAGAACATCTTCTTCCTCAAGATGGGCCAGGAGAAGTTCACCGAGCTGATGGGCGTCGAGACCTTCGTCCGCGTCCAGGACACCACCGGCGCTCCGGTCCCCGAGAACGACCTCTTCGCCGGACTGCGCTGACCCGCCCGCCACCTGCCCGCCTGCCGTCCGGCGGAGCCCGCGTTCCCGCGGCTCCGCCGGGCGACCCGGGTTCGGGGGTAGGCCGCGCTCCGGCGGGTACCCGCGTCCGGCGTGCCTCGGTGAACGGGAGCCCGCGGTACATGTGCTCCGAAGCATGAGGGAGATGGAATGAGGCTCCGCGAGTCGGCCCTGGCGTCGTTCTCCCGGTGTTCGGCCGAGGTGCTGTCCGGCCGTTACCGCCTGGACGCACCTATCGGCTCGGGCGGCGCGGCGGACGTCCACCGCGGCTACGACCTGCGGCTGCGGCGGGCCGTCGCGGTGAAGGTGTTCCGCCCCGGCGCGGCCGCCACGTCGGAGGAGGGATTCGAGAGTGAGGCCGTGATCCTGGCCCGGCTCCAGCATCCCGGGCTGGTCACCGCCTACGACGCCGGACGGCACGACGGCCGTCCCTACCTGGTCATGCAGCTGATCGAAGGCAGCACCCTCAGAGCGCGCATCGTGGAAGGCGTCCTGTCCTGCGCCCGGACCGCGGCCCTGGGCGCCGATCTCGCCCGCGCCCTGGCCCACGCTCACGAGGCGGGGATCGTGCACCGCGACGTCAAACCGTCCAACATCCTTCTCGGCGCCTCGGACCGCCCCTACCTGACCGACTTCGGGATCTCCCGGCTGGTCGACGCCACCACCCGCACCGCCACCGGCGCCCTCGTCGGCACCGCCGCCTACCTCGCCCCGGAACAGGTGCTGGGCCGGCCCGTGGGCCGGCCCGCCGACGTCTACGCCCTCGGACTGGTGCTCCTCGAATGCCTCACCGGCCGGCTCGAGTACGACGGCGGTCCACTCGAAGCGGCGATCGCGCGGCTCCACCGCCCGCCGGTGCTGCCCGACGGACTCCCCGTCGAACTCGCCGCCCTGATACGGGACATGACCGCCCTGGACGAGCCGACGCGTCCCTCCGCGCTCGACTGCGCCCGCACGCTGGCCGCCCTCGCCGACTCGCCCCTCTCCGAACCGGTCGGGGCCGCCGGGGCCGTCGTCCCGCCGCCGAGGACCGCGGCGGCGAACAGCGCCTCGGCCCGGGTGCGGAGCCGCGAACCGGCGCGACGAGACGAGGCGACGCACCCGGCCGCGGTCCCGGTCCCGCGGGCAGCCGCCGCGACGCCCGCCGCACGCGGCCGGGTGCTGGTGGCGGGCGGGGCCGTCGCCCTCGCCGGAGTCATGGCCGCCGCTCTGGCCGTCACCGACGGCTACTCGCAGCAGGAGGGCCAGGGGAACACGACGGGCGCGGTCAGCCGGCCCGCCGGGAAAGGCGGGGCCGACGGCGGCCCGACCGCAGGGAACGGCGCCTCCCCGGCGCCCGGAACCCCGTCCGCCCCGCCCGGCGACGCCTCCCACATGCCACTGCGTGCTGCCGCCTCTGCGCGCAGTGCGCCGCCCTCCTCCGGCCGCGCGGGTACGGACCCGGCCGACGTGAGGGGCACGGCCGTCGGCGCCGCGTCCGGCGGCCGTGCCCCTGCCGAGCGGCGCGCACCGGCGCACGCCAAACCGTCCGACAAGGTGGCGAAGGCCGAGAAGGCTGCCAAGGCCGAGAAGGCGGCGAAGCCCGAGGCGCAGCCGAAGTCGGCGGGGAAGAAGGCGCCGAAAGGGCACGACTGACCGGACGGGACCGAACGGGGCCGCACGGAACCGGGCCTGACCCGCTCGGGTCGCGACCGGCGCCGCGCCCGGTTGGGGAGGGGTGGTCGCCCCTCCCCGGGCGGGCGGCGTCCATCACGAGACGACCGGCGGGCCCCGGTCATTGCTCAGGACGTCCGCGGCGGCTCAGGACGTGCCGGGCCGGTCAGCGGCCGAGAGCGTGGGTCAGCTCCTGCTTGTTCATCGAGGAGCGGCCGCTGATGCCGCGCTTCTTCGCCTCCGCGTACAGCTGGTCCCGCGTCGGCCCCTGAGCGCCGCGGTGCGAGCGCAGGCCCCCGCGCTGCGGAGCGGACTTGGGGTCCCGGGTCGACGTCCGGCTCGCCGTCTTCGACTCGCCCGCCCGGGCCCGCTCCTTGTTCACGGTGCGCGCCGCGATCTCCTCGGCCCGGCCCTTCGGAGCGCCGCGCTTGCGGGCGCCCTCCTTGATGTGCTCGTACTGACGCTCCCGCTTCGCGCTGGAACCCTGTGGCATGACGGTCTCCTTTCGGGCCGGGTGCGGCCGTGCCCGGCCGCACCCGCTTCCCGGTCGATGTCCGCGTCCCCGCCGCCCGGTGCCTCGCACCCTGGGCCGGAACGCGCTGCTCCCATCTCAGGCAGGGGCCCCGGGAGTGTGCGAGCAGGCGGCCACCGAACGGATGAAGCAGCGGCTCCGGCACCGGGGTGCGCGCGGCCCGTCAGTACACGACGGAGAAGGTGGCGTCCGCCCGCTCGCCGGCGGTGGCGATCGGGTCGATGCGCAGGACGTAGTCCGAGTGCCGGATGTAGCGGGTGGGGTAGTTGTGGGAGCGGAACGACGCCCATGTGGAATCCGCCAGGCCCGCCTCCTTGTGGAAGGTGGCGTCCTGGGCGAACGTGCCGGTCCCGTCGTTGACGTCGAGCCTCAGCTGGTAGCTGTAGTGCCGCAGATAGCGGGTCGGCTGGGCCACCGACTGGAAGGACACCCCGGAGCTGTCGGCGAGGCCGGGCACGATCTTCCACTGGGAGTCGGTGAACGGGTCGAAGGGGTAGGGGTCGATCCGGCCCACGTAGTTCGCGTGCCGGACGTAACGGCCCGGGAAGTTGTACGACTTGATCCTGTTCCAGGCCGGGGCGCCCCACTTCGCGACCATGTTGTCGTACACGGTCGAGGTGATCGGCTGGATGCCGCAGTGCTTGGAGTTGAGCGGCTGCGTGTAGAGGCGCTGGTCGAGCGCGGTCCAGGTGCCGGCCGACAGGTCCGTGGACTGCCAGGCGTAGAACACGCCGTTGGGGGTGTAGGTGTCGCCCCAGAGGTAAAAGGTCCCGGACGTGAGGGACTTGACCAGGGTGGGCGCCTCGGTGCCGCCGTGCGAGACGGCGGTGCTGAACGGCGTGAAGCTCCCGGGGTTCAGCGAGCTGGACCGGGCGCCGACGAGCGTCCCGTTCTTCTTGAAGTAGAGGTAGTTGACGCCGTCGACGCCGACGGCCATGTCGCCGTCGATCACGTCGTAGCCGGGGTCGAAGAAGACCTGGGGCGCGGAGGCGGTGACGAAGTCGGTCGTGTAGTTGACCATGATGACGTTGTGGCCGCTGCTGTTGACGGCCGAGTAGATGAGCGCGTATTGGCCGCGGCCCGCGTCCCAGAAGGCCTCCGGCGCCCAGCTGTGGGTGTTCATGTCGTGCAGCTTCAGCCGGTGGTAGCCGGTGAAGGTGCGCAGGTCGGTGGAGTTCCAGACGTGGACGTACTGGCTGACGTAGTTCCAGTCGGTGCCCTTGAGGTCGGTGGCGAGCACGACGAACGTGCCGTCCTGCTTGCGCAGGACGAACGGGTCGCGCAGGCCGAGCGCGCCCTCGGTGGGGGTGACCACCGGGTTGTTCTGGTTCAGCGGCATCCACTGCAGACCGTCCCGGCTGACGGCCAGGTGCAGGCCGTAGTTGGCCTCGAGCATGGTCGTGGACTCGGTGAAGTACGCCATCACATAGGCCGAGTCGGCGGCGTGGGCGGCGCCCGCCCCGATGGTCAGGTCGGCGGCCATGGCGGCGAGGGGGATGCCGGCGGCCATGCCGAGGAACCGCCTGCGGGACGGCTGGGAGTCGGACCGGGGACCTGTGCTCATCTGCTCTCCAGGAGAGGCGTGCGGACGGGCCGAGACGCTCGCTCGTCCGGTATATCGGACAGGGTTCGAATGTTCGGTCAGAAGGTAGGGGTGGGGGAGGAGTGGGTCAATGGTTCTGTCGTTTGTCGTCGCACTTTGTGCGACGGCCGGGGAAACCCGTTCGCCCCGGGGCCGGGCCGGCGGTGATCCTTGGGCATGGACTTTCTCTGTTACCACCGTGACCGGCCCGGTTCCCTGGCGCTGCGCGAGCAGCTGGCCGAAGCGCACTGGTCCTACATGGACGGTTTCGCGAAGGAGTTGATCGCCCGGGGCCCGACCCTCGCGGACGACGGCGAGACCCCGACCGGCAGTGTGCACATCCTCGACCTGCCCGGCCCCGCGGCGGCCCGCGCCTTCGCCTTCGACGAGCCGAACCACCAGGCCGGCGCCTACCGGGACGTGCTGCTGCGACGGTGGCGCAACACCCTGGGGCGCACCATGTGGGACTTCCCCGGCGGCCGGACCGGCGGCAACCGCTATCTGGTGCTCGGCTTCGGCGCGGGGGAGGGCGCCGACCTCGTGGCGCCGCCCGGCCGGGACGGCGACCTGATCGCCCACGGGCCGCTGCTGTCGGACGACGGCGCCACCTGGCTCGGGACGGCGGTGCTGCTCCAGGCGCCGGACCCGGAGGCGGCGCGCGCCGTCCTCACCGAGGACCGGTACGCCGCCATCGATGTGCACAACTGGCGGTTCGGCGGACGGCCCTCCTGACGCGGGGCGCGCAGACGGGCGCCGGGCCGCCGGCCGGCCGGACCGGAACCGGCCGCTACCGGCGCGTCGCGGTACCGGCCGGCCCTCCTTCGTTATACCGTTGTGATCAGCAGTCGTGGTTCCGAAGTCCCGTTCGCCCGTGATTGCCTCACGGGCGTTCCTGCTGTTCGGCGTCTCTCCGGACCAGGGCGATCACCTCCCGGTCACGCAGGGTGCGTGTCCGGTCCTCCCCTCCCCGAAGGAGACGGTCATGGCCAAGGGCACTGTGAAGTGGTTCAACAGCGAGAAGGGCTTCGGCTTCATCGAGCAGGAGGGCGGCGGCCCCGACGTCTTCGCCCACTACTCCAACATCGCCAGCCAGGGGTTCCGCGAGCTCCAGGAAGGCCAGAAGGTCGAGTTCGACGTGACCCAGGGCCAGAAGGGCCCGCAGGCGGAGAACATCCGCCCCGCCTGACGCTCACCCCCACGGGCCCGGCCCTCCCCCCGCGGGAGGCCGGGCCCGCGTGTCTGCGGCCGCGGCCGCCTCTCCTTCGGGCC
Source organism: Streptomyces sp. NPDC048481 (assembly GCF_043200075.1). Taxonomy (NCBI): domain Bacteria; kingdom Bacillati; phylum Actinomycetota; class Actinomycetes; order Kitasatosporales; family Streptomycetaceae; genus Streptomyces; species Streptomyces sp. NPDC048481. Next base: position 9,008 of record NZ_JBICXC010000024.1, read on the forward strand.
GAGGAGAGGCGGCGAGCGGGGGAACGGGGGAGCGGGTGGCCGGACGGCCCGGCGGGCGTACTCAGCCGGACTGAGTACGTTCCCCCATGCCGGGCGCACCTTCATGGCGCGAGGATCGGTGCACGGCGGACACCACGGACGCCGGCCGTATCCAGTTGAGACAGTTGCGGAGAAACTCGTGACCCGACGCATGGCCCTCACCGTCGCCGCCGGCGCTGCCGTCCTCGTGGGCGCCGGCGCGTACGCACTCGCCTACGCCGGCGAGCAGCCCCCGGCGCTGACCCACGCCACCGCCCGCTACACGGCCCCCGCGGCCGGCCACGACGGCTCGCTGACCTTCACCGCCTACGTGACGACGTCCTCCGGCGTCGACGACGTGAAGGTGCTGGCATGGCCGCAGAACTCGTCGCTCGCCGAGCACGAGCCGAGCGCGCAGGAGATGGCCGAGGCGGAGCCCGCCGTCTGCAAGCCCTACAAGAAGCACACCGCGATCTGCACGTACGGCGTCAGGACCACGGCTTCCGACGCCGCGTCGTCGCCGCGCGGCGTCTGGCACGTCGCCGTGCTGGCCACCGCACAGAACGGCACCCGCACGCTCGACACCCGGGCGGCCGACTTCCTCGTCAAGTGAGCGGACCGCGCAGGCCACTTCGCCCGGCCCGCGCGGCACGGACGCCGGTCGCCGCCCGCCGGGCGGCAGCCTCCCACCCGTCCGCGCCGCAGCGGGCCGGCCCGGTCAGCGGCCGGCGATCCAGCGGCGGACGGCGTCGTTGACGGTGTCGTCGAGGCCGCTCAACGTCTCCACCGCGTGCAGGTCTCCGGGCGCGGGCGCGACGCCCGCCCGGATGAGCGCCGCGTGCAACTCCAGGCGCCGCCGGTCGGCGGGGGCCACCGCCGACGGCAGCCGGCTGCCCGGGTCCGGGGCGGGCCACAGCGGCTCCTCCTCGGCGGCGCGTCCCTGCGGCGGCACCCGCCAGTCCTCGTCCCCCCATTGCTCTCCCGCTTCCGTCCCGTCCAGGGTCGTCCGGGCGTCGAAACCGCAGCGGTAGGGGTCGAGGATCAGCTCGGGCACCGTGACGGCGGTCGGTGAATACTGCCAGTCCCGCATACAACCTCCAGCGTTCGGCGTTCGCTTGCTGTCCAGGAGGCCGCTCGCCCTCCGGCAGTTGCAGGACCGGCGGCGAACCACCCGAACGCCCCCAAACCCATCTCGTCACACCGCCACCGCGAGGGGCCGGGCGGAGGCGCAACTCCCGTACCCGCGAAGCCCGCACGCCCGCTCCCCTTCAGCGTTCACGCCGCCCACGAGTCCTAGTCGCCCCCGCCGCCGTCACCTCCGCCGCCGTCACCTCCGCCGCCGTCGTCTCCGCCGGCGTGGCCTCCGCCCGCGTCCCCGCCGTCGGACCCCCAGCCGTCGCCGCCGCCGGACTCGTTGTCGTGGCCGCCCGTGCCCAGGTTGGAGAACCAGGGGCGGTCCCACCCCTCGTCGAAGGCGACGGGCTCGCCGCCGCTCACCGGACGCCGCTGCGACGGGAAGCGCGCCAGCCCCGTCGTGTCCCCGAGGCCGAAGGCGACGGCGAAGACCTGCGCCATGACGGCGTCCAGCGGGTCGCCGCTCTCGTACCGCACGGGGGTGAGCGGCAGCAGCACCGTGCCCGGCTCGAACGCGGGCCGGCGCGGCGGCCTGGCCAGCAGGGCGACACAGCGGTCGTCGCGCAGCAGCCGGGACGTCAGCGCGTCCTCGCGGCGCAGTGCCCAGTGCCGTCCCGGCAGCCGCACCTCCACGGAACTCCTCGACTTGCGCAGCTTCTTGCGCAGCGTGAGTTCCACGGCGACGTCGTCCACCGTCAGGCGCAGACCGCGGGAGGGGTCGCCGGCGTGGGGGGAGGGAAAGCCGTGCGGCGCCCGGATGCGTACGACGGGGGCGTGCGGCCCCCAGACGTCCACCCGCACCAGACGCCGGTCCACTGCGACGGCGATCGGCCCGGCCGGGCCCGGGGCGAACCGCCGGGCGATCCACAGCGGGACCTGTTCGGCCCGGGCCCGTTCCGCCAGCGCGGCCACCTGGGCGGGCCCGCCGCACCGGCGCACCGACAACTCGCCGAGCGTGCGGGCGAACCGGGCCGTCTGCCGCACTCGGACGAGCAGGGTGGTGGGGGGGGGGGGGGGGGCCGCCCCCCCCCCCCCCCCCCCCCCCCCCCCCCCCCCCCCCCCCGCCCGCCCCCCCCCCCCCCGCCCACCCGGGGCCGTTATTCGAGGACACCGCCCTCAAGCACAAGGTCTTCCAGGAGATCGAGCACG
>NZ_JBICXC010000025.1:0-4882 GCF_043200075.1 Streptomyces sp. NPDC048481
TGGGCAGTCGGCGTATGCGGCGGCGAACGTGTTCTTGGACGCTCTGGCCGCGCATCGGCATGCGCGAGGGCTGCCCGCCACCTCCATCGCCTACGGGCTGTGGCTGAACGAGGGCATGGGCGGCACGCTCGGCGAGCCGGACGTCCAGCGGCTCAGGCGCCTCGGACTGCCCCCGCTCGACCCGGACACCGGCCTCGCGCTGTTCGACGCCGCCCTCGGCTGCGACCGGCCCCACGTCCTGGCCACGCCCGTCGACCGGGCCGCGCTGCGTGCCCGCACCGACGAGATCCCCGCCCTCCTGCGCGGCCTCGTGCCCCCCGGCCGCCGCAAGGCCTCCCGCTCCGCCGTCTCCGCCGCCCCCGAACTCGCCGCTGAACTGGCCGGGTTGGAGTCCGAAGACAGGGGCCGACGCCTGCTGGCTCTCGTACGAGGCCACGTCGCCACCCTGCTCGGGCACGCCGGCGCGGACGACATCGAGCCGGGCCGGCCCTTCTCGGAGCTGGGCTTCGACTCGCTGGCCGCCGTGGAGCTGCGCAACCTGCTGACCTCCGCCACCGGCCTGCGACTCCCGGCCACCCTCGTCTTCGACCACCCGAACGCGTCCGCCGTGGCCGCCCTCCTGGATGAGCTGCTCGCGGGGCCCGGCGACGAGGACAGCGCCGCAGCCGTCGTCCGCACCACCGCCCCCACCGCGGACCAGGACGACCCGATCGTGATCGTCTCCATGGCCTGCCGCTACCCGGGTGGCGTGACCTCGCCCGAGGACCTGTGGCGCCTGGTCGCCGACGGCGTCGACGCCGTCGGAGCCTTTCCCACCAACCGCGGCTGGAACCTGGACGACCTCTTCGACCCCGAGCCCGGCGTGGACGGCAAGAGCTACACCGACCGCGGCTCCTTCCTGTACGACGCCGACCAGTTCGACCCCGTGTTCTTCGGCATCAGCCCCAACGAAGCCCAGATCATGGATCCGCAGCAGCGCATCTTCCTGGAGGCCGCCTGGGAGTCCTTCGAACGCGCCGGCATCGAACCCGCCTCCCTCAAGGGCAGCCGCACGGGCGTCTTCGCGGGCGTCATGTACCACGACTACGGCGACCTCAGCAGCGGCGGCAGCGTGGTGTCCGGCCGGGTGTCGTACTCGTTCGGCTTCGAAGGTCCGGCGGTGACGGTGGACACGGCGTGCTCGTCGTCGCTCGTGGCCCTGCACCTGGCGGTGCAGGCGCTGCGGTCGGGGGAGTGCACGCTGGCCGTCGCGGGTGGCGTCACCGTGATGGCGACCCCGGCGATGTTCGTGGAGTTCAGCCGCCAGCGAGGCCTGTCGGCCGACGGCCGGTGCCGCTCGTTCGCCGAGTCGGCGGACGGCACGGGCTGGTCCGAGGGCGTCGGCCTGCTGCTGCTGGAGCGGCTGTCGGACGCGCGAAGGCTGGGGCATCCGCTGCTGGCGGTGGTGCGGGGTTCGGCGGTGAACCAGGACGGTGCGTCGAACGGCCTGACGGCGCCGAACGGGCCCTCGCAGCAGCGGGTGATCCGTGCCGCGCTCGCCAACGCTCGACTCGACGGGGACGACGTCGACCTGGTCGAAGGCCACGGCACGGGGACGCGCCTCGGGGATCCGATCGAGGCGCAGGCCTTGCTGGCCACCTACGGACAAGGCCGGGACGGTCAAGAACCCCTGTACCTGGGTTCCTTGAAGTCGAACCTGGGACACGCCCAGGCGGCCGCGGGCGTCGGGGGCGTCATCAAGCTGGTGGAGGCGATGCGACACGGTGTGATGCCGCGGACGCTGCACGTGGACGCACCCTCGTCGCAGGTCGACTGGCAGGACGGAGCCGTTCAGCTGCTCACCGAGGCGCGTGCCTGGCCTGAGCTGGACCGTCCACGGCGGGCGGCGGTGTCGTCGTTCGGCATCAGCGGCACCAACGCGCACGTGATCGTCGAGCAGGCTCCCGAGCCGGTACGGGCAGGGAACGTCCCGCAGGTCGAGGGACCGGTGGCGGTCGCTCTGTCGGCGCGTTCGCCGGAGGCGCTGACGGCTTCGGCTGCCCGGCTGGCGTCGTGGTGGTCCCGGCGTGACGATGTCGAAGTCGCCGAGGTGGCTTCGGCGTTGACGTGCGGGCGTGCCCTGCTGGAGCACCGGGCGGTGGTCGTCGCCGCCGACCGCGAGGAGGCGCTGACGCAGCTGGCCGCGTTCGCGTCGGAGGGGAGCGGAGCGATCGCTGGGCGGGTGTCTGCGGGGCGGACGGGGTGGTTGTTCACGGGGCAGGGGTCGCAGTGGCTGGGTATGGGCCGTGAACTGTACGGCGCCGAGCCGGTGTTCGCGGCTGCTTTCGACGAGGCGTGCGAGGCGCTGGACCGGCATCTGCCGAGGCCGCTTCGTGAGGTGGTGTGGGGTCAGGATGCGTCGTTGGTGGATGCGACGGTGTTCACTCAGGCGGGCTTGTTTGCCGTGCAGGCTGGTCTGGTGGCCGTTCTGCGGCATTGGGCTGTGAGCCCGGATGTGCTGCTGGGCCATTCCGTCGGGGAGATCTCGGCTGCGTACGCGGCGGGGGTGTTCGGGCTTGAGGACGCGGCGCGTCTGGTGGCGGCGCGGGGGGCGTTGATGCAGGCCCTGCCGCAAGGCGGAGGCATGCTGGCGCTGGCTGCGGACCCTGAACAGGTGGAGGAGTTGATCCCCGGACTCGGCGTGGACGTCGCGGCTGTCAACGGGCCTGCGGCGGTGGTGGTGTCCGGCTCCGTCGGGGATCTGGAGCAGGTGGCGGCCCGTGCCGCTGAGGCCGGGGTGCGGACGACCCGGTTGTCGGTCTCGCATGCTTTCCACTCCCGGCTGATGGATCCGATGCTGGAGAAGTTCGCCCAGGTCGCCGCGAGCGTGACCTACAGCGAGCCGACGACGGCGGTGGTCTCGAACGTGACCGGGCAAGTCGTCTCGGCGGAGCTGACCGATCCTGGCTACTGGGTGCGGCATGTGCGCGAGACGGTTCGTTTTGCTGATGGTCTGGCCGCGGCACACGGGCTGGGTGTGACGCGGCTCGTGGAGGTGGGCCCGGAGGCGGTCCTGACCGCGCTCGCCCGCCAAACCCTCGACGAACCGGCCGAGTTGTCCTTCGCCCCGCTGATGCGCCGCCCGAAGGAAGGCATCTCGGCGCAGGCGACCTTGCTGAACGCGGCCGCCGCCCTCTATGCCTCCGGTGTTTCCGTGGACTGGCACCTGCCCGCCCCCGTCCGCCATCTCGACCTGCCCACCTACCCCTTCCAGCGCAGCCGCTATTGGCTGTCGGAGCCCGTGTCCGGGTCGGGCGCCGGGCAGGGGGCCGTCGGAGTGAGTGCGGCCGGCCTGCGGGAGTCCGGGCATGGTCTGCTGGCGGCGTCGGTGACGACCGCTGACGGCGTGTCGACGGTGCTGACGGGCCGGATCGGTGTGAGCACTCACCCGTGGCTGGCCGATCACGCGGTGGCCGGGATCGCCCTCGTACCGGGGACGGCCCTGCTGGACATGGCACTGCACGCCGCCGAGGTCACCGACTACACCGAGGTCGGCGAACTGATCATCGCCCAGCCCTTGCCCCTGCCCGCACACGGTCAGATGGACGTCCAGGTCCAGGTGACCACCGCCGGTGAGCAGGCCGACCTCGCCATCCACTCCCGACCCGCCGACGACCCCGGAACACCCTGGACCACCCACGCCACCGGAACCCTCACCAGAGCAACCGCGCTGTCCCTCCCGCCCGCCGCGACCGAGCCGGAGCCCTGGCCGCCCGCCGACGCGATGCCGCTCGCAACGGACGACCTGTACGTCGAACTGCTCGACCAGGGCTATGAATACGGGCCGGCGTTCCAGGGGCTGAGTGCGGCCTGGCGGCACGATGACGACGTGTACGCGGAGATCACGCTGCCAGAGGACGTGACCGTCGACCGGCACCCGATCCACCCGGCCCTGTTGGACGCGGCCCTGCACGGGCTCCGCTTCGGCGTGCACGGCGACCGGGCGCCGGGTTCTCGTCCGGTGCTGCCGTTCGCCTGGCAGGGTGTGCGGCTGTTCCGTACGGGCGCGCGTGACCTGCGGGTGCGGCTCTCGGCCCGTGGTGCGGAGGCGGTGCGCGTGGAGTTCGCCGACGAGGCCGGGCGGCCGGCCGGTGTGGTCGACTCGCTCATATTGCGCGAGGCCCCGAATGCGGTCGCCAGGGTCTCGGACACGCTGTTCGAGGTGACGTGGGCGCCGGCCGTGGTGGCGCCCCTGGCAGGAGCCGATCCGGTGCCGGTGGTCTCGCCGGCCGAACTCGACGGCGTGTACCACCCGGTCGTGGTCGCCGACTGCGTACCCGGCGCCGGTTCCGTCCCGGAGGCCGCACTGGAGCTGGCCGTCACGGTGCTCGGCGCGGTGCAACGCTGGCTGGACGATCCGGCACGCGCGGGCGGCACGCTGATCCTGGTCACCCGGGGCGCGGCCGGTCCGGAGGGCGATGCGCCGCGCGAGGTGGCCGCCGCGCCGGTCTGGGGCCTGGTGCGGGCCGCGCAGTCCGAGCACCCGGGCCGCTTCGTGCTGGTGGACGCCGACGAACCCCGTACCGTCGCCGCTGATGCCTGGCGTCGTGTCGCTTCGTCCGGCGAGCCCGAATGGTCGCTCCGCGACGGCCGGTGGTACCAGGCGAGGATCGGCCGCCTCGCGGTACCCGTAACCACTTCCCCGTCCGCGGCCGACAGCGCACCCGTGCCGACCTCTGCCCCCGCTACCGCACTTGCCCCGGCATCCGACTCCACCCTCGCACCCTCGCCCGCGCCCGGCTCCGGATCCGGGCGGGGTGTGGTGTGGGGTGGGGGGACGGTGTTGGTGACGGGTGGTACGGGTGGGTTGGGTGCGTTGGTGGCGCGGCATTTGGTGGGGTGT
>NZ_JBICXC010000026.1:0-4200 GCF_043200075.1 Streptomyces sp. NPDC048481
TCACCAACGCCCGACTCACCCCCGACGACATCGACGCCATCGAAGCCCACGGCACCGGCACCACCCTCGGCGACCCCATCGAAGTCCAAGCCCTCATGGCCGCCTACGGATCGCAACGCGATGCCGACCGTCCGCTCTACCTGGGCTCCCTGAAATCAAACATCGGACACACCCAGGCCGCCGCCGGCGTCGGCGGCATCATCAAAATGGTCCAGGCACTGCACCACCAGCAACTACCCGCGACTCTTCACGCCGACGAACCCACCCCCCACATCGACTGGACGACAGGGGCCATCAGCCTCCTCACAGAGGCGCGCCCCTGGCCCAGCACCGACGCCCCGCGCCGCGCCGCCGTGTCCTCCTTCGGCATCAGCGGCACCAACGCCCACGTCATCATCGAAGAACCCCCGGCTCGAAGTGAGAAGCCGACGATCGTCACCGACGGTCCCGATTCCGAGCGCAGGGCCTGGGTGCTGTCGGGGCGGACGGGAGAGGAGCTGGTGCGTGCGGCCGAGCGTCTGGCCGACCATGCCGCCGCCCACCCCGAACTCACCGCGAGCGCCATCGGCGACGCCCTCGCCCGCCGCCACCACCACACCCACCGCGCCGTCCTGCACGCCCACACCCGCGAGGAACTCCTCACCCAGACCCGCGCCCTCGCCACCGGACACACCCACCCCGGCCTCACCACCGGAACCCCACAGACCGGCAAACTCGCCGTGCTCTTCACCGGCCAGGGCTCGCAGTACGCGGGTATGGGGCGCGCCCTCGCCGAAACGCACCCCCGGTTCGCTCACCTCCTCACGGACATCGCGGCGCGCTTCGACACCCACCTCGACCAGCCGCTGTTGGACGTCATGTGGGCCGAGCCCGGCAGCGAACTCGCCGCGCTCCTCGACCACACCCAGTACACCCAGCCCGCACTGTTCGCCTTCGAGGCCGCGGTGTTCGCCTACCTCACCGAACACGGCCTGGCCCCCGACTACCTGATGGGGCATTCCATCGGGGAACTCGCAGCGGCCCACGCCGCGGGTGTGCTCACCCTCGACGACGCCGTCACCCTCGTCGCCACCCGCGCCCACCTCATGCAACAACTCCCCACCCACACAAGCATGATCAGCGCCAACGCGGGAGCCGAGCAACTCCACCAGATCCTCAACCGCCACCCCGAGATCGACGTCGCCGGACACAACTCCCCCCACCACACCACCCTCGCCGGCACCCACGACGCACTCACCGCACTGGCTGAGGATCTGGATGCCGCGGAGATCTCTCACCGCACCCTCACCGTGTCCGGCGCCTTCCACTCACGCCACCTCGACCCGCTGCTGCCCCACCTCACCGAGGCCGCCCGCCGGCTGACCCATCACGCACCCGCGATCCCGGTCATCACGAACACCACGGGACAGGTCGCCACCACGCTCACCGATCCAACCCACTGGGCGACCCAGGCCCGCACCGCCGTCCACTACCACCAAGGCATCACCAGCCTGGCCGACCTGGGCGTCACCACCTACCTCGAAATCGGACCCGACACCACCCTCACCCACCTCACGCGAACCACCCTCGACTCCCGCACCCACGAACCCGCCGCTGACACCAGCGACAACGCCGACGCCACCGACAACACCGTCTGCATCGCCACGCAGAACCCGCGCACCGACCAGAGTCAGGTCTTCGCTGAAGCCCTCGCCGCCCTCCACACCGCCACCCCCCACGGCCTCACCTGGCCCACCACCGACACACCCCCCGCCCCCCTGCCCACCTATCCCTTCACCCGCACCCACTACTGGCTTGCCGCGGAACCACGCACCGACGCCACACAGATCGGACTCGGCCCGGCCGACCACCCGCTCCTCGCCGCATCCAGTGAACAACCCGACGGCAGCCACCTGTTCACGACCACCCTCACCACCCGCACCCATCCCTGGCTCGCCGACCACACCATCGCCGGCACCACCCTCCTGCCCGGCACCGCACTCCTCGACATCGCACTCCACGCCGGCGACCAACTCGACCACCCCCACCTCGCCGAACTCACCCTCCACTCCCCCATCACCCTCCCCGCCCAACTCCAGCTCACCGTCGACACCCCCACCGACGACCAACGCCACCTCACCATCCACACCCGCACCCCCGACACCACCACCGACCAGGCCTGGACCCTGCGCGCCACCGGCACCCTCACCACCACACCCCCCACAACCCACACACCCCCACCCACTGAAGACCTCGGCCAACCCGCCGACCTCACCGCCTTCTACCCCACCCTCACCGACCACGGCTACCACTACGGCCCCACCTTCCGCGGCCTCACCAACCACTGGCCCACCACCGGCTGGACCCACGTCACCCTCCCCACCCCCCACACCAACCCAGACGGCCACCACATCCACCCCGCCCTCCTCGACGCCGCACTCCACCCCCTCATCACCCCCACCACAACCGACACCGACACCCCCCTCCGCCTCCCCTACACCTTCACCGACGTCACCACCCACCCCACCCACCAACCCCCCACCACACTCCACATCCACACCACCCCCCACCCCACCAAACCGAACACCCACACCCTCCACGCCTACACCCCCGACGGCACCCCCACCCTCACCATCACCCACCTCACCCTCGCCACCGCAGACCCCCACACCCTCACACCACCAACAGCCGTGTCGTCGATGGAGTGGCTGCCGGTCGACACGGGCACACCCCTCGCTCCCGCGGAGGACGAGGCGGAGGAAGAGGGGGACGGCGGGCACGCGGACTGGGTGCAGATCGGCGGAGCCGAACGACTGCTGCGGGTCAGGGCCCACTATGCGGATCTCGGCGCGCTCCTCGACGCCCTGGCGGACGGCGCCCCCGTCCCTGCCGTGGTCCTCTACCGAGTCCCGACGGCAGACGTGGACGCCAGTGGGGATGACGCGGACGTCATCGGAGCCCTCCACCGGATCACCACCACCGTGCTGACCGACCTCCAGACCTGGCTCTCGACACCCGCCCTCACCGACACCCGCCTCACCGTCCTCACCACCACCGCAACCACCCCCCACCACCCACACACCCACCTCCCCCACACCGCCCTCACCGGCCTCCTCCGCACCGCACACACCGAAAACCCCCACACCATCACCCACGGAGACCTCCCCCACACCCCCCTCACCCCCACCGACACCCACCACCTCACCCACGCCATCACCACCCACACCCCCCAATTCACCCTCCACAACAACACCCTCCTCACCCCCCAACTCACCCCCACCACCCCCCAAACCACCAACCCGACCACCGACTTCACCCACGGCACCATCCTCATCACCGGCGGGACGGGGGCGCTGGGCGCCGTCACCGCCCGCTACCTGGCGGGCCGGCCGGACGTTGGCCGTCTGGTACTGGTGTCGCGACGGGGTGCGGACGCACCGGGCACCCGTGAACTGGTCGAGGAACTCGCGGCCGCGGGAACTCCCACGAGCGTGGTCGCCTGCGACGTCAGCGACTTCGACGCCGTACGTGCACTGATCGACGAGATCACGGCCACCGGTCCCCTCACCGGCGTGGTCCACTCCGCCGGCACGGTGTCCGACGCGACGCTCGCCAGTCTGCGGCCCGACCAGCTCACCCCGGTGCTGACCGCCAAGGTCGACGCGGCCTGGAACCTCCACCGGGCCACCCTCGACCAACCGTTGGCGGCCTTCGTTCTCTACTCGTCGGTCACGGGCCTGCTCGGCTCCTCGGGCCAGGCGAACTACGCCGCCGCGAACACGTTCCTGGACGCGCTCGCCGAGTACCGGCACGCCCGAGGGCTCCCGGCCACCTCACTCGCCTGGGGACTGTGGGCCGAGGGAATGGGATCGACTCTCAGCAGCAGCGAGACCGCCCGCTGGACCACCGCCGGCATGACCCCCCTGACGAACGCCGAGGGCACCGCCCTCCTCGATGCCGCGCTCGCCCTCGACGCCCCGCTGCTCGCACCCGTGCGCTGGGACCGCACCACACTGACCACGCTCGCCGAACGGAACGAACTCCCCGCACTTCTCCGACGCATGGCCCCCGCTCCCCGACGACGTTCCGGGACGACATCCGGCACCACGTGGCGGGAACAGACGGCTGGTCTGTCTGAGGTGGAACGGGCCGCCGCCGTCCGGGAACTCGTCACCCGCGTCTGCGCCGCCGTCCTGCACACCCAACCCCAACACCTCGCCA
>NZ_JBICXC010000028.1:0-1422 GCF_043200075.1 Streptomyces sp. NPDC048481
CACATAGTCTGAGACCTGATGCCGAGCCGATTGTGGCGAAGTGGATGATCCTATGCTGTCGAGAAAAGCCTCTAGCGAGTTTCATGGCGGCCCGTACCCTAAACCGACTCAGGTGGTCAGGTAGAGAATACCGAGGCGTTCGGGTGAACTATGGTTAAGGAACTCGGCAAAATGCCCCCGTAACTTCGGGAGAAGGGGGGCCACGTTTGGTGAGAGGACTTGCTCCTCGAGCTGGGTGTGGCCGCAGAGACCAGCGAGAAGCGACTGTTTACTAAAAACACAGGTCCGTGCGAAGCCGTAAGGCGATGTATACGGACTGACGCCTGCCCGGTGCTGGAACGTTAAGGGGACCGGTTAGTCACATTTCGGTGTGGCGAAGCTGAGAACTTAAGCGCCAGTAAACGGCGGTGGTAACTATAACCATCCTAAGGTAGCGAAATTCCTTGTCGGGTAAGTTCCGACCTGCACGAATGGCGTAACGACTTCTCGACTGTCTCAACCATAGGCCCGGTGAAATTGCACTACGAGTAAAGATGCTCGTTTCGCGCAGCAGGACGGAAAGACCCCGGGACCTTTACTACAGTTTGATATTGGTGTTCGGTTCGGCTTGTGTAGGATAGGTGGGAGACTTTGAAGCGGCCACGCCAGTGGTTGTGGAGTCGTCGTTGAAATACCACTCTGGTCGTGCTGGATGTCTAACCTGGGTCCGTGATCCGGATCAGGGACAGTGTCTGATGGGTAGTTTAACTGGGGCGGTTGCCTCCTAAAGAGTAACGGAGGCGCCCAAAGGTTCCCTCAGCCTGGTTGGCAATCAGGTGTTGAGTGTAAGTGCACAAGGGAGCTTGACTGTGAGACCGACGGGTCGAGCAGGGACGAAAGTCGGGACTAGTGATCCGGCGGTGGCTTGTGGAAGCGCCGTCGCTCAACGGATAAAAGGTACCCCGGGGATAACAGGCTGATCTTCCCCAAGAGTCCATATCGACGGGATGGTTTGGCACCTCGATGTCGGCTCGTCGCATCCTGGGGCTGGAGTCGGTCCCAAGGGTTGGGCTGTTCGCCCATTAAAGCGGTACGCGAGCTGGGTTTAGAACGTCGTGAGACAGTTCGGTCCCTATCCGCTGCGCGCGCAGGAATATTGAGAAGGGCTGTCCCTAGTACGAGAGGACCGGGACGGACGAACCTCTGGTGTGCCAGTTGTTCTGCCAAGGGCATGGCTGGTTGGCTACGTTCGGGAGGGATAACCGCTGAAAGCATCTAAGCGGGAAGCCTGCTTCGAGATGAGTATTCCCACCCACTTGATGGGGTAAGGCTCCCAGTAGACGACTGGGTTGATAGGCCGGATGTGGAAGCCCAGTAATGGGTGAAGCTGACTGGTACTAATAGGCCGAGGGCTTGTCCTCAGTTGCTCGCGTCCACTGTGTT
>NZ_JBICXC010000029.1:0-1081 GCF_043200075.1 Streptomyces sp. NPDC048481
TGGTCTGTCTGAGGTGGAACGGGCCGCCGCCGTCCGGGAACTCGTCACCCGCGTCTGCGCCGCCGTCCTGCACACCCAACCCCAACACCTCGCCACCGACCAAGCCTTCAAACAACTCGGCTTCGACTCCCTCACCGCCGTCGAACTACGCAACCGCCTCAACCACGAAACCGGACTACGCCTGCCCTCCACCCTCATCTTCGACCACCCCACCCCCCACGCCCTCGCCACCCACATCACCACCCACCTCACCCCCACCACACCCACCACGGCCACACCCACTGCCGCTCCCGCCCGCACCCCCCGCCATGACCGCAACACCCACGACGACCCCATCGCCATCGTCTCCATGGCCTGCCGCTACCCCGGCGGCGTCACCACACCCGAAGAACTCTGGCAGCTCATCACCCACCACACCGACGCCATCACCGGCTTCCCCACCGACCGCGGCTGGGACCTCGACCACCTCTACCACCCCGACCCCGACCACACCGGAACCTCCACCACCCGCCACGGCGGCTTCCTCCACACCGCCGCCCACTTCGACCCCGCCCACTTCGGCATCAGCCCCCGCGAAGCCCTCACCATCGACCCCCAACAACGCCTCCTCCTCGAACTCACCCTCGAAACCCTCGAACGCGCCGGCATCAACCCCCACACCCTCAACGGCACCAACACCGGCGTCTACACCGGCATCATGTACGACGACTACGGCGCCCGACTCCACCCCGCACCCACCGGCTACGAGGGCTACATCACCAACGGATCCATGCCCTCCATCGCCTCCGGCCGCATCGCCTACACCTTCGGCCTCCAAGGCCCCGCCATCACCATCGACACCGCCTGCTCCTCCAGCCTCGTCGCCCTCCACCAAGCAACCCACGCCCTCCACACCCACGAAACCGACCTCGTCCTCACCGGCGGCGCCACCATCATGGCCACCCCCTCCACCTTCATCGAATTCAGCCGCCAACGCGCCCTCGCCCCCGACGGCCGCTGCAAAGCCTTCTCCGCCCACGCCGACGGCACCGGCTGGGCCGAAGGCGCAGGACTCCTCCTCCTCGAACGCCTCTCCGACGCC
>NZ_JBICXC010000030.1:0-1051 GCF_043200075.1 Streptomyces sp. NPDC048481
TCTCGTGACTGCGTGCCTTTTGAAGAATGAGCCTGCGAGTTTGCGGTGTGTTGCGAGGTTAACCCGAGTGGGGAAGCCGTAGCGAAAGCGAGTCCGAACAGGGCGTTTCAGTAGCACGCTCAAGACCCGAAGCGGAGTGATCTAGCCATGGGCAGGTTGAAGCGGAGGTAAGACTTCGTGGAGGACCGAACCCACCAGGGTTGAAAACCTGGGGGATGACCTGTGGTTAGGGGTGAAAGGCCAATCAAACTCCGTGATAGCTGGTTCTCCCCGAAATGCATTTAGGTGCAGCGTCGTGTGTTTCTTGCCGGAGGTAGAGCACTGGATAGGCGATGGGCCCTACCGGGTTACTGACCTTAGCCAAACTCCGAATGCCGGTAAGTGAGAGCGCGGCAGTGAGACTGTGGGGGATAAGCTCCATGGTCGAGAGGGAAACAGCCCAGAGCATCGACTAAGGCCCCTAAGCGTACGCTAAGTGGGAAAGGATGTGGAGTCGCAGAGACAACCAGGAGGTTGGCTTAGAAGCAGCCACCCTTGAAAGAGTGCGTAATAGCTCACTGGTCTAGTGATTCCGCGCCGACAATGTAGCGGGGCTCAAGCGTACCGCCGAAGTCGTGTCATTCACACAATAGGGCCAACGCCTGTGTGGATGGGTAGGGGAGCGTCGTGTGCCGGGTGAAGCAGCACCGGAAGGTAGTTGTGGACGGTTCACGAGTGAGAATGCAGGCATGAGTAGCGATTCACACGTGAGAAACGTGTGCGCCGATTGACTAAGGGTTCCTGGGTCAAGCTGATCTGCCCAGGGTAAGTCGGGACCTAAGGCGAGGCCGACAGGCGTAGTCGATGGATAACCGGTTGATATTCCGGTACCCGCTGTGAAGCGTCAAACATCGAGCATCGTGATGCTAAGGCCGTGAAGCCGTTCCGGACCCTTCGGGGAAAGGAAAGTGGTGGAGCCGCCGAACCAAGCGGTTAGTAGGTGAGTGATGGGGTGACGCAGGAAGGTAGTCCATCCCGGGCGGTGGTTGTCCCGGGGTAAGGGTGTAGGACG